>NZ_CP012201.1:2544566-3816849 GCF_001191005.1 Massilia sp. NR 4-1
CCTCGCCGACGATCAGGCCGCGCCCCATCTTGTGCTGCACCAGGCCCGGTTCGGTGGTGAAGGTGCTGGCGTGGATCACGCAGCCCAGCACCGACTCGTAGGGAATCGCCGCGCCGATGCGGCCGCCCGGATCGACGCTGTGCAGCGGCTCGCGCCCCAGCACCGGATTGCCTTCCACGAACCACCACGGCACGCCATTCATGGCCGGCAGCACCATGGTTTCAGGCCCCAGCAGCGGTGCAATCGACGCCGCCACCCCGGCCAGCGCGGGCGCCTTGACGGCGATGATGACCAGGTCCTGCACGCCCAGCTGCGCCGCGTCGGCCGCCGCATCGGCAGGCGCCGTCACCAGACCTTCGGCCGTCTGCAGGCGCCAGCCGTGGCGGCGCAGCGCCTCCAGCGTGGCGCCGCGCGCCAATGCACTGGTCTGGCACACGCCGGCCGCCGCCAGCCGCGTGCCGAGAAAGCCGCCGATGGCGCCCGCCCCCACGATGCATACTTTCATATCACTATCCTCATCTCCTGTTTTGAATGCCGAAATAATAAGCCATAGCGCATTTTCCCTCCAACCACCGTCTGCGGTTTTTATGCCGCAGTGCGGAATCGAAAATTACTGAAAAAGAAAGACAATCAGGCAACGAGAATTTAAAATGGTTTTATGCCCACCCTTCTCATCAGCCTGATTTCCTGTGTCTTGGCCGTCGCCCTGCTCGCCCAGCACGCCGCCAACCGGCGTCTGCGCGCGGAGCTGCGGCGGCGCGAGGAACAAGATGACGCGCAGGCGCAGCGCCTGCGCTGGCTGAACGAACTGGTGGTCACCATGCCGGTGCCGACCTTCATCAAGGATGCCCAATCGCGCTTCGTGATGATGAACCAGGCTTGCGAACAGATGTTTGGCGTGCCCTTCGACGCGCTGCAGGGCAAGATCGGCGAGGAATTCTGGCCGCCGGAGCAAATGGAAGCTTTTCTCGCCAACGACCGCGCCTCCTTCGCCGCGCGCGGCCTGGTGGTGCGCGAGGAGCTGCTGTGGGACGCCGGCCTGGACGCCAGCCGCCAGGTGCAGACCTTCAAAAAGCCCATGTTCAATGCGGACGGCGAACCAGAAATGTTGATCGGCATGTTCATCGACATCAGCGAGCGGGAACAGGCCAAGGCCGCGCTGCAAGCCTCGCTGCGCCAGTTGCGCGAACTGAGCGACTACGTGGAAATGGCGCGCGAAAACGAACACCAGCGCATCGCCCGCGAAGCCCATGATGAACTGGGCCAGACCCTGATGGCGCTGAAGATCGATGTCTCCATGCTGCATGCGCGCACCCGGCCCAGCCACCCGCTGCTGCACGCCGAGAGCCGGCGCGTGCTGGCGACGCTGGACCACAGCATCGCGGTGGTGCGCGCCATCATCAACGAACTGCACCCAAGCACCCTGGAACTGGGCTTGCCGGCGGCCGTGGACTGGCTGCTGAAGCGCATCCGGCGCGACAGCGGCCTGGTGTGCCAGCTGCACCTGCCGGAGGAAATCGCCCCCCAGCAGCTGGAACAGCGCCGCACCTGGGCCGTGTTCCGCATCATCCAGGAGGCGCTGGCCGACATCGTCGCCACGGCCCAGGCCAGCCACGTCGACGTCTCGCTGCGCATGCTGAATGACACACTGTTCCTGACCATCAGCCATGACGGCCTGCCCGGCCGCTTCAGCGACGGCAGCAGCCTGGCCAAGATCGCCATCCGCGAGCGCATTGCCGCCATCGGTGGCGAACTCGATGGCAGCGGCGCGGAGCCAAGCTGCGTGCTGTCAGCGCGCCTGCCGGGCCGGAAAAAAGAAAGGGAGGCCGCAGCCTCCCCTTCCAATCCAGGCCTTGCGGCCTGAGGTCCTCCTGCCTGCGCAGCTTAGTTCTGCGTCAGGAAGGTCTTCAGCTTGTCCGAGCGCGATGGCTGGCGCAGCTTGCTCATGGCCTTCGCTTCGATCTGGCGGATACGTTCGCGCGTCACGTCGAACTGCTTGCCCACTTCTTCCAGCGTGTGGTCGTTCGACATTTCCACGCCATAGCGCATGCGCAGCACCTTCGCCTCGCGCGGAGTCAGGGAATCCAGCACTTCCTTGATCACATTGCGCATCGAGGCGTGCAGGGCCGCATCCAGCGGCGCCAGCGTGGTGTTGTCCTCGATGAAGTCGCCCAGCTGGGAATCGCCGTCCTCGCCCATCGGGGTTTCCATGGAAATCGGTTCCTTGGCGATCTTCATGATTTCGCGCACTTTGTTTTCCGGCATTTCCATCTTCACCGCCAGGGTGGCCAGATCCGGCTCGCTGCCGGTTTCCTGCATGATCTGGCGCGAGATGCGGTTCATCTTGTTGATGGTCTCGATCATGTGCACCGGCACGCGGATGGTACGGGCCATGTCCGCGATGGAGCGGGTGATGGCCTGGCGGATCCACCAGGTGGCGTAGGTCGAGAACTTGTAGCCGCGGCGGTATTCGAACTTGTCCACGGCTTTCAGCAGACCGATATTGCCTTCCTGGATCAGGTCGAGGAATTGCAGGCCGCGGTTGATGTACTTCTTCGCGATCGAGATCACCAGACGCAGGTTGGCCACCGTCATTTCGCGCTTGGCGTGGCGGGCACGCTTCTCGCCGGCAGCCATCTGCTTGTTGATCTTGCGCAGATCGGCCAGCGGCAGCGCCACGCGCTCCTGCAGGTCGATCATCTTGTTCTGCAGTTCCTTGATAGCGGGGACGTTACGGCCCAACACCGCGCTGTACGGATAGCCGGCGTCGACTTCGCCGTCCACCCAATCCAGGTCGCATTCATTGCCTGGGAAGACCTTGATGAAGTGGGCGCGCGGCATGCCGCATTTGTTCACGCACAGTTCCAGCACGGCGCGCTCGATGCTGCGCACCTGCTCCATCTGGCCGCGCAGGGTGTCGCACAGTTTTTCCACCACTTTCGCGGTGAAGCGGATGCCCAGCAGCTCGTTGGAGATGATGTCCTGCGCCTTCATATAGGCCGGCGAGCCGTAGCCGCCGGAGGCCTTGCGCATCTTGTCGTACTGGTTGGAGATGATGGCGAATTTTTCCAGCGCATCGATCTTCAGCTGCGCCAGCTGTTCGGTCGAGAAGCCGGCCGCGCCGCCATTGGCGTCGCCGTCTTCTTCCTCTTCCTCCAGCTCTTCTTCCTCGTCCTCGTCGTCGGAGGCGGCGGCGGCCGGCGCGCTGGCGGCCGGCGTGCTGCCCACCTCGTTCAGGTCGACGAAACCGTCCACCACTTCATCGACCTTGGTCTCGTCGTTTTCGATCTTCTGCGCCAGGGCCACGATCTCGGCGATGGTGGTCGGGCAGGCGGAGATGGCCTGGATCATGTCGCGCAGGCCGCCCTCGATGCGCTTGGCGATTTCAATCTCGCCTTCGCGCGTCAGCAGGGCCACGGCGCCCATCTCGCGCATATACATGCGCACCGGGTCGGTGGTACGGCCGAAGTCGGAATCGACGGTGGACAGCGCGGTCGCGGCAGCCGCCTCGACTTCATCGTCGCTGGCGGCGGTGGCCACGCTATCGCTCAGCAGCAGGCTCTCCGCGTCCGGGGCGCGCTCATAGACGGCGATGCCCATATCGTTGAAGGTGGCGATGATGCCTTCGATCGCTTCCGGATCGATGATGTTTTCCGGCAGCTGGTCATTGATCTCGGCATAGGTCAGGAAGCCGCGGTCCTTGCCCATATTGATCAGGTTCTTGAACTGCTGGCGGCGTTTTTCCAGATCCTCGGCCGAGGCGTTGGCGTCCATGCCCAGCGCATCCAGACCCTTGGCCTTGCGCTCACGCGCCTTCGACACGGCTTTCAATTCAGCGCGTTCCACCGCGTTCAGCGCGGCGACTTCATCGTTCTCCGGCATGAATTCGCTCGGCTTGCGGCCGCGGCGGCCCGGTACTTTCACCTGCGGCAGCAGGTAACCGGAGGTGTCGATGGTGGCCAGGGTGGCGGCGTCGGTCACCTGGCTGACGGCGGCCGGGCCGCTGGTCACGGTAACGGGCGCGGCTTCCGCCTTGGCTTTGCGGGCGCGCGTCACGGCCGGCTTGGCGGCGGCTGCCGCAGCGGCGGCGCCGCCCGGCGCGGCCAGCGATACGGCGGTGGCCGCGCCGGTCTTGCGCGCCACTTTCACGGTCTTCTCGGCGGCAGCCGCTTCCACGGCCTCCACGGCTTCCGGCGCGGCGACGGCCACGTCATCGGCAGCCACGGCGGCCAGGCGGGAGCGGGTCTTCTTCACTACGGTGACGGGTTTGCCGGCAGCTTCCTGAGCATTGTCGATGACGTAAGATAAACTCGTCTTTGGTACAGCCAGCTGCGCCGAAGCGGTGCGGGGTTTGGCGGACAACGTTAGGGTTTTCGGCGTTTTCGTCATTAAATATCTCTCAGTGCGAGACCCGGCAGGTCGCGGCGAAAAAGTGAATAATCCACCCAGTCCGCGTTTTCGGTCTCGATGGCGCTTAAGTTCGGGGAGCTATCGGAATGAAAAAAGCCCGCTGTACGGGCTTTGCTTCCGTTGTATTCAGTGCTGAATAGAAGAGAGGGCAGATTATGCCCCATCGCGTGACATCGGGATAATGGATATATCCCATATCGGCCATGCAGAAACCATATAACCCTGGCGACGCCGCCGGGGTCAGACACTCTTTACCAAACTGAATCCGCACCGCCCTGCTTTTGGTGCGTCGGTCATTATACAGCTTTTGACGCGCCGCCGCATCGATAAAATGATAGTCAAAACAACATCATGGCCTAATTTGCACTGCGCGCGCAGGTCGCGCATGGTATGCTGGCGGCTCTTGATTAACCATTGAAGTTCATGAACACTAGCCTTACCCCTACGCCGCCGGCCACCGACAACAGCGCAGCCGCGCCGGCACCGGCCGCCGCGGGCGCCGCACCGACTTCGGCCCGCGCCCTGCTCAAGCAACTGCAAACGCAATTCCCCGCCTTCCGCGACTGCCTGCCGCTGTCGATCGGCATCGACAAGCAGATCCTGGCCCAGCAGCCGGAAATCGACCGCAAGCTGATGCGCGCCGCGCTCGGCATCCACACCGGCTCGCAGCGCTATCTGCGCGTCATGGAAAAAGCCAAAGTGCGTTTCAATCTGGATGGCAGCGAAGGCGCGGAAGTCACCGACGTGCACCGCAAACACGCCAAGGATGTGCTGCAGGAGCGCTTCAAGAAAGAAGCCGAACGCAAAAAGGCCGAGCGCGACGCCGCCGCGGCCGAGGAAGCGAACCGCCGCCGCCAGGAAAAGCTGGAGCAGCTGACCGCCAAATTCTCGCGCAAAGGCTGATGAGCGAAACCGCGCAGCAGGAAGCCGAGCTGCCGCCCTACCCCGGCATCACGCTGGCCGAGGTGCGCCTGGTGCGTTCCGCGGCCGACGCGGAAGCGGCACAGGCGGCGCTGCTGGCATCGGACGTGATCGGCTTCGATACCGAATCGAAGCCGACTTTCCAGAAGGGCCAGCATTCCGACGGTCCGCATCTGATCCAGCTGGCCAGCGACGAGCTGGCCTATCTGTTCCAGGTCGGACCGCATGTGGGACCGCTGCTGCCGGCGCTCAAAGCCATTCTCGAATCCGAACAGACCATGAAGGTCGGCTTCGGCCTGTCCGACGATATGAAGCGGGTGCGCGCCAAGCTCGGCATCGAACCGCTGAAAGTGGTCGACCTGTCGGTAGCCCTGCGCGGCGGCCAGCGCAACGACCTGGGCGCCAAAAGCGCCGTCGCCAAATTCTTCGGGCAGAAGCTGCAAAAGTCGAAGAAGATCTCCACCACCAACTGGGCCGCGCCGCGCCTCAGTGAAAAGCAAATCCTCTACGCCGCCGACGACGCCCAGGTCGCCCTGCGCGTCTTCCGCCGCTGGATCGCCAACGGCAACGTCCTGCCGCCGCAAAAGCCGCCCAAGGTGCGCCGCCCGCGCCCCCAGCCGCCCACCCAAGCCTGATGACAGTTGAGCCCGTGTCCGATATTGGGGCCAGAGCCCAATATCGGACACGGGCTCAGCTTTGGAGCTGGTCGCGCGCGAGCTGGCCCAGGGTCGCGATGGCCGCCTCGTGCTCGGCGTCCCAGTGGTGGCCGTAGTTCAGGCGCAGGCAGTGATGGAAGGCGCGCTTGGCGGAGAAGATCGGCCCCGGCGCGACGCTGATGCCGTGCGCCAGCGCGCAGCGGTGCAGGACCAGGGCATCGACACCTTCGGGCAAGGCGACCCACAGGAAGTAGCCGCCTTGCGGCTGGGTAAAGCGGGTGCCGGACGGGAAGTGGCGGGCGATCGCCTGCATCATCTTTTCCTGCTGGCCGGCGAGCGCACCGCGCAGCTGGCGCAGGTGGCGGTCGTAGCCGCCCTGCCCCAGGTATTCGGCCAGCGCCAGCTGCGAGGGCATGGCGGCGGCCAGGCTGGTGGTCAGCTTCAGTCGTTCGACATTGCGCGCGAAGCGCCCCGGCGCGGCCCAGCCGACGCGGAAGCCGGGCGCCAGGCATTTGGAGAAGGAACTGCAGTGCATCACCAGTCCCTTGCTGTCGTAGCGCTTGGCGAGCGCGGGACGCTGGGCGCCGAAATACAGTTCGCCATACACATCGTCTTCGATCAACGGCACCTCGTGGCGCGCCAGCAGTTCGACCAGGGCTTGCTTCTTCTCCGGCGGCATGAGGCTGCCCAGCGGATTCTGGAAGCTGGTCATGATCCAGCAGGCCTGCGGCTTGTGCTGTTCCAGCGCTTCGGCCAGCGCGCCCAGTTCCATGCCTTCGCGCGGATGGGTCGCCACTTCCACCGCCTTCAGGCCAATGCGCTCCAGCGCCTGCAAGGCGGCATAAAAAGTGGGCGACTCCACCAGCACCGTGTCGCCGGGATGGGCCACCGCCTGCAGGCAAAGATTGAGCGCCTCCAGCGCGCCATTGGTGATGACGATTTCGTCGGCCGCCACCTGCACGCCGTCGAGCTGGTAGCGCAGCGCGATCTGGCGCCGCAGTTCGGCATTGCCGGGCGGCAGATCGGCCACCGTGCTCCAAGGGTCGATGCGGCGCAAGGCGGCAGCGGCGGCGCGCCCCAGCTTCTCCAGCGGGAACAGCAGCGGACTGGGGAAGGCCGAACCGAAAGGCACGTTGCTGCGCTCGCGGCCCGCATCGAGCACGGAAAATACCAGTTCACTGACATCGACCACGGTCGATACGCCGTCGGGACGCGAGGCGTCCGGCTCCGGCACCAGCGGCTGGCGCTGCGCCACGTAGTAGCCGGAGCGCGGACGCGACTCGATGGCGCCGCGCGCTTCAAGCAGATAGTAGGCCTGGAATACGGTCGATGGGCTGACGCCGCGCCGTTCCTGCTGCTGGCGCACGGACGGCAGGCGCTCCCCGGGCCGCAGCACATTTTTTGCAATCATGCCGGCGATTTCATCGGCCAGCGCTTCGTAAAGCTTCAACTCGTCTCCTGGTCGAGGATTGCAAACTGATCCCCTGTTTCTATTGCCCTTCTGATCCTGTTCTTCTTCGGCGGCGGAGTATATCCTGTCCCTTTTACCGTACAAACGCCCAATTTTAAGCAAAACGGTTCTCTTTATGCCAATTCTTTCGTTTTCGCTGCGGAACAGCGCCATTGCGGCGCTGGCTGCCGCCTTGCCGCTGCTGGCCGCCGCCGCGCCGGCGGCCTTGCCGGACACGCTGGAACAACGCGTGGCGGCCTGCGTCGCCTGCCACAAGGCCAAAGAACAGAGCGATGCCTTCTTCCCGCGCATCGCCGGCAAACCGGCCGGCTATCTGTATAACCAGCTGCTTAATTTCCGCGACGGCCGGCGCCAGTACCCGATGATGACGTATATGGTGGAACAGCTGCCGGACGCCTATCTGCGCGAGATCGCCGACTACTTCGCCGGGCAGCATCCGCCCTACCCGGCGGCGCAGAACAGCGGTGCCACCCAGTCCCAGCTCGAACGGGGACGCAGCCTGGCGCTGCAGGGCGATGCCGGCAAAAAGATTCCGGCCTGCGTGGCCTGTCATGGCGAGAAGCTGACCGGCGTGGCGCCCGCCATCCCCGGCCTGGTCGGCCTGCCGCGCGACTATATCAATTCCCAGTTCGGCGCCTGGAAGAACCAGAAGCGCAAGGCGCATGCGCCGGACTGCATGGCCGACGTGGCCGGCCGCCTGAGCGAAGCCGATGTGGCGGCCGTCTCCAGCTGGCTCGCGACCCAGGTGGCCGATGCCGGCGACCGCCCCGCCACCACCCACGCCAAGCCGCTGCCGCTGAAATGCGGCGGCGTGCCGCAATAAGGGGCGCCGCGATGAAAAAGAAGATCCTCACCCTGTTCGCCGCCCTGCTGCTCCTGCTGGCTGCCGCCGCGCTGTGGCTGTGGCCCAAGGACGATTCGGGCGCGCCAGCCAGCGCCGCCTTCCAGTCCCTGCCGGCGGCCGAGAAAGTGGCGCGCGGCGCCTATCTGGCCAAGGCCGGCGACTGCATGGCCTGCCACACCACGCGCGGCGGCGTCGCCTTTGCCGGCGGCCGTGCGCTGCAAACCCCGTTCGGCAATGTGATCGCGCCGAATATCACGTCGGACAAGGAAAACGGCATCGGCAGCTGGAGCGCCGACGATTTCTGGAACGCCCTGCACAACGGCAAATCGAAAAATGGCCGCCTGCTCTATCCGGCCTTCCCCTATACCGACTATACCAAGGTCACGCGCGACGATTCCGACGCGCTGTATGCCTACTTCCAGACCGTGCCCGCCCACCCGCAGGCCAACCGTCCGCACGAGCTGCGCTTCCCTTACAACCAGCAGCTCACGCTGGCGGTGTGGCGCGCCATGTACTTCAAGCCTGCCGTCTACCAGCCGGACAACAGCAAGCCGGCCGAGTGGAACCGCGGCGCCTATCTGGTGCAGGGCCTGGGCCATTGCATCGCCTGCCACAGCACGCGCAATGCCTTGGGCGCCAGCGAGGGCGGCCTGAATGGCGGCATGATCCCGGTGCTGGGCTGGTATGCGCCTTCGCTGAACTCCGACCGCGAAGCGGGCCTGGGCAATTGGCAGACGCCGCATATCGAACAGTTGCTGAAAACCGGCATCTCGCCGCGCGCCACCGTGTTCGGCCCGATGGCCGAGGTGGTGCGCCAAAGCCTGCAGCATCTGAACGACGCCGATATCGGCGCCATGGCCCTGTATCTGAAGTCGCTACCGGCGCCGGACGGCAAGCCCGAACCCTATGAGCGCGAGAAGAGCAGCGAAGCCGCCGCCTTCCTGGCGGCGGGCGCGAAGATCTACAAATCGCAGTGCATGGACTGCCATGGCGAAAACGGCGAAGGCATCCCGCCCGCCTATCCGCCGCTGGCCGGCAACCGCGCGCTGACCATGGACGAAGCGGTCAATCCCATCCGCATCGTGCTGAATGGCGGCTTCCCGCCCGGCACGGCGGGCAATCCCCGCCCTTACGGCATGCCGCCGTTCAGCCATGCGCTGAACGATGTGGAGGTGGCGGCCGTGGTGTCCTATCTGCGCAGCGCCTGGGGCAATAATGCGCGGCCGGTGAGCAGCGTCGAGGTGAACCGCTACCGCAATGTGCCGCTGGAATAGTCTTTTCAGGCTAGCGATTTAAAAGCCAAAACGTAGCGGCTTGCGCGTAGAATGAAAGCAGGTCACGCCCACGCCGCTTACGATTATGCCAATCATATTACGCAGTGTTTTGCCCGTCCTGCTGGGCCTTGCCGCCAGCGGCGCGGCGCAAGCGCAGAGCTTCGAAGCCCGCTGCGCCAGCGAGCTGCAGTCCCGCTTCCAGGTGACGTCTTCCAGCGCCGGCTATGCGGTGGACAATACCGTCGCCACCAAGGTGCTGCATAACCGCGCCGTGCACAATAGCGCCGGCGACATGATGCTGGGCCTGACCTCGGCCACCTCCCGCATCGAAGTCGGCATCGATGGCCACGTGCTGCAAGACCCGGGCAGCGGCCGCGAATGCCTGGCGCCGCAGATCAGCGTCGATCTGCGCTACCTTCCCCTGCAAGTGTATGTGGCGCGCGAGTTTTCGCCGTCCGGCTGCCCTTACCGCGCCGTGCTCGATCACGAAATGGAACACGTCAATCTCTATCTGCAGCACCTGCCCAAGGTGGCGGGACTGGTGCGGCAAGAGCTGGAAAAGCGCTACCGCGGCGCGCCGCTGTATGCGGCCAGCGGCGCGGGCCTGGACGCCTTGGCCGACCAGGTCGACGCCTGGCTTTGGCCCATGATCAAGAGCGAGATGCAGCGCGTCGAAATCTATCAGCAGGCCTTCGACAGCGACGAGGAATCGTTCCGCCTCAGTTCCGCATGCCGGGGAGAACTGGGCCTCAACCTGCGCTCGCGCTACTGAAGGCAGCCCGCTTCAGCGCGGGTATTCGAAGCCGGTGCGCAAATCCATCGGGAAGCAGCGTCCGCCCTGGCTGACGGTCAGGCGCTGCGGCGGCTCCTCGCCGGCCAGCGCGCCCGGTTTGACCATCAGGCCTTCGCCCTTGCGCATCAGCGCGTCGCAGCGCTCGTACACATTCGGGCAGCCCGTGCCGGCCAGCAGCGCCTGCACGATGGGCACCTTCCACGCATCCACCGCGCCCGACTGGAACTGGCAGATCAGATAGCCGTCCTTGCCGCCGTAGCTGTGCACCAGCAGGCCGGACAAGCCGTCCGCGTCGCCATCGACCAGTTGCACCAGTTCCTGCGGCGCGGCCTGGGCCAGGGCCGGCGCGCGTTTTTCCAGCGCGGCCTTGACGCGGCGCTTCATCATCGCGTGATCGACCGGCTCGTCCTCGCGCAGCGTCCAGATGCGGGCGGCGATCTGCGACTTGGCGCTGTAGCCGGCGCGCGCCAGAAAGCGCCGCGCCGACGATTGCACGATGGCAGTCGCCCCGGCCTTCATTTTTTCCTGGGGACGGCCTTCGAGCTTCTCGATGGCCGATTGGTAGATCCAGGGCGAACCGGCGAGTATGCCCGCTTCCTTGCCCTGTTTGATGGTGATGATAAGCATGTGCATCCTGTCAGAGGTGGCCGCAAAAGCGAGCGGCCAATCCAGCATCTTACAGGATCGCCGCCCGGCCGCGCCAGCGCGGCGGCCCAGCCCAGTCCCGCCTGCCGGCATTCTATTCCCGCCCGCGCGCAGTTTGTCGCAAGGCGGCGGTCCTCGACGCGGGGCTGAAATACTATCTGCCCATACCGATCACAAACCCAAGGAGGAGACCATGCTTGAACTGAAAACCATCCCGGCCGCCGCGCGCGGCATTGTGCTCGCCGCCGGCCTGCTGGCCGCCGCCGCGCCGTTGAGCCAGGCCGTGGCCGGTCCCGGCAACTGGTTCCGCGGCGAGCGTGTGCAGGGCAGCGGCAAGATCGTCAAGCAGAGCCGCGAACCGGGCCACTTCAGCGGCGTCGGCCTGGGCATCGGCGGCAACGTCGAAGTCCGCGTCGGCAATAGCGAAAGCGTGACGATCGAGACCGACGAAAATATCCTGCCGCTGATCGAAACCGTGGTCGAAAACGGCACGCTGAAAATCCGCCCGATGAAGAAGGATACCTCCTTCGATACGCGCAATCTGCGCATCGTGGTGCAGGCGCGCGCGCTGGAAAAAGTCTCGGTCGGCGGCTCCGGCAATGTCGAGGTGAACGGCATGCGCGGCGAACGCCTGCAATTCGACGTCGGCGGTTCCGGCAATATCAATGTGCGCGGCCTGGAAGGCGCATCGGTGGCGGTTTCGCTGGGCGGCAGCGGCAGCCTGAAAGCCAGCGGCACAGCGGAGAATCTGAACGTCTCGATCGGCGGCTCGGGCAAGGTGGCGCTCGGCCAGCTGCAGGCGCGCAATGTGGTGGTCAGCATCGGCGGTTCGGGCGAGGCCACCGTGTGGGCCAAGGAATCGCTGAACACCAGCGTGGCCGGTTCGGGCGACGTTTCCTATTACGGCGATCCGCGCGTGAACAAGAACGTGACGGGTTCGGGCTCGGTGCGCCGTGCCGGCGGCGCGCCGCAGTAATCGCAACGGCGGGCGGATAAAAAACTGCCCGGTGGGGACCGGGCAGGTAAAGGGATGAAAATGAGAAGGTGAAGAAAGGTACTGCTGTTACACCGATACCCGCGGCCAGCGCCGGCGCATGGCCGTAGGGTGAGCACTGCCGCCGCCGCGGCGCGGCGGGCGTCAATGCCGATTAATACGGGGGGCGGCTTAGTGGCCGGCGTGGGCGCGCGCAGGCGGGCTGTAATTGATCGGCTTGACCGGTACTTGCACTTCCACGGTCTCGCGCTTCTTGTCCTTCTTCTCGAAGGTCAGTTTCAAAGGCACGGTATCGCCTTCTTTCAGCTGGCGTTTCAGCTGCATCAGCATGACGTGATAGCTGCCCGGCTTGAGTTCGACCGTCTTGCCGGCCGGCAGATCGATGCCATCGACCTCGGACATCTTCATCACATTGTTTTCCATCGACATCTGGTGCAACTCGGCATTCGCGACCGTGGTTTCCACGCCGACCAGGCGCGCATCCTGCGCCGATTGCAGCTGCATGAAGGCGCCGCTGGCTTTAGCGGCGGGAACGGTGGCGCGCGCCCAGCTTTCGCTGACGGTGACTTGGGCCATGGCCGAGGCGGCGAACGCCATCGAAATGGCGCATGCAAAGAATTGCTTTTTCATTCAAAACTCCTGATTGGTGTGGGAAGAACAACTACATCATCACACAATGGCAGGAGGACCGCGCGGGATTGAGGCACGCCAGCCTTGCAGCGGCACAGGCGCGCGGTACAACATGAAGGGAAGAAGACGGTTGCCGTCGAGTTCAGCCAGCACGGGCCGTTCGGCGGGAGGCGGAGCGAAGGAGGCGGCATGCGTCAGGCAGTAGCCGCAGTCCTCCATGGCCATTCTTTCAGTCTGGACCGGGGCCGGCTTTTGCGGTTTGCTGCGGTCGGTCAGCGCCAGGAAGGTGGCGTAATCGAGTTCGCCGCTGCCGCTCAGGCGCCGGCCGTCATTCAGACAGATTTCCCAGCTGCGCTGCTTGCCCTTGCACAGGGAAAGCGCATGCGAGATCGACGGGGCGAGCGCGTTCAGCAGGATTGCGAAGCACGAGAGCCAGAGAGCACGGCGCCACATTGTCGAATGTCGATACATGGGCCGATTATAGCCCAGGGTTTTTGCGCGCGCGGCCCGCATTTCCCCCTCATATCAAGAAAATGAAAAAAAGATTGGACGGGAGCGCTATGGCCGATCGAGCTGCCCGGCCAGCAGGCGCGCAGCCTGCCAGCGCCGCGCCGGCGCCGGATGGGCAAAGCTGTCCAGATACGGCGCGTAGCTGTTGCGGCTCAGCTTATGGAAATAGCGCGCCAGCTTGGCAGCGGGCCAGCCGGCGCGCCAGGCCAGCTGCAAGCCTTCGCGGTCGGCCTCCTCTTCCTGCTGCAGGTTCAAGGGCGCGAGCCGGCGCATCAGCGCCTGGTCGTGGTCGACCGCGTGTTCCAGTTCGGCGAAGGGGCGCGCAGCCCATTGCGGATCGAGGCGCATGGCCTGTTCGAATTCGCGCAAATTGTGCAGCAGTACGGCGTGGGCGATTTCATGCGCCAGCAGCATGGCCAGTTCGGCATCGTTCAATTCCAGGCGGCGCGTGAATTCGCGGCTGAGCAGCAGCTTGCCGCCGGCCATGGCAAAGGCGTTTTCATCGCCGTCGGGCGTGGTATGCCATTCCCAGGACCAGGCGGCGCTGACGGGATAGTCGCGCGCAGCCTGTGCCAGCAAGGGCAGCAGGATGCGTTCGACGCGGGCATGGAAGGCGGGATCGGCATCGAGGCTGTGGGCGCGCCGCAGTTCCTCGATGCGCTCGCGGTACAGGCGGGCGGCGCCCTGCTCCACTTGCGCCTGGTCGAGGGCCGGGGCGGGCAGCGGCGCGCACAGGATGCACCACAGGGCAAGCAGGCGGGCCAGGGATGGAAGCTTGTCCATGGCCCGCCGCCGCATCAGGACTTCAGGGTTTCGCGGTCGATCTGGACCGTCTGTTCGCCGTCGGTCAGCCAGATCTGGCCGTCCTGGATGGTGCATTGCAGCTGCATGGTGCGCTTGGCCATGCTTTCCAGCGCCAGCGTGGCTTCGGACGGCAGGTTGATGACCGTGACGTTCTTGGCGCGGTCGATCTTGTTGGCGATCTGCTTCCACCAGATATGGCTGGTGGCGTTGTAGCAATACACGATCACCTTGTCCGAGCGGCCGGCGCCCTTCAGGATGCGGCGGTCGTCCGGCTGGCCGACTTCGATCCACAGCTGGATGGCGTCGGTCAGGTCTTTCTGCCACAGGTCCGGCTCGTCGACGTCGAACATGCCCTTGGTGAAGGTCAGCGCCTCGTCGGCATGGATGGCGAAGGCCAAGAGGCGCACCATCATGCGTTCGTCCGTTTCGGACGGGTGGCGCGCCAGGGTCAGCGTGTGGGTGCCATAGTAGTTGCGGTCCATGTCCGCAATCGACAGTTCGGCTTTGTAAATTGTTGCTTTGAGTGCCATCTAGGAAACTATATATACGGTTTATTTGAATACCACGGTTTTGCTGCCGTTCTGCAGCACGCGATGCTCGACGAACCACTTCACGGCGCGCGCCAGCACCACGCATTCCACGTCGCGGCCGATGGCCGACAAGGTGGCAGCGTCCATCGAATGGTCGACGCGTTCCACATCCTGCTCGATGATCGGGCCTTCGTCCAGGTCGCCGGTGACGAAATGGGCGGTGGCGCCGATCAGCTTCACGCCGCGGTGGTGCGCCTGGGCGTAAGGCTTGGCGCCCTTGAAGCTGGGCAGGAAGGAGTGGTGGATATTGATTGCCTTGCCTTTCAGGCGGGCGCACAGCGATGGCGACAGGATTTGCATATAGCGCGCCAGCACCACCAGATCGACCTGGTGCATGTCCATCAGTTCGATAATTTTCGCTTCCTGGGCCAGCTTCGCCGCTTCCGGCGCGCCGGTAGCCAGCGGCAGGTGGTGGAAGGGAATATTATAGCTGGCCGCCAGCTGGTAAAAGTCCATGTGGTTGGAGACGATGGCCGGGATTTCGACCGGCAGCAGGCCGCTCTTGTAGCGGAACAGCAGGTCGTTCAGGCAATGGCCGATTTTCGACACCATCAGCATCACGCGCGGCTTGTAGTGCGCGTCATGCAGATCCCACTCCAGCTGCATTTCCTGCGCCAGCCCGGAGAAGGCGGCCCGCAGCGCCTCATCGCTGACAGCGGCGTCTTCGCGCGAGAAGTGCACGCGCATGAAAAAGCGGTGTTCTTCCTGGGCGCCAAACTGGGCGGAGTCGATGATGTTGCAGCCATGGTCGGCCAGGAATCCCGAGACGCGATGCACAATGCCGCGCTGGTCCTGGCAAGAAAGAGTCAAGATGTATTCCGGGTAGAGCATGGTCGATTCCTCATAGGGGGTCAGTATTGTCGCACGAATAAGCTGCAGCGCAGCAAAAACAAAAAGTACGACCATGCCTTTCCGACAATTTGTGGTTTATAGTACAGAGATAACACCTTTTTGAAGGGAGTAACGATGACGACGACCTTGGAGAACCGGCAATTCCGGCTGGCGGCGCGCCCGGTGGGCATGTCGCAGGCCAGCGACTGGCAGCAGACGGTGGAGACCGTGCGCGAACTGGCGGAGGGCGAAATCCTGGTGCAATCCCTCTACCTCTCGCTCGACCC
Source organism: Massilia sp. NR 4-1 (assembly GCF_001191005.1). Lineage (NCBI taxonomy): Bacteria > Pseudomonadati > Pseudomonadota > Betaproteobacteria > Burkholderiales > Oxalobacteraceae > Massilia > Massilia sp. NR 4-1. Next base: position 2,560,227 of record NZ_CP012201.1, read on the forward strand.
GGCCATGCGCGGCTGGATGAACGACGCCAAGTCCTATATCCGTCCGGTGGCGATCGGCGAAGTGATGCGGGCCGGCGGCGTGGGCGTGGTGCTGGCCTCGCGCTCGGCCAAATTCGCGGTGGGCGAGCATGTGTCGGGGGGGCTCGGCGTGCAGCAGTACTGGATCGGCCAGGCCGAAGACAAGACGGCGGCCTTCTACAAGATCGACCCGGCCCTGGCGCCGCTGCCGACCTGGCTCAACACCCTGGGCATGCCGGGCATGACGGCTTATTTCGGCCTGACCGAGGTGGGCCAGCCGCGCGCCGGCGAAACCGTGGTGGTGTCCGGCGCCGCCGGCGCCGTGGGCCAGACCGTGGGCCAGTTGGCCAAGCTGCTGGGCTGCCGCGCCGTGGGCATTGCCGGCGGCGCTGCCAAATGCGATTTCGTGGTCAAGGAACTGGGCTTCGACGCCTGCATCGACTACAAGCAGGCGTCGGTGCGCGATGGCTTGAAAGAACACTGTCCGCAAGGCGTGGACGTGTATTTCGATAATGTCGGCGGCGACATCCTCGACACGGTGCTGACCCGCATCAACCGCAAGGCGCGCATCGTGATCTGCGGCGCCATCTCGCAGTACAACAATACCTCGCAGGTGCAAGGCCCGGCCAACTACCTGTCGCTGCTGGTGAACCGCGCCCGCATGGAGGGCATGGTGGTATTCGACTATGCCGACCGCTATCCGGTGGCTATGGCGGCCCTGGGCAAATGGCTACAGGAGGGCAAGATCAAGAGCCGCGAGGACGTGGTGCGCGGCCTGGAGAACTTCCCGCAGGCGCTGTCCATGCTGTTCGAGGGTAAGAACTTCGGCAAGCTGGTGTTGCAGCTCAGCTGATTTTTTCGCAACGAGCGGAACTAAAGCCATCTTTCCATCTCCAATCTGCAAACGGTTCCCTGCCGTTTGTCGCCCGCGGGCGATCCGATCAACGCGGACTAGGAGATGGAGATGGCTAACAATCAAGCCGGGCAAGGCGAGGGCAACAGCCAAAAGGCCGATCCCGCCAGCAGTCAGAAAAGCAACGCCAAGCGCGGCTTCGCCGCCATGGACGCCGCGCAGCAGCGCCAGATCGCCAGCAAGGGCGGCCAGGCGGCCCACCAGAAAGGCACGGCGCACGAATTCGACTCCGAAGAGGCGCGCCGCGCCGGCCAGAAAGGCGGCGTGGCCGTGAGCCGCGACCGCGAACATATGGCCGCCATCGGCCGCAAAGGCGGCGAGAGCCGGCAGTCGGCCCAGCGCAATAATGCCAGCCGCGACAGCCGGCCCAGCGAGAGTTCAGGCGGCAGCGAGACAGGATGAGCCGTTCAGCGTCAGCAGCAGGCTGGCGTGGGCGCCGGACGGCGCCGCCACCAGGCTGGCCGAATGCGGGTGGTAGAACAGACCGTCCACCGTACTGGTGCGCCCGCCAGCCTCGCGCACCAGCAGGGCCGCACCCGCGCAGTTGAAACCATCCTCGCCGTATTGCCAGAAACCGTCCAGACGGCCACACGCCACATAGGCCAATTGCAGGGCCACCGAACCGAGATTGCGCACAGCTGTCGCCTCGGCCTGCACCGCGCTGAGCGCGCTGGCGGCCAGCGCCAGCATGCGCGGCTGGGCGCTGGCAAACGGTGGATGGTTGGTGGCCAGCACGCCATGGCGGTGGCTGCTTCCGTCCTTGACGCCAATGCGGCGGCCATTCCGGAAAGCGCCCCGCCCTTCCACGGCGTGGAACATCTCGCCATTCATCACATCGAAGACGGCGCAAAACACCGGTTCGCCATCGCGCAGCAGGGTCAGGTTCATGGCCCAGAACGGAATGCCGCGCAGGAATTGCAGCGCGCCGTCGATCGGATCGCACAACCAGCATTCGCCATCGAGCGCGTTTCCGCCGCCTTCCTCCCTTGCGTCGCGCCAGGCGATATGGGGATAGAAAGCGCCCAGCTCCTGGCGGATGGCCCGCGCCGCGCCGCCATCGATGCGATGGAAGGCTTCCATCATCTGTTCCGGCTCGGCGGCCGCCTGCAGCGCGCGGAAGGCGTCGCGCAATTCTTCACCGACCGAGCGCAGCAGACTCAGGATCACGTCCAGATCGATTTGTCTCATGATTGACTCCCTTGCTCGAAAGTCATAGATTGCCATGAGAAATGCTGTCCCGCTAACGGTAAAATGCCACTCAATATCTTGATCGGGCCAAAATCATGCAAGAAGCCGAATCGCAGACCACCCGGCTCAAAGGGGACCACCTGATGTGCCTGCTGGCCGAGTACGCCACGCCCGGCCAGAACCATGAGGTGCACAGCCATCCGCAGGGCCAGCTCTATCTCGCCGTACAAGGCTTGATCGTGGTGGAATCGACTGGCATGCGCTGCATGATGCCGCCCGGCCGCATGGGCTGGATTCCGCCCTATGCGCCGCACGGGGCCGTGGTGCACGGCAGCCCGAACAGCGACCTGGTTGGCTACAATATTTTTCTGGCGCCCGAGCTATGCGGCAAGCTGCCCGAGCTGCCCGTGGTGCTGCGTCCCAGCCCGCTGGCCCATGCCCTGATCGAACGCATGGTGAGCTGGCCGGGCGGCGTGCCGCCGGACGACAGCGGCTACCGCATCCTCGATGTGCTGCTCGATGAAATCCAGCGCGCCGAAGCCGATCCGCTGCGCCTGACCATGCCCAGCCATCCGCGCCTGCAGCAGATGGCGGCCGCCATCGCCGAACATCCGGCCGACGAAACCGATCTGGATAGCTGGGCCGAACGCCTGGGCCTCTCGCGCCGCAGCATCACGCGCCACTTCCGCGCCGAAACCGGCATGTCAGTGGTGGAATGGCGGCAGACGGCGCGCCTGCAGAAAGGCGCGGAAATGCTGAACGCGGGCGAATCCGTGACGGCGGTGGCGCTGACCCTGGGCTATGACAGCGTCAGCAGCTTCATCGCCCTCTTCCGCCGCATGCTGGGCGTGACCCCGGCCCGCTTCGCGCGCGGCCCGGCCGACCCGGCGCTTGAGCCGGAGCAGGCGCCGCAACCAGCGCCACAGCAGGCGGCCTAAGGGCGCTGCCGCGCTCCGCCTACACGTGCCGCTTGCAGCGCAGCGGAATGGCCGCAGGATGCTTCGTCCGCCGCCTTAACCCGGCACGCCGATGATGACGGCCGACGCCTTGAACAGGGCGCTGGCCGGCATGCCCACTTCCAGCTCCAGCAGTTCCTCGCTGTCGCGCGTGACGGTGGCGGCGATGGTGCCGCCGCCCGGCAAGGCGATGCTCACGTCCGAATTGACGGCACCTGTTTGCAGGCGCGACACCGTTCCGCACAGGCGGTTGCGCGCCGACAGTTTGGCCTCGCTGTCGCCGGTGGCGATGATGATGGACGATGCCTTGATCAGGGCGAAGGCGGCGCAGCCTTCGGTCAGGCCCAGGCTGTCGGTGCTGTCGCGCGTGATGATGGCGATGATCTTCTGCCCGCCCACGATGTCCAGCGTGATTTCGTCGTTGACCGCGCCGCGCTTGATCACGCTGACGGTCCCTGCAAACTGGTTGCGCGCACTGGTTTTCATTCTCATGGTCTGGAGCAAAAGGAAATCGTCGGCCAGCGCATGCGACTGGCGGCTCAGGTGTTCGATGAACAGGCGGTGTTCGCGTTCGATCTGGCGGAAGTTCTCCACCAACTGCGTGCCGCGCTTCGTCAGATGCGTACCGCCGCCGCCCTTGCCGCCGGCCAGGCGTTCGACCAGGGGTTCACCCGCCAGATTGTTCATCGCGTCGATGGCGTCCCAGGCCGCCTTGTAGCTCATCTTGATGGCCTTGGCGGCTTTGGTGATGGAGCCGTGTTCGGCGATGGCGGCCAGCAGGGCCACCCGGTCCGGACCGCCCAGATGCTGGCCGCCCATGGTCATCCAGACCTCGCCCTGCAATTCCAGTTGTCTCTCTTCGCTAGACATGGCGCTCCTCGATAATGGCGCCGTCCGACATGGTCAGGACATGGCCGCCGAAAGTGTTGGCATCGTCGGGATCGTGCGTAATCAGCAGCATGGGAATGCCCAGGCGCTGCTGCAATGCGTCCAGCTCCGCGCGCATGCGCACGCGCAGGGCCGGGTCGAGGGCGGCGAAAGGCTCATCCAGCAGCAGCGCCGCCGGATTGGCAATCAGGGCGCGCGCCAGGGCCACACGCTGCCGCTGTCCGCCCGAGAGCTGGGACGGCGGCTGGTGCGCCACGGCGCGCAGCTCGAAAGCGTCCAGCCAGTATTCGAGCGCCTCGGAATTGGCCGTGGGCTTGGGATTGAACCAGCCGCCCCGCATGCCAAAGGCGATATTCTGCCGCACATTCAGGTGCGGGAACAAGGCATAGTCCTGGAACAGGTAGGCCACGCGCCGTTTCTGCGGCGTGATATTGATGCCGGCCGCGCTGTCGAACAGGCGCTTGCCGGCCAGCTCGATCACGCCGCGGTCGGGCTGCATCAGGCCTGCCACGGCTTTCAGCATCTGGCTCTTGCCCGCGCCGGAAGCGCCGTAAATCACGATGCGCCCGCTGTTGGACGTGAAGTTCGCCTTCAGCTTGAATTCGCGCTGGCCGGAGCGCAGGGTCTTTTCGATGTCGATATTGAAGTACATGCTCAGTCCTGCGGATTGCGGCTCGGCGTGAGGCGGTTGGCCAGCACCAGCACCACCACGCAGGTGAGCGAGGTGATCAGCACCAGCAGATTGGCGGTATCGTCCTGGCCCGCCTGCACCGCCTCATACACGGCGATGGACAGGGTCTGCGTCTTGCCCGGAATGCTGCCCGCCACCATCAGCGTGGCGCCGAATTCGCCCATGGTGCGGGCGAAGGCCAGCAGCACGCCGGCCAGCACGCCGCGCCAGGCCAGCGGCAGGGTCACGCGCAGGAAGATGGCGAATTCGGAGACGCCCAGCACGCGCGCCGCCTGCTCCAGTTGCACGTCCACCGTTTCAAAGGCGGAGCGCGCCGCCTTCAGCACCAGCGGGAAGGCGACGACGGCGGCCGCCAGCACCGCCGCCTGCCAGGTGAAGATCAGATTGATGCCGAAGCTGCTTTGCAGCCAGGCGCCCAACGGCCCCTGGCGGCCGATCAGCACCAGCAGGTAGTAGCCCAGCACCGTGGGCGGCATCACCATCGGCAGCGTCAGCACCGCGTCCAGCAGGTCGCGTCCTGGAAAGCGGCAGCGCGCCAGCAGATAGCCGGCCGCCACGCCCAGCACCAGGTCCAGCAGCGTCGCCCACATCGCCACCTTGAGCGAGAGACCGAGCGCGGTCCATGCAGCATCCATCTAAACCTCTACTTCCTTATTGCGCGGTGAATCCCTTGCTCATGGACGGCCGAAACCGTATTTGGCGAGGATGGCCTGGCCGGTGGACGACAGCGTGAAATCGACGAACTGGCGCGCGCCCTTGGCGTTGGCGGCACCGCTCAGCGCGGAGATCGGATAGGTGACGGGGGTTTCGGTCGGCACGGTGAACTGCGCTTTCACTTTGTCTTTTTGCGCGCCGACGTCGGTGGCATAGACGAAGCCTGCATCGACCTCGCCGCGCGCCACGTAGTCGAGGCTTTGGCGCACCGAGGTGCCGAAGATGAATTTGGTTTCCACATTGGACCAGACGCCGGCTTTTTCCAGCGCCTGTTTGGTGTAGCGGCCGATCGGCACGCTGGCCGGATTGCCGGTGGTGATGCGCTTGACGTCCGCGCCGCGCAGATCGCCCAGGGTTTTCAGCGCCAGGGTGCTGGTGGACGGCGTGATCAGCACCACGCTATTGCTGACGAAATTGTGGCGGGTGCCGGCGGCCAGCAGCTTCATGCCCTCGGCCTTGTCCATGGCTTCCTGGTCGGCGGAGGCGAAGACGTCGACCGGCGCGCCCTTGCTGATCTGCTGCACCAGGGCGTCGGAAGCGGCGAAGTTCAGCAGAACCTTGTCGCCGGGATTGGCCGCCTCATACGCTTGCGACAGCTCGCGGAAGGCGTTGGTCAGGCTGGCAGCCGCCGATACCGTGATGTCGGCCGCATTGGCCAGGCCGGCCGCAGCCAGCAGGGTAACAAGACACAATTTCTTCAACATGACTTTCCTCTCTGGAAACAAAAAGCGCGATATACCGAATTATATAGCGACTCAAATTTGCCTGTCACCAGCAGAAAATTGATTTAGATCCTATAATTTCAGAAAATCCTGAAAATTCAAGAAAGATGAAAGGTAACATGAACAATCTGACGCCGCTCGCCCAAAAATTCATCCTGCACTTTGGCGAGATGGGTAGCCGCTGGGGCATCAACCGCACCGTGGGCCAGATTTATGCGCTGCTGTATGTCAGTGCGCGGCCGCTGAACGCCGACGAAATCGCCGAGCATCTGGCGTTTTCGCGTTCGAATGTGTCGATGGGCCTCAAAGAGCTGCAATCCTGGCGCCTGGTCAAGCTGCTGCACCAGCCGAACGACCGCCGCGAATATTTCGAGCCGCCCAAGGATGTGTGGGACATCTTCAAAGCCCTGCTGGAAGAGCGCCGCCGGCGCGAGGTCGAACCAACGCTGTCCATGCTGCGTGAATCGCTGCTGGAGAACCCCGCCAGCGACGGCGACCGCTACGCCCAGCAGCGCATGCGCGAAATGTATGAGCTGATCGAGCTGTCCAGCTCCTGGTTCGACGATGTGCAGCGCCTCTCGCCGGACACCCTCGCCTCCCTGATGAAGATGGGCTCCACCGTCAAGAAGCTGCTCGACGTGGGCGACTCCGTGCGCGGCAAATTGGGCTTCGGCCGCGCCGCCGAGGCCCAGGCGCAATCGCAGGCCGATGACGCCGGCCGCGGCTCCGGCGGCGGGGACCACCCATGAAGCCCCCCGGACGATATTCGCTGGCCGTCGCCATCACGCTGGCACTGATCGTCAAGGTCGCCATCCTGTACGGCTTGTGGAAGGTCTTCTTCTCCGAGCCGCAAACCAAAAAAATGCGTCTGCCGACCGGGCAGGTTGAAAAACACCTGCTGGCGCAACCCGCACCCGTTCAAGAAATCCGCCCGAAAGGTGAAAAATGACTTCCGTCGATGAAGTAGTTGCCTTGTCGCGCCTGCAGTTTGCTGCGACCGCGATGTATCACTTCCTGTTTGTGCCGCTGACGCTGGGCCTGTCCTGGATTCTGGTCATTATGGAATCGGTCTATGTGATGACCGGCCGCGAAATCTACCGCGATATGACCAAGTTCTGGGGCAAGCTGTTCGGCATCAACTTCGCCATGGGCGTGACCACCGGCATTACGCTGGAATTCCAGTTCGGCACCAACTGGGCCTACTACTCCCACTATGTGGGCGACATCTTCGGCACGCCGCTGGCGATCGAGGGCATGATGGCCTTCTTCCTCGAATCGACCTTCGTCGGCCTGTTCTTTTTCGGCTGGACCAAGCTGTCCAAGGTGCAGCACTTGAGCGTGACCTTCCTGGTGGCGCTGGGCTCCAGCCTGTCGGCGCTGTGGATTCTGATCGCCAACGGCTGGATGAACAATCCGATCGGCGCGGAGTTCAATTACGAGACCATGCGCATGGAGCTGACCAGCATCGGCGACGTCTTCTTCAACCCGGTCGGCCAGGTCAAGTTCGTGCATACCGTGGCGGCGGGTTATGTGACCGCATCCATGTTCGTGCTGGGCGTGTCGGCCTTCTACCTGCTCAAGGCGCGCGATATTCCGTTTGCGCTGCGCTCCTTCGCCATCGCCGCCGGTTTCGGCCTGGCCTCGACACTTTCCGTGATCGTGCTGGGCGACGAGTCGGGCTATACAGCCGGTGAGGTGAACAAGGTCAAACTGGCCGCCATCGAGGCGGAATGGGAAACCGAGCCTGCGCCGGCCGGCATCACCGTGATCGGCCTGCCCAGCGACGAGCATGAGCGCACCGATTACGCCATCAAGATCCCGTATGTACTGGGCCTGATCGCCACCCGCTCCACGGACAAGGAAGTGGTGGGCATCAAGGATTTGAAGAAGGACCATGAAGTCCGCATCCGCAATGGCATGAAGGCCTATGCCGCTCTAACCCGTTTGAAATCGGGCGACAAGTCGGAAGAAGCGAAGCTGGCCTTCAAGCAGGTGCAGCAAGACCTCGGCTACGGCCTGCTGCTGAAGAAGTACACGCCGAACGTGGTGGACGCCACCGAAGCGCAGATCAGGATGGCGGTCAACGATTCGATTCCGAAGGTGGCGCCGCTGTTCTGGTCCTTCCGCGGCATGGTCTTCCTCGGCATGCTGTTCCTGTTCATTTTCAGCGCCTCCTTCTATTTCCTGGTGCGCAAGCGCCTGGCGCAGCAGCGCTGGCTGCTGAAGCTGGCCGTGTTCGCGATTCCCCTGCCCTGGGTGGCGGCGGAACTGGGCTGGATCGTGGCCGAATATGGCCGCCAGCCGTGGACCATTGCCGGCATCCTGCCCACGCATTTGTCGGCCTCGAATATCCAGCCTGGCAGCCTGTATTTCAGCCTGGCCGGATTCGTCGGCTTCTACACCCTGCTGCTGGTGATCGAAATGACCCTGATGATCAAGTTCGCCCGCCTCGGCCCAAGCGCCCTGCACACAGGGAAGTACCACTGGGAACAACAGTCTGCGCAATAAGGAGCCATCATGCTATTCGACTATGAAACCTATAAAATAATCTGGTGGTGCTTCGTCGGCGTGCTGCTGCTGGGCTTTGCGCTCACGGGCGGCTTCGACTTCGGCGTCGGCATGTCCCTGCCCTTCCTCGGCAAGAACGACACCGAACGGCGCATCATGCTCAACACTGTCGGCCCCACCTGGGAAGGCAACCAGACCTGGTTCATCGCGGCCGGCGGCACGCTGTTCGCCGCCTGGCCCATGGTGTATGCGGCAGCCTTCTCGGGCATGTATATCGCGCTGATGGTCTGCCTGTTCGCGTTGTTCTTCCGACCGGTGGGCTTCGACTACCGCAGCAAGCTGAAAGACCCGCGCTGGCGCAATGCCTGGGACTGGGGGCTGTTCGTGGGCGGTTTCGTGCCGCCGCTGATCTTCGGCGTCGCCTTCGGCAACCTGCTGCTGGGCGTCCCCTTCCGCTATGACGAGATCCTGCGCCTGGAATACACCGGCACCTTCATTCAGCTGCTGAATCCCTTCGGCCTGCTGGCTGGCCTGCTGGCTGTCGCCATGCTGCTGATGCACGGCACCACCTTCCTGCAGCAGAAGGCCGATGGCGTGGTGGCCGAACGCGCGCGCCGCCTGTCCATGGTCGCCGCCGTGCTGGTGATCCTGCTGTTCGCGGCGGCCGGTTTCTGGGTCGCCTACGGCATCGAAGGCTACCGCATCGTCGCCATGCCCGATCCGAACACGGCCTTCATGCCGCCCGCGAAAACCGTGGAACGCGCCGTCGGCGCATGGCTGGACAACTACAGCCGCTGGCCGCTATCGATGGCCCTGCCGCTGGCCGCCTTCGCCGGCGCCCTGCTGGTGATCGCCTTCAGCGCCGCGCGCCGCAGCCTGCCGGCCTTCCTCGCCAGCGGCCTCACGGTGAGCGGCATCATCCTGACGGCGGGCGTAGCCATGTTCCCCTTCGTGCTGCCCTCCTCGCTGCTGCCTGGCCACAGCCTGACCGCCTGGGACGGCGTCTCCAGCCACAAAACGCTGGGCGTGATGTTCTGGGTCGTGGCCCTGCTCCTGCCCATTATCGTGATGTACACCAGCTGGGTGTACCGCGTGGTGCGCGGCAAAGTCACCGAACAGCACATCCGCGACAACGAACATTCCGCTTACTGAAAGGAGCCGACTATGTGGTACTTCACCTGGATATTGGGCATCGGTCTGGCCCTGGCCCTGGCCATCATCAACGTCATGTGGCTGGAGGCGAATTACGCCTTCGGCCAGCGCGACGAGGAAACCACCCGCGCCAGCTTCGAGAACGCGCGCGCCGCCGAAAAGAACTAGCGCGCCCGCATCGTCAGGCCGTCTTGCAGCGGCCTGACGGAGGGGTGGGAGCGGTCATAGTGGCTTCATCTTTTTTGCTTGGCGCAGACCCCAGGCGCCTGTGGCAAAAAATACCAGCGGAACGATGCAAAGCACGTAGTCGCCCATATCCAGGCCCACCAGCTGAATCGCAGCCTGGGTAGGATCAGCCGGATTGTAATGGACTAGCACAGCGCTCCCCGGCGCCAGCGTAGACAGCCATTGTTGAACTACTGATTTATCGACATCACATCCAGAATTCCCCACGATCGACACGCCAGGCCGGTTTCTTGTGTATAAGCGCTCCTGCACGCGATAACGGTAGCTGACTTTTACACACCAGTCCCTCCGCCTGCCAGTTCGCTGGTAGATGCTGCTCGACAAAACTTCAGCCGAGGCCATCGGCCAGGAATGCGAGCTGACTTGGCTATGCGCTCGCGAAAACGCGAACCACGCGAATGGCAGCGCAATCAGTATCAGGAACCAGGCGAGCACTTTTAAGAGTGCCGGATCGGCTGGCGGGTCACGCTTGATGGTACTGGCTTGAACGGAAGAGGCGGACAAATTCGAACCTTCTTATAGTTTCTTGTGATAGACGACAAAGCCGGGTTTTTCAGCGACCTTGTCGTACAGCTGCATTGCCGCGACATTGCTTTCGCGCGTCTGCCAATAGACGCGGGGGATGCCAGCGGCTTTTGCATGCTCATATACGGCTTCGATTAGCGCCCGCCCCACACCCAGTCCCCTGGCATCTGCCGCAGTAAACAAATCCTGCAAATAGCAGCTAGGCGCTATTTGAATGGTACTTCTGTGATAAAGGAAGTGGACCAAGCCCAGCAGCTTGCCGCCGCGCTCCGCGACCATAGCGTGCATTGGCTCATATGGATCGAAAAAGCGCGTCCACGTCATCTGGCTTATTTCCGGCGCCAGCGCAGTTTCTGCGGACCGTCCATAGAAGGCGTTGTAGCCCAGCCAAAGCACTTCCCATTCCGCGCGATCGCGTTTTTCCAGCGCACGAATTACAAGCTGTTCATTCATGATTTCCTGGCTCAGCATTTAAATTTAAAGGACCATATGGACATCTACCAGTCCCGCAAGGAAGCATATCAGCTATATGGTGGCAGTATTGCTTTCCCATGTACCTTGGCGAACTCAACAATGTTGGAGTAACTAGTTCTCAGAGATGTGCCATCGGGAAGGAAAACATTTTTCCATTGAAAACCCTGCATTGCCGTACCACTCTTCCGCAACGCAAGCCGCTCTGTTTCCGCAGCAAGCCAGCGTTTCACAAGTTGCGCAACAAAGGCGTCAAGTTTCATATCTGGACGGGTATCCATTAGATGAAATTCCAAGGTCAACAAATCAGTTATCGGCAGGTACACCGGCCACTTCGCTTCGTATTCCATGATTCAATCCTTTCGAAATGAGTCTAAAGATTGGAGTACGGAACAGGAAGATAGTTCGTTTTAGACTTTCGGCTCATGCAAAGAGACTGGATTAGACTTTCAGCGCGATTTCCTGGACAGTTTTAGACTGCGAGAAGGGGAATTAAGACTGTATTAGACTCAAAGAGTGCAAAATAGACTGAATTAGACCAAGTAAGAATTTTCCGAGGGAGGTGGCCGTAGCTACTCGCAAAGCTCCGCTATTAGGCGAACTCTGCGAACTGCTAAGCGTGTCCGTCAAATCGGCAGCACCGTCAGGTCACCCTGCAATAGCGGCCGGACCAGGATCTGGTACACATCCATATCGAAGCGTGCCACCGGCAGCTTGGCGCGCCGTTTGCCTTTCTGCGGCTCGGGGCCGAGATAGCACCAGCGGTCCACGCGCTGCACCTGGCGCAGGCCGTCCGATTCTTCCACGATGCCGATCGCGCCCTCGTAAGGCCAGCGCGCCAGGCGCAAGGTGGCCAGCGCCTCGCGCAGACGGGCAGCATGCGCCTCGCCCCCCTCCTCGCCCGTGCAGGCGCCACGGCAGCGCGCGATCTGGCGCGCGAAGCAGGAACGTCCCTTCACCACTTTCTCCAGACCCGTCACGGCGGGACACAGGCCATGGCGCTCCACCAGCTCGCGCAAGGCTTCCAGCGCCGCGCGGCGGCTGCCGAACAGGCCATATAGGCCATCGGTCACGGCGAAATCGACCTCGTTGGCGAACACCACTTCCGGCGCCGGCCCATCCAGGCTGAACGAGCACATTTCGCGGAAGCGGCGCAGCTTCTGGTTGAACACAGGCTGATGCTGGCGCACCAGTTGCGCCTCGCGCAGCAGCGCGCCGATTTCGCCGCCGGTGCGTTCGAAATCGATGGCGGCGGTACGCGCCAGCATCTGCGATTCTTCCGCCGTGCGCAGATGGCTCAGGACGCGCAGGCGGATATTGATGCTCTTGCCGATGTAGATGGGCTTGCCGTCCGCAGCGCGGAAGAAGTACACGCCCGGCAGCGGCGGCAAGGCGTCGATGCAGTCGCGCGGAATGTGGGCGGGATAGCTGAATTGGAGAACGGGATCGCTGCAAACCAGCAGGCCTACCGAATTGACATGGGTGCGCATGGCGTCATGATAGCGCCGGCAGCCGCTTGTGGTACATTCACGCCTCCATGAAATACCTCAGCGCCTATTCCGAACAGACCCGTAGCCAGGTCGAACAGCTGCTTACCCAGGACCGCCTGGGCGAAGTCCTGCTGAAACGTTATCCGAAAGCCCACGATATCCGCACCGATCGCGCCCTGTACGACTATGTGCAGGAGCTGAAGACCGAGTATCTGCGCAATGCTGACCCGATCAACAAGGTCGCTTTCGACAACAAGATCCACGTCATCAACCACGCGCTGGGACTGCACACCGCCATCTCGCGGGTCCAGGGCGGCAAGCTTAAAGCCAAGCACGAGATCCGCGTCGCCACCATGTTCAAGGACGTGCCGCTGGAATTCCTGCGCATGATCGCCGTGCACGAACTGGCCCACGTCAAAGAGAAGCAACACGACAAGGCCTTCTACAAGCTGTGCACCTATATGGAACCGAACTATCACCAGTATGAGTTCGATGTGCGCCTCTACCTGACCCAGCTCGATCATTCCGGCCAGCGCTTGTGGTGAAAGGCTGCCTTGACCGGCCTGCGCCCATTTGGGCAAACGCCGGCTACACGATCACCCTGCGCACACAGCGCGCATAGCCATCAAACCCGCGGTCGGTCGGATACGCGACGCCTGTGTCGAAGTCCTTGCACCAGGCCTCGTTTGCGAGATCGCCTGCCTCGTCCGACCAATACCAGTTCGGCCTAAATTCATCTTTCAGCGTCGCATAGAGCAGTATCTGCTCGCGCCGTCCTGGCAGACTGTGGCCCTGGCTGCCGGCCCATGCCAAGGCAGTCTCCCATGACTGGTGTACCAGCTCGCCGGCTTGCAGCAGCAGGTGGTAGTCCGCGGCGCCATTGCAGCCGAGGACCAGGCCGGCATACCGCTCGCCTTGCCGCAATGGGATGGGGCAAGCGGCCGATGGTGCATCTTCGACCCGGCGCACGGCGCAGGCGCGACCGGAGTAGGTCTTGCGGTAATTGTATTGGGTGCCGTTGTCGAAATCGTGGCTCCATGCCATGCGCAACAGGATGGCGTCCGCTTCCGACGACCAATACCATTCGGCGGGAAAAGCGTGGCCCAGGTTAGCGTGCAGCAGGGCCAGTTCGCGGCGCGTCGGCAGGCTGGCGCCGCGCTGTTCGGCCCAATCGAGCGCGGCTTGCCAGGGCAAGGCTTCGGCCTCGCCGGGCAGAAGAAACAGCTGGTAGCCGGCGGCGCCATCCACCCCCGGCACAATGCCCGCGTAGCGCAGAACGCGCTGCTGCGCCTGTTCGGGCGGCGTGACGGAGCCGCCATCCTGGGCAATATTGCCGGCGTCGATGAGTTCAGCTTTCCAGCGGTCGGATGATTGAGACATATATGCGTGAGAGTAGCGATGCCAGGATTATGCCTGCACGCGGCGCCCTGTGTACCGTTTCCCCCATCACTTGCGCAAAGTGGTCTTATTGACAACTGAAAATTTACTAATTATCGTACGACTCCGATGGCTTAATTTAGTAAAAAAACTACTTTTTGAGACATCGTTCTCCCGCTACTGCACAGCATCACCAATCATCATAGAAATCATAGGAGACATACCATGAAGAAAAAATTTGCATTGGGTGCACTGATGGCCGGCATCATGCTGAGTGCTTTTGCTGCTGAAACCCGCTACTTCCGGCTCCATTATTCGCAGAACGTAGGTCCGGAATACTGTGAGCAAGTATGGCCTGGCTCGCACTTCAATGGCTTCCGCCAGGATGCCGCCCCCTACTACTACATCTCCTGCGTCAAATAAATACGCCAATCATAGGAAGACATGCCATGAAGAAAAAAATTGCATTGGGTGTACTGATGGCCGGCGTCATGCTGGGTGCTTGGGCCGCAGAAGAGCGTTTTTACCAAATCCATATTTCGCAGAATGAAGGGCCGTCGTACTGCGGCCAGGTGTGGCCCGGCTCGCAATTCAACGGTGTGCGCCAAGGTAGCGGTCCGTACTACTACATCGCCTGCATCAAATACTGATCAGCAAGCAGGCCCGGCGCCGCCGGGCTGATGTTGCTTTAAATCCACATTACTTTAGAGAATTCTGACATGGAACAAGGCGCTGACTATACTGGCGCCATACGCCCTCACCCCGCGTCTCCCTTTCCGCTGCGGCCCAATCCCTCGCCGACAAAAAACATGGTGCCGTAGCGCGCGCACCGCACTATTCATACGCGAGGGGTATATGGATCGCTTTGGCGTCCGCACCACCAGTTTCAAATTCCGCATGACCGGCATGGTCGCCTGTTTCGCTTTCGCCGCCTCGGCCGGCGTGGCGATGATTGCCTTGGGTTTTGCCGAATCCGGCATCAGGAATGTGCTGGGCGCGCAGGAAGTGTCGATGGTCGCCAGCGCGGCCGCGTATGTCGACCAGGACCTGGACGCCAAACAGCAGCAGCTCAAAGCCGTCACCGAGCGCCTGCCCTTGGGCGATGCGCCCACGCCCGCGCGGCTGCAGGCGCTGATCGAGGAACACAGCTCGCTGCGCGAGACCTTTTTCAACATCACCGTATTCGATATGAGCGGCAAACTGGTCGCCAACCTGAATGACCGGCGCGCGGTGGGCACGATCAATGTGGCGGCGCGCCCGTTTTTTCGCGATACCCTGCGCCTGCGCGAAGGGGTGATTTCCGCGCCATTTCTCAGCCTGCTGTCGAACAAGCCGGTGGTAGTGGTCACGGAACCGATCAACGACCGCCACGGGCGTTTGCTGTATGTGATCGCAGGCGCCATCGATTTGCAGCGTCCCAGCTTCGCCGGCCAGCTCGACGCCATGTATAACGGCACCTCGGCCCATCTGTTCATCATGAACAGCGAGGGCGTCGTGATCTACCACCCCGACCGCTCGCGCATTCTGAGCCGGGTCGACGCCGGCAGCAGGAGCTGGGGACCGGAACTGAGCCATGCGCTGAAAGCCAGCGGCGGCTGGTCGGAAGGGCCCAGCATCAACGGCCCGGCGCTGATCGCCAGCGAAAAGCTGCACAAGACCGAGTGGATCATCGGCGCGGCCTATCCGGTGCAGGAAGCCTTTGCGCCGCTGCTGGCCAGCCGCCACAAGGCAATGGCGGCATCGGGCGTGGTCGCCATCCTGGCAGCGCTGCTGGGCTGGTGGCTGACCTGGCGCATGCTGCGGCCCCTGGGCCAACTGCGCAGCCATGTCGCGCAGATCACGGCGGGCAATGCCAATATCGAAGTTTTCAACGTCAGGACGCGCGACGAATTCGGCCAGCTCAGCCGCGCTTTCTACAGGCTGTCCATGCAGCGCCGCGCCGCCGAAGACGACCTCCTGCGCATGGCCACCACCGATGCCCTGACCGGCATGCATAACCGCCGCATGTTCGACGAAATCCTGCCGCAGGCGGTGGCGCGCGCTGGCCGCAACCGCAGCAACCTGGCGCTGGCCCTGCTCGATGTGGACTACTTCAAGAGCATCAACGACACCATGGGCCATGCCGCCGGCGACGCCGTACTAGTCGAATTCGCGCGCCGCCTGCGCAGCAGCGTGCGCCTGACCGACACGGTGGCGCGCCTGGCGGGCGACGAGTTCGTCATCATCTTCGAGCAGGTGGACGATACGGGAACGGTGTCCCAGCTGGGCGGGAAAATTCTGGAAGCGATGCAGGCGCCCTTCCAGGTGGAAGGCAAGGCCCTGGTCGTCACGGCCAGCATGGGTATCGCCGTCAAAACGCGCGCCGCCGCCGCGCCGCTGGAAATCCTGCGCGCTGCCGACCAGGCGCTCTATGGCGTCAAGGCCGCCGGCCGCAATGGCTTCGCCTTGAATACCGTGGGCCAGGAGAGGGTGGTCGCGATCGAACCGTCGCTGGACGGACAGGCCGCATGATGCATGCCTGTGCGGCCCCGATCAGCGCTTGAAGAAGGAGGCTTGCTGAAAGCGCAGGCCGGAGAGGATCTGCTCCACGCGTTCGGCGGACAGGGCGCCGATGTACGGGCCCAGGCGGGCCTTGTCCACGGCGGAGATTTGCGAGACCAGCACGATGCTTGGCTTTTCCAGGCCGCCCTCGCCTACCTCAAGCAGCACATTGCCCGGCTCCTTGATGCGTTTCAGGTTGCTGCTCAAGGCGCAGACCACCACGCTGGCGATGCGCGAACGGTTGAAGACATCATCCTGCACCACGACATGCGGATGTGGGATGCCGGGAATCGCGCCGCCCGTTTCGTCCGAATCCAGCCAGTAGATGTCGCCACGGCGGATCTCGCGGGCGGCGCTGGAACTCATTGGACCTTGAGCCGTTCCAGCAAGGCGCGCGGGTCGGTTTCGATCTGCATCATGGCCGCGTGCTGCGGCCGCACGAAGCCCTGGCTGCGGGCGTGCTCGACGAAATCCACCAGCCGATCGTAGTAGCCGTTCATGTTCAGCAGGCCGACCGGCTTGTTGTGGATGCCGATCTGCGCCCAGGTCAGCATCTCGAACAGTTCTTCCAGCGTGCCCAGGCCGCCCGGCATGGCGATGAAGCCGTCCGACAGCTCGGCCATCATGGCTTTGCGCTCGTGCATATCCTTGACGATGAACTGGCGCGTCAGGCCGTTGTGGGCCACTTCGCGCTCCACCAGCTTGGTCGGGATCACGCCCGTCACCTCGCCGCCCAGGCGCAGTACCTCATCGGCGATGATGCCCATCAGGCCCACATTGCCGCCGCCGTAGACCAGGGACATATTCTGTTCCACCAGCGCCGCCGCCAGGGCGCGCGCGCCTTCCGCGTAGAGCGGGTCGGCGCCGGCATTGGCGCCGCAATACACACATACGGTCTTGATCACGTTATTTCAGTTTCTTCAGATATTCTTCGGAGAGCTTCTGGAACAGCACACTGGTTTCACCGCGCAGATAAGGACCGATCTGCGACAGTACCTGGTAGCAGCCGCGCGCCAGGGCATCGGCCATCGATTGCTGTTCGCTGTATTTGCGCGGATTGCGCACATATTCGTAGGACAGCCAATAGGTCGCCACCACCACCATATTCGTGGCCATCGCCTCGATGGCGTTATCGCTCGCTTCCAGCGAGTTTTCGCTGCGCAGGTCGAAGCACAGCTGCTTGGCGACCTTGATCTTGTGCGCCAGGATCTGCTTGAAGTGCAGCTCCAGCTTGCGGTTGCGCGAAAGCAGATCGTTCAGGTCGCGGTAGAAGAAACGGTAGCGCCAGATCAGCTCAAACATCAGGTGCAGGTAGAGCCACACGTCTTCGATATTCGAGCGCCGTCCATCCGGCACTTGCAGGATGCGTTCGATCTCCGCTTCAAACTGCACGAAAATCGAATTGACGATATCGTCCTTGTTGCGGAAATGGTAGTAGAGATTGCCGGGAGAGATATTCATCTCTTCGGCGATGACTGTGGTTGTTATATTCGGTTCGCCAAACTCATTGAACAGTCGCAGGGATAATTCCAGAATCCGTTCCCGAGTGCGGCGTGGCGCTTTTTGTAGCATAGCAGGCGTTCTCTATTATTTCTCCTGCAAGCATAACACCGATAGGGTCTATTCCAGAAGTTCCATTCCCTTCAAGCAGGCTTTTTACGGGACTTTGAAGTCTTGATAATGGGCTTTTCCGCTTTTTTAGCGGCAGGCTTTTTTGCCGCGGCGGCGGTTTTGGCGGCTTTGACGGCAGATTCTGCCGCCGGCGCGGCCTTTGCCCGGCTTTTCTTCGGCGCGGGCGCACCAGCCTTCAAGGCTGCGACCTGGCTGCTTAATTCTTCGACGCGCGCAATCAGGGCATCGATATCCTTGCGCATCGGGACGCCGATGGAGATCAGGGCGCGCGTGACGCGCTCTTCGAAGATCTGCTCCAGCCGGTCCCACGAGCCGTCCGCATGCCGGCCCACGCCATCGGACACGCTGCTCATGGTGTCGCGCACTTCGGCGGCCGGCGCGCTGGCCGGCTCGCGGTTGCGCTTTTGCAGCTCGGCGAAAGCGCCAAGCCCGGCCTGCCAGACCTGCTGCGCCGAACGGCGCACGGCCTTGGCCATCTGCTCGTCGCTCATCACCGCCACCTTCGCTTTTTTCACCATTTCCCGCCCCCGCTCTGTCTTGTGTCGAAGCCCATTTTAGTAAGCAAAACTAGAACGGGGCTTCTAATGCAAGCCACTATGAGCGCCATTCATGCGCCCATGAGATCGGGTCATTCAAGCCGCGACTTGCTGGCTGCTGCCATGCAGCTGGCCGTGCAGGCGGAAGCCTTCGCGGATGTTCTCGCGCAGCACCGCGCCCTTCCACGGCTTGGTGTAGAAGCGGTCGATGGCGCCGTGGTTGATGGCGGCCATGATGGGCGTCAGGTCGGCATAGGCCGAGAGCATGATGCGGAAGGTGTCCGGCGCCAGGTTCTTGACGCGCTCCATGAACTCGGTGCCGCTCATCAAGGGCATGCACTGGTCGCACAGGATCACCTGCACGCGGTGGCGCGCCAGGATGTCGAAGCCTTCGGCCGCCGTCTGCGCCGTCAGGATGCGGTAGCCGTCCTGCGACAGGAAGTCGCTCAGCACATCGAGCATGAAGGCGTCGTCGTCCACGATCAGCAAGGTTTGCTGCTCGACGATGCTTTCGTCGACCGGCGCCTGCAGGTATTTGCCTTCGGTGATCATCAGCTCGAATTCCTCCTCGGGCACCGGGCGGCTGAAATAATAGCCCTGCATCTCGTCGCAGTCGTGGCGGCGCAGATAGGACAGCTGGGCGTCCTTTTCCACCCCTTCCGCGATCACTTTCAGCTTCATGCTGTGCGCCATATTGATGATGGCCAGCACGATGGCGGCATCGTCGGGATTGCTGGTCACTTCGCGCACGAAGGCGATATCGATTTTCAGCTTGTCGATGGGGAAGCGCTTCAGATAGGCCAGCGAGGAATAGCCGGTGCCGAAATCGTCGATCGAAATCTTGATGCCGAGCGCCTTCAGGTTCTGCAGCACGGTGATGGTTTCCTCGGCATTCGACATCAGCGAGCTTTCCGTCAGCTCCAGCTCCAGCAGCTCGGGCGCGATATCGTGCTCCTTGATGGCGCGCATCACCTCCTCTTCCAGGCCGCCGACGAAGAACTGGATACCGGACACGTTGACCGACAGCTGCACCTGGCCGGTGCGCGCCTTGCTCCATTTCGCAATCTTGCGGCAAGCCTCGTGGATCACCCAGGTGCCGACGCGCACGATCAGGCCCGTCTCTTCCAGCAGCGGGATGAACAGGGCCGGCGAGACCATGCCGTGGCCGGGCCGCTTCCAGCGGATCAGCGCCTCGGCGCCGCTGATGCGGCCGGTGGCGATATGCACCTTGGGCTGGAAGTAGAGCGTGAATTCCTCGTTCTCGATGGCCCGGCGCAGCGCGTTTTCCATATCGAGGCGGGCCAGCGACTGGGCGTTCATCTCGGCGGTGAAGAAGCGGAAGGCGTCGCGCCCGGCCTCCTTGGCGCGGTACATGGCCGTGTCGGCATACTGGATCAGGGTGTCGGGATCGGTGCCGTCGTCGGGATAGACCGAAATGCCGATGCTGGCCGTGACCGTGACTTCATGGCCTTTCAGGTCGAAAGGCTGGCGCATCGCTTCGCGGATCTTGTCCACCACAGCGATGGCGTTCTGCGCGCCTTCGGGCAGCATCAGGATGGCGGCGAATTCGTCGCCGCCGAAGCGGCCGATGGTGTCGCGCACGCGCAGGCAGTCGACCAGGCGGCTGGAAAACTGGCGCAGCAGCTCGTCGCCGATGGTGTGGCCGAGCGTGTCGTTGATGTTCTTGAAGCGGTCCATGTCGAGGAAGAGCACGGCCAGCGCCCAGCGGTGTTCGCCGGCCTGCTTCAGCGAGTGGCTCAGCGAATCGTAGAACTGGCTGCGGTTGGGCAGGCCGGTCAGCGTGTCGAAATGGGCCAGCTTGAGCAGGCGCTGCTCGGCCTCCTTGCGCTCGGTGATGTCGCGCGCCACCGCCACCAGGATCCAATTCTGCCCCGAACGCAGGGTGCGGCGCTGCACTTCCACCGACAGCGGCGAACCATCCTTGCGCTGCAGCAGCAGCTCGGCCATGGCCCCGCTCTGGTCGCCCGACAGCAGCTTGTCGTACAAGTCTTCCAGCTGGGCCAGCGCGCCGCCGTGGCGCCGTTCCGGCCCCACGCGCAGGAAGTCTTCGCGCTCGTAACCGAGCATGCGGCACGCCGTCACGTTGACGTCGACGAAGCACTGGTTGGCGCGGTCGACCAGGAAGATGGCGTCGGCCGTGGCGTCCATCGCCAGGCGGAAACGGCGCAAGTCCTCGTCGAGGCGGATGCGCGCATTCATGTCCAGCTGCAGCTGGGCGTGGTGGCGCTTGATTTCCTCGTACAGCAGCAGGTTTTCGTACGCGCCCGCGATCTGGGCCGACACCGTCACGGCGACGCGCTCATCGACTTCGCTGAATTCGGCGGCGCCCAGCTTGTCCACCAGGTAGAGCCAGCCGTGGATGCGTTCATGCGAGATGATCGGCACGCCGAGGAAAGAATGCACCGGCAGGTGGCTGCCCGGCAGGCCCAGCGCGGACGGGTCGCCACCGACGCCGCTGCTGCGCACCGGCTGCCGCGTCTCCAGCATGGTGCCGAGGATGCCGGCGCGCGGCGACTGCACCAGCAGCTCGCCCGGCTGGTTGGCGCCGCAGCAGGCGTAGTAGCTGAGTTCTCCGGCGCCCGGCGCCAGCACACCGATACAGGCGTATTTCGAGACGCAGATATTCTGCGCCACGCGGCAGCCGATCTCGATCAGCGCCTGCGGATCGCGCTCGGCGCCGAGGTCGATGCCCAGCTCGATCAGCGCCGTCAGGCGCAGGCTGACCGCCTGCAAGCTGGACAGCGAGCGCGACAGCCGGTCCGTCATATTGTTCAGATGCTCCGGCTCGCCTTCCTGCACCTCACCGCCGTGGTTGGCCAGCTGGGTGATCTGCTGGCTGCTCGATTCCAGCTCGCCCAGGTATTCGGCCATGGTGTCGTCGATGCCCACCAGCCGCCCTTCGCTGGGCGGCTCGGGCACGAAGGCCGGCACCGTCTCCACGCTGTGCACCGTGCCCAGCGCTTCGTGCACGGTGCGCAGGATCACGTCCGGATCGGACGGCTTGGGCAGCACCCAGCGCACGCCGCACGCCTCGGCCACGGCCATCGCCTCGCGTTCGCGGTAGGTGGCGGTGTAGAAGATCACCGGCACGTCGGCCGTGTCGGGATTGCTGTGCATGCGGGTAACGAATTCGTAGCCATCCATATTCGGCATCAGGATGTCCGAGATCACCAGGTCGGGGCGCTCGTTCTGCACCATCTTCAAGCCCTCGGCGCCATTCGCCGCCTCCAGCAGGCGGTGGCCGCTGTAGCCAAGCAAGGTCAGCAGGAATTCGCGGTTCAGCACATGGTCGTCGACGATCAGGATGGTGGCCGTCTCATGCGGCGCCGGGGGCTCGCCCGCCCCCGGCAAAAAAGACTCGATCTGGCTGACGAAGGTGTCCGGCTCGATGGGCTTGCCGATATAGCCGTCGAAGCCGGCCGCCAGCAGGCGCTCGCGGTCGCCCACCATGGCCAGGGCGGTCACGGCCAGGGCCGGAATGGTGCACAGCTCGGGGTCCTGCTTCAGCTCGGCCACCACGCCATAGCCGTCCAGCTTGGGCAGGTGCACGTCGCAGATGATCAGGTCGGGCCGCTCGCGGCGGGCCGCCGCCACCCCTTCCTCGCCGTCATGCGCCATCAAGGGCGTGTAGCCGAAGGCCCGCAACAAATAGACCATCAGCTCCATATTAGTGGGATTGTCTTCGATGATGAGGATGCGCGCCGACATTTGCACTCCTGATTAATTGCCCTGCGCGCTGTGCGCCGAGCCGACATTAATTTTCCCCCAGTATCGCTTATTCCAGCGGGAGGGAGAGCGCGAAAGTGCTGCCTGTGCCGGGGCGGCTATCGCAAGTGATGTTTCCTTTCAACAGTTCGGCCAGTTTCTGGCTTAAATGCAGGCCCAGGCCGGTGCCTTCGAACTGCCGGGTCGAACCCTGGTCGATCTGGGTAAAGGCTTGGAACAGCTGGGCCTGGTCCTCGGGCGCGATGCCGACGCCGGTGTCGCGCACGCTGATCACGGCGTGGCGCTGGCCGTCCTGGTCGCGCGTTTCGAGCGTGACGCTGACTTCCCCGCTTTCGGTGAACTTGAGCGCGTTATTCAGCAGATTCATCAAGATCTGCTGCAAGGCGCGCCGGTCACTGTGGACGCACAAGGGCGCCGGCGGCGCGCGGAAGCTCAGGCCCAGGCTGCGCTGGCGCGCCTGCGGCCGGAACAGCAGCATCATCTCGTCGAGCAGGGCGCGGCAGTCGATCCGCTCCAGGTTCATTTCCACCTTGCCCGATGCAATCTTGGTCAGGTCAAGCAGATCGTTGATCAGCGACAGCAGGTGGCGCGCGCTGGCCTGGATGGTGCGCAGCTGGCGGTCCTGCTCGCGGTTGACCGGGCCGGGCAACTTCATCAGCAGGGTGCCGGTGAAGCCGATGATGGAATTGAGCGGGGTGCGCAGCTCGTGCGACATGGCGGCCAGGAAGCGGTCCTTGGCCAGGTTGGCATTGGCCAGCTCGGCATTTTTTTCCTGCAAGGCCAGCTCGAAGCGGCGCCGCTCGCTGATGTCGCGGATGGCGCTCATGACCAGCAAGCCGTCCTCGGTCCGCACCGGGTTCAGGCTGATCTCGACCGGGAACTCGACGCCATCCTTGCGCAAGCCGTACAGCTCGCGGCCGGCACCCATCGGCCGCAACTGGGGATGGTGCTGGTAGCCGCTGCGCTGCGCCACATGGCTGGCGCGGAAACGCGCCGGCATCAGCTGTTCCAGCTTCATGCCGGGCAGCTCGCCCGCGGCATAGCCGAACAGCGCGCCGGCCTGGCTGTTGGCCAGCACGATGTGGCCGTCGCCGTCGGCCAGCACGATGGCGTCGGGCACAAATTCCAGCAGCCCGCCAAAGCGGGCCTCCGCATATGCCATTTCATCTCGAATCAGCATGCCGAATTCGGTGGCCATCGTAAGCATTCCGGATAGGAGCCTGTTCCCACCATACATCATTCGCAGGCAGAAAATCTCTCCGAAACTCACCAAGCGGGAAAGCGGGTGGCTGCCGCCCAAGGCCTAGCGCAGCGCCGCCGCGCTGTCCGGCGCGCCGCAGGTGCCGGCCGCCGTGCCGGAGGCGGCCAGGATTTCGGCCAGCACGCGGCACTGCACCTGCGGATGGCGCCCCAGCGCCACATGGCCGATGCCGCCGAACTCGATATTGCGCGCGCCCGGCAGCCGGCTGGAGTCCTGCGGCGCGATGATATTGTCGTGATGCGACCAGATCGAGGTAAACAGCGCGCGCCGCGCCGCATCCTCGCCGGCGGCCAGGCGCGCCAGCCAGTCGCTGCCGCGCCGCATCTGGCGCGCATTGCTGCCCACGCCCAGCGTCGCCAGCGCGGTGCCGTGGTGCGGCGTGCCCAGCGTGACCACGCGCGCCACGCGCGCGGCGCCGTGCTGGCGCAGCCAGGCGCGCGCCACCAGGCCGCCCATGCTGTGCGCCACCACCACCAGGCGCGGCGCGCCGCTGGCCTGCAGCAGGCGCTGCGCGGCCTCCTCCAGCAGCGGCACGAAGTCCTCGATATCGGCCGCCACCGGCTCCAGGTCCAGCGCCAGATGGCTGACGCGCTCGCGCCGCAGCACGTCGGCCAATTGCGTCCAGTAGCCGCCGTTGCAGCCATAGCCATGCACCAGCAGCACCGGCAAGGCGCACGACTGGCTGGCAATATGCATCTGCGGCCGGTGGCGCAGCATGGTCCAGGACGAGGCCAGCATGGTGGCGCCGTATTCCTCGCAGAACAGGTGCAGGCGGCCGATCCAGTCTAGCCGGTGCTGGGCCGGCAGCGGGCTGCGCGCGCGGTGGCTCAGGCGGAAATTGCTGGCCGTGATCGCCAGGCGCACCAGCAGCACGCCCAGCAAGGCGGCCAGCAAGGCCACGTCGAGCGCGAACAGGTGGGCGGCCAGATACCAGAACAGCAGCAGCGCCAGCAGCTGTACGGCCATGATCGCGGTCAGGATGCGCCGGACCATGGCCTAGCCCAGGACGCGGTCGGCGCCCGCCGCCGGGCCGCCGGCGGCCACGGCGGCCGGCTGGGCTTCCGGCCGCGGCGCCGGCCGCCCGGTCAGCTGCTGCGCCAGGCCGCTGGCCAGGCGCGCCGCGATGCCGTAGATGGTCAGTTGCGGATTGGCGCCGATCGAGGTCGGGAACAGCGAACCGTCATGCACCGACACATTGTCCAGGCCACGGTAGCGGCCCTGGGGATCGACCACGCCGTGGCGCTCGTCGCCGGCCATGGTGCAGCCGCCCATGACGTGGGCCGAGACCACGCGCGTCAGCAGGCTTTGCATCGGCAGGCCGGCAATGCCTTGCTTGGCTTCGGCCCAGCTGCCGTAGGCGGGCGCCAGCTCGTGCACCGGCGTCACCGTCAGCGCGCCGGCCGCGAACTGGATTTCGGCCATGGTCAGCAGCGCGCGGCGCGCGCCCTGCCACAGGTAGTCGCTGATCGGATAGTCGAGCACCGGCGAGCCGTCGCTGCGCAGCTCGACCGCGCCGCCCGGCGACTCGGCGTGGAAGCCGTCGCGCAGCAGCGCCAGCAAGGCGTGCAGATGGGGGAAGCTGGTCATGGCCTCGGCATGCATGGCGCCGAAGCCGGCCATGGTGGTGGCCATCAGCAGCGGATGGATGGGCGGCGCTTCCAGCTTGTAACCGACGGCGCCGTCGATCGGCTGGGTTTCCAGGAAGTGGTCGGAATACACCGATTGCGGCGCGCCCGCGTAGCCGTCCACGCGCTGGGCGAAGCGCCCGGCCGAGACCAGGGTGGGATGGAGGAAGGTGCGCCGGCCCAGCAGGCGGCCCGGATCGGGCGCATTCGAGCGCAGCAGCAGGGCCGGCGAGTTGATGGCGCCGCCGGCCACCACGAAGTGGCGCGCGCGCAGCGTCAGGCGGCGGCCGGTGGGCGCGATGCCGTCGGCCGCCAGCGCGCTGCATTCGAGCCGCTCGGCACGCTCGCCTTGCAGCACGAAACGCTCGGCGCGCACGCGCGTCAGCAGGGTGGCGCCGCGTTCCAGCGCAGCCGGAATGGTGGTCACCAGCATCGATTGCTTGGCGTTGGTGGGACAACCCATGCCGCAGTAGCCCAGGTTCCAGCAGCCGTTGACATTGCGCCGGATGACGCCGGTGGGAATGCCCAGGTGCATGGCGCCGCGCCGCAGCAGGTCGTTGTTCTCGTTGGGCGGCACCGACCAGGGGCTGATATGCAGGCGCGCCTCCATCAGCGCGAACCAGGGTGCCATCTCGGCCGCGCCATAGCCGGACAGGCCGAATTCGCGCTGCCAGAACGCCAGCGTGGACGGCGGCGTGCGGAAGCTGGTGGTCCAGTTGATGACGGTGGTGCCGCCCACGGTGCGGCCCTGCAGGATGTTGATGGCCTTGTCGCGCGTCTTGCGCGCCGCCGATTCCTGGTACAGCGCGGGATAGGCCTCCGCCTCGCGCATCTTGAAATCGCGCGAGGATTTCAGCGCGCCCTCTTCCACGATCAGCACCTTGAGGCCGGCCAGGGCCAGGATTTCCGCCGTGACGCCGCCGCCGGCGCCGCTGCCGACCACCACCACATCGGCCTCGTAGCTCTGGTCCTGCTCCAGGCGGGACGCGTCGACCACGTGCCAGCCGGCGGCCAGGCCGGCCTGGATCGGGTCGGGAATCGGCGAGCCGGACGCGGCAGCCGTTTGCACAGGGATGGTCTTCATCAGCTCAGCTCCTTGAGCGGGCCGGGATAGCCGATGGCGCTCCAGGTGGCGGGATCGGCATACCAGCCGGCCAGCACCAGGTCGTGCAGCGCGTGGTAGCCCGACTGCAGCAGGCCGAGGCGGTGCCGGCGCCAGCTGTCGAGGAAGGCGGCCACCTGGTCGGGCCGCGCCTGCGGCCAGGGCGGCACGCCGGCCAGCAGGCGGCGCGTGGGCGCCAGGGTCAGCAGGCCGAACAGGTCTTGCACTTCGCGCTGGGTCGCCAGCGGCAGGCCGAGCACGGCATGCCGCACGCGCTCCACGGTGGCGGCGACGGCGGCCGCGCGCGCCAGCGGCTCGGCCGGCAGCATGGGGCCGGCCAGCGCCGGCACCAGGGCCGTCAGCATGGCTTGCCCGGCCGGGCTGAGACGGAAGCCCGGCGCCGCCGCCGGCGCGCTTTGCCAGCGGTACGCCGCGCCGCCCGCCGCCAGCACGGCGGCGCCGGCCAGGCCGACCTTGAAAAATGCCCTGCGTGAAGTCTGCATATCTCCCTATCCTTATAGATTTTTTGTCTAGTGTAACCAGAGGGCAAGGGAGAAATTAGAGGACGGCGTCTACTTTTTATGCGCCCCGTCCTGCATGCGGCGCGCGATGCCGCGCAGGATGTTGACCTCTTCCTTTTCCAGCCCGGCGCGCGCGAACAGGCGCTTCAGGCGCGGCATCAGCTTGCGCGGGTTGCCGGCATCGAGGAAGCCGATCTGTACCAGGCCCTGCTCCAGGTGCGCGTACATGCCCTCGATCTGGGCCAGGCTGGCCGCTTCGCCCTGGAAGCCCACTTCGCTGGCCGCGCGCTGGCCCTCCAGCGCCGCCATGCGGCATTCGTAGACCAGCACCTGGGCCGCCTGCGCCAGATTGAGCGAGGAGTAATCGGGATTGGCCGGGATATTGATCAGCACATTGCACTGCTCCACCACCTCGTTGGGCAGGCCGAAGCGTTCGTTGCCGAAGATCAGGGCCGCTTGCAGCTCGGGCGTGGCCGCGAGCTGGCCGGCCAGCTCGCGCGGCGTCAGCACCGGCGGCGAGAATTCGCGCAGCCGGGCCGAGACGGCGGCCGCGAAGTGCACGCCATCGAGCGCCTCGGCCATGCTGCCGACGATGCGCGCCGCGGCCAGGATGTCCTGGGCGCCGCTGGCAAAGGCCAGCGCTTCCTCGTGTTCCAGGGCGCCGTCGAAGCGCGGATTGACCAGCACCAGCTGGCCAAAGCCCATGGTTTTCATCGCTCTTGCAACAGCGCCAATATTGCCAGGACGGCTAGTTTCCACCAGCACCACGCGCAGGCGCTGAAAAAGAGTGGCTGTGATTTCGGGCTGCTTCATTTAAAATAGCGGAATTCGGTGCTGTGGATGGGGCCGCATTCTACCCTCTCCCGGCGCAACGCTCTTTAATTCATTCTTGTTCACACTCTGCCGCTGCCTGCAAGACGACGTCTTGCTGCGGGCGGCAGCGTCTATTTTACGGAAGCTACCATGCACCCAATGCTCAATACGGCCGTGAAAGCCGCACGCCGCGGCGCCGCCGTCATCAACCGCGCCTCTTTCGATCTGGACCGCGTTATCGTCAACGAAAAAGACCATAACGACTTCGTCACCGACGTCGACCAGGCCGCCGAACAGGCCATCATCGAGGTGCTGAGCAAGGCTTACCCCGACCACTCCTTCATCTGCGAAGAGTCGGGCGCTTCCGCCAATGTGAACGACGAGACTGAATTCGTGTGGATCATCGATCCGCTGGACGGCACCACCAACTTCATCCACGGCTTCCCGCAGTACGCGATTTCGATCGCGCTGCAGCAGCGCGGCGTCGTCACCCAGGCCCTGGTCTACGACCCGGTGCGCAACGACCTGTTTACCGCCACCAAGGGCGCCGGCGCCTACCTCAACGAAAAGCGCATCCGCGTCAACAAGCTCGACCGCGTGGCGAATGCCCTGCTCGGCACCGGCTACAAGGTCGGCAGCCCGGCCGCCCTGCATGAATACCTGAAGATGTACGGCATCATGGCCGAACGCAGCCATGGCGTGCGCCGCGCCGGCTCGGCCGCCCTGGACCTGGCCTACGTCGCCTGCGGCCGCCTGGACGGCTTCTATGAAAAAGGCTTGAAGCCGTGGGATATCGCCGCCGGCGCCCTGCTGGTGACGGAAGCGGGCGGCATCGCCGCCGAATTCAACGGCGAAACCAAGTATATGGAAAGCGGCAATATCGTTGCCGCCAGCCCGAAAGTCTTCGGGCAAATGCTGGGGCTGCTGGCCGAATTTGCATAAAAGAAACAACCCTGTAGAAATTGTTACAAAATAAAGGGGGCGAATGCCCCCTTTTTCGTTTCCGTAGCGAAACACATTCCTGCGAACACTGTTATACTTCACCCTTGCGGACCGGCAACCTGCCCGGCCCGCACCCTGCTAATCACCAGCCAGTGCATGGCGCGGCCATGTACGCCGTGGGCCACATGCCCGGGCTACTCTGTAAAGATTTATATGCCATTTTCCCAACTCGGCTTGTCTGAAGCCATTGTCCGTGCCGTGCTTGAAACCGGCTACACGACGCCCACCCCGATTCAAGCCCAGGCCATTCCGGCCGTGCTGAACGGCGGCGACCTGCTGGCGGGCGCCCAGACCGGCACCGGCAAGACGGCCGGCTTCACGCTGCCGATCCTGCACCGCCTGTCCACCGACGCCACCGGCATCAAGCTGGCCAACGCCACCTCGCCGCGCGCCATCCGCGCCCTGATCCTGACCCCGACCCGCGAACTGGCGGCCCAGGTCGAGGAAAGCGTGCGCACCTATGGCAAGTACACCAAGCTCAATTCGGCCGTGATCTTCGGCGGCGTCAGCATCAACCCGCAGATCAAGCAGCTGCGCCACGGCGTCGACATCCTGGTCGCCACGCCGGGCCGCCTGCTCGACCACATGGCCCAGGGCACCATCAAACTCGACCAGATCGAAATCCTGATCCTCGACGAAGCCGACCGCATGCTCGACATGGGCTTCATCCGCGACATCCGCAAAGTGCTGGCGGCCCTGCCGCCCAAGCGCCAGAACCTGCTGTTCTCGGCCACCTTCTCCGACGAGATCAAGGCCCTGGCCGACGGCCTGCTGGACAAGCCGGCCACCATCGAAGTGGCGCGCCGCAACTCGACGTCCGAGATCATCGCGCAGAAAATCCACCCGGTCGACCGCGACAAGAAGCACCCCATGCTGTCGCACCTGATCCGCTCGCAGAACTGGAACCAGGTGCTGGTGTTCACGCGCACCAAGCACGGCGCCAACAAGCTGGTCGAACAGCTGGGCGGCGACGGCATCGGCGCCATGGCCATCCACGGCAACAAGAGCCAGTCGGCGCGCACCCGCGCCCTGAGCGAATTCAAGGACGGTACCCTGCGCGTGCTGGTCGCCACCGACATCGCCGCGCGCGGCATCGACATCGACCAGCTGCCGCACGTGGTCAACTACGACCTGCCGAACGTGCCGGAAGACTATGTGCACCGCATCGGCCGCACCGGCCGCGCCGGCGCCACGGGCGAAGCCGTGTCCCTGGTCTGCGTCGACGAGCACGATATGCTGAAAGACATCGAAAAGCTCATCAAGCAGACCCTGCCGCGTGAAGTCATTGCCGGCTTCGAACCGGATCCGAATGCCAAGGCCCAGCCGATCCAGCTGCGCAGCGGCAGCGGCCACCACCGCAACCCGCGTCCGGGCGGCGGTGCTGGCGGCCGCGGCAAACCCGGCGGCGCGCAAGGCAAACCGCGCAGCGCCGCCGCCGGCAGCGCTGGCGGCAATGGCGGCGCTGCCCGCAACCCGGGCACTGGCGGCAACGGCGGCCAGCGTCCCGCCGCCAACCGCAACGCCCCGCGTCCGGGCGGCGGCGGCGCCCAGCACCGCAGCGGCGGCCGCGGCCGTTAAACCGCCCGCCGCCATGATCTAAGGCAAACAATGTCCACCGTGGTGCGAGGCACCAGAGTCGGACATGGTTTGGTCCAAATCAGCAAATGTCCCACCCTGGTACCTCGGCGGCCCCGCCTGACACCGCGGTGGGACATTTTTTTTGATCTGGCGCCAACGCCGGGCTTTGCGGGTACGATGTAGGGCTGTGTGTGCGAACAGGGTGGTCTATGCCGAAGCTGGCTGCGAATTTGTCGATGCTGTTTACGGACCTGCCGTTCCTCGAGCGCTTTGCCGCCGCGCGCGCCGCGGGCTTTGCGGCAGTGGAATTTCTGTTTCCGTATGCCTTTGAGCCGGAGGAGATCGCGCTGCGCCTGCAGCGCCATCAGCTGCAACTGGTCCTGCATAATCTGCCGCCAGGCGACTGGGCGGCCGGCGAGCGCGGCCTGGCTTGCGATCCGCGCCGCCAGGACGAGTTCCGCGCCGGCGTGGCCCTGGGCCTGGAATACGCGACGGCGCTGGGCGTGCCGCGCCTGCATTGCATGGCCGGCATCCTGCCGCCGGGTCTGGCGCCGGAACGGGCGCAGGAGACCCTGCTCGACAATCTGCGCTATGCGGCCGACCAGTGCGCGCCGCAGGGGATCACACTGCTGATCGAACCGATCAATACCTACGATATTCCCGGCTATTTCCTGCACCATAGCGCGCAGGCGCTGGCGATCCTGGCCGCCGCCGGCCGGCCCAACCTGAAACTGCAATACGATATTTACCATATGCAGCGCATGGAGGGCGAGCTGGCCAATACCATCCGCGCCTGCCTGCCGCAGATCGGCCATATGCAGCTGGCCGATGCGCCGGGACGCCATGAGCCGGGCAGCGGCGAAATCAATTATGGCTACCTGCTGCGCCTGCTCGACGAGCTCGGTTACCAGGGCTGGCTCGGCTGCGAATACCATCCGCAGCACGGCACGCTGGCGGGACTGGACTGGCGCACGCGGCTGCTGCCGTCCTGAGCCTGCTCCGGCTTTGCGGCGGCGCAAAGCGTCGCCCGGCGCGCGGCGCAAGATGGGCTTTCCACTCTCTTCCGCGGAGGATGACCATGCCAGCCCGCTCCCTTCTTATACTTCTGTGCTGCGTGCTGCTGGCCGGTTGCGCCAGCCAGCGGCGCCTGGCCGAGGTGCGCGACTTTGCCGCCGAGGCCGACAAGCTGGCCGTGTACGCCGAGCTGAGCCAGCGCTTCCGCGCAACCTATGAGCGCGAGCTGCCGTATCTGTCCCCTGCCGCCGAACAGCGCGCGCGCGACACCGACCGCCAGCGCCAGCAGATGTATCCGGATCTGCTGGCCATCGAGCGCAATGTGGTGCTGTACCTGCACACCCTGGGCCAGTTGGCGGGCGCGCAGCAGTTCAGCGCCGGGCAGCCGCTGCAGCAACTGTCCGACCAGATCCAGGCTTGGCCGGACAGCGGACTCGAGCAACAGCATGTGCAGGCGTATACGCGCCTGGCCAAGGCCATCGCACGCTTCGCCGGCGGCCGGCGCCAGCAACAGGCCGTGTGGGAACTGCTGCGCGACGGCTACCAGCCCTTGCAGGACTGCCTGGCGGCGATGGCGGCCGTGCTGCGCCTGTATGGCAAGCACCACGAGAATGAGCAGCGCATGGTGCTGGGCATGCTGGAAATGGAAATCCCCTTCACCGCCGCGCCGCCGGAGCGCCTGCTGGCGGCCCTGGCCAAGGCACACCAGCAGGACAAGGCCCGCGAATACCGTCTGGCCGGGCTGCGCCAGGCGCAGGCGGCGCAGCAGCTCGAGGCGCTGCGCCAGCAGCACAGCGCGCTCTACCAGCGCCTGGGCGCGGCCGCCGCGCCACCGCCGGCGCCCGTCGCCGCCCCGCCGCTTTCCGCCCTCAGCCGCTAAATGGAGTCCGCCATGCCTACCGTCCATCCCGCCACCGCCGCCGGCCTGGAAGCCCTGGCCGACCAGTTGTCCGCCTGCGCCGACGAGCTGCACAGCCGCCTGATGTCGGCCCTGCGCCAGCCCCTGCCGCAAGACGCCGACGGCAGTCCCACCCCGCCGCCGGCCGGTACCGGGCCCGTTGCCGGCAAGGAAGCGCCGCCGCTGTCCCAGGGCATCACGCGCGGCGCCGCCCAATTGATGTTCGACACCGAAGTGGCGCTGCGCCAGCGCGCCAACAGCCTGTATGTGGCGGCGGCGCAGCTGAGCGTGGGCGGCCTGGCCCTGCCCCAGCAGGATTTGCTCGACCTGGTGGCGCAGGCGCGCGCGCGCATCGCCCGCATCGAGCGGCTGAAGGAACTGGCCGCCACCGCCGCCAGCCTGGTGGCGCTGGCGGCGGCCATCGTGGCGGCCCGCCCCCAGGATCTGCCCGCCGCCTTCAAGGACCTCAAAAGCCATCTGGCCCGGCTGCCGGCACAGGACAGCAAGACAGGCGCCTGAAGCGCCTTAATACTATTAAAATGACAATTCCCCGAACAACTTTGTGGAGGTTGCCATGCAGTTCACCCCCTACCTGACATACGGCGGCATGTGCCGCCAGGCTTTCGAGTATTACCAGGAGCAGCTGGGCGCCGGCAAGCTGGACATCATGACTTTCGGCGACAGCCCGATGGCCGAACAAACGCCCGCACACTGGCGCGACAAGGTGCTGCATGCCGCGCTGGAGCTGGGCGGCGGCACGCTGATGGCGTCCGACTGTCCGCCCGACCAGGCCTACGAAGGCATGCGCGGCACCTCGGTGGTGCTGAGCGCCAAAACCGACGCCGAAGCGAAGCAATTCTATGAGGCCCTGGCCCTGGGCGGCTCGGTGCAGATGCCGCTCGGCCCGACCTTCTGGGCCTCCAGCTTCGGCATGGTCACGGACCAGTTCGGCGCGAGCTGGATGGTGATGTGCGAACTGCCGCGCTGACGCCGCGCCGCGCCTGATCCGTCTGCGCACCGGCCAGCAAAATTCGTCCGCCTGCACTACCATAGACACAGCTTGATGGGAGGCCTCGATGAATGGATTGCAGCCGGATCAGCTTGCCACATTGCAAGCCACGCTGGAGCAGCGCAAGACCGCGCTGCTGGGCCAGCTCGCGGGTTCGGACAATGTGCTGACCCGCCCGCCGGCGGTGGAGGAAATCGAAGCCTCGCCGGCCGACAATGCCAGCAACCACACCCTGAACCAGCTGCTGCTCGAAGCCGACGAGTTGAAGCTGGGCCAATTGCGCATCGTGCGCCACGCGCTGGCCAAGTTCGCCGACGGCAGTTACGGCCTGTGCGAGAACTGCGGCGGCGAGATCGGCGTGTCGCGCCTGACGGCGCGGCCGGAAGCGGCCTACTGCATCGCCTGCCAGACGCGCAGCGAGCGTACCCAGCGCTGAACGCCGACCGGCTCAGCTCATATGCTGGCCGCCGTTGATGGCGATGTTGGCCCCCGTGATGAAAGCGGCCTCCTCCGATACCAGATAGGCGACCAGGCCCGCCACCTCTTCCGGCTCGCCGATGCGGCCCACGGGAATTTGCGGCAGGATGCGGCTTGCCAGCACATCGGGCGGAATCGCTTCCACCATGCGCGTGCGCAGATAGCCGGGCGAGACCGTATTGACGGTGATGCCGTGGCGCGCCACTTCCAGCGCCAGCGCCTTGCTGAAGCCGTGCATGCCGGCCTTGGCCGCCGCGTAATTGACCTGGCCGAAAGCGCCCTTCTGTCCAACCACCGAGGAAATATTCACGATGCGGCCCCAGCGCCGCTGCTGCATGCCCTCGATCACCTGCTTGCTCATGTTATAGACGCTGTCCAGATTGGTGTGCAGCACCTCGCGCCACAGCTCCGGCCCCATCTTGCGCAAGGTCTGGTCGCGCGTGATGCCGGCATTATTCACCAGCACATCGATCTGTCCATGCTCGGCCAGCAACCGCGCCACCACCTGTTCGCACTCGGCAAAGTCACCCACGTCGAGCCGGCAGGCGGCGAAGGCGAAGCCGTCGGCGCGCTGGGCCGCCAGCCAGGCATCGGCGCCGGTATTGGCATGGGAATAGGTGGTGATGACTTGCAGGCCGTCGCGCGCCAGGCGGCGGCAGATCACGCCGCCCAGACCGCCCATGCCGCCCGTGACCAGTGCTACACGTTGTTCGTCCATGGTCTCTCCCTGTGGTTTGACTACCGGAGCGGGAACGCTGCCGTGCGCGGAGCCTGCTGCGCGCGGCCTATAATTCAAGCATGGCATACAAAACGATACTGGTCCATGTTGACGATGCGCCACATGCCGCCGCCCGCATCCTGATGGCGGCGGAGCTGGCCTTGCAGGACGGCGCCCACCTGATCGGCGCCGCCATGACGGGCGTGTCGCGCTTTCTCTACCAGAATGAAATGGTGGACGAGCAAGACCCGAACCTGGCCCTGCACCTGGACTTCCTGCGCCAGCGCGCGCGCCGCGCCCTGGCCCAGTTCGGTCCCCATGTGCAGGCGCTGGGCCTGCGCTCCTTCGAAGAGCGCCTGCTCGACGACGAGCCGGGCGCCGGCCTGAGCCTGCTGGCCCGCCACGCCGACCTGGTGGTGCTGAGCCAGGCCAATCCCGAGCGCCACGCCGCGCCGCCACTGCCCGATTACCAGGCCCAGGTGCTGACCGATTCCGGCCGCCCGGTCCTGCTGGTGCCGCATGCGGCGCGCACCGCCAGCGCCATCGCCGTCAACGCGGCCGGCGTGGCCAGTGCCGGCGCGCCGGCGCCGGGCCAGCATGTGCTGGTGGCCTGGAATGCCAGCAAGGAAGCGGCGCGCGCGCTGCACGAGGCGCTGCCCCTGCTGGCGCGCGCGGCCAGCGTCCATCTGGCGATTTTCGATGCCGAGCTGCGTCCCGGCGTGTATGGCGAGAGCCCGGGCGAGGAGGTGCAGCTGTGGCTGGAGCGCCATGGTGTGCGCGCCAGCATCGTGCTGCGCCAGAGCGCGCGCCAAGGCTTGCTGAAACGGCCGGCCGATATCGGCGACGCCTTGCTGGCCCTGGCCGCGGAACTGGGCAGCGATCTGCTGGTGCTGGGCGCCTACGGCCATTCGCGCTTCCGCGAAACCCTGCTGGGCGGCGTGACGCGCACCGTGCTGGAAAGCATGAATTTGCCGGTCCTGATGGCGCACTGAGGACGGCGCGCCGGGGCCGCTGGACCTAGCCGCCGGACTGCCAGTTCTGGCTGCGGATCTTGGCCACCTGGCGCTGCGCCAGCCACATCCACAATTGCAGGGCGTCCTCCTGCGCCACGGCCATCTGGCGCGGACTGGCCAGCGCGATCTCGCAATCGCGGTCCGACCACTCCTCGAAGCGGACGTTGCCGTCAGCCGACACTTCCATCTGGTACATCAGGCCGTCATCGTAGCCGAAACGCAACACGGCGCTGCCCGGACTGCCGTCCACGACCGGCGCCCTGCCGCCATACACTTCCGCCAGGGCGGCGGCCAGCTGGGCCTCGGTCGGCGCCGAAACATTGCGGCCGTCGGGCCGAGTAAGCACTACCCATGCCTGTGTCATTGGAGGTCTCCCCTCTCGTCAGCATCATGGCTGATCCGGTGCGGCGCGCGGCGCCGTGAAGCAGCTAAGTTTATTGTAGCAACTCTCCTACCAAATATTACCGCCAGACCAGAAAATCGCCAGCCCGCCACAACACCGCGGACCGGCCCGGCATGCGCCCTTGTATCATGTCCCGCTTCCGGCCACCAGCCGCGGCGCCGACAAGGGATCGAAATCGCGCCAGTCGCCCGCCTCGATCGTGCCCTCGGCGCGTTCCAGGTGGTGGGCGCCCAGGCGGCGCAGCAGCGCCAGCGCCACCGCCTCGTTCTGCGGCGTGACGGCCACGGCAATCATCATGCCGGGCTGGCGCGGCGGCGCGCGGTTTTCGCCGCCCGCCTCGGGCGCACCGGCTTCCTTCATTTCCGAGAAACTGTACAGCGAACCGACGTGCGCGCCAAGCAGGCCGCCCACCACCGGTCCCAGCGGGCCGGTCACGGGCGCGGCGACGGCCCCCACGGCCGCGCCGATCACGCCGCCGGTGGCCGCTCCCTTGGCCAGGCCGGCCGGCGTTTCCTTGGCGCCCGGCGAGAGCGCGCGGTCGCCGCCGGGACCGAAGGTGGCGTGCTGGCCGGGCGGGTTCACGAAGAAGCTGCTGATCCGTTCATCGGCGAAACCGGCCGCGCGCAGGGCCTGGCGCGCCGCGTCGATTTCATCCTGCAACTGAAAATGGCCCGCAAGAATGGCTGTCATCGTCCTCTCCTCTGAGTAAAAGCTGGCGCCAGCATGCCCTGCCTGGCTGTAGCGTTCCGTTCCTTGCCACACATAGGCGCGCCGGCAATCTTGGCCGTATAATCGTTTCCAGTTGCGTGCTGCCGGCCGTTTCTTTCTGCGGGGAGTGCTGATGGATCTGGATGCCTTGGATGACACCGCTACCGGCGGCCAGCCGGCCAGTCTCGGCTCCGGCGCGCTGCCCCGGCTCCTGATGCGCACGGGCAATGAGGTCCTGCTCGGCGCCGCCTTGCAGCGCAATGAGCTGCGCCTGCTCTACCAGCCCCTGGTCAGCCTGCAGGACGGCTGCATCGCCAGCGTCGAAGCCCTGCTGCGCTGGCAACATCCCGAACTGGGCTTGATCGCGGCCGCCGACTTCCTGCCGCAGGCCGAGGCGGCGGGCCTGATGGGCATGCTCGATGAATGGGCGCTGCGCCAGGCTTGCGCCGATCTGGCGCACTGGCTGGCGGCCCTACCCAGGAACCGGCCGGCCGCCGACACGCCGGCGCCGGCGGTGCGCGTGTCGGTGAATATCGCGCCCGGCCAGCTGCGCGATGCGCGCTTTCCCGCCCTGGTGCAATGCCTGCTGCAAGAGCACGGCCTGGCCCCGGCCGGCCTGATGCTGGAGCTGACCGAGGCCGCGCTGCTGCCCGACGCCGGCGCCAGCCTGCGCGCGCTGCATGAGCTGAAGGCCTTGGGCGTGCAACTGATGCTGGACGATTTCGGCACCGGCGCTTCCTCGCTCGGCCATCCCAAGCGCTTCCCTTTCGACTATGTGAAGATCGATTGCAGCTTCATCCGCGAGGTGCTGAGCGACCGCGGCGACGCCGCCCTGTCCAAGACCATTATCGCCATGGCCCACCACCTGGGTCTCAAAGTGGTGGCCGAAGGCGTGGAAAACGGCGAGCAGTGCGACTTCTTGCGGCGCAATATGTGCGACCTGATCCAGGGCTACTTCTTCTCGCCGCCGGTCGCGCGCGACGCCATCCTGGCCCTGCTGGCCGAGCAGCGCTGCCTGCCGCCCGAACAGCGCCGCATCCAGCGCCAGCCGCGCAGCCTGTTGCTGGTGGACGACGAACCGAATATCCTGGCGGCGCTGAAACGCCTGCTGCGGCGCGACGACTACACCATCCACACCGCCGCCAGCGGCCCCGAAGGCCTGGACATCCTGGCGCGCCACCCGGTGGACGTGATCGTATCGGACCAGCGCATGCCGGGCATGATCGGCGCCGACTTCCTGCGCAAGGCCAAGGACCTGTATCCCGACACCATACGCATCATGCTGTCCGGCTATACCGAGCTGCAATCGGTGACGGACGCCGTCAACGAGGGCGCGATCTACAAATTCCTGACCAAGCCCTGGGACGACGAACGCCTGCGCGGCCACGTCGCGCAAGCGTTCCGCCTGAAGGAAGTCAACGACGAGAACGAGCGCCTGAACCTGGAGCTGCGCAGCGCCAGCCAGGAGCTGGCCGCCGCCAACCGCCGCATGGAAGAACTGCTGCAGCAAAAACAGCAGCAGATCAGCCGCAGCGAAATCAGCCTGAATGTGGCGCGCGAAGTGCTGCAGCATCTGCCGCTGCCGGTGATCGGCATGGACGAGCATGGCCTGCTGGCCTTCGTCAACAGCGCGGCGGCGCAGCTGTTCGGCCCCGGCGCCACCCTGCTCGGCAGCGAGGCCGCGCAAGCCCTGCCCCAGCTGTTCCCGGCCGGCGCCGATGCCGCCGCGGCGCCGCATGCCGAACTGTGCATCGACGGCCGGCCGTATGCGGTGGTGGTGTATCCGATGGGCGAGCTGTCCAGTTCGCGCGGCAGCCTGATCACGGTCAGCCGCTGCCTGGAGTCCACATGAGCAGCGATGCCGCCCTGGCCACCGCGCACGGCGCCCCGTCCGCCGCCGAGGCGCTGCGCCGTCTGCGCGACCTGCCCTCCCTGCCCGACGCTGTCGGCGAGCTGCTGGCGCTGATGCAGCACGAGGATCTCGACACGCGCCAGCTGGCCGAGCGGCTCGCGCTCGACCAGGCGGTGGCGGCGCGCATCCTGCGCCTGGCCAATTCCTCCTTCTACGGCCTGTCCGCGCGCGTCACCTCGCTGCAGCAAGCCATCGCCGTGCTGGGCGTGCACAGCATCCGCACCCTGGTCACGGCCATCGCCCTGACCGGCAGCCTGCGCGTGCCGCCCGCGGCCGGCTTCGACCTGCGCGCCTTCTGGCGCCATTCGCTGGCGGCGGCGGCGGCGGCGCGCGCGCTGGCCCAGCGCCAGCACCAAAGTCCGGACAGCGCCTTCACCGCCGGCCTGTTGCACGATATCGGCGTGCCGGTACTGGCCACCAGTTTTCCCGCCGAGTACGCGGCCATGGAAGCCTGGCGCCGCGCCCATGCCAGCGAGCAGCGCGCGGCGGAACAAGCCTGCTTCGGCTTCGACCATGCCGCCGTGGGCGCGGCGCTGGCCGGCCATTGGCATTTTCCGCCGCTGATCCAGGAGGCCGCGGCACGCCACCATGACACGGCATGGCAGGAGCGCTCGCCGGCGCTGACGGTGCACCTGGCCAATCTGCTGGCGCATGGGATGGAACCGGGGCCGCAGGCCTGGCAAGCCCTGAACCTGGAGCGCGCCGCCTGGCTGGACAGCGCGGCCCAGGGCGCGCAGGATTGCCAGGCGATGTGCCAGGTGCTGCTGAACTAGGGCGAGGCCTGCATGCCGCAATTCTCCTCCCTCCATCCGGCGCCCAGCGAGATGGCCAAGACGCAGGCCGCCATCACCCTGTCCGAGCTGCTGGACGGCCACCCGGTCGCCACCTTCGTCATCGATATGCAGCACGTGATCACGCACTGGAACAAGGCTTGCGAGCAGTTGCTGGGCTGGAGCAAGGAAGAGATGCTGGGCACGGAAAACCACTGGCAAGCCTTCTATCCCCGGCCGCGCGACCTGCTGGCCGACCTGATCGTGGCCGGCGCCGATCCCGCCACCGACCGCCTGTATCGCGAGCGCCAGCACCGCCGTTCGGCCCTGATTCCCGGCGCCTACGAGGAGGAGGACTTCTTTCCGAACCTGGGCGAAGGCGGCCATTGGCTGCACTTCACGGCCGCCCCGCTGCGCGACCACGACGGCCGCCTGGTGGGCGCCATCCAGACCCTGCGCGACGTCACCGAGCGGCGCGTGGCGGAAAACGCGCTGCGCCAGGCCCACGACAATCTGGAGCACCTGGTCGAAGCGCGCACCGCCCAGCTGGCCGAAGTCAACCAGCGCCTGGAAGACGATATCCGCCAGCGCCAGGCGGCGGAAGCGGAACTGCGGCGCAGCAACGCCGAGCTGACCGAACTCAATGAGCGCCTGGGACGCACCCAGCAGCAGTTGCTGCAGTCGGAGAAGCTGGCCTCCATCGGCCAGCTGGCGGCCGGCGTGGCGCACGAGATCAATAATCCGATCGGCTACATCTTCTCCAATTTCGGCACCCTGCAAGGCTATCTGGACGACCTGTTCGCCATGCTGGACGACTACCGCGCCGCCGAAGAGCAGATGGAGGCCGGGTTGGCGGCCGGGCTGCGCGCGCGGCGCGCCGCGCTCGACCTGGACTTCCTGCGCGAAGACATCCCCTCGCTGATGGCCGAGTCGCGCGAAGGCATCGTGCGGGTGCGCCATATCGTGCAGGATCTGAAAGATTTTTCGCGCGTCGACAGCAGCCAGGAATGGGTCTGGGCCAATCTGCACCAGGGCATCGACTCCACCCTGAACATCGTCAGCAATGAAGTCAAATACAAGGCCGACGTGGTGCGCGAGTACGGCGAGATTCCCGACATCCAGTGCCTGCCGCTGCAGATCAACCAGGTGGTGATGAACCTGGTGGTGAACGCCGCCCACGCCATCGGCGCCGAGCGCGGGCGCATCACCATCCGCACCAGCAGCGAAGGCGGGCAAGTGCGGCTGGAAGTGAGCGACACCGGCTGCGGCATCGCGCCGGAAAACCTGCTGCGCATCTTCGACCCCTTCT
The DNA here is from genome assembly GCF_001191005.1 of Massilia sp. NR 4-1. Taxonomy (NCBI): domain Bacteria; kingdom Pseudomonadati; phylum Pseudomonadota; class Betaproteobacteria; order Burkholderiales; family Oxalobacteraceae; genus Massilia; species Massilia sp. NR 4-1. Next base: position 2,600,675 of record NZ_CP012201.1, read on the forward strand.
TCACCACCAAGGCCGTGGGCAAAGGCACCGGCCTGGGCCTGTCGCTGGCCTACGGCATCGTGCAAAAGCACCAGGGCAGCATCAGCGTCGAGTCCACGCCGGGCCAGGGCAGCACCTTCCGCGTGCTGCTGCCCGTGCACCACCAAGCCGATGAGCAACAGGAGGCCAGTCCATGAGTTCCGTGCTGCCGCAAACCATGCCCGTGCCGGTGACGGCGGCGGCCACCCTGCTGTGCGTGGACGACGAGCCGAACATCCTGTCGGCCCTGCGCCGCCTGTTCCGCGCGCGCGGCTACCGCGTGCTGACGGCGGAAAGCGGGGAGGAAGGCTTGCAGATACTGGAGCAGGAGACGGTGGACCTGGTGATCTCCGACATGCGCATGCCGGAGATGGACGGGGCGCGCTTCCTGGCCCAGGTGCGCGCGCGCCGGCCCGATGTGCTGCGCCTGCTGCTGACCGGCTACTCCGATATCCAGTCCATCCTGGACGCCATCAACTGCGGCGAAATCTACCGCTACATCACCAAGCCCTGGGACGATAACGATATCCTGCTGGTGGTGCGCCACGCGCTGGAACGGCGCGCGCTGGAGCAGGACAAGCAGCGCCTGGAAGCGCTGACCCAGCACCAGAACGAGGAATTGAAGGCGCTCAACCAGGGGCTGGAAGCCAAGGTCGAGGAACGCACGCGCCAGTTGCGCGCGCTGCACGAGGCGGCCGTGGCGGCCAATGAAAAGCTCAAGCAGAATTTCCTCACCACGATCAAGATCCTGTCCAATCTCGCCGAGCAGCGCGGCAGCAATCTGGCCGGACAGGCGCGCAAGATCGCCGACCTGGCGCGCCAGATCGCCCAGCAGATGAAGGTGGAGCCCAAGGAGGTGCAGGATGTCTTCGTCGCCGCCCTGCTGCACGATATCGGCAAGATCGGCTTTTCCGACGAACTGCTGGCCACCCCGCTCACCATGCTGCATGGCGAGGCGCTCGGCCTGTACCGCAAGCATCCGCAGCGCGCCGAAGACTTGCTGATGCCCCTGCCCGACCTGCGCGGCAGCGCCGCCATCCTGCGCGCCCAGCTGGAACGCTTCGACGGCAACGGCTTCCCGCAAGGGCTGTCCGGCTTCGCCATCCCGCTCGGCGCGCGCATCCTGTCGTTGGCCGTCGATTACTACAATCTGCAGGAAGGCGGCATGGTGCAGCGCCATCTGCGCGCCGACGAGGCCAAGAGCCTGATCCTGGACGCGGCGGGCAAGCGCTACGACCCCAGCGTGGTGGCCGCCTTCCGCCTGGTGCTCGAAGGCGCCAGCCCGGACGATCCGGCCAGCGGGCTGGAAATGCTGTCCGGCGAACTGGTGCCGGGCATGGTGCTGGCGCGCGACCTGGTCAGCCGCGACGGCCTGATGCTGCTGGCGGCCGACCATGTGCTCGATGCGCGCCTGATCCAGCAGGTGCAGGATTTCGAGAGCAAAAGCCAGAACCGTTTGCCGATCTGGATCAGGAGGAGCGCGCCATGAGGCGTTTTCTGTTGCTGGACGATGAAGTCAAGGTATTGAATGCCCTGCGCCGTTCGCTGCGCGTGCACCTGCAGATCGAGGGATTGCTGATCGAGACCTTCGAGCAGCCGCGCGCTGCGCTGCAGCGCATCTGCGAATGCGATTTCGACCTGGCCATCTCGGATTACCGCATGCCGCAGATGGATGGCGTCACCTTCCTGCAGGCGCTGAAGGAGGTGGCGCCGCACACGGTGCGCATCATGCTCTCGGCCTCCACCGAGTTCCAGACCGCGATGAGCGCCATCAACGAAGCCCAGGTCTTCCGCTTCATCCCCAAACCCTGGTCGGTGAACGACCTGGGCCACTGCGTGCACGACGCCCTGGCCCTGCGCGACAGGCTGCTGGCCGATGCCGGCCTGGCCAACCACGCCAGCCAGGTGCTGGGAGCGCAGGAACTTGAAGCGCAGCGGCTGGAGGAAGAAGAACCCGGCATCCTCAAGGTCAACTGGGGACCGGACGGCTCCATCATCCTGTAGCGGCGGGCTGGCCCTGGGGCGGGCGCCGCTGCGGCAGCAGGATGCGGAAGGCGGTGCCCTTGCCGGGCTGGGAGGCGACGTCGATCTTGCCGCCATGCTTGTGCACGATGCTGTAGGAGAGCGACAGGCCGAGCCCGGTACCGCTGCCCACCGGCTTGGTGGTGAAGAAGGGTTCGAAGATGCGCTTCAGGTGCTGCGGCGCGATGCCGACGCCGCTATCGCGGATTTCGACCCAGACCCAGCCCTTTTCGGCGCCGGTGCGGATGCGGATCATGCCCTTGTCCTTGATGGCCTGGCCGGCATTGACCAGCAGGTTCATGAACACCTGGTTGAGCTGCGAAGCCAGGCACTCGATGGGCGGCAGCTGGCCGTATTCGCGCACGACGTCAGCCTTGTATTTGAGTTCATTGGCGACGATATTGAGCGTGCTGTCCAGGCCCTGGTGCAGGTCGGCCACCTGCCATTCGTTCTCGCCGACATGGGAGAAATCCTTGAGCGACTGCACGATGTCCTTGACCCGCTTCAGCCCATCCATCGACTCGCGCACCAGGGCCGTGGTGTCCTGCTCCAGGAAGTCGAGGTCGGCCTCCTGCCGCAAGGGCGCCAGGCGCGCCTGCAGGGCCGGCTGGTCGGCCAGCGCCGCCTCGTAAGCCTTGATGACGCGGAACAGCGTGGCCACATAGTTTTGCAGCGACCCCATATTCGAGTTGACGAAACCGATCGGATTATTGATCTCGTGCGCCACGCCGGCCGCCAGCTGGCCGATGGACGCCATCTTCTCGGCCTGCAGCAGCTGCTCGTGCGCCTCGCCCAGCTTGGCGATCAGCTGCTGCTGCTCGCGGCCCTTGGCCTGCAGCGCCTCCTCCATCAGCTTGCGGTCGGTGATGTCGGTCAGGGCGCCGATCACTTCCAGCGGCGCGCCATGCTCGTCGCTGATCAGGCGCAGCGTGTCGTGCATCCACAGATAGCGGCCGTCGGCGGCGCGGAAACGGTATTCGTAGGCGCGCAAGCCTTCGGTAAACACCTTGGCCAGGCTGGAAAAGATGGCCGGCGCGTCGTCGGGGTGGATGTGGTCGAACCAGAAATTGGGGTCGGCCACCATCTCTTCCGGCCGGTAGCCCAGCATATTCACCACATTATTGCTGACGAAGGTCATCTTGAAGTCGCCGCTCGGCACCGTGCAGTAGATGACGGCCGGGGTGTTGTCCACCAGGTATTGCAGGCGCACCAGCGGCGAGGCGGCGCCATGGGGCGAGGGTTTGCTGCCGGGGGCGGCGTCTTGGTTGAAGAATTCGAAGTCCTCGAATTCCATGCCGTTCACCAGTTGGCCCAGGCGTAGGACCGGCCGCCGGGCGGCGCCAGCACGGGCATGGCGTCCGCGGCGGGCGGCGGCGCGGGCGGCGCCAGCCAGTCGCGCGGATCGACGCGGTAATACTTCTGTAGCTCGCCATACAGGTCGGCATGGCGTTCGGCCATCTGCCACGGCTTTTCAAAGAAGGTTTCGGTGGCGACGGCAAAGAATTCGGCCGGGCTGGTGGCGCCGTAATGGTCCATCACGCTGTCGTGGCGGCCATACCAGGCCTCGTGGCGCAGATTGGCGTAGTCGCGCGAGAGCACGGCCGACCAGCTCAGATAGCTTTCCCGGCTGCCCAGGTAGGGCGCGCCATTGTTGGCGCCCGACTCGCTGTCGAGCTGGTGAGCAAATTCATGCAGCACCACATTGTGGCCGTCGTTCCAGTCGGCCGCGCCGCGCTGCACATCGTCCCAGGACAGCACCACGCGGCCATCGGACCAGGATTCGCCCAGCATGCCCTGCTCGGCATGGCTGACCACGCCGCCCGGTCCCACTTCGGGCCGCACGGCGACGAACGCGCCGGGATAGACCAGGATGGTGTGCAGGGCCGGATAGACCTTGCTGGGACGGTTCAGCAGCAGCAGGCAGGCTTGGGCGGCGATGCTCAGGCGCATTTCCTCGGTGACTTCGAGACCGGCGCAGCCGACGAATTTTTTCTGGTGCAGGAAGTGCACGACCAGACGCTGCAACTGCTGCTGCAGGGCGGGCGCCATGCGCGCGTAGATGGGCAGGCCGCGCGCGAGCAGGGCCAACTGCTCAGGCCGCAAGGGGCGGGACAGGGCGCGCCGCAGCGACCAGCGCGGATACAGAAACGGGGCGCCGATGGCCAAAGCGCTCAGGGCAAACCAGATCAATGCGTCCATATGCCGTCCATAAGTGAACTCGTCCGCCGCAGATGGGGCTTCAGGCCGACAATTCAACCGCCCCGGCCGGCGCCGGGGCGGCATGGACTAGCTTAGCACTTCTCTTGCTACAGCGCCTTCTGCTGCGAGGGTGCCGCGCCGAACAGGGCTTCCACCAGGGGATCGCGCACCACCGGGTTGCGGTTGACGCGGATTGCATAATGCGTGTCGTCGGCCAAGATGTGGAAATGGCGGCCGTTGCCGGCCATATTCTGCTCGCGCAGGCTGGGGCGTTCCTTGCGCGGCGGCGCGCCTTCGCGCTTGGGCTGGACGATGGCCGCCAGGAAGGCCTTGACGCGCTCGGCGTCCGGCGTCAGCTGGTAGACCGCCTTGCCCAGATAGGTGGCGGTACCCTCGATATAGCGCGCCAGCTCGATCACGCCCGCTTCGCGCAGGTCGCGGATGTATTTGCGCGCGCCCGAAGGCGAGAATTTCAGGAACCAGGCGATTTCATCGGCCAGCATCTCATGGTTTTGCAGCTCGCCGATCAGCTTCTGCATGTTTTCGATGCGGCGCTGGGTGGCCGAGGTGGACCGCACGCGCTCGATCGAGGCGAGCGACAGGGCTTTGCGCTCGGGCAGGGGCGGTCCGGGGCGTTCCACCAGGGCCAGGCGCGGTCTATCCGCGGCCGCGGCCAGGTGCAGCTCCTGATTGGCTGCCATCATCTCTCCGGGGGACGTATCGCGGGATTCTCTGATTGCATGCATTTGAACACTCCTTATAACAATTGCCTGGATTGCACGGCATTTGCGGGGCCGGCATTCTTGAACACTGTCCCCAGCTTGCCGGCTTTGGATGTTTCAGTCTGTGCGGCAACGAACATAAGAGCGGCACAAAATTATGCTAGCGACAATTTATTGACAAATAAATCAGATTTTACGGCTTTGTGTGTTTGCGTACAGAAGGCCGGCGGCCGCCCTCCTACACTGGCTGCGGCTTCATCAATTCGTCCATCCTTTAAAGGAGAACCTCATGCGATACGCCATCCTGCTGGCCGCCACGGCCGCCGCCCTGGGCCTGAGCGCCTGCGAAAAAACCGTCAACAACCCGCCGCCGGTGGTGGAAACCCCGGCCCCGGCCGCCGTCCCGGTACCCGTGCCGGTACCGGTGCCTGGACCGGCGGGGCCGGAGGGCGCCAAGGGCGAACCCGGCCCGGCCGGCGCCCAGGGCGCGCCCGGCGCACCGGCCGAGCCGAAACCGGCCGAACCGGCGCCGCCGGCCGAGCAAAACCCGCCACCCTCGCGCTGATCCATCCCCGCCAGCGCGCCGCCTCCGGTTCCGGAGCGGCGCGCTTTTTGTTGGACAGGACGGCGCCATGGGGGTTCCCGTGGTAAAATTACAACATTGCGCAAAATCACAATGCCGTTTGTGCGCTAGCGCACTGACCCGTACGGCAACAGGCCACTAAGCTGAGGTGTAACAGTCCGGCCCAGGCCTTGCTGTATTACTTTTTCTCAACTCATGGGAGTCAAATTTGAATAAGAAAATTGCCCTTGCCGCAGCCCTGCTGTGTGCCACTGCCGCCGCCTCGGCGCAGGACGCCACGATCAACCCCAATTGGTACATCCAGCCCAGCATCAGCGCTTTCAAGCCCGATAGCGACTGGCTGGTCGACAAAACCGGCCCCGGCGTCGGCCTGAAGTTCGGCAAGGCCGTGTCCCAGGACTGGGATATCCAGATGGGCCTGACCCACGCCCGCTCCAAGGAAAACGGCTCGAAATACACCCAGCAGACCCTGGGCATCGACGCCCTGTATATGTTCTCGCGCCAATCCTTCCGCCCCTTCCTGCTGCTGGGCGTGGGCGCCGAGCGCGACAAGCTGAACCTGGTGGGTTCGCCCTCCGCCCGCCGCAGCTCGCCCTATGTGAGCGCCGGCCTGGGCTTCCAGTCCACCATCAATGACCGCTGGTCCTTCCAGGCCGACGTGCGCAATGTGCACGGCATGCTGCGCGGCGACGAGTTCCGTCCGTCCAAGGTCAACAACGTCTACCTGAACCTGGGCCTGAACTACGCCTTCGGCGCGCCGCCGGCGCCCCCGGCCCCGCCCGCTCCGCCGCCTGTCGCCGTGCAGCCGCCGCCACCGCCGCCCGTCGCCCCGCCGCCGCCGCCACCGCCGCCACGCTTCGAGAAAGTGACGATGTCGGCCACCGAACTGTTCGGCTTCGACAGCGATAAGCTGGCCGGCGCCCAGCCCAAGCTGGACGATGTGGCCAAGCTGCTCAACGACAATCCGGGCATCGGCGACATCACCATCACCGGCTACACCGACCGCCTCGGTGCGGACAAGTACAACCAGAAACTGTCCGAGCGCCGCGCCAACGCGGTCAAGGCCTACCTGGAAAGCAAGGGCGTGGCCGGCTCGCGCCTGAACGCCCAGGGCAAGGGCAAGGCCAATCCGGTCGTGACCTGCACCGACAAGAAACGGGCTGACCTCATCAAGTGCCTGGAACCGAACCGCCGCGTGGAAGTCGAACAGATCACCGTCGAACGCCGCGTGCAGTAATTCCGCCAAGGCCGTATCGAAAAAGGGGCGTCATGCCCCTTTTTCTTTTTGAACCAGGAGATTGCCATGAGCCTGCAGCGCTGGCGCCACCATGCCTGTTCCCTGCCCCCTATCGCCTACTGCACGCTGAGCGAATGGTTCGCCCACCGCGCCAGCAGCAAGGGCGCGGCGCTCGCCTTCTATACCCTGTTCTCGCTGGCGCCGATCCTGGTGCTGGTGATTTCGATCGCCGGCCTGTTCTACGGCAAGCAGGCGGCCCAGGGCGAGCTGTTCGCCCAGTTGCGCGGCCTGCTCGGCGACCAGGGCGCGGCCGCCATCCAGCTGGTGCTGGCCGGCGCGCAGAACGAGGCCGAAGGCCGCCTGGCCGCCGTCGTCGCGGCCGTGCTGCTGCTGTTCGGCGCCACCACCGTGTTCGCCGAGCTGAAATCGAGCCTGGACGAGATCTGGCAATTGCCGCCGCTGGCCGAAGGTTCGCTGTGGAATGCCGTGCGCACCCGCCTGCTCTCCTTCGGCATGGTGCTGGTGCTGGGCTTCCTGCTGACGGTGTCGCTGGTGGTCAGCGCCGCGCTTGGCCTGGTGGAGAAATTCTGGAGCAGCCATTGGCAGGGCGCCGCCATCGTGCTGGCCTGGCTCAACAACGCCATCGGCTTTGCCGTGATCGCCGCCATCTTCGCCGTGATCTACAAGATGCTGCCGCGCATCCGCCTGTCCTGGCGCGACGTGCTGGCCGGCGCCCTCGGCACCGCCCTGCTGTTCAGCATCGGCAAGTACGCGATCGGCACCTATATCGGCAATAGCGGCGTGGCCAGCAGCTTCGGCGCGGCCGGCTCCGTGATCGCCCTGCTGCTGTGGGTGTACTACTCGGCCCAGGTGTTCTTCCTCGGCGCCGAATTCGCGCGCCAGTATGCGCTGCAGCTGGGCAGCCTGCGCCATCATGCGCGCGACGCCGAGGGCAATCTGCGCCTCTAGTCGCCCAGCAGTTCGGCCAGCACTTCCATGCCTTCGATGCGCTCGGCCACCACCTTGACGATGACGATCAGCGGCACGCCCAGCAGCAAGCCCCAGACGCCCCACAACCAGCCCCAGAACAGCAGGCTCACAAACACGGCCGCCGCGTTCATGCGCGCGATGCGGCCCGTCATCCAGGTCGTCACCACCGTGCCGACCAAGGTGGCAATCGCCAGCGCCGCGCCGATCGCCATCAGGGCCGGCTGCAGGGCGCCGAATTGCAGCAGCGCGGCGGCGCCGGTGGCGGCCGCCAGCAGCAAGGTGCCGAAATACGGCATCAGGTGCAGCAGACCCGCCACCACGGCCCAGGCGCCCGCGTTCTCCAGGCCGATGGCGCTCAGCGCCAGCCACATCAGCAGGCCCAGCAGCACATTCGTCACCAGCAGCATGAACATATAGGCCTGGATCGAGGTGTTGATATCGTCGAGGATTTGCAGCGTGACCTTCTTCTTGCTCAGCGAAGGGCCGGTCAGGCGCACCAGCTTGCGCTTGAAGGTGTCGCCCGACAGCAGCAGGAAGTAGAGCAGGAAGATCACCATCGTGGCCTGGCCCAGAAAGCCCGCCAGACCGCGCGAACCGGCCCAGACCCAGTCAATGACTTTGATGCCGCCGCTGCCCGCCGCCACGGCCGCCGGCGGCGGCGTCTTGCGCGCCGGGCGCTTGGCGCCGGCGGCGGCCGGCACGGCCGCGCCGCTGCCGGCGGTGGCTTGTTCGATCTCGCTGGCGGCGGCCTGGATGCGCTGCAGGGCGCCGCCCTGCCCGGTCAGCAGGCGCGACAGCTTATGCGTGACGGCCGGCAGTTCGCCGAGGATGTTGAGGAATTCGCCGCGCACCTGTTCGATGGTGGCGGCCGAGCCGCACAGGATGGCGGCCGTGATCAGCGTGGCGCCGAAGGAGCGCCGCACGCGCCGCCGTTCCAGCCAGCAGACCACGGGATTCAGGGTATACGACAGCAGGATGCCGAGCGCCAGCGGGACCAGAAAATCGCGCGCCCACTGCAGGGCATACAGGAAGACGACGGTGGCGATGATGGCCAGCGCCAGCCCGCGCGCATGGACATGCAGCGGCAGGCGCACGCCGCCTGCCGCTGCCGGGTCGGGCGGCGCGCCCTCCAGGCTGGCGGGCGCAACCGTTTCGGTCAGCGGCGCCAGCGGCGGGGGCGGATTCTTCATGGCCTGCTCCATGCCGCCGGCGCGTCAGCCGCGCCGGCAGCCTTGCCGCTTACTTCACGCGGATATCGTTTTTCACCGACTTCACGCCCTTCACGCCGCGCGCCACTTCGCCGGCTTTGGAAATATCGGCCGGCTGGGCCACGAAGCCGCTCAGCTGGACGGTGCCCTTGAAGGTCTCGACATTGATTTCAGTCGATTTCAGGCTAGGCTCATTAAAGATGCTGGCTTTCACCTTGGTGGTCAGCACCGCGTCGTCGACGTACTCGCCGGTGCCTTCCTGCGATGGCGTGGAGGCGCAACCGGCCAGGGTCAACACGGTCGCGGCGGCAAAGACGGCGCTGGCAATTTTGTGTGCGATTTTCATGGCATATCTCCTTGGGTAGTTTCGGTTCTTTCTGCGTTGCCCGCTTCCGGGCACAGAGGCAGTGTCGCGTAACTGTCGCGTTGCTTCTGTACGCTGACGAACATAGAAAATGATTTGCGCCAAACAGCACTCAGCCGTCCCGGCGCGGCATGGTGCGGCATCGCACAGACCCGGCGCGGCCGCTTGACTAAGCTGAACCCACCTTTTTCCAGGAGGACAAGATGAAAACGAATACCACCCTGTTGGCCGTGATGGTGGCGGTGGCGGCGCTGGCTTCCGGCTGCGCCAGCAATAACTATCCGCAGAACACATCCTATTCCAACCAGGCCGATGCCGCGACCTACGGCACCATCGATTCCATCCAGATGGTGCGCGTCGACCCGGCCACCAGCGGCGCCGGCGCCGTGGCCGGCGGCCTGGTCGGTGCGCTGGTCGGCAACCAGATCGGTTCGGGCAGCGGCCGCGCGGCGGCCACGGCGGCCGGCGCCATCGGCGGCGCCGTGCTCGGCAACAATATCGAATCGAACCGCAACCAGGCGCACGAGGTCTACCAGATCAGCATCCGCCTCGATAACGGCGATTACCGCACCATCAACCAGGACAGCGCCTACGACCTGCGCGTGGGCAACCGCGTGCGCCTGGTCGACGGCCGCGTCTACCGCTATTGAAGCGGCCAGCTGAGAGAGGAGGCGCCGCATGGGCACCATACTGCTGATTGTTCTCGTCCTGCTCCTGATCGGAGCGCTGCCGGCCTGGCCGCACAGCCGCAACTGGGGCTATGCCCCGAGCGGCCTGACCGGGATTATCGTTGTCGTCTTGCTGATCCTGCTGCTCACCGGCAGGCTGTAAGCGTAACCAGGGGGCGCCGCGGCGCCCCGCTTCGGGAGTTCACCATGAAACAGATGCTCATCGCCAGCCTGCTGGCTGCGGGCCTGTGCGGCAGCGCCGCCGCCCAGACCACGCCGCCGGACACGGCCAAACACCAGAAACAGGAACTGGCGCGCGGCGATCCGGCGCGCTGGTACAAGGAAGACCGCGGCAGCAAGGCGCAACTGGCCACGCTGCGCAAGGAGATAGGCGCCGCCCTCAACGAAGCGCTGGCCGATTGCCGCCAGCAGCCCGCCGCCGAGCGCAAGGATTGCCAGGCCGCGGCGCGCCAGACCTACCGCGACGATATGGCCAACCTGGCCCAGCTCAATGCCGACGCGCACCAGCGGCCGAAAATCGACGTCACCGGCGAATAAGGCCGGCGGCGAACGCCGCCCCCCAGACAAGCAAAACGCCGCAGGCCGCGGCGTTTTGCTGGTCTGGGGCTGCCGCCCCGTCATTCCCAGGGTGCTTCGCCCGCTGCGGCATCGGCCTCGGCCTCGGCACGCTTGCGCCGCATCAGCCAGGCCGCGCCGGCCGCCGCCACGGCAGCCACCGCCAGCGCCGGCTTGTACAAGCGCTTGCGCACGATGAAGGAGCCGACCGTCAGCGCATACGGCATGATGGCCTTGAAGTTGAGCTGGCTCAGGCCGCCCGGGCTCAGCAAGCCACCCAGGCGCGACTGCGCCACGCCCACGGCATGGTCGACCGCCCCGTGCAGCAGGGCTTCCGGGCGCAGGGCTTGGCGCAGCTGCATCTTGGCGTGCAGCGTGGTGAGGCGGTGCAGCTCGCCCTCGGCCACCAGCCGCTGTTTGGCAGCGGCCAAGGCCGCTTTCTGCTCTTCCTTGCTCATGGCATCCCCTTACAGCAGCATATCGCGGTCGGCCTTCAGCTCGGCCATGGTGGCAGGCAGGCCCAGCTTGCCCTGCTTGACCATGCGCTGGCCATACCAGAGCAAGCCCAGCGCCGCCAGCACGAAGACCGCGGCCAGCACCGGCAGGATGGTCCAGCCCATGCTCTGCCAGGCCAGATAGATCAGGGCCGCCGTGCCGAAGGCGATGGCGAACCAGAAGGCCACCAGCGCCAGCGCGAACACCACGGCCAGCTGCATCAGGTGCTGGCGCACCTCGCCCAGCTCCAGCGCCGCCAGTTCCAGGCGCGACAGCAGCAGGCGGATGCAGCTCTTCAGCAGGGCCGAGAGCGAAGCGACCAGTCCGGCCGGGTGCTGCGGATCGGGGTGGCTCATATCGGTACCGGACACCGCTTATTTGCGGCCGACGATCACGCCCACCAGCAGGCCGATGCCGGCCGCGATGGCAACCGAGCGCCAGGGATTTTCATGCACATAGGCGTCGGTCGATTTGGCCGCCTCCTTGGTGGCCGCGACCGCGCTGGCCTGGGCTTCCTGGGCCTTGGCCAGCGCCGATTCCAGTGCGCGCATGCCGCGGCCGCGCAGTTCTTCCGCTTTCTCACCCGACAGTGCGGTGGCCGCCGTAAACAGCGCCTGGGCGTCCTTGACCAGGGTTTTCACGTCGTTGTTCACGGTACTGATGTTATTTTCCAGCATGATGAAGCTCCTTGTTATAAACGGTGAGAAAGAACGCACTGTAACGCGCCGCGATTAATCAAGCAAATCCCGCATATCGTCGGCGTGTTCTTCCTCGACTGCCATGATCTTGATCAACAGTTGGCGCGTTGTGGGATCGGACTCGCCAATCTGTTCGATCATCTGGCGGTAAGACTCGATGGCGACGCGCTCGGCCACCAGATTGGCGCGCACCATGGCCTGGACCTCCGTGGAGTCATCATACTCGGCATGGCTGCGATCAAGCAACGTTGCCGGGTTGAAATCGGGCTCGCCGTTGAGCTGGATGATGCGCTCGGCCAGCCAGTCGGCGTGCTCCTGTTCTTGCTGGGCATGCTCCAGAAATTCGGCCTTGATCGTGCTGTTCTGCCGGCCGCTCACGGTGTAATAGTGCCGTTTATAGCGGTTGATGCAGACCAGCTCGGTGGCCAGGGCGTCGTTCAGCATGGTGACGATGGCGGCGCGGTCGCCCTTATAGCCTTGCGTCACCGGGCCGTCGGCCAGATTGGCGGCGGCGGCGCGGGTGGCGGCCTGGTCGATGCCCTTGGGCGGGGTGGAGATAATTTGCGGCATGATGGTCCTTTACAGAGGTTAGCGGCGCGCCGCGATCGGGCTATTGGCTTCGGACAGCACGATTTCGACGCGGCGGTTGAGCTGGCGGTCGCCCGAGGTGCCATTGCCGGCCACCGGATAGGCTTCGCCATAGCCGCGCGTTTCGACCCGGCTGCGCTCGATGCCCATGCCCACCAGGGCGGCGCGCACGGCTTCGGCGCGGCGCTGCGACAGCTGCAGATTGTGGGCGGCGGTGCCGGTGCTGTCGGTAAAGCCTTCGACCAGCACGCTGCGCTCGGGGTTCTGCTGCAGCACGTCGGCCAGCTTGCGGGCCACGGCCATGCCCTGCGCGGTCAGCTGCGACTGGTCGACATTGAACAGCACGTCGCCGAAGGTGATGACAGTGCCGCGCTCGGTTTTCTGGGCTTGCAGGTCGGCCAGCTGGGCCGCCAGGCGGTCGGCCTGGGCTTGGGCGTCGCGCTGGGCGGCAGTGGCATTGGCGGCCTGCAGCTGCGCCTGTTCGGCGCTGCGCTTGGCCTGTTCCGCCTCGGCCGTGCGCGCTTGCAGGCGCACCTGGTCGCGCTGGCGCGCGGCGTCGGCCAGGCCGGCTTCGGCCGATTTGGCTTTCGCCACTTCCTGCGCCGTGGCGATGCGCTGCTTGGCGACATAGGCCAGCTTGTCGATCTCGTTCAGGCTTTCGCGGCGGGCGGCGGCGGCATTGGCCTGGTCCAGGGCTGCGCCGGCCTGGACCAGCTCGGGCTGGGCATACTGGGCCACGGCGGGGCTGCCTTGCGCCGAACTGAAATCGGCGCGCGCCTGTTCCAGCAGGCTGGTGGTGGTGGGCGTGCTGGAGCAGGCGGCCAGGCCCAGGGCCAGCAGCAGGGCGGCGGGTTTGAGCAAGAGTTTGTGCATGATCGGTCCTTTCGTTCAGGCTGGTTTTTCGGGCTTATTTATTGGCACGGTCGAGTTCCTCGCGCAGCACGCGCAAGTCTTCCTGCAAGGCGTCGACGGCATTCGTGGCCTTGGTCGAATTGGCCTTGCTTTGCGCCAGGCGGGCATCGGCCTGGGCTTGCTGGGCCAGATCCTGGGCCAGCTGGTAATCGCGGGCGGCCAGCGCCTGGCTGGCGCGCAGCATTTTGTCGCGGGCCGAGCTCAGCTCGTCCGGCGCCAGCTCAGCCGCACCGGACGAACCGGCGCTTTCCACCGCTTCGCGCGAGGCTGCCACATCGGCGGTGGCCGGGGTTTTCAGACCGCTGGCGCAGCCGCTCAGCAGTACGAGGGACAAGCCGCACAGGGCGGGCCAGAGTTTGCTTGGGGCCATGTCGTTCTCCTTGTTTGCGTTGAAGGTAGTGCCTTTATAAGGCGGGCCGCCGCGCGCTTTCTGTACGCAGACGCACATACCGTCCAGCCTGTGCCGCCTTGCGTGCGGGAGCGCACACAGCGCCTTGCCGCCGTGAGTTAGGCTTTGGTATGCTCCGAAAAAAAATGAAAGTTACGCATATGAGCCTGTCCCGCCGCACCAAGCTTGCCCTCGCCGCCGGAGGCGTGCTGCTCGCCGTTCCCGCCGCCGCCCTGATCGTTCTCTACCACTACGACTGGAATAAAGCCCGGCCCTGGCTGAACGAGAAAGTCAGCGCCGCCATCGAACGCCCCTTCGCCATCCGCGGCACTCTGGCGCTGAGCTGGCAACGCCAGCCGCAGGAGCTGGGCTGGCGCAGCCTCGTGCCTTGGCCGCACCTGCTGGCGCGCGATGTCCACCTGGGCAACCCCGCGCCCATGCTGGCGGCCGCCACGCACAGCGGCGACGCGGTGCCGGCCGATATGGCCAGCGCGGCCGAGCTGTCCTTCTCGCTCAATCCACTGGCGCTGCTGGAGCAGAAGATTACGATCCCGCTGCTGAGCTTCACGGCGCCCCAGGTGTATCTGCAGCGCACCGCCGACGGCAAGAACAACTGGACCTTCCAGCAGAACCGGCAATCGCCCTGGCGGCTCGACTTGCAGCGCGTGGTGTTCAGCAAGGGCAGCGTGCGCCTGGTGGACGCACCGCAGCATATCGATGCCACGGCCCACCTCGACACGCTGGCGCAGGACAGCCAGTACGGCGTGTCCTGGCGCGCCGAGGGGCGCTGGAACAAGCAGCCCGTCAGCGGCCAGGGCAAGGCCGGCGCCGTGCTCTCGCTGCAGGGCGACCAGCCGTTCCCGCTGCAGGGCAAGGTCCAGGTCGGCCTGGTGAATATCGCCGCCGAGGGCACGCTGACGCGGCCGCTGCAACTGGCCGCCATCGACTTCCGTCTCAAGGTCGGCGGCGCCAGCATGGCGCGCCTGTACGCGCTGACCGGCCTGGTGCTGCCGGAAACGCCGCCCTTCGCCACCGAAGGCCGCCTGCGCGGCACCCTGGCCGGCCGGCACAACCGCTGGACCTACGAGCAGTTCACCGGCCGCGTCGGCTCCAGCGATATCGCCGGCCAGCTGGTGTACGAACAAAAGCAGCCGCGCGGCCACTTGAGCGGTACGGTGCAGTCGAAGCTGCTGCAATTTGCCGACCTCGGCCCGCTGATCGGTGCCGACTCCAACGCCAGCAAGCAGGCGCGCGGCCTGCCGGCCGTACAGCCGAGCGAGAAAGTGCTGCCGGTGGAAACCTTCAAGACCGAGCGCTGGACCAGCATCGACGCCGACGTCAGCTACCGCGCCGCGCGCATCGTGCGCACCGAGCAGCTGCCGATCAGCCATCTGGAAACCGAATTCCACCTGCGCGATGGCGTGCTCAAGCTGACGCCCCTGAACTTCGATTTCGCCGGCGGCAAGCTGGCCTCCACCGTCACCCTCGACGGCAGCGGGCGCGATGCCAAGAACGCCATCCGCGCCGACCTGGCCGCCAGCGCGCGCGGCATCCGCTTGAAGGAATTGTTCCCGCACCTGCCGCAATTGCAGGCCACCGTGGGCGTAATCAATGCCGACACCAGGCTCAGCGCCACCGGCAACTCGGTCGCCACCCTGCTGGCGCAATCGAATGGCGAACTGAAGACGCGCATCAGCCAGGGCCAGATCAGCAAGCTGCTGCTGGAGCAGATGGGCTTGAACATCGGCAGCATCGTGCTGACCAAATTGGTGGGCGACAAGCAGGTCAAGCTGAACTGCCTGGCGGGCGACTTCGCCGTCACCGACGGCCTGGCGCAGACGCGCAGCTTCATCGTCGACACCGAGGACGCCACGGTGCGCATCAGCGGTGCCGTCAGCCTGGACGACGAACGCCTCGACCTGACCATGAAGCCCGACAGCAAGGGCCTGCGCATCATCTCGCTGCGCTCGCCGATCTATGTGCGTGGCACCTTCAAGCGCCCCGACGTCGACATCGACAAGGGCGTGCTGGCCCTGCGCGCCGGCGGCGCCATTGCCCTGGCCACCTTGGCGGCGCCGGTGGCCGCGCTGGCGCCCCTGATCAGCGGCGGCGGCAGCAGCGACACGCCCTGCGCTCCGCTGCTGGCCGAGGCCGCGCGCAAGCCGGTGGCGCCGCCGCCCGGCAAGAAGCTGGCGCCGCGGCGCCAAGGCCAGGAATACGTAAGCAAGCGTAACTAAGTGAGCTGACGAACAGAGCGCATGGGCCACCCGTTCTATGCTGGTTTCCGCCAAGCCCGCGCGGCTGCACACACAAGGAGATCATCATGCACATCAAGAAAATCATGACCGGCGGCGTACTGCTGACCGCCCTCTTCGGCCTGAGCGCCTGTTCGAATATGTCGCAGCAGGACCGTAACACGGCCATCGGCGCCGGCGTCGGCGCCGTGGCCGGCTCCGTGCTGTCGGGCGGCAGCGCTGTCGGCACCGTGGGCGGCGCCGCCGTCGGCGGCGTGATCGGCAACCAGGTCAACAAGCCGCCGCGTTAAGCCCCGCCTTGCCGGGCAGCGCCAACCTTAGAGGAAGACGCTGCCCATCCCGATACTGCCATCGTCCTTGACCAGCTCGTAACAGCCGCAGGACGCCGCCTCCAGCCCCGCCGAATCCAGAATCTCGATATTGCCCCGGCTATAGCTGATCAGCCCCTGCTGCTGCAGGGCGCTGGCGGCCTTGGTCACGCCGACGCGGCGCACGCCGAGCGCGTGGGCCAGGAATTCATGCGTCAGATGAAAGCGTTCCGACTGCAGCCGGTCGCGCGTCACCAGCAGGGTGCGCGCCAGGCGCGCTTCCAGCACGTGGAAGCGGCTGCACACGGCGATCTGGATGGCTTGCGCCAGCAGCGCATCGGTATAGCGCGACAGCAGGCGCTGCAGGGATTCCATATGCGCGAACTCGCGGCAGAAGTCGCCCGACTCCATGCGCAGCACATAGCCGGCGCGCTGCACCACGGCGCGCACCTGGGCCGTCTGATGGCCGAGCGCGACCGAGGCGCCGAGCATGCCTTCGCGCCCCACCGCGCCCACCTCCAGCGTCATGCGGCCTTCGGCCACGGCCAGCAGGCAGACCAGGGCGTCGAGCGGGAAGTAGAGATGGGTAATCGGCTGGCCCGGCTCGAACAGCACTTCGCCCACGTCCACCATCGCCAGCTCGCACAGGGATTGGATGTGGTCCAGATCGTCCTCGGGCAAGCTCGCCAGCAGGCGGTTGCTGCCGCGGGAGGGAATCAGGGCGCTGCCATGAGCGGTGTCAAAGTTAACAATCATCGCGGTCGGGTCAGAGTGGTCGGCTTCTGCACATCGGTCAGGACTAGCTTACTGGCAAGTATTTCCCCTGTATGTACGCTGACGCACTGAAACGGCAGTGCCTGCGGGCCGACAATCACGGCATCGACATGCAATCGGAAAGCTCATCATGACTCCCCTCATTCCCCCCGCCAGCAAACAACCCCTGCATCCGCTGCTGATGACGGCCGCCGTTGCCGTGCTGCTGTTCTGTTCGGTCGGCATCGCCGCCCTGATGGACTGGCTGCCCAGCTCCGCGGGACATGGCGCGCCGGCCGCCACGCCGGCGTTCAGCGCGCCGGCCGGCGCGGCCGGTGCCGCTGCGCCGCTGCAGGAGAACGCGCCGTTACCGCCCGCGCCGCCACCGGGCACCGGCCTGCGCCAGAACCAGTATGCCGCCGCGCCGGCCAGCAATGACGGCGGCGCCGCGAACTACAGCGCGCAAACCGCCGCAGCGCCCGCCGTCTGTCACCACTGCGGCGTGGTGGAGTCGGTGCGCACCATCCGCACCCGCGCCAACGGCAGCGGTGTCGGCGCGGCAGGCGGCGCGGTGGTGGGCGGCCTGCTGGGCCACCAGATCGGCGGCGGCAGCGGACGCGATCTGGCCACCATTGCCGGCGCCGTCGGCGGCGCCGTGGTCGGCAACCAGGTGGAAGGCAATATGAATGCGCGCACCAGCTATGAAGTGACGGTGCGCCTGGACGATGGCAAGCGGCGCACCTTCCACAGCGCCGCGGCCTGGCAGCAGGGCGAGCGCATCCGCGTCGTCAAAGGCCAATTGCGGCACGGCTAGTACTGTTCGTCAGCGTACAGAGTTAAAAGCTGAGACAGGCAACAATCATCCCATCACCCCCACAACAAGGAGTCCATCATGTTATACACACTGGCTGTTGTTCTCATCATTCTATGGCTGCTGGGTCTGGTCACGTCCTACACCATCGGCGGTTTCATCCACGTGCTGCTGGTGGTGGCCATCATCATGGTGCTGCTGCGCCTGATCAGCGGGCGCGGCGTCTAGTCCGCGTTGCGCGCCAGCCACTCCTGTTCCGCGGCGCTGTACACGAAGGTGCAGCGCCGCTTTCCGTTTAGGTCTACACTTGCTGGACAATTCAGGAGGGACTGACATGAACTTCCAACACAAGGCATCCACCAAACCCCTGGCCGGCGCGCTGGCCCTGCTGCTGGCCCTGGCCGCCAGCGGCTGCGCCGACATGAACGCGACGCAGCGCGGCACGGCCACCGGCGCCGGCATCGGTGCCGGCCTGGGCGCCATTCTCGGCGCCAGCACCGGTGGCGGCGGCAGCGGCCGCGCGGCCGGCGGCGCCGTACTGGGCGCGGCGGTCGGCGCCATCGCCGGCAATATCTGGTCGCAGCGCATGGAAGAGCAGAAACGGGCCATGGAGCAGGCCACCAAGGGCACCGGGGTGCAGGTCAGCCAGACCCCGGACAACCGGCTGAAGCTGGAAATCCCCAGCGATATTTCCTTCGACACCAACCGCTCCGACATCAAGGCCAACTTCCGCCCCATCCTCGACCGCTTCGCCAGCACGCTCAACGACAATCCCGCCGCCACGGTCAGCATCATCGGCCACACCGACAGCACCGGCAGCGACGCCATCAACCAGCCCTTGTCCGTGGACCGCGCCTCGCATACGCGCGACTACCTCGCCACACGCGGCGTCTCGCCCACGCGCATCGTGGTCGAAGGCCGCGGCGCGCGCGAACCGATCGCCCCCAACGAGGACAATGCCGGCCGCGCCCGCAATCGTCGTGTAGAAATCTTTGTTGCCGAACCTCAGCCACGCAGCTGACACGGCGCCTCCGGAGTCCGCCCATGCCCTTCCACCGCCCCACCCTGCTGGCCTGCACCCTGCTACTTCTGGGCAGCAGCGCCAGCGCCCAGACCCTCAAGCCCGGCCTATGGGAGATGAATAACCGCATCGCCGGCGGCAGTCCGGAAACCATGCAGGCCATGACGCGTGCGCAAAAGGAAATGGCGAACCTGCCAGCCGACCAGCGCAAGATGCTGGAGCAGATGATGGCGCAGCGCGGCGTCGGCCTGAACCTGGGCGACGGCGGCGGCGTCAAGCTCACCTACTGCATGACCAAGGAAATGGCCGAAAAGCGCGAGCTGCCGGCCGGCCAGCCCGGCGACTGCCGCAGCACCAGCACCCCGGTCCCGGGCGGCATGAACGTCAGCTTCCAATGCAACAAGCCGCCCTCGCAAGGCAAAGGCCAGGTCATCTTCGAAGGCGACACCGGCTACACCATGCGCATGGATGTCACCAGCCAGGCCCACGGCGCGCCCCAGCAGATGATGGTCGAAGGCAGCGGCCGCTGGCTCAGCGCCGACTGCGGCGCCGCCCCCAAGCCGCGCTAAGCCCCACCGTGTGATCCAGCAAAAAAAATGTCCTACCTTGGTGTAATGCACCAGGGTAGGACATTCTTTGCTTTGGCGCAGAGGCGGGCTTAGTTGGCGTCGGAGTAGGCCATGTAGAGCTCGCGAGCCTTGGTGGCGATGGGGCCGACCGGAAGGTCGCGGCCTTCATAGCGGATGCAGGGCGTGACTTTGCCGAAGTTGCCGGTATTGAAGATTTCGACGGCGCTGTTCAGCTCCTCGGGCTTGACGCTGCGCTCTTCGACCACGATGCCGGCCTCTTTCAGCAGGGCGATGACGCGGCCGCGCGTAATGCCGGAGAGGAAGGTGCCGTTTGGCACGGGCGTCACCACCTGGCCTGCGGGCGTGACGAAGAAGATATTGGCGGTGGCGAATTCGGCGACGTGGCCTTCGCTGTCGCAGACGACGGCGTTATCGTAGCCGCGTTCCTTGGCGGCGCGCAGGGCGCGCGTGGTGTTGGCGTACAGGGAGGAGGCTTTGGCATCGGTCGGCGCCATGGCGGCATCGGGACGGCGCAGCTCGGACAGGCAGGCGCTGAAGCCGGTGAACGGCGGCATCGGCGCATCGAACAGGGTCAGGGCGAAGGCACTCTTCTCGGCCACGGGAATCAGCAGGCCGTCGGTGCCGAACACCAGCGGACGGATATACAGCTCGGCATCGGCCGGGAATTTGGCGACGCCTTCGCGCACCAGCTGTTCCATCTCGTCGACGTTGAGCGGGCAGCTCAGGCCGAGACGCTCGGCCGAGTAGATCACGCGCTGCAGGTGCAGACGCAGATCGGCCATATGGCCACGGATCGAGCGCGCGCCGTCAAATACCGAGGAACCCAGCCAGACGCTGTGGTCCATCGCGCCGAACAAGGGGGCGTTGCCTTCGCTCCAGGCGCCGTTGAAATAGGTCAGATACATAAATGCTTCCTGCTTGGTTGTTGAGGGGGCTGAACCCCTCAATTTAGCACAAGCGGGAAGCGCCGGTCAGAATGCGTGGCGCAGGCCGAAGCGCAGGCCGCTGCTGGCGCGGCCGATGGCGGCCGGCTGGCCGTTCTCATTGCGCACCTGGGCATAAGCGGCATACCAGGCGGTGCGCTTCGACATCGCATAGCTCATGCCGAAGGCGATCTGGCGCGCATCGAGATTGGTGGGATCGCGGTCATCCTTGCGGATATAGGACAGCATCCAGGTCGTCGCGCCGCGCTGCAGCGCCAGCCCGAGCATCATGTCGCGGCTGTCGGTCGAGGGCGTGGCCATGGCCAGCGCGCCATACGGCTGGCTCAGATCCCAGGGCACGGCGCCCATGCCGCGGTTGATGCCGTAGGCGGCATACGCCAGCGCCGGCCCGAGATGCAGATTGGCCGCGACCAGGCTGTTGCGCGAGGCCAGCTCCAGCGGCACGCTCTTGCCGGTAATGTCGGGCAAGGGATTGTTCTTGCGCTGGTGAGCGATGCGCATATTGAACAGCGAGCCGGCATAGCCCAGCGTGGCGCCATAGGCGCGCTGGCGCGGCGTGCTGAAATTGCTTTCGCCATAGCTGTAAATCGCGCTGGCATTCCAGCCGCGCCGGCGCGCTTCGTACTTGATCGCGTTTTCATACGGCCGCGTGGTTTCGCCCGCCAGGCTGACGGCGGCGCCGGCCAGGCCGCCGTGCAGCGGATCGTCGATCTCGATCAGCGCGGTCGACTGCGGACTGTAGGCGCGTCCCGGCGCCAGCACGTCCCAGCGCGGATCGACGACGCCGTACACTTTGAGCTGCGGCGGCGTCTGCGCGCCCGCCCACAGCGGCCAGAACAACAGCAACGGTGCAATCTGCCTGCGATTCATGGTGCATCTCCCCTGAGCATGCCGCCAGTGTAGGCCCGCGCCCGCCTGTTTTCTGTGCGCGGTCCAACACTCCATACCACTCTGCATCGTTGAGCGAAGCAAGCCTATGTACGCCAGCGTACAGTGAAAAACTTTCTTAGCGGTTACACTATCGGCTTTAGACACCCCTATGCGGCCAAGCCGTTTTTCTCCGCATGTTAGAAATTCTCAAACAAATCCAGACAGACACGCTCAGCATCGCCCCCCTGGTCGCGCTGGTGGAAGAGCTGCGTCCCGGCCGTCCCGACAACCACATCCGCGCCACCAATCATGTGCGCAATCTGCTGCGCCTGCTGCAGGACGAACCCGCGCTGGCGCAAGCCTTGGGCGACTATGTGCTGCGCCTGCTGCAGCAGCGCCGCCACGCCAGCTTGTACAGCGAAGTCGGCGTGCTGTCCAACGATGGCTTCTTTACCGAGCTCAAGCGCCGCGTCTCTTACCGCATGCTGCCGCCGGCCCTGGGCGACGAATACCTGAGCGACGCCCTCGACCAGATCTTCTACAAACAAAGCGACCACGAGTGGATCGCCGCCGTCCCCGCCTCCGACTGGCTGGCCCTGTTCAATACCATCTTCAGCGCCCACCCCGGCGGCGGCAAGCTGATGCTGCCCGGCATGCTGGAAGCCATCCGCACCCTGAGCTACCGCGTCTGCGCCATCGGCCTGGAGCCGAAGCTGACCAACTTCCATACCGATATGGAAGTCTTCGAATCGCCCTTCGTCATGCAGAATAAGGAGGTGCTGGTCTATCTGGACAGCTACGAAGCCTGGCTGTCCGGCGCCGCCAGCAGTGTCGAAGATGCGCGCCATCTGCTGGTGATGCTGGACCAGTGCGACGCCGTGATCGGCAAGATCCGGCGCAAGGCGCTGGCCCAGGGCACCAGCATCGCCCTCACCTATCTGCTGGTGACGCTGGCACAGAGCATAGACCGGCTGCGCAAGCTTTTGTTCCTGGTCGATATGTCCGGCGAACTGCCTTCCGCGCCCAGCATCGACCTGGATGCGGTGGCGGCGCAGGCCATGCCGGAGCGCGCCACGCACGGCCCGGCCGCCAAGCGGCGCGCCGCCGCCCTGGCCCTGGCGCTGGAACTGATCGAAGCGCACAACAACAAGTACACCGTGCGCGACCTGTTCACCGACAATATCAATCTGCTGGCGCGCAATGTGACGGAGAACGCCAGCCGCACCGGCGAGCATTACATCGCCGAAAACCGGCGCGAGCTGGGCGGCATGTTCATGTCGGCCTCCGGCGCCGGCGTGATCGTCGGCTTCATGGCGCTGTTCAAGATCCTGATGTCCTATCTGCGCGCGGCGCCGCTGGTGGAAGCCTTCCTGTTCAGCATGAATTACTCGCTGGGCTTCATCTTCATCCACCTGCTGCACTTCACCGTGGCGACCAAGCAGCCGGCCATGACGGCCTCGCGCATCGCGGCCGGCCTGCAAAGCAAGGATGGCCGCAACATCGACCTGGAAAGCATGGCGGAATTGATCAACAAGGTGCTGCGCACCCAGATCATGGCGGTGCTGGGCAATCTGGCCACGGCCATTCCCACCGCCTGGCTGATCGCCGCCGGCTACCAGCTGATCACCGGCCACCACCTGGTGACGCCGCAGAAGGCCATGCACCTGCTGCACGATATCGATCCCTTCGGCAGCCTAGCCCTGTTCTACGCCATGATCGCCGGCGTCTGCCTCTTCCTCTCGGGCCTGATCTCGGGCTATTACGATAACCAGGCCCTGTACACGCGCTGGGCGCAGCGCATTGCCCAGTTGCGCGGCCTGGCGGCCGTGCTGGGACGCGAACGCACCCAGCGTCTGGGCGTGTACATGGAAAACAATCTGGGCAGCCTGATGGGCAACTTCTACTTCGGCATCATGCTCGGCGCCATGGGCGCGCTGGGTCTGCTGCTCGGCCTGCCTATCGATATCCGCCACGTGACGTTCTCGGCTGCCAACTTTGCGACAGCCATGGTCGGGCTGGATCACAATGTGAGCTGGCAACTGGTGTTGACTTCCATCGCGGGCTTTCTCAGCATCGGCACGGTGAACCTGCTGGTCAGCTTTGGCCTGGCATTGTGGGTGGCGCTGCGCGCGCGCGGCGTGCGCTTCACGCACGGCATCCAGCTGCTGCAAGCCCTGTTCCGGCGCTTCCGCAAGGCGCCGCTCCACTTCTTTATAGGCAGCAAGGAGAACTAGCGTGATCAACCGAAGCGCAAGGCATGCTCTGGCACTCACCCTCACCGCCTGGTGCCTGCTGGCCTGCGCTTCGCTGCCCGAGGTCAGCAAGACCCAGCTCAAAGCCGATGCGGCCGACGTTCCCGCCGTCGCCACGCCCAAGGGCGTGCTGCCGAAACAAAGCGGCGAGGCCTTGCTGAAAAAGCGCTGGCCGAAATCCACGCTGGATTTGCTGGCCCGCGCCGCGCTGGAGGAGGCGGCCACCGGCGTGCCGCTGATCGCCGGCAATAAGGTACAGCTGCTGTTCGATGGTCCGCAGACCATGGCGGAGATGATGAAGGCCATCGCCGCCGCCACCAACCATATCAATTTCGAAACCTATATCTTCGACCAGGACGAGCTGGGCGAGAAATTCGCCAGCCTGCTGATCGAGAAACAGCGCCAGGGCGTGACGGTGAATGTGATCTACGACAGCGTCGGCACGATCGGCGTACCGCAGGCCTTCTTCGACCGCATGAAGGCGGCGGGCGTGGCGCTGGTCGCCTTCAACCCGGTCAACCCCGCCAAGCTGCGCGGCAATGGCTGGAAGGTCAACAACCGCGATCACCGCAAGATCCTGATCGTCGACGGCAAGGTCGGCTTCACGGGCGGCATCAATATCAGCGACACCTACGCGCGCAGCTCGCCTTTCCGCTCCGCCGCGCGCCCGGCCGATCGATCCGAGGTCGGCTGGCGCGACACCCACGTGCGCATCGAGGGCCCCGCCGTCGCCGCGCTGCAGTGGATGTTCGTCGAAAGCTGGGCCGAACAGGATGCCGACGATTTGCGCGATGCCGTCTACTTCCCGCAACCGGTGGTGGCGGGCGACAAGATCGTGCGCGTGCTGGGCAGCAAGCCGGGCGGCCAATTCGAGATCTACAAGGCGCTGCTGCTGGCGATCAAGGAAGCGAAGAAATCCATCCACATTACCTGCGCCTACTTCGTGCCGGATGAGCAGACCTTGCGCGCCCTCAACGCCGCCGCGCAACGCGGCGTCGAGGTGCAGTTGGTGCTGCCCAGCGTTTCCGATGCCGGCCTGGTGACCCAGGCGGGACGGGCCGCCTACACCCCGCTGCTGGAAGCGGGCGTCAAAATCCATGAGCTGAAGCTGGCCGTGCTGCACGCCAAGACGGCTGTCGTCGACGGCCTGTGGTCGACGGTCGGCTCGACCAATATCGACACCCGCAGCTTCCTCCACAACCATGAGGTGAATGTGATCGTGATGGGCGACGCCTTCG
Organism: Massilia sp. NR 4-1; assembly: GCF_001191005.1. NCBI lineage: Bacteria > Pseudomonadati > Pseudomonadota > Betaproteobacteria > Burkholderiales > Oxalobacteraceae > Massilia > Massilia sp. NR 4-1. The sequence continues at coordinate 2,625,385 of NZ_CP012201.1, forward strand.
GCGGCGAGATGGAAAAGGCCTTTCAGGAAGACTTGCGCAATTCGAAGGAAGTCACCCTGGCCGAATGGCGCGAGCGCCCCTTCTCGGCGCGGCTGAAGGAATGGCTGGCGCGCATCTGGGATTACTGGCTGTAGTCTGAGGCAGCGCAATCAGTGCGGCGGGATCGAGGACTAAGCTGAAAGCTTATTCTTGGAGAGCGCTATGGCCGACCACCCACCGCCGCCCTTGCTTGACAGTCCGGCGCAAGGAGCAGAAGATCCCGACATCAATACCCGCCTTACCCGCGTGGAGGTTGTCGTGCAGGACGTTATTGGAAGAATGGACCGCATGCAGGCCGCGATGGACAACGGCTTCGCCGAAATCCGCACCGACCATCGCCAGCTGCGAGTGGGCTTCGACGAGTTGCGCCGTGAAACAACGGCCGCGCTCGAAACCCAGCGCAAAGACATGACGCTGGCTCTCGAAACACAGCGCAAAGATATGCTTGCGGCGCTGGAAGCCCAGCGCAAGGATATGACTTCCGCCCTGGATGCACAGCGCAAGGAGATGAGCACAGCTCTCGACTCCCAGCGCAGGGAAGTAAGCGCTGCCATTGATGTCCAACGCAAGGAAGTGACAGCCGCCATCGATGCCCAGCGCCAGTCGCAGGATGCGATGCGCAGCGAGATTTACGCCGCCATCGACAAGATCCGTGACGATAATCTGAGCTCCATGCGCTTGACCTTCACCACCATGGCGGGGATCCTGATTGCGCTGCTGGGCAAGGTGCTCAACATCTACTGAAGCGCTTTGGCGCAAAAGCCACAGTTAACAAAAAAATCTGATTTTTCATACAGTACTGTGTTTTTGCACAGTACTTGTGTTAAGCTGATGCTTCGTTAAACACTTCTCCCTACAAAGGAATAGTTATGACCAGCATTAACAGCAGCTTCAGCTCCCGCTTCGGCCTGGAATACGCCCCGACGTCCTTCCTGGTACGCATGGGCAAACGCGAAATGTTAGTCTGCCGTGACTTCCGCAAACGCTTTTACGCCGTCAACCCGATCATCGAATGCGATACCGGCGTCCAACCTGGCCATATCGAAATCCTGCTGTTTGGCCGCTGGCTGTTGATCCTGTCCAAAGCCCACTAATCAAGCCGAAGCGCTGAACCGTTCACATTGTGCGCGCAAGAAGTCGCGCAGACAGATCACGGTGGACGTGACCTGCGAGCGGTGCATACACACCAGAAATAGCGGCACCTCTTCACCCTCTATCTCTGGCAGGAGCACCTGCAAGCGCCCGGCTCGGATGTCGGCGGTCACGTCCAAGCGTGATTTGTAAGCAATGCCCTGGCCTGCCACCGCCCAGCGCCGTACCACATCGGCATCGTCGGCGCTGCGGTTGCCGCTGACGGGAATGGTGATGGTATCCACCCGCCCCGGCAGGCGGAAACTCCAGCGTTCATGAATCACGTCATTGACGGCAAAGCGCAGACAATTATGCTGGCGCAGCTCGTCGAGGCTGCCCAACCGGCCATGCCGGGCAAGATAGGCGGGCGAGGCCACCAGCACCCGCCGGCTTTGCGCCAGCGGCATGGCCACCAGGCCGGAATCTTCCTGCGGCCCGGTGCGGATGGCGATATCCACCGGCTGCCGGTACATATCGGCCAGCCGGTCGCTCACGCTGAGCTGATAGGCCACGGCCGGATACTGGGCCTGGAACTGGTCCAGCCATTCAAGCAGCTGGTTGCGGCCAAAATCCGACGTCACGGATATTTTCAGCAAGCCGCCCGGTTGCTCCTTGCCCTGGGTCAGCGTGCCATGCCCTTCCTTCAGCAGGCGCAGCGCTTCGCGCGCATGGCGCAGATAATGCTCGCCCTCCTCCGTCAGCCGCAAGGAGCGCGTGGTGCGTGCCAGCAGTCGCAACTGCAGGGCCTGCTCCAGGCGCTTGAGCGCCGCGCTCGCCATGGCTGGCGAGATATCGAGCAAGCGTGCCGCCGCCGACAGGCTGCCGGCGTCGGCCGTGCGTACAAAGACTTCCAGATCATCGAGACGCAGCAATTTTCACCATTTCATTGAAAGTGTTTCGTCGATTTTAGTCTTTATCCGCAGAATACGTTAAATCATCATATACCCATTGAACTTTATGGAGTATCCGATGAAAGCCATTGCCTACCGCGCCAGCCTGCCCATCAGCGACCACCAGGCCCTGCTCGATGTCGAGCTAGCCGCCCCCATCGCCGGCGGCCGCGATCTGCTGGTGGAAGTGAAGGCCATTTCCGTCAACCCGGTCGACACCAAGATCCGCCGCAATGTGGCGCCGCCCGCCGGCGAGCTGAAAGTCATCGGCTGGGATGCGGTCGGCATTGTCAAAGCCGTGGGGCCGGAAGCCAGTCTGTTCCGTCCTGGCGATGAAGTCTGGTATGCCGGCGCCCTCAACCGCCCCGGCGCGAATAGCGAACTGCACCTGGTCGACGAGCGCATCGCCGGCCATAAGCCACGCAAGCTCAGCTTCGCGCAGGCGGCCGCCCTGCCCTTGACCGCCATCACCGCCTGGGAACTGTTGTTTGAGCGCCTGGAAGCGAGCCGCGACCGCAGCCTGGGCGGCAAGTGCATCCTCGTTACGGGCGCTGCAGGCGGCGTCGGTTCGATCCTGGTGCAGTTGGCGCGCCAGCTCACGGGGCTGACCGTGATCGGCACCGCTTCGCGTCCCGAATCGGCAGCCTGGGTCAGGGAGTTGGGCGCCCACCACGTGCTCGACCATAGCAAACCGCTGCAGGAAGAATTCCAGCGCCTGGGCCTGCCACCGGTGGACTATGTCGCCAGCCTGAACCAGAGCGATAGCCACTTCCCCGCCCTGGCCGAGCTGATTGCGCCGCAAGGCAAGCTGGCCCTGATTGACGACCCCGAGCATCTCGACGTGCGCCTGCTCAAGCGCAAAAGCGTGTCCCTGCACTGGGAATTCATGTTCACGCGCTCGCTGTTCGCCACGGACGATATGCAGAAGCAGCACCAGATACTCAACGACGTGGCCCAACTGATCGACAGCGGCGTGCTGAAAACCACGCTGGGCGAACATTTCGGCCAGATCAATGCCGCCAACCTGAAACGCGCCCACGCCCTGCTGGAGAGCCAGCGCGCCACCGGAAAGATTGTGCTGGAAGGGTTTTGATCCCGCCGTTCAGGCCGGCGCAGCGAGCTGCTGCGCCTGCTCCTGGCGCAGCAAGGCCAGCACACGCTCGTCATGGCGGGCCAGGGTAATTTGCAGATTGATGGCGGCGCTGCAGGAATCGTCGATCACGCGCAGAAAACTGTTCTGCGTCCAGTCCAGCAGACGCGAGCGGAAGCCGATGCCGCTGAACATCTCGCCGATATTCACACACAGCTCGCGCAGCGACAGCAGTGTGCGCTTGGTCGCCTCGATATCGTCCTGCATGCCCCTGTCGATATCGAGCAGCTCGCGGCTGGCCTCCTCTTTCTGCACCAGTTCGTGCATGGCCGCCAGCCAGCTTTCAATGCGCTGCGCAATACGGCGGATGCGCGTGGTCTTGCCGCGCATCATCACACAATAATGCAGGCACAGCATCCAGACCGGCAAGCGCGCCAGACACAGCGGCAAACCGGCGCTGCGCATCTTGTGTTCAACCTTCTTCAACTTCTGCAACAGCTCGCCAATGCTGGCGGTGACGGGATCCTGACGCATGATGGTTTCTCCTGCCTTGCGCGACAAATGCAGTATAGCCACCTACCCTCGTGAGAAACTGCGGCGGGACTTGATCCAGCTTAAAGCCTTTGCATTCAACGCAGATGAAAAGAAAGCGCAGCGGCAAATATACCTGCCTCCCTGCCGGGAAAAGTACGCACTTTGTCACCTCAGCAATTATTTTTGAAAATTACAAATTATTGAAATTTACCCATCAAAAAAATGCTAGAGTTTGCGCTCACCAGCCCAGCTAAGCGGCTGGAAACTATCGAAAGTGAAGGAAGATGGAGATGAAAACGATAATTTTCGTAGCCGTGCTCGGCTTCGCCTTGACAGGCTGCGCCGGCACGGGGAATCAAGCGGACGTCGCGCACAGCTTCGAAGATAGCTACACCCCGACCGGCAGTCATATTGCCCGTAAAACCGTTGAGCGCAGCAATGGCGTGCAAACGGTTAACAAGGAAGAATTCCAGCGCACCATGGAAATGAGCAATCCATCGCCCGTCAGCACTGGCCGCTAATCAACAGACGGGATACACAATGACGATACACAAGCACCACGATAACCAATTCCACGCCCTGCACGCCGACGGTCTGCTGATGCTGCCCAATTGCTGGGACGCCGGCAGCGCCCGGCTGGCCGCCGCCAGCGGCGCGCGCGCCCTGGCCACCAGCAGCGCCGCCGTGGCCTGGGGCCATGGCTATGCCGATGGCGGCCAGCTGCCGGCCGATCTTCTGCTGAGCACCGTCAGCGGCATTCAGCGCCGCAGCGGCCTGCCGCTCAGCATCGATATCGAAGACGGTTACTCCGACGATCCCGAGCGCGTGGCCGCCTTGGTCGGCGCCGTGATCGACGCCGGCGCCGTTGGCATCAATATCGAAGACGGCGCGCAAGCGCCCGAGCTGCTGGTCCGCAAGATCGCCGCCGTGCGGCGCGTGGCCGAGCAGCGCGGCGTCAAGCTCTTCATCAACGCCCGCTGCGACGTCTTCCTGCGCCAGTTGCTGGAACCCCAGCAGCGCGTGCAGGAAACCGCGCGCCGCGCCCAGCTCTACCGCGAAGCCGGCGCCGATGGCCTGTTCGCGCCCTTCATCAGCGCCGAGGACGAGATCCGCAGCCTGGTCGCTGCCACGCCCCTGCCCTTGAATGTGCTGGCGATGCAAGGCCTGCCCGCGCCCCAGCGCCTGCTGGAGCTGGGCGTGCGCCGCCTGAGCGCGGGATCGGCCCTGTCCGAGTCGATGTTCGCCTGCGTGCAGCAATCCATGCAGCACTTCATGCGCAGCGGCGAACCCTATGCGGCGGACCTGCCCAAGCTCGACTACGGCCAACTGAACGGCCTGATGCAGGACGGCGGCAACAGCTGAACCATCCGCCGCGCCGTTCACGCCTCGATGCTTGCAAAGAGATGGCGTTCGGCGCGGCGCCTGCGGCTCAAACCCGCCACCACCCGCCCGCCCGCCTTATTCCACAGCAGGAAGCTATCGGCCGCGCCGGCCAGATCCTGGCGCATCAGCTTGCGGCAGACCGAACTGGCGCCGAACGCGCCCAGTCCGATGTTGTATGCCAGCGACACGCAAGCGGCCAGCCTGGCCGGCGGCTCCAGATGCAGGGCAGGACAACGCTTCAACACCCCCAGCAGATACTGGCCGACACGTCGGCGCAGCATGGCATCGGCCTGCGCCTGCGTCCACACCATGCCCTCGGCCACGCCCAGCGTCTCGCCCCAGCCGATGGTCCACACGCCCACCAGATCGCGGTAGGCGCGCAAACGGCATCCCTCGAAAGCGCGGATCAGCGTCAAAGCCTGTTCCAGCGCATCGTCGGCCGGCCTCATTTCTGCTTATCGAAAACGCGGCCCACAAACCAGAAGGCCAGGATGCCGGACAGGATGGCGCGGTCCTCGGCATCGTAAATGCGCAGGATCGCCTCCCAGCCGCCGATGCCCGACTGCAGCGCCACCACGAACATCGCCAGCTTCGCCAAGCCATACATCAGCAGCACGTAATAAGTCGCCAACGGCCGCACCAGGAAATTCAGCGCATCGGCCCACCAGATGCCGAGCGGCTGCATCTGCCCCTGCAGTGCCGTCTTCTGCGCATCGAGCAAAGCGAGCGCCTGCTCCACGCCGCCCTGATACTCCACCAGCGCCTGCTGGCTGGCCGCGCGCGTCTGCTCCAGCTGGAACTGCCGCTCCAGCATCGCCAGCTCATGCGCGTTATCCGTTTTCTTATGCAGGAAGCCGAACAGCTCCGGCATCAGCCGCAGCAAGCCGCCGCCCAGCATCGACAGCAAGGACAAGATCATGGTTTTCCTTTCAAATAACGCAGCAGATACGAAGCCAGCAACCATAGCGCCAGCAGGACCAGGGGCAGCAAGCCATGCCAGGCTCCCAGCGGCACGCGCCGGAACAAAGGCGCCGCCACAAAGTCCAGCGCCCCGGTTGTCAACAGCAGCCAGGCCAGACGCTGATGCGGCGCCGTCTCCGGCCCCATCCGGTTAATCGCAAAAAAGAGGCCGCGATACAGCAAGAGCAGCGCGGCCAGATGGGAAAGAAAAGGCAGCATCACTGCCCTCCGAGCAAAGAGCGCAGACGGCGCAGGCCCACCGGAATCAGCACCTGCGCCGCAATGCCCAGCGCAGCACCGCCCGCAATGCGGGTAAAGTCGCCCACGCCCTGCAGCCACGGAAAATAATGCAGCGCCGCCACCGCCAGCACCGGCGCGAAAAAGCCCGCCAGCAAGGCCGAGCCGACCACCGTGCCAACAATCTTCAAAGCCGACATCGGCGGCAAATAAGACAGCGAAACCAATCCGCCAAAAAAGCCCGCCAGCAAAGCGTCATACTGCACGCCGAACACCGACCCGCTGAGCGTGATCGTCCCGGCGGCAAGCGCAATGGAGGCCGTAGAACTCGCAGGTTCAGTCATAAGTCTCCTCAAAAAGTAAAAGCACCCTCATTGATCTACATCAGCAAATGTCCATCCTGGTGTCAGGCTGGGACGCCGAGGCACCAGGGTTGGACATTTTTTGATTGGGATCAAAGGGGTTAGGGTTTGCCGAAGCCGGCCTTGGATTTGCCGCTGTTGCCGGCATTGATTTCGGCGGTGGTCTGCCAGCCGGAGTTGTTGAAGCTATGGGTGACGGATTCGACCAGGTAGTCGCCGTCGGCCTCGGGCTTCACGCCTTGCAGGCGCACGGTCTTTTCGGCGGCGATGTCGGCGCGGCCCGGCATGGTCAAAGAGCCGCTGGCAGTGGCGCGGTTCAATGCGCCCAGCCTGGCCTGGGCTGCGGCCTTGGCCGCATCGGGCGTAGGGTAGACGTGACGGTCGATGTGGGTAGCACTCTCGCCATCCCCTTCGCCGCCAGGCGCGCCGTCGGGATTAGGGACGTCGACATCGATCTGCTTGCCGCTGGCCGGATCGTGCGCCTTGGCCTGCACCTTGCCGAAAGCGGAGCGGTCGGCGAAGGTCAGGCTGTAGCGGCTCAGCATATACGGCATCAGCGTCAACGCGGGCATGGCCTGGCCACTGGCCGATTGGCCACCACCGCGCGGCAGCACCAGCAGCTTGCCGTCCTTGACCGTGGCGGTGGCGCCGTGCGCGCGCGCCAGCCGCGTGATGAAGTGCAGATCGCTTTCGCCCAGCTGGTCGGCGCGCGCGATTTGCGCTTCGATCTTGCAGACCGGCTGCCAGCCATGCCGCTGCGCCAGTTCGGCCACGATGGCGGCCAGGCTTTTGTTTTCATAGCCCTGGCTGCGCGTGCTTTTGGCCGACTGGCGCATGTCCGCCCCCTTGGCGCGGATGGTGATCACGGCGGGCGGACCTTCCAGCGCCACCTCGTCCACCTTGTAGCAACCCATATAGCTGAGGCCTTGTCCGCTCCAGCCCAGCGACACCTTCAGCAAGGCGCCTTTGGGCGGGATGGCGATTTTTCCACCCCGGTCGTCGAGACGAATCTCGCAGCTGTCCGCTTCCAGGCCCGGCTTGTCGGTGATGCTGAGGCTCAGCAGACGGTCCTTCAGCAGGGCCGTCACGTTCTTGTCGTTGGCGATGATTTCAAATTCAGCCTGCATCACGCCTCCTTCAAGACCACAGCTGGATGGTGTCGCTGCGCGGCGGCGCCAGTTCCGGCATGCGGATCAGCAGGCCCGCCGCATACGGCTGATCCTGCGCCGCCAATCCTGGATTGGCCTCGTACACCGCCTCCACCGTGCCGGCCATGAAGCCATAGTGGGCATGGCAGATGCGGTCCAGCACATCGCCGTCACACGTTCTGATAATCGTCGCCATAGCGCTTGAACTCCAAAGTGAAGGTTTGCTTGCGCGCCGCGCCGTCGGCCATCAACGTTTCCTGATCCTCGCTGAGCGAAGTCATATACCAGCGGCCCAGCACCTCGCCATAGCCGGTGGTGAGCAGCAGCGGCTTGAGCGCGCGGCCGATGGCCCGCAGCTTCTCCAGCTCACCGCCGCCCTGCCGGAAGGCCGCGTAAATCGCGCCCGACAGGGTCAGGCTCTCGCTGCCCTGCCCCACCGCCTGCAGCGCCTCGGGACGCGACAGCCGTTCCTGCGCCGCGATATTGAAATTGGCCTGGCGCTTCAAATGGTCGAAGGCCGCACCGGAAAGACCGAAGTGATAGCGCGTGCCATCCTCGGCACTCAAAATCAGCAGATGCGGCGTGGCCGCAGCGGCAGCCGGCACGGCATCATCCGTTTTCTTCGCCAGCGACGATACGGCTTGCGCCGCATCCGCCGCTGCGCCGCCTGGGCCGCCCACGCCAATACCCGTCAGGGCCTTGAAGGATTTGCTCAAGCCGCCGACGGCCGCCGTCAGCTTGCCCGCCGCCGCCTTCACTTCCGCGATCTTGCTGGCGGCAAGCTTCTCCGCGCCGTTTCTGAGCGCATTCAAGCCGCGCTGAATAGCCGTGCCATCGGCCAGCGGCAGCACGCGGTTCAAAGCGCCCTGCGCCGCCGTCACCAGCTTGGTAGCGTCATCGATATGGCCCACCACCCGCGCTGTCAGCTTGCCCACCTTTTCCTTGCCGTGGTCAAGGCGCGCATTGACCTTGTCGCTGATGTGGCGCGCCCTTTCCTCGGCGCGCGCGATCTCGCCGGTCGCGCGATTGATAAAGTCCTTACTACCCATATCAGGCTCCTTGTAAATGCGCCGTATCGCCCAGCAGGGTACGGCTTTGCTGCGCCTGGAACTCCTTGAACTTGCCGAACACCAGTTGCGCCAACTTGTCGGCCAGGATGGCGGGATCGCGCGCATCGCCCTGCACATTCACCGTGATGCTGGGCGTGAAACTGATCTGCGGTGGAGCCGTTGCCGCCTTGGCTGGATTCGCAGCGCCCGCACCCGGCGTCATTTGCCCCATCAGCGCACTCGCGGCTGCACCGGTCGGCACAGCGGCAGAAAAGCCAATGCCAGGCATGGCCATTCCAGCAGCCATGCGTGTCGCGCCCAGCCCCGCAGCCGCAGCAGCGCTTTGCGCCACCAGAGCAGCCTTCGCCTGCTGCATCGATTGCTGCGCCGACGTAGGCGCTGAAGACGCATCCTTTTCCTTCAACAGCGATTTGGGCGCATAGTCCAAGGCTTTATCGCCAACTTTCGACCACAGCCACTCCCCCGCCATGGAGCCAAGCGCCGTACCAACCGGGCCGCCCAAAGCAGTGCCAACGAGACCGCCCACCGCCATCGCCCCCATGCGGCCGATAGCGGATGCTTTCTCGCGCCGCGTGCCATCGCCCGTAAGCGTCCGCACTGCCTGGAAGCCGGCGATAGCCACACCGGCAGCCCCCATCAGTTTGCTCGCACCGCCAAGCCATGGCATGGCGCGTCCAGCGACACCCGATGCTTGCGACCAGAGACCGCCAGCACGCGCGGCCAGACCACCAAAACTGCCGCCGATACGTCCGCCAATCCGGCCAAGCATGCCGCGCGCGCCCCGATTTGCAGCAGGAGCGCCAGCTGGCGGCGTACCCGGCCGGCCGGTTTGCGCACCGCCAGCTCTACCCGAGGATCCTGCGCCAGCCTTACCTTTACCCTTGCCCTTATTCTTGCCTTTGCCGAACAATTCAGCACCTGATCCCGGCCAGTTGGTGACGAAGACTTGCTGTACCTTGCCATCAGCCGCAGCGGCGGCGGCATCCGCCATGCCAGGCAATTTTCCTCGACTGAGCCACGAGCCACGCAGCACATCGCTTCCACCACGCAGCAGTCCGAAACCAGCCTTGCCAAGCTTATAGGCGCTGAACGCCGCACCCAGACCAACCACGCCCATTACCGCCTTGGGAGCAGCCTGCGCCAGATCACCCACTGCATTGGCGAGCCCGGACGCCACTTCCGCTGCCACATCGCTCATCGGACGAATCGCGTCGCCGATCTTGCGCATGGCGTTATCCATGGAATTGCTGACCTCATCCCACTTTTGCTTCGACGTATCCAGGCGCTGCTGATGGTCGCTTTGCAGGATATCCTCAGCTGGAGCTTTGACGTCCTTTCGCGGCGCCTGCTTTTCGATTTCCGCCAGCGCGTCTTTGTTGCCCTTGGCGTCCCACTTCTTGAATTTGTCCTTCAGGCTTTTCTCAGCCTCGGCGACGCTGCCGTCTTTCTCGACCTGGGCTTGCAGCAGAGCGGCCGCCTGGGTGACGGCATCCTGGCCTTTGAGGCCGAGCTTCTGCATGCGGTGCAGCAGATTCGGCATGGCTTTGGCCATTTCAGCGGGGTCGATTTTTGCCGACTTCGATACATTCGCAATCGCCGACAACGCCGCCTTCATTTCGGCAGGCGATTTCAAATCCGCTTTGTCGCTGATGGCACTCATCAGGGCCGCCGTCTGTTCCGAACCGACGCCCTGCCCCACAGAGAACTGCGCCAGCAAAGGTGCGAGCGCAGTCGCGTCATTGGCTTTCATGCCATCGCCAACCAGCTGCGTCATGGCCTTCGCCATATCGGTCTGGCCCATGCCGCCTTTTACTGCGACATCCGCCAACGCATTGCCGATGCGCTGTTCCTCGCCCTGGTCCTTGATGCCGGCCTTGATCGAGAAGTCGCGCATCACCGCCTGATAGTCAGCGGAGACTTTAACCACCTTCATCACCGGCTTGGACCATTCCTGCGCTTGCGAAAAGGCGCTCTTGCCCAGTTCCAGGCTCTTGCCCCATTTATCCAGACCGCCGGCTTTCATTTCAAGGCCACGCGTGGCACGGCCCAGGCGCTCATACGATTGCGTGAGCTGGTCAATCTCGATACCCTGCTTCTTCAGGCTTTCCAGATTCGCATCCAACGCCTTATACGTCGACTTGGATGCCCTCGCGCCGCCGCTCATGTCGCGAATCTTTTTCTCGAGGTTCTGCGTTTCCTCGATCACCGCCCGCAACTCGGTCAACTGGCTGGCCTTGCTGCGCAAAGCGCTAATTTTTTCTTCCATATTCACCTCCTAAGCCATGGCCTCACGATGCGGCGTCTTCCAGCCACCACAAGATATCGTCCAGCGTCATTGCAGCGATTTCGGAAGGCTGGAAGGCATACTCACTCGCCAGCCGGCGCGCCAGTATCTGCAACTGGCGTTGGCTCAGCGCCAGCATCGGAAACGAGGCGAAAATAGCCTTCCTGCAGACGGTGGTAATCGCTCAGCTTAAGCTGTTCCAGATCGGACGGCGCGACCTGCGCCAGACTGGCAAACAGCGCCAGCTCGCGGTCCTCGGCATCGTTCGGATGCAGCTTCTGCGCGCCGCGCATATCGCGCACGGTCGGCGCGCGCAACTGCAATTGATTGGTCTTCACGCCGTTGAAGCTTTCGGGGCGGGACAGCGTGATGGTGACGTTATCGCCTTGCTGGCGCAGCCAGGTATGTTCCTGCATATGAGACTCCATAAATGAAAATGCCCGGCCATCTCTGGCCGGGCTCTGTTAATCAATCAGCTTTAAGAAATCAGACGCCCAGCGCCTGACGCACTTCGGTCAGCTGATCCTTACCTTCCACCACGCGGATGCCGGCAGCCGGATCGATTTCGAGAATCACCTTGCCGTCCACTTCCAGCTTGTAATAGGCACAGGCCACGTTGTACTTGGTTTCGGCCTTGTCGCCGGCCTTCCAATCGCCCATATCCACTTCCTGCAGCATGCCGCGGAAGGTGGCGATGGCGGCGACGACGGCGCCTTTCTGATCCTTGAAGGCGCCGCGGAAGGTGCCGTTAAATGCGCTCTGGTCGGCCAGGCCGAAGAACTTCAGCACGTCGGGCGCCACGCCGGTCATGGAGAAAGCCGCTTCCAGTGCCTCCAGGCCCATATCCATTTTCAGCGGCGCATCCATGCCGCCGGCGCGGTAGTCCTCGGTCTTGATTTTCAGCTTGGGCAGGGTCAGCTGGCTGGCCACGCCCGCATAGCTGTTACCGTCGACGAAGAGATTAAAGTTGTACAGGGTTTGTGGGATCATGTGCATTCCTCCTGATTAGTTATTGATGTTCAGTACTTCGGTAATCCATTGATTGGTTACCTCGATGCGGAAGTTCGGGTTCTCGGCCGGCGGCACGTCGGTGAAGCGGATATTCCAGTACACCTTGCCCTGCTCCAGTTGGCTGGCCGTGTTCAGCTCAGGGTCGGGATAGACCTCGAAGTTGATGATGCAGCCGGCATTACGCAGGTCACGCATGAAGGCGTTCAAGCCCTCGGTCACGTCCTTCACATAGGTCTTGGTGATGCCACGGTCCACCGCCCATTTGTGGGCGTAGAGGATGGCGTCCATCACCATATCGGTGGTGCGCACACGGGTGACAAAAGACCATTTCGGATCGGACGACAGGGTGCGGTTGCCCCACAGGCGGAAGCCGCCGTCGCGGATGATGGTGCTGATATTGACCTTGTTCAGCAGATTGGCGCGGCAAGTCTCATCGCCATCCAGGAACTCGACCGGACGCTTGGTGCCGACCACGCCGACCATTTCCTTGTTCGATGGCGAAATCCAGAAGCCGTACTCCTGGTCGGTCCACGCGAACAGGCCAGCGGCGGCGGCCGATGCGGGCGCGTCGACAGCGGCATTGGCGGTGGTGTCCCACACGCGGATGCCCGGGTCGACCAGGTACAAACGCTTGCTGCCGAATTTGGCGGCGTAGGCGGTGGCCGCGTCATCGTCGGTGTTCGGACCGTCGATGATGGCGACGGCGCGCAGCTTGCCGGCGATGCCGTCCATGGCGGTAGCCACGGCCTGGGTGGCCGAGTGGCCCGGCGCCACCAGCAGACGCGGATGCAGGCCCAGGACGGATTTCGCGTCGAGCAGGGCTTGCAGGCCGGTGCGCGCGCCTTGCGCGGTCACGCCGCCGATGATGGCCGAGGTCTGGGCCGCGGCATCGGCCACCTGCGCTACGCCGACCGCCGCGATCACGGCATTGGTACGGGCGTACACAGCGCGCAGGGATTTGTACAGATTGCTGGTGATGCCGAAAGCGGCCGCCGCTTCACGCAGCGAGGTGATCTTGACCGGCACATTCGGCGCGGCCAGACCGGCACCCGGCGTGTAAGTATCGACAATGCCGATCACCGAGCTGGATGGGGTGGTGATTGGACGTGGGCCGGAATCGACCAGGGTTACGGTTACACCGTGAAAGAAAGATGCTGCTGGCATAAATTGAGCTCCTGAAATAAAAAAGCCCGCTATAAAGCGAGCCCATATAAATTACCAATATAATATTAATATTTTTACTACAAATCACCACCCATCATCAGGTGAACCATTCAACAATAACAAGGCCATTCCCTCCATAACCAGGAGCTCCCTGGCCATATTGCGAAGACCCACCGCCACCGCCGCCAACTCCACCACTTCCCGCCATATAAGCGGATGTAGACACACTCATACCAATTCCACCGCCACCTAGACCACCTCCACCAGCAAAGGCCCCACCATGCCCTCCATTTCGTATCAGATCTACTGAAGTATATGCAGTATATACAACATTGCCGCCAGCCCCCCCTGCGCCAAAACCGCCCTGTTTTTGGGTCGCCCCGCCAGGTGTACCACCCAATGATTGCAGAAAAGCAGTTTTCCAGCGGTCTTGATAAGCGGCAGAAATACCGCCGTTTCGATCGCTCGCAGAACTGTTTTGACCATTGCCCCCAGTTCCTCCACCCGAGCCACCATTAGCAGAATTGCCAGTTATATCTACAGCCCCCCCTGCTCCACCAGTTCCCCAAGGCCCACCAGCGGCTCCACCTCCACTACCAGCAGGAAATGACCAAGCGTTAAGAACAACGTAGGCTGTATACCCCCCCCCTGCACCGCCATTCGCAGTATATAGTGCCAAAGTTCCCGCGCCAGTCCCAGGAGCAGCTCCGCTCGTAGGAATGCTAGATCCCATGTAACCACCAGCTCCACCGCTTGCACTTACTAAAGTACTTCCAAAACTGCTTCCATTACCGGCACCTCCTGCGCCATTGGACGCTGCGGCACCACCGCCACCTACTACAACTGTAGGATTTGCTTTGATGCTCGCGTATGTGACCAATCCTTCCGAATAACCACCGCCAGCGCCACCGCATATAAAGTTGGGATTGTTACCCTCCGTTCTCCCGCCACCGCCACCAGCGCCCCATACTCGAACACGGAACAAAGTCGTGTCTTTGTACCAGTAGGGAATATTCTGTTTGAACATCTGCAGAAAGTCTGCGCTTCCTGGAGTCGAGAAAATGGCAACTTGCTGTGGGGCTAGCAAATCAGCAACGGCATAGGCTGGATACACCTTGCTCGCATTACTAATGTTTCTGACGATTCCGTCACCCATATACCAAGTTCCCTGCATTGCCCAGGCATTTGTGTAATTTAATATTTTTTGTAGATAGGCGATTTCGTTCGGATCAGTGGTTGTAGGGCTTAGGTAACGTGCCCTTACCGCTTGCACGAAAGTTCTTGGCACTTCAGTAATTCCAGCATCATTAATTGCCTTCGCAAACAAATAAAGATCAGATGCGGTGGAATTCGGATTGATGCTATTCGCTTTATCCAGTATATCGGATGTATAACTCATCAAAAGCTCTCCAATGTGATTGCATAAGACTGCAAGAATTTCCGCCGATCCACTGAAGTCGTTTGGATTGTGTTTATGCTTTTCTCATTCGCACTCACACGATTAGCCAACGCAACACGTTCGGATACTTCATTAGCTAAATCTGATTTAGCCGCAGTCAGCACCAGTGCGGCTTGAATTGCATTGAAGTCGGACGCCATATCACTCTTATTTGCCTTAGTCGCGAGCAAAGCAGTTATGGAACCAATATTCCCCTGGGCCAGCTTGAGGACGGTGACAATTTCCTGAACGGTATCCAGGTTTACATCATCACTAGCGACCAATCCCCGCAGGGACTGTACGATGCCATCCAACTGACTTAAGGAATCACGCAGACGCAAAACGTCATCCGTCAACTCATTCTCAGGATGCGGCAACGGTAGTCGCAAGTTTGCTGTTCTTTGATCGATCATTAGATCTCCTTACATCGCCATGGCGCGCAGATTTTCGACTTCAGGCCGGGCACTGGAAGAGCCACTCAGAACCAGCTTCACCTTTGCCGAAGTCTTACTGAAAGCAGTCACCTCGTAGGTCAGTTCGTACTTGTTCAAGCCAAGCTGGCGCGACGAGATTTGCGGCATGTCGGCATAGGTATCGGCTGGGTCAGCACCGGCCACTTTCACAACAATGCCCGCACCGGAAGGCAGCGTGGCATCCAGCACAACACGGATACGGCTGTTGTTACCGGCGGGGAAAGCAACCGACACGTAGTCAGCGGTGGTCTTTACCGCGCCAGAAATCAACTGAGTGCCGGGATACAGCACCGGCGTTGCCGCCGCAGTGCCGGACAGCTTGGCCGTCACGCCCACATTGCCGGTTTCGGCTTTCGCCAGGCGCAGCGGCTGGCCTTCAGCCACATTCACCGAGGCGCCGCTTGGCAGTGCCAGCGTGTATTCGACGCGGGAGTTGAAGGTCGGCGCTTCGGCCAGCGAGAGCAGAAGCAGGTCGGTGGCGCTGGATACGGCCACGGAACCCAGATCCACATTGCGGCTGGTTTCGGAGAACACAGCTTTCAGCAGCTCGAAGGTCAGGTCGCGGTCCTGGTGCGCAGTCCACGTCGAAGCGTTCGAAGAGGACAGCAGCACACCCACCTGATATGGCTGGGCGGACACGCGCTTGCCTGCGTTGTTGTCCCACATATTCATCTCGGCGACGGCGAGCTTGGTGACAGCGTCGTTGCTCTGCACGACCAGCGCGTATTCCGTGTTCGCATCGATCCACACCGGCGCATCGAACACGATCTGGCTTGGGCCAGTGGTAGCGATGGCGGCCGGAAGGATGCGGCCTTCGGCGTGGATGACGTTATTCGGTACGCCCGCGATCACGCCGCGAATCTGCACCACCACGGGCGAAGTTCCTTTCGCGGTGAACCACAGTTTCACGCCAGCGAGCTGAGTGGATTGCGGCAGCGTGAAGGTTTGCGCCAGCGGGTCAGAGCGGTTTTCGGTAATGCGCGTGACCATCTGGCGCAGCTCGATCAGACGGGTGCCCTGGCCGAGGAAGGTTGCGCTGCCGCGCGAGCCACCGGCGCCGCCGAAGTCCACGCGCTTGGCGCCGGCCGGGATGTTGGCCGGGATCTGGAAGCTGCCGCTTACGATGCCTTGGGCATTCGCTTGAATTGCCATTAAGTTTCTCCTATCAAGGGGTCGGGGTGACGTTGATGCCATCGAAGGTGACGCTGCTCAGCACCTCGTTCGGGCCGAAGCCGGCCAGCGTGAACTTGATCTGTAATTGGCGCAGCTTTTCGGCCGCCTGGCTGGTCGAGGACAGCAGATTGTTCGAAGTGCTGACCGAGGTCGATTGCAGGTTACCGCTGCCGTTGATGATGCGTGTGGTCAGCGGGCTACTCCAGGTGGTATCCACCTCGGTCCAGCGGTCAATGGCCGGAACCAGCGTCACGTCGGCCGGAATCGGATCGAAGGCCGAATACGGATTGATCAGCATGTCGCCGGTGCGCATCAACTGCGACAGAACGGGGGCGAACGTAAAGTTCAGCGTTGCCGGTTTCTGCACATCGGAGCCAACCTGATTCGGCGCCGAGGTCACGGGCAAGGTCAGCTTACCGCCAACAATCGCCGCCGTTTGCGCCACGCCCTGGTCGCGCAAGTCGTCGTTCAGGAAGGGATCGACGAACATGCCCTTCTTCAGGCTCGTATCGCGGTTGGCCGCATCGGTCTTCAGCACCTGCTGCGCGATCATCGAGGACAGGTAATCCATGCGTGCATTGATATTGGCGATGTCCTGCATCGGCACCACGCGTACGCCGTCATTGCTGACGGGGCGAACGGTTTGCCAGGTCTGCTGCACGCTGGCCAGCGCCAGCAGCGTGTCCGGCACGGCAGGCGGCAGCGGATTGATTTCCGCAGCCACGCCTTTCAGCCATACCAGGCCGCTATCAGCATTCACACACAGGCGGTCGATACGCGGCAGCTTCTGGCTGTAGCTGACGAAGATTTCGCTGCTCGCCACAGCGCCGGTCACGGTGAAGCCGGTATCGTCGATAGCGGTTGGCGTGACGGTGGTGCGGTACTGGTAAGTCACCTGGTAGGTGGTGCCTGGCGATGGCTCGGTGCCAGGCAAGCTCCAGTCCACCATATCGGAACTGAGCTTGTAGTCGGTGCCGGCGGTGTAGGTGGTGCCACCCAGCGTCACGGAAACGATCTTCGATACCGAGGTATCCGGCAGCAGATCCTTGGCATTGGTGAAGCTGCCGTGCACCACGCTGGCGGTTTTCTCGCGCAGGATGCTGACCGAGGCAATCGACGCCAGCGGCACGCGGTTCACGTCCACGCGCTGCGCGGCGACGGTAGCCGAGATATGCGACTCGTCGCCGATATTGCGCAGATCGGGCGTTGCGTTGTGCAGCACACGGCGGCTGGTGGGCAGCGCCACACCGAAGCCGTTGACGCGCGCGCGGCCTTCGGACACGGTGTAGACCTGCGAGCCGCTGACGTCGGCCGCCGCCGCCACGTTCAGACCGGACACCACATAGGAGCCGCCCGAGCTGTCGCGGTCATAGCGGGCCAGCGCCTGGGTCACGCCATCCAGATTCGGCGGCGCTTCCTTGGCGCGCAGCACGCCGTTTTCCACTTGATAGATGGGATAGAAATCACCAGTGCGGCCATCGTTCTCCACGCCCCACACCGGCACCAGCTTCTGACGCGCGGCGCCCGGTTCCTGATAGCCACGCGTACCGGATGCCGGATTGCGCAGCGCAGGCGCTTCCAGCTCCGTGACCACGCTCTCTTTCAGGTACAGGCCGATGCTGACATTGCCGATCACCGGAATGGTCAGTTTGGACGATGCCACGGCACGCACGCTACCGCGCAGGTAGACGGCGCCGGCTTCGCAAATGGTTTCGCCGCTGTCCGGATCGACGCGCACGCGAGCGTCGCGCACGATGTCGCCATCCTTGAACAGGGCATCACCGATGCCTTGCAAGCGGGCCACGGTAGCCGCCTGGATTTCATTCAGCTCGGCCGATTGCAGCACGCGGTCGGAGCGGAACAGCACCTGTTCGTAGTTGTCGCCCGGGTTAAAGCGGTTGTAATACTGTTCGATCATAGTTTTGCTCTCGCTTAGAATGGCAGCACGTATTCAAACGTCTGCCGGATGGATGGGCTGCGCACGGTTTTCTCGAAGCGTTCCAGCGCATACAGCTTGCCTGGGTGGACGATGTCGGCCGGGACGAAGTAGCGCTGGCCTGGCGGCAGCTCGGGTTTGACCACGGTGCCGAGGAAGATGCCCACTTCGCGCAGTTGCGAGGCCGGCGCATCGAGAAAGTCGAAGACAAAGCGCGTCAGCAGCCATTTGGTCGGCGTTTCGCTGACCGTGTAGCGGCCGCTGACGACCGAGATTTCGCCGTTTTCATCAGGCTTCACGAAGCGCACTTCGGTGGCCACGCGGCGGCCGATTTCGGCCACCAGGGTGGCGGCGTTATTCGGCTCGGGCACGGCCTTGCTGTCCCATGCGGAATCGCCCGTGCCCCAAGCCAGGTGGATGGGGCGCGATTTGACCGCTTCGGCCAGCGCCGCGCGGCCGTCGTCTTGCAGAACTGCCATATCAAGTTCCCTTGTTAGTAAAAGTGATGGTGGATGGGATGGCAACGCGCCATGGACGGGCATCCCAGCCGCCGGTCCAGGTTTGCGGCCGGTAGTGCGAACCGCTGATGCCGGTGAACACGGCGTCGTACTCGAAGCCGAAGCTTTGCGGACGTTCGAACGCAGGCAACGGGCTTTGATGCAGGCTTTCGCTGAAACGGTCGATGACGATGTGGCGCCAGGCGATGTCGTGACTGTCCAATCGGTCGCCGTCCAGGCGCATCGGGTTTTCCACGATGCCGAAAGCGCCGCCAAGATGACTGTTGAAATCGTCCAGGCCGACCACGTCGCCATCGAGCACGGTTTGCGAGTACGCCAGCGTGCGATGGGCGGTGATGGTCGGCGGTTCGGCTGGCAAATCGCGCGTCACGCCGGTGATCAGCTGACCGATGATGAAGCGGCCATCGGTCATGATCACGCTGTCCAGCGCCCAGGTATCGAGCATCACCCGGTCTTCGTATGTCGCCATGCCGAAGCGCGCCGTGGTGCGGGCGTGGTCCGGCTGGCCTGCAGCAATACCCACGATGCCGGTGCGGCGTGCCGCGAACGAGAGCTTGATGCCGCCGATCAGGATGCCGGAATCGTCATCCAGCAAGCCGCCATCGAGCAAACCATCGTCCAGCCGCAGCGGACGCAGATCGTAGCCGTGGTACATGCGGTAGAAGTGCGCATGCGCCGGCAGTGATTTGCGCACCAGGTGCACGATATCGTTCAGCCGCAGCTGGGCATGGGCGTCACCGGGATCGATCTGCAGCCACGCGCCATCCTGTTCCAGCTGCGTGTCGAAACCGATCCAGGACAGCGCCTGCTTCACCGATGCTGTCGTGCCGCGCTGGCGCAACCAGGGCAAGCCGGCGGCGATCAGCTTGTCCGTGCTCTCGAAGTAAGGCGCGAACTCGCCGAGCTGCCATTCCGCCGCCAGCCAGGGCGCAAATGCGGGCGGCGGCTGATGGCGCACACCGCCCGGCGCTGCAGCGGCTGCATCGAGCACGCGGCGTGGCGCGGTGCGGGCCAACGCACGTTCCAGCGGTGATGTATTGGGTGGCAGCAGCCTTGCCGTATCCGCTACCACGCCACACCTCCATCAACGATGCGGATGCGGCCCGGCACCGCGTACTCGTTCGGCGCCACGGTGATGCCGTTCGACGTCAGCTCGACGCGCGACACACCTGCCGCATGCAGGCGGCCGGACAGCCAGGAGGACGGGACGTCGCGCCCGAGTCGCGCATAGTCGGCGATCTGCTCCGGCAAGGCTGCCTGCAGCTGCGCCGCCAAATCCAGCGGAGCGCTGCTCTCGCGGTAGACGGTTGCGCTCACATCGAGCGGACGGGCCACGGCCAGCGCAATACTGAGCGGGATGCCGATCGGCTTGGCGTCATCCGCCGCGAAAGCCGTCTGTACCGCTGCCAGCACCGTCTTGCCATCGGCATTCGTTTCCGGCCACACGGCCAGCGCCACACTGCCCGGCTGCGCGGCCATGATGCCTGCATCATGCACTTGCGTGCTGGCCGACAACGCCACATAGCGGTACTGCTCCGGCGAGCCGTTGGCGGCCAGCGCGGCGGTGCGCAACTGACAGCGCAGGCGCAGGCGCTCGTCGCTTTCCTCGGGCAAACGCTGCACGTTGTAGAAGGCCGCCGCATGATCCAGGTCGGCGCCTTCGGCAAAGGCCATCAGGTTGGCACGTGCCGCGTCGTTGATGCGGGCGCGGAGCTGCAGCTCGCGGTAGGCGGCCAGTTCCAGCAGCTTGACCACGGGATCGGATTCCAGTGCCGCGTTCCAGCCGCCACCCATCAGCGCGCGGAAATCCTCCAGCAGGCTGGCGTAGATCGCCTCGAAATCCAGCGGTTCCACCACATCGGGCGGCGGCAGCTGGCTCAGGTCGATGATGTTCATGTTTGTACCTCCAGAATCGTGGCTTCGCCGAGGTATTCGCCGCTCAGCCGGAGACTGACGCGGCCATCGACGATGGATTCCACCGCCACCGCCTTCAGCTTCAGGCGCGGTTCCCAGCGGCCCAGGGCGCGCGCCACTTCGGCCTGCACCGAGGATTTCCAGCCAGGCGTCACCGGCAAGTCCACCAGGCGCGGCAAGTCCGAACCATAGTCCGGGCGCATGCGGCGGCTGCCTTGCGGCGTGGTCAGGATGTCGCGCACGCTCTGCACCAGATGCGCCGTGCCGCTGATCGGCTGGCCGCTGCGGCTATCCATGCCGACGAGCGCCATTTCAGGCCGCCACGCGCGTCACCGGCACGCGTTCGAATTCGGACGAGGCGTCCAGGTAGTTCACCAGCTCAGGACTGGCGGCCGTGATATGGCTGTGCAGCACGCGGTGTTCGGTGCCGTCGGGCAGGATGATGGTGCGGCACTTGTATTCGGTATCGCGGAAGACCACGGGGGATTTGTTATCGGCTTTTGCCATGTATGACTCCTGAAATGAAAAATGCCCGCACAGGGCGGGCATTCGTTGATGAAGATGCTTTGTTTAGTGCGAGTGGTGGTTGCTGTTGCCGCCGCTGTCCATGATGGCGCCGGAGGCATCCACATCGCCGTCCACACTGATACTACCTTGCACGCTGAGCGCGCCCTTGATGGTGGTCGATGGGCAGTCCACCAGCAGCGATGGGCATTTCAGCGTGACCGCACCGCCCGACGTCACGCTCACCGTTTCCGCGTTCTCGATGCTGACAGTCTTGCTGCCCTTGACCTGCAAGGCGCCGTTCTCCCAGTCGTATTCGATCAGGCAGCCGTCGGGCATCTTCCACGCCACCACTTTCGGGCGCTGGTCGTTGGCCTGCTGGTGCTGCTGCGAATAGAAGCCGGGCAGAATGAAGCCCGCCGCCGGTTCGCCCGAAGGTGACACCAGCAAAGCCTGTTCGCCCACCGAGGGCGGACGCCAGTGCCTTACTTCGCCGCCGCCCAGGCTAAGCCAGGGCAGCGGTGCAGACACCCACTGCCCTACTCTCAAGCGGCAGCGCGCAGCGCCGTGATCCACCGATTCCACGATGCCAGCCTGGATCAGCGTCGCCAGGCGGCGGTCCATTTCCGCGATCAGATATTGCATGGCTTACTCCTGGCCCGCAGCGCGGTACTGGGCTTCCTTGCCGCGTCCTGTTTCGGGGTCGAGGCCCAGCATCAGCGTCAGCTTCGATTCGTCGCCATATGGCCAGGCCGGCACGCCCAGCTCGATATCGTGGCTCCACTCCACCAACCAGGCCAGACGGCCGGCGGCGGGCGTCTGCGGATCGGGACCGGCCTGCGCGAACTGCGCCATGCCAATCGGCAGCCCCCAGTTCTCGCTCTTCAGCGCCAGCGCCAGACGTGCCGCCAGTTCGCGCACGGCGATTTCGGCCTTGGCCTGGGCCGAGGTCACCAGCAAGCGCGCTTGCAGGCGCACGGTCAGCGCCTGCTCGCCGCTGCCGGGATCGCGGCCCGGTTTCATATCGGCCAGCGTGACCAGCACGGCCGGCAGGGCCAGGCCGTCTTCGCTGGCGGGGTAGTGTCCAATAAAACCAAGGCCGGACAGCTTGGCAGCGAGTCCGGCCTTGATTGCCTCATGCAGCTGTTCGATGTTCTGTAATGTAGACATAGCTCCAGGCGTAAAAAAACCCGCGTGGCGCAAGCCAGGCGGGTCGTGGGCAGAAAACAAAAAAGCCCGCCGAAGCGAGCCTTGGATGCAATTACTGCGATGATGACTGAATCATATATCCCCCGTAACAAGCCCGTCAAGCACTTTTTTCAGAAATTTCAAAAATAATTAAAATCGCCCACCACGCCCTGCTCACGCAGATAGGGCTCCAGCCTGTCCAGCGCCACCATCTCCAGTTCATGCAAGCGTTCGCGCAGCTTGCCGTAGCCGCGCGCATACGCCATATGGTTGCCGCCGAAGTTGCGCGCCAGCTCGCGGAAGCTGATTTCCACGCCGCTATGGTTGGCATACAGCTTGCCGATCATGCAATCGATGGCGAAAGGCTTCAGATTCGGGAAAGATGGCGCCAGCCAGTCCGACAAGCCCTTGATCGCATCAATGCGCTCGGCCGAGAAGGCAAAGCGGCGCACGCCGTTTTCATCCTCCACATCGGTATGGCCGAAGCGCGCCTGCAAGGCCCACATTTCGGTGCACGGCAGCTTGGTCTTGACCGCGTGCACGATCAGCGCGCATTGCGCCCTCACCTCCAGCGGGCTCAGGCCGCTGAAGTTGACGCGGCCCGAAGGCTTGCCGCGCAACTGCTGCAGCCAGGCATGCTGCTCCGCACTCATATTCGATGCCGATTCCAGCGCGCGGATCAGCAGCTTGCGCAGCGGCGCATCCTGCAGCGCCTGCTGCGCGGTGATCTGGTATGCCACATGCACGGCCTGCTCCGCGCTGCTGAAGATTGCGTCCTGGTTTTCGCTTGCCGCCGCCTGGATATTCATATTGCCCACATTGCCCTCCTTCACTGTCCACAAGGAAATTCTTGCCAATACGAGCAATATATACGAGAATGGATACCTTATCAATACGCGAATGAATAGAAAATTGTCGCCAACTATCCACGCATGTATATTGAAACTATGGACATTTCTAGCAGACTGGACTCCGCCATGAAGGAGGCGGGCTTCGTATCGCAAAGTGCGCTGGCGCGCGCTTCCGGCGTGCCGCAGCCAACGATCAACCGCATCCTCAAAGGGGTGGGCAAAAAGGGACCAGAGGCGCATACCCTGGTGCAGCTGGCCGCCGCCTGCAACGTCACTTTCGACTGGCTGCACGAGGGCATCGAACCCAAACACCGCGCCCTGCCCGCCGAGTTCACGCCGGTGGTGGTGGCGCAGGACGATGACGAGCGTTTTTACCAGATTCAAAAGGTGAAGTTGCGCCTGTCGGCCGGCATCAGCGGCTTCAGTGTGGAGCCGGAGAAGCACGATGGCAGCATGCTCAGCATCCCGCGCAACTGGGCCGACCGCCACGGCTATATTCCCGAGCGCCTGATCGCCATCAAGGTCAAGGGCGAGAGCATGGAGCCGGCGCTGTATGCGGACGATCTGGTCATCGTCAACACGGCCGACGCCAAGCCGCAGGATGGCGTGGTCTTTGCCGTCAACTACGAGGGCGAGCCGGTCGTCAAGCGCATGTCGCGCGATGCGGGACAGTGGTGGCTGACGTCGGACAATCCCGACCAGCGCAAATACCACCGCAAGGTTTGCCGTGGCAATGACTGCATCATCATCGGCCGCGTGGTGCGCAAGGAAAGCGACCGGATCTGAGCTATTCTTCGCCCAGAATGGTCTTCTGAATCCGCTCGATCACCTTATCTTTCTGCATCTGCTGCAGCACGGCGGACAGCTTGGGGATCAGCGCCTCATGCTTTTTGTGCAGGTAGTGGAAGACGGGGAAAGTCGCCAGCGGCGGCTGCAGCACGCGGATATCGGCCAGCTTCAAGGTCTTGGCCATCGCCAGGCCGGAGACGCGGTTGCCCACCACCACATCGGTGCGGCCCATGGTCATTTTTTGCAGGGCCTGCATCATGGTCGCCACCGGTTCAATGTGCATGCCCTGCGTGTTCTGCTCCACGATCTTGATACCGCGGATGAAGCCGATGGTGAAGGGGCGCAGGCTCTCCCAGCCATTGACCACGAAGCTCGTGCCCAGCGTGAAGATCACGATTTCATACGTCAGCAGAGGGATGGGGACGATCATCAGATTCGGATAGTCGCGCTCGATGCCGATCTTGCGGTACAGTTCGCCATCCATCATGCCGTCGTTGGCGCTGACCAGCGCACGCTCGGCGGGCAGACGCACCACATCCAGACTCATGCCCAGCCGGCGGTAGGCTTCGCGCAAAACCTGCTCGGCAATATCGGTGGCGGGATCGGTTTCCAGCAACGTGGACACGCGCATCGCTTTACTGGCGCCATAAGCACTCAACGCCGGCAGATAAGCCAGCAGCGCAAGATTGAGTAAGGTTCGCCTGTGCATCGTGCGAACTCCTTAACTGTTGAGATTGTTTAGCTTTCAGGATAGTCGCTTCGCCTGTTTTCCGCGAGTACCGGCACTGCAAAAAACCACAGCGGAGCCATACGGAAAATAGCTGAGATACCGGAACTGATTGCAAATTACAATCGCCGAGGCTTCATTAATCCATGCTACTGTGTCTCTCTCCTATCCGCATCTCTGACCTCGATCCCAGTCTTTGGCGATGCCCTCTATCCGCACCGTTGCCCAACCGCGAAAGCTCGCCATGACCCTCGATAAGCGCACCAACACCAAACAGGCGGACGCCGTCAACGTCGCCATCCGAATTTACCGGCTATGGGGCGGCGTCAACGCATCGAACCACTTGCTCAGCCATGACGTTCCGCAGGAGGTGATTGAGCGCATTCTTCAGCACGGCCCGCGGCGCTGCGATTACGAACTGCCGGTCATTCTGCGTTTCGGCCCGCGTCTGCCGGCCTGGCACAAGATGGCCGCGTCGGCAGCGGGCGCCTGAGCGCGCCGCCCTGCCTGCGCCGCGTCAAGCGCGCAGCTCGACGGCGGCGGCGCGCGGCAAACGCACTTTGAACAAGGTGCCGGAGCTGGCCTCCGATTCCACCGTGACCACACCGCCATGCGCGAGGGTGATTTCGCGCACGATATAAAGCCCCAGGCCAAGGCTATTGGCGGGCCGCCCCACATCCATGGCATCCCCCCCGACCTGCGTCAGCCGGTCCATCAGTGTCGGCAGTGAAGCGGCGGGAATGACGGGACCGAAGTTGCGGATCTGGAAAACGATTTCCTTCGGCTCGCCTTGCAAGGCCACCACGATATGCTTGCTATCGGAGCTGTATTGGGCGGCGTTGCTGCACAGGTTGGCAAACACTTGCTGGATGCGGTCACCGTCGAAATAGCCCTGGACATCGCCGCACACGTCCAGCTGATACGTCGCTTCCGGAAAGGCCGCGTTGGCCTCCTCCATCGCCGCGCGGCAGATCTCCTCCAGATTCACCAGCTTGCGGTGCAGCGGAATATCGCCTCCCAGATGCAGGCGCGCCAGTTCCAGCAGATCACGCACGATCGCGTTCATGGTGCGGGCACTGCGCAGGATGCGGCCGCCCACATGGTCGGCCGCTTCGGCATCGCGCTGGGCCAGCACATGCCCGGCCGAGGTGATGGCCGCCAGCGGATTGCGCAGGTCGTGGCCAAGAATGGCGAGAAAGGTGTCGCGCGCCAGCGCCGCCTCTTCCGAAAACTTCAAAATCGATTCGGCCAGCGCCTGGTCGAGAGCTTCGTCAAAACGGATCAGCTCGTCCACCATGCCGCCACGCTTACGCTCGTATGCCAGCCACAGCCGCGCCACGCTGGCGCGCAGCGCGCGGAATTCCGCGACCACCTGCGGCAGCGAAAAGCCGCGCCCTTGCCGCGTCCGGCCATGAATGGCGGCGGGACTGTTGCCGGTGGATGCGGGGTCGCGGTGGCCCAGCGATTTTTCGTGCTGTTCTTCCGACGTTTGCCGGGTGGCGATATCGGCGGCAATCGCGATCAGGATCTGCGCGGCGTGGTCGCGCAGATCCTGGGTCGTCATTTCGCTACCGCTCGGCGCCATGCTGCGGGCAAAAGCCTCCCATTCGATCAGGATCGCTTCCAAATTGGCGGTGATGAATTGGGACAGGTGCATGGTCATGACAACGGCCCGTTGCGGCCTGCAAGGGAGAGGGCCGATGCAGTCCATTATAGATGCGGCTAAGCTGGAATGACTGTTTGCCTGCGTTATCGTTGCGGCGTTTGGACGCTCGGTCGCAGCGCCCTGCGCGGTTTGAGACGCCGGGATAGCAAACGCTCTCAAACCCAGGCCCGGTATAGCAATTTACAATGATGGCGATAGCTCAATCCATGGTACTGTGTCACTCTCTCGTCCGCATCATGGACGTTCGGCCGCTCTTCTCCCGCTCATCCCGCCGCGGGATTACCGGCCCCGACTACCGACTGCGATTATCGGGCAACGCGCCGGTCTTACGAAGACCGGCAGGACCATCTGCCAGCATCAGGCAGCAGTGCCTAGAAGTACACGCTCAACGACGTTCCGTACATGGCTACATCGACAGGAGCAACCCAATGAAAGCTCGGACCTCTGCATCACCATCCCAGTGTGAACGGGAAGACACCAGCGCTTCCCAAGTGATAGAACGCGCCATCGGCTTCATGACCGAACGCGACCGCTTCTACGCAGAAACCTATTTGCGCATCCATGGCTTCAGCACCGAAACCATCATGCGCGTGCTGTTCAACCAGCGCCGCCGGCGCGGCACCACCAGGCCTGCCGAGCAGGAGCGACAGGAACTGGATGAGCAGACGGCGGCCGCCTGATCGGTGCATGCCTCAGCGCTAAAAAACGACCTATTGCCTGCGTCATGCCGGAGTTTGCTTTTTTAGAAAGGCATAGATGCGCGGATCGTGCGAATAGGCCGCGTTAAAGCGCAGGAACTGGGCTGCTGTCTTGTTGATGCTAAAGACATTCCCTGGGGCGAACAGGATGCCGGATGCCAGGCCGGTGCTTGCGATATGCGATGCATCCATCCCCTCGCCCTGTACCCACAGGAAAGGACCGCCCGCCGACTCCGCCCACAATTCCAGGCCACTATCGTGCAGCCGCTTGCGCACCGATACCGAGGCCTTGCGCAAGCGCTGCCGGATCGCCTCGGTATGCTTGCGATAACTGCCGTCCAGCAGCAGCTTGCAGATGAGCCGTGCCGACAGCTCGTTATTGCCGAATGTGGTCGCCAGTTTCAAGTCCAGGATGGCCTCGACCCACTCGGCCTTGGCCGCCAGATAACCGCAGCGCGCCGCACCCGATAAGGTTTTGGAAAAGCTGCCGATGTAGATCACGCCCTGCAACTGATCCAGTGCGGCCAGGCGCACGGCGGGACGCTCTTCCAGGTCGCCAAAGGTATCGTCTTCAATAATGGCGAAGTCGTACTGCTGGCTCAGCAGCAAAATCTTGTGCACCACGGCGGCGGAAAATGAGATGCCCGTGGGGTTTTGCAGCGCCGTGTTAGTGATGTAAAGACGCGGGCGATGCTGTGCCAGCGCTACCTCAAACTGGCGCAGGTCCGGACCATCTGGCGTGAGCGGGATGCCAAGCACATTGACGCGATGGGCGCGCAAACTGGCTTGGAAATTGAAGTAGCAAGGATCGTCCACCAGGACCGTGTCGCCCGGCCGCACCAGCAAGCGAATGGCCAGATCGAGTGCCTGGCTGCCGCTATCGGTCAGCACGATGCCGTCCGGCCGGACATCAATGCCTCGGCCATCCAGGTGGCGCCGCAATTGCTCGCGCAGCGGACGATACCCAGCAGGTTCGCCATACGCAGTCAGTCCGGCGCCAGCCTCGCGCCGCAGGGAACCCAATGCCCGCAACATGCCTTCCTCATGCAGGTAATCCGAAGGAAGCCAGCCGCAGCCTGGACGCAAGGCGCCGCTAGGCAGTTGCAAGGAGTTCCGCAACATCCAGAATTCATCGATCTTGCGTTCGGGCGCCGCGACCGCGCGGCCGATCTCCAGCACCTGCCTTGGCGCCGCCACGTAAAAGCCCGACTTTGCTTTCGAAATCGCCAGGCCTTTGGCGACCAGCCTGTCATACGCTTCCACGGCCGTTGTTTTGGAAATCTGGCTGCTCAGCGCGAAGCTGCGGATGGATGGCAGTTTCACCCCGGAGGCAAGCTGGCGCGACTCGATCGCGGCAGCGAGATAAGCTACCACTTGCTCAACCACACTTTGCTTCGATTTCTCGGATCGTTTGAATGGCGCCATCTGTCATCTCTTTTGTATCAGTACAGTATTAATCATTGTATCCAATCTGTCTCTTTCTGCCCCCTCCGGCGAAAACTAGAATCAGCAGCATCTGATTAATTGGGGAATGCGGTGCAAAGGGATTATTTGAAAGGAATGCTGTTTTGTCTGATTGCTGCTGTGGCGTGGGGGATCTCTTTTCCCGTGATGGGCAAGGTTTTACTGCTGATCGATCCGTTTAACTTTACGGCTTTGCGCTATGGCGCTGTGTCAATTCTGATGCTGGCGATTCTGCTCTATAAGGAAGGCGGTGCAGCCCTGCGCCTGCGCGGCGAACGCTATATGCTGGCTTGGGCGCTGGGTTCTTGCGGCTTTTGCGGATATGGTTTCTTGATCTTTCATGGGCAGCAGCTGGCCGGACAAGCTGGCGCCCTCTCCGCGTCGGCAATGATTGCCACAACACCGATGCTGACCTTGCTGATGAACTGGGCGATTCGTGGCGCCCGCCCATCGGCCGCGTCATTCTGCTGTATCGTGCTGTCGTTCCTCGGCGTACTGCTGGTGGTTTCAGGTGGAGAGTTGGGGAACTTGCTGCATCAGGGCATAACGGCCAGTTCAGCGGCGTTTTTGCTATTGGGTGCGGCCTCATGGGCCTTGTACACCCTGGGAGCGTCGTTTTTTCCTAGCTGGAGCGGGTATCGGTATACGGCGCTGACTACGGCACTCGGCCTGACGACAGTTCTGCTTTCCACCTTTGCCCTGCAAGCGCTGGGCTATATTCAGCGTCCCACGCTGGCAGTGCTGCCGTCCCTAGTGCCATATCTGGGCTATATGGTGCTGATCGCCGGCGTGCTGGCGGTGCTGTGCTGGAACCTGGGGAATAAGATCATCACGCCGAACAATGGCGTGCTATTCCTCGACGCAGTGCCAGTCACAGCATTTGCGGTGGAAGCACTGGCTGGAACGCCGATTGCATCGGGCCAGCTGCTAGGGGCAGCATGCACTGCGGTGGCGCTGCTGGCGAATAATCTGTACCAGCGCAGGCGGCTTGCTTTGGCTGCCAATCAGGCAAAGGTTTCGTGCAGGTGAATCCACTTCACCGCATCCTCCGCACTACGTGTGAAGACAGCCGTTGAATGGCGGACGTTACTGTCGCCATTTCCCAGTGCCTGTTTTTCGCGATAGCCGACGACAGCGCCGCCTTCCCATTCCTGCACGGTCTGAAAGCCATCAATATGGATGCGCAACCCTGGACGGGAGCCATGGCCGCCGCTGAACATGGCGGACAAATCGTCATATCCCAGCAGCGCTCCCTTGGGCGAGACCATGGAAAACTGCGTGGCGAAGCGAGCCAGCAGTGGCGCCAATTTTTCTGCTGGCGCTGCGCCGGAGAGCCACTGTTCGATTTCCACGTGTGCGTCGATGACTTCTTGAAGGTAAAGAGATGTGCTCATGAATGGCTTTCTTAAGGTTGGTGGGAGATGGAAGCAGCCGCTCGCGACATCGGCAGCCGCATGACAAAAGGCAGTGGCAGCAAGGCCAGAAGCGCCGCCACGGCAAAGCACTGGCGATAAGCCATCGATGGATCGCCAGCATGCCGCACCAGCAGCCACGCCAGAACGCTGCCCAGCAATGCCGTACCGACGCAGAAACTCAATTGACGATTGATATTCCACAGCGCACTGGCATCGCCCATGCGCTGGGAAGCGATATCCTGGAAGGCGGCGCTTTGTGCCGCGCTGGTACACAGGCTGGCGCCCAAGCCCATTGCGGCGAAGGCGGCCGCGCGGCCAATGCCCTGCTGCGCCAGCGGCGTTGCCAGCAGCGCGATACCGCAAACGTCGATGGCGATACCGGCCAGGAACAAAGGCTTGCTACCCAGCCGGGCGAAAGCGTGCCGCGTGGTCAAGATCGCGAGGCAGGCGGCAATGGCCCACGGCATCATCAGCGCGCCAGTCTGCGTCGCACTCAAGCCAAGCGTGTTCTGGAAGTACAAGGCGGCTACCATGCTCACGCCGGCAAAGCCGCCAGGCACGCATAAGTAGATGACCAAGCCTGTGCGCAACTGAAGATCCTGCAACAAGGACAAGTCCAGCACAGGCGAGACCGCGCGCCGGGCATGGACGACATAGGCAATGGCTGCAGCAATCGCAGCACCCATCGCCAGGACAGCGCCAGCGCCTTGCTCCGGCTGTCCCAGCATGCTCATTGCCAGCAGCAGGCAGGCCAATGCCGCCACGCTCAGACCCAGCCCACCAGCATCCAGACGGGAGCCATCCCGCGCCGATGCATCCGCCGGCAACCACCACCAGGCGAATGCCGCCGTCAACAGGGCCAGCGGAATCATGGAGAGGAAGATGGCGCGCCAGGACACATAGTCAACCAGCAAGCCCCCGGCCGCCGGCGACAGCGCAGGCACCAGCAAGGCCGTCATCATGACCAAGGCGGTTAAAGCTGCCCTTCCCTCTGGCGGACAGGCGCGATATGCCATCGCCTGCCCGACCGGAATCAGCAAGCCGCCGCCCAACCCCTGCACCAGACGCCAAGCCAGCAGTGCATGGATGGAACCGGCCAGCCCAACGCCGAAGCTCGCCACGGCGAACAGCAACAGGGAAATGATTAGCAGGCGGCGTTCGCCCAGGCGCCGCGCCATCCAGGTGACCAAGGGGATGACCACAGTCAGGCCAAGGGCGTACATATTCCCGATCCATGCCAGTTGCGTGACCGAGGCATCGAACTCGCGCTGGATGGTGGGATACGCGGCATTGACGATGAACATATTGGCCAAGTCAATCGAAAAGCCGAGCAGGTAGAGGATGGTGATTTTCAAGCGGAGCGGCATGGCGGCTTTCTGTGACTGCAAAGAGGTGTCAGTCTAAAGAAGGACGCAACGAACGATAAGACAGTCCAATATGGCTCCACTGTTCAATTAATTTTGACAATTGTGGCATGATGGGCAGCTGCACAAACCTCATTCGCATTCCTGCCATGGTCAGCCTCGATCGTTTTGCCGTTTTCCGCGCCGTTGTGGAAGACGGTTCCTTTACCGCCGCCGCAGCGCGCCTGAAGCAGGCGCGGGCCGCCGTCAGTTTCAATATCAAGCAACTGGAACGGGAACTCGGCGTGACGCTTTTGTCGCGCACCACCCGCCGAGTGGCATTGACCGATGCCGGCCAGCGCTTCTATGCGCGCTGCGTCAGAGTGGAAGAGGAAGCGCAGGCGGCAATCGATGAAGCCCGCCGCGAGCACGATGCGCTGGACGGCGAATTGCGCATCACCTCCACGGTCGAATACGCACTCGAAGTCATCGCTCCTGCCCTGCACGTCTTCACTGCGCAGCACCGCGCCTTGCAGGTCAGGCTGGAAACCCATACCGCCCACGCCGACCTGCTGCGCGACCGGGTCGACGTGGCGATCCGGCTGGGCAGGCAGGAACAGTTTGAGGCCCTTCCTTATCGCGGCGCCTTGCTGGCTACATTTGAAATACGGCCTGTGATCGCGCCATCCTTGCTGGCCGCATCAGGCGTGCAAGGCAATCGTACACCCGCCGGCCTGGCCAGCCTACCCTGGCTGGGCCATGCGCAACTCGAACACATCAAAAGCTGGAACGCCACTGACCAACACGGCAAAACGCATGTGCTGCGTCTGCAAGATCCACAGATCGTGACGGACAACGCTTCGGTGCTGCTGCAGTTGGCGCGTCAGGGCAGCGGCTTGTCGCTGCTGCCGGAGTGGCTGATCCGGCGTGATCTCGAACGCGGCACGCTGGTCGATGCCTTACCGGGATATCACTTTCCGACGCAAGCGGTGTATGCGCTTTATGCGCCGGGCAGCCACGTGCCGCGCAAGGTCCGGGCGTGGATTGATTTCATGAAGGAGTATCTGGCGCAGCCTCGCAATTGAGCTGGCGTTTGCTGCTCAGACTGATCTTGCATCAATGCTCCACCACACCACATATTCCCAGCGTCTGGCCCGCCATATCAGCACATGCTTTCGGCATCTCTCCATCTTCATGCGTCTGCGATTCGATCTTCCCATCCATATCGTAAGAGCTGTAGCCGCCTACCATCTTGCCGGAAACAAAATCGGCGGCATTGGTCTGACCGGACAGCCGCACCACGTTGCGCCGGATGGTATCGAAAATCTCTACCTTCCAAGTACCGGGCAACGCTGCTTTGGGCAAAGGCAATACCAGGAAATAAGGCGCGCGGCGCTTGATCTGCGGCCTGAGCTGCTCGTCCAAATAGAGGCGCGCTTTGCCGTCGGCACAGGAGCTGGGGTCGCAGCCGGTAATCATGCGTGCAAACGGAATGGCCTCTGCTCCGCTTTTTCCGACGGGGCAGCCAAATAAGGTTACTACCATTGGCGTCTTGTCTCGGATGCGTTGGATGACTCCGGGTCTTAGGCTTGCATATTCGTCTTCGTTTTCCAGCAAGCCCTCTTTTATGCGCAGTTGATTGCCGCCGCAGGCAGTGGTTTCCGCCACGGTCAGCACATCGGCGCCGTCACTGTCTGGTTCGTCTGAAATAGCCGTAATTACTTGGCGCTGAACAATGTCAGCCTGGGCCGCTATGGGCCACAGCAGCATGGCGCTTAGCACCATGCCTATCATTGTCTGATTCTGTTTCATGCCCCGGCGTTCATCCTAAATCATCGATTTTTTGAAATCACACTAATCATGTATTGATTTAAATCGCGAAAATCCTGAACCCTCCAGGCGTATGGCGCTAACTTGACGCCATTCTCTTTTAAAGTTTTTGGAATCAAGTCTCCGTTTGGACGAAGTATTACTGATGAGACAATGACGCCCGGGTAGTCATTTAGCCGTTTTTTGAAAGCGGATGTTGTGAGATCAGGCGTGGGTGGATTGCTTTTCTTGGCCAATGGGCCTGTTCCTTTGAGATCGGCTCCGTGGCATATGGCGCATCTCTGCAAGTAGAGATTTTTTCCGTTGAGATTGTCCGCGAGGGATGGTGGTGCTTGCACTAGCGATAAAATTCCTAGCGATGTGATGAATAGTACTTTCAGTTTCATTTTCTTTTTCATGTGACCTTGCTGCATAAGCCAAATCTGAATCGAGGACGAACCCTGGAGGGACCACGGCAATACTCAATTCTCTCGATAACATTTTATCCGAGATTGGTATTGGGAGACGATGGGGGGATTTATTGCTAAAAATCGATAAAATTGGAGTGGAGGCGCGCGCCTTCGGCGCGCGACGCTGCCCGCGTTGCGGGCAGCAAATGGACGATTCGGGGCGGGATGGCCCTGCAGGGCCATGCCCTTCGAATCTCACACGGGGAGCGCGCAGGCGCTCCCCTCGCTTCCGCCAGGCAATAAAAAAACCGCCTGACGGCGGTTTATTTATTTCCTGGCGGAAGCGGTGAGATTCGAACTCACGAACGGTTTAACCCGTCGGCAGTTTTCAAGACTGCTGCCTTCAACCACTCGGCCACGCTTCCTGAAGGCCTGCATTATACAGATTTCACAGTGGCTTGCCACCAACTCATCCTTCCCGTCCCCAGCTCTCTTTGAGCGCTTTCTCAAACTCGGCCGCAGGGAGGGGTTTGGAGAACAAATACCCTTGCACTTCGTCGCAGCCGGAATCTTTGAGGAAGGCGAGCTGCTCGACCGTCTCGACGCCTTCGGCGATCACTTTGTGCTTGAGCTGCTGGGCGATGCTGATGATGGTGCTGGCAATCGCGCAGTCGTTGGCGTCAAGCGGGATGCCGGTGGTGAAGGAGCGGTCGATCTTGAGCGTGTCGATGGGGAAGCGCTTCAGATAGGACAGGCTGGAATAGCCTGTGCCGAAATCGTCCAGCGAGAGGGTCACGCCGAGCGCGGTGATGCGGTCCATGATGCCGATCACGCGGTCGATATTGTGCATCAGCGTGCTTTCGGTGATCTCCAGCTCCAGCCATGATGGTTCCAGGCCATAGCGCAGCAGCGTGTCTTTGACGCGCCCCGGCAAGGCAGAGGTGAATTCGCGCGCGGAGACATTCACCGCCAGGCGGATCGGCGGCAGTCCGGCTTCTTTCCAGGCCTGGGCCTGGGCGCAGGCGGCTTCCAGCACCCATTCGCCGAGCTGCACGACCAGGCCTGTTGCTTCGGCCAGGGGGATGAATTCGGCCGGCGGCACCATGCCGCGTTCCGGATGGTGCCAGCGCACCAGCGCTTCGGCGCCGATGATGTGGCCGGTCTGGATGGAGAACTTGGGCTGGTAGTGCAACGTCAGCTGGCCGTTGCCGAGCGCGTGGCGCAGGCCGGATTCGACGCGCATGCGTTCCTGCATGCCCTGGTTCATGTCCTGACTGTAAAACGCGACATGTTCGCCGTCGCCGGTGCCCTGCTTGGCGCGGTACATGGCGATGTCGGCCAGGCGCAGCAGGGTCTCGGCGTCGCCGCCGTCTTGCGGGTAGACGCTGATGCCGATGCTGGCGCCCACGCGCAGATCGTGGCCGTCGATCATGAAGGGTTGGTTCAGCGCGGCGAGCAGCTTGTGCGCGACCATGCTGGCTTCGTAGTGCTGGCCCAGTTCGAACAGGCCGACGGCGAATTCGTCGCCGCCCAGGCGCGCCACCACGTCCTGTTCGCGCAGCACATGGCGGAAGCGTTGCGCCACTTCGCGCAGCAGTTCGTCGCCGGTCTTGCGGCCCAGGGTGTCGTTAATCAGCTTGAAGCGGTTCAAGTCGATGAACAGCACGCAGCCATGCAGCTTGCTGCGCTGGGCCACGGTCAGGGCCTGGTCTACCAGCTTGGTGAGCAGGGTGCGGTTGGGCAGATTGGTGAGCGCGTCGTAGTACGCCAGGTGGTGGATGCGTTCTTCCGCCAGCTTGCGCTCGGTGATGTCGGTCAGATAGGCGATCAGGCCAATCGAGCGGTCGTCCATGTCGCACAGCGGCGACAGCGAGAGGCTGGCCCAGAATACTTCGCCGGATTTCTTGCGGCGCCGGACTTCCATCAACCGCCCGCCCTGCTCCAGGAAGTTGTCGTGGAAGGAGGCGTCTTCGTCGTCGTACAGGAAGAGGATGTTGCGGCCCACGGCTTCCACCGCGCTGTAGCCGAACAGGCGCTCGGCGCCTTTGTTCCAGCTGGTGATGAAGCCGTTCAGGTCCATGGTCAGCACGGATTCGTGGATCTGTTCCAGAATCTGCGATTGGTGCTGGAGCTGGGCTTCAACCTGCACATAAGCGTGGGTGGTGCGCTGGGCCACGGAGTGCACCTGCAGCACGCTGGCGGCCAGGCTGGCCAGGCTGGCGAGATGCTGGCGGTCCGCATCGCTGTAGCCGCTGCGGCCCGAGACTTCGAAGCGGCCGAAGTAGTGCTGGTCGAAGCGCACTTCCTGGCGCAGTCCTTCGCCAGTGCCGAGCAGGAGCATCGCCTCTTCGTCGCCGGCCGGCACGTAGCGGCCTTCGGGGCTGCTCATGACGCTGCGGGCGATCCGTCCGAGTTCTTCGGCTAGGGCCGGGCCGCGCAGGCGCAGCACTGCATCGCAGAGTGCCGCGCTGTTGCCCAGGAAGTCGGAGACCGGATGCGCCAGCGTGTTCATAAGTTCCTGCTGACCTGGATCGCCCAGTGGTAGGCCTGCAACAGGCCGCGCCAGTGGGTTTCCGTATCGATGCCCAGTGCCTGCAGGCGGGCGGGATCGGGATGTTCGTCTTCCGTCAGAGCCAGCATATCGCCCAGCGGGCCGGCACGGTCGAGCAAGGCGCGCACCACGTCGAGGTCGAGACTGAGGGCGCTGACGATTTCCGTCATCGGCATGCCGAGCAGGACGTCGAGCAGGCTGAAAACGCCGGCGACGAAGGCCATGTCCTGCGCGTCGCGGTCGCCGCCGCGCTCCTTGCACAGGAACTCCATTTGCGCGCCGCGCACGGCGGCCAGCGGCAGCAGCGCATTGGCGCCGCCTTCGTCCTGCTGGCGCGCATAAAGCAGCAACTGCAGCCAGCGCTGCAATTGGCGGCGGCCCAGCACATTGATGGCCTGGGTGAAGCTGTGGATCGGCGCGGGTGGCGCGAACGCGGCAGAGTTGACCAGCTTAAGCAGATGGTAGGCCAGCGCGGGGTCTTGCTTGAGCAGGATTTCCAGTTCGCGCGAATCGGCGTCGCGTGCCAGCAGGCCAAGCAGGGCAAGCAGGCGTTTGCGCGAGGTGCCGTCGCCATTCGGCGTCTCGGCCGCGCCTTCGCGGGTGTAGGCGCCGCTGAACCAGGAGAAGCCGGCGCTGCGCCAGTTTTCCAGGCAGGCTTTGTCGGCCACATTGCTGGCCCAATGTGGACCGGCCAGCGTCAGGATCGAAACCATCGACGGCAAGCCGCCGCCGGCATCGGCCGACAAGGCGCGCATGCCGGCCTTGCCCGCATCGAGGCCAGCTTCGCCATCGACCATCAGGCGGAAGCCGCGTTCGGACAGTTCGCGGCACTTGTGCTGCGCCTCGCTCTGGGCGCAGGCGGCGGCGGGCACGCGCAGGATGGTGTGCTGGGCGGGCAGGCTCGCGGCCAGCGCTTCGTCCACATGCAGCGGGTCGTCAAGGGAGACGATGAAGTCGAGCGGCGCCAGCGCGGCGCGCATGTCCGGATAGGCAAATAGCTGTGCCAAGGCTGGCGCGGCCAGCCCGGCTTGGGGGGTGAGATGGAAAGCCAGTGCCACCCATTGATGCTGGGCGTTGGACACCGCTTGCAATCCCACGAGCGGGAAGGTACTTGAATCAGATGCGGACATCAGTTTCTCGGTGTGGTTATGCGTCAAATGGTAGAACAAGTATTAACTCTAGGCAACCATTTTCATCGACGCAACGCACCCCAGACCTTTATCTCAAACTATGAAAGTGGCGCCGGCGGACCGGACGCAGGAATATACCAGAAATTGTCGAAGAAACCATGGCCCGCCTACTAGAGTGCAAGCTCAAAATTTTGCTCTTGCGCGGCGCGCCTATTCCGGCTTGCCGCCTTCGAATTGCGCATGCTGGACGGCGTACCGGATCAGTTCCGCCTGGCCTTCGATCCCCAGCTTGCGCTTGATGTTCAGGCGGTGCGTTTCCACCGTGCGCACGCTCAGGTCGAGGTCGCGCGCGATCTGCTTGTTCGACTGGCCGTTGGCGATGTGCTGCAGGACTTCGTGCTCGCGCGACGTCAGCTGGTTGTCCTGGTTCTGCGGACGGGCCAGCTGGCGCGCCAGCGCGGCGCTGTAGTAGATCCCGCCCGACATCACGGTTTCAATCGCCACCACGATGTCCTTGCCCGGCGCGTCTTTCAGCACATAGCCGCGCGCGCCGGCCTGGATCGCCTGCGATACATATTCCAGCTTGTCGTGCATGGACAGTATCAGCACGGCGATATCCGGGAAGCGCTCGCGGAACTGGGCCGTGGCCTCGATGCCGTTCACGCCGCGCATATTGATATCCATGAGCACCAGGTCGGGCGTCTGCGCGCTGGCCTGCTCCAGCGCCTCGGCCGCGCCGCCCGCCTCGGCCACCACGTCGAACTGCGGCATGGCCTCCAGCCGCGCGCGCAAACCGTCGCGCACGAGGGGGTGGTCATCCACCAGCAGTATCCTGATCGTCATAAGCTAACTCCGGTTGTCTACCTGGGCCAGCACCGTGGTGCCGGCCGGCGAGGATGCGATCTCGAACTTGCCGCCGATCGCATCCATGCGTTCCATCATATTGCGCAATCCTATGCCCCGTTTGGGGTGGACGGCGATGCCGTCGGCGTCGAAGCCGCTGCCGTTGTCGGTGATGCGCAGGCTGACGCGCTCCGGCGTGCCGGTCAGGCGGATCTCGATACGGCTGGCGCCCGCGTGGCGCTCGATATTGGTCAATGCTTCCTGGGCGATGCGGAACAGTACCGTGTTGGCCACGTCGGCCAGGCCTTCGGTACAGCCGTCTGCGCCAAAGGCGATCGGCGTGCCGCTATTGTGTTCGAACTCTTCGGCCAGATGGGCCAGCGCTGCGGCCAGGCCCAGGTCGTCCAGAATCGCGGGACGCAGATTATGCGAGATGCGGCGCACTTCGCCCAGCACATTATTCAATTGCTCGGCGGTGTGTTCGAATACGGCTTGCGCCGCCTTCTGCTGTTCGGGATTGCCGGTCAGGCGGATGATGCCGGCCTCGATCTGCAGTTTGATCGATACCAGCCACTGGCTGATGCCGTCGTGCAGATCGCGCGACAGGCGCGCCCGCTCCTCTTCCTGCGATTCCACCACGCGCTGGGCCAGGGCTTTGAGCTTGGCGTCGGCCACGCGCGACTCGCTCAGATTCAAGGCCAGGCCCGAGAAGCCCACGGCCAGCGCGCTCAGGGCCGCAATGCCCGCGATCCACAGCATGGTGTTGCGGATATTGCCGCGCTGCTGGGCGTCGACTTTTTCCAGCGCCTGGTCGACGTCATCGAGATAGATGCCGGTGCCGAGCATCCAGCCCCATTTCTCCAATTGGATCACATAACCGAGTTTGGGCGCGGCCTTGTGGGTCGAGGGCTTGACCCAGGAATAGCGTTCCAGGCCGCCGCCGGCGCGGGCGCGTGCCAGCAGGCGCTGGATGGTGGGACGGCCTTGCTCGTCGCGCAGCTCGAACAGGTTCTGCCCGACCAGCTCGGGCTGGCGCGGATGCATCAGGCTATTTCCCTGCAAGTCGTAGACGAAGAAGTAGCCATCGTCGCCAAAGCTCAGCGAGGACAGGATGCGCTTGGCTTCGTCCAGCGTGGCGGGGTCGCGCCGGCCGGAGCGGTATAGATGGGCCACCGAATGCGTGGCCAGGGCCACGTAGTGCTTGAGTTCCGCCTCCTTGCTGGCGAGGTAGGCTTGCTCGATGGTTTCCTTCTGCTGCCGCGCCAGCGTGTTGGCCTGGTATTGCACGGCCAGCGCAATGGCGCACAGCGCCAGAAACAGCGGCGTGATGGCCAGGAAAATGACTTTCTGCTTCAACTTCATTGCAAGCTCGTAGCGACCGGTGAGTGAGGGGCATTGTACGCCGGGCCGGCGCAGACTTCCTACGTAGTACTACCTAGCAGACCTGCGTAATCCTGCGCTTGCCCGAGATATTCGCTTCCTGAATACTTTATATAGGCAGAGCGCAGACCATCAGAATAAATCCCTCGCCCGCCATCCCGCTACCCATTGGAGGAAGTAATGAACCCTGTTTTGAGCAAATTCGGCTGGGCAGCGCTGTCGCTGGCTGGCGCGGGTGCGCTGGGCGTCGTCGCGCTGCAGCGCGGCGAACCGATCAGCGCCATCTGGATCGTGATCGCGGCCGTCTGCGTATATCTGATCGCCTACCGTTTCTACAGCCTGTTCATCGCGCGCGAGGTGATGGGCCTGGATGCGAAACGCATGACGCCCGCCTACAAATTCAACGATGGCCTGGACCACGTGCCGACCAATAAGAACGTGCTGTTCGGCCACCACTTCGCCGCGATCGCTGGCGCTGGTCCGCTGGTCGGCCCGGTGCTGGCCGCGCAAATGGGCTACCTGCCCGGCATGCTGTGGATCCTGGCCGGCGTGGTCTTCGCCGGCGCCGTGCAGGACTTCATGGTGCTGTTCATCTCCATGCGCCGCGATGGCCGCTCGCTGGGGGATCTGATCAAATCCGAACTGGGACCGATCCCCGGCAATATCGCCCTGCTGGGCACCTTCATGATCATGGTGATCATCCTGGCCGTGCTGGCCCTGATCGTGGTCAAAGCGCTGGCCGGCTCGCCCTGGGGCAGCTTCACCGTGATGGCCACTATCCCCATCGCGCTGTTCATGGGCGTGTATTCGCGCTATGTGCGCGTGGGCCGCGTCGGCGAAGTGTCGCTGATCGGCTTCGTGCTGCTGATGGCGGCCATCTTCGGCGGCCAATATGTGCAGGAGAATCCGGCCCTGGCGCCGCTGTTCACCTACACCGGCACCGAGCTGACCTGGATGCTGATCGGCTACGGCTTCATCGCCTCCGTGCTGCCGGTGTGGCTGCTGCTGGCGCCGCGCGACTACCTGTCCACCTTCCTCAAGATCGGCACCATCGTCGGCCTGGCACTGGGCATCCTGATCGCCGCGCCTTATCTGCAAATGCCGGCCGTCACCAAATTCATCGACGGCAGCGGCCCGGTATGGTCGGGCAACCTCTTCCCCTTCCTGTTCATCACCATCGCCTGCGGCGCCGTGTCCGGCTTCCACGCCCTGATCTCTTCCGGCACCACGCCCAAGATGATCGAGAACGAAACCCACGCCCGCTTCATCGGCTACGGCGCCATGCTGATGGAATCCTTCGTCGCCATCATGGCCCTGGTGGCCGCATCGACCATTGAACCGGGCGTCTACTTCGCCATGAACAGCCCGGCCGCGCTGATCGGCACCACGGCCGAATCGGCGGCGCAAGCCATCTCGCAATGGGGCTTCCGCGTCACGCCGGAAATGCTGACGCAGACCGCGAAAGATGTCGGCGAACACACCATCATCTCGCGCGCCGGCGGCGCACCGACGCTGGCGGTGGGCATGGCGCATATCCTGTCCAATGTCCTCGGCGGCAAGGCCATGATGGCCTTCTGGTACCACTTCGCCATCCTGTTCGAAGCCCTGTTCATCCTGACCGCCGTCGATGCCGGCACGCGCGCCGGCCGCTTCATGCTGCAGGATCTGCTGGGCGCCTTCGCCCCATCGCTGAAACGCACCGACTCCGTGTTCGCCAGCCTGC
Source organism: Massilia sp. NR 4-1 (assembly GCF_001191005.1). Classification (NCBI taxonomy): domain Bacteria; kingdom Pseudomonadati; phylum Pseudomonadota; class Betaproteobacteria; order Burkholderiales; family Oxalobacteraceae; genus Massilia; species Massilia sp. NR 4-1. The sequence continues at coordinate 2,666,631 of NZ_CP012201.1, forward strand.
TCGCCACCGGCCTGTGCGTGGCCGCCTGGGGTTACTTCCTGTACCAGGGCGTGGTCGATCCGCTGGGCGGCATCAACACCCTGTGGCCGCTGTTCGGCATCGCCAACCAGATGCTGGCCGGGATTGCGCTGATCCTCGCCACCTGCGTGCTGTTCAAGATGAAGCGCGCCCGCTTCGCCTGGGTCACCCTGCTGCCCACCGTCTGGCTGCTGCTGTGCACCCTGACCGCCGGCTGGCAGAAAATCTTTGCCGCCAATCCCAAGGTCGGCTTCCTGGCCCACGCCGCCAAATACCAGGCCGCGCTCGACAAGGGCGAAGTGCTGGCCCCGGCCAAATCGCTCGACCAGATGCGCCAGGTGATCTTCAACGACTATCTCGACGCCTCGCTGGCCGGCTTCTTCATCATCGTCGTGCTGTCCGTGCTGATCTTCGGCGTGCGCACCGCCCTCGCGGCCCGCGCCAACGCCAAGCCCAGCCACAAGGAAAGCCCGGTGCAACTGATGCCGGCCACCTAAAAATGCTCGACGAAATCGTCAAAGCAGGCCGCTACCTCGGGCAAAGCATGCGCCTGATGGTCGGCCTGCCCGAATACGACAGCTACGTCGCCCATCGCGAAGCCACCCACCCTGGCGAACCGATGATGAGCTACGAAGAATTCTTCCGCGAGCGGCAAGAAGCCCGCTACGGCGGCGCCGGCAAGCGCGGCGGCTGCTGCTAAGCTTTGACTTAGATCAGTAACAGTCCCATCCTCGTGCTCGGCGGCCCCGCCTGGCGCCAGGGTGGGATTTTTTTGATTTGGCGCAAAGGGGATGGGGCGGGGTTGCGTCGGCGCAAGGTGGGGGATGGGCAGGAGTCTATATTTTTCCTGTTGGAATCCCTTATCGGCGGCGGCAATGCTCAACTTCGAACGTTCCGGCCTTAGTCAGAAACTGACCATCATTTCGGTCCTGTCCACCGGCAGCGCGCTGCTGCTGGTGTTCCTGGCGTTCGCGCTGACGACGGTGCTCGGCCATGCGGATGATGAACAGAAGCAGCTGGCGTCCCTGGCCGATGTGGTCGGAGCCAGCAGCGTGCAGGCCTTGCTGCTGGCCGACCATGTGCAGGCGGAGCAGAACCTGGCGGCGCTGGCGGTAAAGGACGAGATTACGCGCGCGGCTTTGTTCGACCGCGAGGGCCGCGTGTTCGCCAGCTTCCCGGCAGCGTCAGCGCAGCCGCCATCCTTGTCGCCGCAAGGCGTTGCGGCCCTGGCCAGGCGTCCGCTCAGCGAACGGGCCGGGGCGCCTTGGCATCCGCTGACCCGCCTGTATCGGCCAGTGCGCGTGGGGCCGCATGCGATCGGCGCGGTGATGGTGGAGGCGGGCCAGCTCGGCATGTGGCTCGGCATTCTCAAGAACCTGGGCATCACGGGGGCGGCGACCGCCCTCTCCTTCCTGCTGGCGCAGATGCTGGCGGCGCGTTTCAAAGGCAGCATCGCGGAGCCGATCGGCAAACTGGTGGCGGCGGCGCAACAGGTATCGAGCAGCCAGACCTACTCGCAGGTGCAGCATAGCCGCAGCGATGAACTGGGCACGCTGATCGATAGCTTCAACCATATGCTGGCGCAGATCGAGAACCGCGACACGCGCCTGGCCCAGTACCGCGACCAGCTGGAGCGCCAGGTCAGCGTGCGCACCGAGCAGCTGGAAAAGGCGAAGAACGCGGCGGAGGCGGCGAGCCAGGCCAAGAGCGCCTTCCTTGCCACCATGAGCCACGAGATCCGCACGCCGATGAACGGGGTGCTGGGCATGACCGAACTGCTGATGGCCACGCGCCTGAGCGAGGAACAGCGCCACTACACCAGCATGGTCAAGCGCTCGGGCGAGCACCTGCTGGTGATCATCAACGATATCCTGGACTTCTCCAAGATCGAGGCGGGCAAGCTGACGGTGGAGTACATCCATTTCAATTTCCGCGAGCTGCTGGACGATATCGATTATGTGTTTTCGCCGCAGGCGCAGGCCAAGGGGTTGGACCTGCATTTCGAGATCGCCAACGATATCCCGATTGCCATCTGCGGCGATCCGAACCGGCTGCGCCAGGTGATCGTGAACCTGATGGGCAATGCCATCAAGTTCACCGACAAGGGTCGTATCCAGCTCAAGGTCTACGTCACCGGCGAGGATGCGCAGACGGTGCGCATGCGTTTCGAGGTGCACGATACCGGCTTGGGCGTGGCGCGCGAGGCGCGCAGCCGCATCTTCGACTCCTTCTCCCAGGCCGACGGCTCGACCACGCGCAAGCATGGCGGCACCGGCCTGGGGCTGGCGATTTCGCGCCAGCTGGTGGAGCTGATGGGCGGGCAGATCGGCGTCGACAACGCGCTTACCCAGGGTTCGGTCTTCTGGTTCACCGTGCAGTTCGACAAGCGCCGTGTCGACGGCGACGAATCCGGCTTCAGCCAGAAGAGCAAGGGCTTGCGCGCGCTGATCGCGGACCCGCATCCGGACAGCCGCGCCGTGCTGGAACGCCTGCTGGGGCGCTGGCATCTGCATTGCGACAGCGCCGCCACGGCAGCGGAGGCGCTGTGCCTGCTGCACGCCGGTGCCAGCAGCGGCCAGCCTTACGACACGGCCTTGCTGGATATGGATTTGCCGGGCATCAGCGGGCTGGCGCTGGCCGCCGAGATCAAGGCCGATGCTGCGCTGTCCGGCGTGCGCCTGCTGCTGCTCAGCACCGAACGCAGCGCGGCCGACACCGTGCAGCGGCGCGAGGCGGGCGTGGCCTTCCAGCTGATCAAGCCGGCGCGCGACTGCGATCTGTATGAGTGCCTGGTGACGCCGGCCCGCAGCGGCGAGGGTACGCGGCCGATGGCGGCACTGGCGCCCGCTGGGGCGCGGCTGGTGCGCAGCAAGCGTCCGCTGCGCGTGCTGCTGGCGGAGGACAATCCGGTCAATGTCGAGGTGGCGCTGGCCATGCTGAACAGCCTGGGGCTGGAAACCGCTTGTGCCGGTAATGGCGAGGAAGCCTTGGCGGCGGTGGGCGCCGCACATTTCGATCTGCTGCTGATGGACTGCCAGATGCCGGTGATGGATGGCATGGCCGCCACCAAGGAAATCCGCCGCCGCGAGAAGCAGAGCGGCCATGCGCGCCACCTGCCGGTCATTGCCATCACAGCCAATGCCTTGCAGGGCGACCGCGAAAACTGCCTGGCCGCGGGCATGGACGATTATCTGAGCAAGCCGTTCAGCCGCCAGGCGCTGGCCGACACCCTGTCGCGCTGGATCGCCCTGCCGCGCGCCGCCAGCATGCATCATGGCGACCTTATGCCGCAGGCCGGAAGTACGGCGCCACAGCCATCCCTGCCAATGCGTTCGGCGCCGCAGGACCGCATGGCCAAGGCCGCAGCCGCCACGATCGCCACCGAGGCGGCGTCGCCCGCAACGGTACTGAACCGCCACGCACTGGAAGCCATCCGCGCCCTCAGCTCCGACGGCGAGGCGCTGCTGCAGCGCGTGATCCACGCGTATGTGGACGACACGCCCGCCCATCTGCAAACGCTGCGCGAGGCCATCGCCAGCCTGAATACGGGCAGCATCCGCAAGGCCGCGCACAGCCTGAAATCGAGCAGCGCCAATGTCGGCGCCGACGCGCTGGCCCGGTTGTGCAAGGAAATGGAATTGCTGGGCCGCGCCGATTCCACCGAAGGCGCGGAAAAATTGCTGAGCAATATGGAGCGCGAGTTCCAGACGGTGCGTCATTCCCTGAGTGCCATCCTAGAGAAGGAAACCTGATATGGGCACACTACACTCCCCCAAACGCGGCACCGTGCTGGTGGCTGACGACGATCCCGTCATGCGCCTGCTGATGCTGGAAATGCTGGCGCAGGTCGGCTTGAATGCGGTGGAGGCGGAGGATGGCCCGGCGGCCCTTTCCTGCTTCCGCCAGATGTGCCCCGACCTGGTGCTGCTCGATGTGGACATGCCGGGCGTGGATGGCTTTGCCGTCTGCCGCGAAATCCGCAAGATGGAACATGGCGCCACGGTTCCCATCATCATGGTGACGGGCGGCGACGATCTGGAAGCGGTGACGCTGGCCTACGAGGTGGGCGCCACGGATTTCATTTCCAAGCCGATCAACTGGCCCATCCTCGGCCACCGCGTGCTGTATGTGCTGCGCGCCAGCGACGCCATCGCCCGCCTGCGCATCGCCGACGCCCACAACCGCGCCGTGCTGGCGGCGATTCCCGACACCTTCTTCCGCCTCAGTCCCGAGGGCTTTTATCTGGACTATGAACAGGGCCATGGCCCCGGCGCCACCTTGTCGGAAACCCGCTGCGTGGGCCGCCACATCAGCGAGGTGCTGCCTGCCCCCATCGCCCAGCGCCTGATGCATGAGCTGGAATGCGTGCTCGACACCCACGACATCCGCTCCGTCGACTATGAGCTGTTCAGCGGCGGCATGCTGCACCACTTCGAGGCGCGCCTGGTCAATACCGGCGCGGGCGAGGTGCTGGGCCTGGTGCGCGACATCAGCGAGCGCAAACGCACGGAGGACCAGATCCGCCGCCTCGCCTATTGCGACAGTCTGACCGGCATCCCCAACCGCCAGGCTTTCCTGGAATCGCTGGAGCATGAGCTGCAGCGCTCGCGCGCGGGCGGTCGCAAGTTCGCCGTGCTGTTCATGGACCTGGACTCCTTCAAGCGCATCAACGACACACTGGGCCACAATGTCGGCGACCTGCTGCTGCAAGCCGTCTCCGAGCGCCTGCATGAAACCATCCGCCCCGGCGACACGGTGTCCCTGGCCGGCCACGGCAGCCTGGCGCGCCTGGGCGGCGACGAGTTCACCATCCTGATCCCCGACCTGCAGCAGGTCGAGGATGCGCTGCATGTGGCGCAGCGCGTCAAGGACGCCATGCGCCGCCCCTTCCAGCTCGATGGCCATGAAATCTTCGTCACCGCCAGCATCGGCATTTCGCTGTATCCGCAGGACGGCGAGGACAGCAGCTCCCTGCTCAAATATGCCGACACCGCCATGTACCACGCCAAGAACTGCGGCAAGGACAATGCGAAGCTGTACAGCTCATCGCTAACGATGCAGATCATGAGCCATGTGAAGCTGGAGGTCGGCCTGCGCAAGGCCTTGCAGAACAACGAGCTGTATCTGCTGTACCAGCCCCAGGTCGACGTGCCCAGCGCCCAACTGGTGGGCGTGGAGGCGCTGGTGCGCTGGCGCCATCCCGAGCATGGCGTGATTCCGCCCAATGAGTTCATCCCGCTGGCCGAGGAAACCGGCCTGATCGTGCCGATCGGCGAATGGGTGCTGCGCACCGCCTGCAAACAGGCGCGCGCCTGGCAGCAGGCTTGCCAGCGGCCGGTGCGCATGGCGGTCAACCTCTCGGCCAAGCAGTTCAAGGACGAGAACCTGAGCCAGATCGTGGTCTCGGCCCTGCACGACACCGGCCTGGAACCGCGCCTGCTGGAGCTGGAGCTGACCGAAGGCACGCTGATGGACGATGCGCGCGCCACCATGGCCACACTCGACCAGTTGCGCGGCATCGGCGTCTATCTCTCGATCGACGATTTCGGCACCGGCTATTCATCCATGAGCTATCTGAAGCGCTTCGATGTGCGCGCGCTCAAGATCGACAAGAGCTTCATTAGCGGCCTGCCGCAGGATTCGGAGAACGCGGCCATCACGCGCGCCATCATCGCCATGGCGCATGGCTTGAAAATGGTGGTGGTGGCGGAAGGCGTGGAGACCAATGCCCAGCTTCATCTGCTGGAGCAGTATGGCTGCGATCTGGTGCAGGGATTTTTCCTCGGCCATCCATCGTCGCAGGAATTGATCGCGCAGATGCTCAACCGGCAGCACCTGCTGAGCGTTCCGCGGTCCGGCACCTAGGTGCTGCGCCGGTCCAGCATGGCGCGGGCGATGGTGCCCGCGTCCACATATTCGAGCTCGCCGCCGACCGGCACGCCGCGCGCCAGGCGGCTCACCTGCAGGCCGCGCGCCTTCAGCATCTCGCTGATGTAGTGGGCCGTGGCTTCACCCTCGTTGGTGAAGTTTGTCGCCAGCACCACCTCGCTCACCACGCCGTCGCTGGCGCGCGCCAGCAGCTTTTCCAGGTGGATGTCCTTGGGGCCGATGCCGTCCAGCGGCGACAGGCGGCCCATCAGCACAAAGTACAGGCCTTTGTAGGTCAAGGTCTGCTCGATCATCATCTGGTCGGCCGGGGTTTCGACCACGCACAGCAGGCGGCGATCGCGTTCCTCGTCGATGCAGGTATCGCAGGTCTCGGTTTCGGTGAAGGTATTGCACAGGGCGCAGTGGTGCACCGCGTCCACCGCCTGGTACAGGGCGCGCGACAGCTGGGCCGCGCCTTCGCGGTCATGCTGCAGCAAGTGGAAAGCCATGCGCTGCGCCGATTTCGGCCCAACGCCGGGCAGGCGGCGCAGCGCCTCCGTCAGGAATTCAAGCGATTTGGACATGGCTAACCCTGATGCTGGAACTGGCTCAGCGCCTCGGCCGCCATGGTGGGGACGAATTCCGTGATCGTATAGCTGGCCACGCCCGCCTGTTTGAACGGGTCCAGCTCGACCACGGCTTCGATATCGGCCCGGCTGTCCGCCATGGCCAGGATGATGCCGCCGGTGCGCGGCACCATGCGGCCGGACAGCAGGAAGGTGCCGTTGGCATACTGTTCGCGCAAATACTCACGATGCGCGCCAAGCAGAGCGTCGATCTCCGCGGCGGGCTTCAGGTAGGTCAGCGCGATGACGAACATGTTTAGAATGGCATCTTGAAGCCGGCAGGCAGATTCATGCCGGCGGTCAGGCCGCTCATTTTCTCGGCGGCGGTGGCTTCGGCCTTGCGCACGGCGTCGTTGAAGGCGGCGGCCACCAGGTCTTCCAGCATGTCCTTGTCGTCAGCCAGCAGCGATGGGTCGATGGTGACGCGCTTCACGTCGTTTTTGCAAGTCATGACGACTTTCACCAGGCCGGCGCCGGACTGGCCTTCCACCTCGATGCCGCCCAGCGATTCCTGGGCTTTCTTCATATTGTCCTGCATTGCTTGCGCCTGCTTCATCAGGCCGGCCAGTTGATTTTTCATCATGATGGTGTTTCTCCGTAAGGCTAGGGTTTGTGTTCAGTTTAATGCGCAGGCGTCTGCGGCGCCACTATCGATCCCGGTACGATGAAAGCGCCGAATTCACGGATCATGCTTTTCACGAAAGGATCGCTGGCGACCGTCGCTTCCGCCGCGCGCTGGCAGGCTTCGCGGTGGGCCTGGGCTTCGGCGCTGGTGGTATACCAGACCGCGCCGGTTTCCGACTCCACGCGCACCACGCGCTGGAAGCGCTCAGCCAGGGCGGCCGTGAGTTTTTCCACGTTGGCGGGCGTGCGCCAGGTTTCGATCGGGCAGCGGATGCGGAACAGCGCGGCGTTGCCGTCGATGCTGCAATCGATCAGCTCCGACTGCGTGGCCAATTGCTGGGCCACGCCGCGCAGCGGCAGGTGGGCGGCCAGCAGCGGCCAGTTGCCGTCCCAGTTCAGCTCAGGAATGGGAGTGATCACATATTCATAAGGCGGCTTTGCCGGCGCTGCCTGGCGCGGCGCGACGGCTGCAGCGGCAGGCGCCTCGTCATAGCCGAGATGCGAAGGGCCGGCCGGCATGGCGGAATCGTCGGAGAATTCCGTTACCCAGGGCGGCAAATCGTCTTCCCCGGATTGCTGGCGCGCCGGGGCGCGTGGCGCTGCCTGCGGCGCGGCTTGCGCAGCGGATGGCATCACGGCTGGTGCGGCGGACTGCGGCACCGCTTGCGCCGGCGCTTCCATCACGGCGGCGCCGGTGGATGTGTCGTCCCAAGGCGCGGCGGCGCGGGCAACGGGCGCACCGCCCTGCCCGCCCGGCGCGTCTTCCCACGGTGCGGGACGCGCAGCCGCTGGCTGCGGGGCCGCGCTAAAGCCGCCGGCCGAAGGTGCTGGCGCAGCGCTTGGCGCGGGCGCCGGAGCAAATGCTGGGGCAGCGGCTGGCGCTGGCGCGGCGGCTGGCGCATCGCTTTCCAGCGGCGTGGTTTTCATCGGTGGCCGTGCGCCAGTGCGGGCAGCCGTGGCGGCGCGGGCCGCTTCCAGCGCCGCATTGATGGCGGCGCGCGCGGGACTCAGCGGCGCGGCGGCGGCGGCCGGACGGGCGGCTGGCGCGGCGGCTGCCTGGTGCGGCGGCTGTGCATGGCTCTGCGCTGCAGCGGGCGGCGCCACCGGAATCGGCGCCGCCGCTGCTGGCGCTTGCGGCATGGGCGCGCCAGCGGCGGCGCCATATGCGGGCGCATCGCCGGCCGCAGGTTGGGAAGCTGCGGCCAGCGCGGCGGCGGCCGGATTCGGGATCACGCTGGCATGGCTCACGGTGGATACCGATGCCGCGCGCGCCGGCATGCCCGCCACAGCGGCGGCGGCACGGGCCGGATTCGCGCCGGACGGACGAGCCGCTACCGGGGCAGCGGCCGGTACGCCGTCTGCCCCGCCGATGCCGGGCCGAAAGGCAAGCATGCGCAACAGGGTCATGGAGAAACCGGCATATTCATCGGGCGCGAGGCCCAGCTCATTGCGGCCGTGGACGGCGATCTGGTAATACAGCTGCACTTCTTCCGCATCGAAAGCGCCGGCCAGGCGCACGATGTCGGCGTACTCCGGCAAGTCTTCCGGCACGGCCGAAGGCACGGTCTGCGCCAGCGCGATCCGGTGCAGCAAGGTGCCCAGATCCTGCAAGGCGCCGTTGTACGACAGGCTGCGCGTGGCCATTTCATCGGCCACCGCCATCAGATCGGCACCATCCTGTTGGGACAGCGCATCGAGCAGGCGAATCAGGTAGGACTGGTCGAGCGCGCCCAGCATGCCCTGCACCGCATCCAGCGTCACCGCACCGGCAGCGTAGGCAATCGCCTGGTCGGTCAGCGACAGCGCGTCGCGCATCGAACCGTGTGCGCCCTGGGCCAGCAGGCGCAAGGCGGGATGCTCGAAGCTGACGTTTTCCTGGCCCAGGATGTTTTCCAGGTGGCCGACGATATGCCCTGGCGGCATCTGCTTCAGATTGAACTGCAGGCAGCGCGACAGCACCGTGACCGGAATTTTTTGCGGATCGGTGGTCGCCAGGATGAATTTCACGTGCTCGGGCGGTTCTTCCAGCGTCTTCAGCATCGAGTTGAAGGCGTGGTTGGTCAGCATGTGCACCTCGTCGATCATATAGACCTTGAAGCGCGCGTTGGACGGCGCGTACACCGCCTGCTCCAGCAGCTGGGCCATTTCATCGACGCCACGATTCGACGCCGCGTCCATCTCTATATAGTCGACAAAGCGGCCGCCGTCGATGGCGGTACAGGCTTCGCACACGCCGCAGGGGGTGGCGGTGATGCCGCCCGTGCCGTCCGGCCCGACGCAGTTGAGCGATTTGGCCAGGATGCGCGACAAGGTGGTCTTGCCGACGCCGCGCGTGCCCGTGAACAGATAGGCGTGGTGCAGGCGGCCGCTGTGCAGCGCATGCGTGAGCGCGCGCACGACGTGCTCCTGGCCGACGAGCGTTTCAAAGTTCCGGGGACGGTATTTGCGAGCTAGGACTTGATAGGACATTCGCTGATTTTACCGTAGATGCCAGTCCAGCGGACAAGATTAGACGGCGCGCGCCTGTCGCGCAGCGGGCCGGAAATGAAAAAAGCTGCCATAAGCAGCTTTTTCGATAAGAGGCGAGCCTGATCTGCGGCACTTGCGGTGAACAGCTTTGGCTGCTTCGTTCCCGACCTGACCAGGTTAACCGTGCCACAATGCGCAGGGGCCCGCCAGACGCAATTATAACCGACCGGCGGATTTCGTGGGTGCGGAATCGCACCCTGCTGTTTACAAGCCGAGTTTACAGGCCGAGCTGCTGCCAGATCTGGTCCACGCGCCCCTTCACTTCCGGCGTCATCTGGATGGTCGTGCCCCATTCGCGGCTGGTTTCGCCCGGCCACTTATTGGTCGCATCGATGCCCATCTTGCTGCCAAGGCCACTGATAGGCGAAGCGAAGTCCAGGTAATCGATCGGCGTGTTGTCGACCAGGGTGGTATCGCGGATCGGATCGACGCGGCTGGTAATGGCCCAGATCACCTCTTTCCAGTCGCGGATATTCACATCCTCGTCCACCACCACAATGAACTTGGTATACATGAACTGGCGCAGGAAACTCCATACGCCGAACATCACGCGCTTGGCGTGGCCCGCATACTGCTTGCGGATCTGCACCACGGCCATGCGGTAGCTGCAGCCTTCCGGCGGCAAGTAGAAATCGGTGATTTCGCTGAACTGCTTTTGCAGCAGCGGCACGAAGACTTCGTTCAGCGCCAGGCCCAATACCGCCGGCTCGTCCGGCGGCTTGCCTGTATACGTGGAGTGGTAGATCGGATCGCGCCGCATCGTGATGCGGTCGATGGTGAAGACCGGGAACCAGTCCTGCTCATTATAGTAACCGGTGTGGTCGCCATACGGGCCCTCCAGCGCATGCTCGTAGCCGGATGGATGATTCTCGTCCGGATAGATATGCCCTTCCAGCACAATCTCGGCCGATGCCGGCACGCGCAGCTCGCTGCCGATGGCTTTGACCAGCTCCGTGCGGCTGCCGCGCAGCAGGCCGGCGAACTGGTATTCGGACAGGGAATCCGGCACCGGCGTCACCGCGCCCAGAATCGTGGCCGGATCGGCGCCCAGCGCCACCGCCACCGGATACGGCTGGCCCTTATTCTTGATGGCGTGCTCGCGGAAATCGAGCGCGCCGCCGCGATGCGCCAGCCAGCGCATGATGACTTTGTTCCGGCCCAGCACCTGCTGGCGATAAATGCCCAGGTTCTGCCGCTTTTTATTCGGTCCCTTGGTAATCACCAGGCCCCAGGTAATCAGCGGCGCCACGTCGCCCGGCCAGCAGTGCTGGATCGGCAGGCGGCCCAGATCGACGTCATTGCCCTCCCAGACGATTTCCTGGCAAGGCGCGCCGCGCATTTCCTTCGGCGCCATATCCCATAAGGCTTTCACCAGCGAGCCGAGACCCATCAGATCCTTGAAATCCTTGGGCGGCTCCGGTTCTTTCAGGCGCGCCAGCACATGGCCGATCTTGCGCAACTCGCCCAGATCCTCGGCGCCCATGCCCAGCGCCACGCGGCGCGTGGTGCCGAACAGATTGCCCAGCACGGGGATGTCGAAACCGGCCGGTTTCTCGAACAGCAGGGCCGGACCTTCGGCGCGCAAGGTGCGGTCGCAGATCTCGGTCATCTCCAAATATGGCGAAACTGGCAAGGAAATGTGCTTTAGTTCGCCCATCCGTTGCAGTTGGGAAATAAAATCTCGCAGATCCGAATATTTCATACTTTTTTACGATTTTTTCTGTTTAAACAGGCTAACTGAAGAGTTTCGATCAAGTGCTTGATTCTATTGGTTTTTGCTCAAACCTGCCTGGCAAAATCATATCCAAAAGTAATAAAGAATCGATTCGTTAGTATTGACGTGGTATATTGTGCCTCCTACAATCCACCCTACTTGAAGAGGACATGGCAAGAACGCCAACTAATTGTCGCTCATTCATTCACGGAGTCGGGGCTCCACATGACATTTTAAGGAGTGTTTTTCACGAGGCGTCTGCCTCCTCCCCCGAAAAAAGTTGTATTGCGACTGGTTCTACTACATATCAGTAATCAGCTCTAGCAAGCAATGATGGCGTCCAGCGCGCAGGCCTCCGGCCGCGGCGGGCGATGATAATTCTGATGCACGGCTTTGGCACACCGGCACGACCGCGCTTTTGCGCGGCGATGGTGCGTCCTCGGCAGTCATTCCAGAGGAGTTTCTATGAACCATAATCTGATTGCGCGGCTGTCCATGCCGCAAATTTCAGTGCGTAGTCTCTTGACTACGGCTCAGCACACGCTGACGATTTTTGGCGTTTCCGCCCTGGTAGTCATTGCAGTACTGTTTGTCCGTCCCGACCTGGCTCGCCAACTGAGCAAAAGTCTGACGGAAGAGCCGGCCCCCGAAGTGGTGGCCGTCACCGCGCCGCCGCTGTCCGAACTGATGGACGCATCGGCCGCTACCACCAAAACCAGCGCAGCAGCCCAGCTGACGCCGGAAGAAAAAGCCCTGATGGGCACCCGCAAGCAGCAGGAATGGGTGACCAGTTGGCTGTCCAAACGCTACCGCGTGGCCGGCGATGCGGCCAATATGCTGGTATCGACCGCGTATCTGACCGCGCATGAGATCAAGCTCGACCCGCTGCTGATCCTGGCCGTGATGGCGATCGAATCCGGCCTGAATCCGTTCGCGGAAAGCCCGATGGGTGCGCAAGGCCTGATGCAGGTGATGTCCAAGGTGCACCACGACCGCTTCCAGGAAATGGGCGGCGTGCAGGCGGCGCTGAATCCGGTGGCCAATATCCGCGTCGGTTCGCAGATCCTGAAGGATTATGTGACCCGTGGCGGCTCGGTTGAAGCCGGCCTGAAAACCTATGTCGGCGCTGCGGCCTTTGAAACCGACGATGGCTATGGCTCGAAAGTGCTGGCCGAATACCGGCGCCTGAAGCAGGTCTCGGCCGGCAAGAAAGTGCCGACGATCACCCCGATCATGGCTGCCGCTGCGGCGCCCAAAGCCACCGCCGTGGCCAGCAGTGGCGCCAAGCCGATGGAAACGGAACAACTGGCTGGCCTGTAATCCAGCCAGCGGAAACGATGAAGCCACCTTGCGGTGGCTTTTTTTTCGTCTCAGAACAGCAGCTTCACAACGATAGCGGCCAACAGACCGGTCTGGATCAGACCGAACGCCGCGCCAACGGTCAGCACCCAGCGCATCGTGTTCTGATTTTGCTCGGCAACCACCTTATCTATATAAGCACGCTGCTTTTCGAACTCAGCCGTCATTTTGTATTCGAGCTTCTCGACTGCGGCGGCGACACCTGTCAGTTCCTGCATGATCTCCCCCGTCGTTTCAGCCAGCACATCCGCCTGGGAAGGTGAAAAGCCTGCATCAATCAAACGCTTGGCATATTGATGGGCGTCAAAGGCTGCTGCGGCCATGGCAACTCCGGATTCAAATGATTATGCCATGTTCCCACGCATACCCTCGCCAGCCTTAGACGCAACGCAAATGCTCAGTGCCCTCGGCTTTCTACGCAGGGAAGTGCAAGCTGGCGCGCACGCCGCCGGCGTTGGCGTTGGCGACATGCAGTCTTACGCCATGGCGCTGAGCCAGGCGGTGCGCGATCGACAGGCCCAGGCCCAAGCCCTGGCTCCCATCCCCTTTAACGCCAGCTTCGTAGAGACGCTCGGCCACGGCGGAGGGAATGCCGCTGCCGCTATCGCTTACCATCACGCTGCCGTCTTCGAAGGTAATCCGCACCTCACCTTGCTGCGTATTGGCGAAGGCGTTGCTGACCAGATTCGAGAGCAGGATATCGAGCACGTTGGCAGGGCAGCGCGCTTGCGCGGCCGCATCCACCTCAACGGCGACCTGCACCGGCTTGCCGTCGAGCAGATGGGCGAAGCGCACCACGGCCGCTTCGATGGATGGCAGCAATGCGCTGGCGCTGGCGGCCGGCGCATCGTTTTCACGGGCCAGCGCCAGCAAGGCAGCCAGGCTTTGCTCCATATGGCCGGCGGCGCTGCGAATGCGCGCGAGCTGGCCGGCCGCTTGCGGCGCCAGCGGCTGTTGCTCCAGCAGATAGGCCGCGCCGCCGATCACGGCCAGCGGCGTGCGCAGTTCGTGGCTGGCGTCGCGCGTGAAATGCTGTTCGCGCTCGATGAAGGCGGCGGTACGGGCCAAGGCATCTTCCAGGGCGCGGGCCAGGGCGCCGATTTCATTGTCGGGAAAATCGGCGGCGAACTGGCGCGGCAACTGCTCCGGCTTCGCGCCCGAGACCAGTTGCGCCAGCCGCGTCAGCGGCGCACTCGCCCGCTCCGCCAGCCAGTAGCCAAGCAGCAGGGTGAAGGCGACAATGGCCAACATCGCGGCGCCAAGGAAACCCAGGATAAATGGCAGGCGCGGACGCACCACCAGTTCGCCGCTGACTTCAGCCAGCAAATACAGCGGAGCCGTGCGGCCCGCAAGCCGCAATTCGCGCAAATGGTAGTGGCGGCCTTGCTGGCCGAAGAACTCTCCGCTGCGCGGCCCGGCTGGTAACTGGCCCGCCAGATCGGCCGGCATCGGGTCCGCGCCGTCCAGTAGGCGCACCGTGTCGCGCAAGGGATGCGCCAGCGCACCATGCTCGGACCAGCTGCGCTGCTGGTGCGCCGTTTCCTGCTTCAGGATATTGGCGAAGAAATCGTCTTCGACCGAGTAGACGAACAGCAGGCCGAAAACGCTGAAGCACAGCGCGGTGAACAAGGCCACCAGGGCGAAGGCCAGCATCAGCCGGCGGCGCAGGCTCGCGGCGGGCTTCATGCTTCCGCATCCAGCCGGAAGCCGACGCCATGCACGGTCTGCAGCATGGGCTTGTCGAAAGGTTTGTCGAGTTCCTGCCGCAGCAGATAGAGGTGGCTGCGCAAGGCGTCGGAATCGGGCGGCTCGTCCTGCCACAGCTTGCGCGTCAATTCGGAGCGCGTGAGAATGCGCGGATGGGCTTCGGCCAGCGCCAGCAAAATGCGGTAGGACTGCGGATTCAGCTTGAGCGCCTGCCCGGCGCGCGCGGCCGTCTGGCTGCGGCGGTCGATGCATAGAGCGCCAACCGCCAATTGATAATCCTGCCGGCGCAGCGCCAGGGCGCGGCAGCGCGCCAGCAACTCTTCCGGCGCAAAGGGCTTGACCAGGTAATCGTCGGCGCCGCTGTCGAAGCCGGCGAGCTTGTCCTGCAAGGTGTCGCGCGCGGTCAGCATCAGGATGGGCAGGCGGCGCGGCAGCTGCTGGCGCAGATGGCGGCAGACTTCCAGGCCGTCCATGCCCGGCAGGGCCAGGTCGAGAACCAGCACATCGTAGTCCTGCTCCAGCGCCAGCTTCAAGCCATGCGGCCCGTCGCCGGCAAAGTCCGCGCTATGGCCGCCCTGCTGTAGCACTTCGGCCAGGTTGCGGGCCAGCAGCGCGTTATCCTCCACCACCAGTACATGCATCGTCGTCTATCCCTTGGCCAGGCGCTGCAGATGATATGCGTCGACCACCCGCCATTGCAGGATGGCGGCCAGCGATGCATCAGGACCGGCATCTTATCAGCCGGTGTGTGAAAGCGATGTGAAAATGCCGCCCGGCCGGGAAGGCGGGGCGGCATGGCGGTGCCGGAGGCGGGTGCGTGGACCCGCGGCAGATCAGCGTTTCTTGTCGCCGGCGACTTCGTCGGCGCGCAGCTTGGCGGACAGCTTGTCCAGCACGCCGTTGACGTATTTGTGGCCGTCGATGCCGCCGAAGGATTTGGTCAGCTCGACCGCTTCGTTGATCACCACGCGGTATGGGATCTCGGGGTGGTTCTTGAACTCGTAAGCGCCGATCAGCAGCACGGCGTGCTCGATCGGGGACAGTTCGGCCACGCCGCGGTCCACCAGCGGCGCGAAGGTCTCGCGCAGGGCGACGGAATCCTTGATGGCACCGTACAGCAGATTGGTGAAGTACTCGGCGTCGGCCTTGTCGAAGCCGTGCGCGGCGCGGATATTGTTGACGACCGTGGTCGCATCTTCGTTATTCAGCAGCCACTGATACAGACCCTGCAGCGCGAACTCGCGCGCGCGGTGGCGCGGCGTGCGGTTCTTGCTCGGATTGGCGTGTGCAGATTTATCGGTCATGGTTTCCTACCTATTCTTAAATACATATGGGGAGCGGCCGCGCGGGCCGCTCGGGATTACTCGTCGCCGTCGTCGTCGTCCTGGTGCAGCTCTTCCAGGGCGATGGCCAGATTGGCCATTTCCACGGCCACGCGCGCCGCTTCCGCGCCTTTGACGGCCATGCGCACTTCGGCCTGCTCATCGTTTTCGGTGGTCAGCACGGCGTTGGCGATCGGGATATTGCAGTCCAGGCTGACGCGCGTGATGCCGGCGCCGGACTCGTTCGAGACCAGTTCGAAGTGGTAGGTTTCGCCGCGGATGACGGCGCCCAGCGCGATCAGCGCGTCGAACTGCTCGGTTTCGGCCATCTTTTGCAGGATCAGCGGGATTTCCAGCGCGCCCGGCACGGTCACGTGCAGCACGTCTTCATCGGCCACGCCCAGGTGCTTCAGTTCCGCCAGACAGGCCGACAGCAGGCCGTGGCAGACGTCTTCGTTAAAACGCGCCTGTACGATGCCGATGCGCAGGCTTTCGCCATCCAGATTGGTTTCGTAGCTTCCTACGGTCATGACTTGCCTCTTTCGATAAATGGTTAATATAGTTTACGCGGCCGGTTTGGCCAGAAAACCGCTGACTTCCAGCCCGAAGCCCGTCATCGACGGCATCTTGCGCGGGCTGGCCAGCAATTGCATCTTGCTCACGCCCAGCTCGCGCAGGATCTGGGCGCCGATACCGTAGCTGCGCAGATCCATGCTGGCGGCGCGGCCTTGCGGCTTGGCGGCCGGCTGGCCGAGCGCGGCGAACTGGGTGAACAGCTGCTCGGCGGTCTCGCCGCAATTCAGCAGCACGATCACGCCATGCGGCGCCGCCTTGATCGCTTTCAGCGAGGACGACACATTCCACGAGTGGGTGGTGGCTTCCGTTTCCAGCAGGTCCAGGATGGACACCGGCTGGTGCACGCGCACCAGCGAATCCTGGCCCGGCGCCACTTCGCCATGCACCAGCGCCAGGTGGGCGCTGCCGCTCGGCTTGTCGCGGAAGGCGATCATCTGGAAGTCGCCATGGGCGGTGCGCAGCGGACGTTCGGCCACGCGCTCCACCATGCACTCGTTCTGGCTGCGGTAGTGGATCAGGTCCGCGATGGTGCCGATTTTCAGGCCATGCTCCTTGGCGAATTCCAGCAGGTCGGGCAGGCGGGCCATGGTGCCGTCGTCCTTGACGATCTCGCAGATCACCGAGGCCGGGGTCAGGCCGGCCATGGCGGTCAGGTCGCAACCGGCTTCGGTATGGCCGGCGCGCATCAGCACCCCGCCCTTCACCGCGCGCAACGGGAAGATATGGCCCGGCTGCACGATGTCGCTCGGCTTGGCGTTCTTGGCCACGGCCACCTGGATGGTCTTGGCGCGGTCGGCCGCCGAAATCCCGGTGGTCACGCCTTCCGCCGCTTCGATCGACACGGTGAAGTTGGTGCCGAAAGAGGTACCATTACGGCTGGTCATCATGCTCAGTTCCAGCTGGTCGCAGCGTTCCTCGCTCAGGGTCAGGCACACCAGGCCACGCGCATGCTTGATCATGAAGTTGATCGCTTCGGGCGTGACAAAATCGGCGGCAAGCACCAGATCGCCTTCATTCTCGCGGTCCTCTTCGTCCACCAGAATCACCATGCGGCCAGCGCGCAGTTCGGCAACGATTTCTTCGGTGCTGGAAATAGACATTATTGTATCCTTTTGTGAAATGCAGGAACGGCAAATATTTCTTAACCCGCTATTTTAAAGGATTTGGCGCTGGCCGGCCGTAATTCCCTGCGGCAGGCTGCAATTCTTCCCATTTCAAAAATACCATATTATCAAGACGGTAATTTTTCAGCGCACCACAGCCGTGCGCCCTCCTCCTGAACTGCGGAGTAGCATCAATCTCACCCCCGCCAGGCACGCACCATGGCCACTATTCTCATCGTTGACGACCGCCCCAGCAACCGGGAATACCTGGTGACGCTGCTGGGCTTCACGCCGCACCATCTGCTCGAAGCCTGCGACGGCGTGCAGGCGCTGGCGCTGGCGCGCCGCGCATATCCCGACCTGGTGATCACCGACATCCTCATGCCCGGCATGGATGGCTTCGAATTCGTGCAGCAGCTGCGTGCCGATGCGGCGCTCGCAGCCACGCCGGTCATCTTTTACAGCGCCACCTATTCGCCGGACGAGATGCAGGCCATGGCCAGCAGCTGCGGCGTACGCACAGTGCTGCCCAAGCCCTGCGAACAGCAGGCGATACTCGACGCCGTGGCATTTGAACTGGGGCTGGATGAAACGGCCGGCCCGGCCGCAGGCACGGCGCCGGCCGGCGGGCAAGCGGCCCGGGACGCTGGCGCGCCCCCTGCCGGCGGCGCCAGCCGTCCTGCCTTCCTCGCCAGCCAGCCAGGCGCCGCCAGCCGCCTGGTGGCCCTGCAGGAACTCAGCCTGCGCCTGAACGGCGAACGCGATTGCACGCAGATGGCCGCCGATTTCGCGCGCGGCGCCGCCATCCTGCTCGATGCCGAGGTGGTGGCGCTTTGCCTGCTCAACAGCAACGAGAGCGGCATTGGCCATCTGGCTGCCCACGGCGTGGACGCCGCCCAGCTGCATGCCCAGGCCACCGACCGGGAGCGCTTCCCCGGCCAGCTGATGGCCAGCCGCCACCTGCTGCATCTGCGCGCCGGCGCGGCGGAACTGCAGGCGCTGCCGGCCGGCCATCCACCGGTGCATGAGGCGCTGGGCCTGGCGATCCGCGACGGGCTGGCGCTGCATGGCTGGGTGTATGCGGCCAATCCGCGCACCCGGCCTTTCAGCGGCGAGGACGAGCAAACCTTGCTGCTGCTGGCCGCGCAGCTGGCTGGCGCCTACCGCAATATGCAGTTGTACGAGATGGTGCAGCGCCACGCCGCCCACTTGCAGGTGGAGGCCGCCGCGCGCCAGGCCAGCGAGGCGCGCTACCGCGCCATGAGCGAGTCGGCGCCGGACGCCATCGTCGCCCTCGACAGCGAACAACACATCCTCAGCTTTAACGGCGCGGCCGAAGCCATGTTCGGCTACGCCGCCAGCGAGGTGCTGGGCCGGCACGCCGCCATGCTGATCGCGCCCCGCTCGCAGGCCGAGCACCAGGCCCGCTTCGAGCGCTACCGGGGCACCGGCGAAACCAGCTACAGCGGCCGTCTGGCGGAACTGCATGGGCGGCGCAAGAATGGCGAGGAATTCATCGGCGAACTGTCACTGTCGGTGGCCAGCGCCGATGGCGCGCCCTTGTTTACCGTGATTCTGCGCGACACCACGCAGCGGCGCGCCATGGAAGAGCGTTTGCGCCTGCTCGCGCGCGTTTTCGACAGCACGCAGGAACGCATCGCCATCACCGATGCCGCCGGCCACATCGTGGCCGTGAATCCCGCCTTCACCCAGATCACCGGCTACGCGGAAAGCGAGGTGCTGGGGCAGAATCCGCGCCTGCTACGCTCCGGGCGCCAGGAGCCGGGCTTTTACCGCGAAATGTGGCACTGCCTGGAAACCAAGGGCCACTGGCGCGGCGAAATCTGGAACCGGCGCAAGAACGGCGAGGTGTATCCGGAGCGCATGAGCATCGACACCATGCGCGATGAACGCGGCAAGGTGGCCGCCTATGTTTCGGTATCCAGCGACATCAGCGCGCTGAAGCAAGCCCATTACCAGCTCGACTTCCTGCACAGCCACGATCCTCTGACCCAGTTGCCCAACCGCGCCCTGCTCAACGACAGGCTGCAGCAGGCGATCCAGAGCGCGGAAGCCGGCACGCGCCAGGTTGCGCTGCTGCTGCTCGACATCGACCGCCTGCAGCGCATCAACGACAGCCTGGGCCACGAAGCGGGCGACCTGCTGCTGCAAAGGCTGGCACAGCGCCTGAGCCTGGCCGCAGGACCGGCCGACACCCTGGCCCATCTGGGCGGCGACGAATTCGCGCTGCTGCTCACCCAGTTCGACGATGTGGACGAAGTGATCGCCGCCGCGCGCCGCCTGCTGGCGCACCTGGCCGAACCGCTCGCCATCCACGGCCAGGAAGTCTATGTCACCGCCAGCATCGGCATCAGCCTGTCTCCGCGCGACGGCGCCAGCGCCAGCGCCCTGCTGATCGGCGCCGGCGCCGCGCTGTCGCATATGAAACAGACCGGGCGCAACGGCTTCCGCTTCTTCACCGCCGAAATGAATGCCCACGCGCTGCGCTGGGTCACGCTGGAAACCCATCTGCGCCACGCCATCGACAGGCAGGAGCTGGAGCTGGTCTATCAGCCGCAGGTGGCGCTGAGCGATGGCCGCATCAGCGGCATGGAGGCACTGCTGCGCTGGAACAGCGCGGAACTGGGCCGCATCTCGCCGGCCGACTTCATCCCGCTGGCCGAGGACAGCGGCTTGATTCACGACATCGGCCGCTGGGTCTTGCAGCAGGCCTGCCGCCAGAACCAGCTCTGGCATGCGGCCGGTCTGGGCGAACTGCCGGTGGCCGTGAATGTCTCGGCCAGCCAACTGGCCGGCGGCCGCCTGCCGGACGAAGTGCGCGCCGCGCTGGCCGCCAGCGGCTTGCCGCCGCAATGCCTGGAGCTGGAACTGACCGAGAGCGTGATGATGCGCGATGTCGAACATACGCAGGCGCAGCTGGCCGAGCTGGCCAATCTCGGCGTCTCGATCTCGCTCGACGATTTCGGCACCGGCTATTCCTCGCTCAGCTATCTGTCGCGCTTCACGCTGGACAAGCTGAAGATCGACCAGAGCTTCGTGCGCAATATCACCAGCGAACCGCGCAGCGCCGCCATCGCCCAGGCCACGGTGGCGCTGGCGCATGGCCTGAATCTGGTGGTGGTGGCGGAAGGTGTCGAAACGGCGGGCCAGCTCAGTTATCTGCGCGGCATAGGCTGCGACAAGATCCAGGGTTTCCTGTTCAGCGCCCCGCTGGCCGCGGACGATTTCGAAAGCCTGCTGCGCGAAGGCCGCCGCCTGCCGCCGGACACGCTGGAAGACCTGGAGCTGACGCCCTCGCGCACCCTGCTGCTGCTGGACGACGAGCCGAGCATCCTGTACGCCCTGGTGCGCCTGTTCCGGCGCGAAGGTTACCGCGTGCTGATCGCGCACAACGCGCCCCAGGCGCTGGAACTGCTGGCGGCCAACCCGGTGCAGGTGGTCATTTCAGACCAGCGCATGCCGGAAATGAGCGGCACCGAATTCCTGGCGCGCGCACGCGAGTTGTATCCGCAGACGGTACGCATGGTGCTGTCCGGCTATGCCGATCTCGCCACCGTCACCGATGCCATCAACCGCGGCGCCGTCTACAAATTCCTCAGCAAGCCGTGGGATGGCGAGGAACTGAAACAGGCCGTGCGCGACGCCTTCGCGCTGGCCGAACAGCAGGAAGCGCTGCGCACAGACTGATAAAATTGCGCGCTTATCGGCGGCCGGTAGCGTTTATCGGCCTTGTGGCGCGCTGGTCGCATGCCGCCCCGCGGCCGGCCGCCCTCGGGCAAAGTGGCGCCAGACAATCCCGTCCGCCCTCGGAAAAACAGCATATGAAAATCAGTTACATCATCGCCGCAGCCCTTGGTGCCAGCGCCATCACCGCCTTGGCCAGCAACGCCTTGCCCCTGCCTGCACAATGGCTGCTGGCCGGCGAATCGCCGCGCCAGTACATAGCCGGCGTGGATATGGACACCACCGTCAGCGGCAAGGGCGCCAAATTCCTGCGCCACGCCAAGGGCAATGGCCAGAGCTGGGCCACCGTGATGCAGCAGATCGCGCCCGACCACTACCTGGGCAAGCGCGTGCGCTTCAAGGCCAAGGTCAAGACCAAGGACGTCAGCGAATGGGCCGGTCTGTGGATGCGCATCGATACGCCGCGCCGCTCCAAATCCCCTTTCTATAACAGCGAAGACAAGCCGATCAACGGCACCACCGCTTGGCAGCTGCGCAGCGTGGTGCTGGACGTGCCGCAGGATGCGACCTCCATTTCGTTCGGCGTCATCGGCGGCGGCAAGGGCCAGGTGTGGATCGATGCACTGGCGCTGGAAATCGTCGGCAATGAGGTGCCGGTGGACGTGCAGCCGAATTCCGATCCCTTGCCCACCACGCCGCAGCTTTGATGCCGCCCGCTCAAACAGGCGACGACGGCACCGCGCCACCGCTGCCGGAACGCACGCAAGCCCTGCTGGTCGGCCTGCCGCGATTCGGCGCCGCGCAGGCCGGCGCCAGCCTGCTGGTGCTGGCCGTGGTGGCCAGCCTGGCGTGGCTGCGCAAGGAGCATCTATGGCTGGCCACCTTCACCCTGCTCCTGCTGCCGCCGCTCATCGGCAGCGCAGGCCTGCAAGGCTGGGGCCTGCTGCTGCAATGGCTGGCGCGCCGCCCGCGCCTGGCCCGGCTGCTGCCGCGACGGCGCAATGGCTGGCGCATCAACTGGCTGGTGCTGGCCATTGCGCTGGCGGCCGGCAGTTATCTGGCCCTGCACGCCTACCTGGCCTGGAATGCCAGCCATGAACTGCTTGGCCTCACCGACGAGCAAGCCCTGGCCTATGCCCTGGCCTCCGGCGCCCTGCTGCTCGGCATTCCGCTGTGGCAGGCGCAACGCCAGGCCCGGACGCTGCAACTGGCGCACCTCAAGCAGGCAGCCCTGTCAGCCGAACTGAAAGCCCTGCAAGCCCAGGTCGAGCCGCACTTCCTGTATAACACCCTGGCCAACACACGCTATCTGGCGCGCCACGATCCGCAAAAAGCCGTACAAATGCTGGACCATCTGATCGCCTATCTGCACAGCGCCTTGCCGGATATGCGCAGCCATGCCTCCACCTTGGCGCGCGAATGCGAGCTGGCGGAACACTATCTGGCTCTGATGGCGATACGTTTTGGCGAGCGCCTGTCCTTCAAGGTGGCATATCCCGCAACGCTCGGTGCAAGCGAAATGCCGCCGCTGCTGCTGATGTCCCTGGTGGAAAACGCGATCCGGCATGGCGTTGAACCCCAGCCCGGCGCCGTGCATGTCGAAGTGGCGGCGCTGGCGGCAGGCTCGCATCTGCAGATCATGGTCAGCGATAATGGCGCCGGCCTGGAAACCACGGCAATGGGCAGCGGCGTCGGCTTGCGCAATCTGCGCGAGCGGCTGGCGGCGCGCTACGGCGGCAATGCCCGCTTCGACCTGCGCGCCGGCGCCCATGGATGTACCGAGGCCGAACTGCTGCTGCCCTTGAAAGAATAAATGCAAGAAACCGATATTTTCCGCCCACGCCTCTTGATTGCCGACGACGAGCCGCTGCTGCGCGCCGAACTGCGCGAATCGCTGCGCCAGTTATGGCCCGAAGCGGATATTGTGGCCGAAGCGGCCGACGGCTACGAGGCGCTGCGCCTGGCGCGCGAGCACCAGCCCGATGCGGCATTTCTCGATATCCGCATGCCGGGCTTGAATGGACTGGAACTGGCCGCCGCCTTTGGCCTGCGCACCCACGTGGTCTTTGTCACTGCCTATCAGGAACACGCGCTGGCCGCTTTCGACAACGGCGCCCTGGATTACGTGCTGAAACCGACCGATCCGCTGCGCCTGGCGCGCGCCATCGAGCGCCTGCGGACGCGCATGAGCAGCCCGCCGCCCGATCTGCGCCAGCTCGCGCGCACGCTGGCACTCAAACCGGCAGCGCCAGCCTGGCTGCAAGCCTCGGTCGGCAATACCATCCACTTCATCGCGCCGCAGGACGTGATCTACTTCTGCGCCGAGGCCAAATACACGCGCGTGGTGACGGCCCAGCTGGAAGCGCATATCCGCCTGCCGCTCAAGGAGCTGGCCGACACCCTGGGCGAGGGCTTCTGGCAGGTCCACCGCGCTTACGTGGTCGCGGTGCGCAGCATCGCCGCCGCCACGCGCGACGAGGATGGCGCGCTGTGGCTGAAACTGCGCGGCCATGCCGCGCGGCTGCCGGTCAGCCAGCGCTACCAGCACCGCTTCAAAGGCATGTAGGAATCAGCTGGCGTTTTTTTCCACCGACAGCATGCGCTCCACATAGCGCGCGATCAGGTCGATTTCCAGATTGACCTTGGCGCCGGCTTTCAGGTGCTTGAGGGTCGTGACCTGGATGGTGTGCGGGATCAGGTTGATGGAGAACTGGCACACCATATCTGCACCGCTGCCGATATCCTCAACGCGGTTGACCGTCAGCGAGACACCGTTGACCACCACCGAACCTTTGAAGGCCAGGTATTTGGCCAGCTCGCGCGGCGCCTCGATCACCAGCTCCCAGGATTCGCCCACCGGCTCGAACTTGCGCACCAGGCCCAGGCCGTCGACGTGGCCGGAAACCAGGTGGCCGCCCAGGCGTTCGGCCAGGGTCAGGGCTTTTTCCAGGTTCACTTCGGTGGTCGTGTCCAGGCCCACGGTGCAGTTCAGGCTTTCGCGCGAGACGTCGACGGTGAAGCCGCTGGCGCTCTTTTCCACCACCGTCATGCAGGCGCCGTTGATGGCGATGGAGTCGCCCAGGGCCACGTCGGCCAGCGGCAGGCCGCCCGCATCGATATTCAGGCGCACGCCCGCATCCAGACCGCCTTCGAGCGGGGTGACGGTGTTGATTTTGCCGACTGCGGCAACGATACCAGTAAACATGGAGATACCAATCTATTGTGGGTTGAATCGGGCAAGAATACGCAGGTCGTTGCCGACCTGCCTAAACTCATGGAATTTCAAATCGTGTTTCCCGCTCAGCTCAGTGAGCGCGGGCAGCGCGAACATGCCCTGCGCATCGCCCAGCAGGGATGGGGCGAGGTATAGCAGCAGCTCGTCCACGCAGCCTTCGCGGATCAAGGAACCATTCAGTTTGGAACCGGCTTCCACATGCAGCTCATTGATCTGGCGCCGCCCCAGTTCGCGCATCAGCTCCGGCAGATCGACCTTGCCATGCGCATTCGGCAGCACGATGATCTCGGCGCCCCGCTCGCGCAGGGCCGCTTCCTTTGCCGGATCGGCGGCTGCGGCCACGATCCACGTTCCGCCGCCTTCCAGGATGCGGGCGGACGGACTGATTTCAAGCTTGCTGTCGATGACGATGCGGCGCGGCTGGCGCGGCGTCTGCACCGCGCGCACATTCAGCTGGGGATCGTCGGCCTTGACCGTGCCGATGCCGGTCAGAATGGCGCAGGCGCGGGCGCGCCATGCGTGGCCGTCGGCGCGGGCTTCGGGACCGGTGATCCACTGGCTCTGGCCATTGTGCAGGGCCGTCATGCCATCCAGGCTGGCGGCCGACTTCATGCGCACCCAGGGCAGGCCGCGCTGCATGCGCGAGAAGAAGCCGATATTCATTTCATAAGCTTCCGCCGCCAGCAGCCCGCTCGCCACCTCGATGCCGGCCGCCGCCAGCTTGCGCATGCCCTGCCCCGCCACCAGCGGATTCGGATCTTCCATCGCCGCCACCACGCGTCCCAGGCCGGCGCGCACCAGGGCATCGGCGCAAGGCGGGGTGCGGCCATGGTGGCTGCACGGTTCCAGCGTCACATAGGCGGTGGCGCCGCGCACATCGTGGCCGCGCTGCTGCGCATCCTTCATGGCCTGGATTTCGGCGTGGTCCTGGCCTGCGGCCTGGGTCACGCCAGCGCCGATCACCTCGCCGCCGCGCACGATCACGCAGCCGATGCGCGGGTTCGGGGAGGTGGTGTACAAGCCTTTCGCCGCCCATTCCAGGGCCAGGCGCATGCCTTCCAGATCGCTTGCAATCTTCATCTTGTCTGCCTAAGGGGCCGCTGCGCCGCAGGCGGCCGGTTCGCCGAGCGGGTCGCATAAGCGCGCCCTGCCCAGCATATTGATTACGATGCGGCGGCGCTGGCCGCCCAGCTCCAGCGTCAGCGTGCCCCAGCGGGCGGCCTGGCTGTTGGCGGCGGCGCAACCGCGTCCGGCCATATTATAGGCAATATAGGGCGGGCTTGCGGGCGAGGAAAACTTCGAATCGCTGCGCAGGCCCTGCGGCAGGGGATCGTGGCGCGCCAGCAGCTCTTCGCCGGCATCGCGGCGCTGGTTGGCGTTGCGGTCGATGAAGACCTGCCAGCCCTGCGTCCAGTCGGCGCCGCTGGACGCGAGTAGCACGGTGCGGCCGCGCGCAATCGCTTGCGAGCGCGCCAAGTGGATGGCCGACAGCAGGTCGGCGGTGGCAACGCGCAAGCGCTGGCCTTCGATCACGGCGCGGAAGCTGGGCGCGGCAATCCCCAGCAGCAGCGTTGCGACAGCCAGCACCAGCAGCAGTTCGAGCAGGCTGAAACCGGGACGCCGTTTTTTCAACGCCAGCATTGCTGGGCCGGGCCGGAGGCCAGGCGCAGGCCGGTGCTGGTCAAGGTCAAGGCTTCGCATTGGCGGTCCTTGAAGCTGGCGTCCACGCGCCGCGTGCCGGGCGTGGCGACCAGCTGGATGCAGTTGCGGATTTCCTCGCCTTCGCAAGCCCGCCCCTCCACCTCGTAGGCGCTGGTTTCGGCTTTGCGTCCCGTCCACCACTGGAACTGGCGCGCCGCCGGATCGCCAGCGGTGGACGAGAAGGCGATATAGGTATTGTGCTGGGTGAAGTAGCGCTCCTGCTGCTGCATCAGCGCCAGCAGCAAGGCTTGCGCCTCGATGCGCCGGGCGCGGACCACGGCGCTGTTCCAGGCCGGCAGCGCGGCCCCGGCAACAACAGCGAGGATGGCCAGCGCGACCATCATTTCGATGAGCGAAAAACCTTGCCTGTACATGACGCCCTCCCTTTCAAGCTATTTGCGCTTTGCCGCCTCGTGCAGTTCGCGCCAGTTGGATATTTCGCGCCAGCTGAGCCGCCCGGCGGGTGCCTCGGCCTTGTCCGCCAGCGTGGCTTGCAGCACCACTTCGGCGCTCGGACGCGGCCCGAAGCCGATGGCCGTCACCCGGTAGTAGTGGTGCGGCGGCGTAGACGCGCCCTCCCCCGGCAAGCTGTATGGCAGGCGCTCGATCACATAGCGGGGACGCGCGAAAGGCAGCGTTCCACGCCCGGTTTCCATCGCGGTGCCGGTAAAGCGGCCGAAAGGTACGCCCGCCGCAGCCAAATCCACGCTCTGCCATACCGGCGCTTCACCTTCCACGCCACGGCACAGGCCTGCGGCCGACGCCGTGCCGCCGCAATCGGCACTGAAGGCGCCGTCGTCGCCGCTGAAGTGCGCGCTGCGCTCGGGCGGGACGCCGGGCGCGCCGCCGATATCTTTTTCCGCATCCATCAATGCATCCTCCGCAGCCTGGAAAGCCAGCAGCCGGTCGCGCCCGGCCCGCGCCGCCATCTCGTCCTGCAAAGCCATTTGCGCACCCGATGCTCCCAGCAGCAATATCCCGGCCAGCATCAACAAAACAACCAGCAGGGTGGCGCCCGCTTCCCGCCTGCGCCGCATGCCTCAGCCCTTGCCCGTATTGCGCAAGACAACCGAAATGGCGAACAGGCGCCGGGCGCGCTCCTGCAGCGATTTCGGCATGGCTGCTTCATCGACCAGGGCATCCGGCTCCGCCGCCTGCTGCGGCCCAAACAGCGCATAGCGCAGCGGCGGCCCGGCTGGGCGCGAGGCAAACTCGCCATGCAGCAGCAAGGCCACGCGCACGCTGGCGATGCGCTTCCAGTGGGTCTTGCGATTGCGCTCGCGCTGCCGTTCGCCAGCGCTGCCGGCCGCCAGCACCAGCGCCTCGTCCAGCGCATTGATTTCGCTCGCGTTCAGGAAACGGTTGGGAATGCCGTCGGGCGGCGTATCGGTATCCAGGCCGTACAGCACCTGGAAAGCGTCCACGCCGCGCACCAGCGCATCGGAAGTCCAGCCGGAATCGGCGCGGTATTTGCAGCGCAGTTCCGCCTCGCCGTCGGCCGCCAGCGCCACGTAGAAAATGCTCCAGCCCTGCTCCGCCTCCGACGCGCCGCCGCCCACGGCAAAACCGGCGCAGTTGAGCACCGAACCATCCGCCGCCGAGCCGCCAGCGCCGAAGCTGGAACCGGCAAAGCGCAGCGCCAGCACATCGCTGCCATTGACGGCGCCCGGCCGCGCGCCATCAATGGCCGGGCTGGTGCGCGGCAAGGTGTGCGCATCCAGGCCGGCGATGCTGGCGCTGCGGTCCTCCGGCACGCCGGGCGCCTGCCCCGGCTCCCAGCTGACGAAAGCGGCCTGGCGCAGCGCCTGGCCGATCAGGGCCAGCGCCAGCCTGCCGCCATCGTCCAGCCGCACCTGGGCGCCGTGATTCACATACGCCGCATTGCTAGCGACGAGCATGCCGGCGGCAGCCAACGCCAGCACCATACCAAGCAGGAGCGCCACCATCATTTCGGCCAGTCCCATGCCGGCGCAAGCGCACCGGCTGCGCAGGACCGGCACCGGCATTACTGCCACGCGGCCAATACCGGCGCAAGCGCAACGGTCCAGCGAGCGCGTGATTAGGGGAATAATCACGCGCCAAATACGGCCACCGAAATGGCCGGTGCGGCAGGTTTTCATGGCGCCACCGCAGCCAGCACCAGCACCGCGGCAGGCGGCTGTTCGCCCACCGCCGCCTCGGCCGGTGTGCCATCGGGATTGCGGGCACGCCAGCCAAGCTTGATCACCAGGGGCGCGCCCGCCGCGCCGCTGCATTCCCAGCGCGGCCGTCCCGCAGCCCAGGTAGCGCCATCGCGGCAGATGCGCGCGCGGCCGCCGGGCAGGCTGTCATGCACCAGCTGGCGGAATTGGTAGGAATCGAAGCGCGCCATTTCGCTGCTGGTGCAGGCGGCGGCGCGGCATTGGCGAGCAGGCGGCGGCGGTGCGCCTTCGCGCGCCGATTCATAGTCGAGTTCAAGGTAGAGGGGCGCCGAAGCGGCATTGGCGCGGATGCGGTCGGCCATATCGGCCGCCATCTGCATCGCCGCCGACAGCATGGCCGATTCGTGCCGGGTACGCACCGCATGCAGCTGCATGGCCGAGGCGCCGATCACGCCCACGGCCAGCAGCAGCATCGCCACCAGCACTTCCAGCAGGCTGAAACCAATTTCCTTCTTGATTTTCCGAGTGCCCATGATGCGCCTCCCGTCCCCGTCCTTAACGGGAAAGTTAGCAGCTAGCTCAGGTACGGGTTTGCGCTCGCGCAAAGGCAGGCAGGATCGGCACAATTTTCCAAATGAAATTTGCGCCTGAGACTTGCAAATAGAATGTAAGCGATCAGCCCTGGCGCGGCTTGCGGCCCTGGCCGACTTCTTCGATCGCGTCCTGGAACTCGGTCAGGTCTTCGAAGTTCTTGTACACCGAAGCGAAGCGGATGTACGCGACCTTGTCCAGCCGCTGCAGCTCCTGCATCACCAGTTCGCCCACATAGCCGGAATCGACTTCGCGCTTGCCACTGGTCAGCAGCTTTTCCTCGATCGACTGTATCGCCAGGTCGACCGCCGATGCCGCCACCGGACGCTTGCGCAAAGCCAGCGACAGGCTGCCGCGCAGCTTGGCCGGGTCGTAGTCGGTGCGGTTGCCGTTCTTTTTCACCACCGACGGCATCATCAGCTCGATGCGCTCATAGGTGGTAAAGCGCTTGTCGCAGTTGCCGCAGCGCCGGCGGCGCTTGATGACGTCGCCCTCCTCCGATACACGCGTATCGAGGACATGGGTTTCGCCGTGCTGGCAGAACGGACATTTCATAGGGTGTGCGCTATATAAAGAATGAAAAAGCGCCGGACCTTCCGGCCCGGCGCCCCGATATTACCAACCGCCCGATCAGGCGTAAACTGGGAACTTGTCAGCCAAGACCTTCACAGCGGCTTTCACGCGCTCGATGGTGGCGGCGTCGTTCGGTTTATCCAGCACGTCGGCCACCAGATTGGCGACCTGCACCGCTTCCGCTTCCTTGAAGCCGCGCGTGGTCAGGGCCGGGCTGCCCAGGCGGATGCCGGAAGTCACGAATGGCTTCTGCGGATCGTTCGGGATGCCGTTCTTGTTGCAGGTGATGTGGGCCTGGCCCAGCACCGCCTCGGCTTCCTTGCCGGTCAGGTTCTTGGCGCGCAGGTCGACCAGGAACACGTGCGACTCGGTGCCGCCGGAGACGATGCGCAGACCGCGCTCGATCAGGGTGCGCGCCATGGCGTCGGCGTTCTTGATCACTTGCTTCTGGTATTCCACGAATTCAGGGCTCAGCGCTTCCTTAAAGGCGACGGCCTTGCCGGCGATCACGTGCATCAGCGGGCCGCCCTGGATGCCGGGGAAGATCGAGGAGTTGATGATCTTCTCGTGCTCGGCCTTCATCAGGATGATGCCGCCGCGCGGGCCGCGCAGGGATTTGTGGGTGGTCGAGGTGACGAAGTCGGCGTGCGGCACAGGGTTCGGATACAGGCCGGCGGCGATCAGGCCGGCGTAGTGGGCCATGTCCACCATGAAGTAGGCGCCAACGGCTTTTGCCACCTTGGCGAAGCGCTCGAAGTCGATCTTCTTGGAGAAGGCCGAAGCGCCGGCGATGATCAGCTTAGGCTTGCTTTCGTGGGCCAGGCGCTCCATGGCGTCGTAATCGATGTCTTCTTCGGCGGTCAGGCCGTAGGACACGACATTGAACCACTTGCCCGACATATTCAGGGCCATGCCGTGGGTCAGGTGGCCGCCTTCGGCCAGCGACATGCCCATGATGGTGTCGCCCGGTTTCAGCACGGCGAAGAAGACGCCCTGGTTGGCTTGCGAACCGGAATTCGGCTGCACATTGGCCGCTTCGGCGCCGAACAGCTGCTTCACGCGGTCGATCGCCAGCTGTTCGACCACGTCCACGTGTTCGCAGCCGCCGTAGTAGCGCTTGCCTGGGTAGCCTTCGGCGTATTTATTGGTCAGCTGCGAGCCCTGGGCTTGCATCACGGCTGGCGAGGTGTAGTTCTCGGACGCGATCAGTTCGATATGGTCGTGCTGGCGCACGTTTTCGTTCTGGATGGCGGCAAACAGCTCTGGGTCAACGTTGGCGAGGGTGTGATCTTTTGCAAACATGAAAAAACTCCAATTGAGAGTATTACTGGCAGGTTGGATCGAATGAGGGGAGCCGGATAGGGTATAGGCAGCCTCTTCGCACGAGTCCATCGATAGGCTGCCCAGGCGAACGGCTGTTGAAATTCTCACGTTCCCCGGTGGATGTCCACCTTTCGCCGATGTCGCGCCCAGCGCGCCGCATCCGCTTTTCGCCAGTTACGTGAGACGTAATGGAGCGCAAATTGTAGGGGATATGCCTGATTAGAGCAAGAAAAGCGATAACAGCATGGCAAGCCCCGGAAATACTGGCGTTTCGGCTACAATTTCCTGCATTCACCGCCTTTTTTACAAGGACAGCTCCATGATCGTTTTCATCACCGGCGCGACGGCCGGCTTCGGCGCCGCCATGGCGCGCACTTTCGCCGCCCAAGGCCATAAAGTCATCCTCAGCGGCCGCCGCGCGGACCGCCTGCAGGCCCTGGCCGCCGAACTGGGCGAGCTGGCGCTGCCGCTCACCCTCGACGTCAGCGACAAGGCCGCCATTCACGCCACGCTGGCCGCCCTGCCCGCCGGCTGGCAGGAGATCGACGTGCTGATCAATAACGCCGGCCTGGCGCTGGGCGTGAAACCGGCCCACGAAGCGCCGCTGGAAGACTGGGAAACCATGATTGCCACCAATTGCACCGGCCTGGTGACGATGACGCGCGCCGTGCTGCCGGGCATGGTGGCGCGCGGCCGCGGCACCGTCATCAACCTCGGTTCGGTGGCCGGCCATTACCCCTACCCGGGCGGCAATGTATATGGCGCGACCAAGGCTTTCGTCGAGCAATTCACCCTTAATCTGCGCGCCGACCTGATCGGCACCGGCGTGCGCGCCACCAACCTGGCGCCCGGCCTGTGCGGCGGTACCGAGTTCTCCAATGTGCGCTTCAAGGGCGACGACACGGCCGCCGCCAAGGTGTATGAAGGCACCCAGCCGCTGACGGCCGAGGATATCGCCGCCACCGCCTACTGGATCGCCACCCTGCCGCCGCACATCAATGTGAACCTGATCGAACTGATGCCAACTTGCCAGGGTTTCTCGCCATTTAACATCAAACGCGGCTAGAATGGGCTTTACACTGTGGAAACGTAAATGATTGTTACATTTCTTGGCGTTAACACAGCAATCGGTTCTACTGGGCAGTTTTTCGGAATAAGCAATTTTTAAGCGACTTTCTTGATAAAAATCGCGTAAAATGTTGCCCAATTACATTTGTAGCAAAACAAACATGTCTTCAGAGTTCAACTGGGAGGTGCGTGTCTATTACGAAGACACGGATGCCGGCGGAATCGTTTATTACGCAAATTACCTGAAGTTCTTCGAACGCGCGCGCACCGAGTGGCTGCGCGCGATCGGCGTTGGTCAACACCAGCTGCTCCAGGAGCAAGATGCCATGTTTGTCGTGAAGAGCGTAAGTGCCGATTACCATGCGCCGGCCAAGCTGGACGATGTACTAAAATTAACCCTCAAAATCGAGAAGCTGGGCCGCGCCTCCCTCGTCGTCGTGCAAGAGGCATGGGCCGGCGGCACCCTGCTGAATACGGCGCGCGTGAAAATCGGCTGCGTCGATTCCGCCCTGCGTCCGCGCGCCGTGCCGGACGATGTCGCCGCCCGCATGCGCGGCTTTGTCCTCTAAGGCCCGCCCCTATCTATCCAGACTGAGATCCAATGAACGTCACCCAAGACCTTTCCTTCATCGCCCTCATCTCGAATGCGCACCTGATCGTTCAGCTGATCATGGCGCTGCTGCTCGGCATCTCGCTGATCAGCTGGACTTACATCTTCAAGAAACTGTTCGACGTGCGCTCGGCGCGCCGCCAGACCATCGAATTCGAAAAAACCTTCTGGGCCGGCGGCAATCTGCACGCCCTGCACCAGAGCGCCGGCAGCAACCGCGCCAATAGCGGCGCCCTGGCGCGCATCTTCGAAGCGGGCATGGGCGAATTCATCAAGGGCAAACAGGCTTACGCCAACAGCCGCGAATCGCTGGACGTGGGCGCGGTGCTGGACGGCGCCCGCCGTGCCATGCGCGCCGCCTTCCAGCGCGAGATGGATGCGCTGGAAGCCCACCTGGCCTTCCTGGCTTCGGTCGGTTCCGTGTCGCCGTACATCGGCCTGCTCGGCACCGTGTGGGGCATCATGAACGCCTTCCGCGGCCTGGCCAATGTGCAGCAGGCCACGCTGTCGGCCGTGGCGCCCGGCATTGCCGAAGCGCTGATCGCCACCGCCATCGGCCTGTTCGCGGCGATTCCGGCCGTGGTGGCCTACAACCGTTTTTCGCACGACATCGACCGTCTGGCGATCCGCTTCGAGAGCTTCGTGGAAGAATTCTCGAACATCCTGCAACGCCAGTCGCGCTAAGAGGACAGGCAAGCCATGGCTTCTTCCTTCTCCAGCAGCATGCGCGGCAGCCGCGGCGGCCGCAAGCTGAAGTCCGAGATCAACGTCGTGCCGTATATCGACGTGATGCTGTGCCTGCTCATCATCTTCATGGTGATGCCCAGCTCGAACAATCCCAGCTCGGTCGACCTGCCGCACGCCGAGAAGGCCGTGCGTCCGCCCGATTCCTACATCCAGATTTCGATCAAGCCGAATGGCGCGCTGTCGATCGGCATCGCCGGCAAGAACGCCGACGCGCCGGAAACCGCGCCCAACCGCGACGCCGTGGTGAAGAAACTGAAAACCCTGCATACGGATAATCCCGAGTACCCGGTGCTGATCGCCGGCGACAAGGAGAGCAAGTACGACGATGTGATCCAGCTGATTTCGGAAGCGAAGAAGATGGGCATCGTGCGCGTTGGATTGGCGACGAAATAAGGCATGGCGACGAAACCGGCAACAGCAAGCGGCCCATACCGGGTACCCAAGCGGCAAAACGGCTGGCGCGCATTCACGCTGGCCGTGGCGATGCACGCCGTGCTGTTCTTCTTCCTCTGGGGCGGCATCCGCTGGCAGAATACGGAACCAGTGGCGGTGGAAGCCGAGGTATGGGATATGACGACCCAGGCGGCCGCGCCGCCGCCGGAACCGGCGCCCGAACCCGAGCCGCAACCGGAACCGACGCCTACCCCGCCGCCGGTGGAAGCCCCGCCGCCGCCGGAAAAGATCGCGCCGCCGCAGCCCGATCCTGAAATCGCCTTGCAGAAGAAGAAAAAAGAAAAAGAAGAGAAAGAACGCAAGCTGGCGGAAGAAAAACGCCTGCAAAAGCTGGAAGACGAAAAAGAGAAGAAGAAACTGGCCGAGGAAAAGAAAAAGCAGGAAGAACTGCGCCTGGCCGAAGAGAAAAAAGAAGCAGACAAGAAGAAAAAGCTGGACGAGGAAAAGGCGAAGAAGCTGGCCGAGAAGAAGGAAGCCGACAAGCTGGCCAAGAACCGTGAGGCGGAAATGCGCCGCATCACGGGCGCGGTCGGCAACGGCAGCACCGGCTCCACCGGCACGGCGGCGAAATCCACCGGCTCGCGCGTCGATGGCGGTTACTTGGCCGCGCTGCGCGCCAAGGTGCAAAGCAATGTCGCTTACGGCGGCGCCAAGCAGGATATCGAAGCCGTCTTCCGCGTCTCGCAGATGCCAACTGGGGAAATTATTTCGGTCCGAAAGATCAAGAGTAGCGGCAACCCGTCTTACGATGCCGCTGTGGAAAACGCCATCAACAAATCTTCACCTTTGCCAAAGAAAAAGGATGGCACAGTAGAAAGAGATCTTGATCTGGTGTTCAATATGAAAGACTTACCTTGATGCGAACCATGAAAAAACTGAATGTCCTCTTTCTGACCGCCGGCATGCTGGCCGGCCTGGCAGGCACCGCCCATGCGCAGCTGCGCGTGGAAATTTCCGGCGTCGGCAGCAACCAGATTCCGGTGGCGATCGCCGCCTTCGCCGACGAAGGCGTGGCCCCGGCCCAGATTTCGGCCATCATCAAGGCCGACCTGGAACGCAGCGGCGTGTTCAAGATCATCGACGCCGGCACCATTTCGGATGCCGCCAACGTCGATTACAGCGCGTGGAAAGCACGCGGCGCCGACGCGCTGGTGGTGGGCAGCGTGCAAAAGCTGGCCAACGGCACCTTCGACGTGCGCTACAAGCTGATGGACACCATCAAATCGTCCAAGCTGTCGCAGCTCGACCAGTCCACCACGCCGCAGTTCACCCGCCTCTCGGCCCACAAGATCGCCGACGACATCTATGAAAAACTGACCGGCGTGAAAGGCGCGTTCGCCACCCGCATCGCCTACGTCACACAGCAAGGCCGCTCCTACCGCCTGGAAGTGGCGGATGCCGACGGCGAAGGCGTGCAACTGGCCCTGAGCTCGAACGAACCGATCATTTCGCCATCGTGGTCGCCGGACGGCACCAAGGTCGCCTACGTCTCCTTCGAGCAGAAGAAGCCGGTGGTGTATGTGCAGAATCTCGTAACCCGCGCGCGCGTGGTGGTGGCCAATGAAAAAGGCAGCAACTCGGCCCCGACCTGGTCGCCCGATGGTCAGCGCCTGGCCGTGGCCCTGTCCAAGAGCGGCAATACCCAGGTGTATCTCGTGAACGCCGACGGCAGCGGCCTGCGCCGCCTGAGCCAAAGCTCCGGCATCGACACCGAACCGCAATTCTCGGCCGACGGCCAGTCCATCTACTTCACCAGCGACCGCAGCGGCGGCCCGCAGGTCTACCGCATGAGCGTGAACGGCGGCGATGCCCAGCGCGTCACCTTCAGCGGCAGCTACAACATCAGCCCGCGCATTTCCTCCGATGGAAAAACGCTGGCTTATATTTCCCGGCGCGACGGCGGCAACTTCCAGCTCTTTGTATTGGATCTGGCAAGCGGCCAGGAGCAACGCCTGTCTGACACAACCAGCGATGAATCGCCAAGCTTCTCGCCGAACGGCAAGTACATTCTGTACGCGACCGAATCGGCGCGCCGCAAGTCGCTCGCCGTGGTGTCGGTGGACGGCCGAGTAAAGCAGCGCTTGACCACTCAAGCGGGCAATATCAAGGAGCCCACCTGGGGTCCTTTCATGAAGTAAAGCAGTAGTTTGTTTAACAATGACCAGGAGAAGCAAAAATGCGTAACGTAAAAAGTGCAGCCTTCCTCATCACCAGTGCCGCCCTGCTGGCAGCTTGCTCGAGCACCCCAGTAAAAGAACCAGCACCAGCGCCAGTCGTGGAAAAGCCAGTCGCTCCACCACAAGCTGACACCCGTACCGTCGCCCCAGTACAAACCCAATCGATCGATCCACTGGACGATCCAAAAGGCGTGCTGGCTAACCGCAGCGTGTACTTCGACTTCGACAGCTATGTTGTGCGCGCCGACGGCAAGCCAGTGGTGGAAAACCACTCCGCTTACCTGTCCAAAAACAGCAAGCGCTCCATCCTGATCCAAGGTAACACCGACGAACGCGGCGGCGCCGAGTACAACCTGGCCCTGGGCCAGAAACGTGCTGAAGCCGTGCGTAAAGCGATGACCACCCTGGGCGTGCCAGAAGCGCAAGTGGAAGCCGTATCGCTGGGTAAAGAGAAACCAAAGGCTGAAGGCCACAACGAAGAAGCATGGTCGCAAAACCGCCGTGCCGACATCGTTTACAAGTAATCTGTCAGCAGATTCAAGTAACAGGCAATAATACGGGGCGGCGCGCAGTGTCTACTGCGCCCTGCCCCGTTTCCACAGCCAGAACCTGTAACTGAAAGCGTCCCAACCATGATGAAATTCACTCCCAAAGCCCTGGTGCTGGCCCTGCTCGCCGCCCTGTCCATGCAGGCCCAAGCCGGCATCTTCGACGACGACGAAGCCCGCAAAGCCATCCTCGACCTGCGCGCCAAGGTAGAGAACATCACGCGCGAACTGCAAACCCGTCTGGAAACCAAGACCGACAAAAGCTCGACCCTGGACCTGGTAGCCCAGCACGAACAAACCCTGCAGGAAATCGCCAAGCTGCGCGGCCAGATCGAAATCCTGGCCAACGACATCGCCACCGTCCAAAAACGCCAGCGCGACCTGTACACCGACCTCGATGCCCGCCTGCGCAAGCTGGAACCGCGCGAAGTCACGATCGACGGCAAAGCCGCCTCGGTCGACCTGTCCGAACAAAAATCCTACGACGCCGCCCTGCAGCTGTTCAAGGACGGCGACTACAAGAACGCCGCCATCTCGCTGCAGGAATTCGTGCGCCGCTACCCCGAGTCCGGCTATGCCGCCAACGCGCAATACTGGCTCGGCAACGCCTTCTACGCCCAGCGCGACTGCAAGGCCGCCATCCTGGCCCAGCAAGCCGTGGTGAAGAACTACCCCGACAGCCCGAAAGCGGCCGACGCCATGCTCAACATCGCCAGCTGCCAGACCGAGCTGAAAGCCGTGGCCAACGCCAAGAAGACGCTGACCGAACTGATCAAGCAGTACCCAGACTCGGAAGCCGCCGCCACCGCCAAGGAGCGCCTGCGCGGCAAATAAGCCGGCGGGAGCGCTGTCCCGGCGCCAATAAGATGCCAAGAGGCATTTGACAAGGTCGCCGGGTCATCCTATAATCTCGCTTCTTTCGGGGGTCGTTAGCTCAGCTGGTAGAGCAGCGGACTTTTAATCCGTTGGTCGCAGGTTCGAATCCCGCACGGCCTACCACTCGAAAGAAGCCAAGGTTTCATGCCTTTGGGTCGTTAGCTCAGCTGGTAGAGCAGCGGACTTTTAATCCGTTGGTCGCAGGTTCGAATCCCGCACGGCCTACCAAGATTCATAAAAAAAGCCCACGAATTTCGGTTCGTGGGCTTTTTTGTTTCTGGCCGCTCTCTGGTCAACTCGAAAGCGAGCCTTACTCAACGCCCTCCTGTAGCGCGGCGCGCATTTTGGCACCTAAAAGCGCGCATTTTGGCACCTCTTTCCGACGAAAAAATAGCGCGCATTTGCGCGCTATTTGTCCCCTTTCAATGGCTGGATAATACTACCCAGCTTATCCCTCGGCGGATATAGGCCGATTACTTCGACGTACCATTCTTGCAGGTAGGTTGGGCGATCTTCCTTATCACTCAAACCTTCTCGTTGATAACCACGGTAGCTAAGATATCGGTCCCTTTGCGCAGTCAATACCGGCTCCCACAGCGGCGGTAGGAGCCGGGCCTCCATCGTCTGACTCCCCCATTCATCACAGGTTAATCGCGGGTATCCGCCGACTTTGTGAAGCGACAAGCAACCGTATACGCCCGGATCGTTGGCTATTTCGGTATCGGAGCGCATCAGCCCTCGAAATCTCAGCTGGATAATTTTACTGTACATACATACAGCATATCACCCAGGCTGCAAGTGGCAAATGTTTATTAAGCAACGCCGTTGCTGATCTGTTCGGGGCTGGGAGGCTTGGGAAGTTCGGCCAGCAACTCGACAAGTGTGGGAGCTGATCTATTGCCGGACTGCACTTCGGCCAACACTACATAGAAACTCTCCCAGACCTTAGAACGCCACGCACGCAAGGTGCGTCCCGCTGTTTGAAACTTTGCAACCGCAGGCTCATCTGCATAAGTGACTGCGGATTGCATTGGCGCTGTTGCGTCAATCCAATAACCGAAACTTCGGGCGACGCGGTCTAATTCCGCCTGAACACCCAGAATATGCGGGGCAGGGTTGAAGCTGGATGCTCCCCCTTGGACTGCCACCCTTCGGTATTTGCCTGGGAAATTGGCCTGCACAAATGCCTCGTCGGCCACAATGCGGTTTAATACCGCGCCCTTCGCGTCAAGAATTTCAAACTCCATCAAACCCCCATTCAATGATTGCGAAACTTTGCCCACCTGATTGCGAAGTGACAGGGTAGGCTGTGACGTAGGCGACTGCCGCCCCTGATCCACCGCCCCACCCGGCAACACCACCATAAACGGCGTTTGTTGACGAACTCACGACGATGCCACCACCGCCTGCAAGAATGCCCGCACCAGCGCCGTTAACATATGGATCACCACCAATGCATCCACCACC
Source organism: Massilia sp. NR 4-1 (assembly GCF_001191005.1). NCBI lineage: Bacteria > Pseudomonadati > Pseudomonadota > Betaproteobacteria > Burkholderiales > Oxalobacteraceae > Massilia > Massilia sp. NR 4-1. Next base: position 2,705,292 of record NZ_CP012201.1, read on the forward strand.
GCCGGCTCCCGTGCCTCCAGATACAGATGCCGAATTGGAACCGACGCCTCCGGCCCCGTTAAGTGCAATTGGTGAAAGGACGACGACGCCAGGCATCGCCAACCCGCCAGCCGTATAGGTCGACGGACTAACGGCGGACGGTGAAGCCCCTGCAGAGCCACCACCACCAGTCGCAGCATTCCCCTGGCCTACCATAGTTATGCTACCGCTGCCGCCACCGATGCCAGCCCCGCCAGTGGCTCCAAAGCCAGCGGAAACGGTTTTGTCCAATGTGATCGACCCGCTTGAATAGGCCGCTCCAGACCAACTGACGGACCCACCGCCTGTGGCAGCCATGCTATTCCCTGAAGAAGTGGCATAGACAGCGCCAGATGTTCCACCTTGAACCGCAATATCACCGCCTGATGCTCCCCCCCCAGCCGCACCGAGCACCGGCACTGTCAGCGGGGAACCCTGCGTTGAAGTGACACCAGCCAGCCCTCCCTTCCCGCCGTAAGCGATCAGGTTTACCCCTGGCCCAATGAAACTCGATGTTCCACCACTATTGCCGTTGACCAGAATCGGAGTGTTGTTGTACCGAGGGGCAGAGACTGGAGCGCCAGGGCTGCCAAGAACAATGGAAAAGCTGTCGCCAGCATTCGCATCAAACACTTTTGCAACCAGTCCACCCGCACCACCGCCGGTCGCCCCAGCGGGCCAGCCAGAGAAAGTGCTGACTACTGCGCCAGAGCCTCCTGGTCCGACAAGAGTCACTCGATGTGGACCGCTGATTTTTGCCGTCCACGTTGTCGAGCCGGCGACAATAACCTCCATGTTCGTGAAGGCACTGAGTCGCCGTTGCGACGTCGTAGCTTTGCCATCGGCACGCGAAATGGTGATGCGAAAAGTCGATACCGTTTCAGCAACAATCTCGAATTCGTCCTTGGTCTTCAGCGTTTGCGTCCCGCCTTTCACAAGCACGGTCGGACCATTCACCAGCTTTTGCGTGCCCACAACCATGACGGAGCGCCGAGCACCTGGCTGCGGTGCATTTGGAAATCCTGTTATGTCCGCATCGCCCGTAAGGTAAAGAATGTCACCACCAGCATTCCAGACATCAGGAGACGCGGAAGCAGGCACAGGCACGCCCATTTTGCTGTTCAATGCACCCAGCAGATTGCCGCCGCTCAGATCACCAGGCCTTCCATCCCGGCCCTGCGGCCCAGTAATAGAGATATTCCATGACGCGACCTTGCCGCTACCGCGTATATCAGTTACTGTGATAGTGAGATTGGGGCCGACATATGCGGCAACGGTTCCCACGACGTATTTACCTGGGTCCGATGAGCTAACGGCCATGATCGGAATATTTGGCAAGAGCTGCTTACCAGCCGGGATTACGAATGCCTTGTCCCCCAGTCCGATTTCAACGGACGAGGTGCTGGTTGCGATAATTTGCCCTGATGCTGCTGCGGCAGCAGATGCTTCTGCATCCCTTGCACTAGCTGCGGCGAGATTTGCAGATGAGGCCGCTTTACCGGCTTGCTCCGACGCCGCCACTGCGAAGCCGGAAGCTTCGCCAGCTTTGCCTGCAGCAGCTGCGGCCCTTTCTTCTGCACGATTAGCGCTATTGAATGCATCAACAGCATTTGCCCAGACGTTGCGCGCTAGCTGATAGAACTGCTGCGGAGCATTGACCAGCCAGGTCATCACAGCGTCCAACCGGTCGGAAAACGTGTTCCGATCCCTACGCTGAATCATCGGCGTTGGAGCAGGGTCAATTTTTGGTGGTTCAATTGCGGCCATTAAATATATCCTTGTATGTTCACGGTTAACTGGCAGTCTTGTTGGTGGTCATATGAGATTTCACCGCTGCCCAAGCCAAAGGCACGTAGCCCGGCGTACTCAGGCAGATCGAGGCCGATCCATGCACACGGCACATCCATCGTGTCCAGAAGCGTCAGCAGCACGCTATTCGCTTCGCTTAGCTTCAGCCAGGCTGAAGCTGTAAAGTCCTTGGTTCCGGGGCGCCGCTTTACCGAGGTCTTTCCGAAGTCATCGGTCTTGATTCTGCTATTGGTCCGTGGTTTGGCTTTCGCCCCGTATTGGGTGGCCCCCAGCGGCTTAAGGTCACCTACCGCGATAACCCCGCATTTGACCAAGCCACTCGCTCGCGTCAATTTCACAGTCAGTTCCGCCTTGGCGTACTGGTCGATACCTTGGACGAGGTAGTCCCGTTGCGGCCTAAACGGCCCAAAGAAATACTCCCAGTAGTCATCCGGTTTCGAGGCTTCGAGGATATCTGTAAGGAAAAAAATAACCTCCCCACCTGGCCGATCCTTCGCGGTGACAGACACCACGTCCGCATCAAGGCCCGCCAGATAGATCGCGTTGAATACACCAGGCTGGACGGTATAGGTCAGCTCCTTTTCCTGCTCTGTTTGGGTGTTGACTTCATTATCAAAAATCGCCCATTTGTTGGTCGGCCCCTGGTCCACCCACCACACCGGAGTGCCCGTCAAACTGGCGGGATCGGTTGGTGGGTGCTTCACATTGTTTGCCGCCGCACTTTTGTAAATGCGATGAGTGATCTTGCTGATGCAGTAGTCACCATCTCCATAGGTCTTATCTTTGCTCCATTCCGCATGATCATTTTCCGGCACGCTGCTGCTCGTTAGAATCGCGTCGGTGATCGGTGTTGGTACTAGTACAAATAAAGTTGGTTTCAATGGTCCAGCTCCACAAGGATCGGTGATCGTCCGTAGTCAGTAATTTTTTCCAGAATGTCAGCAGCCTTCGTGCTGCCGTCCGATGCCTTCCGGGTATAGAAGACAACGTTATCGAGCTTGGTAGCCATCGCTTGGAAGCCGACGGCGAGTGCTGCATTGTTTGCCGCTGGCTGGCGCATATGCGCCATCAGCTCGCGGTTATCTGCTGCAGGGAAGATGCGTTCACCTTCATGGATCAGCGCCGGCATGTCATACGGCACGAAGTTGGTCCCGACGTCGAAAGGATGCAGCTTCAGGTATTCAGGGCTGCGGCCGATGTCATATGCGATACGATCCAGCCCGACGCCGTTTTGCGCTGCATCGGTCCAGAACTTCAGGCCGCCTTCGTCGGCTTCTCGACCCAGCAACGCACGATAGAGGTCTTTGATGCTCTCTTTGGCACTGCCGTCATGCGCCCGCTTATACTCGTCGCTGGAAATAATGCTGCCGGCCACCTGGCCGATAGAGTTTCCGTTTTTGACGCTGTCCTTGTAGAACTCCAGCCCACCGGCATCGCTCGGGCGCTTGAGAAGATCGTTGTACAGTCCCTCGATAGCGCCGGTAGAGGCATTGGCTTTTCCAGTGGGCGTGGCCTTGATGGCATTCACGGCACTGGTGAATGCAGCGATGGAGTCTTTCAGGCTTAGTACGGCCGTGCTGATACCTTTCGTCGCATCCAGTTCCTCCTGAGCCTTGGCCAGCGTAACGTCCAAAGCTGCAAGACTCTGCTGCCGTTGCAAGGCCAGCGCCTCCAGTTGCGCTTGAGATGTGTTCTCAATGCTGCTGATCGTGGCTGTCAGCTTGTCCACGGTTTGCTGGGCATAGCTCAACTGCCCCTTGGCATTGCCCTGCAGTTGCTGGATCGTATTTGCAGTACGAGCCTGCTCCAGCGCGTATTCCTCGAAAGAGCGGTAGAGATCGGCAGAGGGCTTAGAAACGGTCTGTAATGCGTCGTCCAATCCTTCGAACTTGGACAGGTCAGCGCCACCAGCAGATGCGGTGATGGCGCGAGTAAGAAGCTCTTTCGCCGCATCACGCCGGATTTGGGTCAGCTCTTCGGACTCAGCCACAGAGGCGCTGATCGCCCGGCCAAGGTTATCGACAATAGAACGTAAAGCGTTGGCGTTCTGCTCCGCTGCCTTCAGCTGATCCTGAGCAGTCTTCTTCTCCTGATCGGCGCGCTTCTTGAGCGCATTGCTTTGCGCGGTATAGTCATCGTTGATGCGGGTCTTTTCTGTCGCAACCGATTTGCTCAAGCCGGACAAGGCGCTGCTTGCCGCGTCGATTGCCCGCTTATAGGCCGCTTCTTCGTTCTGAATCGCAGTGATGCGGTCGAACAACGCCAGGTTGGATGCATCGATGGACTCGCGTTCTTTGGCGCGGAGCTGAGCGGAGGTCAGGGTCAACTGATCAAGCTGTCGCTGTAGGTCTTTTCGCTCGCTCAGAACGTCGGACGCAGACTTTGCCGCATTGGCGGTTTGCTCTATCTCGGGATAGACCTTGGCAAAGGCTTCTTCCAGCGCCATCATCGCTGCGTACTGCTTCGCTCCCGCCTCGGTCGTTTTGTCGATGGAGAAGGCTGTAGATTTGAACTGCTCACGGTTTTTGACGTGAGACAGACCAATAGCCGACATCTGCTCCGAGACATACTTTGCCACCGGTGCCAGACGTTCCGCTTCGGTCATGTAATTCTGCGCGAAGCTGTTGCTCTGCTGCGCCATCTTATCGATGCCGCCGCACAGTTCGATCAGGCGTTCCCGCGCCGCGATGCTGGACATTCCGGTAGCGCCAAAGGTCTGCCCAGTGGACTGCATGATGGAGTCCAGATTGGCGTAGTTCGACGCGATCCGAGTCAAGGTCTCGAAGTATCCTTCGCCTACCTTTTGGAAGCCAGCCAGACCATCCACGCTGAAGCGTGCCATGTCGTCGCCGACCTTGGAGAAAACTGTTTCGAGCTGCTTCTGGATTTGCTCGCCGTTCAAATCCTTCAGACTGATCTTGCCGACGTCCACCTCAAACTCGTTGAGGTGTTTGGTAAAGGCATCACCACTCAGGCCCAGCAGGCCGCCGGCCTGCGTGATGCTGGCGGCCATGTTGGAAATCACCTTGGTGAATTGATCGTTGGCCTCGTCGCCCAGGCGCTGGGTCGAGGTGTTGTACTTGTCGCTGCGGAACCAGCCACCCGATTTCTTCGTATCGGTGTACTGGCTGGCATGTATGCCGCTGTTGAGTACGTTTCCTAAAGTGGATTTGTCCGCTGTAATACCGGAGTCCAGCGTCGTCACTTTGCCGCCAAACACAGTGCCAAATACCTTGTCGGCGAGCTTGCCCATGATGTTGCCCATTGGGCCAAAACCACCAAAGAACTTAGTAGAACTTACAGCCAGCTTGCCAATACCATCTTCTGTGGCACTTGAGCCAATCGACGATTGACCCGTAATGCCGGTATTGCGCACCAAGAGATTACCCAGGCCGGAAATGCTGGATTCAATGCTGCGCAGGGAGGTCAGCATGCCTGCCGTGTAATTCAACTCGATGTCCGAATTACGCGCAACGAGATCTAGCGATTTGGCAATCGAATCGGACTTGGCGCTGGCGTTACCCAGCACGGTGCCGGTGCCGGCCGCCTCCTGACGCTGCTGCGCCACGTTCGGCCCACCGCCGCCACCGTTGACAGCAAATCCTAGGGCCGCCATGGCTGCTGCCATTGCCGCCATCCGAACCCATGCGCTATACGGATCACCCATCGCCTGATTGGCGACACCGGCCGCCGCCGCCGAGGCGCCGACTGCGGTATTGGCACTTATCTGCGCCGCCGAGCCAGCGACCACGGCCGATGTTTTGGTTGACTCGCCGACGAGGGTTGCGGCCGTCACGGTGGACGTAGCCATCAGCTTATTGGCCATCGAATCCAGCGTCATGGCCATTTCAAAGGCGCGGAATGCCTGCTCGGCGGCGCGCATGACCTTGTAGCCGGTGGTGTTCTTCTCAAAGAACCCACTGGCCGCCTGACTCATGTCGGCATACTGCTTGATCTGTGCCTGCGCCAGCCCCTTGTGGGCGGTGGTTTCGGCCTCCAGTATTTTTACCTTGTCACCATTGGCCACGCCTTTGTTTTTGGCAAGGTCGGACTCAATGTCGCGCTGGTTTTTCTGGAAGTCGAACAGAGCCAGCGACATCTTGCCGATGGCGCCGCCAACACTACCGAACGAGTCTTCGAGCGATTTTGCGAAGGTTTTGGCATCGGCCTCCGCCTCCTTCCACATCTTGTTATCGAGCTTGATGGCGTCGCCCTTGGCCATGGCGCTGGCCAGGCGCTCATGGGCATCCCGCTGATCCTCCAGATACTTCAGAATCTTCTGGGCCTGCTCCACTTCGATATCGGATGCATTGGCCGCTGCCTGGCCGGCCATGAACTGCTGCTGGTAAGCGATGGCTAGATTCAGCCTGGCGATGGTTTCGCGCTCGACCGCCGCACGCGAGCTTTCACGGCCGATATTGGCCGCCTCCTGTTTCTCCACCTCTTGGGCGAGCGAAGTCAGGTACTTGTTCATGGCTTCGTCGGAACTGGTGACGACCGCCTGCTGGCGCAGTTCGTTTTCCGTCGTCAGCGCCTGGCGCTTGTCGGCATACTGCTGTTCCATCCGGGCCTTGGCGGCCTCGGCTTGCGCAACCTTGTTCAGGGTGTCTTGGCGCTCAACCTGCGTCTTTGCACTGAAGCCGCGCAGCGCGGCAAGCTGGCGGTCGAAGCCTTCAGCTTCCGCCTTCTGCGCCGCATCCAGCGTGGTCAGATGCTGGTCATAGAACTCGTCGTCGGAAACACGGCCGGCGCGGTGGTACAGTGCGGCCATCCGTTCCAGCTGGTCATACTTGGCCTTTTGGGCAGTGACCTCGTCTTGAATAGAGCGCAACAGGCCATCCAGTGTGGCCTTCCTCGGGTCATCCGCCGGTCCCTTGCGTTCCTGCTCAGTGTGCGCCTTCTCGATGGCTTTGATGTGCGCCTGGACCGCATCGGGGTTCAGCAGCGCACTGGCCGGATTGGCGGCACGAATCTTCGCCAGGTCATCGGCATACTGATCCAGCTTCGTCTGCAGCTCACCAACACTTTTCTTTTGCAGCGTGATGTCGTCGGCCGCAATGCGAGCAGCGGCGTGCGCTGCTGCGGACTGTTTCTGCGCTTCCTGTCCTTGAGCTGCAGCTTTATCGTTCGCCGCATTCAGCTCGTCCTGCGCCTTGGCCAGCTCGCGTTTCTTGGACGCGATCATATGATCGGTCTGGCCCTGCGTCATGGTGCCGCTGAAGGCCCAGCTACCAGCCTCCAGTTGCTTGATTTCTTTGGTGAGGCGCGCCACCTCAGATGCCGGCGTGGATTTCTTGCCCCAGTTGCCTACGGCGTCCAATGCGCCGCCGATGGATTCTTTCACCGAATTCCAGGCTTTGGCCACCGTACCCAGGTTCTCGATCATTTCTTCGGAACGGGACTTCAGCGCGCTGGCCAGCGCATTGGTGGCAACCGTCGATGCCTCCTTGACGCTCCCTTCCTTTTCCAGGGCGCGAATCTGCTCATATACCGCCTCGGTGAGGAAGTGGTACTGATCGTTTAGCTTGAGCGTGGCGCGGGAGACCGCATCACTGGTGGTCGTGGTGCTCCCGGTAGACTCAACGGCTAGCGATTCGAACAGGCGGATGGTTTCTTCGATGGATCGGCCAGTGGCATGCTCCATAGCGACAACCGCCTCGGCGATGTTGCCAATCTGATCGCTGGTGAACTTGCCTGTGCTGGCCAGCGCCGTCACCGCCTCCTTGGCTGCGCCAATACTCCCACCGGAAGCGACAGCGTCATGGGCCAACTTGTTGAGGGAGTCGCTGGTGGCGCCAGCGTAATTGTTCGTCAGGATCAGCGCATCCTGCATATGCTTCTGATCCGCCGCGCCAGTGATCATGGCGTAGCCCAAAACGCCGAGCGCGGCTGCCAGGCCGAGAATGGTAAGGCCGGCCGCACTGAAGAGTAGCGATGCCGCACCAGTTTGTTCGCCCAGCACCATGAGCGAGCCGCCAAACTGCTTGTAGTTGCCCTGGCTCAGCTCATGAGCCAGTACCAGCAGCTCACGCTTGGCGCCGGCCGTTTTGAGACTGAAGCCTTCCATGTGGCCGCCAGCGGCGTGGACGCCTGCACCGGTTTGCTCGATGCGGGAAATCAGCGGCGCTGCAGCCTCGGAGACACCGAGCTGCGCGGCACGGTGCTCCAAGAGCTGCGTGCGGCTCATGCCAACGGTGGCGGCTTGTTCCTTCAGCCTGGCAATGAATGCCTCAGCCGCTTGATCACTGCGCTTTTCGGCGGCGATCTGCTCGCGCAGCGCTTCGGTATTCTGGACGATAGCATAGGCTTGCGCCTGCGTCGCGGCGGTGCCGCCGCGCATCCGGACCTCATACTGGGCGATCTCGGCCGCGTTCTTCCCCAACAGGTCGAACTGGCGCTGCAGGCTGGCCAGGTACTTCTGGGATTCCTCGGTAGATGCGGCCGGCGCCGCCTGGCTGACCGGTGGGTGGGTCATTTGGGCATTCGCCCGCGCCAGGGTGGCCGTATAGTTGATGTTCTCGGCATTGGCGCGCCGAGCCGCCGCTGCTGCACGATCCGCTGACGCGGCCGAATCTGAGAGGGCGCGGGCCTGCAACAGGGATGCCGCGACCATGTCGCGGATGCGCTCGGCGGCTTGCGCCTCGGTTTCTCCCATGTTCGAAACCGCTTGCGCGTGGTTTGTCACCGCCGCCGTGCCGGTAGTGATACCGGCCGCCATGTTCCGACCGGCCTGCACGACCTGATCCGCCATGTTGGCGGCGTCCATCCCGATCTGGCGCATTTCGGGTCGGGCTTGTCTTCCATCGACCTCGACGCGAATTCCAAACGGGATGGGTTGTGCCACTATCAGTCCTTTTCGTTAAGTATTGGCCGTGCGGCCTTTTCCATGATGCGCAGGCCTGCAAAGATTTCCGGCCACTTCTCATGGGCGATCCCCATCAGTTCCATCGTTGCCCTGACTGCCTGATGATCCAGCCCTTGGAAATGGATGTTGCCTGTCCAGTTGATAACGACCTTCCACTGGTTTGCGAGCGCGGAAAACACATCGAACGTGGTTTCATTCTCCGGCCATAGCTCGAATACAGGTTCAGGACGCTGGATGTAAAGCATGGCGTCTTCGTGCTGGCCGAGGAATATCAGATCCTCGGCCAGTTCATCCGTGCCTTGCGACTTATTGCCACCGGCCCAGGCGATGGCTGCGCCTTCTAGTTTTTTTGCGAAGCCGTTTTCAGCGAGTCGAAGAAGGCTTTGACAGTGGTGCCGCGCACCGGATAAATGTTGAGCAGAGCGGACAGATTGGCATCGTTGAATTCCAGCTCCTGCCCATGTTCGTCCTGCACGTCCTTGCCCCATCCATCAACGACTTCGCGCAGCAGGGAATCATCGTTCAGTTCGCTGGCCTGGACGCGGCGATGGATGGATTCGATTTCTTCCTGGCTTTGGCGTTTGAAACGAATATGGAAGCTGCTCTTGATCGACTTGCCGGCATCGCCGGGAATTTCGGCGGTGACAAGCACGGTGTAGGTAGGGTTTTGGGACAACTTAATCATAGGATTCTCCGTGGTTAAAAGATTGGGTGATGCCGGCATACACCGGCCTTACGGTTTAGGTCAGGGTCATTGCGAATTCGTCGTTGCCAGCGACAGGTGGTGCATCGAGGGTCAGCTTGTAGGCCAGCATTTCATCGATCTTGTCGTACTCGACACCGACAATTCGGGTCTTCATATCGACGGCAGTCTTCATGCCAGCCGAGAGGCCATGTGTAGCGTTGAGGGTTACGGTCGTGCCGGCACGCGACAAAGCGAACGGATCGAAGGCCGCCAGATCAGGCGCCAGCACGGTGATGGAACCGCTTACCGCCCGGTTGGTGATAGCGACTTCCACCTGCGGACCAGGCAGGTCAATGCGTGAAATTTTGTTCCCCAGCGCCCAGTCGAGTTGGGAGAAAGCCAGGCTCACGCCATTGATCTTCGCAGGGCCGGTGTTGGTGCTATTGACGCCCTCTTCAATTGTCCAGCCGGTGCGATTGATCGCCGGCATGGGACCAGCAACAGGGGCCGTATAGACAGAATCGAAGCTGAGGCTTAGCATCGGAGTGCCCTTGGCGCTCATCTTGCCCTTCATCTCGCCACGCATACCCACCAGCTTGTGCAGCGTGCCGTCCATGACGATATATCCCGTCAGGCTGCTGAAGTTCTGGCTCACCAGGTTGTAGGCCACGCTCACGCTGGCAGTAATGGTCTGGGCCATTCCACAGGCAAGCATCAGCGGTCCCCATTTGGGTGCGGTGGCCACAGTGCCCGAGGGGGCAAGTGCAACATCAAAACTCAGCTTGGACCAGGCGCTGACAATGATGTTGCCGGAGCTGCCCATATATGGCAGATCGATGTTCCGTTCAACCTTGTCCGCATCCATCGGCGTCAGGCTGACGTTGCGAGCCTCGATCCAGTTGATGGCGCCCGCAGGCACGGCATCCTGCCCATAGGCTGTTTCGAGTTTGATCAAAACCGCCTTATTCCGCCAGAAGCGCGGCGCAGCGACAATATTTGGCACAGTTATTTCTCCTTCTTAGACTGGGCTTCCTTGCCCTGTTTTGGCACCGCCACCAGCTCGGAAGGGCTGTCGGTTGGGATGCTTTCTTCGGGTACGCGCATACCGGTGATCGGGTCGCGGATATAGCAGCCGCCTTTTCCCCAGTACGGGTCTTGCATCATCTGGGCCTCATCGGGGACGCCCACTTCCTGTGGTAGTTCGATACTCACTGTTTGCTCCTGTCATAAAACGAGGTCACATAAATGTCCTGCCACCACACGCACCCATCCCGAAAGGCAAGCAGGTTGCTGTCGCCACGCTCCAGCGGTTCACAGCCAGCTTTCGGCACCCAGCCAAATATCTGGTCTTTCACCTGGCCACGCAGCGCCTCGATGCTCGCCTGGGCCTTGGCGCCGGTCGCGTCGCCCAAGTTCCGCATCACCAGAATCACGCCGATGCTGGCCTGAACCTGCTGGATCAAAATGTTCCCCAGCGAATTCGGCGAGGGCTTTTCGCCCAGCGTGATCACGTAGCACGCCGGCATAACGGTCGGGGTTCGCTCGGCAGCGCTCTGAAAGCCCACCGCATCGCCCACTAACTTCAGCGCCGGCACGGTGGCACGCAGCCGGGCCTGGATCGCCTCGATCACGGCCGCCCCGCACGCTTGAACACAGCGGTGGACGAAGCCATCATCACCGTGCCGGCAGCCGTTGAATTGCTGGGTGGAGCTGCGGCCGCTTGCAGGAACACGCGGCCGGCCTGCACGTCCTTCAGCCAGGCAATCGCGTCCTTGTAGTCGTTCCGGGCGCGTTCGGTGGCAGCGTCGCCGAGTAGGTAATAGCGGGCGATGGCGCCCGCCATGGGCGGCAGATTGGCTGGCACCACGCTGAGCGGAATGCCGTACCGGCCTGCCAGATAGCCGTCGATCATGGCGCTGGCATCTCGCAGCGCCTTATCGACCGCGCCGGCCGGCAACGCGGATTCGCGTTGTGCAATCTCATCAGCGCCGAAGCTCTGCTCCATATCGAGGCGGGTGGCGTAGGGCATCGCTTACTCGGCCTCGTCGGTTACGGGGATGTCGATCTCGACCACGCGGATATTGCTATCCCATTCCAGCGCCTGGCGTTGCTCGTCGGTGAAGTCCGCGGCTGGAACCTTCTGCGGCTCCTTAGTCCAGCCCCGGCCACCACGCCGGTAGCCATCCCGCGTCGAAGAAACTTCGAGGCCAGGGATGCTTTTGCCGGCGTTCGTGCTCTCGGGCGCGGCGTTGCCTCCAGCTGGTGTCAGCCGGTCGGCATCGCCCTGGCCGCCAGTGCCATTGACTGCCGCTCGCGCGTTTTTTGGGTTTGCTGCCATGTTCAACTCCTGCAAGGGTTAAGCGCCCGCCGGGCGGGCGTGGATGCTGTGGTTTAGGGGATAGTGCCGTCCGAGCCGTAGATCAATTGCCAGAAGCCGTAGCCGCCTGCAGCGCGGGCCTCGGCGCCGAACTTGAACTTTTTGCGGTTGAAGACGTCATCCGATTGCGGGTCAGTCTGCTGAACGAAGCCGGCCTTCTTGCGCTCTTGGTAGATGAAGGGACGAACCGGCTTGGTCGTATCGAGCAGGAACCATGCGGTATCGGAGGTCAGGCGAGCGTCTTCCACCACTTCAGCAGTGCCTTTGTAGGGGTTCGGCTTGCCATCCTCCAGACGGTCATTGGTCATCAGGGCGCGGGCGGTGTCGCCCAAGGCTGGCGGCACCAGCAAGACATCCGGGGTCACATTCAGCGGACGGCCTTCATCGTCCTTGAACTTACGCATTGCCAGACGTGCTGCGCCGTAGCTGGCCTGCGCGGCGGCGAGCGTGGCAACGGACAGTGCCTTGGTGCCTTTGTTGCTAACACTACCGATATTGCCGTCAGCCTGGCGTACTGGGTGATCCACGTCAACGAAGTACTGACCGTCGTAACACAGCGTGGTAAACGCCTTGTTGGCCAGCTCCATCACGATTTCGTCCGGCAGTTGCTTGGCCGATTCGCCGGCCATCTTCGCCTGCGGGCCATAGATGCCGAGGTTGTCATCCTCGACGTCATTGCGGTCCACCTCGATAGTGGCTTCCCAGTCGTCATTGACGACGGAATATTTGGCACCTTCCAGCGATTTAATGTTCTTCTCGCCAATCCACTTACGCATACGCGGGAATTTGGACAGCCAGGCATAGTCGTTCTGGCCGCTGGTGGAAGGCACCAGCATGGCGACACGCTCCCACACCGATGGCGCCGCGCTAAATGCGTTGTTGAAGGTAGTCTTCAGGCTGATGAAGAGGTTGGTCAGCGTTTCGCGGTTGACGACCAGACCGAGGCAGGCCAGTGGCATGCCGGCATCGCCGAGGGCAGATGGCAGAACCTCGGGTGACACTGCGCTAGCGAATGCCGGATGGAACAGCAGGCCGGCAACAGCGCCCGTTGCCGCGCTGAGCCAGATGATAATTTTGATGAGTCGCTTCATATAGTGTGGCCTATGGGATAGTGAAAAAGGGGCGTTACTCGATCCAGACGCCATCGGTGTCGAGACCGACCACTCGGCCGGCCGGCGAACGGGTGTTCGTGCCGTTCGTCTTGGCCACCGTCTGGTCGTCCACGATGAAACAGGTCTTGCCGAGATCGGCCTGCGTGACGGCGTCGCCAGGGAAATTGCTGAACTTGAACGCACGCTTGCGGCGCACCAGCACCGCTTTGGCACCGTCGGCGCCACCCGTGTTGTCGGCCTTATCCTCGGCGCGGCCGAGGTAGGTCAGTGTCGTGGCAGTGGAGCCAGGCGCTGCAAAACCAGTTGCGTTTGCAACGGTGAGGGCACCGCCGAAAATCTTGGCGTTCGCTGCCATCGGGACGCTGATGATTTCAGCATCGCGGAAAGGCGTATTGCGGTCACTCGTTAAAGGCATGGGGTCTCCTATCTAGCGAAGATGTGGTCCAGCCGCTTACGCGGCACATTCGGCCTGCAGGGTTTTCAGGTAGTCGGCCTCGGAGACACCCAGCGCGGCGCAGAGCTGCTTCTGCTGCGCGGTGAGCGATGCCGTGGGCGATGGGCTTGGCGGCTGGCCGCCGGTCTGCGTGCCGCTCAGCACAGCGATAGGCGGCGCGTTGTCGAGGAAAGCGGACAGCCCTGCGGTGTCTTTGGCACCGAATTCACGCGCCCATGCCTCCTGGGCAGGCAGCAATTTGCCGCTGGCCAGCGCACCCTTCACCAGGCCGTCAACCTTGCCAGTACTGATTTCGCTGCTCAGCTCTGCGATGCGCCCCTGCAGCGTGGCCATGGTCTCAATGGGGACATAGCGGGCGGGATCGGGCACGGCCGCCGACAGCGTGGCCACCTTGGTACGGTAGTCGGTCAAATAGCGCGCCAGATCGAACGAAGCGGCGGCGGTCACTGCAGTGTCCTGCTTGAGCGTGGTGATCAGCGTTTGCAAGTGCTGGGCGACATCTTCGGCGCTGGCGCCAACCGGCAGATTGAGCAGCCAGCGCAGTTGCTCCAGTAGTGCATCCATGGAGTTCTCCTGTTCAGGTGAGGTAGTGGTGGTGGTGAAGTAAGACGAAGCCGCAGCGATCAGGACTTCTTCCATCCCGTCGATGGCGGGGTTGTTGGTGACGGCCGCCATAAGCAGGCCGATGACGTCGCCGGTCTTGTCGTCGTAGGCGATGACGGGGCTGATGAACTTGTATTCGTTCGCTTCGATCATCGCGGCGGCGCGGTTGGTCCACTGCACGTCGATGGCGAACAGACCGACGCCTTCGCGCCATTCCAGTTTTTTGAACCAGCCAGCCGCAGGCGCGGGCTTGCCGTTTTTCTTGGCAAGCAGGGTCTGGTGTTCGTAGTCGATGACGTAGGGGGTGACGCGGGCCGCCGCCGCCGCGATCAAACGCTGGGCGAGCTGGGCATCGATGCGCCAGGAGGGAACTTCGTGGGGACGGCCATCCCGGCCCTTGAAGGCGCCGGCCGGCGTAAGCTGCAGCTCGTTCCCACCGGTCAGGCTCAGCGAGCAAGCCGCGATTGCCATCGCGGGTGCGCGGGGGGAAGAGTTATTGGAAGAGAGGCGCTTTGTCATGCTGCCATGTTCGCCGCGTGCGCGGGTTCATGGCAGAGTGACGGGTGTCAGCAGTAGGCTGTAACCGCTCTACTAATTAGGTGGACATGGAAAGGTCGATTCGTTCCGGTGTATAGCCTGGTAGGGGCGAGGCTCTGAAAGCGACGGAATCGAGAAGGTTCTGAAGAACATACTCGATAACGACTTGCTGGAGTCCATCACCGTCCTCCCTAACCAAAAGAGTATTAGTGTCCTTGAACAAGCCACGCTCCCCATGATAAAGACGACAGACCTCCACCATTTCCTGATTGTGCTCTACCTTAAAGATAAGCTCGTCAAGGACGCTGGTGCCGAAGCAAACTATGCGTGGAGCGGCGCTTATCGACCGTCCCAGACCAAAAACCGTGATAGTCCCATCTTTTAATTCGATGTATCCCGGCTCATAGCGCTCAGCCGGCTTTTCCCAGAGTCTTCTTAGCAAATTGCTACGGCGATGCAGCGCATTGCTTACCGCAATATGCATAGTTGCCAGCGACTTCGTTTCCTGAACCATTCTTGCTCCTTAAAGTAATCTGCACAACCAATAATGGCTAACCTACATATGGAATGTCTGAGCACAGAACTTCCACATCCAACTTGCACTGTTTCACCAACGCTTCCACCGCTTTTCTTCTTCTCGTAGCGTCGGCGTGGGGGCCGACTATAATTCGCTTGATAGGCCTGGTCTCTTCATGCATGAAACCAATGCTTATGTATGGAATAAGCAACCCACCTCTAGTTCTGAATTCGACATCCTTGCCTTGGTTAAATGCATCATCAGGTCCGCCACCCAATAAGTCATATAGCTCCTTATCGGCCGGCACTGCAACAATGCGAACCTCATCTTCTTCATGGAATCCGTAGTTCTTGCATAAGGCAGGAAGCAGAATTCCTGCTTTCAGATCGGGGCCTG
Organism: Massilia sp. NR 4-1; assembly: GCF_001191005.1. Taxonomy (NCBI): domain Bacteria; kingdom Pseudomonadati; phylum Pseudomonadota; class Betaproteobacteria; order Burkholderiales; family Oxalobacteraceae; genus Massilia; species Massilia sp. NR 4-1. Next base: position 2,720,665 of record NZ_CP012201.1, read on the forward strand.
AAGGCTCTGATAAGCTGTCTATGCAGTTTTTGATGATCCCTTCGAATTTCTTGTGGCGATCACTCTGTCCGGTGAACGACCCATCTTGCATGTAATACGCCACCTTCTCTAACGCTAGCTCTGCATATAAATAGAGCCTCCCCTCTTTTCTCAAACCATTCACCAACTCGGCCTTATCGAAAACAATTGCATAACCGCCATCATGACCATATCCACGCCACTGGCTCAACAATCCATGATCAGGATCATGCTTTGTGGGTTGGCAAAAGGATGCTATATATGTGTAATCCTGTGGAAAAACTCTCTCGCGTAGATCATTTACCACAACTCGGCAAAACTGCTCCCGGTCTAAATCCTTAAAAGGGAATCGTTTTTTTACATTTTCCGCAACCATCTTTGGTAGACAGCGTTGGAAGAAACCTTCGTTTTCTTCCCGATCATTTAGAAATTCACTGCGAGTTGCCCTTATGGAACCGCTTGTTAGAATACCTTGTAGCCCGTCTGCGGTCGTATAGTGCATCAGTTCCTGACTGTGGCCAGAGGTAGCATTTTCACCGTTCGTTGGTGTCATTTTTTTCCTGTGCGGTAGGTTAAAGCACTAACGTTATTTCTCATTGGAACTTTACATCAAAATTAACGCGGCTTTAACGGGTCTTGGAGCGCTTTTTATACCTCGGGCGACAGGATGTGTCATCACTTCCACTCTAAGGCTCTATGGGCCGACTATGCAGAAAGCGAGCGCTTGATCTGTCGTATCTCAAAACAGCCCACCAAAGGTGCATGGCTCCCAGTTCAGGACGACCAGTTCACCGCTGCACTTCTGCTCCTCAACGTTGGCCACCGCATACTTGATGTCCAGTTCCAGAATGTGGAACCCCCGGAACACCTCACGGATTGCCGGGTGGTCGTTGATGCTGACCATCACCTTGCCCTTGCAGCTCCGCATGAAGGCGGCCATCTGCTCGTAGTTGCTGAACTCGAAGGGCACGCCGTAGCCGGCCATCTCCCAGTACGGCGGGTCCATATAGAAGAAGGTGTGGGCGCGGTCGTAGCGCTTGACGCAGTCCTGCCAAGGCAGATTCTCCACGTAAGTGCCGGCCAGGCGCAGGTGCGCGGCGCTCAGGTTCTCCTCGATGCGGCACAGGTTGATCGCCGGGCCGGTGGTGGCCGTTCCGAAGTTCTGGCCCGAGACTTTGCCGCCGAAGGCGTGCTGCTGTAGGTAGTAGAAGCGGGAGGCGCGCTGGATGTCGGTCATGCCCTCCGGGATAGCCTGCTGCTGCCATTCAAATACCTTTCGGCTGCTGATCGCCCATTTGAACTGCCGCACAAACTCTTCCATATGGTGCTGGACGACTCTGTAGAGGTTGACCAGCTCGCCGTTCACGTCGTTCAGCACCTCGGCCCTGGCCGGCATGCCGCGCAGGAAGTACAGCGCGCCGCCGCCGCAGAACACCTCAACATAGCATTCATGAGGCGGGAAAAGCGGCAGCAGTTTGTCTGCCAGGCGGCGCTTGCCGCCCATCCAAGGAATAATTGGTGATGGGGTCATGATTCTCCTGATCCGGCGCTCGGTGGCGCTCTGGTTGGGGACTCATGGCCCTCAGACTGTTCAACGTGCCGCACCTCGGGCACTTAATCTCCAGGCGCAGGAACTCTCCCGCGCCCAACTTCTTATTGCAACTTCCACAACGTATGTCTTGCATCTTGGTTCTCCGTGCTAAGATTCTGGCCCCCTCATAGGGTGCAGAGCCTTGACGAAGCGTGCGGCAGTACTGCATGCCAAGTGGTCGGCCTGGCGTGGACGCGCCGGGCCGGCCGTTCTGTTCTATATAGCGAGGCCGTCCTGCAGGTAGTCCTGCAGCATCGACAGAATCGCATCGGCTTCCCCTTGATAAAGCTCCCCAGCCGCCGTGACCGGCAGGATGGCGCGCGCAGGAATGTCACCCCAGAGGTCTGGGAAATTGCTCTTGGCCCCGCCAAAGTGCTGCATAGCGGCGTAGATCATGCTTGAGCCGGCTGTGACCGAGGTGGCATCGGCGCTATAGAATATCTGGCGCGCTAGGTCGCCAGAGGCGCCCTGCAGCGGTTTCTTGCTGATGGCCAGAGCCTGGCCCTTGGCATTGATCTTCCCTGTTTTCTTCGACAGGCCGCCCCTGGACGCGATGTAATTAATAATGGTGGCGGCAGTATTGGGCCGCCACGCCGTCCCGTCAGGCGCCGTGGCGGTGGCAAAGCGGCGCTTGGTTCGCGCTACGATGTCCTCCCCAATCCCCTGCAGGACGGGCTTCATATCATCCAGGCGCTCCTGAATTCGTACCAGCGCGGCGCCGACCTCTTCATGCCGGACTTCGATAGTCGATGTCATAATTTTGATCTATACTCGATGCTAAGAACGGGTGAGGCGTGGAAAATCGGAGTCCACGATCATGAGAGACAGCTCCCTGGCTACTCTATATGTATGGAGGAACGTCCGACCTCCCATCCGTTCACCTCACTACCATCAGAATCCCACCCTTGATGTCGGCAGCGATTACTTCCGCCGCCACCTTAAAGCCCGACACAATCATGTTCATCACGCCGTCCTGGCGTTTGATCCTGAAATCGAACTCGACGGCCAGCTTGCCGGCCCGGCTATCCTGCGATCCCACGATATAGAGCAGCTTGCCGGTGCGCGTGTCATAGACGATCCGCTCTGGCGCCTCCAGCTTCGCCGGCAACGCAGCCCACTCTTCGGCCGAAAAAGCATCCCCGGCCAGAGCATGCCGGATTGCCTTCTTCCCGATCAGCAGACCGTCCTGTATTGCAATTTCCGCACTGGCCGGGATCAGTCCCAGGCTTTCCTTCAGCCAGCGCATGGTGGCGGGATCAATCGCGCCCACGATGGCATAGCGCCCCCGCTTCACCGGGTCGGCCAGCACCTCGTCAAGGAATTGCGCATACGCGGCGTTGCGCTCGGCGCGCAGGACGGGCCGCATTGATTCATACATGGCCGCGCCGACCGGACCATCCAGCTTGATCAGCTTCTGGTCGATGAATTCCTGCAGTGGGCGGCTCGCCTTCGCGCCTGGTGCATAGTCCCATCCCTTATCGATACCGATGGGCCCACCGGTCTTCGGGTCGGGCTGATCCCAGTCAGCAGGCGGCTCCGATTTCCCCTCGGACTGTGCGCTTGCATACTCTTTGGCACCGGCGGCCTCCACCGTACATTGACAGCCCCAGCCGTTCGGCGGGAAGTGGGTATCCCAGAAAGGATGGTCATGCGGCAGCACCATGCCATCCCACGACAGGTGTATCGGCCGTGGATGCATGACGCTGTCCGAATGGACATAACGCCAGAATGGCCGGATTGACAGCAGCGCTGGGTCTTTGAGCTGCTTCCAGCGGCCGGCGGCGTAGCTGGTGGCCATATTGGTCTGATAGATCACCCGCGTGCGCCAGGCCTGGCCAGCCTCTGATCCCTCGCCAGTCCAGCCGGTCCAGCCGTGCTTGCGGACGATGGCGTCGAAGTCCTTACGAAAAGCGGCAAGCCCTTTGCCATCCTCGATGCTGCGCCGGATCGCCGCATTCAGATCGCTCAGCAGGTCAGCATTGGCCGCGCCCGCCACTACGAAGGCACGGTCGTGCGCGCTACGCAGGATGTCGTCATAACGCTTAGTCGGCAGGCTGAGTTTGTCGCGGAAGAACTGCAACTGCTCATCAAAGGGATTGGAAGCTGTCTGGCCGGCTTCTGTCTTGCCGGGGAAGCTGATGCTGGCTGGCACGATCAGCGGCTCCCCTGGGCATCGCTCAGCCCTTTCAGCTCGGCCAGGGCAAAAGCCGCGCCCATGACCGACACCATACGCTCGTCGGCCAGGCCGCCAAAGGCGTCAACCAGGGCCACCTGCAAGCCCTCCAGACTCTCGGCGCTATCCACCAGAGCCTTAACCTGGTCAAGCATCTGCTGCCTGTGCGCGGCCGTAGCGGTATCCAGCTCGTCCACTTCGGTAGCGACTGGCGATGGCGTTACCGGCGCCGAGGCCGACAAGGCGGCCAGCGGCGCCGATGCGCCTGCATGGTTGACCGGCGCCGGCTGCAAGCTCACCGTCAGAAGTGCTTCGCCTTTCTGCGCGGCTGGGATGTGCAGCTTCTGTTGCGCCCAGTTTTTGGGGATGTCGATACCGACGCCGACCAGCTTAGGCAGCGCATTGGCATACAGCTCCAGATCGGCAACCTCGCCAAGGTCGAAGACGAAGCGGGGGCTACGGCGCAGACCTTCGATACCGGGCCGGTTCAGAGCAATCATTGGATAGACGAGATCGCGGGTCAGCGTCGCGGCAATCTGCCGCGCATCCCCACGCCGGATATCGTGGCGTACTTCGTTATGGACCTTGCCCAGGGCATAGCTCCCGCTGCCGCCCTTGCCGGTATCGGCCGAAAGCGTTTGGCCGAGAATGGCTTTCGACAATGCGCGGTCGGCCCATTCCATCATGCTCAGGTGCGCCGAGTCGCCAGCACCACCCGTGATCTTCTGGATTTCCAGCTGCATATCATCCGGCATGATGGCGCGGGCGTCATGACCCAGCTGGGTAACGGCGCGCATGAGACTGGCCTTTTCATCAGCCGATGCTCCCGCAAAGTACTTACCGACGATGATGGGCAGGCCGTAGGTCTCCAGAAACTCGGCGAAGTCGCCCAGCGCATACGCCTTGTACAGGAAGGGCCACACCAGCGTGCGATACAGGCCCATGCGTCCCGCGTAGCCTGTTTTCGCCTTACCATGGGTATGCATGACCCATCCGAACGGCCGCAGCGCCGCGCCTTCCACGGTGCTGTCGTTGAGGTGGATGGCATCCCGGTTCGGGCTGAGGCGGAACCACTCCTGCGGGCGGGGGTGGAAAGCTGGCAGCAGCTCGCCCCCTTCGTTGCGCCACTCCAGTTCGACGGGTGCGAATCCATGGCCAGGAGCTTCCATCATCGATAACAGCAAGTCTTCGCAGGGATCAACCGCATCTTCCAGCATTTCCTTGGCCCATTCCGCTGCTGCCTTCTCGGCAGACGTGGGGTTGCGGGGCGGGACGATATCCCAGCTCAGCCCGACAATGGCGTTTTTTCGTTTCGACATCTCGGCCATGAGATGGGCATCCCGTTCCTCCATGTCGGAAAAGAGGCGGTGCTGGTCCAACAGATTGCCTTGATCAGCCTCCTGCAGCACGCGGGCCAGGCGGGCTGGAGTCAGCCCGGACAGCATCGGCGTGAGGTATTGATTCTGGAGAGTGGTAACACGGGCAGTCTGCGGTTCCTTGAGCGAGCTACGCTGGATAGGCCTGCCGAACTGGTCAAGTATTTGGGTCAAAACATGCTCCTTGATGCGAAATGGTGATCGTCACGGCCTTGCTGTTCCTGGCCGCGCCGGGCGGCGCTCTCGAAGCCCTCACGGCCCGCGCCGCGTGTCACTGAAATCCACCAGAGCAGATGCAAGGCGGTTAGCCCGTCGTAGTGGTGATTGGTCTGCGGCGCCGGCCATGTGTCCAATTCAGACAGCAACTGCACCAGCCGGGCATGGAACACGATGCGCGGCAGCTGAGGATCGGTGACGTAAGGCTCCAGTGAGTCGATGCGGACTTCCGGCGCTACGGTGGCCGTCACACCAATCAAGGGCAACGGCACGCCCGCATCGATGCCTGCGGACATGAAGGTCTGGCGCGAATGCTCATAGGCATTGTTGTTTTCGAATGCGATTGCCCGGCAGCGATATTGCCGCTGCATGGCAATTAGGTCGGCCTCCAGCTTCGACGGCACGCGACGCTTAATCGCAGCCTCAATCACATGCAAGCGCCGCATGCGCGGGTCGTAGCCGCCGACCAGAATGGCCGACGGGTCGGAAGACTCTCCCTTACCCATGGATGGGTCGCATGCGCCAAAAATAATCCAGTCGAGTAGACGCTGCACCCAGAAGGTGATCTTGCCGAATACCTTATCTTCGTCGCTCTGCGGATCGCCCTGCATTTCCGTATTGAACGCGCGTTTTGACACCGCCCGCTGACGCATCAACCAGAACAACGAGCGCACGGAAGGCCAAGAAACCATGGCGCCGAGGTCCATAGCCACCTGGTTGGCCACATAGAAGCGGTAGGACGGTAGATCGCTGTCGGCAACGACCAGTCCCTTTTTTGCCGCTTCTTCGACGGCATGTGCATCCTCGTTGCGCATCAACTCTTCACAACGCTCCCACAACGCCATATCGTCGGGCAGGCGTTCGATAGCGCGGAAATGGTGGACGATGTGGCCGATGGTCTTCTTGGCCCGGCTGATCGGATCATCCTTGTCCAAGATCGTGCCGACACCCAGATACTTCACGGTGCCGTCTGGCGGGCCGAGGTAATCAATCGCTTTGGTCAGCCAGGTCCACCGGTTCTCGCGCTCGGTTGGGCTTTTAGCCTCGGCGTCGGTGATCAGGTCGTCACCCAGCAGCAGCTTCGGCCGGCTGGCGCCGTGGAACGTGCCTCGAATCGCCTGCTCGGCGCCGAACGGTTCTACCTTCACTCCCGTCTTCGTGATGAACTCGCCCACCTTCCATTGCGGTCCCTTCCCGCACACTTCGGGGAAATCCAGAGCCAGGGCAGCATTCATGGTCAGCTCAGTCTTGACCACTTCCACTAGTTTTGTGGGCAGCTTTGTCTCGGCGCCCAGCATGATGATGTAATCAATAAAGGACGGTGGTGCACCTTGCCAGTTCACCTCTGCGCGCACATCAGGTCGCTGCAGCAGCGCCTGGACGCTACACCACACTGGGCCGATCTTGGTTAGAAGCGATGACTTCGCCTCGCCACGCGGCGCAATCCACCATTCCTTAACGCCGCCCCGCTGATGTAGCAGCTTCGGAAAGCGTCGGCAAAACTGATTCTGAAAAATGGAAGGCGTGCCCCGGATGTGGTGCGGGAAATAGGTATAGGCGAAGAACAGGAAGTCGCCCTGCAGGACGCGCTTGCGCCGCGCCTTGACGGCGGCCGGCGATGGATCGAGGCCGATCTGGTGCGCTTCAATGTCCCGACGCAGCGAGCTGACCAGTTCGGTCAGCTCGGTCAGGAACTCCTTGGCTGTGAGATCGTTGCGCTTCATTTGGCATCGGCCAGCAGTTTAGGCAGCACGTCGCCAAAAGGCTCCAGCACTTCCACCAGCACACTGCCATGCTGCGGGAATCGCTCCTGCACGAACTCCGCCAGGCCGCGCAGCACCGTCATGCCAATGGAAAGGCTGTTCGCCTCCGGCAGGAATTTGCGCATGGCGGCCAGCGACTTGTGGATGTTGTCCATCAGGCTGGACAGCAGGTCCACCCGCGTCGTAGCGGCCATTTCCGTGTCCTTCTTGATCAGCTCCAGCACGGCGTTGAACTGCACCAGCATTTCGGTCAGGATTTGCTGGGAAAGCTGCTCGACGTCGCCGCCAGCCAGTGTCGAAGCGCTGCGCAGCTTGTCCCAGTCGTCACCATCGGCGGCAGCTTTTTCTTTCCAGCGCTTTGCGGTCGTGTAGGCAACGGCCGCCAGCTTGGCCGCCTGCTCCAACGATAGACGGTCAAAGACAAAGTGTTTGCGTACCAGCGCACGCACATCCGCGCTCTTGGCCATTACTGCCCCATCTTGCGTTTAACCAGCTCGATCAGCGCAGCGATAGCCACGCTAGTGCCGACGCCGGCTAGCACGCCGGCTTTCGCTGCGCCTTTCTCCAGCGCCTGGATGCGGTCCTCATGGCCTTTGATCGCATCGGCCAGCTTCTTCGGGTTGGCCAGCTCCAGTTCGCGCAGACGCAGATCGTGTGCATCCAGCCGCTGGGAGACCTTGTTATCCAGATTGGCCAGCCCGCCTTCCAGGCGCACGATGGCTTTGGCCTGCTCGTCCATCTTGCCTTCGATGCGGCCAAGGATGCGCGCCAGGTCGTCGTTACTGATTTCCATCCAGTGATTCCTATTTGTGGTTTATCGGGTACGCAGCTTGCGCTGGCGTTCGTTTTCGCTTTCGCACGCCACGCATCGCGTGCAACCGGGCGCGGCTCGCCGCCGGGCAGGCGGAATTGGATCACCACAGCAATGGCATTCCTGCGCTGATCCGAGCGAAGCCAGGTTGGCCTGCTGCAGGCTGGCCAGCCTGCGACAGGCCAAAATCAGCTCCCGCTCCTGCTCTTCCAGCCGGGTAGCCTGGTCAAACACATCGGTCATGGGCCACCTTCCGTTTTCCAGTACCAGTTAATCCAACCCTGCACTTTGTTTCGGCAGCGGTGGTACTGGCGCGCTGACTCAAGGTGATTCGTCACCGGGTCGTCCCCCGTCCTCAGCGGCGGCAGTGTCTTCGGGCATGCCGTCATCAGGTTCGCTTGCGGCTCGGCCGTCTGATTGCGCGTTGGCCTCGTTCCAGCGGCGCAAGCTGACAGGGTCAAGCACGCAGCCAACATGGCCATCCACGCGTTGATCGTTTTCATAGTTGGTTCGGAGAGTGTTGAAGAAGGAATCGGTCTTTGCCTGCGCCTGCTCGGTGCGCACACCGGAGGCCAGTGCGCGCTTGTCCTTGCGCTTCTTCGCTTTAGCATCCACGCGCTCGGCAGTTACCTCTTTGGCGTCACAACTGACCGATGCGGAGAAACGCCCCGCAAAGAAGCCGGCAACACCGACAAGCAGACAGAGCGCAACCCAGAAGATGAAGATGCGCCAGGTCATCGCTGATTCTCCAGGCAAAGGGTGGTGCCCCAGGTGGCATAGCGGGGTTGTTCGGTGAACAGCACCAGGCGCGGGTAGCGGCGGGAATACTCAAAGTTCTGCTGGCTTTGGCCAGCGTTGATATCCTCGGTCACGCCAAACCACTGGCCGGGTGTTGGGGACAAACGTTGGGCGCGCTGAACATAACCCAGGCCCGCGTTATAGCCTTTCAGCGCGGCAGCCCAGCGCTCGCACTCGTTGACGCCCTGGACCCGCTCACGCAGCCAGCCGTCATAACGTACCAGCGCCCGAATGGCCCATTTCGGGGAGTATGGGTCTGGTGCGCCCAACTCCGGATACAGGCGGACCACATGCAGTGATGTCCCATCCATGAACTGGGCCAGTCCACGGCCGTTGTCCCAGGCGGTCACACCGGCGCGACAACTGCTTTCGCGCCGCAGTTGACTGATGAACATCGGAACTGGCGCTGCCAGGCCATGGACAGCCTGGGCCTCGCGGGTCAGCGTGGCCCGATACTGGTCACACAGGTCGATGGCATGCGCATGCTGGGCAGCGACTGCCATGACAATGCATACGATCAGTGGCGGCAGCTTACCCAGCAACCAGGCAAGAACGGCGCGAGTCACAGACCAGTTCCCAGGGTGTACATTGCGGCGGCCATGATGATCGCCCGGCGAATCATCATCAGCGGATCAGCGGCCGCACACATACGAACGCGGAAGGCAGTGCGATCCAGCCAGTAGCCGGCGAAGCCGCCGAGGGTAACGTGGCCCAGCTTCCAAGTCAGCGTTTGCAGTGGGCCGCTGTAGTTGGTATGCAGCATGACCAGCGCCAGTGCGTAAAACAGCACGGCCACCAGCAGCCATTCAATCATGCGGAGTTTGTCCATGGATTCCCCTTTCGTGGTGACTGGCGACGGCCAGTCTTGACAGGGGCTATGTTGGACGAAGGGCGGGGGCGCCCCAAGCTTGACGGGTGTCAGCAGTGGGGCGTGGAGGAACTACGGAAGTGGATCAGATAAGGCTCATCTGGCGCGGATCGACTGGCTGGACTTCGCCGGTCGTCTTGAGAATGCGCCAGATAGTACGCTCGTGGATGTGCGGTGTAAACCGGCGCGTGATCTGAGTGACAGCGCGACGCGCAGACAACCCTTCTTTCATGGTAAGGCGGTCGAACTCCGACAGCACCTCGGCATTGCGGACCACCTTCAGAGCGACGTGGCACAGCGGCACGGTAAAGGGCACGTTGCCGTAGAACTTCAGCAGCGCCTCAGCGCCTGTGCGGCCCACAATCTCGCTCATGCGTTCCACGCTGCTTTCGCTATTGTAGAGGTTGACCGTGCAGCCGCCGTGAACGTCCACCAACCGCAAGGTGGCCGGCAAGCCAATCAGGGCGATCAGCTTTTGCGCGCTTGCCGGCAGATGGGAAAGATCGGCTTGCATGGTTTTTGTCACTCCCCCGTTTTTACCGGCGAACGGCGCTGTGCGTCATAGCTCAGGGCGGCAATGATCTTGCCCATCTGTTCTGCGTCAAGCCAGCTCACCTTGTCCACTTTGAACATACGATTGGCCATGCTGTCAGCGTAGGACCATGGCCGGCCAGCGTCAGCAAGCTGCGCTTCGATCTTCCCCAGCAACGCGCTACGGTCGGCAGTGGTGCTGGGCCGCCGCCCCTTCGACGGCGCGGTAGCCTTGAAGCCGGCGCGTCGAAGATGTGCGAGGACGCGGGCCGCGCCTGCCGACGTCAGGTCTTTGGATGAGGATGTGCCGCCATGCGCCTGCAGCATTGCACGGTAGGTGTCATCGTCAAGACCGAGCTGCTTCTTGGCGATATGGATTTTGGCGAGGTCGGCTTTGCGCGAGGCAGCGGAATCGGTGAATGTCATAATTTACTCCGCAAGCGCAGCGACGGCGGCACCGCCACTAACGCCCTGATTCAGACGAGCATTTTTCCCCTCGTCCCAACCTCTACCCACATGATTCTCGCCATCTACCCGGCCGGTCAATGCCCGCTCACGTGATTGAAGACTGCTTGTCTCCGCGTAGTGCAGTTGCATGTATGCTGAGACACTGGCCGATTGCTCTTCGGTCGGAGTAACAGATACGACGTGACGCTGAGCTGCAAGAACCCAGCCTTGGCAAAATAGGTCTGCTGCGGCCGTCTTGTTTTTCCGATACCGCTTCAATGTCGTCTTGATATAGTCGGCACGGGCTGCCGCAAGTTGGCGTCGAAGTACTGTGAACGAGTAAGCAGCGATCTCAGGAATAGGTGCCGTTGCAATAAACGAGTAGCCTCCGTGGATATCGAGCTGGCTTTTGCTCAACTGACGCTTGAATACCATTTCGCAGCCGAAAGCCCGGCAGATCAGGCTGGCGAGATTCACTTCATATCTGGGTGGGTGCATACTGGCGCTGCTCTTGCTCCATTCCTCGGCAGCACCGGCCGCCAGCAGCTCAGGATGCTCAACACTAAATTGCTCCATCAGCTTCTGTGCCTGGCGCATAGCCGCTGCCGCCTCATGGGGTTCGCTCGATTTCGCCAGTGCCATGCACTTACGAATTTTCTTGATTGCCGTTTCTTTATCCATTGGTCCTTTCTCCTTGGCTGCTCATCAGTACCCAGCCACCGCGCTGGGCAGACCGGCCATCATCGAGCCGGTTTCGCTTTAGCCCCGCCTTTCAGGCGGCGCGTAGTATGATTTTCTTTTTGCTAATATCGATTTCCATCACCATGCGAGACATTCAGGAATTCATGTTGACGTCCGAGCTTCGGATGCAGCAGCTACAAAGCCAGATCGATGCGCAGCAATTGGTCATCGCCTGGCTGCTAAATCAGCTAGACCGTGCGAGACCAGAAACATCAACCTCAATCAACTTTCTGCTGCGCCAGTCTCTGGCGTTGTCGGAGGGCGCGAACTACGAAGAATTTGTTGCTGTATTCGACGCTCTCGCTGAAGACTGCGCTCGGTTTTCTTCTGCTGAACATAAGCAGCGCTAAGCACGACCGGGTGGTCTGCCTTCGGCTCGCTTGCGTGATTTAAAAATTCAGTTGGGGTGTTCATTTTTTTCCTTGGTTGCTCATCAGTACCCAGCCACCATGCTGGGCAGACCGGCTCAATCGGGCCGGTTTCGCTTTAGGTTAAGACCCTATAAGAAAGCGGTGGTTATCGAAGTCGTCGGTACTGATATGGCGGATATTCTTTTCGGGGACCACGACCAAAGACAGCTCAGGCGGTTGGTTATCTGTGACGTAGCGCTGTTCACGCCCGAATGAGTCCTGGCACCGAACAGCTTTTTGCAGCAGCCCCAATAGTGCCAATGCCTTGTCCGAAGGAAGCAAATAGCTGTCGAAGCCGATTCGCACTGCCGACATGGCGACTTTGGTGTTTGTACGTTGCGATGTAGCGGGTGTTTTTTTCATGTGCACTCCTTAGACCTTGGCCACGTCTAATGAAATCGGCGCGTATTGATCGGTGTCGCCGACACGTTCATAGAAGCGGACATACTGCTTGCTGCCCACCACCTGCACCGATTCGCCAATAGCCTTCATGGCGCGCTGCCAGCGTTCATCGGTAATCTCCAGGCGCCGCAGGCCCAGCACGCGGCCGGTGCTGATATTGCCTTCCCGGTCCGTGTCGAACGCCTGCTGCACCAATACTTTGATTTCAGGGGCGCTATCGCGGCTCCAGTCAGCGATACATTCATCAATCAAAGCCTTTGCCGCCTGCAGTCGTTCGTCAAAGCTGATGTTGTCGGCTTTGGCGACATTGACCTTGTAGCGACCGTCAAAGCTGAACAGGGTCAGATTGCCCTTCTTGCCGCCGATTTGCGCGTCGTACTGCTCTGCGGAGAGCTGGACGAATGCGTGGACGTCGGCAAAGGTCTGGCTCTTGAAGCTGGCCAGCAGCTCGCTATTCGTCTTGGCCTTCGCTACCAGCTCCTGAACCAGCGCATCGCGTGCCAGGTCAATTGGCTTGATCTTGGACTCGGGGATCAGATGGCCAAGAGCATTCTTGCGATAGCCTGGCGTGGTCTGGATGGTGTTTTCTACGGTGTTCATAAAGTCCTTTCAGTAAATACAAACGTGGGTTTAATCGGGGATTCGGCCGTACTCGTCAAACGGCCAGAGCAAGATGCAGTCATCAAGCGTGACGCTGGCAACTCTCCTACCGCTGGCTTCACGCTTAATGTTCAGACCATGCGCTGCGGCTGTAAGCAGCGGCGCGGCTTCAGCAGGCACCTCTATCGTCGGCTTGCTGCCCGTCAGGTCGAGCGATACCAGCTTGATTTCATGCTGGCGCAGCCAGCGAATATGACGATTCACAGCTTCGATTTTCGTCAGCAGCTCCAGCGTGAGAACCTTCGGTAGCGGCGATGGTTTGAAGCGCACCAGGCGCACGTTGGTGGTGCTGGTGTTAGATACTTCTTTCATGCTCAGTTTCCTTTGCAACGGTTCTGGCACTTCTGGCAGGCACGCCAGTGCTGCATGGCCACAGGGTTATGGGTCGGCGCGCTTTTCACGGAAAATTCGCGGCACATCTTGAGTGGGATGGCCAGGCCCAAATAGGGACAGTCCACCTCCAGCGGTTCCTCCAGCACCATCAGGACCGCCGATTCAAGCTTGCTCAAGTCGCCCGGATACTTGCTGGACAGCGCCTGGCTGACCGTCGTCCGCGAGTAGCCGATGCGCTGCGCTGCCTGCGCGATGCTGGTGCGCTCGGCTTCCGCCCGAAGGAGCACGAGCCAGTGAGGGTTAGAGGTCGTCGTCATGCTTGGCCACCTCCGTCCACACCACCTCGTTCAGGTTCGGGTCGTACACCGATTTGGTACGCTGGATCATTGGCGGGCGCGGTCCCGTGTACTTGCCTGCGGCCAGGCGGTAGCGACCAGGCGTGGCGTTCCTTCCGGCATTTGCGGGCTTGACCAAGGTCAGATACCCTGCGCGGTGCAAGGCCAACAGGTAGGTCTTTGCGGTCACTTCCGCGACGGAAACGCTGACGCTTGCGTGGGCGGCCAGCTCACGGGCATTGAACTCGCCGATGATGCGCATCGACCGCCACATGGCCTCAGTGCCCATTCCCTGCGTGACCGGCCTCCCGTCCCTGGTCAGGCGCGGCGCTTCCAGCCCGTTGTCCCGCACCAGTTCCCAAACCTTATCGGCGCCATAGACCTCGCTGCCGGCCGCATCGGCGGCCAGGTAGCCACCTTTTTGCAGCGAGCGCAGATACGTCAGCAGTGTCTCCATATCGACCTTGGCTTTGCGGGCGATCTGATAGCAGGTAAAAGCCCCCGCGTGCTTACGGATTGCTTCCCAGGCACGTTGGCGAGAGCCTTTACCTCCGACCATCTCAAGCTGCGCCGGTTGGCGCTTCTTCTTTGTTGCTGCCATGCTGGTCTCCTTACGCTGCACGCTGTTTCGGCGCTTCGCCGGTATACAGATCGCGGTTGCCCCACCTTGCCAGCGTCATATCGGTTTCGGCATGCAGCATCGCCTGTTCGTGAATGAGGGTCAGGTTCACGCAAACGCGACGTACAGAGCCATGGGCGAGATTGACGACGTGAGCGAGCAAGTCTTCTGCCACCACCACACCTGGGCAATAGATCGGTGCCAGATGCACCGCATCATTGACAGAAACCGGCATCGCTGGAATCCACGCCATGACGCGGCTGTGGAAGCGCTCCCACTTCTTGAGCTTCTGCGGCAGCATTTCCTCGCCGACCAGCATCAATGTGCCCTGGCTGCCCTCGTAGATGTCGCGGACCAGCTCGACCATGCCGTCGCTGCGCAAGCAGAAATCGAACTCGTCGATGATGAGCGGACGCCCACTGGCAGCAAGCTGTTCGCAGACCATATCCAGCAAGGCTGGAATGGTGCCGGCCGGCTTGACGCCCATTTCAAACAGGATCTTTTCCAGCAGCGTCTTGCGGCTCCAGGCGCTCCGCATCTGGACGTAATAGCCTCGCGCCTGATTGGCCAGCGCGGAGCATGCGATAGTCTTGCCACGGCCAGACTGGCCATAGATGACACCCATTCCGGGAAGTCCATCGACGCGGGACAGTAGTTTCTCGGCCGCGACCGCGACGAGGTCCAGATTGGAAATACGGGCAATACGATTGACCATCGGGTTAATGTTCGTCATACTTTCTCTTCCTTATTGATATGTGCCGTTGGCGCGGCACTGTTGGTCAGGCTGTTTTGCGCTGGTAGGCGCGGAACTCGGCGGTTGCCTGGTAGGTTTGCCGCCACTTCTTCTGCTTCTCGCTCTCGATTTCTTCTTCCGTCAGTTCGTTCAATTTCAGCCACTCGTCATAGCGGCCTTGCGCTGTTTCTGGCACTGTCCAGACTTGAGGCTCTGACACCGGCATTGGCATTTCGGATTCGGCCGGCGCAGCAAACGGCGCGCGGTGTTCCGTGACATCAATCAGCACCGCCTGGCTGGCGCGTTCTGCAAGTTGGCTGCGGTTGATCGACAGGAAACCGGGGATCGTGATCTGCTCCATTTGCTCCAGTGCTGGGAGGCCGTGGCGTTCCAGGCGAACCTCCGTCAATTTTTCTTCCAGACGCTTTTCACGGCCGGCCGCACGTCGGTCCCGAGCACGCTCAACCATCGACTTCGGCATGTAGTCCCGCTGGTTCGCATTCAGGCCAGCCGTGCAGATAAAGCGGCCATCAGCGTCGTACACCCAGACCGTGGCTGGATCGTGGATGTCGTAGCCGACGCGTACCTGCTCGGTGTGCAGTTCTTCCAAAGCACGCGAGAAGTAGCGATTGCCAAACAGCTCAAGCTCGCAACGGCGCACGGTGCGAAGCTCCTGTGGGCGGAACAATGGGCGCGCTTCGTCGTCCGTAACCGTATGGGCAGCGAAGCCTTCGGCCACAGCTTTTGCCCAGGCCTCGTCAGGTGTCATGTAGCGGCGACGGCCGGTCTCCGGGTCTTCGATCTTTGGGAGCGAGCTGTGTGGCCGGCTGTTGTACTCGCTTACCTTGAGGTTGCAGAACTCCAAAAAGCCGGGCCAGCCCATCAGTGGCATGACTTCCACCTGGCCGTCTTTTCGAGCGGCCAAAGCTTTGCGCGACAGCTTGAAGACGCCTTGCATAGCCTGGCGGTCCATATCGCGGCCCATGTAGCCTGGAATCTGTTTGGCTGCATTGACCCACAGCGTCTGGTGCAGTCGCTCAATAACCCCGCGTGCCTGGGAGTTATAGGGCAGGCTATTGACCATCTCGATGCCCAGGCGCGCCATCAAGCCCGTAGCACTGTCCGTCATGAGCCGGTTCTTGTACCCTGACCCGTTATCGACATAGAAGATGGCTGGAATGCCGCCCACCATGCTTGCCGTGCGCAGGGCGTCCAGTACGGCAATCCCACTCTCGGCGAGGTCCACAGACCAGCCGACCACCCGGCGCGTTGCGATGTCAATCACGCTCGTAATCTCCGGGCGGAACGGACGACCGTGAAGCGGATGCTGGACTTCCGCATCGAAGGTGTGACCGTCAGCGCTATATACGTCGGTAGGCAGCAGGTGTTTGAAGTCGCGGCGGATAAAAGGCTTCAGAGACTTCAGCTCCCTGTCTCCCATACGCCCTGTCTCCAGCGTGACTTTGCCCACCTTGCCGAGAAAGCGGCGAACCTGCCATACGCTGGGCAGCTTATCCATTCCGCGTTCGGCGGCCAGCGAACTGAACACGCGGTAGGCATGCTCGACAGTTGGCTTCTCGGGCCGCTGGTAGCACTCCATAAATGTCGGCGCCCATGCAGGGACGGACATATCGCGGCTAGGCTTACGCGGAGCAAGCACTCCATTCCGGCCATACTCTGCAAACCGGATAACGCTGCGCAGCGCGGGCAGGCCATCAGCGCTCGGTCGGCCCCGGCCATCGCGGGCCATCTTGAGCATGTTGATCAACTGCGGGCTAGCCTCGCCAGTTCGTGCCATTTCCAGCATCACGCGGGCCGCTTTCTTCATTGGATAGCCAGAGCGGTTCATCAGCGTTTCGAGAGCAAGCAGAACACCCTTGCGAGCATCAGTTACCAGCGCTTGGTTGTCCGTCTCGATCAGGGGGAGCTGGTCCTCTGGGCGAAGTGCAATATTTCGGCGAGCGATAGCTGTTACGACTTCCTGTGCCGCCTTGCTCTGGATTACGCTCATTACTTCTGCTGGCGGTGCGTACTCGCGGCGCACGCCACCATGCCCTTTTACTTCCACGAAATTCCAGAGCGCACGATCCGCAAGCAATAAGATGCCCTTTTTGGTCCCTGGCAATCCAGGCAAAGACATTGCAGCCAGCTCTGCAGCGGAGTAATGCAATTTGATCGCAGCCAGGCTCATGCTCGCACCCCAAACAGCTCCAGTTCGGGCTGACCTACCTTAAGCACGTTGCTGCGCTGATAAGCCAGTTGCGACAGCGTGTTGGTCAAGGCTGCAACTGTTTCTTCCAGCGCTTCACCGTGCTGATAGAACCGAGAAAGCAGCGTTAAGGCTTCAGAGAAGTTGCCTTGTACATCAGCTAAATCGGTAACACTGGCTTTCTTTCCCGCCGGTATGGAAACCACCGCCTTGTCGCCGGGCGCCATACACAGGTATTCGCCGATGAACGACATGCCGCAGAAGGCCTCAAATTGCCGCACGCGATTCAATGGCATGGACGTGTCGGATAGCCAGCGGTACAGCGTCTTCATTTCTACGCCCATCAGGTCACTAAGTACCTTGATTGGCCGGCGCTGCTCCGAGGCGTATTCCACGCATAGATCCACCGCCTCGCTGAGGCTGGTGGCGCGCACCGATTTCCAGCGTCTTTTTCGCAATGACATTTTCATAACTCCGAGAAACGTATAGGTGGTGTTAAACGCAGTGCCAATCTATGATTCAACTCAGGCAGCGGCATGTTGCAAAGACTGTGAAGACTGTGAAGACTGAGCGGTGGTGAGGGGCAAAACTGGCGTAAAATTCCGCTTTGCGTAACGCTCTGGCCAGATAATTTCTGGGGCAATACCGATCGCGGCCGCGATGATCCGCTCGGCATTGGGGTAGGGGCGGTCCAAGGCTGAATTTACGGTCCTGTAGCCCAGCCCACTCTGGTGTGACAGCTGACGCAACGACCAGCCGTTCTTATGCAGAGCGGCCACGATATCCGCACGGTGCCAATTGGCTTGGGCGGATTTTTTTGGGCTGTTTGATACATCCATTGTTTCTCTCCAGTGATTGGGACAGTGGACGCATCTTAAGTGTGTAGTAGTGTGAAGTCAAGAGCTTCACGGTAATTCACACTAAATTTCTCGCATGGCTTACACATTTTCTCGTAAGTCATTGATATTAAAAATAATTATCATAATGTTGAAGTGTGTACATCGATTCACACTTCCACGCTAGGAAGTGTGTAATGACGAAATTGTTTACTGCGGCGGAAATTGCCGGGATGCGCCTGCCTGATTTGCCGACTACCAAAAAGGCAATCCTGACGAGGGCTGAGAAGGAAGCATGGCCCTATGAGACCAAGATCGGATTGGGTGGTGCGAGGAAAGTGTTTGCTATCCCTTCCCGCTATTTGCCAGAAGACGAAGCCGCAAGGCTTGGCGCGGCGCCAAGCCCTCTCATCGAAGGGCGGGGGCACACACAAGCATCCACAGAAAAGGTTGCAGGGACGATTTCGAGCGGTACACGGGCTGACCCTGAGTTGCTGAGCCTTGCTGTACGCGCTTTGGAGGAGTGGTCCTTAGAGAACCAGGTGCAGATTGACCCTGCGAGGAAAGGGGCGATTATTGCTGTACTTTACGACTATCTTCAGAAGGGGGCTGGGCAGGGAGAGGTCGAAAACTTGCTTAGGGTCATGAAAGGCTGAATTTCTTTAATGCGAGTGATAATTCGATAGTCTTTAGTTGCTTTCATTTAACTAGTATTGCAATTTTTTAAGTACTAGAGCGATTTATGAAACAGCAACACGAGAGCGCTATGGCCGCCCTGAAGAGCCTCCTCAGCAATTCCATCATTCGTCCGTGCTCTGGATGGGGAGCAAGCAATGGCGTCTGGTTCATGGCGCGCTGTGAACAAGCCGCGAACGAAACAGCTTTTGCAAAAGCGAATCTAAACAGGGCCAAAAAGCGCGCAAGAAGTGCTGGAAAGCTAGCTGAATTGCTTATTCGGTGCCAAATGGTGGTAAGTGAGCAAATTCGGCGCTATGCCGCTCCAGCACTGGCTTTCCAGGGAATTGGACTGGTCTCTTGCGGTGCCAAAACGCTCACCCCCTCACACCTCCCCATTCCGCCCCTAGCCATAGATTTATCGACTTCATAATTAAGAAATAATGCTCAGTTAGGCATCCATCTCCATACCTAGAAAGGCCCACAACTAACAAATTTGCAGGCCTTTTCTGTCTACTCATCGCTTCAATTATCCAATCAAAATAGTAGCGAAGGCTGCCAGCCGTTCGCATCGTGCGGCCAAGAATGTGTCGAACTGATCATTAAATTCTGCCTCCGCACAAAATGCAGAAGCTAACGTCGACTCACGATCAGGACCACCAACAAGATCAGCGATATATACAGATGGTCGCTTGCGGCCAATGTTCTTGTTCTCAGCCGAACTCAAGAAGCAGAAATTACCCAAGGCATTGATTCGGTTGTCAGGGATACCGTCGTCGCGCAGGAATGCGCGCGGATAAATGTGGTGAAACTCAGAGCGGTTGTAGCGCTGCAGTACCTTATCCAGATCAATACTTTTCCCGGACAATAAACTCTTTGGATCGTTATTCGCCAACAGCAGGACAAACGTCTTGGAGGTTGCGGTACCAACCCTAAACGTGTTATTCGCAAAGTAGTCAGCACCAACCACGACATTAATTTGATCCAGCGCACTTGGCTGGCCGTTCTTTAGCTTCACCATCTGATGGATGTCATCAATCGTCGTCCGGCGCGTCTGACTGCCGTACCGACCTGAGAAGCACGTCCGCCAGAACCAGCGCTTGATCGCCTGGAAAGTCTGTGCGCTATAGATGACCTCTTTACCATCGGGTTCCGAGAAGAACACCGCAACTGGAATCAACATCGCTGGGTACGGGAGAAGCTTGAGGTTATTAACCTTAAGCTGCGTGCGGAAGAAATCAATCGCTCCCTTAATACCATTCTCAACATTAGCAAATTGTGCCCGCACATCTGCACCATTTAATTCCAGCAGCTTCTCGGGACCAGGTTCACCTGTAAGAATACCTGCAACGCAACTAAGCACAAGATCGGCGTCATCCCCAACACCACCAAAGCCAAAGTCAGACAGTTCCTCCTTCAATTCGCGAAATTTTTCCAAAAGATCGAAGTCCTCATTCCACGTCCACGCAGACAGCAGTTGAAGCGTATCGAGCGCCAATCCTAGGCGATTGATACGTTCGAAAACGATCGCGACGATCGACCGATCCTCGGTCTTCAACACCTGCACCGGGAGGCTTATTTCCTTAAACTTCTCCTGCAACTTATCCAAAAGCGTGATCTGTTCCTGCGATAAGGCTTGGGTAGCTGCTCGATACTTAACCGAATCGAATAGCACATTCATCGGGAAATAACGGCCCCGATCATAGTCAACGCCGGAGATGGCAACAAAATGGCTATCCTGTGCGTTCCCGTTCGCCCCCATGTCGAAGTAAACATCCGACCACTGGTTATTCTCGGCCGGAACTAATTCGGTCTGAAACACGGTAAAAATGGAGGTCAGGCGTTGCTGGCCATCCAGCACATAGTCGATCGGGTAGTCCGCCATCGGTTCGGGCAGGGTGAACGTGCCAAGATTCCGTTCAACGGCCAATTTGTTCTTCGTCCGCCAAAAGAGCAACGACCCGAAGGGATAGCCTTTGTAGATACTGTCGAGCAAGTAAGCAACTCGATCCATTTCCCAAACGAATCCTCGCTGAAACGCCGGGATTCGAACTTCACCACTGATGACAGAATCCAAAATTTTCCGGATTGAGTAGTGCTGATATTCCATACTTTGCTCCCTGCATTGTCTTGCTAGCAATATATCTCAAAGTCAGCAAGTCGGAAAGCTGGCAGTGAACCCGTCGAAAAGAGCCGAGCGGAATCGCAATCATCCTGACCGGAAATAGACCGGAAGCGGCCACGGTTGCGCCGAGAAAAACCTACACCCCGCAATGGCTTAAACCCCACCTCACACATGTCGCCCGGTCGACGTCGTTGCCCCTCAGAGCCACGGATTCGAACTCCGCGTCACCTACTATCTGGCAAAGGATTCCCACCACCAAATTTGGATTCTCCCCACAGGCCAGCTGTCTATCTTCAAAACATGGTCATCATCAAAATTTCCATTGAGAAATATCAGCGTAACACTGGCTAGCCCTGATAAATTGGGGACTCAATGCGCCATCGTCCCAATCAGAACTGGAGAACCAAAATGGCTACCGCTCCCTCCCCTGCCAATCCAAACACCAGCCTGTCCATGAGTGCTGCCGCTCGCCGCCGCCTCCGTAGCCGGGAACGGGTACGAGGCTACTATAACGATATGGGCGGAAACCGGGGCAACTGCACCTATGGCATTGGCATCCTTGTGCATCGGGGTCCCTGCACGGCGGCCGACCTGCGCCGTCCGCTCACAACGGCGCAGGTCGAAATCTCGTTCGCTACGGCCATTCGGGAGGCCGAACGCGCAGTCAAGCGTAAGGTAACTCGGCAAGCCCTCACGCAGGAGCAATTTGATGCCCTGGTGAGCTATACCTTCAACACCGGCGCAAACGGAGCTGCTTGCACACTGGCACTTGTTGACCGTGGCCGTCTACAAGAGGCGGCGGTCAATATGTCCCGTAATATCCGGACGAATGTAGGCGGCCAAAGAGTTGTTGCTCGCGGACTTATCCAACGCCGGCAGGAAGAAAGCGCACCCTTCCGCCAGAATTGAGAAGACACGTTTATGAAGCCTGCACTCTTCTTTTCGGCACTCCTGCTTTCGCTGGCGGCGCATGCCCAGCAAGCGGACCATAAGCTCGTCGGCACATGGAAGATCACGGCGGTACTGGACAGTCAGGACACAACCTCCCTATCGAACGAAGACGCGGCCAAGCTGGTGGGAAAAACATTGCTCATTGAGTCTCGGCACGTCCGTTTTGACGATGCCGATTGCAAGAACGCTTCCTTCAAAGTGGCGAGGCATCGCTTCTATTCCTACTTCATCAAACAATACAACTTTGAGCCGAAGCACCTACCGCTGCCGGACTATGTGCAGGAAGTTACAGTCGAATGCGCATCTCCTGTAGGCATAAATTTCATCTACCTCCGCGACAGGAACCAGATCGTGCTGTTTTGGGAAGGTTTTTTCCTGAACGCCGCGAGACAAAAGTAATTTCCATCCCGCCAGTTTCGGCGATTCACGAATTGAAGACTAGGATGACGTCAGCGCACCGGTAAGCGGCTGCTATACTCTCCACATTATTTAAATACCAACTTGGGGCGCCATGCCTTTGGACCGACCACACTCAACGCCACTACGCATCGGTAACTGGACCCTCGACCCTGTCACGGGAGAAATGACGGACGGCGGCAAACAGCTACGGCTGGAAGACCGCACGCTGCGCTTGCTGCTTTGCCTGGCCGAACAGCCGGGCGAGGTGCGCAGCGCGGAACAGCTGCTGGCCCGTGTTTGGCCGGACGTGGTCGTTTCGCCGGACTCGGTCTATCAAGCCGTCACCGCGCTGCGCCGCCAGCTGGGTGACGATTCCAAACGTCCCACTTACATCGCCACCGTGCCACGGCGCGGTTACCGGCTGATCGCAGCAGTGGCCCTGGTCGCCGCTGCGGCTACGCCCGACTTGGCGCCTGCACCGACGGACGGCGCCGCTATCCGCACGCTGGAGCAGCCATCCATCGCCGTGCCGCGGCCACGGCGGCGCAGCGCCATGTTTGCAGCGCTGGCCGCCATGCTGGCTTTGACTGTCCTGGCCTGGCAAGGCGGCGTCCTGGCGGCCAAGCCTGCTGCGGCCCAGCGCACCATCGCCGTGCTGCCGCTGCTCGACATCACAGACGACATGAACGAAGAACCGTTTGCCGATGGCATGACCGAGGAGCTGATCGACAAGCTCAGTAAGGTGCCCGGCCTGGCGGTGGCGCCACCCGCATCGTCTTACTATTACAAGGAGAAGCGCGGTGCGGTAGGCGAGATCGGCAAGGCGCTGCACGTGGCCTTTGTGCTCGACGGCAGCGTGCGCAAATCGGGCGCCACGCTGCGCGTCGCGGCACGGCTGATGCGCACCAGCGACGGCCTGGTGGTCTGGTCCGAGTCGTACGACCGCGCTTGGAACGACAAGCTCAAGATCCAGCAGGACATCGCGCTGGAAGTCAGCAAGGCGCTGGCGCAGGCTCCGCTTCACTGAGCCATCACGCCTTGCGCGCTGGCACCGGCTTGGTGCGGCGCGTCCTTGTCCGGCCCCACCGCCGCCTCCATCTGGATCTGCACGGCCAATTCGTCCCCGACCAGATCCAGATAGGCGTCCAATCCGAATTCTGAACGCTTGATGGTGCCGGTCGCCGTAAAGCCGATGGAAGGCAATTCGTTGACCTGGTTGCGGCCGATTTTATTCAAGCGCACCATCAACGCCACCGGTTTGGTCACGCCCGCCAGCGTCAGCTCGCCGCGCAGTACGCCATGGGTGGCGTCGCTGCGTTCCAGGCGCGTGCTGCGGAAAGAGATGTAGGGCGCCTTGAACAGTTTCTGCCAGCTCTCGTCGCCGCGCAGCTGCTGGTTCCACATGGCGTCGCCCATATCCAGCGTACGGGTCGGCATCGTCACCTGCACCGATGATTTGGACCAGTCGTCGTTATCGAACACGAAATTGCCCGGCGTGATCTTGAGCGTCCCACTGAGCTGGATAAAACCTTGGTGCTCGATACTGAGGTTGACGCGGGCCAGCTTGCTGGTGATGGTGTACGTGACAGGCGCTGCGTGGGCCAGCGCTGCTTGCAGCATCAGCAGCGTGGCGAAGGCGAATCGGGAAACGTGTCGCATGAAGGCTCCTTGATTGAGAAAGTCTGCGCGGCCGGATATTGGCGCCGCTGCCAGTCTTGTATCAAACGCGCCTTCAAAAAGGTCTGAAAGATTCCTGAATTAGTCTGAACGCGGGGCTATATCGCACTGGAAAACATGACGCGCAGTCCCAGCATCCGCGCCGCCATCGCCCGCGCCAGCACGGACGGCGCAGGTACTTCGATCGGCAAATCCGTCAGCGCTTCGTCGATCGCCAGGTTCGCCAATCCGTGCGCCAGGCTCCATCCAGTCAGCGCCAGCTCCGGGCCGCGTGCGGCATCGAACGCCGTGGCCGCCGTGACCAGCACGTTGAACGCGCCTTCGGCCGCCTGCTTCAATTCGGGGTAAAGGGACTTCTGCGCCAGCAGCGGTCCGAACATCAGCCGAAACTGCGCCGGCCGCGCGCGGGCAAATTCCACATATACCTCGCAGATATCCATCAGCCGCTCGCCTTGTTCGCGCGTACTGTCGCCATCCGCCGCGGCCATCGCCGCTGCCAGCTTGACGAAGGCGCGCGCCGCCACGGCGGCCAGCAAATGTTCGCGGCCAGGGAAGTGATGGTACGGCGCGGCATGCGACACGCCCGCTGCCTTGGCGACCTCGCGCAAGGTAAGCGCCTGGGCGCCGGTCTGCGCCAGCAGGGCGTCGGCGGCATCAAGCAGGCTGTCGCGCAGATTGCCGTGGTGGTAAGGTTTTGTGGCCATAAAGTTATCTTGACACGAGAAAGATACCATCGCACTATACAGATCTTTCCAGTGTAAAGATTGGAGTGCGCCATGTACCACTTTATCGTTGGCCGCAAACTGCGGCGTGCCTTCGGCGACATCAACGCCGGCGCCTATGAACGGGTGCTGCCGCAGTTTGCGGCGACACATCGCCACGTAATGCACGGCCATCACCCGCTGGCGGGCGAGCGCCATACGATGACCTCGACAGCGCAATGGTATGCACGCCTGGCGCGGCTACTGCCTGGGCTGCAGTTCGATATCGACGCCATCGCCGTCACCGGCTGGCCGTGGCGGACGATAGCTACCGTGACGTGGAAGGACCGCTTTGCGCTGCCCGACGGCAGCACCGGGTCCAATCAAGGCGTGCACGAATTCGAGCTGCGCTGGGGCCGCGTGCACAAGCTGGAAATCCATTGCGACACGGCGAAACTGGAGAACTACTGCCGCAGCATGGCCGCCAGCGGCATCGCCGAAGCCGCCGCCGCGCCGATCAGCGACGCCTGATTTCATTCACGGCGGCGAGCGGCGGTGCCATACCTGCTGCGTCCATTGCCGTGACGGCTGCCGGCTCCCACATTGACATATCGGTAAATTTCGATATACTCGGCTCATGGAATTGCTCGAAATCTTCAAAGCCCTCTCGAACCGTACCCGCCTTGAAATCCTGAAAGGCTTGAAGGATCCGGCGAAAAACTTCCCTCCGCAGGACGAAGGCGACGTTCTGACGGTGGGCGTCTGCGTCAGCAGCATTCAAGAAGGCGTGGGGCTGTCGCAGTCAACGGTGTCTGATTATCTGGCGACTCTACAGCGCGCGGGTCTGGTCGAAGCCAGGCGCATCGGGCAGTGGACCTACTACAAGCGGAACGAAGCAACCATCAGTGCTCTTGCCGAGATCATCGGTAAAGAACTGTAATTTTTTACCCAATAATATCGATAATTCCCGATATCCCTTTTTAACGAAACAAGGATTTTCAATGAAAGCGATGCTACTTAAATCATTTGGCAGCCCGGAATCGTTCGAACTTTGCGACGTGCCCAAGCCCGTGCCGCAAGCGGGACAAGTCCTGGTCCGGGTACACGCCAGCTCCATCAATCCCCTGGATTACCAGGTCCGGCGCGGCGACTATCCCGACCTGGTGCCATTACCCGCCATTACCGGACACGACGTATCTGGTGTGGTCGAAGAAGTCGGGCCGGGCGTGACCGCCTTCTCTCCCGGAGACGAAGTCTGGTACACCCCGCAAATCTTTGACGGTCCAGGAAGTTATGCCGAGTACCACGTAGCGGCCGAAAACATTATCGGCAAAAAGCCGCCCTCGCTAAGCCATCTTGAAGCGGCGAGCCTGAGCTTGGTTGGCGGGACGGCGTGGGAAGCCCTGGTCGCGCGCGCGGCGCTCAGAGTGGGGGAAAGCATTCTGATCCACGGCGGCGCGGGAGGCGTCGGTCACGTGGCAATCCAGCTGGCAAAAGCCATCGGCGCAAGAGTGTTCACCACCGTGCGCGAAGCAAACTTTGAGTTCGCGCGCAGCTTGGGTGCCGATGTGCTGATCGACTACGCAAAAGAGGACTATGTTGCCGCCATCATGCGGGAAACGGGTGGCCGCGGCGTCGATGTCGTGTTCGACACCATCGGCGGCAACACGCTAGCGCGCAGCCCCGACGCCCTAGCCCAGCTTGGCCGCCTGGTCAGCATCGTGGACATCGCGCAGCCGCAAAACCTTATTCAAGCCTGGGGCAAGAACGCCAGTTATCACTTCGTTTTCACCAGACAAAATCGCGGCAAGCTGGATGAGTTGAGCGCCTTGGTAGCGCGCGGCCAGCTGCGGCCACACGTTGGCGCCGTCTATTCGCTGGCCGACATTCCCCTCGCCCACATCCGGCTCGAAAGTCCCAACAACGGTGTTCGCGGGAAAATCGCGATTGCTGTCGGGCCGTCGGCTCATCTCCCAAGCGCGCATTTTTAGGATGCCTGCCACCCATATGCGCGGTGCAGGATACCTTTGCATTACACTGTCTTTATCTGCCGTGAATCATGTGAGGCGTTGATGAGCACTCTGCCCGACCTTGCCAAACATCCTGCCCCGACTACCGATCCAGATCCTACCCTCGCTCCGCAGGAGGAACGTCGCCGTCGGCGCATCGCCGCACTCAAGGCGGCTGAGGGGCTATGGAAGAATCGCACGGACATTCCTAAGGATGGTCTCGAATACCAAGAGCAACTGAGGGCCGAATGGTCTGCCATTCGGTAAGGAGTGGGGCCACCAAGTTTCCGACATCAACAGGTACGCCAGGGCCAATTGGGTTCCCGGAATCGGGTAACATCCCCTCATGCACCCACACCGCTGGCATCTTCGTCCGACCGCGCAACTGCGTCCCTATATCGACCGTTACTGGGGCTGGCAAGGCAAGCATGAACTTCCTCCCCACCTCCCTCCCGGCACCGGCGCGGAGTGCTTCTTCCATTACGGCACACCCTTCCTGCTGGATGGGCGGGAGTCGACGCAGGCCGTTCTCCTATGCCTGCGCACCCGCGCCATGGCGATTGAAGAAAATGGCGGCCTCGGCTTCGTCGCCGTGCGTTTTCGCAGCGGCTACCTGCGGCATTTCTGCGCGCAGGCCCAGGCCCACTTGCACGACCAGGAATTGCCGGCGCAAGCAATCTGGGGCGACAGCGCCGAACGGCTGACCGATCAGTTGCGGCTCGCGGACGGACCTGCCAGCCGCGCTGCCCTGCTCGATCAATTCTTCCTGGCGCGGCTGGGCCAGCATGAAGACCGTCCCGGCCGCGCCCTGGACGCCCTGCTCGACAAGCTGTACTACGCGCCCGGCATGGGCATTGAAGCATTGGCGGAACACTCGGGCTGGACGCGCCGCCACTTTCAGCGCAAGTTCACGGACGCCTACGGTCTCGGCCCGAAGCAATTTGTACGCATCGCCCGCCTTGCGCATACGATGCGCATGCTGGCGCTGGCACCCGGTACGGCAACGCTGGATGCCGCTTTACGCATGGGCTATTTCGACCAGGCGCACTTCATTCACGAGACGCGCGCATTGACGGGCAGCACGCCGCAAACGATCATCACAGGCTTGCGTGAAAAGTCCCATTTTTACAATCCTCCATCACGTCCGATTACATAGACTCTGGTTCCACCTACACGAGGAGTTTCTATGTACCTGCTTGCCACGCTCGACGCCCATCCGCAATTTCGCGCCACCCTGCTCACCGCACTGGACCAACTGGTGGCGCATGCGCGCACCGAACCCGGCACGCTGCAATATGAAGTGCTAACCACTCTTGAAGACGAGAACCGGATCATCGTATTCGAGCGCTACACCGATGCCGCCGCCTTGCAGGCCCACCTCGATAGCGCGCCGCTGCAAGCACTGATCGCGCAGTTCGAACATTATCTCAGCGCGCCCCCGGCCCTGGTCCGCATGGCACGGCGGGATGGATTCCTGCGCGAAGGGCTGGCGAATGCGCCGGGCAGTCACGTATAAGAACATCCCGAAAAACCTGCCAGCACTGAGCGGACAGGCTTTCACATTCCTTTGACATCGTCAAAGCTACGCTGCGCCTTCCATCTTATCGAAAGCGCAGCCGTGAAAAAAATCGCCCTTTGTCTTGCCCTCATGCTGGCCCCCTTGCATGCCCTGTCCCAAGTTCAATCGCTGACGCACCAGGATGTAAAACGGAAGTACATCGTCTACACGCCCGCAGCCTATGCCACCGCGCCGGAACGGCAGTTCGCCCTGGTTCTGAATTTCGCCGGCGGCGGCATGACCGCGGCCGAACAAATGCTCTATACGCAAATGAACCGGACGGCCGAACGGCACGGCTTTATCGTCGCCTACCCGCAAGGCATCAGGAATGACTGGAACGTGGGCTTCGGCATGCCGTATAAGGAGGGTACGGACGATATCGGCTTTGTGCGTGCCATGCTGGCGGCCATGCAGCGCGACTATCGTATCGATCCGCGCCGCGTCTATGCTACCGGTCTGTCGCGCGGCGGCTTTTTCAGCCTGCGTCTCGCAGCGGAAATGCCGCAGCAGTTCGCCGCTGTCGCATCGGTCGGCGCGCCCTTGCCGGAGCCGGTTAGAGAGCATCACCAACAACGGCTACCCGTCGGTGTGATGCTGGTGCAGGGGACCAGCGACAGCGTCGTGTCTTATGAGGGCAAAGCAGGTTCCTACCTGTCCGCGCCGGCCACCCTCGACTACTGGCTGAAGGTCAATGCCATGGACCAGAGTCCGGCGCGAACACGGCAACTGCAGCCTGCGGCGGGCGACCCGACGGCAGCCTCCATCACCGAACATGTCCATGGCGGCAAGCGCGTATCGCTCGTGACCATCAAGGATGGCGGCCATACCTGGCCTGGCGCAGATTCCTTCAATATCGGGCTTCCCATCGGCCGCACCAGCAAGGCGCTTGATGCCAACGAGCTCATTTGGGAATTTTTCCGCCACCACAGCAACGGTGCACCTGACTGATTTATTCAGCCGGGAATACAAAAAAGGCGCAGTGCCGCCACTGCGCCTGGTTTAACGGCCTGGCTTATGCCAGATCGTGCATGTGCAAGCCGTGGCTATGCCCGCCAACCAGCTTTACTTCAACGTCCGCAGCCTGGTTGAAGGAGAAGACGTTGGCGCTATTGGCTTGTGCGGTAATGCCGGTGTTATCGAGCGTGAT
This sequence comes from Massilia sp. NR 4-1, assembly GCF_001191005.1. NCBI lineage: Bacteria > Pseudomonadati > Pseudomonadota > Betaproteobacteria > Burkholderiales > Oxalobacteraceae > Massilia > Massilia sp. NR 4-1. The sequence goes on from NZ_CP012201.1 coordinate 2,749,777, forward strand.
GATCGCGTCCTTGAACTGGATGCGTTCGTCACGCACCAGCAGGTCGCTGCCGCCGTTGCCAAACAGGTCCGTCACCTTGAAACCGTAGGCGGTCTTCTCCACCGAGTAGTTGGCGCGCACACCCGAATACACCACGGTGTCGGTGCCCGCCCCGCCGTCGATGTAGTTGCCGCCGCTGGTGGCCACCAGCCGGTCGGCGCCCGCCGTGCCGGTCAGGTTACGCACGCTGGATACCGTGAAGTCCTTCGCCAGCGAGGCTTCCGACACATTGCCTGCCGCGTCGATGGCGCGTGCCGTCACATGGTAGTTGCCGTTGGCCAGCGCCACGGGCGTGATGCTCCAGCTGCCGTTGGCGGCCGCCTTGCCGACACCCAGGCTGGTGCTGCCGTTGAAGATTTCCACCTTGGCGCCCGCTTCCGCCACACCGCTGAAGGTGGGGTGGTTGCCGCTGGCCGTGGCCCAGCCGTCCTTGCTGAATACCAGCGTCGGGCGGGCCGGCGCGGTCGTATCCACCAGCGGAGTGCTAGGCGTAGTGGGCGTAATCGGCGTGCTGCTGCCGATGGCGACGGTACCGTCGCTGAAGCGCAGCTGCTCGATATTTTTCAGGGTATCCGTGCCTTCCAGGCCGCTCACCTGCCACACCGAGGCGCCAGTCTGCGTCACCTTGTAGGCGCTGCGCGCGCCGCTGTAGAAGGCGGTATCGATGCCGGCGCCGCCGTCCAGAATGTCGTTGCCCGCGCCGCCTTCCAGCATATCGTTGGCTGCGCCGCCGGTCAGCGTATCGGCCTGGCTGGTGCCGGTGATGTAGCGGCCGCCGCCGACTGAGTTGACGCCCAGGGCGCCGCCCAGGCCATCGCCGCCGTACAGCCACTTCAGGGCGGCCAGATCGTATTCGCCGAAGGTCGAATGCGCGCCGCCGGCATGGGTGTAGGACATCAGCGTGTAAGCGGTATTGTCCGTGGCGGCCGGCAAGCGGATCGCACCGTCGAAGGAGTGTTTCAGGCCCAGGGCATGGCCCAGCTCGTGCAGCAGCGTTTCGTAGCCTTGGGAGCCGGGCGTGAGGTTGGCATTCATGCCGGCCCATTCGGCATTGTCCAGATAGACGTAGGTGGCGGCCGTGAACTTGGTGACGTTGTTGTTGCCGTCGTAGGAGTAGCTGTAGCGCGAGCTGTCCAAGCCGGTGGTATTGCTGCCGTTGATGTTGGCGTTGGCCATGTGGATCTGCGCCAGGCTGGTGTCATTGGTCTCGGTGAACTTGATGCCGGTGATTTGCGACAGATAATTCAGCGCGGTGCGCGTGGCGGCCTGCTGGGCGGCGCTGAACGCTTGCGGCGCGCTCAGGATCGCGCTGTTGCCGGTTTCGAGGCCGCCCGCCACGGAAAAGGTGAAATAGAGGTTGTTTCCGCCGGAGGTAAGGTAATTCCAGTTCGGTAGATTGCCCAACAGCGCGTCAATGTGGTTGAGGCCAGAGAGGGTGGTGCTTTTCACTTCGGTAACGGTTGCCATGTCGCACTGCCATAAAAAAGGTTCGGAAGAGCAAGTATTTCGTTTCCAATCAGCAAGGTCAACAGTGTTCGCACTTACGCTGCCGGTGAGTGTGCACTCCTGTATTGAATGGCAATCGTGCGCTACTTTCTATTGAGTAGTGACAAAATTACGGTTACCGTCCAGCTTTCCGTCACCCTGTCTGGCCGAGGAAGAAGCGCAACATTTCAGCGGACGCATCGGGTCCCGCCGGATGCGTGTACGAGCCTGCGGGACTGCCACCCGACCAGGCATGGCCCGCGCCATGCAGTTCCCAGTGTTCCGCGACGGAGCGGCCCGAGCGGTCGAGCATGGCCGTCTTCGTGTATCTCACGTCGCCATCGCGTTCCTGGGTGCGGCGCAGTTCGTCGTCGCGCGAGGCCGGCGCCGCATGGAGAAACTGCTCCAGCACCGCCTCGCCGTTACCGGCATGCACCACCTCGTCACGGTCGCCATGAAACACGATCACGGGAACCCGCTGGCGCAGTTTGCTCGCCGCCCTCCCCTTGCCCGTCATCCCCTTCTTCATCGCCGCCAAACCGGTGATCAAATCGCGCGCCTTGCCAACCGGCAGGCCGGAGTGGACGCCGACGGCTGCGTACAGGTCGGGATAGGCCGCGCCCATGATCGCGGCCATCGCGCCGCCCGCCGACAAACCGGCCACGTAGACGCGCTGCGGGTCCGCCCCCCAGCGCTCGATGACCTCCCGCGTCATGCCGGCAATCAGGGACGGTTCGCCGCCGTCGCGCTGCTGGTGCGGTGTCTCGAACCAGTTCCAGCACAGTGAGGCGTTGGCGCTGCGATCCTGCTCCGGATAGAGCACCAGACAGCCATGCTGCTCGGCCAGCGCATTCATGGCGGTGCCGGCGGCAAAGTCGTCGGGGTCTTGCGTACAGCCGTGCAGCATCACGATCAGCGGCCGCGGTCCGGTGGCCGGCGTGGACGGCACGTAAAGCTTGTAACGGCGGCTACCCGCGCCGGCCTGGAACGAACCCGGCATGAATTCGCCTGGTGCGCGCGGATCGTACGCTGGAGCACGGCTACGCTTGCGTCCCGGCATATTCCAGCGCGCGCGCCGTGCAGGTTGCGGCACGCCGTCGGCGGTGGCGCCGCCGCGCGCCTTGCGCACCCATTCGGGCAGCGCGTTCAGGTCGATCAGCTCCGGCCTGCCATCCTCCGCCGCCGGCGCCGCTTGGCCAGGCAGCAGGCCGGCGGCCTTGAGCGCCTTCTGGATCACATCGGTGGCCGCCTGTGGGTCTTTCGCCTGGGCCAGGCGTGCCGCTTCCATCATCTGCCCGAGAAATTGCTCAAAGGGTTTCATATACTGTCCATTCGCTAAGTGTGAAGGCGGTCGGCTAGCGCGTCCTTGACCGCGGGCGACGCGATAAACGCGCCGAGTACCTGAATCGAGGCAATAGCCGAACGCGCCAGCTCCGGCGTGACATCGTCTTCCACCGTGGCCAGGCCGAGCACATGGATTTCCAGCTGTTCGCCAGCCGCCACGACGCGTTCCAGTTCGGCGCGCGAATAGCGCTGCAATCCCGTCACAAAACGCTTGCGCAGCACAGTTTGGCGGATCGCCTCCGCATGCTGCTGCAAAAGGTTGCGGATGGCTGTGCGGACGAAGTCGGTACGGTTGGTGTAAAAGCCCTCTCCGACCAGCAGATCCATCTGCGCCAGGTCCACCAACCCCAGATTGACTGTGACCTTGTCCGTGTCCGGCAGCTTTGACTTGATGTTGACGATCTTCATTTATCCTCCCTATATACTCCAATTGGAGTATAAGTCAAAAATCACAAGAGGCCCGGCGCAATTTATTCGGCGCAGCAAAAAGGCCGCGGAATGGCCTGGAATATTTCCGGAAAGTCAGCTTAAAAGCATAATTGCCAATATTTTTTGCAACAAATCGCATAAATTGCGCGAGAAATTACCGCTTCGCCGTTTTTTGCGAGAGTTCTCAAGGTAAGATGCTCACCAATTCTCACATTTCCATCAGGGAATTTTTTCTCGCCCCAGCCTCCGCCGAGAAGTCCACAGTGCCGCACTTGCTCAGCCTTTTGGTGGCACTTCGTTTTAGCCGGCAAGACCTACGCCGCATATAGAACAGAACCGCCCACAAACGCAGGCGCAAGACCACACTAAGGAACTAACTCATGAAAATTGGCAATCTAAAAATCGGTACCCGCATCAGTTGCGGCTATATCATCGTGCTGGCGCTGCTGCTCGGCGTCATGCTGTGCGGCATCCAAGGCATGCGCAACTCGAACAAGGCCCTGCACAACATCGTCGACATCAACATCAAGAAGATGGAACTGCTGCAGACCATGTCGGAATCCACCCACGTGGTGTCGCGCGTGATCCGCACCTTGGCCCTGCTGCAGGACGAAGAAACCGCCAAGCGCGAAGCCGCGAAAATCAATACGGCGCGCGAAAAATACAATGCCGCTTTCGACGCCCTGCAAGCCATGCCGCTGGATGCGGCCGGCCAGGCGCTGGTGGCCAAGATCAAGGAACAGCAGACGACTGCGCGCCAGTTGAACGACCAGTTCCTGAGCCTGAGCAAAACCAGCCGCGAGGAAGCGCTCCAGCTCCTGCTGCAGAAAGCCGGTCCCGCCTCGCACACCTGGCAGGAAGTCATCGACGACTTCCGCGCCCTTCAAAAAGAGAAAAGCCAGCGCGACGAAAAGGCGGCCGAAGAATCCTATGAAAGCAATATGAGCCTGATGCTCGGCTTCTCGGCCTTGGCCATCGCCGTCAGCATCGCCATCGCCTGGACCATTACGCGTTCGATCTCGCGTCCGATTTCGCAGGCGGTGCAGGTGGCGCAGCGGGTGGCCGCCGGCCATCTCGATAGCCGCATCGAAGTGCGCTCCAGCGATGAAACGGGCCAGCTGCTGCAAGCGCTCAAGGAAATGAACGACAGCCTGGTCAACATCGTCGGCCATGTGCGCGGCGGCGCCGACACCATCGCCTCGGCCTCGTCGGAAATCGCCAACGGCAACCTCGATCTCTCCAGCCGTACCGAGCAGCAGGCCAGCTCGCTGGAAGAAACCGTCTCCTCGATGGAGGAACTGGCCAGCACCGTGCAGCAGAACGTCGAGAACGCGCGCCGCGGCAACCAGCTCGCCATGTCGGCCTCCGAGACCGCCACGCGCGGCGGCGCGGCTGTGGGCCAGGTGGTGGAAACCATGGGCGCCATCAGCGCCTCTTCGCGCAAGGTGGTGGACATTATCAGCGTCATCGAAGGCATCGCCTTCCAGACCAATATCCTGGCGCTGAACGCCGCGGTGGAAGCGGCGCGCGCCGGCGAGCAGGGACGCGGTTTTGCCGTCGTCGCGGCCGAAGTGCGCAACCTGGCGCAGCGCTCAGCCTCCGCCGCCAAGGAAATCAATGCGCTGATCAGCGACTCGGTCGCGCATGTGAGCAAGGGCGAGCAGCTGGTCGATCAAGCCGGCAGCACGATGGACGAGGTGTTGCGGAGCATCAGCAACGTCAATGTCATCATGGGCGAGATCATGACCGCCAGCGAAGAGCAAAGCGCGGGCATCGAGCAAATCAACCAGGCCATCTGCGAAATGGACCAGGTGACGCAGCAGAACGCCGCCCTGGTCGAGGAAGCCGCCGCAGCAGCAGCTTCGCTCGAAGAGCAGGCTGCCGGCCTGACCCACGCCGTCGCCGTCTTCAAGCTCGATCTGGCCAAGACCGGCAACACCGGCCGCCTGCCGGGCCAGCAAGCAAAAGCGCTGGCCTTGGCAGCGCCTTTGGCGCGCGCCGCCTGAATTACCTTTTCAAAATCGATCCCAGCACGCCGCGGATGATCTCGCGGCCGACCTGGGAGCCGATGCTGCGCGCGGCGGATTTGACGAGCGCCTGCACCGCCGTGTCGCGCTTGCCGGTCTTGCCGAATAGGCCGCCCAGCACATCGCCGAACAAGGAGCCGCCTTCGGCAGCGGCGCCACCGTCCTGCTGCGCGGCGGGTGCGCCTCGGCCGGCAGGCGCCTCGCGCTCGGCGGCCGTGGCGGGACTGTCGTCGGCCGCGCGGGCGGTAGTGCTGGCGGCGACGCGGCCGCCCAGCTTTTCATAGGCCGATTCGCGGTCTACCGTTTTTTCATACACGCCAGCCACCACCGATGCGGCCATGGCGGCCTGCCGTTCGCCGGCGTCGATGGGGCCAAGCTGGCTGGCCGGCGGCAGGATGAAGGCGCGCTGCACCACTTGCGGCACGCCCTTCTCGTCCAGGAAGGACACCAGCGCTTCTCCCACGCCCAGTTCCGAAATCACCTGCGCGATATCCAGCGCGGGATTGGGGCGGAAGGTTTCGGCCGCCGCCTTCACCGCTTTCTGGTCGCGCGGCGTGTAGGCGCGCAGCGCGTGCTGGACGCGGTTGCCAAGCTGGCCCAGCACGGTGTCGGGAATGTCGAGCGGGTTCTGCGTGATGAAGAACACGCCCACGCCTTTGGAGCGGATCAGGCGCACCACCTGCTCGATCTTTTGCAGCAGGGGCTTGGGCGCTTCGGCGAACAGCAGGTGGGCTTCGTCGAAGAAGAACACCAGCTTGGGCTTGTCCACATCGCCCACCTCGGGCAAATTCTCAAACAGCTCGGACAACATCCACAGCAAAAAAACGGCGTAGATGCGCGGCGCGTTCATCAGCTTGTCGGCGCACAGGATGTTGACCACGCCCTTGCCCTGCGCATCGGTTTGCAGCAGGTCATCGGTGTTCAGCATCGGCTCGCCGAAGAAGCGGTCGCCACCCTGCTCCTCGATGCCGATCAGGCCGCGCTGAATGGCGCCGATGCTGGCGGCGCTGATATTGCCGTAGCTGGTCTTGTAGTCGGCGGCATGGTCGCCCACATGCTGCAGCATGGCGCGCAAGTCCTTGGTATCGAGCAGCAGCAGGCCGTTGTCGTCGGCGATGCGGAACACCAGCTGCAGCACGCCTTCCTGCGTATCGTTCAGGTTCAGCATGCGCGCCAGCAGCAGCGGGCCAAGATCGGAGACGGTGGCCCGCACCGGGTGGCCCTGCTGGCCGAACACATCCCAGAAGGTGACGGGACAGCCGGCCCATTGCGGCGCCTCCAGCTGCAAGGCTTGCAGCCGCTTGCCCATCTTTTCGCCCAGCGTACCCGCCTTGGCCATGCCGGACAGGTCGCCCTTCACGTCGGCCATGAAGACCGGCACGCCGATATCGGACAGCGATTGCGCGATCTTCTGCAAGGTGACGGTCTTGCCGGTACCGGTCGCGCCGGTGATGCAGCCATGGCGGTTCACCAGATTGGACAGCAGTTCCAGCGTCAGCTGTTCATTCTTCGCAATCGAAAGGGAGACAGGCATGATCGTCCTCGGCGCGCAATGATTGTGCGACGATCATACTCCACTGTTCAGCCCTGTTATTTTTTCTTCTTGCCCAGAGATGCGTCGTAAATGGTCTTGGCATCCTTGTGCGCCTGGTCGATATTGCGCAGCTTCTTATCGTCGTCGTGCTTGACGAAAAACTCCGCGTCCTGCGCGGCGACCACCAGCTTGATCGCGGCCGCATCGGCCAGATTGTACTTTTCCACGATCAGCGTGGTGACTTCGTCCAGGTATTCTTCGTAGGTCATGTTTTCACTCCATAGGCTATTGGCGGCATTATAGGAGAGCCGCATCGGATATGGTTTTGTGTTTTGCTGCATTTTATGCAACAGTAGAGTCTTTCAAGCCGAGAGCCAAATCATGCCGACCGCTCCAGCCGCGCCCGCCGTGACCGCGTCCGATAAACCGCTGGGCTTCTGGATGTGCACCGCCCTCATCGTCGGCAATATGATCGGCATGGGTATTTTCATGCTGCCGGCGGCGCTGGCGCCGCATGGCCTGAACTCCTTCAGCGGCTGGGCCATCACCGTGATCGGCTGCCTCTTCATCGCCCATGTCTTCGCCCACCTGGCGCGCGCCATGCCGCACGAGGACGGGCCTTACGGCTATACCAAGCGCTGCTTCGGCTCCGGCACCGCCTTCTTCGTCATGTGGTGCTACTGGGCTTCGATCTGGATCAGCAACGCCGCGCTGGCGATCGGCATCGTCGGTTATCTGAGCACGCTCTTCCCCGTTCTCTCCGCCATGCCGCTGCTGCAGCCGGCGACGGCGCTGGCTGTGATCTGGTTCTTCGTGCTGGTCAGCCTGAGCGGGGCGCGCCTGTCGGGACGGGTGCAGCTGGCATCGGCCGCGCTCAAGCTGCTGCCCATGGGCGCCGTGGTGCTGCTGGGCGGCTGGGTGCTGTTCACCGACAGCGCGGCCTATGGCGCACATCTGCCCGCCACCCCGCTCACGCTCGACGCCACTGCGGCGGCAGGCACCATCGCCCTCTTCGCCATGCTGGGCGTGGAATGCGCCACCCTGCCCGCCACCAAGGTCGTCGATCCCGAAACCACCATCCCGCGCGCCACCATCGCGGGGACGCTGATCGCGGCCGTGGTGTATGTCTCCGTCTGCACCGTGCCGCTGCTGCTGTTGCCGCAGGCGGAGCTAGCGCAGTCGAACGCGCCGTATGCCGATCTGTTCAACCGCTTCTGGCAGGCCGGCACCGGGCGCTGGCTGGCGATTACCGTCATCATCAGCGGTCTCGGTGCACTCAATGGCTGGACCATGCTGGCGGGCGAAGTCACCGCCTCCTTCGCCACGCACGGCATGTTTCCCGCGCTGCTGAAAACACCCAACCGGCATGGCGCGCCATACTGGTCGCTGCTGCTGATCGGCGTGCTGGCCAGCGCCATGGTGGTGATGAACTACAGCCGCTCGCTGGCCGAAGGCTTCGCCTTCCTGACGATGGTGGTGACAGCGGCCAGCATGCCGCTGTATCTGGTCGGCGGCGTGGCCATCTTCAAGCTGTGGAGACGCGGCGCCTTGCGCGCCAAGGCCGCCGTGCCGGCGCTGCTGCTGTTCAGCGCCGCCATGACCTGCATCTTCTCGGTCTGGGCGCTGTATGGCATGGGCCAGGAAGCCTTCATCTGGTCGCTGGTGCTGGGCGCCATCGGCCTGCCGGTTTTCTGGCTGATCCGGCGCGGCAAAAAAATAGCGCCGCCCCAAGAGGCCATCACTCAGGTGTAGTGCAGCTTCACCTTATGCCAGGGCCAGAACACCCAGCGCGGGTGGCCGAGATTGTCGGTGGCGAAGGCCTGGGTTTTGAATTTATTCAGGAAGCCGATGAATTCGCCGCTGGCGGTTTCAACGATCGTGGCGCCATCCTGCCAGATGGCGTTTTCGGCATCGTGGCCGCTGCCGACCGGGTCGCCCTGGTTCTGGTGGATATTGTGCACGCCCAGCCCCTTGTTGAACGGTTCGCCGAATAGATAGAAACGCACGCCCTGCCCGATCACCGCCTCCAGATCGGTCAGCGCCTGGATGCCAGTGCCGCTCTTCCACGGCGGATTCCAGCGCAGGAAATCGAGCAGCCTGGCCAGCCAGCCGCTGTACACCACATACCAGATCAGAACCGGCGGATGCAGCAACCGCGCCCTGATATAGTCGAGCGCCCCGGAGCCGGCATTCGACGGCAGGCCGTGCCAGCCATCGGCCAGCGCCTTGATCTGTGCGAAATCGGCGGCGCGCAGGCGCACCACGCGCCACTGTATGCCGTCCGGCATGGCCTTGGGATCGACATCGATTGCGCAATGATATTCACCGGCTGGAGTCTGGACATTCAGGTTGCCGTGGTAGTAGCGGCCGTAGTTGTCGGGCGGGTCGCGGTAGTACTTGGTCTTCTGCCCGATCACCACGCCATAGCCATTGGATAGTCCCATGATCGCCTCCCCTTCGAACAAGCCTTTCCCAGATTTATTCTAGTTCGCGCGCGGCTCCATAAATTCACCAATGTTCACCGGCTAGCGGCGCTTGGCGCCGGAGGTTTCGGTGCGCACATAAAACTCGGGCGGCTTGCGCGCCACCCAGGCGATAAAGATCAGGATGTCGGGATGGGCGCGCAGCGCTTCCCAGGTATGGTAGGTACGCAGCAGTTCGCGTTCGGTCAGCACCGAGTGGATCTTGCGGTGGCAGATCTTGTGGATCTCGAACTGTTCCTTGCCCTTGAAGGTTTTGGGGATCAGGTGGTGGCGGTCGATATTGACGGTGCCCAGAGGCCGGCCGCAGAGGGGGCAGCATTTTTCTTCCATGCGCCATCTTAGAGCATTCGCCGGGACCGCTGCCGCGCCGCTGCTTGACTTCGGCCGCGGATCTTGTAAAATGCCGGTCCTTCGGGTCGTTAGCTCAGCTGGTAGAGCAGCGGACTTTTAATCCGTTGGTCGCAGGTTCGAATCCCGCACGGCCTACCACGAATACAGCAGCAGCAAAAAGGCTTACCCGCTTCGGCGCGTAAGCCTTTTTGTTTGCCCCCTCCCCGGCGCGGGAGCCATGCAGTCCCGCATTACTTATTTTTCCGGAATGGCCCCAAGCGTCCGCAGCCAGGTTTCTACCAGCAGAGGCCACTTTGTAATCGCCTGCCCGGTTGGACGGAGTCCGAATGCGTGTCCACCTTCAGCGAACAAGTGCATCTCGACCGGCACGTCCGCCTTTCTCAGCGCCGCATAATAAAGCAGGGAAAACTCCACCGGGTCGATGGGATCGTTTTGCGCATGCAGCAGGAAGGTCGGCGGCGTTTGGCCGGTGACGCGAATGCGCGGGTTCAACCGCGAAAGGTCTGCCCGATAGTTTGCCGACATATGTCCGGGATACAGGGAAATGGCAAAGTCAGGACGGCAGCTTTCATTATCCGCCTTGTCTACAGGCTGATAAATACGCTTAGGGTGCGTACTGATTGCCGCCACCAGATGGCCGCCCGCCGAGAATCCAAGCACCCCGATCTTGTTCGGATCGATCTTCCACTCGGCCGCGCGGTGGCGCAGCAGGCCCACGGTGCGCTGCGCATCCTGCAAGGCCGTATGCACTTTCGGAATGACGCGCATATTCCGCTCCATGTCCCAATGCGGACCTGAACCGGGGACACGGTATTTCAGGAGCACGCAAGTAACACCGATTGAAGTCAGCCAGTCGCACACCTCCGTCCCTTCAAGATCGATGGCCAGCATGCGATAGCCGCCGCCAGGGAAAACGACCACCGCAGCGCCGGTATTGGCGCCTGTCGGCGGGTAAATGGTCATCGTGGGCCGTATGACGTTGCTTACCCCCAGCCAGGGGCGGCCTGCTATGAGCCGCTCTTCCTGAAGAGTCATTTCATTTTCAGGGCCAGGAGCGGGTTTCGCGTTGGGTATCGCACCCGGCCAGATCGGCAATTGCGTATGTCCGGCTGACGGCTGCCATTCAACTGCGCACGCGTTCACAGAGGCGAATATCGCCAATATCGAGAATAGGTATTTCAAAGTATTTCCATGGCATTTCCAGAGCGACTTCCTCGTTGCAAAACCGGCCAATATTATCGGAAAAGCAATTTGCGCACAAGGTAATCGGGGAGTGGCAAAATGGTGCAATCCCTCGACAGCTTGCATCGCGGCTTGATGCTTTCCCCAGCCAAGCACCGTAAGCTGTATCCACTCAACCACCATTGTGGAAATATTATGGCCGAAGCGAACCAGCGGTGCATCCAGCTCTCGGAAAACAATTTTATGAGTGCTGAAGATGCATAACGGCGCGCAACTTCAGCCACTATCATGAACGAACGCTTTCCCTGCCGCATTTGCGGCGCCCTGATTCTGGGTTCGACCGCCGAACGCACGGGTGGCCTATGCATGCCCTGCAAAGGCGGCTACCGCGCCAGCATCGAAGCGCGCCGCCACGGCCGGGCGCGCGACCATGCCGTCGCCGCCAATCCGCAGGCGCAGATGTGGGCGGCGCTGCTGCATCAGGTACGGCAGGATGCGGCCGGCATTCATGGCTTGAATCACCCGCAACAGCTCTACTACGCATCCAGCACGCTGCTGGGGGCCGTGCTGCGCGGCGGCATGCAGCACTATTTTGGCGGCGTCGCCGCCGAGCATTACAAGCTGGCGCAGGACGGCTTGATGGCGATGGGCGCCACGCGCGCCCTGCGTCTGCTGCTCGACGCGCGCCAGCTGCTGTTCGGCGCCGGCCTGCCAGATGAAACGGCGCGCCGCGCGCGCCTTTACCGCCGGCCGCTGTTCGCCGAAAACGAGGCGCGCAGCGCCATGCGCCTGAATGCGCTGAACGCGGAATTCAGCCGTCTCGCGCCCGATCTGGAGCTGCGCCTGAGTGCTTACGCCCGGCAGCATGGGCTGCTGGACCAGTAAGCGCAACGGGACGCGCTGGCGCAAGGTGGTATGCTATGCGCGAAATTCCGGAACCATAGCCCGCAACAGCAATGCCTCAAACAATAAGCGCAGCCGTCCATTACGAGCTGCTGATCAAGAAAAGCCGTTTCATCGCCTGCGTCCAGCCTATGAGCGACCGCACCGCCGCCCAAGCGGTGGTGGCTGGCTTGCGCGCCCAGCATCCGGGCGCGGCCCATGTGTGCTGGGCCTTGCTCGCTGGCGGACAGTCGGCGGCGGTGGACGATGGCGAGCCAAGCGGCACAGCCGGCCGGCCGATGCTCGACGTGCTGCGCCACCAGGATCTGGAGGGCGTACTGGCCACGGTGGTGCGCTACTTCGGCGGCGTCAAGCTCGGCGCCGGCGGCCTGGTGCGCGCCTATACCGACAGCGTGGCGCAAGCCTTGCTGCAGGCGGAGAAAGTCGCCATCGTCAAGCTGCGCCAGTTGCGCTGCGTGGTGCCATATGCGATGGAAGGCATGCTGCGGCGCGAACTGGAGCTGGCCCAGGCCACCCTGCTCGCTGTCAACCATGGCGACAGCGTGACCCTGGCCTTCAGCCTGCCCGACGCCGACGCCTCCGCCTTGCAGGCCCGCCTCAATGAAAGCGGCAACGGCCGCGTGCTCTGGCTGGACGCGGACGATTGAACGCATGCGCCGCCGCCCAGCGGCGAAACGCTTGGAAATAACTGCAACATCGCGCCAATCGTGCTATTGTGGGTTCAGTCCCATCGCACCCAGCCGCTTCCAGACAGCGCCCCCCGCTCCAGCCCGACAGCTTGCGGTGTCCTTCATGGTCCTTGCCGCAGGCCACAGCCGCCGACCTGCTCTTGCCCGCCTTCGCCAACCGCGGCTGCCTCACGGGAGATGCTCCTCATGCAAGCCTACCAACGCCTGGACGGCCATATGGCACAGATCGTCAATGCCGGCCTCAAGATCGATATTTTCCAAGGCTGCGTGACCGCCTGGATCCATATGCGCGGCGGTGACGTGCCGCGTGAAGTCATCTTGCGCGTGCTGTCGCAGGATGGGCCGCGGCGCGATTGCGGCGCCGAACCTGAAAAAGCGCCCGATGCAGCACAAGCTAAGGCAACGGCCATCCGGCCTTTTCCGCTGCCGCGCAACAACCACGAGCTGGCCGCCCTGATCGACCATGCCATTCAGTTGATGGCCGTGCGCAACCGCCACTACGCCGAAGCCCTGCTGCGCATTTACTCGGTCGACACCCCTACCGTCATGCGCGTGCTGTTCAATCCGCGCCGGCGGCGTGCCGCCAGCCGCCGCCCGCGTATGGCCGCGCCGCGGCTTGAAGCGGTGGCCTGAGCACGCGGCCCACGGCCCGAAAGCGACTACCATGGCTGCGCATCCAAGCAATCCGGCGCATGGCACAACGCTGGCGGGAGGCAGGTCATGAGCCACGCCCACCGCACCGGCGGCGCCGGCGTACAGCAATTGCTGCGGCTGGCCCAACAGTTGCTGACGGCGACCAATGTGCGCAGCGCGCTCGACCTCACTGGCGCCAGCCTCGCCTGCCTGAACAGCGATGAAGCGCTGATCCTGCTACGCCAGAGCGGCACCACGCAGAGTCTGCGCTTTGACGCTGCCGGCCAGCCGCTCCCCTCCGACCTGGCATCGGCCCTGTACCGCCTGGCCTTGCACGCGCTGACGCAAACCCATGGCACGCCGACGCGGGTCGGTCAGCTCCCGCCCGAGTCGGCCGGCCAAGGCACGGTGCTGCACACGCTCCACGGCTGCACGCTGCTGCTGCCCTTCCCGCCCGCCGTCTGCGAAGGCGTGTTTCTACTGAACTGGCATACGCAGCAGGACACCGCCCATCTCGCGTATGCCCGCCGTCAGCTGCAAGAGATTGCATGCCTGGCCGGTGCCTGTCTCGCCGGCTTGAACACACGCCAGCGGCGCGAAACCCGCCTCAATACGCGGGTTGCCGTCCTGCGCCAGGCCGGCCGCCAGCATGCCCAGGACATGCGAACGCGCGACGCGCAGACGGCCGAGGCGCGCGACCTGGCCAGCACCGATGTCATGACCGGGCTGCAGAACCGGCGCGGTTTTTTCGCACGCGCCGAACAGTGCTTCCTGCAGGCGCGGCAGCAAGCCCTTGCCTGCGCCGTGGTGTTCGCCGATGTCGATGGCTTAAAAACCGTCAACGATGAACTGGGCCATGAAAAAGGCGACGAACTGATACGCCATGGTGCAGCCGTATTCCGCAGCACGTTTCAAAGCGGCGATGTGATCGCCCGCCTCGGCGGCGACGAGTTCGCCGCCTTCACCTTCGACGAGGCCGCACCGGAAGACATCCGCGCCCGCCTCAGCGGCCGCATTGCCGACTTCAACCGCAGCAGCCGCTTCCCCAGCACGCTGTCGCTGAGCGCGGGCGTGGTCAGCTGCGATACCTTTTCCAGTGCCTCCCTGGCCGATTATCTGCAATTGGCCGATGTCGAGATGTACCAGCAAAAACACCGGCATGTGCGCAGCGCCCGCTAAGCCATGCCAGGAGTTCGCCGGTCCGGAGCGAAGGCTCAATAACCGATCTCTTTGAAGTAGTCGCTGCGCGCCTGCAAAGCGGTGTCGGCAAAGTCGGAGAACAGGCCATCCACGCCCAGGGCATAGAAGTGCTTGTACTCGGCTTTCGGATCGCCCTTGTAGTCGCTGGCCAGGCGGCGCTTCTCGTTGCGGAAGGTGTAGGGGTGGACGAACAGGCCGGCCTTGTGGGCGTCGCTGACCAGGGTGGTGGCCGGCAGGGTCACGGCGTCGGCCTCGTTGACCTTGCCGTCGCCGTTCACGTCCACCACTTTGCCGTCCGTGCCGACCGTGCCTTTGACGCTGACGATGTAGCGCTTCCAAGGGCCGATGCCGTCGGCATACGACTTGATCTCGGCCAGGCCGGCCGGCGTGACCATGGCGCTGAACAGGCGCTTGTCGCCCGCCAAGGCCCAGTCGTATGGACGGTCGTATGGCGCCGCAAAAGTCAGGGTGCCGGTTTTCAGGTCGACGTCATCGGCGTCGATCAGCTGCACCAGCTTCAGTTTCGAGCCTTTGCTGCGGATGTATTTCAGGCTGCCCGGCTCGAAGGACTGGATGAAGACCGGCGCGCTGGCATCGCTCCAGCCGGCGGCGGAGAGCAGCGCCAGCAGCTTGTCTTCCAGCGGCAGGCCAAGCTGGCGGTGGAAGGTCGGATTCTTGGTCTCGGGATAGATGGTGATGGTGCGGCCGCTCTTCTTGATCATGTCGACGATTTCCTGGATCGTCGCGATCTTGTACTTGCCGTTGAACTGCTGCGGACGTTCGGCATCGGTGGAGGTGCCGCCCAGGGTCTTGATCTCGGCCAGCGTGAAGTCGCTGGCGAACCAGCCTTCCTGCATCTCGCCGTCGACATTCACGGTGCGCTTGCGCGTCGCAAATTCGGGATGGGAAGCGACGTCGGTGCTGTAAGCCAGATTCGGATCGTGGCGCGCGATCAGTACGCCGTCCTTGGTGCTGATCACGTCCGGTTCGATGGCGTCGGCGCCCATCTCGATGGCTTTGGCATAGGCGTCCACCGTCTCTTCCGGGATATAGCCGCTGGCGCCGCGGTGGGCCACGACCATGGCGGGCTTGCCGTCCAGGGTATTCAGCTTGACCAGGCTGATGCTATCGCTGCCGCCGCAGGCGCTCAGGGCCAGCAGGGCCGCGCACAGGCTGGCGTTTTTCAGTTGCAACCGAACTGCCTTCTCTTGCTTCTTCATTATTGCTTCCCTTGCTGTGTTTTTGACAACGGCATTCTAGGGAGGCTAAATGACAGCTTCATGACCGCAAGCAAGCGTGCGGCCCGGGGATGCACAAAGTCCCGGTTGAGCTCGCAAAATTTCCATGCGGAAATTTTATGGTATGATTGCATATTAATCAATTTTGCAATCAAAGGTTTTTATGCTTCTTATCTGGGGTAAGCGCAACTATGGCGCAGTCGAAAAAGTCGGCAAAATGGCGGTCAAAACCCGCTTCGGCCATTTCTGGTACCTGCCGCTGTTCCCGACGCAAAGCTTCTACATCAACAGCGAGAACGACAGCGGCTACGATCTGCGCAAAATCCATTGGCGTTCGGTGCTGTGCGCGTATCTGCGCGTGTGGATGCCGCTGCTCTTCATCATGGGCGTGTTCGCCGCGCTGGACGGCATCGGCGTAATCAGCGCCGCCGTGCTGCTGCTGTCGGCCGCGGGCTTTATCGCCAGCTTCAAGCTGGGCAAGAAATTCGCGCGTGAAGAGAGCGAGCAGGTGCGCACCATGATGGACAAGCACTTCGGCATCGCCATCGATCCGCTGGACTGCAAACACAGCATGGCCGAGCACATCGACCTGCGCGCGCGCGAATTGAGCGGTGCGCCCGTGGCGGAAGGCTGGTATCGCCAGGTGCTGAAAGACCTGTTCAGTGCGCCCGATCTGGTCGAACTGGCCATTCTGCGCGCCCGCTGCGAACAGCTCGACGCCGAGCTGCAACTGCAGGTCTGCCGCAGGCTGAATCCGCAAAGCGCCAATGCCGCCCTGGCTGGCGCGGTCTGAGTCGAGGGAATCACATGAAACACGCACTCCTTCGCAACGCCTTCCTGCTGGCGGCACTGGCGCCGCAAGCCTTCGCCGCACCGGCACAGGAAAAACTCATTACCGTGCCCACCCTGTCCATGTCGTCGCAGGACTCGCAACTGATCGTGGCGCCGCGCGAAATCCGCACGGCAGGTCCGCGCGGCGCGGACGAGCTGTGGTTCGGCAATGCGCGGGTGACGATTCCCTCGGCCTATTTTTCCGTCTCGACGATGGAGCTGAAATTCGGCAGCATCGAGCAGACTGTGCGCACCACCACGCGCGGCAAGCTGGCCGACTCGCAGTCCGATGCGCGCCTGGCTTCCATCGAAGTTTTCGGCCAGCGCATCGAGGATGTGCACCTCGGCGTGCGCTTTGAAAAATTCGATCTGGCCGAAATGCACAAGGTCGAAAAGGACGCTGCCTTCATGAGCAATGCCTTCACCAGCATCGAAGCGTTCAACGCCAAGCGCGGCAACGTGTTGATGGCCATGGCGCGTTCCGCCGTGCGCCACGGCAGCCGTGTCGTGATCGACGATTTCAGCCTGAGCTACAAAAACTTCCGCGCCCGCATGACGGGCCATTTCGGCTTGCGCGATGCCAGCGAGAAGGATCTGGCATCGGTACAGCAGATCCTGAAAAAAGTGGACGGCCGCATCGAGATCAGCGTGCCGGCCGGCATTCCGCGCGCCATGTGCCAGGCTTTCGTGCACACCGTGCCGAACATCAAAGGCACGGGCATGGAGCGCTGGCAGCAGCAACAGAACTGCTACCAGGCCGCGATGACGAAAATTGTGGGCGAAGGCTGGGCGCGTATGGAAGACGGCGTGCTGCGCTCGACCATCGTCATCAGCCAAGGGAATCTGAACGTAAACGGCAAAAGCACCAAAGTTAATTTGAGTGCCGATTAAAGTCG
This sequence comes from Massilia sp. NR 4-1, assembly GCF_001191005.1. Lineage (NCBI taxonomy): Bacteria > Pseudomonadati > Pseudomonadota > Betaproteobacteria > Burkholderiales > Oxalobacteraceae > Massilia > Massilia sp. NR 4-1. Next base: position 2,767,041 of record NZ_CP012201.1, read on the forward strand.
CCAAGCCACCCCGCGCACGGTTACAAAGTGCGTGTTTTCGCCCTTGAAGCCGGGTGTATAGTTGGCCGCTTTCAGACCAAGGGAGGAAAGCGACGTGACACTCAAGGCGACACAGGCGGAACTCTATGCAATGGAGGGGGTGGCTCCCATCCTGGCAGGCGAGCATTCCTGCATACTGCGCAAGACCCTCAAGCACAATCTGGATAACAAGGCGATCCATATCGGCACGCCGCTGATCATGTATGTGGCCCAGGGCCAGCAATTCATCAGCGACAGCGCGGGCCTGCACTATGTGGTCGATGAAGGGCAAATGGTCTTCCTGTCGCCGGGGACCTATAACGTCAGCCACCGCGTTACCGCGCACGCCAGCTTCGATGCAATGCTGCTCTTTATCGACCGCCAACTGGTGGAGAAATGCTTGAACGATGCGGCGGCGGACAACCCGCCGCCAGGCGACGACGGCAAGCGCATCCTGTATGCGGGAGAACAGATCCGCCGCTATATGGATGCACAGGAGTATGTGTACCGCAATGCCTGCAGCAACGATGCGCTGCTGGAGTTGAAACTGCTGGAACTGCTGCACCTGATCGCACTGCAAGACCCGGCGCAGCAGCTGCTGCGCGCCATGCTGTCCGGCGGCGATCCCGCCTGAAACGGCGGACTGCACGTAAGGCGCCTGCAGCTGCGGGCGCCCTTCCCTCCCGCTTACTTGAAGGCCTTGATCAAGGCGTCGATCTTCACCTTCACCGAATCGTCGTGGTGCCGGATGGGCGGCACTTCACGCTCCACATCCAGCAGCTCATACACGGCCATCTGCGCCGCGCGCACCGAGTATTCGACGGTGAACACCACGTCCTCCGGCACTTCCACGAACTGGCTGACGAAAGCCAGGTTCTTCGAATTCTTCGGCACCGGCAACGGACGGTCGGCATGGGCGCGCGGCATGAACATGCTGGTGATGTAAGGCATGCGGCATGGGATGCAGTTCGCCGCCGTCATCAGTTCGTCGTAGTCGAAGTTCAGGTGGCCGCACAGCTCGCGCAGGAACTCTTCGCCGCTGCATTCGGCCATCGGCTTGGCGACGAAGTTGCCGATGCGGTCGGGATGCAGGCCATAGCCCCAGAATACCTTCACGCCCTGCGGCTGGTTGCGGAAGTGCGGCTGGTAGGCCAGCACCACCGACATGAACCAGTTGGAATCCTTGAAGGTCACCAGGCCGCCGGTACCGGCGCGGTTGCCGGTGAAGCGTTCCATCGCGTCGAAGAATTTGCTGTCCTTCAGCGTCACGGTGAAAGACTCCCACCATGCTTCCGGAATGCTGGAGTTGAAGACGGCCGGATTGCCGAATTCGGGCCGGTCCTTCGCCAGTTTTTCCCACAGCTCCCAGCCGCCGCTATCGCGCTTGGTCAGCTTGGCCGGCGCGTGGCACATGCTGCCGAAGCTCGACGCATCGGTCATCGATGCGTTCTGCACGAAGACCAGATCGTCCGGCCCCACGGCCAGCGTGGCTTCGGCGCCGCCGCGCAGATAGCGGATGCCGGTGACCACATGCTTGCCGTCCTGCTGCGCGATATCCAGATCGGTGACCCGCGATTGCAGCTGCACCTGCACGCCCTGGTCGGACAGCCAGTGCCACAGCGGCCGCACGAAGGAATCGTACTGGTTGAACACGGTGCGCTTCACACCGGCCAGGGTTTCGATGCGCGAGAACTCCAGCATGAAGCGGTGCAGGTAGCGGCGGAATTCGACGGCGCTGTGCCAAGGCTGGAAGGCAAAGGTGGTGGCCCACATATACCAGAACCTGGTTTCGAAGAATTCCGGCGACAGCCAGTCGGTGATGGCGCTGGCGCCCAGGGCCTCCTCGTCGGCCTCGGTCAGGCGCAGCAGCTCCAGGCGGTCGTTCATCGAAAAGCCCATGGACTCCACGCACAGCTTGAAGCGGTTGCGGTCCACCAGGCGGGCGCGCGAATGCGACTGGTTCTTCTGGTTGAATTCCAGGGTTTCTTCAAACACGGTCTTGCCGGCGTGGTCGATGGAGGGGATGGTTTTGAACAGATCCCAGGTGCACTCGTAGTTATCGGTGGTGAGCATGCGGCCGCCGCGCAGGCGGTAGCCGTCTTCGGCATTGCCGCCGCCATCCAGGCTGCCGCCCGGCACGGACAGCTCTTCGAAGATCGTGATGTTCTTGCCCGGGATGCCCGCGTCGCGGATCATGAAGGCCGCCGCGGCCAGCGAACCGATGCCGCTGCCGACCAGATAAGCTTTGATGTTCTTGCTCATATTGATGCCTCCTATCAAAAATCTTGATTCATGGTAACAACTTTGCCTAAACATGAAGATTGATCTAGATCAAATTCGCCCGGCTTAGAGGGTTTCATCTGATATGGTCGATTTGACGGCCTTCTGCGTCTGTTTATTTTCTTGAGAGCAAGGGAAAATGGACCGTCACAGTCATCTGCAAGGAGATTCCCATGCCCATCCCAACCAAGCGCGGTTTCGGCGAAACCATGATTGCCGTGGCCTGGTCCTTTGTCGGCCTGCGCCGCAAACGCGACTTCGACAAGGATGTCGATGCCATGAATCCGCTGTATGTGATCGGCGCCGGCCTGGTCGGGGTCGCCGTGCTGGTCGCCACCCTGATTTCCATCGTGCGTATGGTGGTCAGCGCATAAGCTAATGCGCTCAGCGAGAATAGCCCGCAGTTAGCGGCAAAAAGACGGAAAAAGGATGGGACCGGGGCATACGCCCAGCCCCGATTCACTATAAAATCACCCTTTCCACACAACCTGAGTCAAGGTGTCCATGGCTATTCAAGTGATCCTCAACCTGGCGGTGGCTGCCGCCATCCTGGCCTTCCTCTACCGCCAGCAGGCGCGCCACGCCACCTTCACGGTGCGCGTGTTCAGCGCCCTCGGCCTGGGCATCGCGCTCGGCGCCGGCCTGCAAGCCGTGTACGGCGCGGCCAATCCCATCCTCGCCAGCACTGGACAGTATCTGGACATCGTCGGCACCGGCTATGTGAAGCTGCTGCAGATGATCGTGATGCCGCTGATTATGGTGTCCATCATCGGCGCCATCCTCAAGCTGAAGAACGCCAGCTCGCTGGGCAAGATCAGCGTCCTCACCATCGGCACCCTGATGCTGACCACCGTGGTGGCGGCCGCCATCGGCATCCTGATGGCCAAGCTGTTCGGCCTCACCGCCGTCGGCCTGACCTCGAACGCGGCCGAAGTGGCGCGCGGCGCCTACCTGCAGGGCAAGCTGCCCGACGCACAGGCGATTTCGCTGCCGAATATGCTCATCAGCTTCCTGCCCGCCAATCCCTTCCTCGACATGACGGGCGGGCGCAAGACCTCCACCATCGCGGTGGTGATCTTCTCCATCTTCATCGGCATCGCCGCCACCGGCATCGCGCAGAAGAAACCGGACGAATTCGCCTCCTTCGAGCGTTTCATCCAGGTGGCGCATACCATCGTCATGCGCCTGGTGACCATCGTGCTGCGCCTGACGCCCTATGGCGTGTTCGCGCTGATGGCGCAGGTGGTCGCCACTTCCAGCTATGCCGACATCCTGAACCTGATCGGTTTCGTGCTGGCCTCCTACTGCGCCCTGATCCTGATGTTCGGCGTGCACCTGGGCCTGGTCTCGGCCAGCGGCCTGAATCCGCTGCGCTTCGTGAAGAAGATCTTCCCGGTGCTGGTGTTCGCCTTCACCTCGCGCACCAGCGCCGGCTCGATACCGATGAGCGTGCAGACCCAGACCCAGCGCCTGGGCACGCCGGAAGGCATCGCCAACTTTGCCGCCTCGTTCGGCGCCACCATCGGCCAGAACGGCTGCGCCGGCATCTACCCGGCCATGCTGGCGGTGATGATCGCGCCCACCGTGGGCATCGATCCCTTCACCATCGGCTTCCTGCTGCCGCTGCTGGCCATCATCATGGTCGGCTCGGTCGGCGTGGCCGGCGTGGGCGGCGGCGCGACCTTTGCGGCGCTGATCGTGCTGTCCTCGCTCGATCTGCCGGTGGCGCTGGCCGGCCTGCTGATCTCGATCGAGCCGCTGATCGATATGGGCCGCACCGCGCTCAATGTGAGCGGCTCCATCACGGCCGGCACCGTCACCAGCCGCGTGCTCGGCGAAACCGACCTGGCCGTCTTCAACCGCGACGACGATAGCGGCAACGACAGCGAAACGCTGGCCGCCTGAGACTGCCCGGAAACGGACACCCATGGCCGCTGACGGGCATTGCCCGCAGCGGCTTTTTTCTTGCCTCCCCGCAGACCGCCTGCAACGGCGGGCTTTTCCTGATTTTCGCCGTGCTGGCACGGAGCTTGCAATATAGGCTGTATTGCAACCGACTCCGAGATCATGGACTTAGCCATCCCCCCTTCCACCCTGCAACGCCGCAAGCGCCTGCTGCTGCTGGGCGGCGGCGCCGCGCTGGCCCTGGCCTGCGCCGCCGTCTGGGCCATCAACCGCGCCGTCGCACCCAGCGTGCCGGCGGCCGAGCTGCTGATCGCCGAAATCAAGCGCGGCAGCATCGCCGATACCATCAACGCTTCCGGCCTGGTGGTTCCGGTGCATGAGGAACTGCTGCCCAGCCCCGTGCAGAGCCGGGTCGCCAAGGTCCATGCGCGCCCCGGCCAGCAGGTGAAAACGGGCGAACTGCTGCTGGAACTGGACAGCCGCCTGGTCAAGCTGGAAGCCGAGCGCCTGAAGGAACAGCTGGCGCAGCAGGAAAACCGCGTGCTGGCGTTGAGCCTGGAGCTGGAGCAGAAGCGCAAGCAGCTCAGCAGCGCCATCGAACTGCTGGAACTCGACCTGCAAAGCGCGCGCGCCAAGCTGCAGCGTTCGCAGATGCTGCGCAAGGCCGGCGGCATCTCGGCCGAGGACATGCTCACCGCCGAACTGAATGTGCAGCGTATCGACATCCAGCTGCGCCAGCACCGCGAGCAGATCGAAGACAGCAAGCGCAGCACGCGCAGCAGCATCGACGGCGCCCAGCTGCAAAAGAACATCCTCGGCAAGCAACTGGCGCAGCAGGAGCAGCTGCTGGCCCAGACCCAGGTGCGCGCGCCCTTCGACGGCATGCTGACCTGGCTGGCGCAGGAGGAAGGCGCGGCGGTCGGCGTCGGCCAATTGGTGGCCAAGGTCTCCGAGCTGCACAACTACCGGGTTGAAGCCTCCCTGTCCGACTACCACGCGCGCAGCGTGGAAGCGGGCCAGAAGGTGCAGGTCGAGCAAGGCAGCCTGCTGCTCACCGGCCAGGTGCACACCATCCTGCCGGAAATCCAGAACGGCACCGTCAAGCTGCTGGTCACGCTCGACCAGCCCCATCACAGCCTGCTGCGCAACAAGCTGCGCGTGGACGTCAACATCGTCGCCAGCCGGCGCGACGGCGTGCTGGTGGCGCAGCGCGGGCCGGCCATCAACGGCAAGGGCCGCCAAGCCGTCTTCGTCATCCGCGACGGCGTGGCGCGCAAGACCGAACTCGATATCGGCGCCAGCGATGGCAAGGCGGTGGAAATCAGCGGCGGCGCGCAGGCCGGCGAACGCCTCATCGTCTCCGACATCAGCCGCTACAAGGAATACGCAAGCTTCCGTGTCACTCACTAAATCAAGGACAACGCAATGATACGACTGGAAAAAATCAGCAAGACCTACCAGACCGACAAGGTACAGACCCTGGCCTTGAAGGATATCGACCTGCATGTGCAGCAGTCCGAATTCGTCTGCATCATGGGACCCAGCGGCTGCGGCAAGAGCACCCTGCTCAACCTGATCGGCCTGCTCGACCGGCCCGGCGCCGGCAGCATCCAGATCGGCGGCCAGCCGGTGCAGTCCTACCGCGACCGCGACGTGGCGCGCCTGCGCAACCAGACTTTCGGCTTCATCTTCCAGAGCTTCCACCTGATTAACGACCTGCGCGTGATCGACAATGTGGAACTGCCCCTGCTCTACCGCAACGGCACGGCGGCCGAGCGGCGCGCGCTGGCGCGCGAGGCGCTGGAACGCGTCGGCCTGGGCGCGCGCATGGATCATTATCCCAACCAGCTCTCGGGCGGCCAGCAGCAGCGCGTGGCGATCGCGCGCGCCATCGTCGGCCGGCCCCAGGTGCTGCTGGCCGACGAGCCGACCGGCAATCTGGACAGCAAGATGGGCGAGGAAGTGATGGACATCCTGCTCAAGCTCAACCGCGAAGGCACGACCGTCGTCATGGTCACGCACGACGAGCAGGAAGCGCGCCGCGTCAACCGCATCGTGCGCGTGTTCGACGGCCAGCTGGTTGCGTAAGGGGACACCATGCTGAGAAATTATCTGCTGACGGCGTACAAGGTTTTTATGCGGCGCAAGCTGTTCACCGCCATCAATCTGATGTGCATCGTGCTGACCCTGGTGGTGCTGCTGGTCGTCACCGCCCTGGCGCAGGAAGCGTTCTACCCGCGCGGCGTGGAAGGCAAGAGCGACCGCATGCTGCAAGTGATCGAGCTGCGCGGCAGTGACGCCAAAGAAGAGCGCATCCGCACCTCGCCGCCCGGTTTCAAGCTGATCGAGAAATACCTGAAGCACGTGCCCGGCGTGGAAGCGGTGGCGGCGGTCACGATGCCGGAACGCGTGTCGGTGTACCAGGATACGCAGCGCAGCGAACTGATGCTGCGCCGTGCCGACGCCGACTACTGGCGCATCATGAACTTCCGCCTGCTGGCCGGCCGCCTGTTTACGGCCGACGATGTGGCCCAGGGCCGCTTCGTCGCCGTCATCAACCAGTCCACCGCACGCAAGCTGTTCGGCGAGCAAGCGCCGCTGGGGCGCAAATTCAGCAGCGCGGGCCAGAGTTTCGCGGTGATCGGCGTGGTGGAAGACGCCATGCATCTGAACGCCCTGTCCGATATCTGGGTGCCGGTCACGACCTACCCTTCCACCCAGTATCGCGAGCAGCTGTGGGGCAATTTCTCGGCCCTGATCCTGGCGCGCAGCAGCGACGATCTACCGCGCCTGCGCAAGGAGGTGAAACAGATTGCCAGCGAAGTGAGCTTCGACGATCCGCGCGAATGGGCCAAGGCGCAGATGTGGGCCGACAGCAAGCCCGATCTGTACGCCCGCACGCTCTTGCAGCGCGTAGGCGATGATGGCGGCGGCAACCTCCTGCTGGCAGGCCTGGGCGGGCTGATGCTGCTGTTCATGCTGCTGCCCGCCTTGAATCTGGTCAATCTGAATATGGGCCGGATGCAGGAGCGCAGCGCCGAGATCGGCGTGCGCAAGGCTTTCGGCGCCAGCAGCGCCCAGCTGGCGGCCCAGCTGGTGCTGGAAAATATCCTGCTGTGCCTGGCCGGCGGCGTGCTGGCGCTGGGCGGCGCCGCCCTCGCGCTGCACTGGTTGGAACTGTCGGGGTTGATTCCCTATCTGCGCGTCGGCATCAACCTGGCCGTGTTCGGCTGGGGCTTGCTGATTACCGTAATCTTCGGCGTGTTGTCCGGCGTGCTGCCGGCCTGGAAAATGTCGCGCCTCGATCCTGTCCACGCTTTGAAGGGAGCGCTCTGATGCTGCGCCATCTGCTCAAACTGATCTGGAAACGCAAGAACCGCCATCTGATGCTGAGCGCCGAGATTCTGCTGGCCTTCCTCATCGTCTTCGCCATCGCCGCCTTTGCCGTGCGCAGTTATCAGCTCTACCATCTGCCGCTGGGGATCGACTACCGGCCGCTGTGGTCGGTGACACTGCGCCCGGCCGCCGATGCGCCGATCGATCCGGCCAGCGGCATTTACACGCAATTGCGCAGCAGCCTGCAAAGCCTGCCCGAAGTCGAGCAACTGGCTTTTCTCTCCTTCTCGCCCTACCGCACGGCCACCATGAGCACCACCGTGGCCCTGCCCGATGGCAGCCGCGCGCAGAACTGCCATCTCCAGTTCATCAGCGACGACCTGGCCGCGCTGGCCGGGGTGAAACTGGTGGAAGGCCGCGGCTTTTCCGCCGCCGACGACGGCGCCGCCATCACGCCGGTGCTGATCAACCGGCGCATGGCGCAGAACCTGTTTCCAGAGCGTTCGGCCCTGGGCCAGCTGTATGTTGAAGTCAACCCGAACAAGGCCGATGAAAAATCGTTCCGCGTGGTGGGCGTGGTCGAGGAATTCCGCAGCCATGGCGAGTTCATGGCGCCGGTCAACTATGTGCTGAAGCGCTTCTCGCCCCTGAGCGAGAAAGACGGTCCGGAAACCGTGCTGCTCAAAGTGCGCCCTGGCACCGACCGCGCCTTCGAAGCGCGCCTGGAGCGCCGCTTGAAACTGCTGCGCAACGACTGGCACTATGAAATCAAGCCGCTCAGCGAAATGCGCGAGGACCGGCTGCGCAGTGCCCTGATCCCGCTCGCCATCCTGGGCGTGATCGCAGCCTTCCTGCTGGCGATGGTGGCCTTCGGCCTGTTCGGTGTGCTGTGGCAGAACACCAGCCAGCGCATCCCCGAGATCGGCCTGCGCCGCGCCCTGGGCGCCAGCGCGGCCGATATCTACCGCCAGATCATGGCCGAGCAATTGCTGCTCAGTTCGATCGCCATGCTGGCCGGCCTGGCCCTGCTGGTGCAGCTGCCGCTCACCGGCGCGCTGGGCGAAAGCCTGAACTGGCGGGTGTTCCTGGCGGCGGCGGGGCTATCGATGCTGCTTATCTATCTGCTATCCTTGCTGTGCTCGCTCTACCCGGGCTGGCGTGCCAGCCGCCTGCACCCGGCGGCGGCCCTGCACCACGAATAAACGACCAAGGATACAAGAAGATCGATGGATTCTCCGCGCAAGCCCCGCATTCTGATTATCGATGACGACAGCGCCGTGCTGGTGTCGCTGCAACTGCTGCTGAAGCAGGCCGGCTTCGCGCCGCAGGGCTGCGACGATCCGGCCCAGGCGCTGGACCTGCTGGCGCGCGAACCGTTCGACCTGGTGCTGCAGGATATGAACTTCTCGCTGCAGACCAGCGGCGCCGAGGGCCTGGAACTGCTGGCGCGCATCCGCCAGGACTGGCCCGGCCTGCCCGTGCTGCTGATGACGGCCTGGGGTTCGATTGCATTGGCGGTCAAGGGCATGCAGGCCGGCGCCGCCAACTTCTTCACCAAACCCTGGGACAATACCCAGCTGGCCGAATTGGTGCGCTCGACGCTGGCGCTGGCCGCGCCCGCGGCGCAAGCCTGCCCGACGCGCCAGGAGCTCGACGCCAAATACGATTTCGGCGCCATCGTCGGCGAGCATCCCAGGCTGCTGCGCGTGCTGAGCACCATCGCCCAGGTGGCGGCCACGCGCGCGCCGGTGCTGATCCTGGGCGAAAGCGGCAGCGGCAAGGAACTGGTGGCCGACGCGCTCCACCGCAACAGTCCGCGCGCCGCGCTGGCGCCGGTCAAGATCAATATGGGCGCCATCACTTCCACCCTGTTCGAGAGCGAGATGTTCGGCCATGTGAAAGGCGCGTTCACCGATGCGCGCAGCGAGCGCAAAGGCCATATCGCCGCCGCCCACGGCAGCACCCTCTTCCTCGACGAGATCGGCGAATTGAACCGCGCCGACCAGGTCAAGCTGCTGCGCGTGCTGCAGGACCAGCACTATCTGCCGGTCGGCGCCAGCCGCAGCGAGCAGGCCGACGTGCGCGTGGTGTCGGCCACCAACCGCGAGCTGGCCGAGCTGGTCGCGGCCGGCGAGTTCCGCGAAGACCTGTACTACCGCCTGAACCTGATCACCATCCGCCTGCCGCCGCTGCGCGAACGGCGCAGCGATATTCCGCTGCTGGTGCGCCATATCACGGCCGAGCTGGCGGCCAGCTACCGCTTGCCGGACGCCCAGCTGGCGCCCGCGGCGCTGGACTGGCTGGCGACCCAGCCCTGGCCCGGCAATATCCGCCAGTTGCGCCAGACGCTGGAGCGCACCATGCTGCTGGCGGGCCGGCCGCAACTGGGCCTGGCCGACTTCATCGCCGCCAGCCAGCACGACGAGGCGGCCAGCGCGCGCGGCCTCGGCACCGATGGCATGACCCTGGAACAGGTCGAGCGGCAAATGATCGCCAAGGCGCTCGACCAGCACCAGGGCAATATCTCGCGCGTGGCCAAGGCCCTGGGCCTGAGCCGCACCGCGCTCTACCGCCGCCTGGAACGCCACGGACTGGGCGCGGCCGCCCAGGAAGACGCATGAGCGGGCGCGGCCGGCGCATGCGGCATGGGCCGGGCAGGATGGCATGGGAGGCGGCATGAACCTGCGCGGCAATCTGGCCAGCCTGAGCCGGCGTTTCTCGCTCTATCTGAGCGTGCTGCATGCGCTGCTGTTCGTCCTGGCATTGTTCGCGCTGCGCGAGCGGCCGCTGCTCTTTCTCGGCGCCGAGGCGCTGATCCTGGCCAGCCTGGTACTCGGCATGGGCCTGAGCCGGCGCGCGCTGGAACCGCTGGGTTATACGGCGCGCTTCCGCGACCTGCTGCAGGAGCAGAATTACGCGGCGCGCCTGCTGCCCGGGGGCAGCAACGAGCTCAATGAGCTGGCGGCACTGTTCAACAGCCTGCTCGGCGCCCTGCACCAGGAGCGGCTCAAGGTGGGCGAGCAGCAAGGCTTTCTCGACCGCCTGCTGGAGGCGACGCCGAGCGCCGTCATCGTGCTCGATTTCGACGGCAGGATCAGCCTGATGAATGCCTGCGCCCAGAGCCTGTTGGCGCTCGACGACGCGCCCGGCAAGCCGCTGCGCGCCTGGCTGGCGGGTACGGCGCGCTGCCTGGGCGAAGCGGGCAGCGCGGCACAGGCGCGCAGCCTGGCGCTGCTGGCCGCGCTCGATGCGCTGCCGGCCGGCGAGAGCCGCCTGTTCAGTGATCCGGAAGGACGGCGCTACCGCGGCCAGCGCGGCCAGTTCTTCGACCGCGGCTTCGCCCGCCATTTCCTGCTGGTCGACGAGCTGACCGAGGAACTGGAAAACTCGGAGCGCGCCACCTACGAAAAGCTGGTGCGCGTGCTGGGCCATGAGGTCAACAACACCGTCGCCGCCACCGGTTCGGTACTCGACTCCCTGCTCTACTACCGCAGCCAGCTGGCCGAGCGCGACGGCGAGGACTTCGGCACGGCCATCAGCGCCGTGAAGCGGCGCAATGCGCGCCTGGGCGAATTCATCGAGCGCTTCACCCGCATCGTCAAGATGCCGGCGCCCGAGCTACGCCCCGCCTCGCTGCAGGCAATCGCCGAGGACATCCTGTGGCTGTACCGCGAACCCTGCCGCAGCCGCGGCATTGCGCTCGGCTGGGAGGTGTGCGAGGAGATCGCCGCGCTGCCGCTGGACAGCCAGTTGCTGGAGCAGGCGCTGCTGAACATCGTCAAGAATGCGATGGAGGCGGTGGAGGCGACCATGCGCGAAAGCGGCCAGGATAGCGGCTATGTGCGCCTGGCGCTGCGGCGCGAAGGCGGCGGCGCCCGTCTCAGCATCGAGGATTCCGGCGGCCGCCTGGGCCTGGTGCCGCCGGGCCAGCTGTTCGCGCCCTTTTTCAGCACCAAGAAGGAGGGCCAGGGCATCGGCCTGCTCTTCGTGCGCGAAGTGCTGACGCGGCACGGCTTCCCCTACCGCCTGGCACCCGGCGCCAGCGGCGCCACCCGCTTCGATATCTGGCTGCCGGCCGCCGCCTGATCTGCCGGGCGCCAGGCGGCGCCATGCACCGGCCCCGCCCGGCGCGGAACCAGCCGCCCGCGTGCTGGTCCAACGAAGGCAATCCCGCTTTCCGAAAGGACGGACCATGGCAAGCATCAAATCCCCCCTCCCCTGCGGCCGCCGCCTGCTGGCCGCGGCCCTCGCCGCCCTGCTGGCCGGCGGCCTGCTGAGCGCCTGCAAAAACCGCGCAGCCGATGTGACGCCGGCCGGCCAAAGCAGCGGCAGCCCAGCCACGCCGCCGGCCGCGCCCGGCAGCGGAACCGCGCCCGACACCGGCGGCACGGCCAACCCGCCACCGGCCAGCGCCCCCACCGAACCGGCGCCGCCGCCCGGCAGTGCTACGCCCGATACCACGCCAGCGCCCAGCGGCAGCACCACTACGCCACCCGCCGGCACTTCCGGCAGCTCCGGCACGGCGGGCAGCAGCGGCAGCGGCGGCGCCACGCCGGCCACGCCGCCGCCGGACCAGAAAAAGCCGCCGCGCTATTGAGCCGGGCGCGGGGCAAAAAAAACCGGCGCCTCCTTGCGGAGCGCCGGTTTGGCCGCATCACGCTTCAGCCTGGGCCGAAGCGCGCTGCCTGCTGCTTAGAACTGGTGGTTGTACGCCACGCCCAGCAGTTGCAGGTGGGTCTGGTAGGTACCTTTGGTCAGTTCGCCGTTGCCGGTGCAGTTGTGCATCAGCGGGCTGCAGGTGTTGCGGTAGTTGGTGCTGCCATCCTTGAAGGCCAGGTAGCTGTACGCCAGGTCGATCGACGATTTCGGCGTCAGCTTGTAGTTCAGGCCCAGGGACAGCTGGTTGCGGTCGCTGTCCGGCAGGGCGGCGTGGCGCAGTTCGTCGCTGCGTACCGGCGCCTGGTCGTGGGCGATACCGCCGCGCAGGGTCAGCTTGTCGTCGAACTTGTAGTTCGCGCCCAGCGACACGCGCCAGGTGTTTTTCCAGTTCTGGCGGATCACTTCATCGCCTTCGCCGGTGTCGACGAACTGGATGTTCAAGTCTTTCAGGCGCGAGTGGCGGGTCCAGGTCACGTCGGCCATGCCGGCCCACTTGTCGTTGAACTGGTGGAAGGCGTTGACGGACAGGGTTTCCGGCGTGCGCAGCTCAACCAGGGCTGGCGAGTTTTTCTTGCGCGAAGCCGCTTGCAGCACCTTGTTGACGACCGGATCGGCCGTCACGCTGGAGAAGTCCCAGGTCGCGCCGCCTTTCAGCTTGTGCGAGATGGAGGAGCGGTAAGCGATACCGAAGCGGGTATCCTTGTCCAGGCTGAACAGATAGCCCACATTGAAGCCGAAGCCCCAATCCTTGCCATTCATGGTGGCATGGCCATCCTGCGCGGTGCGCAGCGCGGCCGGATTGCCGCCCAGGGCCGCGATCTGCTGGGCCATCGCGCCGCTGGCGCCGCTGGCGATCAGGGCTTGCACCGAACCGGGCACGTCCACGCCCTGGCCCAGCTTGGCTTTCATGAACTCGGCGCTGATGCCGAAGCCGAAGGCGTGCTGTTCATTGAGCTTGAAGGAAGCCGAAGGGTTCAGGGTGATCGATTCGAGCTTGATATTGGTCAGCGCGTAGCGGCCGGACCAGTTGTTGTCGTAATCGATCTTGGTGCCGTAAGGCACGAACATGCCCATGCCGACGGTCCATTGATTGTTCAGCTGGTGGCTCAGGTAGAACGATGGCGCGGCCACGGCGTTCGGTGCGTAGTCGCCCTGGGTCTGCAGACCGCCGGTCGAGGTGCCGGTGAAGCGCTTGGAACCGCTGTCGGCGAAGGTCGAATGCGGCACGACGACGGTCAGGCCGCCGGTCACCTGGGTGCCTTGCAGGCGGCTCAGGCCCGCGGCGTTGGAGAAGATGGTGGAAGCATCGGCCGCTTCCGCGCCGTTGGCGTCGGCCGTGCCTTGGGCGCCGACGCTCTGGGAACCGAAACGGTAGCCGGAGGCGGCCGCATTCATGGAGGCGGCCGCCAGGGCAGCCGCGATGATCAGGGACAGAGTGTTCTTATTCATATGTATTAAGTCTCACTATTTTCACGGGTATGTCGGATCGCCGACGGCTGGGAAGCCGCCGCGAACCGCGAGCATACACCATAAAATAAGAACGTACGTGCAAAAAAGATAGGCAGCCAAAAAACAAAAGGGACCGCAGTCCCTTTTGTTGCAAACTTGCTACCCAGTAACTTCCTATGCGCTAGCCTTGCGCGGTGCGCGGCGTCCGCCGAGCAGCAGGAACAGCGCGCGCAAGGCGCGGAACAGCAGGCGCACGAAGACCAGGGTCAGCAGCGCCTCCACCAGGGTCAGCAGGAAGGCCACGATGGCAGGCCAGCGCGCCAGGCGGCGCTGGAACTTGGCCGCCATGCGGTCGCGCGCGATCTCGATGCTGTCATAGAAGGTCGGCACCACCAGCAGGGTCAGGATGGTCGAGGTGATCGTGCCGCCGATGATGGCGATCGCCAGCGGACGGTAGAACTCGCCGCCCTCGCCCAGGCCGATGGCCACCGGCAGCATGCCGGCGATCAGGGCGAAGGTCGTCATCAGGATCGGGCGCAGGCGCATGCGGCCCGCATACATCAGCGCGTCCTCGCGGTTGAAGCCCTCCTCCTCGCGCTTGCGCGCCGCATCGAGCAGCAGAATCGCATTCTTGGCCACCAGGCCCATCAGCATGATGATGCCGATAAAGCTCATCAGGTTAAGCGTGCCGCCCGTCAGGATCAGGGCCAGCACCACGCCGATCAGGGACAGCGGCAGCGACAGCATCACCGCGCCCGGCGCCGTGAAGGAGCCGAACTGCATCACCAGGATCAGGTACATCAGGCCGATGCCCGAGATCAGGGCGATGAACATCTGGGTGAACACTTCCTGCTGGTCCTTGCCGGCGCCGCCCAGGTCCAGGCCATAGCCGGGCGGGAAGTCCATGGCTTTCGCCAGTTTCATGGCCTCGGCCGTCACTTCGCCCGAGGAGCGGCCTTCGACGTTGGCCGAGACCGAAATCGAACGCTTGCCGTTCTTATGGCGGATGGTGGCCGGGCCCTTGCCCATGGTCACGGTGGCAATCTGGTCCAGCGGCACCATCTGGTTGGTGCCGGTCACGCCGATCGGCAGACGCTCGATATTCTCGGCGCTGGTGCGGTCGTCCGGATGCAGGCGCACCGCCACATCGCGCGTTTCGCCGGTCGGGTCGACCCAGTCGCCCACCTCGATGCCGGCAAAGGCCACGCGCAGCGATTGCGCCGCGTCGCCGGCGGAAATGCCCATGGAATTGGCCAGGCCGCGGTTCAGCTCGATCTGCATCTCGTCTTTCGGATCGAGTTCGGACAGGCCGACATCGACCGCGCCCGGCACCTGGCGCAGCTTGGCCATGAAATCGTTGGTGATCTGGATCAGCTTGCGCGAATCGGGGCCGGTGAATTCGATCTGCACCGGCTTGCGCGCATTGTTCGACAGGTCGTCCAGCACCACGAATTCGCCGCCGACCAGCTGGGCCATCTTCTGGCGCAGCTCGATGGCCACCTCGGTGGCCGAGCGCTTGCGCTCATGCTTCTTGCCGATGTCGACATAGATGCGGCCGCCGCTCAGGTTGACATAGGTGCTGGTGGCCTTGGTTTCCGGCAAGGTATGGGCCATCTGCGCCGCCTTGTCCAGCTTCAGTCGGCTGTATTCCAGGCTGCTCGACGATGGCGTGCGCACCTCGATGGCCAGGGTACCGAAGTCCGACTTCGGCAGGAAGCTGGAACCGCCCACGGTGGCCTGCAGGGCCAGCGCGGCAACGAAGCTGGCCAGCGCGATGGCGCCCATCCATTTACGGTGGTGCAGGGCCCAGGCGATCACATGGCCATAGCGGTCGGCCTGGCGGTCGAACCAGTGGTTGAACTTGTCGAGCACCTTGCCGATGCCTTTTTTCGGCGCCGTGTGGTGGTCCGGCGGGTCGCCCCAGAAGGCCGACAGCATCGGGTCGAGCGTGAAGGAGATGAACAGCGACACGGCCACCGAGCAGGTCACGGTCAGCGCGAACGGACGGAACCATTCGCCCGAGATGCCGGGCATGAAGGCCACCGGAATGAACACGGCCATGATGGAGAAGGTGGTGGCCGCCACGGCCAGGCCGATTTCGGCCGTGCCTTCCAGCGCCGCCTTGCGGCGGTCGGACCCCATCTGCATATGGCGCACGATGTTTTCGCGCACCACGATGGCGTCGTCGATCAGCACGCCGATCGCCAGCGACAGGCCGAGCAGGGTCATGAAGTTCAGCGTGAAGCCGCACAGCCAGACCGCGATAAAGGCCGCGATCACGGACGTGGGCAGGGACAGCGCGGTGATCAGGGTCGAGCGCCAGGAGTTGAGGAAGGCGTAGACCACGAAAATGGTCAGCACGGCGCCGAACACCAGGGCCTCGATCACGTTGTTCAGGCTGCTTTGCGCATCCTTGCCGCCATCCTGGGTCACTTCCATGGAAGTACCTTCCGGCAACTCCTTATTGATTTCCTCGACCAGCTTGCGCGTGGCCTTGGCCACACTGACGGTGGAGGCGTCGCGCGAACGGATGACGGAGATGCCGACATTCGATTTGCCGCTGCGCAGGCTCAGATTATTGATTTCGGCAAAACCGTCCTCGATCGTCGCCAACTGGCCCAGACGGATCACTTCATCGCCGCGGCGCTTGACCACCACGTCCTGGAATTCCTCGGGGCGCTCGATGCGGCCCACCAGGCGGATGCTTTTCTCTTCCAGGCTGCCGCGCACCTTGCCCACCGGCGCATTGGTGTTTTGCAGGCGCAGGGCATTGGTCACTTCGGCCACCGAGACATTGAACTCGCGCAGCTTCTCGGCGCGCAGCAGCACCGACAGCTCGCGCCGTAGCGAGCCGTTGACATTGACCACGGCCACGCCGTCGAGGGCGCGGAAGCGGTCGGCCAGCTGGTCTTCGGCCAGGCGCGAAATCGCCGCATGCGACTGGGTGCGCGAGGAAATCGACAGCTGCATCACGGGCTGGGCCGAGGGGTCGAAGCGCTGCAGGATCGGCTCGCGCATCTCTAGCGGCAGCTTATAGCGCACCGAAGCGATCGAATTGCGGATCTCGTCGGATGCCTCGATCAGGTTCTTGGTGAAGTTGAACTGCATCTCGATGCGCGCACTGCCCTCGTTGGCCTGGCTGTTCACCTCGGTCACACCGGTAATGCTTTGCAGCGATTTTTCCAGGCGGTTGACGATCTCGCGTTCCACCGTCTCGGGCGAGGCGCCTGGATACGGGATGCTGACGATGATCACCGGCACTTCCACGTCGGGATTCTGGTTGACGCGCAGCTTGCCCAGCGCGAGCAAGCCCATGCACATCATCGCCAGGATCAGCACGATCATGGCGACGGGCCGCTTGATACTGAAATTGGACAGGAACATGGTTTAGTTTCCTTTGCTGACGGCGGCCGGGGTCACGGCGGCGGAAGCGACGGCCTTGGGCGCGGCCAGCTCGATCTTCTGCCCTTCCTTGAAGCTCGAAGCCGGGGCGCGCAGCACCATATCGCCGGCGGCCAGGCCGCTTTGCACCTGCCACAGGCCGCTACGCGCATCGCGCGTGCCGATCGCCAGGCTGACCTTGCTCAGCGTCTTGTCCTTGACGCGCCAGGCATACGAGCTGTCGCCCTGGCGCACCAGGGCCGTTTCCGGCACCATCAGGGCCGCCGTGGTTTCCGCCTCGATGCGGCCTTCGGCATACAGGCCGGCCACGCGCGGCAGATTGCTGCCGGCGAACTCGACCAGCACCTCGACCTGGCGCGTGACCGGGTTGGCGGCCGGATCAACGCGCTTGACCTTGCCGTTGAACTGCTGGCCCGGATAGCCATTGATGCGGAACAGCGCCGGCTGGCCCACCTTGACCACGCCGATCTTGTCGGCCGAGACCAGGCCTTCGAAGCGCATCGAGGCCGGGTCGACCACTTTCACCAATTCCTTGCCGATCTGGGCCGTGTCGCCATTCGACACCTTGCGCTCGCTGACGATGCCATCGAACGGCGCGCGCACCAGGGTGCGCGACAGCTGCTGGCTGGCCGAGACCGACTTGGCCTTGGCCGCCGCCAGGTCGCTCAGCGCGTTGTTGCGGCGCACTTCGGCGTCTTCCAGGGCCTGGGCCGAGGCCATGCCGGAGGCACGCAGGGTTTTCTGGCGGCTCAGCATGCGCTCGGCCTGCTCCATGGCCTGGGTCTGGGCGCGCACCGCCTCATGCGCCGAATTCAGGCTGTCGCGCAGCGAGGTGTCGTCCAGGCGCACCAGCAGGTCGCCCTTCTTCACCGCCTCGCCGTTTTCCTTGAGCACCTGCACCACCACGGCGCCCACTTCGGCGCGCAAGTCGGCCTTGCGCTCGGGCTGGATGGAGCCGGTGATCACGGGGCCGGACGCCAGGGCGTTCGACTCCACCGTCACCAGGTCTTCCGAGGAGATCAGCAGCGGTCCCGCAGCCGCCTTCTTGTCGCCCCCTTTCTCGGCATTGGCTTGGGCCGACGCGCTGGCGCCGGCTTTTTCCGGCGCCTTGTCCGACTTGCCGCAAGCGGCAAGGGCTGTGGCGACGGCGAAAGCTATTAAGGAAGTACGCAACATAGAAGATCTCCGAGAAGTTGGACGATTACGTTTTATTAATATTTTGACCCAAACTACGAGGCGCAAAGTATCCCTGAGCTGTTTTATAGCGTCAATCAAGATGCGTACAGACGGGTAGTTTTTGTGGCTGGACTGCGAAAAACGTGGATAAACGGTAAACAGTCCGGAAAGGGAGGGAAATTAGTATAGAAATGTACTAATTGCAGCAGGAGACAGGCGCGCACCGGCAGCGCGCCCTGGACCGGATGGCGCCCGGCCCAGGCGGGAAGCCGGCAGCGCTCAGCCGCGGGCGAACAGCGCGTGGATCAGGTGGCCCATGGCGATGCCGGTGGCCAGGCCGCCCAGGATTTCGACCACGGTATGGCCCATGCGCTCGCGCAGCCCTTTGTGGCCAGTGTCATCCTTGGCCAGGCGGTTGATGGCGGCGGCCTGGCGGCCGACGTGCTGGCGCAGGCTGTTGGCGTCGATGATGACGATGAAGCACAGGGTCACCGCCACGCCGAAAGCCGGGTGGCCGATGCCCTCGCGCAGCGCGATCAGGGTGGCCATGCTGGAGACAACGGCGCTATGGTTGCTGGGGAAGCCGCCATTGCCCACCAAATTGAAAGCCCAGCGGCGCGCGCGGACGCTATTGATCAGGAATTTGATGGGACCGACCACGGTCCAGGTCATGACAGGGGTCAAAAGATAGGCGAGATCCATTGCAAGAAATCCTTTTAGGCAATCCGCCATTATGGCAGAACGCACTGACCGGGCGGAAGCGGCTGTTATAAAATCCGCACACTATAAAAAACCATACGGGGTAGCAGGACAATGAAACATTTCCGCATTTCGATTCTTTTCACCATCGTGCTGATGGCGCTGGCGGGCTGGTGGGGCTACAGCCATGGCGGCCTGGGCGGCATGGTCACGGCGCTGTGGATCACGGGCGTGCTGGGCGTGATGGAAGTCTCGCTCTCGTTTGACAACGCGGTGGTCAACGCCTCCGTGCTGCGCGACTGGAACGCGTTCTGGCAGAAACTGTTCCTGACGGTCGGCATCCTGGTGGCCGTGTTCGGCATGCGCCTGCTGTTCCCGCTGGCCATCGTCGCCGTGGCCACCGGCCTGGGCCTGGTGGAAGTGTGGAATATGGCCACCACCACACCGCAGGAATACTCGCGCCACCTGATGGGCGTGCATGCCGAAGTGTCGGCCTTCGGCGGCGCCTTCCTGCTGCTGGTCTTCCTCAACTTCCTGTTCGACGCGGAAAAAGACACCCACTGGATCGTCTGGCTCGAGGAAAAAGCCGGCGCGCACGGCACGGAAAGCCTGGCCGTGCTGCTGGCCCTGCTGGCCGTCTTCGGCTGCACCGAGCTGGTGCCCGAAGCCAAGCGCTATAGCGTGCTGTATGCCGGCGTGGTCGGCATTGCCATTTATGTCGGGGTCGGCTGGCTCAGCGGCCTGCTGGAAGAGGAAGGCGGCGCCGACGTCGGCAAGGCCGTGCAGCGCGGCAGCCTCGGCGGCTTCCTCTACCTGGAAGTGCTGGACGCCTCCTTCAGCTTCGACGGCGTGATCGGCGCCTTCGCCATCACCAGCGACGTGGTGGTGATCATGCTCGGCCTGGCCATCGGCGCCATGTATGTGCGCTCGCTGACCGTGTACCTGGTGCACAAGGGCACGCTCGACGAATTCGTCTACCTGGAACACGGCGCCCACTATGCGATCGGCATCCTGGCCCTGATCATGCTCGCCAGCGTCAAATTCCACATCCCCGAATGGTTCACCGGCCTGTCCGGCGTGGCCTTCATCGCCGTCTCGCTCTGGTCCTCGGTGAAATACCGGCGGCTGGCGGCGGCCCAGGGCTGAGAAGCAATGATAAGATCCCAATATTGCCACTACTTGCAGAAACTATGACCCGTCCCTCCCGCCTCATCCTGGTCCTGCTGGGCCTGATCGTTGTTGCCGCCCTCGTGTTCTGGGCCTATGCGCTGATCACGCTGAACTACGCCTATTCCGAAGGCGAAAGAGCGGGCTATCTGCAAAAATTCTCGAAACGGGGCTGGATCTGCAAGACCTGGGAAGGCGAAATCCTGCTCACTTCGATGCCCGGCGCCATCCCTGAGAAATTCGAATTCAGCGTGCGCGACGACGACGTCGCGCGCCAGCTGATGGCCGCCACCGGCAAGCGCGTCCTGCTCTCCTACGAGCAGCACAAAGGCGTCCCCACCTCCTGCTTCGGCGAAACCGAATACTTCGTCGAACGCCTCCAAGTGCAATAAAAAAACCGCGGCATCGGCCGCGGTTTGATCCCCCTCAACAAATGTCCGCCCTGGTGCCAGGCACCGGAGGTGGACATTCTTTGATCTAAATCAGCAAATGTCTAACCCTGGTGTCAGGCGGGGCCGCCGAGGCACCAGGGTTGGACATTGTTTGATATAGCGCAAAGGGCTAGCGGCCGCGCCAGACGGAGCCGGCGGTTTCCTTGAGGCGGCCGATGACGTCGCGCGCCAGGGTTTCGCTTTGCTCGCGCTCGGCTTGGGCACGGGCCGCGGCTTCGCTGGCGTCGACCACGCTGGCTTCGGTAACTTTCAGCACGCCCTCTTCGGCCTCCACTTTCGCTTGCAGGGCTTGCAGGGCGCTGTGGGCGGCTTGCTGGCGGCGGGTTTCCAATTCCAGCAATTGGCGCTTGGCGGCCGTCATGGCCTTGGTGGTGTCGGCCAGCTTGCGCTGCATGGCGGCGTGGGCTTGGGCGGTTTCCAGCAGGGCTTGCTGTTCGGCGGCTTTTTCCTGGGCGGCCTGGCTGGCGGCGTGTTCGGCTTGCTCACGCTCGCGGGCAGCCTCGGCGGCGGCCTGTTCGGCCTGGGCGCGCGCTGCGGCGGCGATGGCGGCACCGCGTTCGGCTTCAAGGCGACCTGCGATGGCTTGACCGGCCAGGACTTCGGCAGCGTTGGCGGTGTGCTGCTGCGCCAGCTTCTGCTCGATCACGGCCAGCGATTGGCGCTCGGTGGCGATGAATTCCTGTTCGGCTTGCAACAGCGCGGCGGCGGCGGCGGCTTTTTCCTGTTCGGCGCGGCAGCGTTCCTTGTGCACTTCGCCCAGCTCGACCGCCAGACGGGCTTGGGCGGAAACGGCCTGGGCCGCCGCTTCCTTCTGCGCCGCTTCGACGTCGGTCTGTTCGGCCATCAGGCGCAGCGAGGCCGCTTCCGCTTCGGCCGCCAATTGCAGGCGCTGCTCGGCGGCGCGCTGCAGGCGCAGGGCTTCGGCCTGCTCGGCCTCGGCGGCGGCGCGCGCAGCGGCGGCGGCCGTGCCGCGCTCCTCCTCGGCCAGACGCGTTTTCAGCGCGGCGATGGCCTGCTGTTCGGCGGCGGCGCGTTCCTGCTCGGCTTGCACCAGGGCGGCGGCCTGGCCGGCGCGATCGCGCGCCAGGGCGTCGGCGTGCTGGGCAACGTCGACTTGTTCATTGAGGGCGGCCAGTTCGGCGGCCTCGGCGGCGTTGCGCGAGGCGGCCAGCTCGGCGGCGGCGCGCGCCAGAGCGGCGCGTTCATTGGCCTGCTGGGTGGCGCGCTGCTGCTCTTCGCTGTCGGCGCGTGCCGCTTCGGCGGCGGCCTGCTCGGCCAGCTGGCGCAGCTTGGCCTGCTCCAGGGCTTCGGCCTCGGCTTCGACCTTGGCATGGACTTCGAATTCGGCCTGCTGCTCGGCTTCGACGCGCGCCAGGGAGACCGCCGTCAGCTGGCGGTCGGCCTCGATGCGCGCCTCGGTGGCGGCGATGATGCGGGCGTCGGCATCGCGCCGGGCGGCGGCACTGGCAACGGCCATGGCTTCCATGCGTTCGCGGTGCTGGGCGGCGTCGCGGATTTCCTTTTCGGTTTGCAGGCGCAGATGCAGGGACATGGCGGCGCTGCGGTCGGATTCGGCCTTGGCCAGGGCGATCGCTTCCCGCTCCTGCTCCAGGTGGGCCAGGGCGCGCGCCTCTTCGGCGGCGCGCACTTCGGCGGCGGCGCGCTTGAAGGTCGATTCCTGGGCGATCTGGTCGGCGCGTTCGCGCTGGCGCGTCGCTTCCAGCGCCTCGGCTTCCGCCTCGGCCAGCTGCTGCGCGGTCTGGCGCGCGGCATGGGCCTGGCGTTCGCGCTCGCGCGCCAGCGTGGCCATGCGCGCATCGGCGCTGGCGATGCCCACCACTTCATCCTTGGCGGCCTGGACGGCGGCCATGCGTTCGGCGGCCTGCATGCGGGCCTGCTCGGTCTGCACCATCAATTCTTCGGCGGCGCGTGCCGCTTGCGCGGCCAGTTCGGCTTCGGCCGCGACCTGGTCGGCGGCGGCGCGGCGGCTGCCCTCCTCGGCCTTGGCGCGCTGCTCGGCGGCCAAGCGCACCTGGGTGTCGGCTTCGACGCGGGCGCGCAGTTCGGCGGTTTCCTGTTTCACGGCTTCCAGGCGGGCGACGCTGGCCTGGGCGGCGGCGCGCAGGCTTTCCAGGCGTTCGCGGTTGGCGCTGATCGCCTCTTCGGCGGCCTGGGCGTTCTGCAAGGCGACGGCGGCGGCGGCGGCGTCGATGGCGGCGCGGTCCTCGGCCAAGGCGCGGGCGCGGCTCTCGGCGTGGGCGCGGCTTTCGGCGGCGCAGGCGGCTTTCGCTTCCGCTTCGACGCGGGCGATGGCTTGCTGGATGGCCTTCATTTCCGCCTCGGCGCGGGCCGGACGGGCC
Source organism: Massilia sp. NR 4-1 (assembly GCF_001191005.1). Taxonomy (NCBI): domain Bacteria; kingdom Pseudomonadati; phylum Pseudomonadota; class Betaproteobacteria; order Burkholderiales; family Oxalobacteraceae; genus Massilia; species Massilia sp. NR 4-1. The sequence continues at coordinate 2,789,944 of NZ_CP012201.1, forward strand.
TCGTCGTTGGCAGCGCTGGAACTTACCACATCATGCGGCTCGTCCACGTGGGGAGCGGCGTCGAAAGCTGGGGCCAGTTGTACTTGCATGGGGTTCTCGCTTGATATGGGTATTCGGTTTTGCCATTATCAGAGAGAGAAGAGCCTTCTCAGACGCCAAGGAAAGGGGGATTTCCCCACCTATTCGACTTTTCGCCCGCCCACACCGGCCGCCGGTGCGGCGGCGGACAGCGACAGCGCGGATATCGCCCCGCCGGCGCGCCGTTCCGCTGCGCCCTCGGCTTAATTGACAGATTTATTGCCATCCAATACCTGGACTATGGCAGCTTGAAATTTCCCCGCTTCGTCGTGATGGATCTGATGCCCGGAATTTTCAAATAAGACCAGCCCCTTCTTCGGCGCCTGCAGTTTCGCAAAATATTCCTGCGTGATTCTTGTCGACGTCTGAATGTCGTTTTTTCCAACAAAGAAATATATTGGACAATCCACCTTCTTCAAAGTCTGTGGCAAATCAGTACTCATCACCTCATTCCATACAGGCGACCAGGTTTTGGACCACTGAAGAAAACCGGCCCTAAAGCCATCGCTTGTCACATTTTTCCTGCCATCCTTATAAAAAAGCCACTTTCTCAGATAAAACAGGTCTTCGTCGGTTTTGAAAGGAATGTTCACACTGGCCAATTCCTTGCTGGCGAGGGCATTGTCTTGAAAGTGTGCTTTCAGAATTTCAAGCGACTCCTTTTCGCTTGCCAACTGGCTAACGACAGGATTGGAAGCAAAGTAAGCGTGCAGCAATTCCGGATGGTTTTTAACCATATGAAATCCCAAGACGTTGCCCCAGGAACTTCCCAACAAATAGATTTTCTGCTGGTTTAATCTTTTTCTGACAAACTCCACAACCTGAAGCGTATCCTCCTGCATCTGCCCAACCGATGGCTGGACTGGCGAAGGATTCAATTTCAACGTTTTCCCGGCATCCCGTTGATCCCATTGAACAATCGTGAATTTATCCCTTAAAACACCCGTAAAGGAATCCGCATTGCCCATCATGGAACTCCCCGGTCCGCCAGACAAAAACAGCAGCACCGGCTTGCTTGCATCATTTGTTTTGATTTGCACGAACTGCTTGATCCCGCCGATGTCGGGCGTCAGCAGCTCATCGATTTCAATGGAGAGATTTTTCGGCTCAGGCTCTTTGATACTTTGAGCTTTGCATCCGAAAAATGGCGTCATGACCGCAAACAACGCTACGAATAAGTGTTTTTTCATCATAGGATTTAAAGTTGTGGATATCAGACCAAAACCGCGCTGTCCACTTTATCACCACTTGCGGCACGCCCCCTAGCAACATCGCCGGACGCAATTCACGCCCACGCCGGACGAAGCGGTGATTCCTGCATTTTGGCAATTTGCTCACGAAGCTCAAGAATACGGTCTTGCCAGTAGCGCACCGTGCCGAACCAGGGGAAGGCAACGGGGAAGGCGGGGTCCGGCCAACGGCGCGCAATCCAGGCGCTATAGTGAAGCAAACGCAAGGTACGCAATGCCTCGATCAGATGCAGCTCCCGGTCATCGAACTCGCGGAAGGTCTCGTAACCACGCAGGAGTGCGGCGAGCTGCTTGCGCGCATCGGCCTCATCGCCCGATAGCAGCATCCACAGGTCTTGTATGGCGGGACCCGAGCGGCTATCGTCAAAGTCGACAAAATGGGGGCCGTCGTCGGTCCACAAAACGTTCCCTGCATGGCAGTCGCCATGCAGTCGCAACAGCTGAACATCGCCCGCGCGTTGATACGCGCTACCGACCGCGTCCAGCGCCTGGTCTGCGACGCTGATCCAGGCGCTCCGCAATTCCTCCGGCAGCCAACTGCCGTCAACCAGGAATCGGCGCGACGCAACACCAAAACTTTGAATGTCGAGCGCCGGGCGCGCCTGGTAGACGCCGGCCGCGCCGACGGCATGAATGCGGCCGAGGAAGCGCCCCATCCACTCAAGCGTACCCTCCCGGTCCAATTCCGGCGCCCGGCCGCCGCGTTTCATGAAGACGGCAAACCGGTGTCCTTCAAAATGGTGCAGGGTGCGCTCACTGAAACTTAAGGGCGGAACAACCGGAATCTCATCCCCGGCCAAATCCAGCGTAAACAAGTGCTCTTCAAGGATGGCCGCGTCGCTCCAGCGCCCGGGGCGATAAAACTTGACCACGTATTGCTCGCTGTCCTCACTCCATACCTGGTAGACGCGATTCTCGAAACTGTTCAACTGGTGGAGGCGGCCATCGCAAGCGATCCCCAGGCTTTCTATTGCGCTGAACATGCACTCGGGAGTCAGATCGGCATACGGTGTTTCGATATTTTCTTGTTTGATATCCACAGGAGAGCCACTTGATAACGTTGGCCGCGCACCCCGGCCAAAGGATGGGAGGCAGGGGGAATTCCTCATGCCCTCATGGTAAAGGTGGGAAAGGCGGCGGCGACAGCGTATACTAGCGCCTTCAATCAAAATACAGAGCAAAAACCATGCAACTCGACCAGCCCCTGAGCGAAAAAGAATTCGACGAACTCGACCAGTTCCTGCTGAGCGACCGCAGCCCGGAAGACTCCATGACCATGGACCATCTGCACGGCTACCTGACGGCCATCGCCATCGGCCCGGAAACCATCATGCCGGCCGAATGGCTGCCGCGCGTATGGGGCGAAGACGGCAAGCAAGCGCCCAAATTCAAGAACGGCAAGGAAGAAGAACGCATCGTCAACCTGATCATGCGCTTCATGAACGAAGTGCTGGTGACGTTTGAAGTCGCGCCGAAGGAATTCGAACCGCTGTTCGTCGAGCACGAGCACGAAGGCCAGACCCTGATCGACGCCGAAGCCTGGTGCTGGGGCTTCTGGGAAGGCATGGAGCTGCGCTCCGGCTCCTGGGACGAGATCTGGGATTCCGAAATCGCCGACCTGATGCAGCCAATCTATCTGCTGGGCGCCGACGAAATCAAGGAAGAGGAACTGCCCCTGGTCGAAGACCCGCTCAAGGCGCACAAGCTGGCGCTGGACCTGGAAGCGAATCTGCCGACCATCCACAAATTCTGGGTGCCGCGCCGCAAGGCCGGCGTCAGCACCGTCAAGCGCGAAGACCCGAAAGTCGGCCGCAACGACGACTGCCCTTGCGGCAGCGGCAAAAAATACAAGAAATGCCACGGCGCCGACGCCTGACCCTTTGACGCAGCAAAAAAAATGTCCCCCTGGCGGTCGACGCCAGGGGGACATTTTTGATTGCTTGCTTACAGCTTGATGAAGTGCTCGCGGTAGTGCTTCAGTTCTTCGATGGATTCGAGGATGTCGGCCAGGGCGGTGTGCTTCTGGGCCTTTTTGAAGCTGGAGACCACTTCCGGCTTCCAGCGGCGGCCCAGCTCCTTGAGCGTGGAGACGTCGACGTTACGGTAGTGGAAGAAGGCTTCGAGCTTGGGCATGTAGCGCACCATGAAACGGCGGTCCTGGCCGATGGTGTTGCCGCACATCGGCGATTTACCTTGCGGCACCCACTGCTTCATGAAGGCGATGAACTCGGCTTCGGCCTGGGCTTCGCTGATGGTCGAAGCTTTGACGCGGTCGATCAGGCCGGAGCGGCCGTGCGTGCCCTTGTTCCAGGAATCCATGGCGTCCAGCGTGGCGTCGGACTGGTGAATCGCCAGGACCGGGCCTTCGGCCAGCACGTTCAGGTGCATGTCGGTGACAACCATTGCCACTTCGATAATGCGATCGGTATCCGGCTCCAGGCCGGTCATCTCCATATCGACCCAGACCAGATTCATTTCATTTGGACGGGGAGCGGCGGCGGTTGCGGTGACTTGGTTCTCTTGTGACATAATTCTCTCTCGGCATGGCCTAAACAATCCGCCATTTTCTCACAGGCATAGAATGTATTCACACGCGTTTTCGATTTTGTTTGTTTCTTTCCTGGCGCTGACCCTGGTGCTGCGCTTCTGGCTCGCCTCGCGCCATATCCGCCACGTGCTGTCGCACCGCGCCGCCGTGCCGGCCGAATTCGCGGAAAAGATCCCGCTGGCGGCGCACCAGAAGGCGGCCGATTACACGGTGGCCAAGACCAAGTTCGGCATGCTGACCATGCTGGTGAATACCGCCATCCTGATCGGCTTCACGCTGCTGGGCGGCCTGCAATGGCTGTCGGTCGAGGTGTATAAGCTGAGCGGCGGCGGCATGGGCTACCAGATCGGCCTGATCGTCGCCTTCGCCCTGCTCTCCGGCCTGCTGGAGCTGCCGTTCGACTATTACCGCCAGTTCAATCTGGAGCAGGACTTCGGCTTCAACAAGATGAGCAAGGCGCTCTTCCTCAAGGATCTGCTGACCAATACCGTGGTGGGCGCGGCGATCGGCCTGCCGCTGGTGTGGGTGGTGCTGACCCTGATGGAGAAAAGCGGCGAATTGTGGTGGCTGTACGCCTGGTTTGTGTGGAGCGGCTTCCAGCTCCTGATGATGGTGCTGTTCCCGACCGTGATCGCGCCCCTGTTCAATAAATTCACGCCGCTGGCCGACGAGTCGCTGAAGTCGCGCATCGAAGGCTTGATGCAGCGCGTGGGCTTCGCCTCCAAAGGCCTGTTCGTGATGGACGGCTCCAAGCGCAGCGCCCACGGCAACGCCTACTTCTCCGGCTTCGGCGCCAACAAGCGCATCGTCTTCTTCGACACCCTGCTCTCGCGCCTGGCGCCGCAGGAGATCGAGGCGGTGCTGGCGCATGAGCTGGGCCACTTCAAGCTGAAACACATCATCAAGCGCATCGCCATGATGTTCGCCGTCTCGCTGGCCTTCCTGGCCCTGCTCGGCTTCCTGAAAAACCAGGTGTGGTTCTTCACCGGCCTGGGCGTGGCGCCGCTGATCGTGCCGGGCCAGAGCAATGACGGCATGGCCCTGATCCTGTTCATGCTGACCCTGCCCGTGTTCACCTTCGTATTCGGCCCTTTGACGTCGCTCAGCTCGCGCAAGCATGAATTCGAGGCCGATGCTTTCGCCGCCCATCACACCGATGCGCGCGACCTGGTGTCGGCCCTGGTCAAGATGTACGAGGACAATGCCTCGACCCTGACCCCGGACCCGCTGCACTCGGCCTTCTACGATTCGCATCCGCCGGCCAGCGTGCGCATCCGCCAATTGAATCTGGCGGTGGCGCCATGAGCGCGGCCATCCGCGACGCGGGCGCGCTGCGCGCCCTGGACTGCGCCCACGCCACGCAAGCCCTGCCTGCGCCCGAAGCGGCGCGCCTGGCGGCACTGCTGGACGGCTGGCAGATCGAACAGGGCAAGCTGGCCAAGACCTTCGGCTTCGCCGATTATTACGAGACCATGGCCTTCGTCAATGCGCTGGCCTTCATCGCCCATGGCCAGGACCACCATCCCGAGCTGACGGTCGGCTACAAGAGCTGCGCCGTGCGCTACGACACCCATTCGGTGGGTGGCCTCTCGCTCAACGATTTCATTTGCGCCGCCCGCGCCGACGCCTTGCTGCGGAAGGCGGTGCAGGCATGAGCAAGACCATACGCCTCGGCACCATCATCGCCGCCCACGGCCGCCACTACCTGGCCGAGTCGGAGGGCGCGCGCCTGCAGTGCGTCACGCGCGGCAAGAAGACCAATGTGGCGGTGGGCGACAGCGTGCGCCTGACCCTGACCTCGCCCGACCAGGCGGTGATCGACGCCATCGAGGAGCGCCAGACCCTGCTCTACCGCTCGGACCAGTACAAGTCCAAGCTGCTGGCGGCCAATTTGACGCAGCTGTTCATCGTGGTCGCCACCGAGCCGAGTTTTTCCGACGACCTGGTGTCGCGCTCCCTGGTGGCGGCGGAAGCGGCCGGCATCGCCGCGCACCTGATCCTGAACAAGACCGACGTCACCGAGTCCCTGCCGCGCGCGCGCGAACGGCTGCAGGTGTACACGGCCATGGGCTATCCGCTGCACGAGGTGTCGGCGCGCGCCGAGCCGGAAGCCACGGTGGCCAAGCTGGCGCCGCTGCTGGCCGGCCAGTCCTCGATCCTGATCGGCCAGTCCGGCATGGGCAAGTCCTCGCTGATCAATCTGCTGGTGCCGGACGCCGATATCGCCACGCGCGAAATCAGCGAGGCGCTCGACACCGGCAAGCACACCACCACCTTCACCCGCCTGTACCACCTGAACGATGGCGGCTGCGTGATCGATTCGCCCGGCTTCCAGGAATTCGGTCTGTACCATCTGAGCGAAGGCATGCTGGAACGGGCTTTCCGCGACTTCGCGCCCCACCTCGGACATTGCAAGTTCTACAACTGCCACCACCTGAGCGAGCCGCAATGCAGCGTGCTGGCAGCCGTCGAAGAAGGCAAGATTGCACGCATGCGCCACACTTTATACGGCCAGCTGCTACACGAATCCGCACAAACGCTTTATTAATGTAACTCACCCCGCACAGCCGGCGCCCGCTGCCTTACAATGCCTTTCATTGGCTTGCAGAGCCGGCACTAACGGGAATGACGATGGAGATGTTCGCTGTCGATGACGATGTGGCGCAATGGGAGCTGGCCCTCCTGCCCTTGCGCGGCGTCGCCCGTCTGCCGGTGCTGCTGCCGCTGGCCTGGCATCTGCGCCAGCGCGACAGCGCGCGCGCCGAAGCCTTCGCCGCCGAAGCCCTGGCCCTGCTGCCGCAAACCCGCCTCGATGCCGATGCCTGTAGCCTGATCGGCGCCCGCCTGTACCTGGTGCAGGGAGAAGCACGCTGGCTGCAAGGCCGCCTGGACGAAGCCGCCGCGCTGGCGGCCCAGGCGCTGGCGACGGCGCAAGTCCTGGACGATCCCGCCGGCTGCGGCGACGCCCATTGGCTGCAAGCCTGGATCGCCGTCGACCGCGGCGAACACCGGCGCTGCGACGAGGAATTGGCGCTGTGCGCGGAAGCCGCGCGCGGCGCCGGCGACCAGGAAAGGCTGGCCGTGGCCGAAGGCGCCAGCGCGCGCTGGGCCGTGCTGCACGATCCGCGCGCGGCGGCGGCGCGCTGGGGCGTCCACTTCGCGCGCAAGACCGAGCGCCTGTCGCTGGCCGCCGCCACCTGGATCAGCGACTATATGGGCCTGGCCGCCAGCCAGGTCAACGACTTCGGCGCCGCCGCCAGCCACTACATCCACTGCTACGAGTCGGCGCTGGAAACCGGCCAGCTGCGCGCCGCCATCATCGCCGCCACCAATATCGGCGAAGACTTCTGCATCCTCAACGACCACCATTCGGCGCTGGAGTGGATGCAGTGCGCCCTCGATCTGGCGCGTCCCACCGGCTGGCCGCGCAGCATCGGCGCCTGCCTGATGCACACGGCCGACACCATGCGCCGCCTGGGCCGCATGGACGCCGCCGACGAGCTGCTGCGCGAGGCGCTGGTGATCCTGGCGCCGGTGTCCGGCGCGCGCAGCTATGCCATCGCCCTGCAGTACCTGGGCGACCTCTCGCTCGACCGCAGCCAGCACTCGTCGGCGCTGGACGCCTTCCTGCGCCTGCAGGGCCGGGCCGAAGTGCTGAACCAGCCCGACTTTCTGAGCGTGGCGCGGCGCGGCCAGGCGCATGCCCTGTCCTGCCTGGGCCGCGCCCAGGAGGCGCTCGATACCGCGCTGGACGCGGTGCACCTGGCAGCCGACAAGGGCAATGCCCACCACCACATCGCCGCGCTGCGCGTGCTGGCGCTGATCCACAGCCAGCATGCGCTGGCGCCGCCGCCAGGCATGACGGCGCTGAATCCGCCGCTGCACTATCTGCACCAGGCCTTGCACGTGGCGGCCACGGTGGAAGGCTATATCGTGCCGGGCGACCTGTACGAAGCCCTGGCCCACGAATACGCGCGCGCCGCCCATTACGAGCAGGCGTACGAGATGGCGCTGGCCGCCAGCGCCGCGCGCGAGCGCACCCACAGCCAGGAAGCCACCAACCGCGCCATCGCCATGCAGGTGCACCACCAGACCGAACACGCGCGCGCCGAAGGCCACCACCACCGCGAACTGGCGGCGTCCGAGGCGCGCCGCGCCGAAGTGCTGCAGCAGACCAGCGCCACGCTGGAACGCCTGTCGGCCATCGGCCAGGAAGTGACCACCCACCTGGACGCGGGCGCCGTGTTCCGCGTGCTGAACCGCCATGTGCACGCCCTGCTCTCGGCCAATACCTTCGTCATCTATCTGTGCGACCCGGACGGCGCGCGCCTGAGCCGCGCCTTCGGCGTGGAGGATGGCCAGACCCTGCCCGAGAACTCGCTGCCGCTCGACCATCCGACCGCCTACTCGGTGCGCTGCCTGCTGGAGCGGCGCGAAATCTACCTGGAGAACACGGCCCACCTGCAGCATCCGGTGGCCGCCGTCACGCCCGGCACGCAAGTCAGCGTCAGCGCCCTGTTCGTGCCGCTGCTGGCGGGCGAACGGGTGCTGGGCGTGATGACGGTGCAGGCCATGCACGCCAACGCCTATGGCGAGCGCGAAAGGCTGATCTTCCGCACCCTGTGCGCCTATGGCGCCATCGCGCTGGACAACGCCCACGCCTACCGCCAGCTCAAGGATGCGCAAAGCCAGCTGGTATCGCAGGAAAAGCTGGCGGCCCTCGGTTCCCTGATGGCGGGCGTGGCGCACGAGCTGAATACGCCGATCGGCAACAGCCTGCTGATCGCCAGCACCCTGGAGCACAAGACGGCCGACCTGGAAGTGGCGCTGAACGGCCCGGGCCTGCGCCGCTCCGAGCTGGCGGCCTACATCACCGATGCGCGCAAGGCCTCCGAGCTGGTGATGCGCGGCCTGCACAGCGCGGCCGACCTGGTGAACAGCTTCAAGCAGGTGGCGGTGGACCGCACCACGGAGCAGCGCCGCCACTTCAACCTGCACCAGGTCACGCATGAAATCGTGGCGACCATGATGAACCGCATCCGCGCCTCCAACCACAGCATCGCCTTCGAGGTGCCGCAGCTGCTGGCGCTGGACAGCTATCCCGGCCCCTTCGGCCAGGTCATCACCAACCTGATCAACAACGCCCTGCTGCACGCCTTCGAAGGCCGCGAGAACGGCCGCATGCGCCTGGAAGCCAGCACGCCGGTGGAGGGACGGGTGCAGATCTGCTTCAGCGACGACGGCGACGGCATCGCGCCCGAACACCTGGGCCGCATCTTCGATCCCTTCTTCACCACCAAGCTCGGTCAGGGCGGCAGCGGCCTGGGACTGTCGATCAGCTATAACATCGTCAGCTCGCTGCTGGGCGGGCAGATCGCCGTCAGCAGCAGCAGCGCCGGCACCGCCTTCACGCTGGACCTGCCGCTGACGGCGCCCGTGCACGATCCGGAGCGCGCGGCGTCCATCTACTGATCCGGCAATTCTCACACCCGCCATATTATCCACGCCGCGTCTGGCCGTGTACCAAAGAAAACCCGTATAATGGTTTTTCAAGGCTGGCCGGACGGCGCCCTGCCGTCCACGGCCACGCATCAAAAATTGCCACCATGTCTACGAAAAAACCGATCAAACACTACCTCCAGTTTTCCGATTTCACGTTGGAAGAATATGAATACGTGATCGAGCGCGCCCATGTGATCAAGCGTAAGTTCAAGAACTACGAGATCTACCACCCGCTGATCGACCGTACCCTGGTGATGGTGTTTGAAAAGAATTCGACCCGTACCCGCCTCTCCTTCGAGGCCGGCATGCACCAGCTGGGCGGCGCCGCCATCTACCTGAACACGCGCGACAGCCAGCTGGGGCGCGGCGAGCCGGTGGAAGACGCCGGCCAGGTGATGTCCCGCATGTGCGACATCATCATGGTGCGCACCTTCGGCCAGGAGATCATCGAGCGTTTCGCCGCCAATTCGCGCGTGCCGGTGATCAATGGCCTGACCAACGAGCACCACCCCTGCCAGGTGTTCGCCGACATCTTCACCTACTACGAGCACCGCGGCCCGATCGCGGGCAAGACCGTGGCCTGGGTGGGCGACGCCAACAATATGCTGTACTCCTGGCTGCAGGCGGCCGAAGTATTCGGCTTCCACCTGAACGTGTCCACGCCAAAAGGCTACGATATGGACCTGTCGCAGGTGCAGACCAAGCGCTACACCTTCTTCGACAATCCGTCCGACGCCTGCGCCGGCGCCCACCTGGTCAACACCGACGTCTGGACCAGCATGGGTTACGAGGCCGAAAACGCGGCCCGCTTGAAAGCCTTCGACGGCTTCATGGTCGATGCGGCCAAGATGCAGCGCGCCGCGCCCGATGCCCTGTTCATGCACTGCCTGCCCGCCCACCGCGGCGAGGAAGTGGCGGCCGAGGTGATCGACGGCCCGCAATCGGTGGTCTGGGACGAGGCGGAAAACCGCCTGCACATCCAGAAGGCCCTGATCGAGTACCTGCTGCTGGGCCGCATCGACAACAAGTAAGCGCCCTCCCCTATACCCAACCTGAAACGAGAACGAGCATGAGCGACATTAAAAAAGTAGTCCTCGCCTATTCCGGCGGCCTGGACACCTCCGTTATCCTGAAATGGCTGCAGGATAACTACAAATGTGAAATCGTTACCTTCACGGCCGACCTGGGCCAGGGCGAGGAACTGGAACCGGCGCGCGCCAAGGCGCTGAAGTTCGGCATCAAGCCCGAGAACATCTTCATCGACGACGTGCGCGAAGAGTTCGTGCGCGATTTCGTCTTCCCCATGTTCCGCGCCAACACCGTGTACGAAGGCGAATACCTGCTGGGCACCTCGATCGCCCGTCCGCTGATCGCCAAGCGCCTGATCGAGATCGCCAACGAGACCGGCGCCGACGCCATTTCGCATGGCGCCACCGGCAAGGGCAACGACCAGGTGCGCTTCGAGCTGGGCGCCTATGCGCTGAAGCCGGGCGTGAAAGTGATCGCACCGTGGCGCGAATGGGATCTGCTGTCGCGCGAAAAGCTGCTGAAATACGCGGAAGACGCCGGCATCGCCATCGACATGAAACACAAGAACGGCGGCGCGCCGTACTCGATGGATGCCAACCTGCTGCATATCTCGTTTGAAGGCCGCCACCTGGAAAACCCGAGCGCGGAAGCCGAGGAATCGATGTGGCGCTGGACCGTGAGCCCGGAAGCGGCGCCCGACCAGGCCGAGTACCTCGACATCGAATACGAGCACGGCGATATCGTCGCCCTCAACGGCAAGCGCCTGAGCGCCGCCGCCGTGCTGACGGAATTGAACCGCCTGGGCGGCAAGCACGGCATCGGCCGTCTCGACCTGGTGGAAAACCGCTACGTCGGCATGAAGTCGCGCGGCTGCTATGAAACGCCGGGCGGCACTATCATGCTGAAAGCGCACCGCGCCATCGAATCGATCACCCTGGACCGCGAAGTGGCCCACCTCAAGGATGACCTGATGCCGCGCTACGCTTCGCTGATTTACAACGGCTACTGGTGGGCGCCGGAGCGCGTCGCGCTGCAAACCCTGATCGACCACACGCAGCAGACCGTAAACGGCTGGGTACGCGTCAAGCTGTACAAGGGCAATGTGATCGTCGTCTCGCGCGATTCGAAGACCGATTCGCTGTTCGACCAGACCATCGCCACCTTCGACGAGGACGGCGGCGCCTACAACCAGGCCGATGCTGCCGGCTTCATCAAACTGAACGCCCTGCGCATGCGCATCGCCGCCAACGCGCGCCAGAAGCGCGGCCAGTAAGACCGGGCCGCCACGGTCCACGCCAAGCCGCCTTCGGGCGGCTTTTTTGCGCCCGCCATACGCACCGCTCGCACTGCTGGCCTCAAAATGGTACATTTCCTGCCATAAGCCCTGTCCCCGCCAGGAGAAAAAATGATCAAAAATCTGAGCATCAAACACAAACTCTATTTCGGCTTTGGGACCATTCTCGCGGTCCTGATCATCCTGCTGCTGCTTGCCTATAACCGCTTCCAGAGCCTGGCCGAGGCCAATAATTGGGACAAGCACACCATGGAAGTGCTGCATGATATCGACGCGGTCAACAACGCCATCCTCAGCATCCAGGTCGAGGTGCGCGGCTATCTCCTGACCGGCAACGAGGCCACCCTGAGCGGCGGCGACAAGGATAAGATCGCCGAAATGAAGCGCGATCTGCGCGAATTGATCAAGCTGACCGCCGACAATCCGGCCCAGAACGAGCGCCTGAAAAAGGCCGAAAGCGTGCTCGCCACCTGGGCCGACACCCTGATGCGGGCCCAGATCGAAAAACGCCGCTCGCTCGGCAGCGCCGCCGGCGCGGCCGATCTCATGGGCCAGTCCAAGGAATTGCGCGACAGCGCCAACGCCGTGCTGGAAGGCCGCCGCCTGCTCGACGAAGCGGCCGCCGAGGAAGACCGCCTGCTGGCCCAGCGCGCCCAGGCCAGCCAGCGCCAGCAGGAAAACATGCTGATGGTGCTGACCGTCGGCGGCGCCGTCTGCGTCACGCTGTCGCTGCTGGTGGTGATCCTGCTCTCCAAAGCCATCCTGGCGCCGCTGGCCAACCTGACCTGGGCCGCCGGCCGCATCGCCGACGGCGACCAGAATGCGCGCGCCACCGTCAGCACCGGCGATGAGCTGGGCCAGGTGGGCGAGGCCTTCAACAAGATGGCGCAAGCCATCCAGGCCAGCCTGGAAAAGGAAAAGGCGGTGGCCGATCAGCTGCGCGCCAAGGTCGATTCGCTGCTGGCCGTCGTCAGCAAGGCCGCGGCCGGCGACCTGACGGGCAACGTCACCGTCGGCGGCGACGACGCCATCGGCCAGATGGGCGGCGGCATCGCGCGCATGTTCGACAATCTGCGCCTGCTGATCAATAACGTGCAGAAGGCCGGCATCCAGGTCACCACCTCGGCCACCGAAATCGCCGCGTCGGCCAAGGAACAGGAAGCCATGGGCGTGGAACAGGCCCAGACCAGCGTGGAAATCCTGGCCACCACCAAGGAAATCTCCAGCAACACCAGCCAGCTGCTGAAGACCATGGAAGACGCCACCGCCGTCGCCGATTACACCACCAGCGCTACCGCCGAAGCGCAAGGCAATCTGCGCCGCATGGACCAGACCATGCATACCATGGTAGCGGCCACCGACTCGATCAACGCCAAGCTGGCCGCGCTGTCGGAAAAAGCCAGCAACATCAACAGCGTGCTGACCACCATCACGAAAGTGGCGGACCAGACCAATATCCTCTCGCTCAACGCCGCCATCGAGGCCGAGAAGGCGGGCGAGGCGGGCCGCGGCTTCTCGGTGGTGGCCACCGAAATCCGCCGCCTGGCCGACCAGACCTCGGTCTCCACCTGGGACATCGAGCAGATGCTCAAGGAAATGCAGTCGGCGGTGTCGGCCAGCGTGATGGGCATGGACAAATTCTCGGAAGAGATCCGGCGCAGCGTGGGCGAGGTGCGCCAGGTGGTTGAGCAGCTGTCGGGCGTGATGGACCAGGTGCAGAAGCTGGCGCCGCAGTTCGACGCCGTGCTGCAAGGCATGCAGGCCCAGGCCGTGGGTGCGCAGCAGATCACGGAGACCATGATGCAGCTGAACGACGCCACCCAGCAGACGGTGGAATCGCTGAAGTCTACCAGCGAGGCGGTGCACCAGTTGCAGTACGCCGCTACCGATCTGCAAGCCAGCGTCGCCACCTTCGCCGTCAACGGCTGAGCGGGACCGCCCATGAAAGTGCTGGTCTTCCACATCGGCGCCGACCGCTACGGCCTGCCGCTGGCGGCTGTGCAGCGCGTCCTGCCATTGCTGGAGCTGAAGGCGCTGCCGCTGGCGCCGGACGCCGTGGCCGGCCTGATGAACCTGCACGGCGCCAGCGTGCCCGTGATCGATCTATGCCGCATCAGCGGCGGCGCCCCGGCGCCGCAGCAGGTCGACACCCGCATCCTGCTGGTCGACTACCGCACGCCGCAGGGCGAGCCGCACGCCTTGGGCCTGCTGGCCGAGAAAGTGCAAGGCGTGCAGGACGTCGACGCGGCGGCGCTCGCTGCCAGCGGCGTGAGCGCGGCGCCCTTTCTCGGCGCCGTGGCGGGCGACGCGGCCGGCATCATCCAGCTGGTGCGGCTGGAAGAGCTGCTGCCGCCGGCCCTGCGCGCGCAGCTGTTCCAGCCCTCGGCCCAGGCCCAGGGCGTGCCCAAGGGCGAGCCATCATGAAAGCCACCGAGCTGCTGCGCCAGGCCACCGGCATGAACCTGTCGCGCACCGTGGTGGACGAAGCGGTGCAGCAGCGCATGGAGCTGACCGGCTGCCGCGACCGCAAAGCCTATCTGCGCGACATCGCACCGGAAGAATTGACGGCGCTGGTAGAGCTGGTGGTGGTGCCGGAATCCTGGCTATTCCGCGATCCGCAAGCCTTTGCCGCTGCGGTCCAGCATGTGCAGCTGCGCGCCGCCGATGCCGCGCGCATGGGCCGGCCGGTGCGCATCCTGTCCCTGCCCTGCGCCGGCGGCGAAGAACCGTATTCGATGGCGATGGCGCTGGCCGACGCCAAAGTGGCGCCATCGGCGTACGCCATCGACGCCTGCGACCTGAGTCCGGCCTGCATTGCGCGCGCCCAGCGCGGCGTGTATGGCCGCAATGCCTTCCGCAACAGCGACCTGTCCTTCCGCGAGCGCTATTTCACGCCGCTCGGCAGCGAGCGTTACCAGATCAACGATGAGATCCAGCGCCAGGTACGCTTCCGCCAGGCCAACCTGCTGACGCTCGACGCTACGCGCTGGCAGGGCTGCTATGACGTGATCTTTTGCCGCAATCTGCTGATCTATTTCGACAAACCCACGGTGCGCGCGGCGATTGGGCGCATCGCCACCATGCTGGCCGATAACGGCATCCTGTTGTCCGGCTATGCCGAGCTGCCGACCTTCGTGCACAACGGCTTTTCCCCCCTGCCGCACCGCCAGGCTTTCGCTTTGCGCAAGGACGACAGCGGCCCGGCCGCGGCGCCGCCCGGCAAGCCCGCCTGGTTCCCGGAACGGCGTCAAGCCCCGCCCTGCGACGGCGCCGCCATTCCCGCGCGCGGCACGCCCAACCGGCGCAGCTCGGACCTGGCGCGCCTGATGCGGCAAGGCCAGGCGCCGGCCGCGCTCCCGGCCGCCGCTGTGGCGCCGGTCCCGGTGGCGCCGCCACCGTCCCTGCCGCTGCGGGGCGCCACGCTGGCCCCCCAGCCCCATGCCGCCGCGCCTGGCGCGCTGCCCGCGCCGCGCGCCTTGCCGGCGATGCCGGCGGCCGGCGCCGCCGCGCCGCCGCCCATGCGGCCCGCCGCCGACAGCCTGGCCGAGGCACGCCGGCTGGCCGACCAGGGCCGCGTCGACGAAGCGGCCGCCGCTTGCCAGCGCTGGCTGGCAAGCGTGCCCGATTCGGCCGAAGCCTATTTCATCCTCGGTCTGCTGAGCGAAATCGGCCAGCAGCCGGCGCAGGCGCAAGCGCTGCTGAAACGCTGCCTGTACCTGCAGCCCGACCATTACGAAGCCCTGTGCCATCTGGCCCTATTGACCGAACAAGGCGGCGACCCGAGTGCTGCCGCCACGCTGAAGGCGCGCGCGGCGCGCGTCTACCAGCGCCAGCAGCCCCACTAAGAGAAGAGCATGACAACTGCCCGAGCCCAAGAGCTGGACGATTGCTGGAACCGCATAGGCGTGGCGGGCGACCATAGCTGCCCGCGGCTGCAGCAGGCCATCCACTGCCGCAACTGCCCAGTGTATGCCGGCGCCGCCCAGCATAATCTGCAGCGCCCGCTCGCCCCCGGCTACCGGCAAGAATGGGCCGAGCACTTCCGCCGTCCGGCGCAGGAAAGCGCGCGCCACGACGCCTCCTGCGTGGTCTTCCGCATCGGCATCGAATGGCTGTCCCTGCCTACGCCGCTGTTCCTGCAGGTGGCGCCGCAGGCCCGGCCGCACCGTCTGCCGCACCGCGCGGCGCATGGCCTGGCAGGCATCGTCAATGTCGGCGGCAAGCTCTATCCCTGCGTGTCGCTGGCGGCCCTGATGGGCATCGACGAGCGCGACACCCAGGAGCGCAGCGGCCACCATATCTTCCCGCGCCTGCTGCTGGTGCGCATGGAGAACGACACCTATGCCCTGCCCGTGGCCGAGCTGCACGGCATCGAACGCTATCACAGCGCAGACATGCTGGCGCCGGCCGCCACCATCAACAAGGGACTGACGCGCTATCTGGCGGGCGTGCTGCCGCTGCGCGAGATGCAGATCGGCTGCCTGGACGCCGGCCTGCTGGCCCACCAGCTTGCGAGAACCCTGCGATGAGCCAGCCGGAAGACCTCAGCCAGTTCTCCATGCAGGATCTGTTCCGCATGGAGGCGCACAGCCAGACCCAGATCCTGACCGACGGCCTGCTGGCGCTGGAGCGCCGCCCCGCCGATGCGGGCGCGCTGGAAGCGATGATGCGCGCCGCCCACTCGATCAAGGGCGCGGCCGCCATCGTCGGACTGGACATGGTGGTGCAGCTGGCGCACGGCATGGAAGACGCCTTTGTCGCCGCCCAGCATGGCAAGCTGCAACTGACGCCCAACCGTGTCGACGTGCTGCTGGCGGGCGTCGACCTGATCCTGCAATGCTCGCAGCTCGATGGCGAAGGCGTGCCGGCCTGGCTGGCCGCCAATGGCGCCCAGCTGGACCAGACCCAGACCCGCATCCGCGGCATCGCCTTCCTGCCCGAGCCGGTGCGCCCGGCGGCCGCGCCGGTCCCCGCAGCGCCGCCCCCCATGGTGCCGCAAGCCGCCGCACAGGCGGTCCCGGTCCCAGCCAGTACGGATGGCGTGGACGGCCAGGCATGGCCCGCCGGCCTCGCGCCAGCCGCCCTGGCGCCGACGCCGGCCGCCCCTGCCATGGCGCCAGCCGCGGGCGACGGCGACAGCGACAACCCGGCCCCGGCCCCCGGCGCGCCGCCGCGCCAGCTGGCGCCGATGAAGACGGCGCAGAGCTACGACCGCCTGCTGTCGCTGGCCAGCGAGTCGCGCATCGGCGCCCACCAGATGCACCCCTTCATCCAGAATATGCACCGCTTCAAGCGCAACCAGGCCAGCCTGTTCGGCGCGCTCGATGCGCTGCATGACGCCATCGCGCAGGGCGAGGATGCCACGCTCAAGGAAAAATCCGTGCTGGCCCAGCAGCGCAGCCAGCCGCTGCGCCAATTCATGCTCGAACATATCGCCGAAATCGAGGCCTATGAACGGCGCCTGCTGGCCACCTCGAAAAACATGGTGGACGAGGTGCTGATGCTGCGCATGCGTCCCTTCCGCGACGGCGTGCAGCACTTTCCGCGCATGGTGCGCGACCTGGCGCGCAATATGGGCAAGGAGGTGCGGCTCGACATCCGCGGCGAAGACACCCTGGTCGACCGCGACATCCTGGCGCATATGGAAAGCCCGCTCAACCACATGCTGCGCAACGCCGTCGACCACGGCATGGAAACGCCCGAGCAGCGCAGCGCGGCCGGCAAGCCGGCCGTCGGCAGCGTGGTGCTGGAGGCGCGCCACCGCGCCGGCATGCTGAGCATCGAGATCTACGACGATGGGCGCGGCGTCGACATCGAGAAAATCCGCCGCACCGTCATCCAGCGCAAGATGGCGCCGGAGCAGATGGCGCTTGCCATGTCGGCGGCCGAGCTGATGGAATTCCTCTTCCTGCCCGCCTTCAGCCTGAAGGACAGCACCACCGAGATTTCCGGCCGCGGCGTCGGCCTGGACATCGTGCACGACACCATCCGCCAGCAAAACGGCACGGTGAAAATCGAGTCCGAAGCGGGCAAGGGCTTCCGCACCTCGATCACCCTGCCGCTGACCCAGTCCATGGTGCGCGCCCTGGTGGTGGAGATCGCGGGCGAGGCCTATGCCATCCCCATCGTCAAGGTCGAGCGCGTGCTGCGCGTGCCGCAGAGCGCCATCCATGTGCTGGAGAACAAGCAGTTCTTCGAGCACGAGGGCGAGCACCTGGGCCTGGTGCCGGCGGCCCAGGTGCTGGAACTGGGCGAGCATAACGACGCCCAGGCCGAGCTGCCGGTGGTGGTGATCGGCAGCGGTGCGCGCCGCTATGCGCTGGTGATGGATACCATCCGCGGCGAGCAAAGCCTGGCGGTGCAAAGCCTGGAACCGGTGTTCGGCAAGATGCGCGACATCTACGCCGCCGCCCTGCTCGACAACGGTGAACCGGTCTTGATCCTGGACGTGGCCGACCTGCTGCTCTCCATCGACAAGCTGTTGCACGAGGGCGCGCTGCACCAGATGCTGCGCGGCGGCCAGGGCGCGCGCCGCAAGCTCAAACGCGTGCTGGTGGTGGACGATTCGCTCACCGTGCGCGAGATGGAGCGCAAGCTGCTGCTGGGCCGCGGCTACCAGGTGGACGTCGCCATCGACGGCATCGACGGCTGGAACATGGTGCGCAGCGGCGAATACGATCTGGTGGTGACCGACATCGATATGCCGCGCATGGACGGCATCGAGCTGGTGGCCCTGATCAAGCGCGACCTGCACCTGCACAAGCTGCCCGTGATGGTCGTGTCCTACAAGGACCGGCCGGAAGACCGGGCACGCGGCATGGCCGCCGGCGCCGACTACTATCTGACCAAGGGCAGTTTCCATGATGAGACCCTGCTCGACGCCGTTGCTGACCTGATCGGAGAGGCCAGTTCATGAAAATCGCCATCGCCAACGATGTGCCCATGGCCGCGGAAGCGCTGCGGCGCGTGATCGCCGCCACCGCCGAGCACCAGGTGCTGTGGATCGCGCGCACCGGCGGCGAAGCACTGCGCATGTGCCACGACAAGCGCCCCGACCTGATCCTGATGGACTTGAATATGCCCGAGCTGGACGGGGTGGAGGCGACACGCCGCATCATGGACGAATGCCCCTGCGCCATCCTGATCGTCACCGGGCGGCCGCAGGACAATGTGAACCAGGTCTTCCGCGCGCTCGGCGCCGGCGCGCTCGACGTCACCGCCACGCCCATGCTGCAAGGCCAGCAGGATGGCGCCGCCGCCCTGCTGGCCAAGATCCACACCATCGAAAAGCTGGTGCGCCACAGCGGCGGCAGCCAGGCCATGCAGCCGCGCGGCGCCGCGCCGCCGGAGCGCCACGAGGAAGCCGTCCATACCCTGGTCGCGATCGGCGCCTCCACCGGCGGCCCGGCCGCCATCGCGCAGATCCTGGCCGGCTGGCGCGCGCCGCGCGGTTGCGCCATCGTGGTGGTGCAGCACATCGACGAGAACTTCGCCGACAATTTTTCCAAGTGGCTGGGCGACCAGCTAGTGATGCCGGTGCGCTCCATCGACCAGCGTGACGAGTTGCTTTCCGGCACAGTTCTTATCGCGAAAAGCAACGACCACTTACTGCTGGATGAAAAGCTACGATTGGTTTACGATGCTCATCCAAAGGACTACGCTTACCGCCCCTCGGTCGATGTGTTTTTCCAGTGCATCGCCCGCCACTGGCGCGGCGCAGCCTTCGGAGTGTTGCTCACAGGCATGGGGCGCGATGGCGCCGCCGGTTTGCTGGCCATGCGCCAGGCCGGCATGCACACCGTGGCCCAGGACCAGGCCAGCAGCGCCGTGTACGGCATGCCGCGCGCGGCAGCCGAATTGGCGGCGGCCCAGCTGATCCTGCCCCTGGCGAAAATCGGCCCCTTCCTGCGCAGCACGGTCGGCAATGGCAGCCAATGAGTGCCTGGACCGGTATGGCCGCATCAACCGTTGAATCGAAGAGAGTACGATGTCCGATGTTTTCAGCGCCGCGGCGGCACAAGAACAAGAACCGGCAATCACTGCATTCAAGGTCCGCGTCCTGCTGGTGGATGACCAGCTCATCATCATTGAAGCCGTGCGCCGCATGCTCGCCGACCACCCCGATATCGAGTTCCACCACGTGACCGACCCGCAGCAGGCGTTCGACACGGCGCTGCTGTTGCAACCGACCGTCATCCTGCAGGACCTGGTGCTGCCCGAGGTCGATGGCTTCGACCTGATCCGTCGCTACCGCGCCCACGAAATCCTGCGCCACATTCCCGTCATCGTGCTGTCCTCGCGCGAAGACCCCAAACTCAAGGCTCACAGCTTCGCCATGGGCGCCAACGACTATATGGTCAAGCTGCCCGACCGGCTGGAAGTGCTGGCGCGCGTGCGCTACCACTCGGCGGCCCACATCAACCGCCTGCAGCGCGACGAAGCCTTCCGCTTCCTGCGCGAGAGCCAGCAGCGCCTGGCCGACGCCAATATCGAGCTGCAAAAACTGGCCGCGCTCGATGCCTTGACCGGCATCGCCAACCGCCGCCGCTTCGACGAAGTGCTGCACGTAGAGTGGCAGCGCGCCCAGCGCGACCGCCAGCCGCTGGCGCTGCTGCTGTGCGATGTGGACTTCTTCAAATGCTATAACGACAGCTTCGGCCACCCGGCTGGCGACCTGTGCCTGAAGAAGACGGCGGCCGTGCTGACCGCCCACCTGAAACGCGCGGCCGATCTGGCGGCGCGCTATGGCGGCGAGGAATTCGCCATCATCCTGCCCGATACCGACGCCGCCGGCGCCTTGACGGTGGCGCAAGCCTGCATCGTCCACCTGCAAGGCCTGGGCATGGCCAATCCCGGCGCCCAGCCGCTGGGCGTGGTCACCATGTCGGTCGGCGTCGCCACCATGGTGCCGGCACCCGAATACAGCCCGGCCGACCTGATCGCCCAGGCCGACCGCGCCCTGTACGCCGCCAAACGCAGCGGCCGCAACTGCGCGCTCGACGCCGCCAGCCTCACGCCAGCCTGATCCACCACCAGCCGGCGCCGCCCGGCACGGTGGGCGCTGCCAGCCGGCTTGCAATACCTTCCCCCTCCGCTTCACACGATACGACAGGCAGTGACATCTCTTCGCCGCATCACGCTGCAGGGCCGGGCGTGCCATGCCCGGCGCCAGCAATAAGCGTCCTGCTGCGCCACAACAGGATGGCGCTAATGGCAAACCACAGGAAGTAGCCCAGGAAACCGATGCGCTGGCCCCAGCCGGGCAGCACATCGGCGCCCGAACGGAACGCCGCCTGCCAGCCGATATTCAGCAGCACGAAGCCCATGAAACAGGGCGTGAGCCGGCCCCAGACCTTCCATCCCAGCTGGCGCGCGAATAGCGGCCCAAGCCAGCACAGCGCCATGGCCCACAGCAGGCCCGAGCCCATGGCGCCAGCGGCGTGGGCGAGCGTGAGGGCCGAGCCATAATCATCGGGATCGAGCGGAAAGACGCCTGCCACCACCAGCATCAGACCCGATCCCATCAGCAGCGCCGGCCCGGTGCGCCGCTCGGCAACGCGCAACAAGGCATACGCGAACCAGGCCAGCAACAGACCCGGCACGATGAAGCCCAGCAGATTGAAAGCCGGTGCAGACGGCGCGCCCAATGCGCCCAGCTCGCTGACCGCCTTGCGGCCATGGGCATAGCCGTCGCTGCGCAGCGCGGCAAAGCCAATCAGGCTGGCGAAGAACAGCACACCGGCTAGCAGCCCGGCCAGCCACGCGGCCCCGCCTTGCGCGGGCGGTGGTGCCATCGTCTTTTTCATATCGTCTCGATATTCTTGTTGGGTGAGGGCGATGCTAGCACGCGGCCCGGGCCAAAGCATGAAGGCGAATGCCCAGGCCAGGGGGTAAAGGCGCGTATTGGAAGGGACATGATCCGCCTGGATATGTCCTTGGCGGAGAGCTTAAACTGCGCCGACCGTAACCGTGAGCGACCACGGGGCGGCAATAGGAATTTCCCAGCGCAAGCTCACCGGATATGCGTGCGAGGTGGCGACGACAAGCTCGCCGGCAATGCCCGCGCAGCGAAAGGGTTCGGCTTCAGACGAATGCAGGAGCCAAATCAGCGAGCCGTCGCGCGCGCGCACCACGGCGAGAAAACCGGCACCTTCCCAGGACGTTTCTCCGCCAAACACAAGATAATCCGGCGATACGGCCAAAGGATCGCCGACGCAGATGGCTGACCAATTGTCAGGTTCGCAGTGCAGCAACTCACCGATAGAACGCCGCGCGCCCTGCGCTGCGGCATGGCCAAGCAGCGCAATGTAAGTATCGTCCTCGAAATAGATCCCATCCTCGATGCGGCACTCTTCCGACTTCCAGCGCTCAGTGATTTCCCCCATGACTTCTCTCAATGCATGTGTTTGGCTAAGGACTATCTACGAAGTGAACTTTTCCTGCTAGCGGCTGGCATCGCGCTCACGGCAGCTCAAAGAAGCGAAATCCCCATGCGGCAGCTTGGCCTTGATACTCACCTGGCCCAGTTCATTGTGAAGATCGACATGGTCGGTGAACGTGCATTTGTTTTCGTCTGCAAATTTTTGCAAATTCCTGGTGCTGCCTGCAACCTTGACCGATATGCCGATTCCCGGGCTAACGCAGCACCCCACATACCGCGACATATATTCCTCCTCAATCACCATCAGTTCGTGCCCCATGAACTTGGCTGGTTTGCGCAGAAGATAATAGTCGGTGTAGTCGGCCCGCTGGTTTGGCCTTTGGCTGATCAGGCCTTCGCGCATATATGCCTGAATAGCCTTCCCAGAATCACCAATCCTTCCTGCCGTTCCTCTTTTTAGACGCATTGCATGCGTCAACCCGCGCTCCAAATCTTGCGCCTCCGACGCCATCCCGTGGACGGCGGCGACGGCAAGAAGAGCCGATGCAAGAATTTTATAAACAATATGAATTGAATTCATTTTCAATCAAGCCAATTCCGGCATTGCCAATATGGGCAGTAGCGCATTCTTTTAAACGAAGACCGGCTCCGGCTCCAGCCGCACGCCATAGCGCGCCAGCACGTCGGCCTGGATGGCCGCCGCCAGCGCCTGCACCTCGGCGCCGGTGGCGCCGCCATTGTTCACCAGCACCAGCGCCTGTTTGGGATAGACCCCGGCACGGCCCAGCGACTTGCCTTTCCAGCCGCACTGGTCGATCAGCCAGCCGGCCGCCAGCTTTTCGCTGCCGTCGGCCTGGCGGTGGTGCACCAGCTCGGGGAACTGCGCCAGCAGGCGCGCACACTGCTCGCCCGGCACCACGGGATTCTTGAAGAAGCTGCCGGCATTGCCGATCTCGGCCGGATCGGGCAGCTTGCGGCGGCGGATGGCGATCACCGTATCGGCCACCTGCTGCGGCGTGGGCACCGCCCAGCCCTGCTGCTGCACGGCCGCCGCCAGTTCGGCGTAGCGCAGATTGGGCTGCCAGGCTTTAGGCAAGGCAAAGGTCACTTCCAGGATAATCAGCTGTTTGCCCGCGGCCTGCTTGAAGATGCTGTCGCGGTAGGCGAAGCGGCAGGCGGCGCCATCCAGGGTCACGATCTCGCCGCTGGCGGTATCAAAGGCGCGCAGGCTATGGAAAACGTCCTTGGTTTCGGCACCATACGCCCCAATATTCTGGATAGGTGCCGCGCCCACCGTGCCGGGGATCAGGGACAGGTTTTCCAGCCCGCCCAGGCCTTGCGCCAGCGTCCATTGCACGAAAGCGTGCCAGTTCTCGCCGGCCGCCGCCCGCACATAATGGTGCTGCGCATCGCTGGGCAGCACTTCCTTGCCTTGCAGCGCGATATGCAGCACCAGGCCGGGAAAGTCGGCACCCAGCAGCAGATTGCTGCCGCCGCCCAGCACCAGGCGCGGCAAGGCGGCCAGCGCCGGATCGGCCAGCACGGCGCGCAACTGTCCCTCATCCGTCACGCGCAGATAATGCTGCGCCCTGGCGTCGATGCCAAAGGTATTTAGATGCTTAAGGGAAAATTGATGCTGGAGAGAAATATGTGATTGCATAACAAGCCGGGTATTTTGATCGATTATAGTAGGAAAGGGGTAAAAACGACCGAGCGTTCGCCTCTTTGTCCGTTAAAATGTCGCATCTTTTGAGCGGCGCCCCCTGATTCAGCTGTTACGCGCCGCCCCAATAATTACAAGGAAATGCATCATGCCATCGTTTGACGTAGTATCTGAAGCCGATATGATCGAAGTCCGCAATGCGGTCGACCAGTCCAATAAAGAAATCAGCACCCGTTTCGACTTCAAGGGCAGCGATGCGCGCGTGGAGCAAAAAGAGCACGACCTGACCGCCTTCGCCGATTCCGATTTCCAGCTCAGCCAGGTACGCGATGTGCTGACCAATAAGCTGGCCAAGCGCAAGGTCGACGTGCGCTTCCTCGACGAGGGCAAGATCGAGAAGATCGGCGGCGACAAGGTCAAGCAGGTGATCAAGGTGAAAAACGGCATCGAAACCGAAACCGCCAAGAAAATCACCCGCATCATCAAGGACAGCAAGATGAAAGTCCAGGCCAGCATCCAGGGCGAATCGGTACGCGTGACCGGCGCCAAGCGCGACGATCTGCAAGCGGCCATGGCCCTGCTGCGCAAGGAAGTTGCGGATACGCCGCTGGAGTTCAACAACTTCCGCGACTGATCCCCTCCCCTCCGGCGCGTGGAGACGCGCCTGCACTAACCACGTAGTCCAAGGATAGAAATGAAACGTGTTGACGACTTCCGCCTCAAGTTTGGCGATAAAGAATATGTGCCAATCATGATCGGCGGGATGGGCGTGGATATCTCCACGTCTGAACTGGCGCTTGAAGCTGCCCGCCTGGGCGGCATCGGCCATATTTCCGATGCGATGGTGGAGGACGTGTCCGACCGCCGCTTCGATACCAGCTTCGTCAAGGAAAAGACCAAGCTGTACAAGTTCAACATCAACAATATGGACAAGGCGGTAGTGCAGTTCGACCTGGGCCGCCTGGCCGAGGCGCAGCGTCTGCATATCGGCAAAACCATGGAAGCGAAAAAAGGCCCGGGCCTGATCTTCGTGAACTGCATGGAAAAACTGACCATGAACGGGCCGAAGGAAACCCTGCGCACCCGCCTCAACGCGGCGCTGGACGCGGGCATCGACGGCATCACCCTGTCGGCCGGCCTGCACTTCGGCTCCTTCGCGCTGATGGCCGACCATCCGCGCTTCCGCGAAGCCAAGCTGGGCATCATCGTGTCCTCGGTGCGCGCGCTGCAGATCTTCCTGCGCAAGAACGCCAAGCTCGATCGCCTGCCCGACTTCGTGATCGTGGAAGGCCCGCTGGCCGGCGGCCACCTCGGCTTCGGCCTGGAAGACTGGCAGGATTACGACCTGCACACCATCGTCGCTGAAATCCTGGCCTACCTGAAGAAGGAAGAGCTGAGCATTCCCGT
This sequence comes from Massilia sp. NR 4-1, assembly GCF_001191005.1. NCBI lineage: Bacteria > Pseudomonadati > Pseudomonadota > Betaproteobacteria > Burkholderiales > Oxalobacteraceae > Massilia > Massilia sp. NR 4-1. The sequence goes on from NZ_CP012201.1 coordinate 2,815,096, forward strand.
CATCGCGGCGGGCGGCGTGTTCACCGGCAGCGATGCCGTGTCCTTCCTGGAAATGGGCGCGGCCGGCGTGCAGGTGGCGACCCGCTTCACCATCGCCAAGGAATGCGGCCTGCCGGACAAGGTCAAGCAGGAATACATCAAGGCCACCGAGGAAGACATCATCGTCAACGGCGTGTCGCCGACCGGCTATCCGATGCGCATGCTGCGCCAGACCCCGGCCATCGGCGCCGGCATCCGCCCCGGCTGCGAATCCTACGGCTATCTGCTGGACGCCACCGGCAGCTGCGCCTACATCAATTCGTATAACCGCGAAGTGGTGGCCAACGGCGGCACCGACAAGGGCATCAAGGTGATGGACAAGACCTGCCTGTGCACCCATATGCGCAACTTCAACTGCTGGACTTGCGGCCATTACACCTACCGCCTGAAGGACACCACGCACAAGCTGGCCAATGGCGAGTACCAGCTGCCGACGGCCGAGCATATCTTCCAGGATTACCAGTTCAGCGTGGACAACCAGATCGCCCTGCCGCCGAAGGAAGAAGTAGCGGCCTGATACGCTTCCGGCATCAGGAAGGCGCAGCCTGCAAAGGTCTGCGCCTTTTTTTCGTCCCGGCCGTTCACATGCCGCTGATGCGGCGCGCAAACTCCGGCTGGCGGAAACGCTCGACGACGAAATCGACAAAGAGCCGTGTCTTGGCCGGCAGCAGCTTCTTGCTGGAGTAGTAGATCGAGAGCGGCCCGGTACGCGCCGACCATCCCGGCAGCAGGCGTATCAGCTCGCCGCGCTCCAGATAGGGCGTGGCATGCGGCGACGGCAGCAGGGCCACGCCCATGCCCAGGGCCGCGGCATGCGCCATCGCTTCCGGATCGTCGAAGATGGCGCTGGCGCGGTGCTCGGCCACGCCCTCCTCGCCCTTGGCGTTGCGCAGCGTCCAGTTGCGCAAACGGCCGCTGCCGGCCGAGCGGCGCGCGATGCCGTCCAGCGCCGCCAGGTCCGCCGGGTGGCGCGGCATGGGCCGCCCGGCCATATAGCTCGGCGACGCCGTTGCCACGATATGCACCGGCGCCAGTTCGCGCGCGATCACACCCGGCGTCAGGTCGATGCCGCCGCCGATCGCCACATCGAAACCGCCGCCGATCAGGTCGACCTGGCGGTTATCGAAATGCCAGTCCGGCACGATGCCGGGATAGCGCTGCACGAACTCGGCCAGCAACGGCAGCAGGTACATGCGGCCGAACGCCAGCGCCACGCCCACCTTCAGCGTGCCCGATGGCTGGCCATCGTCCTGCGCCACGTCGGCCATCGCGTCCTGCAGCTGCATCAGCGGCGCGCTGATCTGGCGCAGCAGGCGCTCGCCGCCTTCGGTCAGGGTCAGGCTGCGCGTGCTGCGCTGGAACAGGCGCAGGCCCAGGGCGGCCTCCAGCCGCGCCACATTCTTGCTGACCGCCGCCGGCGTCAGGCCGAGGCGGCGCGCCGCCACCGAAAAGCTGCCGCCTTCGGCGCTTTGCACAAAGGAGTCGAGATGGTTGAGGGGTTCCATTCGTCCATTTTATACCTTTGGTTGAAATAGATTAGCCCGATTACCATCTATTCATCTTGGAATGCATGACCGATACTGGCTTCATCCCAACCATTTTGAAGGAAGCCCATCATGAACCAGTCCACCTCTAGCCTGAACGGCAAAATCGCTTTCGTCACCGGCGGCTCGCGCGGCATCGGCGCCGCCATCGTGCGCCGCCTGGCCGCCGACGGCGCCACCGTCGCCTTCACGTACCACAATTCGCGCGGCGCGGCCGATGCGCTGGCGGCCGACGTGGAAGCGGCGGGCGGCCGCGCCCTGCCCATCCAGGCCGACGCCGCCGACGTGCATGCGGTCAAGACGGTGATCGACGATCTCGCCAGGCAGTTTGGCCGTCTCGACATCCTGGTCAACAATGCCGGCGTCTTCATCCCCGGCGCGCTGGCCGATTTCTCGCTGGAGGATTTCGACCGCACCGTGAACGTGAATGTGCGCGCGGTGTTTGCCGCCATCAAGGCCGCAGCCGTGCATATGGGCGATGGCGGCCGCGTGATCAATATCGGCAGCGTGAATGCCGACCGCGTTCCTTTCCCCGGCATGAGCGTGTACGCCATGAGCAAGGCGGCGCTGACCGGCCTGGTGCAAGGTCTGGCGCGTGACCTGGGGCCGCGCGGCATCACCGTCAACAATGTGCAGCCTGGTCCCGTGAATACGGAAATGAATCCGGAGAGCGGCGATTTCGCCAACGCCATGCACGCCATCATGGCCCTGCCGCGTCACGGACACCCCGATGAGGTGGCGGGCATGGTGGCTTATCTGGCCCGTCCGGAAGCGGCTTTCGTCACCGGCGCCAACCTGACCATCGACGGTGGCTTCGGCGCCTGAGGCGGAACGGTAATCAGGCGCCGCCGTGCTGCCCCGGATCGGGCAGCGCGTGGCCCGGATACAGGCGCTGCAAGGTCTGCACCACCACCTGCGCCACCAGCTCGCGCACCGGCGCGATATCGCCCTCCTCCTGCTCGCGCAAGGCCTTCCACAGGCCTTGCAGCGTGTCTTCGCGCAGCGCCACCGCCTGCTCCACCTCCTCCTGCCAGAAGGCCGGCGCTTCGCTCTCGACGAAGTTGCCGCGGCCCCGTCCGAAATGGGCCACGGCCAGATAGCGCAGCACATTCGAGACCAGCAGGGTACGCAGGAATTCGTCCGACAGCGCAATCGAAGACTGGCGCCGGTCGGTGCTGGCATTGAAGCCCCAGGCCACGCCGGCAAAGGTCAGTGCGCCGATCACGCCGCCCAGCAAGGCGCCCGTCCCCAGCGTCAGCCCGCCCGCTGCCAGGTCGGCCGACAATCCCGTCGCCGCACCCGAGACGATGGCGCCCAGCAGCGCCGCCTGTGCCTTCTCGACCGGTGCGCGCACCACGAAATTTTCGCTGACGCGGGCATTGATCTTGGGCGCTTCGCTGGCATCGAGCTTGTGCAGCGCCAGCAAGCCCACCGTGGTCTGGCCGATGCCCAGGTTCAGGCGCGCCACCAGGGTATTCATGGCGCGCTCCTGGCGCTTGCGGTCCTCGCCCTTGCCGACGCCAACCAGCTTGAGCGCCGCGCCCAGCACCGAGCGCTGCTCCACCTCCACCAGTTGGCGGTCGCGCGTGGCGTCCAGCAATTGCTGCGCCAATAGCGAGAGCGACTGCGCGAAGCGCTGCACATTATTCTTTTCCCACGCGGCGAACAGGCGCTGGTAAGCCAGCTGCTTGGCGGCCGGCAGCATGGCGCGCACCGCCTCATAGAACACGCGCTCGTGCACCCAGCAACGGGCGAAGGCATCCAGCGGCAGCACTTCGCGCACCACGGCGAACTGCTGCAGATACTGCTTCCAGCGTGCCAGTTCCGCCTGTTCCTCATGCTGCGGCCGCGGTGGTCCCATCTGATTGAGCAGCACCAGCACCGGCTTGCCCAGCCACTCCAGTATCTTCATCTCCGGCGGCAGATAACCGGCATCCTTCGGCGCCTCCGACGAATTCACCAGGTACAGCACGACGTCGGCCGCATCGCGCGCGGCGCGCAAGGCTTGCTGGCTCAACCAGAAAGGACGGTCGCGGTAGCGGTCCAGCACTTCGCGCAGGAACCAGCCGATCGGATTGCCGGATGAGGCGAGCCGCTTCAGCAGCCGCGCCGAATCGCCGAAACCGGGCGTGTCCCACAGCAGCAGGGCATCGCCTTCTGCATTGTTCAGCAGCGTATGCGCTTCCGACAGCACCGTCACGTGGGCCGCATCGCGCACCTCGCCCACATCGCTGCCGATCAGGGTGCGCGCCAGCGTGGTCTTGCCGTTATTCGTGTGCGAGATCAGGGCCAGCTGGATCTGCATTCCGGTCTCGCTCATAAGGCCCCCGATAGCGGCAGGCCGGCGCCCTGCTCCAGCGCGCGCAACTCCGGCTGCAGAAGGTTGACGACGGTAGCCTCCACGCCGTGGTAGAGGCAGAACTGGCGCCACAGCTCCACCCGCTCCGCCAGGCGCGCCGCATCGGCATTGCGCGCGGCGAAGCCCGACGCGTCGACCAGCACCGCCACGCCGCGCGGCGCCGCCGACGCAATCAGCTGGTTGAGGAAAGCGCCATGGCTTTCGCGCTCCGGCGTCGCGGCCAGGTTGAACAAGGCTGCCGTCAGGCTGATTTCCTTATTGTTCCAGTCCACACCCTTGAGCGCATCGCGCAGCTCGTCGCCATACGCGATGGCCGGCGCCAATTGCACGCGCGCCTTCTCGCCCAGAAGACCGGCAGCCACCGCCTGCAAGCCCTTGCTGCGCGCCTCGTCCACGGTGAAGCTGAAAGGCAGCACGCGCAGCACGCCAGCCGGCTGGCCGGTCGCCTCGCCCAGCTTGCGGAAATATGGCTGGTCCAGATCCAGCGGAAAACGGCGCGCCAGCCAGCGCGCCCGCAGGCCGGCCAGCACCGCCAGCGCCAGCCGCGGCGCCGCCACCAGCAGCAGCAAAGTGGCGGCGTACAGGTGCACCCATAGCGCCCCATTGGACGCGGCCTGGGTTTGCGGGAAATGCAAGGCCTGCACATCGGCCAGCGTAAAGCCAGGCAGATGGAAGACCAGGATGGCCGGCGTAAACAATATGCTCAGCAAGCCATGCACCTGCTCGGCGCTGAGGAAGGTGCTTTCCCAGCCGGCCGCATACTGCACCAGCAGGCCGCGCGCATACAAGGATGCCATGGCGCCCAGCGCAAAGGCGGCGGCGCTCAAGTGGATGGTGCACGCCAGACGCGCGCCATTCAGTCTTGCGCTCAGCTGCGTCCACTCGCTCATGAAAGCGAATAGCGCCGACGACATCGCATGCGGCAGCTTGCGCGGCAGCGCATTGCGGCCCACGCCCAGACGCTGTATCCAGGCGGCGCGCCAGCGGTGCGCGCGCCGTTTCGGCCAGCATAGCCACAACAGCATGCCGAGATAAACCGCCAGATTCCAGAAAATGATGATCAACAGGGGCGCCGACAACAGATCGGCATGATGGGGATCGGTGATGCGGTCCAGCCCCGCCCCCAGCAAGAGCGCCAGCAGCGGCAGGGTGAAAACCAGGGTATGCAGGCCGGGACGGCGGCGGACGAAAGCGGCGAAGGCCGGCGTACGCTGCCCCAGTTTTTTGATGATCTGCTCGGCGCGCTGCTGCAGAAAATGTTCCTGGGTGGCAGCCGCCTTTGATTCGGCTGCCTGCCATTGCGCCAGCTCGCGCGCCGCCCGGCTGGCGTAGCTGCGGTCGTCCTCACTGAGGATTTCACGCTGCTGGTCAGCCGTTTCGATGGCGCGCACCAATACCACGTCCCGTGCATGTCGCTCGTTCATGCTGCTCCTTGTTATGGAGCAAACATTATAACCCTGCGGTGTGCGCCACCTTGTCCTACTTCTGGATCCAGGCCGTCAGGAACTCGGTGCTGCCGCCCTCGCCCACCGCTCTTTCCACCAGCAGATAGGCTTTGCTGCCGTCGGCCTTGGCAATGCTGTAAGCCTGGAACTTCACGCTGCGCCTGAAGGTGGCGTCGGCAATCGCTTGCCCCTGCAATGCCTGGGATACTTGGTCAGCGGTGAATTTTGCAATGGATGTACCTATCGTCAAAGTTGCATTGCCGCCATCATCAAAGGCAAAGCTGCGGCCATTGTTTATCGAAACACAGTCCTCATGCCAGATACTGAACTTCTGCTTGGCCAGCCCTGCGGCCTCGCTGATTGCCACTGCCTTCGCGGAAACCAGATAATCGACCAGCCTGCTCTTCCTGGCCTTGGTGGCGCACATCAACACGGATCCGGGCAAGAACTTGTAGGAACTAAAACCATATATCGTACCCACCGGTGGCGGCAAAATCGGGGCGAAGGCTTCCGTTTCAAAGCGGCGCACGGCGGCCTTGGCGAGCGGAGTAAACAAGGTTTCGTCCGCTTCCAGTTCGACGGTAGCCAGCAGCGCACGCGACGTCTCCTGCTCCCATAGCTCGATAGTCTGGGGCGGCGCCGACGAGGCGGCGATATACGCCGCAGCCAGGGCTGCCTTCTTGGCCAGCAGATCCTTATCGCTGCCGGCGGCACTGTTCAGGATTGCCAGCGGTAGATAGCGGCGGCTGACTTCACCGCCATTCAGCTTGGCCAGCCACTTGGCTTTCTCACCGGCATCCGGCGTCCGCCCGAACAGCGTGCTGAACACCTTCTCGATAACAAGCTCATTGCTTCCGCTATAGAACTGCGTGGATATCTGCGAGTCGGCAAAACTGTTTACGACCTGAGCCGCGGTTGGATTGCTTACCAGCGCCGCTTCCAGCTCCTTGGCCGTCAGTGGCAGCCCATTTTTCAAGTGATTGCTGCTAAACGCGCGTAAACCGTAGTAATCCGCCGCGGCGCCAAAGTAGCTCAGATACAGCTGATTAACGAGCGGATAGTAATCGCTTTCAACCGCCGCTTTCGGTGGCGTTATCGGCGGCGTCGTTGGCGTGGTCGGTGGCGCCGGCAATTGCGCGGCTGGATTTGAATCCGAACCTGAACCGCCACAAGACGCAAGCAGTAATAGAGCAGGCAATATGAGATGGTTTTTCACGATTAATCCTTTAATTTCACATTAATTGCCCTCAAAGTCAAAATCAGGACAAATCAATCGAAAAATATACTTTTCAGTTAGAAAATATATTCTCAGGACGAGCCAATCCACGTCAATCCAATAGGACGAAACAAGTAAATCAATATTCATTCAACGTCGCAGCCAAAATGCGTCGACACCGTCTTTCAGCTTGCGCCAATAATAATGGCAAAGAAAATTGATTATTGTGACAGCCATCACAAAAAATATTTACTTACAATATGGGAGTATTTAAAGACTTGACAAAGAGAGGGCGAAAATCTTCGTGAGGCGAGCCAAAAATCAGCTTGCTTACGCCAAATTTCAGCATACCTTCTCTCTGAAAAGCAGCTGCACAAGGGGCATCCGCAGCAAACTGATGGGTCGCCAATTTACAACTCCAGCAATGTTTTTTAGAAACCTGGAAACCTTCTTCTTTTTAAAAGGTAGAATTGGTTGCCCTCATCCGGGCACATCAATAAACACTTACAACAGGAGTCATTCATGATTCAGGAAAATATCAGGATTAAAGCGTCCCGGCATTCCCTCGCATCAGCACTTGCTCTTGGAATTACGCTCAGTCTTGCAGCTCCCTATTCAATAGCCCAAAGCGGCGCCTCCTCTGCAGCAAATAACAAGGAACAACTCCAACTCGCCAGCGCCGCCGCCACGCATGATTTCAAAGCGTTCGTCGAGCATCATCTGCAAAGCAAATCGGGCACGCAGCCGACAGGTTTCCCTTTGGATGTCTCAGATATTCAGAATCTGAAAAACGCCAAAATCAGCTATGGCTTTCAGGTTTATACGATAGATCCCAAGGATATCCTCAGTGCCCGCTCGGATATGCGCAGCATGGCCAAAGCCACCGGCATCTGGCGTTTCGTCATTAATCTGGAGGACAAACCCATCGGACTCGCTACCGTCGAGCAGGTCAATGGGAAGTGGGAAACCGTGGCATATGGCGGCGCCGTCTTGGCTCAGGAAGTGGATGCATCAATTCATGCTTACGGCAATGCCGACCGCTCCAATGTGCGCTTCATCCGTATTTACCAAGCCCAATCGGATTTCCTGGAAGTCAGTTCGGCCCGGGATGCGAAAACGATGTTCGCGCCCCTGCAGTCAGCCCGCCAATCCCTGCTGCTGCGCCAGGGGGATGCCAAGTCTGAATCCACACTGGTGGACGGCAGCGAGCTGCTCGGCCCGCTGCAAGCAGCGGTCAAGAAAAATATGGATGCCAATAATTAAGGAAAGGGATGAAGATGAAAAATTCTTTGAGCCGTCTGATCGTCGGCGCGAGCCTGGCCCTGGCCTTGCCGGCCGCCTTCGCCCAATGGAAAACCCTGAATGTGCCGCTTGTGACCCAAGAGCATAGCCAATGGTGCTGGTCGGGATCCAGCAAAGCGGTGCTGAATTTCTATGGCAAAACCCCGAGCCAGTGCCAGATCGTCAACTGGGCGTTTGGCCTGAACTATGCCTGCGGCAACACCAACTTCAATTGGAACAGCCAAGCCAACCAGCCCAACAGCATGTATGGCTCGAACGGCAGCGTGCAGAACATCCTCAAGAACTGGGGAGTGCAGAACACTGCTTATAGCGTGGCCTCGTCCTGGAACTCGGTGGTGTCGGATATCAATGCCAACCGGCCCTTCGTGATCCGCTATGGCTGGACCAGCGGCGGCGGCCACATCATGGTCGGACGCGGCTATGAGACCATCAACGGCGTGAACCACATCTACATCATGAATCCCTGGCCCGGAGAAGGCCAGACTTCACGCACTTACGCTTCGGCACTGCAGGCATCCGACCACCAGTGGACGCACACGCAGCGCATGAATCAGTAAACGGCAAAAAACCCCGCCAAGACCGAAATCGACATCATGGCGATTCCGTGCACTGGCGGGGTTTTTCTTTATAACTAGCCTGACGATAACCTACTTTCACACTGGTTGCAGCACTATCATCGGCGCAAAGTCGTTTCACGGTCCTGTTCGGGATGGGAAGGGGTGGGACCGACTTGCTATGGTCATCAGGCATAACTTGTACGAGTGCCGCGTATTCTCGCGTCACTCTGAATCTGGAAGAAGTCTAGTTTTGGGTACTCATCTCGAGTAAATGATAACCGTCAAGGTTATAGGGACAAGCCGTACGGGCAATTAGTATCGGTTAGCTTAATGCATTACTGCACTTCCACACCCGACCTATCAACGTCCTGGTCTCGAACGACCCTTCAAGGAGCTCAAGGCTCCGGGAAATCTCATCTTAAGGCAAGTTTCCCGCTTAGATGCTTTCAGCGGTTATCTCTTCCGAACTTAGCTACCCGGCAATGCCACTGGCGTGACAACCGGTACACCAGAGGTTCGTCCACTCCGGTCCTCTCGTACTAGGAGCAGCCCCCTTCAAATTTCCAACGCCCACGGCAGATAGGGACCAAACTGTCTCACGACGTTTTAAACCCAGCTCACGTACCACTTTAAATGGCGAACAGCCATACCCTTGGGACCGGCTACAGCCCCAGGATGTGATGAGCCGACATCGAGGTGCCAAACTCCCCCGTCGATATGAACTCTTGGGAGGAATCAGCCTGTTATCCCCAGAGTACCTTTTATCCGTTGAGCGATGGCCCTTCCATACAGAACCACCGGATCACTATGTCCTACTTTCGTACCTGCTCGACTTGTCGGTCTCGCAGTTAAGCACGCTTATGCCATTGCACTATTAGCACGATGTCCGACCGTACCTAGCGTACCTTCGAACTCCTCCGTTACACTTTAGGAGGAGACCGCCCCAGTCAAACTGCCTACCATGCACTGTCCCCGATCCGGATCACGGACCAAGGTTAGAACCTCAAACAAACCAGGGTGGTATTTCAAGGATGGCTCCACGAGAACTGGCGTCCCCGCTTCAAAGCCTCCCACCTATCCTACACAGATTGGTTCAAAGTCCAATGCAAAGCTACAGTAAAGGTTCATGGGGTCTTTCCGTCTAGCCGCGGGTAGATTGCATCATCACAAACACTTCAACTTCGCTGAGTCTCGGGAGGAGACAGTGTGGCCATCGTTACGCCATTCGTGCAGGTCGGAACTTACCCGACAAGGAATTTCGCTACCTTAGGACCGTTATAGTTACGGCCGCCGTTTACTGGGACTTCAATCAAGAGCTTGCACCCCATCATTTAATCTTCCAGCACCGGGCAGGCGTCACACCCTATACGTCCACTTTCGTGTTTGCAGAGTGCTGTGTTTTTATTAAACAGTCGCAGCCACCAGTTTATTGCAACCTTTTCGCCCTTCCACAGTAAAGTGGTCAAGCTACCGAGGCGTACCTTTTCCCGAAGTTACGGTACCAATTTGCCGAGTTCCTTCTCCCGAGTTCTCTCAAGCGCCTTAGAATACTCATCTCGCCCACCTGTGTCGGTTTGCGGTACGGTCTCGTATGACTGAAGCTTAGAGGCTTTTCTTGGAACCACTTCCGATTGCTTCGTGAACAAGTTCACTCGTCCCAGTCCCTTGAATTACGTGCCCGGATTTGCCTAAGCACCTTCTATGAACCAGAAACTGACTATTCCAACAGTCAGACAACCTTCCGCGATCCGTCCCCCCATCGCATCATACGACGGTGCAGGAATATTAACCTGCTTCCCATCAGCTACGCATCTCTGCCTCGCCTTAGGGGCCGACTCACCCTGCTCCGATGAACGTTGAACAGGAAACCTTGGGCTTACGGCGTGGAGGCTTTTCACCCCCATTATCGCTACTCATGTCAGCATTCGCACTTCTGATACCTCCAGCAGCCTTTACAAGCCACCTTCGCAGGCTTACAGAACGCTCTCCTACCATATCCTTACGGATATCCGCAGCTTCGGTGACTGGCTTAGCCCCGTTACATCTTCCGCGCAGGACGACTCGATCAGTGAGCTATTACGCTTTCTTTAAATGATGGCTGCTTCTAAGCCAACATCCTGACTGTTTTAGCCTTCCCACTTCGTTTTCCACTTAGCCAATCTTTGGGACCTTAGCTGGCGGTCTGGGTTGTTTCCCTCTTGACACCGGACGTTAGCACCCGATGTCTGTCTCCCAAGCTCGCACTCACCGGTATTCGGAGTTTGCAATGGTTTGGTAAGTCGCGATGACCCCCTAGCCATAACAGTGCTCTACCCCCGGTGGTGATACTTGAGGCACTACCTAAATAGTTTTCGGAGAGAACCAGCTATTTCCAAGTTTGTTTAGCCTTTCACCCCTACCCACAGCTCATCCCCTAATTTTTCAACATTAGTGGGTTCGGTCCTCCAGTGCGTGTTACCGCACCTTCAACCTGGCCATGGGTAGATCACTTGGTTTCGGGTCTACACCCAGCGACTAGCGCCCTATTCGGACTCGATTTCTCTACGGCTCCCCTATTTGGTTAACCTCGCCACTGAATGTAAGTCGCTGACCCATTATACAAAAGGTACGCAGTCACCCCACAAGGAGGCTCCTACTGTTTGTATGCACACGGTTTCAGGATCTATTTCACTCCCCTCCCGGGGTTCTTTTCGCCTTTCCCTCACGGTACTGGTTCACTATCGGTCGATTACGAGTATTTAGCCTTGGAGGATGGTCCCCCCATCTTCAGACAGGATTTCTCGTGTCCCGCCCTACTTGTCGCACGCTTAGTACCACCGGTCTGATTTCGTGTACGGGGCTATCACCCGCTATGGCTGCCATTTCCAGAGCATTCCACTATCAGTCCGACTATCACGTGCAGGCTCTTCCCATTTCGCTCGCCACTACTTTGGGAATCTCGGTTGATTTCTTTTCCTGCAGCTACTTAGATGTTTCAGTTCGCCGCGTTCGCTTCGTACACCTATGTATTCAGTGTACGATGACCTAAAAGGCCGGGTTTCCCCATTCGGAAATCTTCGGATCAATGCTTGTTTGTCAGCTCCCCGAAGCTTATCGCAGACTTCTACGTCCTTCATCGCCTGTAATCGCCAAGGCATCCGCCATGTGCACTTATTCACTTGTCCCTATAACGTTGACGGCTATAGGTTAAGCATTTACTACTGTGTTTGATGAGTTTTTGTATGCGTTCCTTTCGGAACACTACCCTAAGTGTATATCTTGCGATATACGCTTAATAAAACTTTACTTCTTCCAGATTGTTAAAGAACGAAACTCACTTAGTCTCTAAAAGACCAAACCTAAACATCATGCCGCAATGGCGTGCTTACGTTTGAGCTTTTGGTGGAGGATGACGGGATCGAACCGACGACCCCCTGCTTGCAAAGCAGGTGCTCTCCCAGCTGAGCTAATCCCCCGTTGACTGCTTGGTGGGTCTGGTTGGGCTCGAACCAACGACCCCCGCGTTATCAACACGGTGCTCTAACCAGCTGAGCTACAGACCCGCGCTCGTTTCTCTTTACTTCATAACAGTCGATAAGTGTGAGCGTTTGGCTTTGCGCCATACTCTAGAAAGGAGGTGATCCAGCCGCACCTTCCGATACGGCTACCTTGTTACGACTTCACCCCAGTCACGAATCCTACCGTGGTAAGCGCCCTCCTTACGGTTAAGCTACCTACTTCTGGTAAAACCCGCTCCCATGGTGTGACGGGCGGTGTGTACAAGACCCGGGAACGTATTCACCGCGACATGCTGATCCGCGATTACTAGCGATTCCAACTTCATGCAGTCGAGTTGCAGACTACAATCCGGACTACGATACACTTTCTGGGATTAGCTCCCCCTCGCGGGTTGGCGGCCCTCTGTATGTACCATTGTATGACGTGTGAAGCCCTACCCATAAGGGCCATGAGGACTTGACGTCATCCCCACCTTCCTCCGGTTTGTCACCGGCAGTCTCATTAGAGTGCTCTTTCGTAGCAACTAATGACAAGGGTTGCGCTCGTTGCGGGACTTAACCCAACATCTCACGACACGAGCTGACGACAGCCATGCAGCACCTGTGTGCAGGTTCTCTTTCGAGCACTCCCCGATCTCTCGAGGATTCCTGCCATGTCAAGGGTAGGTAAGGTTTTTCGCGTTGCATCGAATTAATCCACATCATCCACCGCTTGTGCGGGTCCCCGTCAATTCCTTTGAGTTTTAATCTTGCGACCGTACTCCCCAGGCGGTCTACTTCACGCGTTAGCTGCGTTACCAAGTCAATTAAGACCCGACAACTAGTAGACATCGTTTAGGGCGTGGACTACCAGGGTATCTAATCCTGTTTGCTCCCCACGCTTTCGTGCATGAGCGTCAGTTTTGACCCAGGGGGCTGCCTTCGCCATCGGTGTTCCTCCACATCTCTACGCATTTCACTGCTACACGTGGAATTCTACCCCCCTCTGCCAAACTCTAGCCTTACAGTCTCCATCGCCATTCCCAGGTTAAGCCCGGGGATTTCACGACAGACTTATAAAACCGCCTGCGCACGCTTTACGCCCAGTAATTCCGATTAACGCTTGCACCCTACGTATTACCGCGGCTGCTGGCACGTAGTTAGCCGGTGCTTATTCTTCAGGTACCGTCATTAGCTCCGGATATTAGCCGAAACCGTTTCTTCCCTGACAAAAGAGCTTTACAACCCGAAGGCCTTCTTCACTCACGCGGCATTGCTGGATCAGGGTTGCCCCCATTGTCCAAAATTCCCCACTGCTGCCTCCCGTAGGAGTCTGGGCCGTGTCTCAGTCCCAGTGTGGCTGGTCGTCCTCTCAGACCAGCTACTGATCGTTGCCTTGGTGAGCCTTTACCTCACCAACTAGCTAATCAGATATCGGCCGCTCCAGGAGCATGAGGTCTTGCGAGCCCCCACTTTCATCCTTAGATCGTATGCGGTATTAGCGTAACTTTCGCTACGTTATCCCCCACTCTTGGGTACGTTCCGATATATTACTCACCCGTTCGCCACTCGTCAGCGGAGCAAGCTCCCTGTTACCGTTCGACTTGCATGTGTAAAGCATGCCGCCAGCGTTCAATCTGAGCCAGGATCAAACTCTTCAGTTTAATCTCTGTTGTCCGGCACTGCTGCCGGGGTCACTCACTCAAAATACTGACGATCCCTTCTTGCGAAGGTCACGTTTAATATATTTGCATGAGCGTTTGAATCTATTATTTGAGCTTCAGGACCGAAGTCCCGGGCACATCATCAAACGCCCACACTTATCGACTGTTAATTTTTAAAGAACCGCTGCATCAAGACAAAGCGTTGTGTTTGTCAGCAGCAGAGAAGCGAGATTATCTAGTGTTTCGTGCGATTCGTCAAGCTTCTTTCTTTCCCTACCGTTTCGCGATTTGCATCTGCGTTGCGGCGGGGACAGAACTATAGCAAAGCAGCATGGCACGCGCAAGGGCTTTTTCGCCACACCCAGCTATCCCTGCATTCTTCCTTCCAAGACCACTTTTGTGCAGACTGTCGCACACCGCTGGCCCGGATAGACAGGTTTGCGTAAGGTTATCTACACTTGCCGCTTACTCAAGAAGAAAGAAAGCATGTTCCCAACCCCGAAATTGCAAGAAACGCTGAAAACCATCCTGGCCTGGCTGCACCGCGGCTTCGATGCGACCGCGACCTGGGTAACGCAGCTTTCATGGTGGAAATTCTTTCTTTTCGCCGCCCTGTCCCTGATTGCCGCTTCGATTCTGCAAGACGAGCTGTTCTCGCCCAGCCCTAGCGACGAGGTCGTAACGCGCTCGCATAAACGCAACCGTCCCGGCGAAACCAATATCACCATCGATGACAGTGGCATCCACTTCAACCCGCGCGGCGTGAAGACGCGCAAGGACGCGCCCAAGCCGGAGGAGCCGCCCAAGCCCGCCGAGACCATCCCTGGTGAAGTGCCGGACGCGCCGACCGCACCCACGGCCACGCCCGCGCCCGAAGCGCCGCCTGCTAAACCAGCCCATCCGGCGAAACCGGCGAAACCGGCCAAGCCCGCCCTGCCCGCCGGCGCCCCGCAACCGGGCGAGGAAGTCCATATTGAATTGCCGCCGCAGATCGGCGAGGAATTATCCAATGCGATCGAAGAGGCGGTCGACGATGCCGCCGAGCAGAAGGTATCGCGCTATACCCAGCAGGCTTCCACCTGGTTCAAGAGTTTCGTCTCGCTGCTGGTGCTGGCCCTGTTCGCCACCAAGGCCCTGATGGGCGGCAAGAAACGGGCGGAAGCGGAAACCCAGACCGCCAACGCCGCCGCCGAACGCGCCGCCATGCAGCGCCAGCTCAGCGAGGCGAAGATGCAGATGATGCAGGCCCAGGTCGAGCCGCATTTCCTGTTCAATACCCTGGCCTCGGTCGAGCACCTGATCGAAACCGATCCGCCGCGCGCCTCGGCCATGCAGCGCAGCCTGATCAAATACCTGCGCGCCGTGCTGCCGCAGATGCGCGAAAACGCCCTGATCACCAATCTGGGCCGCGAAGCCGATATGGTGGTGGCGTATCTGGCCCTGCTGAAAATGCGCATGGAAGAGCGTCTGACCATCGATTTCGCCATTCCCGAAGGCCTGCGCACCGCCGCGTTCCCGCCCATGATGCTGCAATCGATGGTGGAAAACGCCATCAAGCACGGCCTGGAAGGCAAGCCGGAAGGTGGCACCCTCAAAGTGCGCGCGGAAGTGGCGCATAATAAGCTGCGCGTGGTCGTCACCGACGACGGCCTGGGCTTCGGCGCCAAGCCCAGCGATGGCACCGGCCTCGGCCTGCTGACCATCCGCGAGCGCCTGAAACTGCTGCATGGCGACCAGGCCCATTTGAAAATCGAGCCGAATCTGCCCAGCGGGGTGATCGCCACCATCGAAGTGCCTTACCAGCTTGCAAAATGAATCGTTGATTCTTGCCTGGTTTCATTGAATAATTGTCAGCCATTTTTCATAACTCTTGCAAATTATGCCAACTGCAATCATTGCCGATGATGAACGTTTGATGCGCGATCAGTTGCGCATGCGCCTGGGCCAGGTCTGGCCAGAGCTGGAAATCGTGGGCGAAGCCAAGAATGGCGACGAAGCCATCGAACTGGTCGACCAACTGAAGCCGGATTTCACCTTCCTCGATATCCGCATGCCCGGCAAGACCGGCATGGAAGCGGCGGCGGTGATCGGCGGCAAGAGCAATGTAGTCTTCGTGACCGCCTACGATGCCTATGCGGTGGAAGCGTTCGAACGCGGCGCCGTCGACTATGTGCTGAAGCCGCCCGAGCAGGAACGCCTGCAGATCACGGTGGACCGCCTGAAAACCCGCCTGAGCCGGCCGAAAGAGGATGTGAATGCCAGCGTCAGCGCCATGCTGGCCCAGCTGACGGAAAAGATCGCCGCGCCCAAAAAGGCGCATCTGCAATGGATCCAGGCCAGCATCGGCCAGGATCTGCGCATGATTCCGGTCGAGGAAATCCTGTTCTTCCGCTCCGACGAGAAATACACCTGCGTGCAGACCGAGAAGTTCGAAGCCCTGATCCGCAAGCCGGTGCGCGACCTGGCCGATGAACTCGATCCCGACCTGTTCTGGCAGATCCACCGCGCCACCCTGGTCAATGTGAACGCCATCGAAGGCGTGACGCGCGATATCCGCGGCCGCCACCTGGTGATGATCAAGGGCCGCTCCGAAAAACTGGAAGTGAGCCGCAGCTTCCTGCACCTGTTTAAACAAATGTAAGGCCCGGCGCGGCGGCGGCCGCGCCACCTCTGCTGCATATCAAGGCCTGCGCCGCAGGCTTGGTCTAGGGTAGTCCTGAATCGCCGTTTTTTCGGCCCAGGACTATGCCATGCCACCCTCCCCCATTCTCCGTCTGCTGCGCAGCGCAGCCTTTCTGCTGGCTTCACGCCTGGCCTGGCGCCTGAGCAAGCCCGAACCGGCGCCGGTGGCGCGCCAGCGGCTGGCCGGCCGCCGCGCCACCGACTACGCGCTGGAAGCCATCCGCGAAGAAGAGCGCGCCCACATCGCGCGCGAATTGCACGACGACCTGGGCCAACTGCTGGCCGCCCTGCGCGTGGATATGGACTTGCTGCAGCAGCAGGATGCCCGCGAGCCGGGCGCGCGCCAGCGCCTGCACAGCATGGACCAGCTGCTGCTGTCGGCCATCACCTCGCTGCGCCGCATCGCCGGCAACCTGCGGCCGCGCGCGCTGGACGAAGGCGGCCTGTACTTCGCCCTGCAATCGCTGCGCCACGACTGGGTGCAGCGCCACGGCATCGCCTGCCATTTGCAGGCGGCGGAGGCCGAACTGATCCTGGACGACCGCCTCAGCACCGCCGTCTTCCGCATCGTGCAGGAATCGCTGACCAATATCGCCCGCCATGCCCACGCCCATACGGTCGAGCTGCAGCTGCACCGCAAGGATGGTGCCCTGCTGATTGCGATCGAGGAC
Source organism: Massilia sp. NR 4-1 (assembly GCF_001191005.1). NCBI lineage: Bacteria > Pseudomonadati > Pseudomonadota > Betaproteobacteria > Burkholderiales > Oxalobacteraceae > Massilia > Massilia sp. NR 4-1. Next base: position 2,832,051 of record NZ_CP012201.1, read on the forward strand.
GATGGGCGCGGCATCGGCGAAAGCGATCTGGACAAACCCACCTCCTACGGCCTGCTCGGCATGCGCGAACGCGTGCTGGCCCTGCGCGGCGACCTCGCCATCAGCGGCAGTCCCGGCCAAGGCACGCGCATCGACATCCGCCTGCCCCTGCCCTCCTTCGCCGAGCCGTAAACGCAAAAAAGCGCCAATGGCGCTTCCAGCGTTCTCACCGCCGAGCCCGTGTCCGATTTTGGGGCCAGACCCCAAAATCGGACACAAGCTCGGCGATGCCGCGAGGCGGATTAGAACTTGTGGGAGATGCCCAGCTGGTAGGAGGTCAGGGCTTTGACTTTTTCCTTGCCGGCGTAGGCGTACAGGTCGGTGCGCTTGGACAGGTGGTAGTCGTAACCCACGCCCATTTCTTTCACGGTGTTCAGGCCGCTGACCTTGTTGTTGTTCTGCTCTTGCTTGCCGTACACGGCTTTCAGGTCGCCGCCGCCGATGCTGTGGCTCACGCCCAGCAGCCAGCTCTTGTAGTCACCGGTGGTGGCCACGTCGGTTTTACCTTTGGAGTAGCCGCCGGAGACTTTGGTGTCGCCGAATTTGTAGCCGGCGCCGATGGTCCACAGGGTTGGCTTCACTGGGCTGACGGCGGTCTGCACCGCGCGCTGGTAACCGGCGTGCAGGCTGATCGGGCCGTTGTCGTAGGTCGCCAGGGCGCTGTAACCAGCGTCGGCGCCTTTGACTTCGCTCAGCACGGCTTGCAGGGCGAAGGCCAGGCCTTGGTAGCTTGGGCTGTTATAGGTGATGGCGTTGGCAACGCGGGACTGGCCCACGCCGTTGCGCATCATCGGCTCGTTGACCTTACCGATCACGCCGTCGGCGTTGAACGGTTCGATGCGTGGCAGGGCGCCGTCGATGATGTCCTTGGTGCGGCCCAGGTAAACCTGGCCGAAGGAGCCTTTCAGGCCGACCCATGCCTGGCGGTCGAACAGATTGCCTTTTTGCGCGCCGGTGTCGGCCAGGATTTCGCTTTCCAGGTTGAAGATGGCCGACAGACCGCCGCCCAGATCTTCAGTACCACGGAAGCCCAGACGCGAAGCGTGGTTCTCGCGTTCAACTGCGGATTGGCCGGTGGTTTTAGCGATGCCCAAGTCGACCACGCCATACACGGTCACGTTCGATTGTGCTTGTGCCGATGCTGCGAAACCGCCGATGAGCAGAGCTGCCAGAGTAAGTTTTTTCACTTGATGTCCTACTGTTGAAGTTGATGAAGAATGAAACGCTGCGAAACGTTGGGGCGAATCATGCCTATCAAATGCTTCAACAATATGACAAATGTAACTTGTTGCTATTTTGCAGCAAGTTTTTCCTGAATGGCTATTTCAGGCGCGCCGTCAGCAGCCAGTAGTAAGGCAGGCGCTCGATGCGGATCTCGCGCGTGGCATGGGCCAGCTTCTTGCGCAGATAGCTGTCGGTCGGGAAGTTTTTCAGCACTTCGAAGCGCTCGCCGGTGGGCGAGGTGCGCAGCTGGAAGGTGTTGCCGTCGGCGTCGGTGCGCGCGATCACGGTGCTGCTGCCGTCGACATAGCAGTTGTCCATCACCACCAGCAGTACATCCTTGCCGAGCTTAGCGCGCAGCTGGGACAGGAAGCGCTCCTGCTCTTCGCGCCGGATATGCGACCACAGGAAGCCGGCGAACACGGCGGTGTATTCGCCCACCGCCGGCGCCAGTTCCCAGGCGTCGGCCAGGGCCAGACTGGTATTCGGCAGGCTGCGCTTTTGCGTGTATTCCAGCATGGCGGGGTTGACGTCGGTGGCGTGCACCGAGGCGGCCGTCTTGGCGATGGTCTCGGTCCAGTAGCCGGTGCCGCAGGCGATTTCCAGCACCTTGTGGCCGGCCAGCAGTTCGCCCAGGCGGCTGTGCAGGCGGGCCAGGTCGGCCTGGCGCTCCGGCTTGTCGTAGACACTGTCGAAGGTGGCGGCGCGCTGGGCGTAGTATCGGGAGAATGTTTCTTGAGTCATTTGTTTCTTGTTTCTATGCTTGATTACAGCTCGTAGTGATCCTGTTCGCCGCGCATGGCTTGCTCGATGAGCTTGCGGTTCAGGGTCGGGGCGAGCAATTCGATGAAGGTATAAATATAGCTGCGCAGGTAAGCGCCCTGCTTGACCGCCACGCGCGACACATTCATGCCGAACAGATGGCCAACCGGGATCGAGCGCAGATTGCGGTCGCGCTCGGGATCGAAGGCCATGCCCGCAATGATACCAATGCCCATGCCCAGTTCGACATAAGTCTTGATGACGTCGGCATCGATGGCTTCCAGCAGCACGTCCGGCTTCAGGCCGCGCAGCGAGAAAGCGTGGTCGATCTTGCTGCGGCCGGCAAAGGCGCTGTCATAGGTGATGACGGGGAAGCCGGCCACGTCTTCCAGGGTGATTTCCTTGGATTTCAGCAGCGCATGCTCGGGCGGCACCACCAGCACGTGCTCCCACTGGTAGCACGGCAGGGTGATCAGCCCGTCGATGCCGGCAATCGATTCGGTGGCGATGGCCAGATCGGCCTGGTCGCGCTGCACCATCTCGGCAATCTGGCGCGGATTGCCTTGCAGCAAAGATAACCGCACTTTGGGGAACTTCTGCATGAAGGCTTGCACCACGCGCGGCAGGGTGTAGCGCGCCTGGGTGTGGGTGGTGGCGATGGTGAAGCTGCCGCTGTCCTGGGCAGCGTATTCCTTGCCGATGCGTTTCAGGCTGTCGATCTCCTGCATGATCAGCTCGACCGATTCGAGCACCAGGCGGCCCGGTTCGGTCAGGCCGCGGATGCGCTTGCCGTGCCGGGTAAAGATATCCACGCCCAACTCCTCTTCCAGCTCGATGATGGCCTTGGACACGCCCGGCTGGGACGTAAACAGGGCTTTGGCGGCGTCCGTCAGGTTGTAGTTCTGGCGCACGGCTTCGCGTACGAATCGGAGTTGATGCAGGTTCATTGGCTCTCTCGGTCAGTATCCCAAACCGTATTTTACGCTGATGCTTATGCCCAATACGTATATAAGCAAATAAAGACTAAGTCGTTTGGAATAAAGCTGGAGTTTATTACCATTGAAGCCACTTTGGGGAGACCCGGAAGCGCCAGCCCTTGCCGCAAGCGACTTTTTAGGAACGATATGTATCAATATGACCAATATGACCATCTCATCGTGCGGGAGCGCATCGCGCAGTACCGCGACCAGGTGCAGCGCCGCCTGAACGATGAGCTGAGCGAGGCCGAATTCCTGCCTCTGCGACTGCAAAACGGCCTGTACATGCAGCGCCATGCTTATATGCTGCGCATCGCCGTGCCTTACGGCCTGCTGTCGTCCAAGCAGATGCGCATGTTCGCCCATATCGCCCGCAAATACGATCGCGGCTACGGCCATTTCACCACGCGCCAGAACATCCAGTTCAACTGGGTCGAGCTGGAACAGACGCCGGACATCCTGAGCGACCTGGCCTCGGTCGAGATGCATGCCATCCAGACCTCGGGCAACTGCATCCGCAACGTGACCTCGGACGAATTCGCCGGCGTGGCCGCCGACGAGATCATCGATCCGCGCCCGTATGCCGAGGTGCTGCGCCAGTGGTCCACCTTCCACCCTGAATTCATCGCCCTGCCGCGCAAATTCAAGGTCGCCATCAATGGCGCCGTGGAAGACCGCGCCGCCATCGCCATCCACGATATCGGCCTGACCGTGGTGCGCAATGAAGCGGGCGAGATCGGCTTCAAGGTGATGGTGGGCGGCGGCATGGGCCGCACCCCCATCATCGGCAGCACCATCCGCGAATACCTGCCGCGCGAGCATCTGCTGACCTATGTGGAAGCGGTGATGCGCGTGTATAACCAGTACGGCCGGCGCGACAACAAATACAAGGCGCGCATCAAGATCCTGCTGAAGGCGGTGGGCGTGGAAGAGTTCACGCGCCAGGTGGAAGAGGAATGGCTGGACCTGAAAGACAGCGCCCAGACCCTGACCGAAGACGAGATGGAACGCATCATCGCCTACTTCAAACCGCACGCCTACGAAACCCTGGCTGCCATCGATCCGGCCGCCGAACACGCGGACAACAAGGCTTTCGGCAACTGGCTGAAGCGCAATGTGAAACCGCACAAGGTGCCCGGCTATGCGGCCGTGGTGCTGTCGCTGAAAAAGACCGGCGTGCCGCCGGGCGATGCCACCGCCGCGCAAATGGATTTCATGGCCGATCTGGCCGACCGCTATTCCTTCGGCGAGCTGCGCGTGACCCACGAGCAGAACATCGTGCTGGCCGACGTACCGCAGTCCAAGCTGTTCGCGCTGTGGCAGGAAGCCAAGGCCCTGGGCTTGGCCACGCCGAATATCGGCCTGCTGACCGATATGATCTGCTGCCCCGGCGGCGACTTCTGCTCGCTGGCCAATGCCAAGTCGATCCCGATCGCGGCCGCCATCGCGGAGCGCTTCGACCATATCGACTATCTGCACGATATCGGCGAGATCGAACTGAATATCTCGGGCTGCATCAATGCCTGCGGCCACCACCACGTCGGCTCCATCGGCGTGCTGGGCGTAGATAAGGATGGCGCCGAGTGGTACCAGGTCTCCATCGGCGGCGCGCAAGGCAACCACGCCGCCATCGGCAAGATCATCGGCCCCTCGTTCTCGGCGCAGCAGATGCCGGAAGTCATCGACCGCCTGCTGCAAGTGTATGTGCGCGAGCGCAGCGACGAGGAACGCTTCGTCGATACCGTGCAGCGCCTGGGCGTCACGCCCTTCAAGGAATTCGTATACGCCACGCCGATTGCCGAAGCGGGCCGCCTGATTGGAGAAGATGAATATGCCTGAGCAAAACCTGATTATCAAAGGCCGCGAAATCGTCGAAGACGATTGGCAGGTGCTGCGCCTGGCCGAGGGCGAGGACGCGGAAACGGTGGCAGTCCCGGCCGGCAAGGTCATCGTGCCGCTGCAAGTGTGGCTGAGCCAGCGCGCCGCGCTGGCAGCGCGCGCCTCAATCGGCGTCTGGATCGCCAGCGACGAACGTCCCGAAGCGCTCAAGGGCGAGCTGGATCGCTTTGGCGTGGTGGCGGTGGACTTCCCCAAGTTCACCGATGGCCGCGGCTATTCGATTGCCTATAATCTGCGCACCCGCCTGGGCTACAAGGGCGAGCTGCGCGCCATCGGCGACGTGCTGCGCGACCAGCTGTTCTCCATGCACCGCGTCGGCTTCAACGCCTACGCCACGCGTCCCGACCGCAGCATCCACGATGCGCTGAAAGGCCTGACCGTGTTCTCCGAAACCTACCAGGCTTCGGTGGACGAACAGCAGCCCTTGTTCCGCCGCCACCACCGCGAAGCCGCGCAGGCCGGCGGCGACGCCGGTTACGGCATCTGACAGGAGACGCCAGCATGAGCCAGCCGGACATCCTGGTGGCGCAGACGCGCCTGACCCTGGAACGCATCGTGCGCGACTTCTCGCCTGCTGTTTTCGCCTCCAGCCTGGCGGCCGAGGATATGGTGCTGACGGACCTGATCCTGAAGGCCCGGCTCCCGATCGGCATCTTTTCGCTGGAAACGGGACGCTTGCATCCCGAAACCCTGGCGATGCTGGAACGCGTGAAGGAACAGTATGGCTATGAGATCGCGCTCTACCGCCCGCAGCCGGAAGGGGTGGACGCCTATGTCGCCGCGCACGGCCTGAATGGTTTTTACGACAGCGTGGAGCTGCGCCGCGAATGCTGCCGCATCCGCAAGGTGGAACCACTGAGCCGCGCCCTGTTCGGCAACAAGGCCTGGGTCACGGGCCAGCGCCGCGCCCAGTCCAGCACCCGCTCCTCGCTGCTGGTGGAGGAGGACGATCCGGCCCACTTCATGACCAAATTTAACCCGCTGGCCGACTGGTCGGAGCAGGATATCTGGGACTATATCCGCGCCAATAATGTGCCGTACAATGACTTGCACGACCAAGGCTATCCCTCCATCGGCTGCGCGCCCTGCACGCGCGCCATCCAGCCCGGAGAGGACGTACGCGCCGGTCGCTGGTGGTGGGAAAACCCGGAATCGAAGGAATGCGGTTTGCATCTGGTCGATGGAAAACTGATTCGCATTAAATCCGTGGCGGCCTGAGTTTCAGCGCGCCACCCACACAAGAACAGGCTATCAATGAACGCTCTGCTTGACACCCCAATCCAAGGCCTTGGCGACGTGAACGCGCGCCACCTCGATGCGCTGGAATCGGAAGCCATCCACATCCTGCGCGAAGTGGCCGCCGAATGCAGCAATCCCGCCCTGCTGTTCTCGGGCGGGAAGGATTCCGTGGTGCTGCTGCGCCTTGCGGAAAAAGCTTTCCGTCCCGGCAAATTCCCCTTCCCGCTGGTACATATCGATACCGGCCATAACTTCGCCGAAGTGATCGAGTTCCGCGACCGCCGCGTGGCCGAACTGGGCGAGCGCCTGATCGTCGGCTCGGTCGAGGATTCGATCAAGAAGGGCACGGTGCGCCTGCGTAATCCGCAGACCGATTCGCGCAACGCGGCGCAGGCGGTGACGCTGCTGGAAACCATCGCCGAACATGGCTTCGACGCCTGCATCGGCGGCGCCCGCCGCGATGAAGAAAAGGCGCGCGCCAAGGAGCGCATCTTCTCCTTCCGCGACGAATTCGGCCAGTGGGACCCGAAGGCGCAGCGCCCGGAACTGTGGGACCTGTATAACACCCGCGTCCATCCCGGCGAGAATATGCGCGTCTTCCCGATTTCGAACTGGACCGAACTCGATGTGTGGCAGTACATCGCGCGCGAAAAACTGGCCCTGCCTTCGATCTACTTTGCGCACGAGCGCCAGGTCATTCCGCGCAACGGCCTGCTGGTGCCGCTGACCGATCTGACCCCGGCGCGCGACGGCGAGACGGTGGAAAGCCAGGTGGTGCGCTTCCGCACGGTGGGCGATATTTCCTGCACCTGCCCGGTATCGTCGGACGCGGCCACGGTGGAAGCGATCATCGCCGAAACCGCCGTCACCCAGATCACCGAACGCGGCGCCACCCGCATGGACGACCAGACTTCCGAAGCCTCGATGGAAAAACGCAAGAAAGCAGGATACTTCTGATGAACGCATTGAACGAGAACCTGTCCGAGCGTGGCCTGCTGCGCTTCATCACCGCCGGCTCGGTGGACGACGGCAAGAGCACCCTGATCGGCCGCCTGCTGTACGACAGCAAGGGCATCTTCGCCGACCAACTGGCCGCCGTCTCGCGCGCCAAGCATAAGCGCACCGTGGGCGACACCATCGACCTCTCGCTGCTGACCGATGGCCTGGAAGCGGAACGGGAACAGGGCATCACCATCGACGTGGCCTACCGCTACTTCGCCACGCCCAAGCGCAAATTCATCATCGCCGATACGCCGGGCCATGAGCAATACACGCGCAATATGGTGACGGGCGCTTCCACCGCCGATGCCGTCATCATCCTGGTCGACGTGTCGAAAGTGAAGCTGCGCGAGGATGGCGGCGTCGATCTGCTGATCCAGACCAAGCGCCATTCGACCATCGCCCATCTGCTGCAGATCGAGCATGTGGTGGTGGCGGTCAACAAGATGGACCTGGTGAACTACGACCAGGCGATTTACCAGCGCATCGTCAAGGCTTACCAGGAATTCGCCCAGACCCTGGGCCTGAAGGACGTGACCACCATCCCGCTGTCGGCCCTGACCGGCGACAATGTGGTCGATGCCAGCGACAAGATGAACTGGTACAAAGGCCCGACCCTGATCGAGCTGCTGGAATCGCTGTCGGTGTACGACGAGTCGCACAACGCGCCCTTCCGCTTCCCGGTGCAACTGGTGGCGCGCCACAACGGCCACGAAGCAAACGACTTCCGCGGCTATATGGGCCGCATCGAATCGGGCCGCGTGGCCGTTGGCGACAAGCTGGTGGTGCAGCCTTCGGGCCAGAGCGCAACCGTGAAAGACATCCTGACGCTGGAAGGCTCGCACCAATCAGCGACCGCCGGCCAGTCGATCACGCTGCTGCTGGAGGAATATCTGGACGTGTCGCGCGGCGATCTGCTGGCGTCGAGCACCCAGCCGGCCACGCTGCTGAAACAAGTCAGCGCCGACGTCTGCTGGCTGTCGGAGGATGCGCTGGACCTGCGCCGCAAATACTGGATCAAGCACGGCACCAAGCAGACAGCGGCCAAGATCGCCAAAATCGATTCTATCCTTGACATCAACACCCAGCAGCGGCACGATGCGGATGCCCTGAAACTCAACGATGTGGCGCGCATCGCGCTGACCGTGCAGCAGCCGCTGGCGGCCGACGCGTATGCCGACATCCGCGCCACCGGGGCCTTCATCCTGATCGATGAAGTGACGCACCAGACGGTCGCCGCCGGCATGATACGCCTCGGCGAATAATAAGAAACAGCAGGGCCAGCAAGGAAAGCTTCATGCCAGCATTCGGGAAAGTGTATTTGATCGGCGCCGGTCCCGGCGCCCAGGATTTGATTACCCTGCGCGGTGCGCGCTTGCTGGCCGAAGCCGAAGTCGTTCTGTACGATGCGCTGGTGATGGACGAGATGCTGGAGCTGTGCCCGCAGGCGGTGAAGATCTCGGTCGGCAAGCGCTGCGGCCAGCGCTCGGCGGCGCAGAACTTCATCAACAAGCAGCTGGTCGATTGTGCCGCCAAATACGGCATGGTGGTGCGTCTGAAGGGCGGCGACCCCATGCTGTTCGGGCGCGCCGACGAGGAATTGAGCGCACTCGAAGCCGAGGGCATCGAAGTCGAAGTCGTCCCTGGCATCACCACGGCAGTGGCGGCAGCGGCAGCCAGCAAGCAGCCGCTGACCAAGCGCGGCGTGGCACGCAGCGTGGCCTTCTTCACCTCCAGTACCGCGCCAGGGCATCCTGAAGACGTCGCGATTCCGTCCACCGATACCCTGGTACAGTATATGGGTGGGCGCGAAGCCATTGCCACCGCCCAGCGCCTGCTGGACCAGGGCCGCCGGCCCGATACGCCGGTGGTGGTGATCGAAAACGTCAGCCGCCCCGACCAGCGCATCGGCCGCATCACCCTGGCCGACTTGGCACATGGACTGGACGGCGCCCAAGGGCCGGTGCTGGTCATGCTGGGCGAGGCCATGAAAACCCGCGTGCACCAGCCCGGCCTGGGCGAAACGCCAGCGGCCGCCCTGTCCGCGGCCCGTCAAGCCTGAGGCAGCGCCGCTTTTAGCGCCTCGCCGGCGGCGCAGGCGCTAAAATACCGCCTTTGCAATTGCGGAGGTTTTATGTCACAAGCACACGAGATTCTGGAGCGCGCGCGCAATGCGCGGCTGGCGGGTAAGTTTGAAGATGCCCTGCGCGACCATCTCTGGTTCCACGAAAACGCCCTGGAAACCGATCCGTCGCTGAACGGAGTGCGCCTGTCCTTCGCCCTGCGCGACTGGATTTACCTGGGCGAACAATTCCCGCTGGCACGCCGCGCCCTGCAAGGCTTGCGCGACCGCGACACCGCGCGCCTGCTGAACGGCGACGCCACACTGGCACGCTTCCAGGACATCAGCGCCATCAACGGCGCACTGGGCGAGGAACGCGCCACCCATGACCTGTTCACGCAGATCGACGCCCAATTGCCCGACCTGGCGCGCCAATGCGCCGACCTTGCCCTGCCCGCCCTCGTGGCCTGCGAGGACTTTGCGCTGGCGCGCCGCTATCTGCCGCAGCCGGTGGAGCGCATCGGCGCCATGGCCGCGCGCCTGAACAATTTCGCCGCAGAGCTGGCGAGCAGCGGCAAGACCTCATCCGCGCCCGCGCTGCTGGCCTATGTGCTCAACTATGCCAAGGAAGTGCGCCTGATCCTGGAAGTGCTGCGCCGCCAAGGCGAAGACGAGGAAGTCGAACAAGCCGGCGCCGCCGCACTGGAACAGCTGAAATCGGACGCGCTGCGCGACGCCGTGCAGCGCGAATTCGAACAGCCCGGCGCCACCATCGCCGCCATGCTGGCGCAAAGCCGCAGCAAGGAGTAAGCCCATGGACGAGCTGCGGGAAATTTACCAGGATGCGCTGGAAGCGCAGGAAGCCGGCGACCATGCCGAGGCGCTGCGCCTGCACCAGCACTTCTACGACTACGCCGCCAAACAGGAGCGCAATCTGCACCGCTTCGGCCGCTATGCCCTGCATCACTGGAAGGAACTGGGCGACGTCTATCCGCCGGCGCTGGCCGCCCTGCAAGCCCTGCGCGAGCGCGAAGCCGCCCTGCTGCTGGACGGCGAAACCATGGTGGCGATCGCCGACGGCAGCAGCGAGCCACGCTTCCCCGTCATCGTCGACATCAATCATCTGCTGGAGGATGAGCGCGCGACCTATGAGCTGTTCCAGCAATTCCAGGCCAAGCTGCCGGAACAGGCGGCCCAGTCCTTCCGCTATGCGGCCGGCGCCATTGTGGCCTGCGGCGACTTCCAGCTGGCCAGCGGCTATCTGCCGGAGCCGATGGCTGCCATCGAAGAGGAAGCCGAATACCTGAACCGCCTGTTCAGGGAGATGACAGCCGACACCAGCGCCCCATCCGTCATGCGCCTGATGGCCGATACCCTGAACTACGCCGATACCACCCTGCTGCAATGGCAGGTGTTGACCGGCTTGGGCAAGGAAGAGAAAGCGCGTGAATACGCCGAAAAGGCCGAGGCACTGCTGGAACGCCCTAGCCTGCGCCAAGCCATCCGTCGTGAATTCGCCGCGCCGGGCAGCCTGCTGGCGGAATCGGTGCAGCGCCAGGAAGCATTCTGGCTGCGGGACGAGACTTAAACCCCGCCTTTGGGCGCTGCGCTTGCGGCGCCCAGCGCGCCGACGCAGTAGTCGGTCATGGCGCGCAACACATCGGGGTCTTCGCCGACGGCGCCGACGGCGTCAATACGCAGGGCCGGGTAGCTGGCGCGCAGTTCATCGAGCATCAGCGGCAGGTCGCGCAGCACATGGCCGCCCTGCCCCAGAAACACCGGCACCACCGTCACTTCTTCGATGCCAGCAGCGGCCAGCGCCGCCACCTGTGCGGGCAGGCTCGGTTCCATCAATTCCAGGAAAGCCAGCGACACATCGGCGTCGGGCAGGCGCGCCTGCGTCAGTTCGCGCAGGCTCTCAAAGGGCGCGGCCCAGCTGGCGGCGCGCGCCCCATGCGCAAACAGGATCAGTGCACGCTGGCCCATCTCAGTGCCGCTCCACCCACCACAGGGCGCCCAGCGCCAGCATCAGGAAGATCAGGCTTGGCATGATGGCTGTGACCACGGCCGGCCAGGTGGACAGCATACCCAGATGCGAGAACAAGGTATTCACCAGCAGATAGCCGACGCCGATCATGATGCCGATGAAAATCTTCAGGCTGACGCCGCCGCTACGCGTGTGCAGATAGGCGAACGGCAGGGCCAGGGCCATCAGCACGAAGATGGCCAGCGGGTCGAACAGCTTCTTCCAGAAGGCGATCTTGAAGCGCTCGGTGCCCTGCTTGTTCTCCTGCAGGTGGCGGGTATACACGCGCAGCTCATTGGCCGACATGCGCTCCGGATCGGAAGCCGACACCGACAGAATCTTGGGCGTGATCTCCGATACCAGATCCTTGGTCGGGTGGGTCTGGATGGCGATGGCGCTGCTCTCCTGGCCGAAGTGGTTGGCGCGCGTGGCTTCCGCGCCGGCCGCCAGCACCGCGTTGCTGAAATGGTTTTCCGTCACGCCGAACAGGCGCCATACATTATCGCCCTGGAAGGTGCCGGTCTTGGCCTGGGTGATCGAGCGCAGGCGGAAGCTGTTATCGAATTCGTAAAGCTTGACGCCCACCAGCTGCCCATCCGGCAAGACCTCCTTCACATTGAAGAAGCGCGTGCCTTGCACGGCGCCGCTCATGCCATCGCTCTTGATCACGTCCTTGGTCCACAGGCCGGAGCGGAATTCGGCCGACACCGTGGCGCCGCGCCCCGTCAGGCGCACTTTCTCGGCCAGCGGCCCGGTGCGCGGCGTGATCACTTCGCCGAAGATGAAGGTGACGATGACCAGGCCGATACCGATGCGGAACAGCATCCAGCCCGCCATGCGGGTCGACATGCTGGAAGCGCGCATGATGGTGAATTCCGAGGTCGAGGCAAATTGCGCCATCGTGTAGATGGTGCCGATCAGGGCCGCCACCGGCATCACCTTGTACACATTGCTCGGCAACATAAGCAGGGTATACAGCATGGCGTGCTGCAGGTCATAGCCGTTCTTGCCGACCGAGGCCAGCTCGCCGCTGAGGTCCATGAAGGCCTGCAGGCCGAGGAAGGCCAGCAGCACGAAGGCCACGGCCTTGACGATGGAAACGGCGAAATAGCGTTGCAGGATACTCATGGGGATACGGCTTTCTTGCTGCCGCCGCGCTTGAGCGCGGCCATCAGGGCCAGCGGGTGGTAGCGGTGGTTCACGTTCAGGCGCCAGGCAAACAAGGCCAGCACGGCCAGCGCCGCGGCCAGGTGCAGCGGCCACCAGGAGACGGCGAACGGCAGGCGGCCTTGCTTGACGCTGGCCTCCAGCACCTTGCTGATATTGTTATAGGCGAAGAAGATCAGCACCGCGATAATCAGGTTGGTCGAACTGCCCGCGCGCGGATTGACGAAGCCCAGCGGAATCGCCAGCAGCAGCAGGATCAGGCAGGTGATCGGCGCGCCGATGCGGTACAGCAGCTCGCCGCGCGTGGCATTGGTCGGGTTTTGCAGCAACTCTTTGGTGGTCATGGCCGCCTCCAGCGGCGCATCCATTTCCTGCGACTGCTGCGCCACGCGCATGCTGTAGCGCTCGAATTCCATGGTCTGGAAATCGGCCTGGCCCGGCGTGCCCTGGTAGCGGCGGCCGTTTTTCAGCACCAGATAGCTGGAACCATCGGGCGTGGTGCTGATGACGCCTTCCTTGGCCACCACCACCGACGTGCCGCGCGCATCGACCGAATTGACGAAAACATTCTGCACCACCGCGCTTTTGCCGGCCACCGCCTCCACGAAGAAAATGCGGTTGCTGGACGAGGATTCCTTGAATTGGCCGGGCGCGACCTTTTGCAAATCCTCGCGTTTGTTAAAGCGCTCGATATATTCGCTGCTTTTTTGCTTGGCCCAGGGCGTGGCAAAGAAACTCAGGGCGCCGGTCAATATAATCAGGGGCAGGCCGAAAGTCAGCACCGGACGAATCCATTTTGCTAAACTCTGGCCCGACGCAAACCAGACCACCATCTCGGAATCGCGATAAGTGCGCGTAACGACCATCAGCACAGAAATAAAACTGGTGAGGATGAGGACAGTTGGCAGATAATTCAGGGCTGCGAACGCGATGAGCGCGACCACATCGGTCGATGCTACCTTGCCGCCCGCGGCTTTGCCGAGAATGGAGATCAGGGTCCACGTCACGAGGATGGAAAACAGCACCGTGAAAGTAGCCCCTGCGGAACTGGCCAGCTCGCGTTTAAGGGCGCGTTGGAAAATCATTCGACGTTTATAATCCGATCAACAGGTTTAAGTAAGACCAGCAATACCAGCACACAATACGGAGAAATCTAATGGACTTTAGCATAAAAGCTTTTGACGCAAAAAACACCATCTCGTCGGCCAAAACCGGCTGCGTAGCCGTCGCGGTTTTCGAAAACAAGAAGCTGTCCGAGGCCGCCAAAGCCCTGGACGGCGCCGGTGAAATCACGGCTGCGCTGAAGTCCGGCGACATCTCCGGTAAAGCCGGCACCACCCTGCTGCTGCGCGGCCTGAAGGGCGCGGCGGCCGAGCGCGTGCTGCTGGTTGGCCTGGGCGCTGACGAAGCTTTCGGCGAAAAGAGCTTCAACTCCGCAGTGCAAGCCACCATCAAGGCCTTCTCGACCCTGGGCACGGCGGACGCCATTATCGCATTACCACTGACCGAAGTGAAAGAGCGCGACGTGAACTGGAGCGTGCGCGCCGTGGTGCAAGCTGGCCGCGAAAGCATCTACCGCACCGACAGCCAGAAATCGAAGAAAGATCCGGCGCCAGCCGGCGTCAAGAAAATCGCCCTGGCCCTGCCGAACAATGCCGCCACCAAGCTGGCCCTGTCGCAAGCCATCGCCATCGCCAACGGCATGGAGCTGACCAAGGACCTGGGCAACCTGCCGGCCAACGTCTGCACCCCGACCTACCTGGCCGACACCGCCAAGAAGCTGGCCAAGGAATTCAAGTTCGAAGTCGAAATCCTGGAACGCAAGCAGATGGAAGCGCTGAAAATGGGCAGCTTCCTGTCCGTGACCAATGGCAGCGAGCAGGCGCCCAAGTTCATCGTGCTGAAGCACATGGGCGGCAAGGCCAAGGACGCGCCGGTGGTGCTGGTCGGTAAAGGCATCACCTTCGACACCGGCGGCATCTCGATCAAGGCCGGCCCTGGCATGGACGAGATGAAATACGATATGTGCGGCGCCGGCTCCGTGCTGGGCACCTTCCGCGCCATCGGCGAAATGGGCCTGAAGCTGAACGTGATCGGCATCGTGGCCGCTTGCGAAAACATGCCTTCCGGCCGCGCCACCAAGCCGGGCGACATCGTCACCTCGATGAACGGCCTGACCATCGAAGTCCTGAACACCGACGCCGAAGGCCGCCTGATCCTGTGCGACGCCCTGACCTATGCCGAGCGCTTCAAGCCAGCCGCCGTGGTCAACGTGGCAACCTTGACCGGCGCCTGCGTGGTCGCCCTGGGCCACCACAACAGCGGCCTGTTCACCCGCCACGACGAAGCCCACGACAAGCTGGCCGCCGAACTGCTGGCCGCCGGCAAAGCCACCAGCGACACCGCATGGCGCATGCCGATCGAAGAAGCCTATAACGATCAGCTGAAGTCCAACTTCGCCGATCTGGCCAATATCGGCACGCCGGGCGGCATGTCGATCACGGCCGCGGCCTTCCTGGAAAACTTCACCCGCAAGTACACCTGGGCCCACCTGGACATCGCCGGCACCGCCTGGAAATCGGGCGCCGCCAAAGGCGCGACCGGCCGTCCGGTTCCGCTGCTGAGCACCTTCCTGCTCAACCGCGCATAAAGCAAAAAGCCGGGACGCGTCCCGGCTTTGCAGATGCAACGGGGACAGTCCGCCAGGGCTGTCCCCTTTTTTATCAGGCGCTAATATACCGTCACGCCGCCCGGCGCGGGCAGGCGCTGCTCGCCCTGGTGCGCGGGATGCAGGATGACGGTGATGGTCGAGGGATAGTCGAAACCGGCGCCGGTATTGCGGTCCACAATCAGTCCGGTACCAAAGGTCAGCACAATATTGCCCCACAGGCTGGCATTCTGTTTGGACTGCACGCTTTCGCCGGAGACGGCTTGCCCACCCAGTTGGCAATCGACATGCAGGGGCTTGAGACTCTTGCGGATCGTGACGCGGCCGGGCGTGGCGATAAACCACTTGCCCACATCATTGGACAGCACACAGCCCGCGCCCGCCACCTCGCGGTGGTCGAGAACGGTCTGCACCAGTACTTGCTGCTGGGTGGATTCGGTTAGCGTTGCGCAAGCGCCCAACGCCGCCAGAACAGCGGCGCAGGCGACGGGCCGCACAGCGGCCACGCCGGCCGAGAACATCAGCCGGTGGTACATAGGCGGCTTAATTGCCCGCCTGGGATTTTTGTCTTTGCTTCAGACCCTGGATGACGTTCAGGATGTCTTCCATGCCACTATTACCGTCCAGGGCAGAGAAAGCGTCCAGCACCTCATTCAAAACCTGATTCCGCACCGTCGCCTCGCCGGCACTCACGGCAGTCGGTCGCGCCAGACTGGACCGGGCACTCACGGTACGCTCGCCTGCTGCCTCTTTTTCCTTCTGGGCAGCCGACTTGCGTCCGCTCGGAGCCTTGCCATGCTCCAGCGCCGCTTGCCAGATTACCCAGCGGCGTTGCGTTTCAAATACCAGATACTCTTCTGGCTTGTCTTCGCGCCTGCGCACGATGTGGCCGTCGCGCTGCGCCCATGCTTCAAATGCTGATCGCATTTTATTCCTTTACATGCTTCGGACTGTTTAAAAACACGAATAAGTTTCCAAATAGTACCACTTCTTTACGAACAACAACACAATTTTGTTGCTTTATGGAACATTTTTGTAATGAGTGGTGGCCGGGGACAACTAATCAGTGCTCAAACGAACTTATGTATATTTATATTTTTGGGTCGGCACTAACTACATCTTAGTACCATTTTGATAACTATGAAGCATTATCGGCAATTATTTTTGGGTCTGTTACATTTTCCTACATTATCCCTCCTCTGGATACCGTTTGGTCGAGAAAACTGACGTTTATTTGCAAATATCAGGGCCGCCTTCGCTCTTGCAAGGCCTGCGCGCGGCGGGCCGTTGCGGTAAGATGCGCGCCAGGAAAACCATAAGGATAAGCACCATGAAACTTGCAACCTGGAATGTTAATTCGCTCAACGTAAGATTGGCGCACGTTTTGAAATGGCTGGAGGAAAACCCGGTCGATGTGTTGTGCATCCAGGAAACAAAATTGACGGACGACAAGTTTCCCATCGTCGCCATCGAGGCCGCCGGCTACCAGGTCGTGTTCAGCGGCCAGAAAACCTATAACGGCGTGGCGATTTTGTCGCGTCTGCCTATCGAGGATGTAGTCAAGAACAATCCCCGCTATGAAGATGCGCAACAGCGCATCCTGGCCGCCACCATCGGCGGGGTACGCGTGGTCTGCGCCTATGTGCCGAACGGCCAGGCGGTTGATACCGAAAAGTACATTTACAAGCTGGGCTGGCTGCAATCGTTCCGCGACTGGCTGGCCGACGAACTGGCCAAGCATCCCAACCTGGCCGTGCTGGGCGACTACAATATCGCGCCGGAAGACCGCGATGTGCACGATCCGGCCGCCTGGGAAGGCCAGGTGCTGTGTTCGGACAAGGAAAGGGCGGCGCTGCAAGCCCTGTTCGACCTGGGCTTGCAGGATTCCTTCCGCCTCTTCGAGCATCCGGAAAAAACCTTCAGCTGGTGGGACTACCGCATGCTGGGCTTCCAGAAGAACAAAGGCCTGCGCATCGACCATATCCTGCTGTCGGCGCCCCTGGTGGCACGCTGCGAGGCTTGCATCATCGACCGCGCGCCGCGCAAATGGGAGCAACCGTCCGACCATGCACCGGTGATCGCCACCCTGACCGCGGCCTAAGCCCGCTTCTTACTCCGCCCTGCCCTGCAGCAGATGCTGCGCTTCGGCGCAGGGCACGGGACGGGAGAACAGATAGCCTTGCGCATGCTGGCAACCCTGCCGCTGCAAGAGGCCAAACTGGGCTTCCGTCTCCACCCCTTCCGCCACCACCGACAGCTGCAGGCTGTCCGACAGCGCGATAATGGCCGCCACGATGGCGCGGTCTTCCGTGCTCTCCTCCAGATCCTTGATGAAGGCGCGGTCGATCTTGATCTTGCGCACCGGGAAGCGCTTCAGATAGGCCAGGCTGGAATAGCCCGTGCCGAAATCGTCGATCGACAGGCGGATGCCCATGGCGTTGATCTGGCCCAGGATTTCCAGGGTCTGCTCGCCATGCTGCATCACCGCCGTTTCCGTGATCTCGAATTCGATCAGGGCCGGGTCGATGCCGGTTTCCTCCAGAATGCGGCGGATCGAGGCCACCAAGCCGCGGTGCATGAACTGGCGCGGCGACAGGTTGATGGCCAGCGGCACCGGCTGCAAGCCCTGGCGCAGCCATTCCATATTCTGTTCGCAGGCGCGGCGTATCACCCATTCGCCGACCGGCACGATCAGGCCGTTCTCCTCCATGATGGGGATGAACTGGTCCGGCCCCACCAGGCCGTGGCCGGGACGGCGCCAGCGCAGCAGCACCTCCATGGCGTGCAGGTGGCGCGTGCGGATATCCATGATGGGCTGGAAGTGCAGCTCGAACTGCTGCAGGGACAGCGCGCTGCGCAAGCTGCTTTCCAGTTCGAAGTGATGGGCCGCCGCCAGGTTCATCTTCTGGGTGAAGAATTGATAGTTATTGCGGCCGGCCGCCTTGGCGTGGTACATCGCGGAATCGGCGTTGCGCATCAGGGTCGCCACATCCTGGCCGTCGTCTGGATAGATGCAGATGCCGATCGAGGGCGAGATATGCAGCATGCGCCCCTCCAGCGGGAAAGGCGCGGCCAGCGCTTCGATGATCTTTTCCGCCACCCGGTTCGATTCACCCACCTCGCCCAGGCCCGGCACCAGCACCACGAATTCGTCGCCGCCCAGGCGCGCCACGGTATCGCTGGCGCGCACCGCGGCGCACAGGCGGTTGGCCACTTCCTTCAGCAGCTGGTCGCCCGTCATATGGCCAAGCGAATCGTTGATGGTCTTGAAGCGGTCCAGATCGATGAACATGACGGCCAGGCGGCGGCTGGAACGCTGGGCCGCCAGCATGGCGCGGTCCAGGCGGTCGGCCAGCAGGGCGCGGTTGGGCAGGCCGGTCAGGCTGTCGTGATACGCCATGTGGTGCACGCGCGCCTCGGCCTGGCGCCGCTCCACGATCTCGGCCTGCAGCATGGCGTTGGCGCCGGCCAGTTCGGCGGTGCGCTCCAGCACGCGCACTTCCAGTTCGTCGCGCGCGCGGCGCACCGTTTCCGCCGCTTCGCGCCGCGCCGTCACATCGTCCACCAGCCAGACCGAACGTCCGCGCGGCTGCGTCGGATCGAAGGGACGGCCGGACAGGCGCGCCCAGAAGCGGCTGCCATCCTTGCGCACCAGCTGGTACTCGGTCGAGCTGACATGGCCCGCCTCGAAATCGCGCGCCGTGTCGCGCCGCGCCCTGGCCCATTCTTCCAGATCGGGATAGAAGGCTTGCACGCTGATATTGTTCATCTCGCCCGGCGCATAGCCGAACAGCTCTTCCATCTTGGCGTTGCAGCGCAGATTGCGCCCGCCCTCGCATACCGAAATGCCCAGCACCGCGCTGTCGAGAATGGCCTGGTTTTCCAGCAGGGCGTTGCGCAGCGATTCCTCGGCGCGTTTGTGCTCGGCGCGGTCCTCGATGATCCAGATCGTGCCCTGGGTCGGATCTTCCGGATTGACCACGTAGGCGATCAGCTGGGCCCAGAACGTGGCACCGTCCTTGCGCCGCATTTCCACCTCGGTCTGGAAGGGCCGGCCCACCGACAGCAGCGGCGAAGCCAGCACGCCCAGCCGGGCATAGGCATCGTCCGAGGGATACAGGGCGCGGCCCGGCAGGCCCAGGCCTTCCTTGCCCTCGTAGCCGAACATTTCGGAAAAGCCGCGGTTATAGCGCGTGATCAGGCGGTTGCGCGTGTACAGGATGCAGATCGAGGCATTCGTCATCAGCGCTTCGACTTCCATCTGGTTCTGGCGCGAGTGCGTCACGTCCTCCAGAATCCAGATGGTGCCGCCCTCGTTGTGCTCCTGGTCCACGGTGCTGGCGCGCACGCGGCACCAGAACAGGCTGCCGTCATGCTTGCGGAACTGGAATTCGTTCTTTTCGAAAGCGCGGCCCTGGCCCAGCACCGGCCCCGCCTCGCGGCCGAATGCGGCGTACACCTCGGGCGAAGGGAAGACCTCCAGCGCCGGACGGCCCGTGATCTGCTCGCGCCGGTAGCCGAACATCTCGGCCAGGCGCGGATTACAGCTCAACATGATCTCGTCCTTGGTGAACAGGATGCCGACCGGCGCATTGTCCAGAATCGCCTTCTGTTCGGCCAGCGCCTTACCCAGCGCGCGCTGTTCGTGCGGCACTTCGCTCAATTCATGGAAGACGACGGTGACGCCCGCCGGGCCCATTGCGGCCGGCAGCGGCTTGAGCGCCATGCCGGCGTGGATATGGCGCCCACTCTCCGCCTGCAGGCAGATATCGGCATAGTGGCGCGGCACGGACAGATCGCCACCGCAAGCCGCCTTCACGGCGGCGCTGGTCTCGGCACGCACATGCGGCGCGATGAAAGCGCTGAGCGGCTGCTCGCGCGGATCGGTTTCCAGCAAGGCCACCAGCTCCGCATTCGCCGCCAGCACCCGGCCCGCGCTATCGCATACGCAAGCCGGCACGCCGATCAGCGTCAGAGCGTCGGCCAGCACATCGGGATTTGCTGAGACTGGGTTCATGTACACCAAAGCACCTTGTGGAAATAAACGCTTCCCATTGGCAATGGATCGCTGTTGGGCAGATCATAAACCACAATGATTGCATTCGCCACAATACCCGGACGAATGCCCGGACTTGCCGGGCTAGCTTACAACAAAAGAAGCGGCGCGCCTGTTCCTCTGATACAGAAGCCCAGGCGCGCCGCGCCAAAAACGATATAAATCAAATCACAGGGCTTGCAAAAAACACTCCGCCGCCCGCTTGCAGCTATCTAGTTAGAACGCATCGCCGGGAACGCGCACCCAGCCCTCCATCAGTACGCGCGCGCTGCGGCTCATGATGGCCTTGGTCACGCTCCATTCGCCGTCCTGCCGGCGCGCTTCCGCCCCCACGCGCAAGGTGCCGGAAGGATGGCCGAAGCGCACCGCCTGGCGTTCGCCGCCGCCGGCCGCCAGATTGACCAGGGTGCCGGGAATGGCGGCGGCGGTGCCGATGGCGACTGCGGCCGTGCCCATCATGGCGTGATGCAGCTTGCCCATGGACATGGCGCGCACCAGCAGGTCGATGTCTTCAGCCGCCACCTGCTTGCCGCTGGATGCGGCATAGCTGGCGGGGCGGGCCACGAAAGCGACTTTCGGCGTGTGCTGGCGGGTAGCCGCTTCGTCCACGTGCTTGATCAGGCCCATGCGCACCGCACCGTGGGCACGGATGGACTCGAACATGGCCAGCGCTTTGGGATCGCCGTTGATCGTTTCCTGCAATTCCGTACCCTGGTAGCCGATGGCGTCGGCATTCACGAAAATGGTGGGAATGCCGGCGTTGATCATGGTGGCGCGCAGAATGCCGAGGCCCGGCACCTCCAGGTCGTCCACCAGATTCCCGGTCGGGAACATGGCGCCGCCACCGCCCTCTTCCTCGGCCGCCGGGTCGAGGAATTCCAGCTGCACTTCGGCCGCAGGGAAAGTCACGCCATCGAGTTCGAAGCCGCCGGTTTCCTGCACCGCGCCATCGGTGATCGGCACGTGGGCGATGATGGTCTTGCCGATATTGGCCTGCCAGATGCGCACCGTGGCGATGCCGTTGCGCGGCACGCGCTCCGCGTCCACCAGGCCGGAGGCGATGGCGAAGGAACCGACCGCCGCCGACAGATTGCCGCAGTTGCCGCTCCAGTCGACGAAAGGCTTGTCGATGGCGACCTGGCCGAACAGATAGTCGACATCATGCCCCGGCCGCGCCGACTTCGACAGGATGACCGCCTTGCTGGTGCTGGAAGTCGCGCCGCCCATGCCGTCGATCTGCTTGCCGTAAGGGTCGGGGCTGCCGATCACGCGCAGCAGCAGCGCATCGCGCGCCGCGCCGGGCAGCTGGGCCGCCGCAGGCAGATCCTGCAGGCGGAAGAACACGCCCTTGCTGGTGCCGCCGCGCATATAGGTGGCGGGGATTTTGATTTGCGCTGGATAAGCCATGCTTAAGCCGCCTTTGCCGATTCAAGGAAGTCCTGGGCGAAGCGCTGCAGCACGCCGCCCGCCTCGTAAATGGAAACCTCTTCCGCCGTATCCAGGCGGCAGGTCACGGGCACATCGACGCGCTCGCCGTTGCGGCGGTGGATCACCAGGGTCAGGTCGGCACGCGGGGTGCGCTGGCCGACCACGTCATAGCTTTCCGTGCCGTCCAGATTCAGGGTCAGGCGGTTCACGCCAGGCTTGAATTCCAGCGGCAGCACGCCCATGCCCACCAGATTGGTGCGGTGGATGCGCTCGAAGCCTTCGGCCACGATGGCTTCCACGCCGGCCAGGCGCACGCCCTTGGCAGCCCAGTCGCGCGAAGAGCCCTGGCCGTAGTCGGCGCCGGCGATCACGATCAGCGGCTGCTTGCGTTCCATATAGGTTTCGATCGCTTCCCACATGCGCATCACCTTGCCTTCGGGTTCGACGCGCGCCAGGGAGCCGGCTTTCACCTTGCCGTCTTCCAGCACCATCTCGTTTTTCAGGGTCGGGTTGGCGAAGGTGGCGCGCTGCGCCGTCAGGTGGTCGCCGCGGTGGGTGGCGTAGGAGTTGAAGTCCTCTTCCGGCAAGCCCATTTTCGCCAGGTACTCGCCCGCAGCGCTATCGAGCATGATGGCGTTCGACGGCGACAGGTGGTCGGTGGTGATGTTGTCGCCCAGGACGGCCAGCGGCAGCATGCCTTGCAGCGTGCGCTCGCCGGCCAGCGCGCCTTCCCAGTAAGGCGGACGGCGGATATAGGTGCTCGGCGCGCGCCAGTCGTACAGCGGGCTGACTTGCTCGCCCTTGTCTTCGCGCGGCGCGAACATCGGGATATACACCTTGCGGAAGTGCTCGGGCTTGACGCTGGATGCGACGATGGCGTCGATTTCCGCGTCGCTCGGCCAGATGTCCTTCAGCGTGATCGGCTGGCCGTTGGCGTCGGTGCCCAGCACATCCTTCTCGATATCGAAGCGGATGGTGCCGGCGATGGCGTAAGCCACCACCAGCGGCGGCGAAGCCAGGAAGGCCTGCTTGGCGTATGGGTGGATGCGGCCGTCGAAGTTGCGGTTGCCGGAAAGGACGGCGGTGGCGTACAGGTCGCGCTCCACCACTTCCTTCTGGATCACCGGATCGAGGGCGCCGGACATGCCGTTGCAGGAAGTGCAGGCATAGGCCACCACGCCGAAGCCCAGCTTTTCCAGCTCGGGCAGCAGGCCCGCTTCTTCCAGGTACAAGGTGACAGCCTTGGAGCCGGGCGCCAGCGAGCTTTTCACCCAGGGCTTGCGCAGCAGGCCGCGCTGGTTGGCGTTGCGCGCCAGCAGGCCGGCGGCAATCATATTGCGCGGGTTGTTGGTGTTGGTGCAGCTGGTGATGGCAGCGATGATGACGGCGCCGTCCGGCATCAGGCCAGGCTCGTTCTCCACCTTGCCGCTGATGCCGCGCGCGGCCAGCTCGGAAGTCGGCACGCGCTTGTGCGGATTGGACGGGCCGGCGATATTGCGCACCACGCTGGACAGGTCGAACTTCAGCACGCGCTCGTATTCGGCGGCTTTCAGGCCATCGGCCCACAGGCCGGTTTCCTTGGCATAGCTTTCCACCAGCTTGACCAGTTCGTCGTCGCGGCCGGTCAGCTTCAGGTATTTGATGGTCTGCTCGTCGATGTAGAACATCGCGGCGGTGGCGCCGAATTCGGGCGCCATATTCGAGATGGTGGCACGGTCGCCCAGGGTCAGGGCGGCGGCGCCTTCGCCGTAGAACTCCAGATAGGAGGACACGACTTTTTCCTTCCGCAGGAATTCGGTCAGCGCCAGCACGGTGTCGGTGGCGGTGATGCCGGGCTGCGGCTTGCCGCTCAGTTCGACGCCGATGATATCGGGCAGGCGCATCCACGAGGCGCGGCCCAGCATCACGCTTTCCGCTTCCAGGCCGCCGACGCCGATGGCGATCACACCCAGCGCATCGACCATGGGGGTGTGCGAATCGGTGCCGACCAGGGTGTCGGGATAAGCCACACCTTCGCTGACCTGGATCACGGGCGACATGCGTTCCAGATTGATCTGGTGCAGGATGCCGTTACCAGGCGGGATCACGTCCACGTTCTTGAAGGCCAGCTTGGTCCAGTTGATGAAGTCGAAGCGGTCTTCGTTGCGGCGATCCTCGATGGCGCGGTTCTTGGCAAAGGCATCGGGATCGAAACCGCCGCATTCCACGGCCAGCGAATGGTCGACCACCAGCTGGGTCGGCACCACCGGATTGACCATGGCCGGGTCGCCCCCCTGCTCGGCGATGGCGTCGCGCAGGCCGGCCAGGTCGACCAGGGCGGTCTGGCCCAGGATGTCGTGGCAGACCACGCGCGCCGGGAACCAGGGGAAATCCAGATCGCGCTTGCGCTCGATCAGTTGCGACAGCGAGGCGTTCAGCGTCGCGGGTTCGCAGCGGCGCACCAGGTTCTCGGCCAGTACGCGCGAGGTATAGGGCAGCTTGGCGTAGGAGCCTGGCTGGATGGCGTCGACAGCGGCGCGCGCGTCGAAGTAATCCAGCTTGGTGCCGGGCAGCTGTTTGCGGAATGCGGCGTTCATATTACTTGCGGTCCTTGATCGGTACGAATTGCAGGTCTTCCGGGCCAACATAGTTGGCGCTCGGACGGATGATCTTGTTGTCGATGCGCTGTTCGATCACGTGCGCGGCCCAGCCCGAGGTGCGGCTGATCACGAACAGTGGGGTGAACATGGCGGTCGGCACGCCCATCATGTGGTAGGACACGGCGGAGAACCAGTCCAGGTTGGGGAACATCTTCTTGATTTCCCACATCACGCTTTCCAGGCGCTCGGCGATGTCGAACATCTTCATCGAACCGGCTTCCTGCGACAGCTTGCGCGCCACTTCCTTGATGACCTTGTTGCGCGGGTCGGAGATGGTGTAGACCGGGTGGCCGAAGCCGATCACCACTTCCTTGTTGGCGACGCGGTTGCGGATATCGGCTTCCGCCTCGTCGGCGTTTTCGTAGCGCTTCTGGATATCCAGCGCCACTTCGTTGGCGCCGCCGTGTTTCGGGCCGCGCAGCGCGCCGATCGCGCCGGTGATGGCGGAGTGGATGTCGGAACCGGTGCCGGCGATCACGCGGCTGGTGAAGGTCGAAGCGTTGAATTCGTGTTCCGCGTACAGGATCAGCGAGGTGTGCATGGCCTTGACCCAGGATTCGGAAGGCTTCTCGCCATGCAGCAGGTGCAGGAAGTGGCCACCGATGGAGTCGTCGTCGGTTTCCACTTCGATGCGCTTGCCGTTATGGCTGAAATGGTACCAGTACAGCAGCATGGAACCGAAGGAAGCCATCAGGCGGTCGGCGATGTCGCGCGCACCGGCGATATTGTGGTCGTCCTTTTCCGGCAGGGCGCAGCCCAGCACCGAGACGCCGGTGCGCATCACGTCCATCGGATGGGCGCCGGCCGGCAGCGCTTCCAGCGCCGCCTTCACGGCCTGCGGCAGGCCGCGCAGGGATTTCAGCTTGGCTTTGTAGCCTTTCAGTTCGGCGCCGGTAGGCAGTTTGCCATGCACCAGCAGATAGGCGATTTCCTCGAATTCGCAGCTGTCGGCCACGTCCAGGATGTCATAGCCGCGGTAGTGCAGGTCATTGCCGGTCTTGCCGACGGAGCACAGGGCGGTATTGCCGGCCGCAACGCCGGACAGGGCGACGGATTTTTTAGGTTTGAATGTTGCTGCTTGATCGGTCATCTCTACTCTCCTCTACGCGATTACTTTTTCTGCGCTGCGAACAGCGCATCCAGCTTTTGCTCAAAATCGTGATAATTGATGCGCTCATACAGTTCGGCGCGGGTCTGCATGGTGTCCAGCACGGCCTTTTGCGAACCGTCGCGGCGGATGGCCCCGTACACATTCTCAGCCGCCTTGTTCATCGCGCGGAAGGCCGACAGCGGATACAGCACCAGGCCGACGTCCGCCGATTTCAGTTCGTCCACGGTGAACAGCGGGGTGGAGCCGAATTCGGTGATGTTCGCCAGCACCGGCACTTTCACCGCATTGGCGAACTGCTTGTACATGGACAGTTCGGTCATCGCTTCCGGGAAGATCATATCGGCGCCCGCTTCCACGCAGGCGATGGCGCGCTCGATGGCGGCGTCCAGGCCTTCCACGGCCAGCGCGTCGGTGCGCGCCATGATGACGAAGTTTTCGTCGGTGCGGGCATCGACGGCGGCCTTGATGCGGTCCACCATTTCAGCCTTGCTCACGATTTCCTTGCCTGGACGGTGGCCGCAGCGCTTGGCGCCGACCTGGTCTTCGATATGCATGGCGGCAGCGCCGAACTTGATCATGGACTTCACGGTGCGCGCCACGTTGAAGGCGGAGGAGCCGAAGCCGGTATCCACGTCCACCAGCAGCGGCAGGTCGCACACGTCGGTAATGCGGCGCACGTCGGTCAGCACATCGTCCAGATTGGAGATGCCCAGGTCGGGCAGGCCGAGGGAACCGGCAGCGACGCCGCCGCCGGACAGATAGATGGCACGGAAGCCGGCGCGCTTGGCCAGCAGGGCATGGTTGGCGTTGATCGCGCCCACCACTTGCAGCGGGGATTCTTCCTGCACGGCCTTGCGGAAGGCGGCGCCTGCGGAGTATTGGCTCATGGAGACCTTTCTCAATGGAACGTTGGTATCGGCTGCTTTAATGCAAAAGTCATGCCAGTTTTGCCTTGCAGATAAAAATGCATAAGAATCAGCGACTTGCCCGTGGCAATGCAACACGGCCATCCTCTGCACGCATTTCACACTGAAACAGTGAAACATTGATGAACTATAATTGAAACATGCGCCATTCCACTCCCCTGCCCCTGGACAGCAACGACAAACCGGTGATCTGGACGGTTTCCGTGTCGCGCCTGTCCGAACTGTTCCGCGACATCACGCTGGAATACGACGCCCTCGCCACCATCGAGCCGATCAACCTCGGCTTCGACGAGGCGGCGCGCCATATCCGCGAACGCATGGCAACCGAGCGCTGCGACGCGGTGATCGCGGCCGGCTCGAACGCGGCCTATCTGAAAGGCCGGCTCTCGGTGCCGGTGGTGATCGCCAAGGCATCCGGCTTCGACATGATGCAGGCGCTGGCCAGGGCGCGCCGCGTCTCGGAGCGCATCGGCGTCATCACCTACCAGGACCAGATGCCGGAGTTGGCCGAATTCGCCGCCACCTTCGGCGTGCAGATCGCCCAGCGCACCTATGCCACCGAGGAGGATGCGCGCGCCCAGATCAATGATCTGAAAGCCGCCGGCATCAAAGCCATCGTCGGCGCGGGCCTGATCACCGACCTGGCCGAGGAAGCGGGATTGACCGGCGTGTTCGTCTACTCGGCCGCGTCGATCCGCCAAGCCTTCGACGATGCGCTGGAGATGGCGCGCCTGGCCCAGCTGGAATCGAACCGGGGACGGCGCGCCGTGGTGGCCGATACGCTGCGCGCCAAGCATGGCCTGAACGATCTGCGCGGCGAATCGGCGGCGATGGAAAAGGTGCGCCAGGCCGTGGTGCTGTATGCGAAGTCGCCGGCCACGGTGCTGATCCAGGGCGAAACCGGCAGCGGCAAGGAGCTGGTGGCGCAAGCCATCCACCGCGAAAGCCCGCGCGTGCTGGGCGTGAACCGGCCCTTCGTGGCGGTGAACTGCGGCGCGATCGCCGAATCGCTGCTGGAATCGGAATTGTTCGGCCACGAGGAAGGCGCCTTCACCGGCGCGCGGCGCGGCGGCCACGCCGGCCTGTTCGAGGCGGCCAACCGCGGCACCCTCTTCCTCGACGAGATCGGCGAAATGCCGCTGACGCTGCAAACCCGCCTGCTGCGCGTGCTGGAGGAGCGCGAGGTGGTGCGCGTGGGCGGCACGCGGCCCATCGCCGTCAACGTGCGCATCATCAGCGCCACCCACTGCGACCTGGAGCAGCGGGTGCGCGAAGGCCGCTTCCGCGCCGACCTGTTCTACCGCCTGGCCGTACTGCGCCTGGCGCTGCCGCCGCTGCGCGAACATGGCGCCGATATCGTGCCGCTGGCCGAATGGTCGCTGAAGAATGCGCTGGCAGCGCTGGGCGCGCGGCCCCATCCCAATCTGCACGCCGAAGTGGCGGCTTGCGCACCACTGCTGGTACGCTACAGCTGGCCGGGCAATGTGCGCGAGCTGCGCAATCTGACCGAGCGCCTGGCGCTCTTCCTCGCCGCCGAACCATTGCAGGCGCTGACGCCCGGTTTCGTGTTGGGCGTGGCGCCCGAGCTGGCAGGCAGCGCCAAGGCCATGGCGGGCAACGCCGACCGTAGCGACGGCAGTCGCCTCGGCGGCAACGGCAGCGGCCATGCCACCGATTTGGCCGGAGCCAAGGAGAGCGCCGGCGAAGTATTAGCCCGCTTCGGCGGGCGGCGCGACGCGGCGGCGGCCTACCTCGGCATCAGCCGCACGACCTTGTGGCGCCGCTTGCGCGAGGAAGGCCACGACGGCGTCTGAGCGCCCGCCGCCGCCTTTCCATCCGCATCCCCGGCTTCTGCGCGCCGCCGCCCTGCTGCCCAGCCTACAATCGGCGCAAGACCATCAGCATGGGAGGAGCGCATGAACGAGCACGCCAGCCTGGACTGCGAAAAGGAAACACTGAAAGAACAGATGGCGCGCATCGTCGAAGAAGCGCGCATGGTGCTGCCGGGTATCCAGGCCCTGTTCGGCTTTCAGACGATAGCCGTCTTCAACGAGCGCTTTAACGACCTGCCCATGTATGCCCAGGACTGCCACGTGGCCGCGCTGGCCCTGGTGGTGATCGCCATCGCCCTGATCATGATGCCCGCCGCCTACCACCGCCTGGCCGAACCGCAGCTCATTTCGCGGCGCGGCATCAAGGTCTCGGCGCGCGCCATCTGCTACGCGCTGGCGCCGCTGGCCGGCGCCCTGTCGCTCGACATCTTTGTGGTACTGCATGCTGTGACGAACGACCTCCCGCTCAGCGCCAGCGGTGGCATCGGCGCCTTTCTGCTGCTGATCACCTTGTGGTTTGCCTACCCCTACCACGCGCGCCGCCTGCGCAACGCCGAAATAGGCGACTGACACCGCTCATCCTCGATCCGCGCCGCTCATCACGACGGCGCTCGCCGCCGCCGCAACCCGCCGATAGCCTACGTTTCACAAGGAGGAAATACCATGAAACGTCACATCGCCCAATGCACGGCAAAGTTCACCGTTAAAACCCTGCTGGCCGCATCGGCCATGGTTTTGAGCATCGCCCCTGCCCTCGCCGGCAACGCCTTCAAGGCCGAGGTCACGGGCCAAGGCCAGCCCTTGATCCTGATTCCCGGCCTGGCTTCTTCCGGCGAAGTGTGGCAAGGCACGGTCAAGCGCTTCTGCGGCGCGCGCCAATGCCATGTGCTGACCCTGGCCGGCTTCGCGGGCCAGCCCGCCATCGAGCAGCCGCTGCTGCCCGCCGTCGAGGAAGAGCTGGTCGCCTATATCAGCGCCAACAAGCTGGAAAAGCCGGTGGTCGTGGGGCATAGCCTGGGAGGTTTCGTGGCGCTGAAGCTAGCCAGCGACCATCCGGACCAGGTGGGCCGCCTGGTCATCGTCGATTCCCTGCCCGCCCTGGGCGCGACGCACATGCCGGACATGACGGCGGAGCAGCTGCAAAGCCAGGCGGCGCGCATGCGCGCCGGCATGCTGGCGCAGGATGAGGCCACGCGCGCCATCTCGCAAAAGCGCACCGTCGGCGCGATGGTGAGGGCCCCCGCCGATGCCGAACGGATTATCGGCTGGGGCCAGCAGTCGGACCGCAAGACCGTGGCCAACGCCATGTACCAGCTGATGTCCAGCGATTTGCGCGGCGATCTGGCGCGCATCAAGGCGCCCACGCTGGTGCTGGGCACCTGGATCGCCTACAAGGACTATGCGCCGCGCACCGCGATTGCCGAGACTTTCAAGGCGCAATATGCGAAACTGGGCGGCGCACAAATCGAGCTGGCCGACACGGCCCGCCACTTCATCATGTACGACGATCCTGAATGGATGTATGCCCGCATGGAGCAATTCCTCAAATGAGCAGCTCCGCCGCCCAGCCCGCAATCGCAGCGCAGCCGCCCTTGCTGGCGCGCCTGAACTGGTACTGGATCTGCCAGCTGGGCGGCTGGCTGCTCGTCGGCCTGGCCAACCTGCTGCTCTACTCCAAACTGATGACCGGCACGCAGCTGGTCTGCCTGTGGATGGCGATCAGCGGCATCGCCATCAGCCATCTGTGGCGCGCCTTTATCAAGCGGCGCGGCTGGGTGGCAAAGGGCATGAACTGGAAGCTGGCCCTCTACCCGTTCCTGGTCCTGGGGCCGCTGCAAACCGCGAGCGTGGCGCTGTCCATCCACGTTCTGCTGCAAAGAATCAGCGATCTAAGCTGGCTGCCCATCAGCATGATCGTCTGGGGCAGCGCCTTCCTCGGCTGGAATATCTGCTACTCGATGGCGCTGTCCATGCGCCGCGCCAACCGCTTTGAAGCGGAAACCCTGCGCCTTGAACTGCTGGCCAAGGACGCGGAGCTGCGCGCCCTGCAAGCCCAGGTCAACCCGCATTTCTTCTTCAATAGCCTGAACAGCGTGCGCGCCCTGATTTACGAAAACCGCGATGCGGCGGCCTTGATGATCGACCAGTTGGCGGCGCTGATGCGCTACACCCTGCAATCGGACCAGGCCGATACCGTGAAACTGGCGCAGGAGCTGGAGGCCGTGCAGGCCTATCTGGCCATCGAGAAGATTCGTTTTGAAGACCGGCTGCGGATAAGGATCGATGTGGAGAGTGGAATGGAAAATGTGGCGGTGCCGCCGATGTCGGTGCAAACCCTGGTCGAAAACGCGGTGAAGTATGGGGTGGAAATGAGCGCCGGCGGCAGCGAGATCCGCATCCAGGCGCGGCGCGGCGAAGGGACCAGCGTAATCGAAGTGGCGAACGCGGGCGCGATCCGCCCCTTCTCCAATTCCACCCACGTCGGCCTGGCGAATGCCCGCAAGCGCCTGATCCTGGCCATGGGCAAGGATGCCAGCCTGGATCTGAGCGAAAGCGAAGGCTGGGTGCGCGCCACCATGCAACTGCCTGCGACCCAACTGCCGGTGGCCGCATGATGCGCGTGCTGCTGGTGGATGACGAGCGCCTGGCGCGTGCCGAGTTGCGCCGCCTGCTGGCGCCGCACGAACAGGTCGAGATCGTGGGCGAAGCCGCCAACGCGGCCGAGGCGATCCAGCAGATCGCGGCCTTGCAGCCCGACCTTGTACTGCTCGATGTGCAGATGCCGGGCGGCAGCGGCTTCGATATGCTGGAAGCGCTGGACGTGACGCCCGAAGTGATCTTCACCACGGCTTTCGACCAGTATGCGCTGCGCGCCTTCGAGGTCAATGCCCTCGACTATCTGCAAAAGCCGATCCAGGCCACGCGTCTGGCGGCGGCGCTGGAACGCGCAGCCGCTCGTCTCGGCCACCCGGATGCGGCCAGCCTGCGTCCGGCGCGGGCCGAAGGTGGACCGCGCAAAATCTTCATCAAGGATGGAGAGCGCTGCTGGCTGGTCGATGTGCAGCAGATACGACTGTTCGAATCCGAAGGCAATTACACCCGCGTGTACTTTGAAGAGAACAAGCCGCTGATGCTGCGTTCCCTCAACCAGCTGGAAGAGAAGCTGGATGGCGGCCGCTTCTTCCGCGCCAGCCGCCGCCACATCGTCAATCTCGACCACGTACGGGAAACGCATGCCGCCGACGGTGGCGGCATGCATCTGCTGCTGCACGACGGCGTCAATGTGGAAGTGTCGCGCCGCCGCGCAGCCTTGCTGCGCGAGCAGTGCGAACTGTAAGAGACGCTTAGCGCCAGCTGCCGGAGACAGGCGCCACTGCCGATGGCGCAACGGCCACAGGCTGGCCGGCATTCAGCGCAGGAATCTGCTGCGGGCGCAGCGGCGGCACCGGCTGCTCCTTCAGCTTCTTCTGCAGCAGGTCGATCGCCACTTCAAGCTGGCGGTCCTGGCCTTTGAAGGTGGCGTGCGGCGGGTTTTCCACCTCCACATCCGGCACCACGCCCACACCCTCGATCAGCCATTGTCCATCCATGCCGAACTGGCCGTTCTCCGCCGCGCGCACCATGCCGTTGTCGGCCAGGCCATTGCGGTCGCTGAGCCAGACGCCCGCGCCCGCGGTACGCTTGCCGACCAGCGGGCCAAGCTTGAGCGCCTTCACGCCCGCGGCAAAGGTCTCGCCATCGGAGTAGGTCAATTCATCGACCAGCACCACCAGATGGCCGCGGAAGGTGCTCTGCATATTGGTCGATGGCTTGCTCACCGGAGAAGCCCAGAAAGCCCAGGCCTTGCGCAGCAGCTTCTCGATGATCCAGCTGTCGATATTGCCGCCCTGGTTGCGGCGCACGTCGATGATCAGGCCATCGCGGTTGATATTGGCGTAGAAATCGCGGGCAAAGGAAGCAATGTCGCGCGGCCCCATGGCGCGCAGATGCAGATAGCCGATGCGGCCTTTCGATGCCGCATCCACCTGGCGCGCCCTGCCCTGCTCCCAATCGCTGTAGCGCAATGCCGCCTGCTTCATCAGCGGCACCGGGGTGACGATCACGGAACGCTCCGGACCTTTCACCGGTTTCACCTGCAGCAGCACCTGGCGCTCGGCCTGGTTCAGCAGCAGGTCGGCGATATCGCGCACCTCCAGCACCGATTTGCCGTTGACGGAGGTGATGATGTCGCCTTCCGCTACGTTCACGTCGGGCTGGGCCAGCGGCCCGAGTTCGGATGGCAGCTCAGGTTCGGCCCGATAGATATGGTCAACGCGGTAGCCATCCGGCACGCGTGACAACACCGCGCCTAAGCCAGCGGGATTGCCTTCCGGCGCAGGCTTGCGAATATCGCCGGGACGCACTTGCGAATGCAGCGCGCCGACTTCGGACACCATCATGCCAAGCAAGTCGTTCAGTTCCGCGCGGTCGGTCACGCGTTCGACCAATGGCGAGTACTTGGCGCGCACCGCATTCCAGTCCACGCCGCGCATCTTCGCGTCGTACAGGAAGTCGCGGTGCATGCGCCAGGCATCGCCGAACATCTGCTTCCACTCCAGGCGAGGATTGGAAATCAGCGCCCAGTCATCCACCTTCACCTTGGCCTTGCTCACATCGTTGGGCTGCTTGGCGCCGGCGTCCACGATCAGCATATCACCTGGACCATTCCCGGCCTGGGTGCGGTAGTAGACGCGCTTCATGTCGCTGGACAGGTCGTAGTCGCGCACATTCGGCGCGAACACTTCCGGCTGCGGGCCGTTGCGGCCGACGCTCAGGGTTTTCAACGCGCTCTTGCCGTCGCTTTCGCGTTCGAGGAAGTAGAGGCGCTTATCGTCCACCGCCAGCTTGCGGTAATTACCTGCCGCCAGCGGCACTTCAAACAGGCGCTGCGCCAGACCTTCGTAGACGATGGGAGGCTGGCCTGGCTTCGCCGTTTTCGCGGGCGCTTTCTCGGCCGCCTTCTCCGCCGCCTTTTCCACGGCTTTTTCAGCCGCCTTCTCCTCCGGGCTTTCGGCCGGCTTGGCGGCGGCCTTGCTCAGTTCATCGTCCGGCTTGAAGGGGAAGCGGTTGCCCGGTTGCAGAGCCAGGGCGAAGATGCCGGTGCGCTTGTCGAACACCGGCCCCATATTGCGGTCGCCCCACGGGGCGCCATTCGCCAGCTGGAAATTGCGGGCCGAGAGGAAGTACAGCCACTTGCCATCGGGCGAGAACACGGGCGAATCGGAATTGAAGCGGTCGCTGGTAACGAAGACCAGGCGCTGCGCCTCCAGATTGTACAAGCCGATCTGGTCGCGCTGCTCGTCGCTGCCGGCGCGCACGGTGGCGAGGTTGCGGCTGTCGGACGCCCAGACCACGCCGTCGTGCTGGTCCACGCCGGATTTGCCGGCGTCGTCGATCACCGCATTGGCTTTGGTGGCGAGGTTCAGCAGCCAGAAGCGGCCCAGCTTATCGGTGTGCGCCAGCCATTTGCCGTCGGGCGAAGGATACAAGGCCCAGCGGTGGTTGTTGCCATCCTTGGTCAGCTGCTCACCATGGCCGGAACCGTCGGCGGCGAATTTCCAGATCTCGTTTTCGCCGGTGGTGTCGACGATCGCGTACACCCATTTATCGTCGTGGCTGAAGACCGCATCGCGGGCGCGCGCGCCTTCGGGAATGGCGATCTCCACGCGGCGCTGGCTGCCGGTGCCGGCAATGCTGACGCGGCCGCGCGCGGTCAGCACAATGCGCTCGTCCTTCGAGGACAGTTGTACATTGCTCAGATTATCCAGCGGCGAGCGGATCTGGCGCGTGCGCTGCTGATCGAAATCGGAGACGAGACCGATCTTCAACTGCTGGTCGCTGTTCTGCGCCAGATCCAGCACATGCAGATCGGCGCCCAGCTGATAAATGATCTTGCCGTCGCCCAGCGCGGCGGCGCGCACATCCCATTCCTTGTGCCGCGTGAGCTGGCGCGCATCGCTGCCGTCTGCGCGCGCGGTCCACAGATTGTGCGAGCCGCTGCGGTCGCTGATAAAGTAAAGACGGCCTTGCCACCACATCGGACGCTGGTTGTTGCCCGGGTCGCCGGCAAACAGCGTTTCCGCCTCCTTCTGCCCCGCCAGGTCGAAGCGCCACAACTGGGCATGCGCGCCGCCGCGATAGTTCTTCGCATTGTCGCCAGTCAGGCCCAGGCCGAAACGCGTGAAGAACAAGGTCTTGCCCGCATCGTCCAGCACCGCGTCGTTGGCATCGGCCACCGGGAACACGCGGCGCGCCAGGCTGCCTGGATTGACGGCCGCGATCACGCGGTGCGCATTCGGCCCGGTCGAGTTCAATGTGCTCAGCAACACCTCACCCTGGGCCGACCAGCCCAGCACCGTGACCGCAGCACTCTCGAAGGAAATGCGCTTCGGCAGGCCGCCATCGATCGGCATCACATACGCATCCTGCCCACCCTCGTAGGCGGCGATGAAGGCCACCCACTTGCCATCGTGCGAGATGGCGGCATTGGTCTCCGCACCCGCGTGCGTGGTCAGGCGCTGCGCCTGGCCGCCGCGCGCGCTGGCCTTCCACAAATCCCCTTCGGCCGTGAACACCACGGCATCGCCGCGGATCGCGGGAAAACGCAAATATGCATCGGCCGCCAGTGCGCTACCGGCCGAGGCCAAGCCAGCCGCCATCATCAGGCCGGCAAAAAGACGAGAAACATTCATGGTCAGATTAACTCTTTCATTGGTTAAATCGGACCCTGATTCTGTCACATCTTTCGTTCCCCAAAACAAATAGATGCTGCTTTACAACACCCGCCAGCAATAAAAAAACCCGCTCGGGGGAGCGGGTTTTGGGAGGGGCTTATTCGACTTCCACCGTTTCGGGCGGGGGCATCGGGGCGGCGTCGGATTCGGGGAAGTCCAGTTTGATCTGGTCTTTCTCGTCCAGGTCCACCGTCACTTTGCCGCCGGCGACCAGGCGGCCGAACAACAGTTCGTCGGCCAGGGCTTTGCGGATCATGTCCTGGATCAGGCGCGACATCGGACGCGCGCCCATCAGCGGGTCGAAGCCTTTCTTCGCCAGGAACTTGCGCAGCTTCTCGCTGAAGATGGCTTCGACTTTCTTCTCGTGCAGCTGCTCTTCCAGCTGCATCAGGAACTTGTCGACCACACGCAGGATGATGTCCTCGTCCAGCGCGCGGAAGCTGATGATGGCGTCGATGCGGTTGCGGAACTCCGGCGTGAACATGCGCTTGATGTCGGCCATCTCGTCGCCGGTTTCCTTGGTGTTGGTGAAACCGATCGAGGCTTTCTGCAGGCTTTCCGCGCCCGCGTTCGTGGTCATGATGATGATCACGTTGCGGAAGTCGGCCTTGCGGCCGTTGTTGTCGGTCAGCGTGCCATGGTCCATCACCTGCAGCAGGATGTTGAAGATGTCCGGATGGGCCTTTTCGATCTCGTCCAGCAGCAGCACGGCGTGCGGCTTCTTGGTGATGGCCTCGGTCAGCAGGCCGCCCTGGTCGAAGCCGACATAGCCCGGCGGCGCGCCGATCAGACGGCTCACGGCATGGCGTTCCATGTATTCGGACATGTCGAAGCGGATCAGCTCAATGCCCAGGATGAAGGCGAGCTGCTTGGCCACTTCGGTCTTGCCGACGCCGGTGGGACCGGAGAACAGGAAGGAGCCGATCGGCTTGTCCTGCTTGCCCAGGCCGGCGCGCGACATCTTGATCGCCGAAGCCAGCGCCTCGATGGCCGGATCCTGGCCGAACACCACATTGCGCAGGTCGCGGTCGATGGTCTGCAGCTTGCTGCGGTCGTCCTGGTTGACGGTCTGCGTCGGGATGCGCGCGATCTTGGAAATGATCTCCTCGATCTCGGCCTTGCCGATGGTTTTCTTCTGCTTCGATTTCGGCAGGATGCGCTGGGCGGCGCCTGCCTCGTCGATGACGTCGATGGCCTTGTCCGGCAGATGGCGGTCGTTGATGAAGCGCGCCGCCAGTTCGGCCGCCGTGGACAGGGCCGAGGAGGAATACTTCACGCCATGGTGTTCTTCGAAGCGCGATTTCAGGCCGCGCAGGATCTGCACGGTCTGCTCCACGGTCGGCTCGTTGACGTCGACCTTCTGGAAGCGGCGCGACAGCGCGTGGTCTTTTTCGAACACACCGCGGAATTCGGTGAAGGTGGTGGCGCCGATGCATTTCAGCTGGCCATTCGCCAACGCCGGTTTCAGCAGGTTCGACGCATCCAGCGTGCCGCCCGAGGCCGAGCCGGCGCCGATGATGGTGTGGATCTCGTCGATGAACAGGATGCCGTTCGGATTGTCCTTGAGCTGCTTGAGCACAGCCTTCAGGCGCTGCTCGAAGTCGCCGCGGTACTTGGTGCCGGCCAGCAGCGCGCCCATATCGAGCGAATACACCACGGCATTCGACAGCACCTCCGGCACGTCGTTCTGCGTGATGCGGTAAGCCAGGCCTTCGGCGATGGCGGTCTTGCCGACACCGGCCTCGCCCACCAGCAGCGGGTTGTTTTTGCGGCGGCGGCACAGAACCTGGATCACGCGGTCCACTTCCTCTTCGCGGCCGATCAGCGGATCGATCTTGCCTTCGGTGGCGGCCTTGTTCAGGTTCTGGGTGAACTGGTCCAGCGGGCTTTCCTTCTGCTGGCCTTCGCTCGGTGCGCCCTCGTCCACGCCTTCGGAGGCCTTGGCGGCATCGCCCTGCTGGTCCTTGCGCACGCCGTGCGAGATGAAGTTGACCACGTCCAGGCGCGTCACGCCCTGCTGGTGCAGGTAGTACACCGCGTGGGAGTCCTTCTCGCCGAAGATGGCCACCAGCACATTGGCGCCCGTGACTTCCTTCTTGCCGTTGGAAGCGGACTGCACGTGCATGATGGCGCGCTGGATCACGCGCTGGAAGCCCAGCGTCGGCTGGGTATCCACCTCGCCCGTGCCGGGCACGGTTGGCGTGTTATCGCCAATGAAATTGGTTAGGGTTTTGCGCAAGTCCTCGATGTTGACGGCGCAGGCGCGCAACACTTCAGCTGCCGAAGGATTGTCCAGCAGCGCCAGCAGGAGGTGCTCCACCGTGATGAATTCATGGCGCGCTTGCCGGGCTTCGACAAAGGCCATGTGCAAACTTACTTCTAATTCCTGCGCAATCATACTTCCTCCATCACACATTGCAGGGGGTGGCCTGCCTTGCGTGCATGCGTTAAAACGAACTCCACTTTGGTTGAAGCTATATCTTTTGAGAACACCCCGCACACTCCCTTGCCGTGGCGGTGGACGCTCAACATGATTTGCGTCGCGGTTTCGCGGTCCTTGTTGAAATACTCTTGAATGATAGCGACCACGAATTCCATCGGGGTATAGTCGTCATTCAGCAACGCCACCTGGTACATGGGCGGCGGTTTCAGCGTCTGTCGTTCCAGGACTGTTTCTGTGTCATGCTTGGTTGCCATACGCTTATATTCTAATGCTTTCGCCTGGGTTGCAACGCCCCATTTAGAGGGGGCTTTCCATTTGTTTTCAATCTTACGCGCTTTCTCGACTTGCCGCAGATGGCGGTCCAGTTTCGGAAAACAAGAGTTGCTTTTTAATCTGTTGCAAAAATAATACCGAAGTTGGTAGAAAAGCGCTTGACATTAAAAATTGTTCCGCCAACAATGCGGTATCGACTTAGTGCAGAAATGTACACGTTGATAAGAAGTGAGTTGTCGAGGAGGGGGCAGGAAGCTTCTTGCTTTTATGGCTCGTGTGATTCGTTTTTATTGAAAGTTCTTTTTATGGCAACAGGTACCGTTAAGTGGTTCAATGACTCCAAAGGTTTTGGCTTCATCACTCCAGATGATGGCGGCGAGGATTTGTTCGCACACTTCTCCGCAATCAACATGAGCGGCTTCAAGACTCTCAAAGAAGGTCAAAAAGTTCAGTTCGAAGTCACGCAAGGCCCTAAAGGCAAGCAAGCTTCCAATATCCAGGCAAACTAAGCGTTTCCCTGGTGTATTTAAAAAACCCCGCGTGCGGGGTTTTTTTTCGTCTCTACTCTATCACGCCGGAGCGAATTTGCCGATATAGCGGGCACGCGGCCGAATTAACTTGCCATCCGCCATCTGTTCGGCCGCATGGGCAATCCAACCGGCCGAACGGGCCAGCGCAAACAAGCTGAGGCCGGCGCCGCGCGGCCAGCCAAACCCTATTTCCATCATCGCCAGCGCCAGGTCGGAATTAGGCTGGACCGTGCAATGGGCGGCTAAAGTGTCTCCTATATTCAACAGTTCATGAATAATAGGAACTTTCCTCGGTATTTGTTTTAAGCGCTCAAGCAGGTAGCGGCCGCGCGGGTCGCCAGCCGGATACAGCGGGTGGGCAAAGCCGGGGATTTCCCTTGTCTTTGCGTCACCCAGGCAGACCTCCATCAGGACAGCTTCCCGGTCCGGCGCTGCCAAAGCCCGTTCCAGCAAACCACGCGCCTCTGCGCAGCCGCCGCCATGGCGCGGGCCGGACAGCGCGGCCAGGCCTGCGCTCAGCGCCGCCGCCTGGCTGGCGCCGGTGGAAGCCACGCAGCGCACCGCGAAGGTGGAGGCATTCAACTCATGGTCGGCCAGCAGCACCAGCGCGGCGCGGATGATATCGGCCTGCGCCGCATCCCCGTCCCAGGCTTGCGCCAGCTGCTGGTGCAGTGGCTGAGCCGAGGCCTCCTTGCCGGTCAGCAGGCTGGCAAGCACCCGCATCAGATGCGCGCCGCTGACGTAAAAACTGTCGCCGGCGATACCTTGCTGCTGCCTCCCTGCCAGCAGCGGCAGCAGTGCAAGCGCCCGTTCAAGCGGCTGCAGGCCGGCGCCGGCACCGCTCTCGCCCACGCCCACGCCCACCATGCCCACGCCGCGCGGCAGCGGCTGCACGGGCTGCGACAGCACATCGCCAAAGTATCCCGCATCGGCCTGCCCCCACAACAGGCAAGCCACACCCTCCAGCGTTGCGCTTTCAGCCAGCCCGATCGCATCGTGGCCGCGATAGGATAGCGTGCCATCGGCGATGCGGCAGATCGCAGTCTCCAGCACCGGCACGCCCCAATCCATCGCGGCCGCCACGCGGTGGCCGGCGCGCTTGGCATCGGCACGGCGCGCCGCCAGGCGCAGCACTTCCTCATGCGCGTAGCGTTTGCTGCCGGAGGCCTCGCGCGCGCTGGACGCCAGCAGGCCGCGGCTGACATAGGAATACAGCGTAGGCAGACTGACGCCAAGAATCTGCGCCGCCTCCGCCGCCGACAATTCTTTTTTCATCCCCGCATTGTAACGGCCCCGATATTGATTGCGGCAATCGAGATTGACCGCATCCCCTGCCCTGCCTAGACTCGCCGCAACGATCACCAACACGGCCTTCCATGCAAGCGCAATCCGTTTCCCTGCTCCAGCCTTTGCGGCACCAGCGCTTCCGCCAGCTCTGGTTCGCCAACGCCGCGGCCAATCTGGGAACGTGGACGCAAACCTGCGCCGCCGCGTGGACGCTGGCCTCCCTTAGCAATTCCGCACTGGCCGTGGCATTGATGCCGAGCGCGATGTACGCGCCGCTCTTCCTGTTCTCACTGGCCGCCGGCCTGGCCGCCGACAGCTTTCATCGTGGCCGCCTGCTGCTGATCATGAGCGGCGTCAGAATGGCGGCGGCAGCGGCCATGGCGTTCGCGGTCATGACCGGTCACGCGGATGTTACGATCGTGCTGCTGCTCACCTTTGCGCTTGGCTGCGGCAATGCCTTCTCGCTGCCGGCCTGGCAGGCCGCCACGTCCACGCTGGTCGCGCACGAGGAAATCGGTGCGGCGGCAAGATTGAATAATCTGAGCTACAACCTGTCCGCCCTGCTCGGCCCATGGCTGGCGGGCATGCTGATCGAACCGCTGGGCGCCGCGCCGCTGTTCCTGGCGAATGCGCTATCCCTCAGCGCCATGCTATGGACTTGCTGGCGATGGAGCCGCGCCAGCGATGAGGCTCCCGCAACGCCGGCCGGCCCCGCCCAGTCTGCGGCGGATACGCCCCGCCGCTCTTCGTTCAGCTGGGCGGCCTTCCGGCTCGGCATCCACAGCGCATGGCAAGCCCGGTCCTATCGGCGGCTGCTGATCCAGTCCGGCGCCATCTTCTTCGCCTCGGTCGCCTATACCGCCCTGCTGCCACTCTTCGTGCGCGACACGCTGCGCATGGAAGGCAGCGCCTACGGCATGCAAATGGGTGCCATGGGCGCAGGCGCCGTACTGTCGGCCTTGTTGACCGGCCGCCTGCGCGCCTGGCTGCCCGCCGCGTGGCTGCTGGCCGGCGCGCTGGCCTTGTTCGGCACCGTCCTGATCCTGCTGCCGCTTCTGCGCCTCTGGCCGTTGCCGCTGCTGTCCGCGCTGGCAGCGGGAATGGCGTGGTCGCTCATCGTCACCACGCTCAACGGACAGGCGCAATCGGCTTTTCCGGAAGCGCTGCGCGCCCGCACCTTGTCGGTCTACATCCTCGCGGTGGCCGGCGCGCAAGCTGCCGGCGCGGCTTTCTGGGGCCTGCTGTACGAATGCCTTGGCCTCGCCATCACCCTGCCCTGCGCCGGCGCCATGCTGCTGGTCTGCGCAATCGTCTCCTTCCACCTCAACATCAAGGAACTATGAATACCGTCACCATCCGCACCCTGCGCCACGACGATGCCTGCGCCCTGCTCGACTTCGAGCTGCAAAACCGGGCATGGTTCGCGCGCCACATCACGGCGCGGCCAGCCGACGTCTATTCGTCCGAAGGCATCGTGCGCCACATCGAAGAGTGCCTCGCGGCCTACCGGCAAGGCACCATGCATCCCAGCCTGCTGCTCGACGCCGGCGGCGCCGTGGTGGGCCGTGCCAATCTGAAGGATATCGACCGCAGCAAAGCCTCATCGGAAATCGGCTACCGCATCGCCGAGCACTGTGCCGGCGGAGGACTCGCCACGCTGGCCGTGCGCCATATGCAGCAACTGGCGCGCGAAGAATGGCAGCTGCAAATGCTGGAAGCCTACGTCACCGCCCACAATCCCGCCTCCGCCCGCGTACTGCTCAAATGCGGTTTCACGCAAGACGAATACGTGAACCAGCTTGCGCTGGTGAGTGGCGAGATGCGGGACGGCCATCGCTATTTATACGATCTGGCTGCATAAACCCGCGCATTGCTAAATCTGCGGCGGCATATCCCGCCCGGCAATACGGTACAGCACATGCCGTGACAGCGGATGATCAGGCGCGAGGGCTGGATGCGCAAAGTCGCTGACCGGATCGCGGCGCATGCCAAGCTTTTCCATCACGCGCCGGGAGCGCAGATTCTGCGGCACCGTAAAGGCAACCACCTCCTCCATTCCCAGCTGGTCAAAGCCATAACGCAAGACGGCCCGCGCGCCCTCGCCAGCGTAACCACGGCCCCAGTGCGGCGCAGCCAGACGCCAGGCCGCTTCCCAGCAAGGCGCAAACGGCACGTCGAACGTCTGGCGGCGCACGCCGATAAAGCCCAGCAGCTCTTCACTCTCTTTTAACGTCGCGGCAAACAGGCAGGTACCATGCACCGCATACTGCGCGTTCTGGGCCGCGATGAATTCCTCGGTCTGCGCCTGCGACAAGGGGCCAAGTAAAAATTCCGTCACGCGCGGATCGGCATTGATGCGCACGAAAGCGGCCGCGTCGTCAGCTGCCCAGGGGCGCAGGATTAATCGCTCGCTATGGATATGCTCCATTATCCCCTCCAAAAAAATGAAAAGCCCCATCCTCCTGCGAGGATGGGGCTTTGCGCTGCAGGGGAATACTCCCCCGCGCCGGTATTACATCTGCTCGATCATCACGTCGCCGAAGCCGGAGCACGACACCTGGGTCGCGCCTTCCATCAGGCGGGCGAAGTCGTAGGTGACTTTCTTCGAGGTGATGGCCTTCTCCATGGAGGAGATGATCAGGTCGGCCGCTTCGGTCCAGCCCATGTGGCGCAGCATCATTTCAGCGGACAGGATCAGCGAACCTGGGTTCACGTAGTCCTTGCCGGCGTATTTCGGTGCGGTGCCGTGGGTGGCTTCGAACATCGCCACGGAGTCGGACAGGTTGGCGCCCGGCGCGATGCCGATGCCGCCTACTTGTGCCGCCAGCGCGTCGGAGATGTAGTCGCCGTTCAGGTTCAGGGTGGCGATCACGCTGTACTCTGCTGGACGCAGCAGGATCTGCTGCAGGAAGGCGTCGGCGATCGAATCCTTGACGATGATCTCGCGACCGGTCTTCGGATTCTTGAATTTGCACCATGGGCCGCCGTCGATCAGCTCGGCGCCGAATTCTTTCTGTGCCAGCGCGTAGGCCCAGTCACGGAAGCCACCTTCGGTGTACTTCATGATGTTGCCTTTGTGGACGATGGTCACGGATGGCTTGTCGTTGTCGATCGCGTACTGGATCGCCTTGCGCACCAGGCGCTCGGTGCCTTCGCGCGACACTGGCTTGACGCCGATGCCCGAGGTTTCCGGGAAGCGGATCTTCTTGACGCCCATTTCCTTGGTCAGGAATTCGATGATTTTCTTGGCGCCTTC
This sequence comes from Massilia sp. NR 4-1, assembly GCF_001191005.1. Taxonomy (NCBI): domain Bacteria; kingdom Pseudomonadati; phylum Pseudomonadota; class Betaproteobacteria; order Burkholderiales; family Oxalobacteraceae; genus Massilia; species Massilia sp. NR 4-1. The sequence goes on from NZ_CP012201.1 coordinate 2,874,664, forward strand.
GGAGCCTTCTTGCCATTCGATGCCGGCGTAGATGTCTTCCGAGTTTTCGCGGAAGATGACCATGTCGGTTTTCTCCGGCTCACGCACTGGCGATGGCACGCCGGCGAAGTAGCGCACTGGGCGCAGGCAGACGTACAGGTCCAGTTCCTGGCGCAGGGCCACGTTCAGCGAACGGATGCCGCCGCCGACCGGGGTGGTCAGTGGGCCTTTGATCGAAACGACGTAGTCTTTCAGTACCTGCAGGGTTTCTTCCGGCAGCCACACGTCCGGGCCGTATACATTGGTCGATTTCTCGCCAGCGTAGATTTCCATCCAGCTGATCTTGCGCTTGCCGGCGTAGGCTTTGGCCACGGCAGCGTCCACCACCTTGATCATCACTGGGGTGATGTCAACACCGGTGCCGTCACCTTCCAGGAATGGAATGATAGGCTGGTCAGGAACGGTCAGGGAAAAGTCGGCGTTGACGGTGATTTTCTGGCCGTCAGCAGGTACTTTGATATGTTGATACATCGTGTTCTCCGAAGTGAGGCAATCAGAACTATTGCCGTTGAGTTAACGTGGCCGCAGGTCTTCTATAAGACATAAGACAGTCATTCCACATTATGCACCAGTATTTTACTGGGCGCCATGGTTTTAGGACACTGGCTTGTGCTCCAGACAGTACAATCTCGGGATGCCCCTGATACTTTTCAACAAACCATTTCAGGTATTGTGCCAGTTTTCGCCCCAGCCGGACCGCGAAACCCTGGCCGATTACCTCAAGATTCCCAATATTTACCCCGCCGGCCGCCTCGACGCCGATAGCGAGGGCTTACTGCTGTTGACCGACGACGGCAAATTGCAGCACCAGATCGCCCACCCCGAGCGCAAGGAAGCCAAAACCTATCTGGTGCAAGTCGATGGCGTGGCCGATGCGGCCGCCCTGGCCCGCCTGCAGGCGCCGCTCGACCTGGGCGATTTCGTGACCAAACCCTGCCGTGCGGTGCGCATTGCCGAGCCGGAATGGCTGTGGCCGCGCAATCCGCCCATCCGCGCGCGCGCCGAGCAGCCCACTTCCTGGCTCGCCATCACCCTGCAAGAGGGCAAAAACCGCCAGGTGCGGCGCATGACGGCCGCCGTCGGCCTGCCCACCCTGCGCCTGGTGCGCAGCGCCATCGGCGGCATCTCGCTGGCCAGCCATCCGCTGCTGCCGGGCGAGTGGATGGAAGTGTCGCCCGAGGACGTGAGCAGCAAGGGCTGAGTCCGAGGCCGCCGCTTGCTGCGCTGCGGCATCGATTCTTTGGCCAAGCAGCATCTTGGTGTCAACTGGCAATTCATAAGCAGCGTTAATGAGCCAGATTCATCCGAATCTGCATGAGTTAATAAACCGCTAAAGGAACTGCCATGTCCAAGATTATTGCTGCCCTGGTTGCCACTCTGTTCACCGCTTCCGCCTTCGCCCAGGCCTCTGCACCGGCCTCCGCCATGGCATCGGCACCCGCCGCTTCCGCTTCGGCTGCCGCTTCGGCCGCCTCGATGCACAAGGCTAAAAAATCCAAACACAAGGCTTCCGCCGCCGCCTCGGCCGCATCCGCAGCATCAGCCGCTTCGGCTGCTTCCGCCGCCTCGGCCAAATAAGCCGCTCCCGCCCATGCCAGGCAGGCCGCGCGCCTGCCTTTTTCTTGTCCGCCGGCGGACTGTGCCGCGCTTGACGTTGCCTGCGGCGCATGGCTTAATCGCCGCTTCGCGATTCACTCACAAAATCCATGAAATCCCTTGCCGCTTCCCTGCTCCTGCTGGCTGCCGCCGGCGCCAGCCAGGCGCAAAACCAGCAATTTCCCACCGCCACCCTGTCGGCCGGCATGAACCTCATCAAGGCTGAAGTCGCCACCACCGATCCGCAGCGCGCCCAAGGCCTGATGTTCCGCGAAACGATGGCGCCGAACGCCGGCATGGTTTTCGTCTTCGACGCGCCCGCCACCCAGTGCATGTGGATGAAGAACACCCTGCTGCCGCTGTCGGTGGCCTTCATCGACGCTGAAGGCAAGATCGTCAACATCGAGGACATGCAGCCGCAAACCCTGGACAGCCACTGCTCGGCCAAGGGCGTGCCGGTGATGTATGCGCTGGAAATGAACCTGGGCTGGTTCAAGCAAAAAAATATCAAGCCGGGCACCAAGATCGGCAATCTGCCCAAGCTGAAATAAGCTGACAAAAAAAGCCGCTCGCAGCGGCTTTTTGATTGGAATACCAAGCGAAAAAACCCGCTATGGCAAGCCATGCGGGTTAATTCTGTGCACCTGCAAGGCGGCTATTGCCGCCGCACACGAACTTAAGCGGACAGTGCCTTCAGGGCAGCTGCCAGACGGCTCTTGTGACGAGCTGCCTTGTTCTTGTGGATGATCTTCTTGTCGGCGATGGAATCGATGGTCGAAACGGAAGCCTGGAAGATTTGGGTTGCAGCGGCTTTATCGCCAGCCAGGATCGCTTTGCGAACAGCTTTGATAGCGGTGCGCAGGGTCGAACGCTGTGCCGAGTTGTGAGCGTTTTGCTTAACTGCTTGACGAGCGCGTTTGCGCGCTTGTGCGGTATTTGCCATGGAATTTCCTAAATCGTTGTCAAAGTTCGTTTGCAAACAATAGCGTTTGCCAAACCGGTGCGTTCAGTCTGTCTGCCTAACCATGTGTGCCTAACCGTGCCGGCCGCACATTGTCTGCTTTACTGAATTCTGTACAGCCCTAGATTATAGCTGCGTTTTGCGTCCAGATCAATTCCCAATATCAGGAAATTGCCATCCTCGCCACGTTTTCGACGCATCTGCAACGTTGCCCCAGCTATAATCTCGGCCCATGAACCTGCTTAAATCCCTCGCCGCTGTCTCCAGCATGACCATGCTGTCCCGCGTTACCGGCCTCTTGCGCGAGAGCCTGTTTGCCCGCGCCTTTGGCGCCGGCGCTTACACCGACGCTTTCATTGTCGCCTTCCGCCTGCCGAATCTGCTGCGGCGGCTGTTTGCCGAGGGAGCCTTCTCGCAGGCCTTCGTGCCTATTTTATCCGAATACAAGAACCAGCAAGGCGAAGAGGCCACGCGCACCCTGGCCGACCACGTGGCGAACAGCCTGGTGTGGGCCACCTTGCTGGTCAGCGCGCTCGGCATTCTCGGCGCGCCGCTCTTCGTCTACCTGATCGCCAATGGCCTGGAGAAGGACAAGGAAGCCTTCGACGCCGCCGTCTGGATGACGCGCCTGATGTTCCCCTATATCGCCTGCATGTCCTTTGTGGCGCTGGCCGGCGGCGTGCTGAATACCTGGCGCCAGTTCAAGATTCCAGCGTTCACACCGGTGCTGCTCAATCTGAGCTTCATCGCCTGCTCGCTGTTCCTGGCGCCCTACCTGGACCAGCCGATCTACGCCATGGCGATTGCCGTGATGATCGGCGGCCTGCTGCAGGTGGCGATCCAGATTCCGGCGCTGGTGAAGATCGGCATGCTGCCGCGCCTCTCGATCAATCCGGTGGGCGGCTTGAACGATCCCGGCGTGCGCCGCGTGCTGAAGAAAATGGGGCCGGCGGTGTTTGCCGTCTCGGCCGCGCAAATCAGCCTGATGATCAATACCGCCATCGCCGCCGGCCTGCAAGCGGGCAGCATCTCCTGGCTCTCCTATGCCGACCGCCTGATGGAATTCCCCACCGCCCTGCTGGGCGTGGCGCTGGGCACGATCCTGCTGCCCAGCCTTTCCAAGGCCAACAGCGAGGGCGATAAGGAAGAGTACTCAAATCTGCTGGACTGGGGCTTGCGCCTGACCTTCCTGCTGGCGATTCCGGCCGCCGTCGGCATGGCCATGCTGTCGCTGCCGCTGATCGCCACCCTGTTCCACTACGGCCAGTTCACCGACCAGGCGGCCGTGATGTCGGCGCGCCCGCTGATCGCGTACAGCGTGGGCCTGATCGGCATCATCCTGGTGAAGACGCTGGCGCCGGCCTTTTACGCGCAGCAGGACATCCGCACCCCGGTGCGCATTGCCGTCGGCGTGCTGATCGCCGTGCAGCTGATGAACCTGATTTTTGTGCCGCAGTTGGCGGTGGCCGGACTGGCCCTGTCCATCGGCCTGGGCGCCTGCATCAATGCGGGCTTCCTCTACACCGGACTGCGCAAGCGCAAGATCTATCTGCCCAAGCCGGGCTGGGGTAAGTTCTTCTTCAAGCTGCTGGCCGCGGTCAGCGCCATGGGCGCCGTGGCCTGGCTCGGCGCGACGCAGATCGAATGGCTGGCGATGCGCGCCACGCCCCTGCTGCGCGGCGGTGTGCTGTTCGCGGTGATCGGCGCTTGCGCCGTGGTCTATTTCGGCGTGCTGTTCGCGCTGGGCTTCCGTCCACGCGATTTCAAGCGCAGCGCCAAGTAAGCCGCTTGCGGCGCTAGCTGCGGGACGGCTCGGGCGGCGCTTCCTGCGGTTCCTGCTGCGGCTCCGGCATGGACGGCGGCTCCGGCCTTTCCACCGGCGCGGGCGGCTCCGGCGCCGGTTCAGGCACTGGCGGTGGCGGCTCGGGCGGCGGCATGGACGGTTCCTGCCCAGGCGCGGGCGTGGGTGGCTGATTATTCCCCGGCGTGGAAGGGAACAGCGAGCCGGGCGCATTGCCGGGCGGCGTCGCCACCGGCGGCGGTGGCAGGCCATCGGCCGTAAACTTCCAGTCCGAGATGCGGGTCTTGCCTTCAAACACGGCAAAGCGCGCCGGGAAATTGGCGACCTTGATGGCCTTGGCTTCCGACAGGCTGTAAATCCCCGCGATGCCGATCTTGTTCGGCACCGTGAGCAAGCCCCATTCCGGCTTGCCCGTCATGGGATCGATGTAAATCTTGCGCAGATGGCGGCGTATCTGCGGATAGCGCGGATCGCGCAGCAAGTCGTTCAAGGTGCGCGGCTGCGGATGCTGGCCTTGCGGCGTGGCGGCGGCATAGCTTTTCAGGGCGTCGCTGAATTCGGCGCCGATGTTCAGCAGCTCGCGCTCGGCGGCACTGCGCTGCAGCAGAACGCCAAGGCGCAAGGTGGCGGCGCTGACCAGGCCAATCACCGCCACCAGGATGATCACGCTGATGTAGGTGAAGCCGCGCGCCGGTTTAGAGATCGGAATACGGTTTGCCATTGCGGTCATTGCCGGGCGCTCCGCTCTTGATATCGGCCACGCCGCCCTTGCTGCCGTCGTCGGGCGGCACGACGATCCAGCTGTCGCTGGTTTCCGTGATCGGATCGATGGGCATGGAGCGCAGATATTTTTTTTCCACCAGCTGTTCCAGCGAATCGGGATAGCGCCCCGTGTCGCCGTAAAACTGGTCGATGACCAGGCGCGTATTGCGCAGATTATCGCTCAGCACCGTTTCCTTGGTGCGGTCCACACTGGGAAAGTAGCGCGGCACGGCCAAGGTCAGCAACAGGGCAATAATGCCCAGCACCACCAGCAGCTCGATCAGGGTAAAGCCCCTGCCCTTGTTCACGCTCTTCACCATTTTTTATACGGTATGCCGTTCAGGCCTACCTTGTCCGTATTGGAAAACACATCGTACACGTCCTCGCCTTCGCGCGGCTCGTTGGCGTCGCTGGCGTAGCTGCGCTTGCCCCAGGTCTCGGCGTCGCTCAAGGCGCTGTCCGGATTGAAGGGATCGCGCGGCACGCGGCGCAGAAAGAAGATCTTGCTGCGCTTGGGACTGCGCTGGTCGGCCACGCCCTCCACCAGCACGTCCAGCGACTTCGGATAGCCGGTGCTGTTGAGAACCTTGGCGATGCGTCCCTCGTCGTAAGCCTGTTTGTAAGCATCGATGCCTTTGCGGATTTCATGCAAGGCGAAGCGCAGCTCCTGCTCGCTGCGGCGCTGGATCGTGACCTGGGCGGTGGGAATGACCAGCACCGCCAGCAGGCCGAGGATGGCCAGCGTGACCAGCAGCTCGATCAGCGTAAAGCCACGGCGCGCCGCGCCTTGCCGCGAAAAGCTCATTGCGGCTGCGGCGGCGGATTCTGCGGAGTCGGCTGCGCCTCGGGCGGTGGCGGCAGCGAAAGGCTAGGCAGCGGCGGCTGGGCCACGCTGGTGGCGGGACCGGGCTGGGTGTTCGACAGCGGCATATTGCTGACCGCAGGCGGCGGCATGGCCACCGTTTGCGGCACGGCGCCCGCTACCGGTGGGGCCTGCTGCGGCGCTTGCTGCGCGGCGGCAGGCGCCGGCAACTGGGCAGGTGGCCGCGACGACAAGTCCGGCTTGCGGCGGAAGCTGGCCTCGGTGCCGGCCGTAAATTCCGAAATGCCGGCTTCCGGACGCTGCACATTGCGCAGCAGGTGCGGCGTAATCGAGAGCACGATCTCGGTCTTTTGCGTATCGTCGTGCGAGGCGCCGAACAGGCGGCCCAGCAGGGGGAAGTCGCCCAGTCCCGGCACTTTGCTGGCCGACGAGCGCTCCTCATTATTCAGCAGGCCGGCCAGCACCTGGGTTTCGCCGTCCTTCAATTGCAGCAGGGTGGAAGCCTGGCGCGAACCGATCTGGTAGGCCGTGGTGCCGTTCTTGGTGATCACGGTGTTGACCAGATTGCTGACTTCGAGCGAGACGCGGATCGCCACTTCATTATTCAGGTAGATGATCGGCTCGGCGTTGAGCGTCACGCCCACATCCACAAAACTGACCGAGTCGGTATTGAAGCCGCCCACGCCGGAGGAAATGGTGGAGGTGATGACCGGCAGCTTATCGCCAATCATGACCTTGGCCTTTTCCTTGTTGCGCACGCGGATGCGCGGATTGGCCAGCAGATTGCTGTCGCCGTCGTTCTTGTTGGCTTTCAAGGTCACCGGCAGCGAGCCGTTGATGCCGATGCGGTCGCGGTTCAGGTTATCGAAGTCGCGCAGATTGAAGCTGTCGGTGCCGCTCTTGCTGTTAATCGGCGAGAACACGGCCTTGGCCGGCCAGTCGATGCCCAGGTCCATCAGGCGGGTGCGCTTGACCTCCAGGATTTCCACATCGAGCATCACTTCCGGTTCGGCGATATCCTGCGCCGCCACCAGCTTTTCGGCCAGGCGGATCGCTTCGGCATTGTCGCGCACGATGACCAGGTTGAGCTTTTCGTCGATCACCACGTCGCGCGACTTGAGGATGGTTTTCAGCGTATTGCCGATGGTCTTGGCTTCGGCGTTCGCCAGATAGAAGGTCTTGATGACCATCTCCTGGTATTCCTTCAGCTTGGGCGCGATGTTCGGGTAGATCAGGATGGTGTTGCCGTCCATGACCTGCTGCTCCAGCTGATTGGTCATCAGCAGATAGTAGATGGCCGATTCCACCGTGCTGTTCTTGAGGAAGATGGAGGTGCGGGTATCGGTCTTCACATCCTTGTCGAAGATGAAGTTCAGGCCGGAACGGCGCGAAATCACCTCGAACACCTGCTTGATCGGCGCTTCGCGGAACTCGATGGTGATGGGCTGCTTATAGGCTTTGGACAGGCCGGTTTCAGCCGGCGCGGGCGGATTTTTTTCCGCGATATCGCGCAGCATGTCGCGCGCGCGCTCATGCTGCGGCCTTTCGGCCAGCACCTGGTTGAGCTTCTGCTTGGCCTGGTCGTATTCGCGCTGCTCGATCAGGACCGATGCGGCCAGCAGCAGCTTGCCGTGGCGCTCGACCATGTCCAGCTTGCGCAGGCTGCCGCGGGCGCGCTCGTTCTGCGGACTCACGGCCAGGGCGCGCTCGATATTTTGCTGCGCCAGGTCCAGCTTGCCCTCTTCCATCTGGCTATCGGCCAGATCGAGATAGCGCAACAGCATGCGGTCGCGGGTGTTCAAATAAGCACTGCGGTATTCGGCATTGCCTGGTTCGCGGCGCATCGCTTCCTGCAGTTTAAACAGGCCGGCTTCCACCTGGTCTTTTTCGATGAGGTTCTGGGCATCGCGGTACGCCATCTGACCGGCGCAGCCGCTCAAGGCCAGCAGCAACGCGGACAGCGTGATTTTTTTTACCAGGCGGGCAGGCCCGTGCGGTTGACTTGGCATCAGTCGATGGCTCCAATATTTAGCTGCTGCACTTGGTTCAGCGGCAGATAGGTGATCGTTAATTCAGGCGGCGCGATGCGGTCGATGCGGTAGGTGCCGTCGATGACCTGCTTCTGATGCGCGATATAGGTACGGTCACCACGCGACAGATACACCTCCCACTCGCCATCGGCCACCGATTTGCCGATATAGCTGTATGGCAGCGGCGGCGCGCTGGGGGGCGGCGGCGGGGGCGGCGCAACGGGCGGGGGCGGCGGCGGATTCCAATTCTGGCCGAGGAAAACGCCCTCCCCGCTCTTGAAACTGGCCTCGCCCGCCTCACCGATCAGCAGGGCGCGCGGAATCAGGCGCAGAATGGCGCTATTGGCGGCGCCGGCGGTTTTTCCACCGGCAGCGGGCGGCGCTTCGGCCGGCGGCGCGGCGGGGGCCGATGCTGCGGACGGACTGGCCGCCACCGGCACGGCGGCATCCGGCGGCACGGCTGGCGCGGGGGTCTTGCCAACAGCGTTGCCGGCCTCCTTGCCCGCGCGCGGCGTGGGACGGTCCACCGCCTCGGCCACTTCGCCGGACGGCGTCTTGTCGCCGAACAGGGCCAGGCCGGCGGCGGTCAGCAGCGCGCCGCCCATCAGCAGATGGCGCGGCTTCATTGCTGGCCCTCCTTCAGATACAGCGTGAAGCGCAGCTTGGCCTCGACCTGCAGATCGGCGATATTGTCACGCCGGAAGCTGACCTCGTCGAGGGAGGCGAACGGCACGGCGGCCAGGGCGCGCAGCACGAATTGCCAGATCGGCTGGTAGCCGCCTTTGACCGGCAACAGGATCTGGTAGCTGGAGACGCGGCTGGCCTTGTCGTAGTTGAACTTGTATTCGCCTTGATGCAGGGCCAGGCCCGATTTCGCCGCCAGCGCGAACAGCGTGCCGACCTGCTGTTCGGCATGGCGTTTCTCGCCCAGCGTGGCGTAGAACTCGGCCAGGTTTTCATTGGCCGAGGGCGGCGGCGGCGCCGTCACCAGTGTGGCCGGCGCCGGCAGCGGCCGGGCCAGCAACGCCTGCTGCCTGTCGCGCTGCGGCAGCAGCCAGGCCCAGGCCAGCGCCGCGGCCAGCAGCAGCGCGATGGCCAGGCAGGCCATGGGCGCGCGCCGCACCCGCAGACGCACGCGCAACAGCAAACCAGCCAGATTCAAGTCCTTCATTGCGCCCCCCACTGTACTTCCACCTGGAAGCGGATCGGCCGGTTCGGGTCCTGCTCGCTGACCTCATGGCGCAGCAGCGCCGCCGCGCTGAAGAATTCCTGCTGCTTCAATTCCTCGATATAGGCAATCATCTCGTCCGCGTTCTTGGTCTCGGCGGTGATTTTCAGCACCCGCTTGCGCGCATCGGGGTCCAGCGCCAGCAGGGCGACATGGCGCGGCGTGGCCGCTGCCACCGCGTCCTGCAAATCGTTCCAGGGCAGGTTGAGCTGCATGATGGCGGCGTTCACGGCCTGTGCCTGCGCTTCCGGAATGGCGACGGCGGCCACCGGCGGCGGCGCTTTGGACAGGGCGATGGCCTGGCGCTGGATAGCTTGCAGCTGCGCTTCGCGCGCCTGCCGCTTTTGCGCCATCTCCCAGGCCGCCAGGCCGGCGCCCACACACAGACCCAGGCCCAGCACGACGCCGAACACGGTGGCGGGGCGCAGGCGGAACACGGCGCGGCGCCAGCCGGGCGGCGCGAAATCGATGTGCATGCGCCTCATGCCGCGCTCCCCGCCCATGCCAGCAGGCTGGCGGCCGAGAAGCTGCTGCCCTGCACCCCGGCATCGAGGTGGATGCAGGACATCTCGTCCTTGCCGCCGGCGCCCGGCTTGGCCAGGGCCGCCGGCAGCACGCCGCACAGCTGCACCGCCTTGGGCAGCGCCAGATTAAAGAGCAAGGCCTCGCGCCGCACCATCTGGCCCAGCCAATAGTGGTCGGCGCCGCCCGGCACCGGCAGGGGGCGCAGGGCGCGTAGCTGGCCGTCCTCGATGACGGCCAAGGTCAGCAGCTTGTCGTGCAGGACGCCGAACCAGGCATCGCGCCCGATGGCGCCGTGCCAGCGGTTCCACAGCGCGACAAAGTGCGGCCGCACCTCGACCATGGCGGCGCCGCTGTCGGCGCAGGCCTGGCCCAGCACGGCCAGCAGCTTGCGCGGCATGGCGGCGGCGTAGAAAGGCTGGCTGGCGTGCCAGTCGGCCGACAATTGCCAGGCCGCCGGCGCTTGGCCGTACAGGCTGTGGAAGCGCAGCGCGGCGGCGGCCTCGATATCGGCCATGCGCGCCGCATTGGCCGGCGGCGTCACCTGCCACAGGCGCACCAGTTCATCGGCCAGCACAAAGCTCAGCGCGCGGCCGGCGACACCGGCTTGCTGCAGCAAGCCGCGCAAGGCCGTGCCCAGGGCCGCATGCTCCTCGTCGGCCATATAGCTGCACTCGGCCAGCACCTGCGGCGGCTTGCGCCCCCAGCGGCCGACGCTGAGCAGGCTGAGCGCATGGCTGCCGACGCCCACGCGCAATTGCTGTCCCCATCCCTTAAGCATGCAGTGTCACCCGTTTGATTTCGGCCAGCGTGGTGCCGCCGCGCCGCACCAGCTCCAGCGCCGCCTGGCGCAGGCTGCGCGTGCCATTCTCATAGGCCGCCGCCTTGATCTGGCGGATCGGCCGCTTGTCCACGATCAGTTCGCGGATCTCGTCGTTCAAGGTCAGGATTTCGGCGATCGAGCGGCGCCCCTTGTAGCCGGTGCCGCGGCAGTCGCCGCAGCCCTTGCCCTGCATGAAGCGGTAGTCGTAGACGTCGGCCCGCGCCAGATTGGCGCCGGCCAGTTCCTCGTCGCTCGGCGTGTATTCGGCCGCGCAGTGCGGGCAGTTGATACGCACCAGGCGCTGCGCCCAGATGCCGTTCAAGGCCGACACGAAAGCGTAGGGATCGATGCCCATATGCGTGAAGCGGCCGAAGACGTCGAACACATTGTTCGCGTGCACCGTGGTCAGCACCAGGTGGCCGGTCAGCGCCGACTGCACCGCGATTTCCGCCGTTTCACGGTCGCGGATCTCGCCCACCATGATCTTGTCCGGATCGTGGCGCAGGATGGAGCGCAAGCCCTTGGCGAAGGTCAGGCCCTTCTTTTCATTGACCGGGATCTGCAGGATGCCGGGCAGCTGGTATTCGACCGGATCTTCAATCGTGATGATTTTTTCGCGGCCGTTGTGGATCTCGGTCAGCGCCGCGTACAGCGTGGTGGTCTTGCCGGAACCGGTCGGCCCCGTCACCAGCAGCATGCCGTAGGCCTCCTGCGCCAGCACGCGCAGCGTGGCCAGCGACGGCGCGTCGAAGCCCAGCGCTTCCAGCGTCAGCGAGCCGTAGGACTCGATCATGGCGCGCTTGTCCAGAATACGGATCACGGCGTCTTCGCCGTGGATGCTGGGCATGATGGAGACGCGCAGATCGATCTCGCGGCCGTTCGATTCGACGCGGAAGCTGCCGTCCTGCGGCACGCGGCGCTCGGCGATATCGAGTTCGGCCAGCACCTTCAGGCGCGAGATGATCTGCTCGGCCACTTCGATGCCGTTGACGGCGGTGGCGTGATCGAGCACGCCGTCGACGCGGTACTTGACCGCCAGCCCGCCGGCCGTGCTTTCCAGGTGGATGTCGGAAGCGCCCGCCTTGAGCGCGTCGTACAAGGTGGAATTCACCAGGCGCACCGCCGGACTGGCCGCCTCCGACACCGAGGCGAAGGACAGCACGGCGGCCGTCTTGCCGTCGCGGCGCGCATTGTCGGCGCCCGGCAGCAGGCTATCGACGGCGCGCGCCGACTCCTCCTGCTTGGACAGATAGGCCTGGATATCGGCCTGCAGCGCCAGCCGGATCTGCAGCGGCGACTGCGGCTTGCTACGCGCCTGGGTCGACAGCCAGGTTTGCAGGTCGATGTCGAAGGGATCGGCCACCACGCCCAGCACCAGCCCGTCCTGGGCGCGCAGCAGCACGCAGTGGCGGGCCATGGCCTGCGACAGCGGCAACAGGTCGAAGGCCGGCTCGAAAGCCAGCATATCCGCCGTTTCCAGCACGGCCAGGCCAAAGGGCTGGGCCAGCTCGCGCACCACCAGGCGCGGTTCCAGCCCGCTCAAGACTTCCAGCTCGTCGACCAGGCTACGCTTGCTGTGCTCGCGCTGCTGGCGCGCGCGCATCAGCAGCGCGGCGTCGAGGGCAGCGTGACTCATGACATTTCTCCCGCCAGATCGAAGATCGGCATATACAGCAACACCACGATGGCGCCCACCACCAGGCCGATGGCGGCCATCAGCATCGGTTCAAAAGTCCGCGTGAAGCGGTCGATCCAGCGGCTGATTTCGCCGTCGTAGAAAGCCGCCGACTGCGTCAGCATCGGCCCCATATCGCCGGTGCGCTCGCCCACGCGCAGCATGCGCAGCGAGATCGGCGTGGTCAGGCCATTGGCTTCAAACGCCGCCGACAGCGGCAGGCCCGCTTCGATCATGCCGCGCGCCGCCTGCAAGCCTTCGCGCACGCTGGCCGAGACCATGCCCTGCACCGTCTCGATGGCGTGCACGATGGTGATGCCGCCCTCACTCAGCATGCCCAGGGTCAGGTACAGCCGCGACAGCTCGTAAATACGCACCCGCTCGCCGATGCCGGGCAGGCGGCCCAGCAGGCGCACCAGGCCGCCGCGCGCCAGCAGGCGGCGCACGCCCAGCACCACGACGGCCAGCGCCAGCGCCAAGCCGCCCAGCAAGGCGGCCGTATGCTGGGCGGCGAACTGGCCCCAGCTCAGCATCATTTGCGACATCCAGGGCAGATTGCGGCCCGCGCCCTGGTAGACCTCGGCGAAGCGCGGCACCACATAGGCGATCAGGAACAGGCTGACGCCGCCGCCCACCAGCAGCAGGATGCAGGGGTAGATGGCGGCGCTGACGATCTTGCCGCGCACCAGATCGATGCGCTGCTGGTAATCGATGTAGCGCGCCAGGGAACGCGGCAGGTCGCTGGTGCCTTCGGCCGCCTTGACGATGCCCACATACAGAGGGGGAAACAGCTGCGGCTGGTCGGCCAGCACGGCGGAAAAGCGCCGCCCTTCGCGCAGGCCGGACAGCAGGCGTTCCAGCACGCCACGCGTGGCCGGGCTGCCCTCTTTCTCCAGCAAGGCTTCCAGCGCTTCGACCACGCCCAGGCCCGCCGTCAGCAGGGCCAGCAGCTCCTGGCTGAACAGCACCAGCGACATGGCTTTGCCGGTGCTGGCGCGCAAGGGACCGCGCAGCGGACGGATGGCGCTGACATACAGGCCGCGCGCCTCGACCTGGCGCCGCGCATCGGCCTCGTCGCGGCCGTCGATCAGCAGACGGTCGATGCTCATGTCCGGCGACAAGGTGCGAACTTCAAACTGCATGGCCGGAACGCCTCAGAGGAATTTATTGGGAAGAGATGTCGGCGTTTTCGCCTTCGCCGCCCGGCTGGCCGTCCTTGCCCAGGGACAGGATCTCGAATTCGCCCTTGGTGCCGGGCGCCTTGTACTGGTAAGGACGGCCCCAGGGATCGGGTGGCACACCCTTCTTCAGATACGGACCGTTCCATTTGGTTCCGGCCGTGGCCGGCGCGTTCAGCAGGGCCGCCAGGCCTTCCGCCGTGGTCGGATAACGGCCCACGTCAAGGCGGTAAGTATCGAGCGATTTTTCGAAGGCTTCGATCTGGGCCTTGGCGATGGTCACTTCCGACTTGCCCAGCTGGGAAAAGTATTTGGGGCCGACATAGGCCGCCAGCAGGCCGATGATGACGATCACCACCAGCAGCTCCAGCAGCGTAAAGCCGCGCGCGCGGCCGAATTTTTCACGGCCCACAGAGTTCAATGACAGCATCCACATCCCCTTCCCGGCCACCGGCGGCGCCGGCGGAAAAACCAAGATTTCAAGAAGGGCAAAGGCTACCATGCCATTTAAGGATTCGACAACTTTTTCTTCGCGTTTTCACTCTGCGGAAACGCCCCCGCCCAGCCCGGCCGCCACGGGCGATTTAACATTCAACGTTGCAAATTAAACACATGCCGCCTTACATTTTGTTACAGCCACTTTCATAGGAGAAGCAAAATTAAATTCGACGAAGCGGCAATATAGAGAAATTAGAAACGTTAGTTTTTTAGACAATTTCATGTAGGAATTGATATAGTTTTTGGCAATCCGGCATAGCCTGCAGCGGCCGGCCGCGGCGGCCCGCCCGCCTGTCACGAATTTCACCATGAAGGGTACGATATGAAAAGCCACCGCTCAGCAGCGCCACGTCCATTTTCCCGTGTCCTGGGCGCCGCCCTGCTCGCCGGTGTGGGCGCGCTGGCCGCCCCCGCCGCCCAAGCCGACATCATCAATTTCAGCGCCACCCAAAACATCGTCAGCGGCACGCTGAATGCGGGCGACTCGCTGTATAACGGCGGCGACGCGTTCCGCCAGGGCAGCTACCGCTTCGACGTGCTGGACGGTCCGGTGGCGCGCGCCGCCGGCCTGAACGGCCTGGCCGGCGCCCTGATCGACGGCGCCAATCCCTTCAGCTGCACCATCCTGGCCTGCCCTTCGGGCAATCTGAGCAAATACTTCGCCGGCCTCAACGATGGCGCCCTGGTGGTCACGCGCGACTATGGCGCCGCCTTCCGCCTCGACGGCCTGGACTTCGGCTTCATCGCCCCGGTCGGCGACCTGCCCGATGGCGGCTATGGCCAGCTGCGCCTGACCGGCGTGGCCGCCGACGGCAGCCAGATCAGCGACGCCCTGGACTTCGCCGGCCAGGACGCGACCGGCAAATTCAAGTTCAGCAACTGGCTGGCCAGCTCGGCCTTCGCCGGCATCTCGCTGCGCAGCCTGAGCATCGACGCCTGCCTGTTTACCGACGGCGGCGACTGCGTCAACTCGGCAGCCGATCCGGCCGGCAACCAGGCCCAGTACGCGCTCGACAATCTGCAGGTGACGGCCGTGCCGCTGCCCGCCACGCCGGCGCTGATGCTGCTCGGCCTGGCCGGCATGGGCCTGGTGGCGCGCCGCAAGCGCCAGCGCGCTTGAGTTCTGCCCGCGTCCCTCCCCGACCGTTTATTGACAAGGAATTCCCATGAAACTGCGTCCTATCTCGCTGGCTGTGCTGGCCCTGCTGTCGAGCGCCGCCCTGCACGCCGGCGCCGATGAAATCCGCCGCTCGTATATCGTACAACTGGCCGACAAGCCGGTCGCCACCTATGGCGGCGAAGTGAGCGGCCTGGCCGCCACCCGCCCCGCGCCCGGCCGCCGCCTCGACGTCAACGCCGCCGATGTGCAAGCCTATATCGCCTACCTGGAACAGAAAAAGAACGGCGTTGCCGCCAGCGTCCCAACGGCCCAGATCGGCCACCAGTACAAACTGGCCTTCAACGGCTTCTCGGCGCGCCTGACCGAGGGCGAAGTGCGCCAGCTGCAAAAAAGCGCGAACGTGGCCGCCATCAGCGTCGACGAAGAGCGCCAGCCCGCCACCAATTTCACGCCCATCTTCCTCGGCCTGGACAAGCCCGGCACGGGCCTGTGGGACCAGGTCGGCGGCCGCCTGAAAGCCGGCGAAGACATGATCATCGGCGTCGTCGACAGCGGCGTCTGGCCGGAAAACCCGGCCTATGCCGACCGCGTCGACAGCAACGGCGTGCCAAGCTTCGATCCCGCTGCCGAGCAGGTGTACGGTCCGGCGCCGGCCGGCTGGCTGGGCGAATGCCAGACCGGCGAAGGCTTCAGCAGCAGCCATTGCAACAACAAGCTGATCGGCGCGCGCTACTTCAACACCGGCTTCCTCGCCACCGGCCGCCCCATGCACTGGACCGACTTCGTCTCGCCGCGCGATTCGGTGGCCGGCCCCAGCGGCCATGGCAGCCACGGCACCCATACCTCGACCACGGCCGGCGGCAACGCCAAGGTGCCGGGCCAGCTGGGCGGCATTCCGGTCGGCGATATGTCGGGCGTGGCGCCGCGCGCGCGCCTGGCCGCCTACAAGGTGTGCTGGACCTATCCCGACGCCACCAATCCGGACGGCAGCGGCACGCGCAATTCCTGCTTCGATTCGGACAGCGTGGCCGCCATCGAGCAAGCCGTGCAGGATGGCGTGCATGTGATCAATTACTCGATCAGCGGTACCCAGAACAATATCAACGATCCGGTGGAACTGGCCTTCTTCGGCGCCTCGAATGCCGGCGTCTTCGTCGCCGCGTCGGCCGGCAACAGCGGCCCGGCCAATGCCGTGGCCCACATCAGCCCCTGGGTGACGACGGTGGCCGCCTCCACCCACAACCGTTTCGGCATGGCCAAGCTGAGCCTGGCCAACGGCGCCAGCTATGACGGCGCCAGCCTGGCGGCCAAAACGCTGCCATCCACGCCGGCGGTGCTGGCGGCGAATGCCGGCGTCAAGCCCTACGCCAGCCTGTCCAGCGTGGACCAGACCGCGCTGACGCGCTGCTATACGGCGGAAGACCGCGCCCTGTACGGCGGCAGCGCCGACGCCGCGCTCGATCCGGCCAAGGCCGCGGGCAAGGTGGTGGTATGCGACCGCGGTTCCTCGGCGCGCGTGGACAAGAGCCGCGCCGTGGGCCAGGTCGGCGGCGTCGGCATGATCCTGGTCGACGTCAGCACCGCCACCACCATCGAAGCCGATCTGCACAGCGTGCCCACCGTGCACCTGAAGCGCGACGACGGCATCGCCGTCAAGGCCTGGGTGGCGGCCAACCCGGAAGGCGGCGCCAGCATCGGCAAAGCCACCCTGCAATCGGGTCCGACCGCCGCGCCGGTGATGGGGGCCTTCTCGTCGCGCGGTCCGAACAAGCACAATGCCAATGTGCTGAAACCGGACCTGACCGCGCCCGGCCTGGCCATCCTGGCCGGCGGCACGCCGGCCCAGAGCGAAGCCGAACGCGACGCCATCGCCAACGGCACGCTGACGCCGCAGCCGGAATGGATCGCGCTGCAAGGCACCTCCATGTCCAGCCCGCACGTGGCCGGCCTGGCCGCGCTGCTCAAGCAGCTGCACCCGGACTGGTCGCCGGCCGCCATCAAGTCGGCGCTGATGACCACCGCCTACGATACCAAGCCCGACGGCCTGCCCGGCATGCAGGCCGGCACCCTGCCCTGGGCGCAAGGCGCGGGCCATGTGGCGCCCAACAACGCGGCCGATCCCGGCCTGGTGTACGACGCCGGCACCATCGATTACCTGCGCTTCATGTGCGGCATTCCCGGCACCCTGTCGCCCGCCACCTGCGGCGCCATCGGCGCGATCCAGCCGCACAATCTGAACCTGGCCTCGCTGACCGCCGCCACCGTGCTGGGCAAGATCACCTTGAACCGCAGCGTTACCAATGTCAGCAGCAGCGAAGCGACCTACACCGCCAACGCCAGCGTGCCGGGCTTCAAAGTCACGGTCACCCCGGCCCAGCTGACGCTGGCGCCCGGCGCCAAGGCCAGCTTCAGCGTCACCCTGTCCAATAACGGCGCCGTGGCCGGCGCCTGGAACTATGGTGCGCTGACCTGGACCGACGGCAAGCACGTGGTGCGCAGCCCGCTGACCGCGCGCCTGGCCGCGGTGTCGGCGCCGTCCGTCCTGAACGGCAACACCAGCAGCGGCAACGTCGCCTTCACCGTGGGCAGCGGCTATACCGGCGCGCTGGTGACGCAGAAAGGCGGCCTGCAGGCGGCCACGCGCGCCACCTACACCGTGCTCAAGACCGGCAACACCGACTCGGCCGCCGTGGAAGCGGCGTGCAAGGCCGGCGGCGATCCGGGCGTGCGCACCCTCGACGTCGACGTGCCGCCCAATACCCTGGCCGCGCGCTTCTCGCTGTACGACGTGGAAACCAGCGGCTACCAGGCCGGCCAGCCGGACGATCTGGACATGCTGGTGCTCGGCCCGAACGGCCAGGCACTGGCCAATAGCGGCAACGCCACCTCGAACGAGAGCGTGACCCTGCCGCTGCCGGCCGCCGGCACCTACCGCGTCTGCGTGGTGGGCTATGCGCCGACCAATGGCCGCTCGACCTACACGCTGTCGTCCTGGCTGGTCGGCAATGGCTTGAGCGAAGGCGGCTTCAAGGTGAACACCCCGGCCCTGGTGTACAACGCGGGCACGGCGGCAGCCGGCGTCAGCTGGTCGGGCCTGGGCACGGCGCGCCATCTGGGCGCCATCGTCTACCTGGCCAATAATGCGCCGCAGGCCATCACCTATGTCGAAGTGGATACCACCAATCCGCTGCCGACCTCGAACGCGCAGCGCGAAACGCCGCCAAGCCGTCAATAAGCAGCGCGGGCGCCCGTTGCGGGCGTCTTGCCGCGCCAAGGCCGCGAGTCCTGCTCGCGGCCTTTTTTATTGGGCGGCGGCGGGCGCGCCGCCAGCCTGGCAACGGCCGGCGCGGCAGACGGCGCCGGGATCGCCGACCATGCTGCAGTCGGAGGCCAGGCCGGCGTTCTCCTTCACGCGCTGGGCCTGGTAGCGCTGCGCCAGCGCCTGCAGGCGCGCGCCGTCGGTGCTGGCACTGGACCAGGGCAGATAGGCTTCCGGCCCGCCGCAAGCCTTGGCACCCAGGGGCAGGCTATGGCATTGGCTGGAGCTGCTGCAGCTGTTGTGGGCGGCCAGGGTGCGGATGCGGGCCAGCGTGGCGGCGGCATCGGGCGTATCGGCCGCGCCGGACGGCGGCGGTGCGACGGCGGGCGGCGCGGCGCAGGCGCCGCACAGCACGGCGGCCAGCAGCGCGGGGAACAGGATTTTCATGGACAGGACCCGGGCAGGAAAAAGCCCATGATCGCGCCGCCCGCCAAGGCGGTCAAGCGGCGCGGCGCCCGCCGTGGCGTAGCGCCGGCAAGGCGGCCGGCCAGGCCGGCCGCGCGGCAGGCGCTCGGCAGGCGCGCGATGCAGTTACAGGCGCGCTTCGGTATAGGGCCCGGCATCCGGCAGGCGCAGGCTGGCGCAGCGCGCCACGGCGTGGGCGCGGTTGCTCACGCCCAGCTGGCGGTACAGGCGCTGCAGATGGTTCTTGACGGTCAGGCCGCTGATGCCGAGCAGTTGGCCGATTTCCTCGTTGCCCTTGCCTTCGCGCAGCCAGCGCATGATCTGCGCCTGGCGCGCGCTGATGCGGGCCGTGCCCGCGCCCTCGGCGCTCGCCGCCGGCGTCCCCAGGCTTTGCAAACCCATGTGCAGATACGGCAGCAGCAGGCGCAGGCAATGGGCATGGCGGGCGTCGGGAGCCGGCGCCACGCCGAACAGGCAGAAGAAGGTGGCGCCGCCCGGCAGGCTGTCGCTGCCGTGGACCAGCACATTGTCAAGGCCGAGCGCGTGCAGTTCGGCCGGCAGATTGCCCGGCACGCCGTGCAGGCGGCCTTCCGGCGCGGCGGCGCACAGGGCCAGCGGCACGGCCGCGCCTTCGCGGTAGCGGCGCTGCAGGCGCACGGCCAGGCCGCTGGCCGGATCGCACAGGCTGCGCCGCACGCCTTCGTCCAGCACGCCGCTATGGAAGCATTCGCTGTGCAGCACCTCGCCATTCGGCCCCAGTTGCAGGCAGACCAGCAAGCGGTGCGGCAAGAGCGCCTGCAACTGGCCCTGGGTCCACAGGAAGAACTGGCTGCGTTCGCCGATGGCCAGCGCGGTTTCGAAAGCATGCAGCAGGTGCTGCTGCTGCTGCGGATTCAGAATTACGATGGGTTGCACACAGTCTCCAGTCTTCTTATACGCAGGCGCGGCTCGCGGGCTTGCCTTAAGTTAAAAACAAATTTAACTATGTATTAATCTGAAGTGTCCATTCCAAATACTACGTAGCTCCCGGTTACATGCAGGGTAAATGGGGGCTGTCGCAGGAAAAATCCCAGCAGAAACAAGACTTTCCATTCAAAATGAAGAAACGCACCGGCCATCCTGGCCCGGTGCGTCGCTGTGGCGTGCACGCATCACTTTCCGCGTGCCGGGGGGGCGCAAGGCTTAGAGCTTATCGCCATCCCAAGGCTTGCGGCGGCGCAGCATGCCGGTGATCAGCAGCAGGCCGGTGGCGGTCAGCACCAGCATCGACGGTTCCGGCACCTGGCTGACGCTGGCGGCCGCCGAGGAAATCGTGGTGTCGAGGCGGCCGGCGGCGCCGACAGCGCTGCCGGGGGTCCAGGCGAAGCTGACCAGGCTGCCGTCGATGCCGGACGGCTTGCCCAGCAGCGTGACCTTGTCGGCCGCATAGGCGGACACGGCAAACGCGGACTGGTTGATGCTGCCCGACAGGTCGACGTCGCCGCCGATGCTGAGGTCAAAGCGCAGCAGGCCGCCGAAGTTCACGGCGTGGAACAGATCGTTCCAGCTGCCGCTATTGCGCAGCACATAGCCGCTGGCCAGCGAGCCGCTGACGTCGCCGAAGACTTCGGTGGCGGCGCCGGCGTCGAAGCCGCGGAAGTTGCTCAGGCGCGCCGTGGCGGCCGGGCTCAGGCCGGTGCCGGCCGGATTGAACTGGAAGTCCAGCCAGCCATTGCTGCCGAAGCCGCGCGTATCGATCGACACGCTCAGCGTGCCGGCGGCCGCCAGGCCGCTGAGCAGGGCCAGGGTGGCGGCGGCCACGGCCTGGCGCGCCAGCTGGCGCAGGGAGAAGGTGGAAGTCTTGAACATGGTGTGTTTTTCCTTAAGCATTAGAAGTTACCGCGATACAGCTTGGTGCTGTAGCTGGTGTTGACCTTGGACGGGTTGCTGAAGCTGACCGCCACCGTGAGCGCCGCGCCCGGCGCCAGCTCGCTGGCGTTCAGGCTGATATAGGGCGCGCCGCCATGGCTGCCGCTGGCGTTGCTCAGGCTGACGCCGGCCGTCAGGTTTTCCAGCACCAGCTGGAAGGGACCGCTCAGCGCTTCGCTGCCGCTGTTGCGCACGGTGATGGTGCCGCTGAACTTCTGCGTGGCGCGGTTGAACACCAGGGCCGAGCTTTGCACCTGCACGCTGGCCGTGATGTCGCTGACGGCCGGCTGCAGGTTCAGGCTGACCACCACCGGATCGTGGTCGGAGGCGCGGTAAGGCAGCGCGTCGTACAGGTCCTGCGGCTTGCCGTCGGTGTTGTAGTCGATCACGGTCGGTTCGTCGGCGTTCACATGCCATTCGGCGGCGCCGGCCACTTGCGGGCTCAGCGTGGCGCTGGCGAGGGCGTGGTCGAGGTAGCCGGCCTGGTGGCCGAAGACGTAGGAGTACGGCAGGCCTTGCGGCCGCACGAAGCGCTCCAGCTGGTTGACGAAGCCGCGCGCGGTGATGGCGGCGATCGGGTCTTCCATGCCGTAGGAGTTCATGTCGCCGATCAGCAGCACGTCGGGGTCGCCGGCGGCCGCCGCCACTTGCGGCACGAAGACCTGGGCCAGGCGCTGGGCTTGCTGGACGCGGGTGGCGTTCCAGCAGCTTTGGCCATCGCCGCGGTCGGCGTCGGCGCCGTTGCCGCCCGGGCAGCTGCCCTTCGATTTCAGGTGGTTGACGATGAGCGAGAACTTCTCGCCGTTGGCGGCGCGGAAGGTCTGGGCCATGGGCGGACGGTTGTTGATGCTGTGGTCGTCGGCCAGGGCCGGACCGGCCAGGCTCAGGCGGCCCGGCTTGTAGATCATGGCGACGCGGATGGCGTCGGTGCCGGTGGCGGCCGGCTTCGGCACCGCGGCGTAGACGGTGGCACCGTAGGACGCGTTCAGGCTGTCGACCAGGTAGTTGACGGCGGTGTCGCCATTGTTCTGGATTTCCATCAAGCCCACGACGTCGGCGTCGATGCCTTTGAGCTCGGCCACGATCTTGTCGCGCTGGCGGATGAACTCGTTCAGATTGTCGGCGCCGCGGCAATTATTGCGCGAGACCGAGCCGCCCAGGCTGCAACCCTGGTTGCTCTGGCCGGCCGCGTTCATGCCGTTGGTGAAGGTGGTGAAGAAGTTCAGCACATTGGCGCTGGCCACCTTGACGTTGCCGGCCGCCAGCAGCGGCGCGCCGCTGCGCGGGTTGTCGCGCGAGAAGCGCGGCGCGCCCAGCGGCTGCAGCTTGAAGGCCGCGCCGCCGCCGCCGATGGCGCCGAAGTCGATCACGCCGGTCAGGTCGGACACAGTGTCGCCGGCGCGCACGGTATTGTCCTGGCCGATATACGGGATGGTGCTCGGCGTGGTGAAGATGCCGTCATCCAGCACGATCAGGTTGGCGGCGTTGGCGCTGGCCAGGGCCAGGGCTTCGGCCGAACGTGGCGCGTAACGGTTGGTCGGCAGCTCCAGGCGGCCGGAAGACAGGCTCAGCTCGCCGCGCTGGCCCAGGTATTCGGCCTGCGACACGGTGAGCGGACGCACAAAGCGCACCAGCATGCCTTCCACGCGGTCCAGCTGGGTATTCGGCAGCTCGATATTGGTCGGGGTGATGCTGTGGCCGCTGCTGCGCACGGCGATGGCGGTAACGTCCTTGAGCTCGGTGTAGGATCGCTTGGCGCCGCTCGGCGTGTATTCGAACACGGTACCGGTCACGCGCACCAGATCGCCCGGCTGGGCATTGCTGGCGGTGGCGCCGGTGTAGACGAACAGGCCGTCCGAGGTGGTGGGGTCGCCGTCGCCGGCCGCGTCCTGCAGGAAGAAGCCGCCGCCCACTTTCAGGGTCAGCACGCCTTCGGTGGTCTGCACCGTGCCGTTGTCCGGGCTGGTGGCGCCGCTGCCCTGGATTTGCGGGATGCGGCGGGTCACGCCGCCGGTGGCGGCCACCGTGACCGTGATGTCGCAGCTGCTGGCATCGCCTTCCGTGTTGGCGAAGCGCACGCTGACCGGATAGCTGCCGGCCGCCAGGCCTGCCGCCACCGTCAGCTGGGCGCTGGCGCTGGCGCCGGCGGCGCCGGCCGGCGTGAAGTGCTCGAGGCTGATGCCGGCCACGCCGCCACTCAGGCTGGCGCTGCTCACGATGCCGTCCTCATCCTTGGCCGTCAGCGCGGCGCTGCCTGCGCTGCCGAGCGCCACCGGCAAGGCCGCCGGGCAGCTCACCACGACCGGCTTCACCACCGCTCCGCCGCAGACGTGGCGCGCCGTGCCGGTATTGCGCGGCAGCGGGGCCAGTACGGCGAAGTCGGCGCCGTTATTGTCGCTGTCGGCGCAGCCCTCGTCCTTGCGCAGCACGGCCGTGGCATTGCCGGTGCCGCCGGCGGCCGCGCCGCCTTCGTAGCCGTTGGCGGCGCCCCAGCCGAGGAAGTCGATGACGCTGGCGCCGCCCGGGTTGGCGCCGCTCAGGGCCACATTGGCATTGCTCAGGGCCACTTTGCCGGCCGTGCCGGACATCGGAATGCTGCCGACCAAGTCCGCCGGCACGTCGACGCTGCCGCCCGCACCGAGCGCCTCGCGCACCAGGTAGTACTGGCCGGGCTGCAGGGTGACGTCGGGCAGGGCCGTCTTCTGCCAGCTGGTGCCGGCGGCGCTGGCGTACTGCACGCTCCAGCCGTTCAGGGCAATCGGCTTGGCGCCGCGGTTGAACAGCTCGATGAAGTCGGCCCTGTAAGTGGCGCCGCTATTGCCGCCGCCGCCGTATACCTGGCTGATGACGATGTCGGAGGCGGCCAGCGCGGGAGCGCTCAGGCCGGCGAGCAGGGAGGCCAGCACGGTCAGGCGGGCGGTAGGCGCGCCGAAGCGGGCAGATGCGTATCGGTTCATGTTTTGGTGGGTGGTATGGAAGTTAACAAAAGGACTTCAATATTGCTATTCACATATTAGCTGCCTGTTATTACTACTTAATGACAATACATTAATTCAATAATGGCAAGTGAAAATGTCGGACATTTCCTACCTCTGTCGCGTAGCAACCACCGCTCCCCCCATGGAATGGCGCACACTGCAAGAACACCAAGCATCGTTTCATATCAGAAATGGGCCTTCCTGCCTGCCTTCCGGGACACTGATCATGAGCTTTCTGCACCGTCTTGCCCTGCTGCCGCTGGCGGCCCTGCTGACACTCGGCGGCGCGCCCGCCCGCGCCACCGCGGCCGCCGGCGCCGCCGCGGCCGCGCCCTCGCCCTGTTCCAGCCATTTGCGCCAGCAGCGCGCCCGCGCCGACCTCGATGCCACGTACAACCCCTGCCGCCTGGACGATGGCGCGGTCGGCAGCGGCAAGCGCACCAACGATGGCGACAGCGCGCAGCAGCTGTGGAACGGCCGCGAGGAAGAGGCGCCGCGCCACCGCTTCCTGGATCTGGGCGAGCAGCATGCGCTGGGCTTGGCGCTGGGCGGCGCGGCGCAGGCCGGCGATGGCGGACTGCGCCGCGCCGCCCTGCCCGGCTGGCGCCTTGGTATGGAAGAGGAGGAATGGCGCGCCGCCAGCCAGGGGCGGACGCCACCGGAGGTGCGCTGGTGGGGGGACGCCGCGCCGGGCTGGCTGCGCAGCGGCGGCCTGGCCAGTCCCGAACGCTTTGGCCTGGGCGGCGGCCCGCTCACCTCGCGCGAGGGCGGCGTGGCGCTCAGCACGCCGGTGCCGGAACCGGCTACCTGGCTCAGTCTGCTGGTAGGACTGGCCCTGCTCAGCGCCGGTAAGGCGCGGCGAGCGGTTCGCCGATGAACAGGCCCTGGGCCGGCCAGGCCACGCTGCGCCAGTAGGCTTCCACGGCGCTGGCGCCGTTCAAATAGTGGCGCAGCAGCACGGCGGAATTGGGGAATTTTTGCCAGTAATTACAAGGTTCGCTCACCGAGCCGTAACTGGCGGTGGCGCCCGCTTCAAGCCAGCGCAAGCTGCTCATCTGCGTCGTCCCCAGCAGGTCGCCGCCGGTCGAGGTCAGATGGTCGGCCAAGGCGCCGGGCAGGAATTGCAGGGTGTCCAGCTTGTCGACGCGCGCCTTGCCGGTCTGGTAGAACATGATGTCGCGCGCCCCTTCCAGCACATCCGATTGCTGGGTCTTGATGCTCAGGCGGCGCGCCGGCAGCGCGGTGCTCTTGGGGAAGAACTGGGCACGGCTATTGCGCGCCTGTTCGCTGGTGATCAGGAAATAGGCGTTGGCCGAGGGCATGCTGAAGCCGCCCGCCATGCCGCGCCCGATCAGGGCCTTGGCGTCGGCCACCGATTCGGTCGGCAGCAGCATGGCCAGGCGCATCATATGCTGCTGCGCCGGCTTGGCCGCGTTCGAATTGAAATAGGGGCTGGGCTTGCCCGGCCCGCAGGGCTTGGCGCATTGCTCGGCATCGAAGCCCAGGGCATAGGCGCTGGTCAGGGAGTTGCATTCGACCGCATAGGGCGCGGTCCAGACGAAGAGCACGGCCTGGATCTCCGGCCCGAGCTTGGCGTTGATTTCGTCCTTGAGCTTGCCGAAGCTGATCACATCGAGCTTGCGCGGGCGCTGCGGGATGCGCACGTGCACCACATTGGCGTCCGGAATATGGCGCGCCTTGCGGTAGTACTCGCCGATTTCGACACTGTTCGGTTCTTCGTCATTGATGACGATGGCGAGCTGGGCGGGCTGCAGGCCGGCGGCGGGCGGCAGCCCGCTGTCGGCGGCGGCCGGCAAGAGGTGCAGGGCGGCGGCCACGGCGGCCCCCCGGGAAAAGGACAGGAAACGCAAAACGCTCACTCCGTGGTAGTCGCAGGAATAAAAAAACGGAAGCGGCCGCGCAGCGGCGGCAGCTTCCGTTCCGATTATAGCGCGAGCTTAAGCGGCTTTATCGTCTTTGCGGCGGCGGGCCAGGAAAGCAGCCACGCCCAGACCGGCCAGCAGCATGCCGTAGGTGGCAGGCTCAGGCACGGCGGTCACGGTCAGATTGCCACCGTAGCTGATGGATTTCGACGTCAGCACGGTGCCGGTGATCAGCAGGTAGTAGCTGTCGGCGACCAGTTTGCTGGCGTTCAGGGTCCAGACGTCGGCCAGGCCGCTGGCCTGCTGCACGCCGCCCAGGGACAGGCCGGCGGAGTTGAACAGGCTGAAGCCGGTGATATTGATGACATCCACCAGGCCTGGGCTCACCGCCACGACGCCGGTGCCGATGTCGCCGGCGCCGCTGATGGTGAAGTTCCAGCGGTCGCTGAAGGTGTCGCCCGCCTTGGCTTGCAGCGAGCGGCCATAGTCGATGGTGCCATCGGTCAGCGTGATGGTCTTGCTTTGGCTGACGTCGGCCGCATAGGCCGAGCCGGCTGCCAGCGAGGCTGCCGCCAGTGCTACAGCAGCAAAAATTTTCTTACCATGCATTGTATTACCCCCGTAAAAATAAGGTCGGTCACCCGAAGGCAACCGGGTTCATCAAGTACTGCGCCGCGATACTAACATGGGGTAAAAAAGAACATTGCACGATTGACATGGTTTTATTTCCCAATAAAAACAATGCCTTAGATAAACTTTACAAATGAAATGCACTAAACCGCTCCCGTTCAGAGGGAAAACCCGGTGGCATTTCACAAGCTGCAAAGCGCACGATACGATGTAGGAAATTTCCTACAGCAAGACGGGAAAAATTGAAGGGAAATCAACAATAAAAAAGGAGGCCGCAGCCTCCTTTTCATGTGTGCAGCGGGGAAATTACGCTTGCTTGCGGCGGCGCGCCACCACGCCCACCAGGGCCAGGCCGGTCAGCAGCATGCCCAAGGTCGCCGGCTCCGGCACGGCCACGGTGGGCGCCACGGCGATATTGCCGCTGTAGGAACCGCCGACAGCGGAATTGACATAGCCTTCCACGGCCAGCGTGTAGGTACCGGCGCCCAGCGGCGTTTTGCCGCTATCGAACACCCAGGTCTGGCTCGATGGCAGGGAGTTGAGCACGTCTTTCTTGCCGACGAGCACGTAGTTGCTGCCGCTCAGCAGGCTGAAGCCACTGATGTGCAGGCCGGAACTGGCATTCAGCACCGAACTCATCATCGCCGACAAGTCATAGGTGGTGGGCGTGGTGAAGGTGTACAGGTCTTTGAAGTAATTATTGCCTTCGCCAGCCTGGGCGCCATTGACCAGCTTGATGGTGCGGCCGATGCCCGCGCTGGAGTAATCGTCCAGCTCGGCGCTCAGATCGGTTCCCGGCGCGCTCAGATTGATGGGGGCAGCGTTGGCCACGCCGGCCACGGCGAGCAGGAAGGTCAACAGCAAGGATTGGACAGTGTTTTTCATAAAGAAGGTGTGTAAGCTGGATTAAGCGCTAAGGTTGGAGATCGCTTCAGGCCGCTTTAGCGCGGCGGCGGGCGGCAATGCCCCCCACCAGCGCCAAACCGCCCAGCAGCATGGCATAGGTCGTTGGTTCCGGTACCGGCGCGAAGATGCGGCCATTGGCGGCGTAGGTGCCGCCGGTGCTCGAGATCAGAGAACCGCTGACCTTGAGGTAGTAATTGCCTTTGCCCAGCTGGCCCGCCAGATCCCACTCATCGCGCGCGCCCGTGCTGCGCATGCTGCCGTGCAGGATCAGATGGTCATCGGCGCCGTACAGGGAGAAGCCCGTCAGGTTCAGGCCGGTGGCGGCGGTCGGGCTGGTCGACGTCAGCGAGAAGCTGACGCTGCGCGCCTGGTCCAGGCTGAACTGGAAAATATCGTTGAAGAAGTTGTCTTTATTATTCTTTTTGTAGCCTTGCGTCCACTCTTGCGACACCACGCCACCCTGCAGCACCTGCTGGTTGGGCGAGCTGATGTCTTTGGCGGCGTGGGCGGCACCGGCGAACAGTGCGCAAGCGGTGAAGGCGGCGGCCAGGATCGACTTGCTTTTCATGTGAAACCTCTTGTCGGAAATCAAATTAAGTTGTAAAAGATGATAGCACAGGCTCAGCCATTCGGA
Source organism: Massilia sp. NR 4-1 (assembly GCF_001191005.1). Taxonomy (NCBI): domain Bacteria; kingdom Pseudomonadati; phylum Pseudomonadota; class Betaproteobacteria; order Burkholderiales; family Oxalobacteraceae; genus Massilia; species Massilia sp. NR 4-1. The sequence goes on from NZ_CP012201.1 coordinate 2,902,383, forward strand.
TTGCCGTCGTTACAATTTTCAATTGCTTTAAAGCATTAATGATGCGTAAAAGCAAAAGCCGGAAGGCGGCCCTGCGGGCGCCTTCCGGCCTTGTGGCGCAGCGCAACCTTAAGTGCGCTGGTAGACGTCCTCGAAACGCACGATATCGTCTTCGCCCAGATAGCTGCCCGACTGCACTTCGATCAGGTGCAGCGGCACCTTGCCCGGATTTTCCAGGCGATGGTTCATGCCGATCGGAATGAAGGTCGACTCGTTTTCGGTCAGCAGGCTGACCTTGTCGCCGCAAGTGACGCGGGCCGTGCCGCTGACCACCACCCAGTGCTCGGCGCGGTGGTGGTGCATCTGCAGCGACAGCTTGCCGCCCGGATTGACGGTGATGCGCTTGACCTGGAAGCGCTCGCCGATGTCGATGCCTTCATAGCAGCCCCACGGACGGTAGACCTTGGTGTGGTGCAGGTGCTCGGTGCGGTCCTTGTCCTTCAGGTGCTCGACGATCTGTTTGACGCGCTGCACCTGGTCCTTGTGCGCCACCAGCACGGCGTCGTTGGTTTCCACCACGACCAGGTCCTGTACGCCGACCACGGCCACGATGCGGCTCTCGGCGCGCACCAGGGAACCGGACACATTATCCAGATACACATCGCCGCGCGTCACATTGCCCTGGGCGTCGCCCGGCTGCACTTCCCACAGCGCCGACCAGGAGCCGACATCGCTCCAGCCGATCGAAGCCGGCACCACCACGGCGTGGCGGGTGTGTTCCATCACCGCGTAATCGATGGAGTCCGAGGGGCAGGCGGTAAACGCCGCTTCGTCCAGGCGGCAGAAGTCGAGGTCGCGGTAATCCTTGGCCACGGCCTGCTCGGCGGCGCCGGCGATGGCGGGCTGGAAGGCCGTCAGTTCCTTCAGATAGGCGTCGGCGCGGAACAGGAACATGCCGCTGTTCCAGTAATAATGGCCGGCGTCGACAAAGCCCTGGGCCGTGGCGCGGTCCGGCTTCTCGACGAAACGCTCGACCTTGAAGCATTGCTCGCCCTGGGCCAGCGCCTCACCGCTCTTGATATAGCCATAGCCGGTTTCCGGGCCGGTCGGCACGATGCCGAAGGTGGCCAGGGCGCCGTCGGCCACCAGGGCGCTGGCGCGCAAGATGGCGGCGTAGAAGGCATCGACGTCGGCGATCACGTGGTCGGCCGGCAACACCAGCATCACGGCTTCCGGGTCGATCGCTTGCAGATAATGGGCGGCGGCGGCCACGGCCGGCGCGGTATTGCGGCCCACCGGCTCCAGCAGAATGCCGAGCGGCTTGATGCCCACTTCGCGCATCTGCTCGGCCACCAGGAAGCGGTGCTCATTGCCGCAGACGATCAGGGGCTGCATCAGGTCGGGGCGGCCGGCCAGGCGCAGCGCCGTGTCCTGCAGCATGGTCTTGTCCGATACCAGGGGCAGCAGTTGCTTGGGCAACACGGCGCGCGACAGCGGCCACAGGCGGGTGCCGGCGCCGCCGGACAGGATTACGGGATAAATCTTCATGCTTTTTTCTGTTCTAAATGGAGGTATTCATTATCGTTTTCCGGGCGGCGGCGGATGGCGCGGCGGTCGCGCGCATTGGCCCAGCCGTCCGCATCGTTCTGCGAAAGCTGCTTCATTTCGCCGGCGCGGTCCACACTATAATCCTTAAACACGATTAATTCGTTAAGGGTAACATCCGGTAACACCCGCGTATATTCAAACAAGACGCTGCGCACCACTTTGGCGCCCGCGCAGATATGGCTGCCGTGGCCGATCCAGGTCGGGCCGACGATGTGGGCGCCGGCATCGATGCGCGCGCCCGAGCCGAGGTAGACCGGGCCTTCGATAATGGTGCCGTCGCCCCAGTCGATGCTGGTGTTGAGGCCGACCCACAAGCCGTCCTGCACCTGGATGCCGGGCACGGCCATATTCGCCACTTCGCCCATCAGCACGCTTTGCAGCACGTCCCAGTAATCCTTGACGCTGCCGATATCGATCCAGTTAAACTTGCGCGTCTGGCTGTAGAACGGCAGGCCGCGCTCGGCCAGCAGCGGGAACAGCTCGGAACCGATGTCGAAGGGACGGTCGGACGGGATCAGGTCGATCACTTCCGGCTCGAAGATATAGATGCCGGTGCTGGCGCAATTCGATTTGGCCACCTCCTGCGCCGGCTTTTCCTGGAACTCGCGCACGCGGCCGTCTTCGTCGCTGACCACCACGCCATAGCTGCTGACCTTGTCCCACGGCACTTCGCGCGTGATGACGGTGGCCAGGGCGCCCTTGCGGCGGTGCTCGTACAGTGCCGATTTGATGTCGAGGTCGATCAGCGCGTCGCCGCACAGCACGATGGTGGTCTCATCGAAGAAGCCGCCGAATTCCTGGATCTTCTTGATGCCGCCGGCCGAACCCAGCGGTTCGGGAACGATCTCGCCCTCGTCATTGGTGTGGCCTTCGAACGAGTAGCCGATCTGCACGCCGTATTGGTGGCCTTCGCCAAAGTACTCTTCAATCTTTTCATGCAGATGGGCGACATTCACCATGATTTCGGTGATGCCGTACTTGGCCAAGTGCTCGACCAGGTAAGCCATCACCGGCTTGCCCAGAATCGGGATCATGGGCTTGGGCAATTCATAGGTCAAAGGACGCACGCGCGTGCCCTTGCCAGCAGCAAGAATCATTGCTTTCATCTAAAACCCCCTTGTAGCGTTTTTTGCGTGTCGTTTTTTTATTTTGCCGAGGACTGCCAGCGCCAAGCGTCGCTGCACATGCGGCCGATATCGTATTCGGCGCGCCAGCCCAGCTCGCGTTCCGCCAGCGCCGTGTCGGCATAGCAGGCCGCCACATCGCCGGCGCGGCGCGCCACGATGCGGTAAGGTACCGGCTGGCCGCTGGCCGCCTCAAAGGCGCGCACCATTTCCAGCACGCTGTTGCCGCGTCCCGTTCCCAGATTGTAGGTAAATACGCCCGGGCCTGTCGCCAGCTTGTCCAGCGTGCGCACATGGCCGCGCGCCAGGTCGACCACGTGGATGTAGTCGCGCACGCCGGTGCCATCCACGGTCGCGTAATCGCCGCCGAACACGCTGAGGAATTCGCGCCGGCCCTCGGCCACCTGGGCCACATAGGGCAGCAGGTTGTTGGGGATGCCGTTCGGCTGTTCACCGATCAGGCCGCTTTCATGGGCACCGACCGGATTGAAGTAGCGCAGCAGCGCGATGCGCCAGCTGGGGTCGGACTTGGCCAGGTCGCGCAGGATCTCTTCAATGACCAGCTTGCTGCGCCCGTAGGGGTTGGTGGCCGACAGCGGGAAGTCCTCGGTGATCGGCACCGAGGCCGGATCGCCGTACACCGTGGCCGAGGAAGAGAACACCAGCGACTTGACGCCGGCCGCCGCCATGCTTTCGAACAGCGCCACGCTGCCGCTGATATTGTTGTCGTAGTAGCGCAGCGGCTGCTCGACCGATTCGCCGACCGCTTTCAGGCCGGCGAAATGGATCACCGAGTCGAAGCGGTGGGCGGCAAACAGCGCCGCCAGCGCGGCGCGGTCGCGGATATCGCCCTGCACGAAGGTGAAGCCGCGGCCGGCGATGCGGCCCACGCGCTCGCCCACGCTGGCGTCGGCATTCGACAGATTGTCCAGCACGACCACCTCGTGGCCGGCCTGCAGCAGTTCGACGCAGGTGTGGGAGCCGATATAGCCCATGCCCCCGGTAACCAGAATCTTCATTCAGCTTCCTTTGCGGTACGGTGGCACGGCGTTCGGCAGCGGCGCATTGGCCGAATACAGGCGTTCGTAGGCGGCCAGCAGCTTGGGCGCCTCGTATTCCCATTCCAATTCGTTGACCACGCGGTTGCGGCCATATTCGCCCATGCGCGCGCGCCGTTCCGGATCGTCGAGCAGCTCGGCGATCTTGCGCGCCATATCGATGGGATCGTTCTTCAGCGCGTACAGCGAGGCGTCCTGCGCCGAGACCTTGCCTTCCACCAGGTCGAACTGGACGATGGGTTTGCCCAGCGCCATGTATTCCATGATCTTGTTCATGGTCGACTTGTCGTTCATCTCGTTGGCCACGTCCGGGTTGACGCAGACATCGGCCGTGTTCAGCATTTCCAGCAAGTCCTGGTCCGGCACGCGGCCGGTGAAGGTCACGTGGTCGGCGATGCCCATATCGGCCGCCATCTGGCGCATCTGGTCGAGCGAGGTGCCGCCGCCGACCAGGCCGAACTGCACGTCGGTGCGGCCCATGACCTGGATCAGGTGGCGCGCCGACTCCAGCAGCAGATCGATGCCTTCCTGCGCGCCCATGACGCCGACATAGCCGACCAGGAAACGGCGGCCTTGCTTCAGGCGCTCGACCGGCGGCAGCACGCGCAGGCGGTCCAGCTTGGGACCGCTGCGCACCACATACACCTTGTCCGGATCCATGCCGCCGCGTTCGATGGCGATTTTCTTGTAGGACTCGTTGGTGGCGATCGACACGTCCGAGGTCTTGAAGGACCAGCGCTCGAACAGCACCATCAGCTGGTAGAAGAAGTCGCGGCGGCCGAACTTGGCCTCGTACAGCTCCGGATTGATGTCGTGGTGGTCGAACAGGAACTTCTTGCCCATGGTGAGCTTGAAGAAGCCGCCGATCAGGAACAGCAGATCCGGTGGATTGCAGGCGTGGATGACGTCGAAGCCGCGCTGGAACAGCACTTTCCACGCCAGGCGGAACGTGTGGAACAGGGCCGCCGAATACTCGATCGCATAGCCCTTCGCGCCTTCCGCTTCGAGCGGCAGGCGGTAGCGGTAGATATGAATGCCCTCGATGGCCTCGTAGCGCGACTCATAGCCCTTGCCGGTCGGGCAGATGATCGACACCTCGTAGCCATTGGCGTGCAAGGTGGTCGCTTCCTGCCAGACGCGGCGGTCAAACGGCGACGGCAGGTTCTCGACCAGGATCAGGACGCGGCGCGGCTTACCAGCAGATGCCATCGTACTGACCTCCGCTTTGCTCGGCGCTGATGCGCACCAGGTCGACCAGCTGCTGGCCGGCTTTCAGGCGCTCCGGCACGGCCTTGAATTCAGCGGCGCCATTGCCGATCACCACGGTGTCGGCAAACGCCAGCACCTCGTCCATGGAGTTGACCATGAGCTTGGAGATGTGCGGAATGTGGTTCAGGATGTAGTCCTGGTTGGCGCCGGTCAGCGCGGCCAGGTTGACGTTCTTGTCGTACAGCTTGAGCTCGTAGCCCTTGCCCAGCAGGTGCTCGATGACGTCGACCAGCGGCGATTCGCGCAGGTCGTCGGTGCCGGCCTTGAAGGAGAAGCCGAGGATGCCGACCTTGCGCGCGCCCTTGTCGACGATCATCTTCAAGCCTTTTTCCACTTGCTTCTGGTTCGACGGCAGCACGGAATTCAGCAGCGGCAGGTCCAGGTCCAGGCTGCGCGCCTTGTAGGTCAGCGCGCGCACGTCTTTCGGCAGGCAGGAGCCGCCGAAGGCGAAGCCGGGCTTCATATAGTAGGGCGACAGGTTCAGCTTGGTGTCCTGGCAGAAGATTTCCATGACCTTGTGGCCATCGATGCCGACCGCCTTGCAGATATTGCCGATCTCATTGGCGAACGCGACCTTCACGGCGTGCCAGGTGTTGTCGGTGTACTTGACCATCTCGGCGGTGGCCACATCGGTGCGCACCAGCGGCGCATCCATCTTCTCGTACAGCTGGACCAGCAGCGCGCCGGCCTGTTCGTCGGTCTCGCCGATCACGGTTTTCGGCGGGTGGTAGTAGTCGTACACCGCCGTGCCTTCGCGCAGGAACTCGGGGTTGTTGCAGACGCCGAAATCGACGCCGGCCTTCTTGCCCGAGGCTTCTTCCAGGGCCGGGATGACGACCGAGGTCATCGAGCCGGGCAGCATGGTGCTGCGCGCCACGACCACGTGGAAGCCGGCCTTGTCCTTGATGGCGGCGCCGATCTGCTGGCACACCTTGCGCACATGGCTCAGGTCCAGGTTGCCGTTCAGCTGGGACGGGGTGCCGACGCAGATCAGGGACATATCGCTGCCCAGCACGGCGTCGCGCACATCGGTGGTGGCGCGCAGCAGGCCGCTCTTGACGGTGGCGGCGATCATCTCGCCGATGTCTTTTTCGATAATCGGGGTCGTACCCTGATTGATCAGGTCCACCTTGGTTTGGTTGGGGTCCACGCCAATCACGGTATGGCCGTCCGACGCCAGACAGCCGGCGGACACCGCCCCTACATAACCCAGGCCAAAGATACTGATTTTCAAGATATTACTCCTCTATTAATGTGCCTTGAACTGCCATTCCAGGACAGTCACGATTTCCGTTGCGCCAACAATCCTGCCCCGCCAGACGGCGGTGCTGATGCCGGCTTTTTCATCAAACTTGCGCGAGATCCAGCCGGCCGGCGGCGACTCGCTGCAACGCAGCAATTCCACCCCGGCGCCGAACTCGCAGCGCATATTCAGGCGCGCCCGCTCGCCCTCGATACTGAGCTGGCTGCGCGTGCCTTGGGCCTTGCAGCCTTCGGCGAAGTGCCAATGCAGGGCTAGCTCATGCTCGCCCCGGCATTCTAATATATCTTTAACAACAAGGGCGTTCCGATTGGAATCAAATTCCACTTTGCGGCGGTGCAGCACCGGATCCGCCAGCCGGGCATACCCATCGTGCTCGCCCTCGAACACTTGCAATTCGCCAGTGGGCGCATGGGCCAGCAGGCGCGCCGTGGCCTTGCGCAGCCACATGAAGTTGCCGCCGATCTCGGACTGGTCCTGGCCATCCACCTGCACCGTGTTGTGGGCGGCGGTACTACGGAAATAGTCGCGCCACAGCTTTTGCGTGTGGTAGGCATAGGTGCCGGGGTCGATCAAAAACTCTTCGCCGCCCAGGGACAGCGTAAACGCCAGCGCATCGGCATGGCCGTGGGCCGCGATCGACAGATAGCCCAGCGGCGCGCAGTCGGCCACCAGCCGCACTTCGCCGGCCTGGCCGTAATCCTTGCCCAGCAGGTAGTAGCCGCCCTGCGAGAAGGCCAGCACCGGCTGCTCGGGACCGGCCGTGCCCAGTTCGTCCCAGCGCGCCGCGCCGGCCGCACCGAACAGCCAGCGGTTCTTGTCGTCCAGGCGGCCGGCCTTGGCCTTGAAGTCCGGCCGGCCGAACAGCAGCGCGCAACTGGCCAGCAACGAGCGGTAGGGACACCAATCCGCCTCGTAGCCCAGGCGCACCATCTGCGCATCGTCGGCATCGCCCGTCATCGGCACGTGGCCGCCGGCATCCATCAGGGCCGCCACGAACTCGGCCAGGCGCTCCAGGCGCTGGCGGTAAGCCTGGCTGAAGCCGACGCCGTTCACGGCGCCGATGCGCTGGCACAGCAGCATCATGTCCATCACCTCGTGCTGGTAATAGATGGCCTGCTCCTTATTGACCCCGTCTGCCGTGTTTTGTTGCAGCGCCTCGGCTTCCAGGCCGCGCTGGGCCAGGGCTTGCCAGCGCGCCGCCTCCGGCCAGCAGGGCCAGTTGACGGCCGCCACGAACAGGCCCATGTATTCGCCGAACAAATGGTTGTTGGCCGAGGAGTGGCGCGAGAAATAGCCGCGGACGAAGTGGCAGTGCTGGTAGACATTGTCCAGCCACTGGCGCAGGAAGCGCTGGCCGCCCTCCCCTTCGAACAGGAAGGAATCCTTGCCGCCCAGCAGCTGCCAGGCGAAGGCCCAGTTCAACAGCCGCACCGCCAGTTCCAGCGAACTGGTCCAGTGCACGCCTTGCGCATACGGGCATTGCGCAAACCACGATTGTAACAGCGCGCGCACGCCCTCCGCATAGCGCCGCTCCCCGCTCAGGCGCCAGGCCAGGGCCAGCGTCACCAGTTCCAGGTGGCGGCTCGGCTCCCACAGATACTTGATATCGCCCACCACGCGCTCGCTGCGGTAGTCGATCAGCTTGCCCAGCTGCATGGGCGCCACGGTGCCGGTCTTCGGATCGCGGTTCCACTGCGGCGGGAAGCCCAGCGGCAGGTCGCGCAGGGCAAACACATTCCAGCGGCCGGCCAGGATGGCGTCGGCCGCCGCGCACACGGCGCCCTGGTCGGCGCCGGCCGCCGGGTCGCCGACAAAGGCGGCGCCGAAGCGGCCCAGGTCCGGCGCCGGCACGCGGGCCGCCAGGCCCAGGCCGAATTTACTGGCCTTCTTTTGCAGCAGCTGCTGCACGCGCCAGGCGATTTCCGGCGCACCCATCAGTTTCAGGCGGTTGAGTTTCCAGGCCAGAGAAGTCATGCGCGCGCCGCTCCCAGGGCCAGGTAAATGCTTTCGATCTGCGGCAACAGCGCCTGCGCCGAGAACGTGGTCTGCACCTTGTGGCGGGCCGCCGCCCCCATGCGCTGAGCCAGAGCCGGATCGGCCAGCAGCTGGCGCCAGCGCGCCGTCAGCTGGGCCACATCGCCAGCCGGCACCAGGAAGCCTTCGACCCCGTCGCTCACGGCTTCCGGAATGCCGCCCACAGGCGTGCTCAGGATGGGCAAGCCGGCCGCCATCGCTTCCAGCACGCTCATCGGCAAGCCTTCGTTATACGAGGGCAGCGCATAAATACTGCTGCGCGCCAGCGCCGCCGCCTTGGCGTCGCCACGCACCCAGCCCAGGAAATGCACTTGCTGCTGCAAGCCCAGCGCCGCCGCTTCGGCGCTGGCGTGCTCGACCTCGCCATCGCCGCCGATGTCCAGGCGCAGCCCAGGAAATTCGGCTTTCAGGCTGGCCGCAGCCGCGAGCAGATCATACGTGCCCTTACGCTGGCCGACGCGGCCAAAGAATAGGGTCTGGCCCGGCAGGCGCTGGCTCCAGTCCGCCACCGCGGGCGGCACCACGACCGGGTTGTACACCACCGAGATGCGCGGATTGCGGCTGATGCTGCTGACCCAGTCGCGCCAACTGGCCGAGAGGACCACCACATGGCTGACCCGGTTATAGATGGCGCGCACCAGCCAGCGCCGCAGGGGACCGCAGTCGCGCTCGTAAAACACATGGAATTCGGCCCCGTGCAAGTGCAGCAGCACGGGGATGCGGCACAGGAAGGCGATCAGGAAGAACAGCGACTTGCGCCAGAAGCTGGCGCGCGAGGCGGTATGCACGTGGGCCAGCGCCACCTGGCCACGCAGGGCCAGCACGGCGAAGCGCCACAGCGCGCCGCCCATCGTGCGCAGCTTGCGCCCTGCCCCGCCGTCACGGTGGGTGGCGATGTATTCGATCGGAAAACGCTGGAACAGGCCGGCGTCACGGTACACCCCGACGACGGAGGAGATGCCCCCCATCGTGTCGGCGTGGGTACCAATCATGGCGATTTTTTTCATAGTGATGGGGCGCGCCGGCCACGGGGCCGGCGCACCGAAACCCTTTTATGCGGACAGGCGGCGGCCTGCGGTGTCGACCAGCTTGCGCTTGCCATTCGGCGCCAGGGGGATGTCGGCGACTTCCTCCAGCTCGATGTCGAAGAAACTGCCCCAACGCTTGAGCTGGGCGCCCAGCACGAACTCTTTGTGTTCGCGGCTCAAGGCGCCATGCTTGCCCACCACGGCCAGGCGGATGGCGCCGGGCTGCTGCTGCCGCACCTGGTAGAGGCGCACAAAGTCCCAGGTGACTTCATCGATGACGATGGACAGGCCGGGAATGCGGTTGCCGAAGCGGTCGATCAGGAATTCCTGGTCGCGCCCATCGAGATTCGCGCAGACACCATCGGCCCCGACCAGGCCGAAATCATTGGTGCAGTAACGGATCAGGGGCATGACATCGTTCCACAGCGAGGTGCCGACAATTTCCGCCGTCTCGCCCTGCATGCGGTTTTCCGTGACGGCATACAGCGGCTCGAAACGGTAAGGCTGGAAGACGCCGTCGCGGTAGCCGGCAAACGCCAGGTTGGTGCGCTCGGACTGGCCATAGCTGATCGAAATCGGCGCCTGGAACAAGCCCTCGATGGCGGCCAGCTGCTGCAAGGTCACCGGTTCCGACACCAGGAAGACGGCCTTCACCCTGAAATCGAGTTCGTCGGCGCGCACGATCTCGGCCAGCGCCGCCGCCGAGCTGGGATAGGCATGCACGTAGTCGGGCCGGTAGGCGTTCAGGTCGGCCACAATCTGCTGGCGGTGCTGCGACGCCAGATGGTAAGGCGAGAGCATCAAGCGGTTGCCCGCCACACGGCTGGGCGGCTCGTGCGCCAGGCGGCGCGCATCCGCGCCGATGCGCAGGTAATTGCTCTTGTCAAAACTAAAGCCGAACTTGCCCCAGCAATCGATCAGGAACGCTTTTTCGATATCGGCCAGGCGCTTGTTGCGCCACAAGCCGATGCCCTGGCCGGAAGAGCCGCCGCTGGTGACGTAATTGAGCCAGCGCGGATTCAGGCGCTCGTCCAGGAAGTCGCGCTGGCGGCTCATCACTTCCGCCTTGCTCAGGTAGGGGAAGCGCGTCAGCAGCGCGTCCGGCGCCTCGTTCGCCAATTCGGCCGCGGACAGGCGCACGGTGCTGCGATAAAACGGGACATGGGTGCACGCGCTTTGCAGGATGTGGCGCAGCTGCCGCTCCCGCAATTGCGTGCGCTCCGCCTCGCCGGCGGCCAGCTGGCGCAGCACCGTGAAGTACGCGGGATGGTACAGCAAGCGCGCCGGAATGAATTTGCGGTAGGCGTAATAGCGTTTTTCCAGCCAATCAATATAACTCATGCAGTCTTCCGTTCCATTGCTCAGGCTGCAATGCGTTCATCGTGGGCTAAGTTCATGCGGCGCACAAAGTCGGCCGCAGCCAAGCCGCCCAAGCCCAGGCGTTCCAGGGTACGCGCCTCGGCATGGAAATCGCGCTGCAGCAAGCCGCCGGCAATCACGATGAGGGAGTCCGCCACGGGCGTGGGCACACCGAGCAGGCGGCCGATGGACGCCATCAGACCCAGCCCCATGGGTACGTCTTCGGTGATAAAGCGGGTTTGCATATTCGCCGGCCCCTTCGGCCCCCCCTCTTCCGCGTAGCGGCGGAAGACTTCGATCGACGGTTGCGACAAATCCTCTTCGTTGCGGAATTTGCATTCGTCGAAATAGGGGGAAGGCTTGCCGCCGCAGGCGGCAATCACGGCATTTTTCTCCGCGTCGAGACAGTTCAGCAAATTCAGCACCGAGGGCGTGAAGGCTTCACGGTACATCCAGAATTCGCCTTGCGAATACTCGATGCGGCTGGCTGAGAGCAAGGTGCCCAGGGTGTGCACGATCAGATTCGGGTTATGCATGGCCGATTCCACCACATTGCTGCGGATGGCCACATAGGTAGGGAAAAATTGCGCGGCCAGGCGCAGCCCTTCTTCGCTGCGGGTCGCCGGCAAAAACGCCAAGGCATTGCGCGTGTTCTTGAACAGGATATTGACCACGCCAGGTTCGGTGATGCGCGCATCGTAAGGCAGGCTTTCGCCTTCTGCCAGGATGAAGTCATGCTTGGCCTGATACGGCAGGAAATAGCAGGACCCCATATAGCCGGGCGCCAGCAGCACCAATTGCTTGTCCGACAGATAGGGGCCAATCAGGGCGGCGATCGCCTCATGCTGGGTGGTTTGCGTGGTGATCAGCACCAGATCGGGTTTGACGCGGAAGGCTTGCGCCACATCGCGCGTCACCAGGGCAAACTTGGCTTCGCTCGTCTTGCCGTGCTCCGGGTTGCTGACCAAGGTGACGCCGCTGCGCGCGCGCACCGCCTCAAAGTTTTCATCATGCAGGGCATGTGAAGTTTTCAGCAAGACCACATTATGGCCGTCCACAGCCAGCAGTCCCCCTAAAGCGCAACCGGCATTGCCCGCGCCCACCATCAATACATTCATGATTCCCTCCAATCGTCATGCCCTGCAATGCAACACCAGACCATCCAGTGCGCCAAACATGACGAAGTATAAACGTTTTTCCAATGTTAGCATTGCTATTTTAGCAATTGTGTGCACCCCATCCCTGCTGCGGCAAGCAATATGATTCCCCCTGCCGGGGCCACTGTGACGCGGTGCCGGCTGGTGAAACCCAGAGAGGGAAAGAGGCGGATTGGACGGTAAAGCGTATCGCGTCCAGGCGCTGATACAGGCTCTGCCGTGCAAGATGCAGAAAAGCGCGGAAAATGGTAGCACGGCGTTACCATTATTGCAAATTGAGAAAAACAATTGCCCCGGGCGAAAAAAAAGCAGCCAGAAACTGGCTGCCTTTGCTGCCTGCCCGAGGGCTTATTTCGGCAGGCTCAGGGTTTGCGTGCCGACAGTCAGGGTCCGGCCGGAAGCGCTCGTCGTCAGGGACAGCGCCGGCCGCTTGCAGCCGACATCGAGCACGACCAGGAATTCGGCGCTGGTGACCGCGGCCGACTTGGCATATGCGCCATGGTTTTCCACGGTGCCCGCTTTCGGCGGCGGACCGCTGCGGGTTTCGAAGACCGATCCGCTGCTCAGATCCGTCAGGCAAACCGAGCGGTCGACATTGGTGATGCTCACCTTCCCCCCCCCTTCAGCCTTGATCGGGCCGGCGGCGTGCATATTCCATTCGAATTTATGGGCGGCCGGGGCGCTCAATTTGTCAAGGACAACCACGGCATCCTGGTTGCGCAGATACCAGACTTTGCGGATGGCCGAGTTCAGGCTGCCGGCATAGGCCGGGGTCGCGTCGCCTTCCGCATAATCGAGTGCGGCGCTGGTGCTGAAGGCGGTGATGCGGCCATTGTAGCCCAGGTTTTCGCCCGTTCCCTGGGTGAACTGGCCAATACCGCCATCATAGGTGATGGCATTATGCGCCTTGGTCTGGCGATACCAGCTGGTCACCAGCGGCGACATATAGTAATCCTGGTAGCCCGCTTCCATCAGCAGGCGCCGGCCGCCGCTGTTCAGGACGATCGAATTCTGGTCGCTATGGCTGTGGTTATAGGAACCATAGGGACTGGACTTGAAGTACAGCGAAGTGCGCGCGCGGTCCGCCATGCTGCTGTGCATGGCCACCCAGCCGATACTCGGGTACAAGGCGGCATTGGCCGGCGGCACCGCCGTCGCCACCGTCTGCACCGGCAGCGGATAGCGCGCCGTCAGCAAGGTCAGGTCGTTTTCCTCGCCAAGCTGGTTTTTCGCATACCACGCGGCCGTCGGCGTCGTATAGCGCGAGGCGAAGGCCTTGGTCAAGCCCCAGTTCGGGATGATTTCGCGCTCGTCGCCAAACACATTGCCCGGACTGCCTGGCGGCAGGAAATGCATCATGTAATTGGTAAAACCGATAGCCCAGGGCTTGTTAAACAGGTTCATGCCGAGCGCCTCGCCCAGCGGCTGCCATTGCTGGATCAGGATGTCGGCCGTATACGTGCCATAGGCAGTACCCTGGGAATACCCCCCTTCCGGGCCGCTCCACACCGAGGTGGAATGGATGAAGGAACGCACGGCGAAGTCGAACCAGTTCTGGGCCGCCGGGATCTCATTGAGCACGAGCGCGGCAATCACGGCGGTATAGCCCAGATTGCTGCCGCCATGGGAATCGAAGGGGAATTGGTCCATGCGGCCGTCGCCGCCGGCCAAGTCGGTGTAGATTACGGCGACGCGCTGCTCGATGACTTTGAGCCAGGCAGCCCGGCGCGTGGCGTCAAGCTTGTCATAAAGCAAATCGAGCGTCTTGGCCAGCGAGAAGGCGATCTGGCGTGTAGCCTGGTCCTGATTGCTATAGCTGGTGGTGCCATACGGATTCAAGGCCGCCAGCTGGTCGCCGCGCAGCAGCGCTTCATTGAGGAATTTGGCATCGCCGGTCAAGCGGAACAACAGCGCGGCGGCTTCCGTCTGGCGCGCGGCCAGGCCGATCTTGGTCCGGATGTCGGTATCTTGCGCCGAGCGCGCCGCCGTCATGGTCGATGTGGCAAACATCACCCAATCGGCGTCGCGGATCGCGGGCAAGGAAGTTATCCTGCCTACAACTTCCGTGGTCAGCCGGTTCAGCGCCGCGCCGCGATCGGTTTTCATCTGCGCCGACCATTGCGCGGCCGGCAGGAATTCCTTGGGCAGGATGCGTGGCCGCGGATGCTTGATGGCATTACTGCGCAAGACGTCCGAGTCCGGCACCTCGAACACTTTGGAGGTGGAGTCAATCACGAAGGTGCGCGGAGTTGACCAGGCTTCCACCGTCGAGGGCGTCACGCGCCAGGTGTAGGTGCCGGCGGCAAAGGCCTTCGTCGGCAGGTAGAAATTGCGCTTCGTCGTGTAGGTCGCCACCACCGTGCTGCCCGACTTCACTTCCACCGTGTAACTGGCCGGCTTCAGCGGATGGCGCGACCACGTGAAGGCCGGCGGGTTCTGCGGCTGCACCTGCATTTGTTCCGGCCGCGGCTTGATGGCTATCGGGTCGGCTGACAAAGCCCAGTCTGCATGACTGGGAATCGCGATAGACGCCAAGCTCAGCGCTACCATGCTAGCAAGAATGTTATTGCCGAAAGTCATTTGAAGTCTCCATGAAAACCCAGCATCGGGATGCCTTCCCGTGCACCACGCACACGGGCCGCCGCCTTCAATGATCCGGTCAAATCAGCGTGCAGTTGTTACGAGGCCGTACTATACACGAATCGAAAGCAATATTCGTTGGCTACAGGCAACCAACTGCGAATTCCCTCTTTGGCCGACGCTTAACACCGCTCCATCTTAACGGCAAGCCAGCACTCGCTCCAAGGCGGGATTTGTTTCCGCGCGCAAGCTGTCGCTTCCTGAGCTAACTCAACCAGTTCGCCAATGCTCGCGCCCACGCAGCAGACGCCAGATGAAGGCCAGCGCCCCCCATTGGAGCTGTGCCAAATCGCGATAGGCTGGAACCAGGCGATAAAATACCAGCAAGGTCAGGGCATAGGCGCACAGTGTCGCCAACGCCGCGCCGACGGCGCCCTGCAAGGGCACCAGCACCAGGTTGAGCAAGGCATTCACGCTGAGCATGAACACCGACTTCCAGATGAGCTGGCTTTGCCGGTTGCCAGCCAGCAGGTACTGGGCCAGGGGGGCGTCGAAAAACACGAACACGGCAATGAAAATATGGACGTACAGCACCGGCAAGGCGGCCGCATACTGCTTGCCGAGCAACAGGGGAATCGCGTAGTCGCCCACCAGCAGGATCAAAAACACCGGCCCCAGGCTAATGGCCAGCATGGCCGCCTTGATGCGCATGATATTGCGCCGCATCTGCTGCGGATCCGCGATATTGAAAATATATTTGGGCGACAGGGAGTTCATCAGGATCGGCGCAAACGTCCACCAGAACTCCGAAAAGCGCAGGGCCGCGCCATACATGCCAACCTGGACAAAGTCGGTAAACCAGCCCAGCATCAACTGGTCGACCCGCGCCGCCAGGCTCGAAATCAGGGCCGAAATAGCGATCGGCGTTCCCTGGATCATCATCGCGCGGATGCCGTGCCAGCTGAATTTCCAGGTCGAAAAGCGGCCGCCGCGCACCAGATACAAGCCAAACAGGACGAGGAAAATGCCCACCGCTTCAGCCAGCACCGCCGCGCCGAACCAGGGCAGGCTGCAGCCGGCCAGGATCAGCGCCACACGCAATCCGGCCGCCGCCACACGCACCACGTTTTGCAGCATCACCGGCAAGGCGATGGCCAGCTTGCTCTGGAAGAAAAGAAAGATGCCGGCCGGCGTTTCGGCAAACGGAATGGCCAGGCTCATCAGGATGACCAGCTGCAGCAGCTCGCTGTCGCGCCGGCCGACCATATACATGGCGGCCACGGCCAACACGCCGGCCGACAACGAACCGATCAGCCGGATCGCGAACGCAGCGCCCAGTACCTCGTCGTCGCTGCCTGGATTGCGGACCAGATTGCGGATCACGTTCTCACCCACGCCAAACCAGGCGATGCCATTGAATAAGCCAACCCAGGCCAGTGCATACATATACACGCCATACTGCGCCGGCCCCAGGTAGCGCGCGATCCACAAGCCGACAAACACGCCGGTGAAGATGCGCACCAGCTTTTCGCTGGCCAGCCAGAGGAAACTAAAAAGACTCGACTTCAAAAAAACATCCTTATCCGCGCAGACGCAGACTGCTCAGCAGCGTCTTGGCGCACAATTTCACATAGTCCCGCGGCCCGAGCACTCCGCCCCAGGATTGCGGGCCGCGCAGCCAGCGCCACAGCACGGCCAGGCCGGCATGGCTGTTGGCATTGCAAACGGCGTACCAACGCTCGGCAATCGCATGGCGCAGGGCGGCGGCCTGGTACACCCCGTGGCGCGCGTTGGCCTGGGCGATGCGCTCGAGCCAGGCGCGGCAGCGCGGCAGCACCTGGGCCGGCGCCTCGTCCAGCCATTCGATATAGCGGTGCAAACGCAGCTCATCCTCGCTGGCCTCGATGCCCAGGCGACGCAGCTGGTCGCGGTTGATGGCGGTGATATGCTGGGCCAGCCGGCCGCGCTGGAGCCGGGTGATATTGTTGCCGTGGATGCGGATGGCGATCAGCACCTCGGGCAGATTGACGAAGCGGTACTGCTGGACACCGCGCGTGTACATATCATAGTCCTCGGCCAAGTCATGCTCGGGCGAGAAGCGCAGCGCCCGCATCACATCGCTGCGCACGAAGAAAGCCGGCGTGCTGATATAGGCGCGAAACAGCAGGGTGGCCTTGACGAACTCGCTGTCGCCGGGCAGACGCCATTGATAGGGGCGGGGCTGGCCGGCGGCATCGATGGGCTGCGACCAGCAGCCCACGGCCGCCACGTCCGGGTGCTGCTCCAGATAGGCATGCTGGCGCTGCAGGCGCGTCGGGTAAGCCAGGTCGTCGCTGTCGAGAAAGGCGATATACGGCGCGCGCGCCAGGTCGATGCCGAGATTGCGCGTGTAGATCAGGCCACGATTGCCCGCATTATGGATGACGCGCACGCGCGGGTCGCGCTGCTGCGCCAGCAGCGCGGCCGTCTCATCGCTGGAGCCATCGTTGATGACGATCAGTTCGAAATCGCTGAAAGTTTGCATCAGGATGCTGTCGATCGCCTGGTTCAGGAAGGCAGCGGCGTTATACGCCGGCATGATGACGGAAACTGCCGGCATGCTCATCCACGCGCCCCGGCGAAGGCGTCAAAAGAAATGCTCCAGGCCGGGTGCAAGCCTGCCATCTGCATCAGGCGGTGCAGGCCGCGCTTGGTCCGCCCATTGGTCCAGCTGACCGTCGGCCCGTAATGGTGGATGCCGATCGTCTCGGCCGTGACGTCGGCAAACATGAGTTGCCGCGCATTGAGCGGATTCTCGTGGTCGTAGGGATTGAAGGGGAAGAAGGACTTGGCGTCCAGCAAGGTACTGCGCCCCGCCCCCACCTGCTCCGCCGCGTGTCCCACGATCAGCGGCGAACTGGTAAACAGCTTGCGCGGCCCCAGATCGGCCAGAATCAGCTGGCGCGCCGCCGCCATCACCGGATCGCCCGCCGGGCTGGCCAGGAAGGCCGTGCCCACCACCGTCGCGCTTTCCCGCGCCAGGACGCAATGCGCCTGGGCGGTGACCGGATCGAGGGAGCGGATCAATTCCATATCGGTATCGAGGTAGATGCCGCCGTGTCGGTAGAGCACGTCGAAACGCACCCAATCGGAGACGAAGGCCCATTTTTTGCGGGCAATCGCAGCCCGGCAATAATCATTGTCCAGATCGGAATTGCCCTCATTCCACAGACGGATCTCATACTCCGGACAGAGCCGGCGCCAGGAATCGATGCAGCGCTGGTGCAAGGCGTTCAGCTTGCCTTGGCCAAACCAGCAATAATGTATTACTTTGGGAATCATAGTGCGTGACGGACCAGGCGATCCGTCCCTCCTTTCAGACCGTCGTGCCGGACGGCGTCTGCCGTCTGGCCAAAGCGCCAGACCTGCACGATGCAGCCCAGGCAGAAGAAGAACAGCAGCTGGACGGTCGGTTCATCCAGCAAGGCGCGGTTATACACCACCGTGCTCGCATACAAGACCAGCATGGCCGTGGCGGTATCGGTCATGGCCCGCTCTTCGGCCGTGCCGCGCCCCGAGCGCAACAGGCGGAAACCGGCGGCAAGGCCA
Source organism: Massilia sp. NR 4-1 (assembly GCF_001191005.1). NCBI lineage: Bacteria > Pseudomonadati > Pseudomonadota > Betaproteobacteria > Burkholderiales > Oxalobacteraceae > Massilia > Massilia sp. NR 4-1. The sequence continues at coordinate 2,920,431 of NZ_CP012201.1, forward strand.
ATGCCGAGCATGGTCAGGAAAGCCAGCGCGCCGAGGATGCCCACATCCCACAGCAGCTGCGCCAGCGCAATCGGGTTGATCGACAGCGAGCGATAGCGTGCCGCCACCACGCCCTTGCCCGTGCCGCTACTGCTGAGGCTAGCGCCGGGACCATAACCAATCAGCCGTTCCATGGTACTGGGCACAGGATCGGTGTACCACAGATACAGCGCTGCACCACGGCTGATCTCGCCGGTGCGGTAATGGATTTCATGGACGTCGAAGAAGTAGCCGCCGGTCTTCTGCAACTTTTCTTCCAGGGTATTGCCGGCCGCGCCCTTTTCGCCCCAGTACATGGCTTTGTAGGCAGCAAATGTGCCGGCCATGAACACCAGGGCAAAGATGCCATACACGAACAGGGTGCCAATATTGCGCAGCACGCGGCGGCGCAGGACGATGAGCAGTGCCAACGGTAGCCAAAGCACAATGGCCTTGACCTCGCCCATCAGCAGGATCAGCAAACCAGTCGGCACCATGCACAGCGGCAAGAGCCGGCTCGACACACCATGATTCCAGCGCGCCAGTGCGTAGCTCATGGCCGCTACCGTGGCCAGCACCATGGCCGCGCTCATATTCGGGCCGAAGGTGCCAGTGACCGCATCCCAGCCCAGCCTTTTGGCAGGGCCAAAATGCTGATAAATGACCGGGAACACTTGCAGCACGACGATCGCCAGAAAAATCCACCACAGCCGCCGCAGCTGCGCGGGCGGCCAGCGAAACCAGTAAAGGGCGAACAGCACGCCGAACATGGGAATGGCAAAGCGCAGGGAAGAAAAGCGCTGCAACGTGCTGGCATGGCCCTGCGACAAGCTGAAAAAGAAGAAGGCCAGATAGGCCAGACTGGCAATATAGACGGCGGTGGCCATGCCGCTGCCGGCATGCGGCGCCACCAGCTTTACCCGGTTGACCGGCGTCAGCTCGAGCAAGGCCCGCAACAGCAGCAGACCGGCGAGGGCACTGGTGAGCCAGGCGCCCAGGCGGATATGCAGGAACTCGACCATGACGCCCTGGACCAGGAAGGTCATGAGAAACAGCAGCGGCAGCAGCGCGCGCGTGCTGAACATGAACAGCACCGGCACGGCCAGCAGCAAGGCCGTGAAGCCGATCGTCAGCGACAGCGAGCCGAGGGCGACGATGGCCCCCAGCAGCAGCGCCAACAGCAACAGGGCCAGCGCCACCAGGGCCAGGACCGGGCTGGGCAGGCGGCGGCGCAGATGCGCCCACGGCAGGGCCGGCCCGGCAGCCTGTCGGAAGAACGGAAGTTTCATGGACGATCCTTACTGCTTACTGGCCGAGGCCACCGAAATGCCGGCGCGCCGCCAGCGGCTGCGCCGCCAGCAAATCGTTGACGAATTGTTGCTGCAGCGTGAAGGCGCGTTCACTGTCGGCACTGATGCTCGACACCCGCATCAGCGTGGCATCGGGAATCAGGCCGCGCATGGCATAGCCCAGCTTAGCTTTCTTGAGCGCCCAGGAACTGTCGACGGCCTTCTCGCCGACCACGACCCAGTAGGTAATCGGTTCGATGCGGCCATTCAGGCTGGCCGTCAGGCGCGCCACGGGCACGCTGCCGAAGCGGGTGGGCAATTGACCATGGACGGTGGGGCCGACGGCGAAGCCCTGGCCGCCGTAGCAGCCTTCGGGGAAGTGCACGGCCAGGTTGTCGCGCTGGTCGGTGCCATAGGCGATCGACAGCATGATGCGCTCGCCCTTGCGGTTGACATAGGTGCGCGCCAGGGTCTGGGCATAGATGCGGTCGATCTCGGCCTGCGTGGTCGGATTGACCACGGCACCGATCTGGTGCTTATCCTCTTCCCAGTCGCCGAAGCGGCTCGGGATCGCCTGCTCCAGCACCACCGGCGGGCGGCCGTCGGCCACCTTCACGGTCGGCGTCAGGTAGCGCGCGCCGGCGCTCGACAGCACCAGGGCGCCGCCGAGAATGCAGCTGATGAGAATGGAGCGATTCATGCCGCGGTCCGCCTCTTAATGAAATATTGCAATGCCGAATCGAGACTGATGATCAGCACCAGGGCGCTGATGAACAAGACCATGCCGGCGAAGCCATGCAGGAAGCCCTGCCCGGCCGCATCGCCGAAGTAATAGGTGATCAGGGTCAGGGTCAGCACCCGGATCACGTTGGCGGTAAACGAAATCGGAATGATCAGCAGGGCCAGCATGGTGTTGCGGACAGCCGAGGTGTGGCGCACCACGTTCAGGTAGAACAGGCCCAGCGCTTCCAGGGTCAGCAGGGTTTGCAGCCCGGCGCAGGCATCGGCCACCAGCAGCTGGTACTGGCCGATCTGCAGGATCACGCCGCTGCGCGCGATCGGGTAGCCGGCCCAGAACAGCAGGGTTTCGGTGGCATACGACACCGCCATCTTCATCGGCATGGTCAGGGCCGCCACCACCGCGCTGGGCAGGGGCACCATGAACAGCATGAAGAAGAAGGGGAACCACAGCACTTTCAAGGCCGCGCCGCCCAGCTTGATCAGCACGATGGCCACGGCCAGCACGACGAAGGAGCCGATCTCGAAGGCCAGGATCTGCTGCGAACGGCCGGCCATATACATCAGCAGGCCCAACACGAACAGCACGGCGCCCACGCCCTGCCCGCCCGTGCGCGGCGCGGCCAGGGCCGCGGGCCACTTGCGCGCCAGCAGCCAGACCGACAGGGCCAGGATGATGGGCCATGGGCCTGGTCTTCGGTCGACCAGATGCCGGTAAACAGCCCATACAGCGAAGGCAGCAGCAGGAAGGCAAAGCCGAGTGCAATCGGCCCCGCTTCCCACAGCACCTGGCGCGACAGGGCCAGTCCGGTCAGCGCGCTATGTCGCACCATATCGTTCATCAGAATTCCACCAGGACCGAACCGACGACCTGGGCGCCGCCCTGGGTCAGCTGTTCGCTCATTGCATGGATATCGGCCAGCTGGGTGTGGTTCTTGCGCGCCACCAGCAAGACGCCGCCGGCACGGGCCGCCACCGCCAGCGCATCCGAGCCCACGGTATGGGCCGGCGCGTCGTACAGCACCACATCGTGCTGCTGCTCGAGCTGGCCGTTCAGCGCGGCAAAGCTGGTGCGACTCAGCAATTCCTGCGGATTCGGCGGCTGCGTGCCGGCGCCCAGCACCGACAGCGAGAGGAAGGACGGCACGCGCGTCAGCACATCGAGTTCGACGCGCCCGGCCAGCACGTCGGACAGGCCCTGGCGCTTGCTCAGCTGGAAAATCTCGTGCTGGCGCGGCTTGCGCAGATTGGCGTCCACCAGCAAGGTGTTTTCGCCGAGCTGGGAAAACACGATGGCCAGATTGGCCGCGAGCAGGCTGGCGCCGTCGCCGGGATTGACGCCGGCCACCACCAGCGCCTTGCGGCCGCGCGCGAACCAGCGCAGCATCAGCTGGCTGCGCACGGCGCGCAGTTTCTCGACCTGCGGGCTGAACGGCTGGAAGGCCGCCACCAGTTCCGGCGCGTACTTGCCTTCGCCGGGCTGCAGATAGGGATAGTCGAACTGGCGCGCCAGCACTTGCTGGATATCGGCTTCGGTCACCAGGCCCAGCTTGAGCGCGGCCTCGCCGAAGCGGATGCCCAGTTCTTTTTGCATGCGCAGCACGCGTTCAGCATTTTCCGGCGTGATCTTGCCGGATTCGAGCAGCAGGCCGCCAATGCTGGAGTCGCGGGCCGGCGCGGAAAATTGCGCGTGGATAGGCTGGTTCATCTGTTCACCCATGGTTTAGTTCAAGCGCAGCTGGCGCGGCAAAATGGAATTGATAAGGCGGTAGCGCGGATGGGCCGGCGCTTTCCACGCCACCGTGCCGAGCACCGGAATGCCGAGCATCTCGCTCATATCCGCTTCCGAACGCACGCGGCGGTCGAACATCTCGGCCAGCAGGCTGAAGCCCATGCCGAGCAGCGTGCCCAGGAACAGGGCCAGCAGGGTGTTCATCATCACGCGCGGGCCGGACGGCGACAGCGGCGCCACGGCCGGATTCAGCACGGCGATGTCGGACTGGTCGGCCTGGCCTTCGATCTTGGTCTGCGAGAAGCGCTGCGACGCGTTGTCGAAGGCGCGCTGGGCGCTTTCCACATCCTTGAGCAGCACATTCATCTCGTCGCGGGTGCGGTTCAGTTCCAGCACCTTGGCTTTTTGCGCCGCCAGCGCGGCGCGGATCGCGCCTTCGCGCTCGGACAGGATCTGGGCATTATTGCCCACGCTGTTCGAGGTCACCTGCATCTGCTCGCGCAGCTCGCTGCGCAGCTTGTCGACCTCGGCCTGGGCCGACAGGTATTGCGGGTGGTTGCGGCCCAGGCGCTGGCCCACTTCGGCCAGCTTGGATTCGGCCGTGCCCAGGCTGATCTTCAGGTTCTGGATCAGGGGATTGGTCGCCACGTCCGGCGATTCGGCCGAGCGCTGGCCCTTGGCCATGCTCTGGCGCGAATTGGCCTCCATGGCCTGGCCCTGGGCCGCCACCAGCTGCACCGACAGATCGTTCAGGCGCGTGCTCTCCACGTCCAGGCGGTTGTCCACGCTGACGATGCCATGTTCCTGCTGGTACTTGGAGAGCCGGCTCTGCGCCGCTTCCAGGTTATCGCGCAGCAATTTGGTCTGCTCATTGAAATAGGCCGAGGCTTTCTTGATCGGCTCCACCTTGAGCTGGATGCTGGCGCGCTGGTATTCCTCGGCGAAAGCGTTGGCGATGGCGGCCACGAACTGCGGGTCGCTGCCGTTAAAGCTCAGGTTGATGACCGAGCTTTCGCGCGACGGTTCGATCTCGAGCTTTTTCAGCAGCAGGTCGGCCAGCCAGTCGCGCACATTGCCGCGGCCCTTGGTGGCGTCATTGAACTGGGCCACGACAGCCGGGCTTTCCGCCAGTTTGAGCTGGTCGACCACGCGCAGCGCGACGTTCTTGCTGGAAATGATGTCGATCTGGGTCGCCATATAGCCGGGCAATAACTGGCCCGGCATGGTCAGGCCGGTCAGCGGGTCGATGCCCTTGTAATTCAGGAGCAGCGAGCTGGTCGCCTTATACGTCTTGGGCAGCAGGGCGCTGACCACGGCGGTGGCAAACACCACCACCAGCAAGGTCGCGATCAGGATGACCTTGCGCGCGCGCAGGATCAGCAGAAATTGGGAAAAGTTCATGTCAAGCTCTCTTCAAAATGCGCGGTGGTCAGAACCAGCTTTCTTTGACGTACACCACGTCATCCATCTGCAGCACATCGTCGTGCTTGGCGTCGATGATCTGCAGCTTGCCGCTGGCGTCGCGGCGCTTGATGCGCATGCCGCGCTCGGTGCCGCGCGGGGTCAGGCCGCCGCCCACGGACAGCGCCTGCAGCACGGTCATGGCACGTTCCAGGCGGAAGGCGCCGGGACGCTGCACTTCGCCATAGATGTAGAAGCGCGGTGCGCGCTCGACGTAGATGACGTCGTTGGCGCCCAGTTCCAGGTCACGGTTCAGGTCGCCATTGCGCACCATTTCCACGATGTCCACGCTTTCCTTGGTGGTCGCGCCGTTGCGCTTGCGGATCAGGGTCACGCTGTCGCCGCCCTCCGCACCCAGGCCGCCGGCCAGGGCCAGCATTTCCATGATGCTGCGCTTGCCATCGAGCGGATAGCGGCCGGGACGGTTGACCTGGCCCAGCACGGAAATCTGCGCGCTCTGCAGGGCCGTCACCAGGATGTTCACCTGGGCCTTGCGGATATAGCCGCCGCCTTCGAGCAGGCCGCCGATTTTCTTCTCGGCCGCGGCCACGGTCAGGCCGCCCACGTCCACCTGGCCCAGCAGCGGGAAGGTGATCTGGCCGCTTTCCGTGACCTTGGTTTCCAGGCCCAGGTCGGGACTGCCGTACACGGAAATCTTGAGCACGTCGCCCGGTCCCAGCGGGCTGTCGGCCGCGCCCGCCACACCGGCGGCCAGCGACAGCAGCAGCGCCGTCATCCACATCATCAATCGTTTCATGTTTTTTGCCCTATCTATTTATGAATTCGCTGCGCCTGCCGGCGCTTATTTCAATCCAGCCACGCCACGCTCGGCGGAACCGCCCAGCGGGTCGGCCGAGGCCGCGCCGTCGGCGGCGCTCGGCGCAGCCAGCGGTGCGGCCGGCGCCGCGGCCGTGGCCGATGCAGCCGGCGCCGCGGCGGGCGCTTTCTGCTTGCCCAGATACTCGATCTTGGCGCTGGTGCGCAAACGCTTCACTTCGGCGTCGGCCGCTTCCTTGTTCTTCTTATTGAACAGGAATTGTTCGATCTGCTGCGACGCCACTTCCAGCGTCACCGGCGCCTCCTTGGTGTCGGCGATCGCCATCAGCATGGTGCGCGCGCCCTCGCGGATGATGAACAGCTGGCCTTTCGGCATGGCCAGCAGCTTGCCGCTCAGTTCAGGCGGCAGGTCGGCGCTGCTGCGCACCACCTGGGCCCGCGCATACTTGACCTTGTGGCTCTCCATCCACACCGCCACCTCTTCCAGCGACTTGGCCTGGTCCATGGCCGCTTTCAGCTCGTCGTTCATGTCCTCGCTGGCGATCACCAGCTGGCGCAGGTCGAAGGCCTTGCGGTTGGCAAAGAATTCCGGATGCTGCTTGAAGTACGCTTCCACCTCTTCCTTGCTGGGACGGGCGATATTGCCGACCCGCTTCTGCATATACGCCTGGGCCACGATCAGGGCCTTGGCGCGCTCGATGGCTTGCTGCACTTTCGGATCGCGGTCGATCTTTTCCTTCTGCGCCTCGTTCTGCAGCAGCTGGCGGTCGATCAGCGCTTCCAGCAATTGCTTGCTGGCCTCTTCCTGCTGGGCCGCCTGCACGCCGGCGCGCTGCAGCTCTTCGTTCAGCTGCAGCACGGTGATTTCCTCGCCATTGACGCTGGCCAGGGCCTGGCCCGCCTTCTTTTCCTTGCTGCCGCAAGCGCTCAGGCCGGCCGCCAGGGTCAGCACCAGCGCGGTGCACAGCACTTTCCTGTTTGTTTTAATCATAGTCAATTTATTCCTCCAGGATTTATTGCGTCCCTGCACCGTGCCAGGAAAGTACGCACCAAAAATATTTGCAAAAATATCACAAGCGAGACAAAAATACAACGCCGCGTCAACAGTGCGCGACTATACACTGCTGCCTGCTGATCCGGCTTAAATTATTGTTAATAAAGGGGAATTAGTGGGCGTTTTCGCGGTCCAGCACCACTTTCACGGTTTTCATCACGATCCATAAGTCCAGCCACAGCGACCAGTTGCGCAGGTAGTCCAGGTCGAAGCGGATGCGCGCCTCCATCTTGTCGAGCGTCTCGGTTTCACCACGCAAGCCATTGACCTGGGCCCAGCCGGTGATGCCCGGCTTGACCTTGTGGCGCAGCATATACCCCTTGATCAGCTTGCGGTACTGCTCGTTGTGCGCCACCGCGTGCGGACGCGGCCCGACGATGCTCATGCGGCCCTGCAGCACATTGATGAACTGCGGCAGCTCGTCGAGCGAGGTCTTGCGCAGGAAGGCGCCGACGCGCGTCACGCGCTGGTCGTTCTTGGTCGCCTGCACCACCTTGGCGCCATCCTCGGCCACCGTCATCGAGCGGAATTTGTAGACGATGATCTGCTCGCCATACAAGCCATAGCGGCGCTGGCGGAAGATGATGGGACCGGGCGAGCTGAGCTTCACCGCCAGCGCGATCACCGCCATGATCGGCAGCAGCAGCAGCTGGATCAGGGCCGCCAGCACGATGTCGCTGGCACGCTTGACCATGCTGTTAAAGCCGGTGAACGGGGTTTCGCAGATGGCGATCACGGGCATGCCGCCAACATTGTCGAAGCGCGCCTGCATCAGGTCGAACACATAGATATCGGGCAGGAAGTAGACCGAGGCCGTGGTGTCCTGCAGATCGTCGAGCAGCTTGCGGATGCGCGGCTGGGCCGAGATCGGGGTGCTGATAAAGATCATCTTGACATTGTTTTCGCGCACATAGGCGGCCACATCGGCCATCTTGCCCAGCATCGGATGCTTCAGTTCGGCCGGATGGCGGTCTTCCGTGCGGTCGTCGAAGAAGCCCTTGACCTGCATGAACAGGTTGGGGTGGCGCTCGATGGTGCGCGCAAACTTCAGGCCGACGTCGTTGGCGCCGATGATCAGCACCGAGCGCACCTCGCTCGGTTCGGCCGGGTCGGAACCGAGCTTGCGCGCCGCCAGGTGGCTGAACAGCAGCACGAAGGGGGTGGCGACAAACCAGGCCAGCACCACGTCCTCGTCGTAGTGGTAGGCCAGGCCGCTGACCGAGCCGAGGAAGACCAGGATCAGGGCGGTGACGATCCAGCCCACGAACATATCGCGCGAATACGCCAGCATGCGGCCGCTGCGCCAGGTGCGGTAGGGGTCGACGTGCTGGTACACGGCCGACGAGATAAAGAAGGCCAGGATCATCAGCACCAGCGAATAGCCGGTAAAGGGTTCGCCGAACAGCATCGCGGCCACATACAGCGTGCCCATGATGATCAGCGGATCCAGCACGCGCTGGAAGAAGGAAATCAGAGGAATATCGTTAACCGTCATTTTTTACTTAATGCCATTAAAACTGGGCGCTGGCCGTTACCGACACGCCATTTGCCTTGTAAGAACCGGTTCCCACCAGGATATTGCCGCTGCGGCGCTCCTGGAAGGCATTCACGCCGATCTGGATCGCCGGCTGGGGCGCATACATCAGTCCCAGCGTGTTATAGCGGATCGAGTCGCCGCTGTCGCCGCCGGCCGGCAGCGCCACCCCGCCCAAGGTCTCGAAACGGCGCCGGTCGCGCCGGGTCGATGCCGTGGCCTGCAGCTTGGCTGAAATATCCCAGGTGGCTTCCAGGCCGCCGCCGCGGTTCAGGCTATTGCTGAAGAAGGTGCTTTCGACCGCCGCGAACTCGCGCCAGCCCTGGGCGGCGAAGCGCAGCTTGCCCAGCGGACGCCAATCGACCCGGACCCGGCCATTCAGCCCGCTCGATTCACGCTGCGGGAAGAAGTCATAACTGCGGCGCGCCCAGCCTGCCAGCAGCGTCACCTGGGTCACGCCGCTGGCCAACCAGTACACATTGGCCTTGATCTCATCCTGGTCCCAACTGGCGCCGAAGACGGGCCGGCCGTCCCGCAGCCGTGGATTCTGGTATTTCCCCTTCAGCTTGCGCCCGACCAGGCCGACCCGGCTGCCGCTGGCGGCCAGATAGTCGATACCGGCTTCGGCCAGATCCTCGGTGCGGTCGTTCACGCTTTGCGCCTGCAGATCGTAGTTGTACTTGTAGCGGCTGAAACCGGCCCGCACACGCCAGCTGGGATGAAAGCGCCAAGCGCCGTCCGCATACTGGCGCCGCTGCGTGCGCAGATTGCGCTCGTCAGTGTGGAAATCCGTGAACGGGGTCAGGGTCTGGTTATAGGTCGCGCCCACATGACCATCCAGATGGTTGCCTAGCTGCCAAGCCAGGTCGGCGGAAAAATCCTTGCCATTATAATCGAGTTGATCGTAGTGATCGAAAGTCACGCGTGAAACTTTAGCGGAAGCCGTCAGCTTTTGCCGGCCGATCGGCCGCTCCAGCAGCAAGCCGGCCTGCACCTGGCGCAGATTATCGCCGCGCGGCCCCTTCAGGCCCGGCACGCCATCCGGCAGGCGCAGCAGATTGTCGTCATGGGTATACGCCAGCGAGACAAAGGGATGGATGGTATCGCTGATGGCCGCGTGCGCCGCGCCCTGCGCCAGCGCCGCCAACAGGGCCAGCGGCAGCACACGCAAGGCGCCGCGGCGCTTGCTCATGGTTAAAGAAAGTGTCATATTTTTTCTATGGAGTATGTGCTTTCCGCTTACCAGAAAGACCAATTACCGGTCATTAACACCCAAATCCCCAGGCCGCCATTGGTGACGGCATGGGCGATGATGGGCGACCACAGGTTCTGGCTGCGCATGTATAAGAGGCCGTAGGCGGCGCCGGCCACCATGCCGGCGAACCACAAATTATGTTCGAGGCCGAATAATATCACCGTGACAATAAAAGCTTTAAATTTTACGTGCGCGGGGTTCACTTTCCGGAAATCGGCCCGCTCCAGCCAGCGCAGCAGGAAGGAGCGCCAAAACAATTCCTCCATCAGCGGCACCACCAGGGCGGCGCCGGCGATGCGCACCAGGGCCAGGGGCCAGTCGATCCGGCCGCCGGCGCCGCGCGGATCGAAGCCGGCCGGCGTGCCGATCTGCATCCAGGCCGCATCCAGATTGACCCACAGCAGCAGCACCAGCAGCCCGGCGGCAACGGCCGCCAGCCAGCCGCGCGCGCCCAGCGGCTGCCACGCCAGCTCGCGGTAATGGCGGCGGAAAGCGAACAGCAGGAGCAGCACAACGCCGGTTTTGACCGCGTACAGCCAGCGCAGTTCCGCCGCCGCCAGCCCGAAACGGTCGAGCAGGTCGGCAATGGCGATGAAGGCCATATACGCGGCAAAGGGAAGGATGCGGACCAGCGCCGGCTGCCGCGAAGGCGCGCTGTCCGGCCCGGCGGGCTGGGTGGCGGCCGGCCGGGTGGGGTCTGACTGCTGGGTTTTCATGCGATATCTGCGGTTCCGTTGCGGAGTTTGCAGATATTACAATATTATGCGCTTGTGCAGCGCACGAATGATGTAGAAAAGAAATCTTTCATCTAGTCAGCTATCTCATTGACGCGATTCGATGGCCTCCCAGCGCTCCAGCGCCGCCAGCAGTTCTTCTTCGATCTCGGCGATGCGGCTGTTCAGGCGCTTCGCTTCGGCCGGCGTCTTCTTGTAGAAGTCGGGGTCGGACAGGGCGATATTCAGCGCGCTCTGCTCGTCTTCGAGCTTGGCGATCAGCTGCGGCAGCTCGTCCAGCTCGCGCTGCTCCTTGAAGCTGAGCTTTTTCGGTTTTGCTGCCGGCGCGGCCAGCGGCGCCGCTTCCGTCTTGCCCGGCTTCGCCTCGGCCTTGGCCTCCGCCTTGGCGGACGCGGCCGGCGCCACGGCGCGCACCCGCTCCCAATCGCTATAGCCGCCGATGTATTCGCGCCAGGCGCCCTCGCCTTCGGCCACGATGACCTGGGTCACCACATTGTCGAGGAACATGCGGTCGTGGCTGACCAGGAAGACCGTGCCCTGGTAGTCTTCCAGCAGCTCTTCCAGCAGCTCCAGGGTATCGATGTCGAGGTCATTGGTCGGTTCGTCGAGCACCAGCACATTGGCCGGCTTGGCGAACAGGCGCGCCAGCAGCAGGCGGTTGCGCTCGCCGCCCGAGAGGGTGCGCACCGGCGAACGGGCGCGTTCGGGCGCGAACAGGAAGTCGCCCAGATAGCTCATCACATGCTTGCGCTGGCCGTTGATCTCGACCCAGTCGCTGCCCGGCGCAATGGTGTCGGCCAGGCTGGCCTCCTCGTTGAGCTGGCTGCGCATCTGGTCGAAGTACGCGACCTGCAATTTGGTGCCCTGGCGGATGCTGCCGTTGTCGGCCGCCTCCTCGCCCAGGATCAGCTTGAGCAAGGTGGTTTTGCCGGCGCCATTGGTGCCGATCAGGCCGACCTTGTCGCCGCGCAGGATGGTGGCGCTGAAATCGCGCACGATGCTTTTCGCGCCGTAAGCCTTGCTGACGTTTTCCAGCTCGGCCACGATCTTGCCCGAGCGCTCGCCCGACGACACTTCCAGCCGCACCTGGCCCTGCTGCTCGCGGCGCGCGGCGCGCTGGTCGCGCAGGCGCTCCAGGCGGCGCACCCGGCCCTCGTCGCGCGTGCGGCGCGCCTGCACGCCCTTGCGGATCCAGACCTCTTCCTGGGCCAGGAATTTGTCGAACTTGGCGTTCTCGATTTCCTCGATGGCCAGCTGCTCGGCCTTGCGCGTCTGGTAGGTGCTGAAATTGCCCGGATAAGACAGCAGGCGGCCGCGGTCGAGCTCGATGATGCGGGTGGCCACATTGTCGAGGAAGGAGCGGTCGTGGGTAATAAACAGCACGCTGCCCTTGAAGTCGCGCAGCAAGCCTTCCAGCCACAGGATGGAGGTGAAATCGAGGTGGTTGGTCGGCTCGTCGAGCAGCAGCACATCGGGCGCCGCCACCAGGGCGCGCGCCAGCGCCACGCGCTTTTGCATGCCGCCCGACAGGGTCTTCATCTGCGCCTCGGCGCCGAGGTTGAGGCGGTCCAGGGTCTGCTCGACCTTGTTGCCCAGATTCCAGGCGTCGGCCGCATCGAGCTGCAGCTGGATCTCATGCATGCGCTCCATCAGCGCCTCGTCGTCGCCCTGGCCGAACTGGCCGGTCAGCGCATCGTATTCCTTGCGCAGCGCCGGCAGCGCGCCCAGGCCGGAGGCGACGGCTTCGAACACCGTCATCTCCGGCTCGAACACGGGTTCCTGTTCAACATAGGCGATCGTCAAGCCCTGCTGCATGACCAGCAAGCCGTCGTCCAGTTTGACGCGGCCGGAAATGATTTTCAGCAGCGAGGATTTGCCGGTGCCGTTGCGGCCGATCAGGCCGACGCGCTCGCCGCTCTCCAGGGAGAATTCGGCGTGATCGAGAAGCGCGACGTGGCCGAACGCCAGTTGCGCGGAAGTGAGGGAAATGACTGCCATAGCGGGTTCAGAAAGGCCGTCCTGCTGCGGTCGGCAGGCGGTTTTGGATGGTCGAAACCCGCATTGTACCGGCAGCGCGCAATTGCTACTAACATTTGCCGATCTGTCAGCTATAATTGCGCTCGCCTTGCGTCCTCCCCGTAGCACAATGGATAGTGCACATGCCTCCTAAGCGTGGGATACTGGTTCGATTCCAGTCGGGGGGACCAGCTCCCCCTCAACTCCGCACTAGGCCTTGCGCCGCGCCACCCAGCCCAGCAGCCCCATCCCGAGCAGCAGCATGCCATACGTGGCCGGTTCCGGCACGGCGGCGATGTTATACACTTCGATAGCGCCAAAAGTGACGTTATAGCCGTCGAACGGCGCGCCATTCAGCAGGCTGGTGCTGGTATCCGGTGCATAGGGGTTGATATAGGAGTACATCAGCGAATAGCCGCCATGTGTCAGATCGTCCGGGACATACAGATCATGGCCCCAGCCGAAGGTCGGGCCGTATTTCGAGTCGTTATATGTCTGGTAGGCACCCACCGCGTCCAGGCCGTTGGCCTTCGGGGTCTGGCGGTGCAGCTTGCCGCTGGTCAGGTTGAAGAGGAAGGCGGTGCGGTCCACCTGGTTCTCGGTCACATTGTACTTGCCGGCCGAACTCCAGCTTTGCGGATTGTAGCCGCCCACCAGCCAGGTCTGGCCATTGCTATCGGTGGCCTGCATCAGCGAAAAAGTGCGGCCTTTGCCGTCGACCGCCGCGTGAAAATTCTTCGCCGTATGGCCGGCGGCCTTGGTATAGATATTGGTCAGCGCAAGACTGCCCTCGCCCAGCCAGGCAGACAGCTGCGCCTGCTCCTTGGCGCTGAGCAGGGTCGTGGCCGCGGCGGCGCCGGTGCTGGTGACCAACAGAGAAACCGCCAGCAGGCTGGCGGTGATGGAAAGTGAAAAGAGTTTCTGCATGATAGGCACCTTTAACAACAAGAAATGTTTCCAACTATAACATGTTGTTTTTTTTGTTTGCCATGCGTGAATGTTTTTTCAGCAATTTAGCACATCAGGCACAACAGCCGTGACTTCGATTTCGACCTTGGCCTGGTCTTCAATGAGGGCGCTGACTTCGATCGCGCTCATGGCGGGATAGTGGGCGCCGACCAGCTCGCGGTAGATCTGGCCGATTTCGCGGTACGCCGCCACATACTCTATTTTATCGACCACATACCAGGTCATGCGCACAATATGCTCCGGCCTGGCGCCGGCCTCGGCGAGTACCGCGATGATATTCAGCAGGGCCTGGCGCACCTGGCCGGCGAAGTCGCTGCTCTGGAAACGTCCCTGCTCGTCCCAGCCCACCATGCCGCTGACGAACACCTGCTTGCCGCTGGCGGCGATGCCGTTGGAATAGCCGCGCGGACGGGGCCAGCCGGGAGGTTGAAGTATCTGCATGCTCTTTCCTTACTTAAGCGGTCTCGCGCAGCAGTTCGCGCGCGATGATTAATTGCTGGACTTCGGTGGCGCCTTCGTAGATGCGCAGGGCGCGGATCTCGCGGTACAGGCGCTCCACCGGATGCTCGCTGACCACGCCCAGGCCGCCGAACATCTGCACGGCGGCGTCGATCACCTGCTGCGCCGTTTCGGTGGCCGTCATCTTGGCCATGGCCGCTTCCTTGGTGACCTTGCGGCCCTGGTCGCGCTGCCAGGCGGCACGGTAGGTCAGGAGCGCGGCGCTGTCGATGGCGGTGGCCATCTGCGCCAGCTTGGCCTGGGTCAGCTGGAAGTCGGCCAAGGTCTGGCCGAACATGGAACGCTGGCGCGCATGGGCCAGCGCCTCGTCCAGCGCGCGGCGGGCGAAGCCGAGGGCCGCCGCCGCCACCGAGGTGCGGAACACGTCGAGCGTGGCCATCGCCACCTTGAAGCCCTGCCCCGCTTCGCCCAGGCGCAAGGCGGCCGGGATGCGGCAATTGTCGAAGCGCAGGCGCGCCAGCGGATGCGGCGCGATCACCTGGATGCGTTCGGCGATTTCCAGGCCCGGCGCGTCGGCCGGCACGATGAAGGCGCTGATGCCGCGCGTACCGCGGGTCGCGCCCCCTGCCGCGACGCTTGCCTGTGCGCTCGCAGCGGCGCCCGGCGGCAGCGCATCGGCCGCGCTGTCGCGCGCGAACACCACGTAGAAATCGGCGATGCCGCCGTTCGAGATCCAGGTCTTCTCGCCGTTCAGCACATAGCTGTCGCCGTCGCGCGCGGCAGCGCACTGCATGGCGGCGACGTCGGAACCGGCCTGCGGTTCGGACAGCGCAAAAGCGGCGATCGCCTCGCCGCGCGCCACGCGCGGCAACCAGGCCTGCCGGGCCGCCGCATCGCCGAACAGGCTGATGGCGCCCGAACCCAGGCCTTGCATGGCGAAGGCGAAATCGGCCAGGCCGTTATGCCGCGCCAGGGTCTCGCGGATCAGGCAGATGGCGCGCGCATCGATGGTATCCAGCGCGCCGCCGTGGGCGCTGCCGCCGACCGCATGGCGCAGCCAGCCCGCCTCGCCCAGCTGGCGCACCAGCTGGCGGCAGGCGGCGTCCACATCCTCGCCATGCGCGTCGCGCACCTGCTGCGCGGCCCAGGCATCGAGTTCCCGCTCCAGCGCGGCGTGGCGCGGCTCGAAGAAAGGCCAGCCCAGGTAGTCTTTATCGGCCATGCCTCAATCCCCCTCGAACTGCGGTTTCTGTTTCGCCACGAAGGCATGGTAGGCGCGGTGGAAGTCGTTGGTCGCCATGCAAATCGCCTGCGCCTGGGCTTCCGCCTCGATGGCCTCGTCCACGCCCATATTCCACTCCTGCTGCAGCATCTTCTTGGTCATGCCATGGGCGAAGGTCGGACCTTGCGCCAGGCTGCGCGCGAAGTTCTGCGCCTCGGCCAGCAGCGCTTCCGGCGCGTACAGATTATTAAAGAAGCCCCAGCGCTCGCCCTCCAGGCCCGACATGGAACGCCCGCTGTACAGCAGCTCGGCGGCGCGGCCCTGGCCGATCACGCGCGGCAGCAAGGCGCAGGCGCCCATATCGCAGCCGGCCAGGCCGACGCGGGTGAACAGGAAGGCGGTCTTGCTGCGCTCCGTGCCGTAGCGGATGTCCGAGGCCAGTGCCAGCATGGACCCGGCGCCGGCGCACACGCCGTCAATGGCGGCCACGATGGGCTGGGGGCAGGCGCGCATGGCTTTCACCACGTCGCCCGTCATGCGCGTAAAGGCCAGCAGGCCGGGCATATCGAGCCTGGTCAGCGGGCCGATGATCTCGTGCACATCGCCGCCCGAGCAGAAGTTCTCGCCCGCACCGTTGACGACGATGGCTTTCACATCGTCGGCATAGGCCAGCGCGCGGAACAGTTCGCGCAGCTCGGCATAGGAATCGAAGGTCAGCGGATTCTTGCGCTCGGGGCGGTTCAGGGTCAGCGTCGCCACGCCCTGTTCCAGCGCGAACAGGAAATGGCGCGCCTCATAATTGGCCAGCGCCTGGCGGTTGCCGGGCAGCGCGTGCGGCTCGCCTTGCAGATGCTTCATGGTTTGTCCTTTCCATTGCGGGCGTATAAATGGCCCTTCATTTCGGAGAGCAGTTCGATCAGCTGGCCCTTGTCGTCGCCGGGAATATCCTGCAGCAGCTCGACCACCCAGCTTTCGTGCACCTCGGCCATTTCGGCGAAGGCCTTGCGGCCGGCCGGCGTCAGCATGACGCTAAAGGCGCGCCCGTCTTTCGGATCGGCCACGCGCTGCACCAGGCCTTCCTGTTCCAGCTGGTCGGTGATGCCGGTGACATTGCCGCCTGTGACCATCATGCGGCGCGACAGCTCGCCCATGCGCAGGCCTTGCGGATAGCGTTCCAGCTGGGCCATAAGGTCGAAGCGCGGCAGGGTGATGCCGAACTGGGTACGCAGGCGGCCGCGGATTTCGTTTTCGATCTTGACGGTGCAGGACAGCATGCGCAGCCACAGCTTGAGCGCCTGATGGTGGTCCTGCGTCAGGCGGCTGGCCAGATCCAGCACCGGTTCCGGCGCTGCGCCGGCGCGCTCCCGCTCCTGGTTTTCATTGAGAGGCATGGCTTTCCTTACATGACTTCACCGCCGGCAACGGCCAGCGCTTGCCCATTCATGGCGCCCGATTCGGGCAGGCAAAGCCAGGCCACGGCATGCGCCACTTCTTCGCTCTGGATCAGGCGCTGCTGCGGATTGCCGGCCGCCAGTTCGGCGCGCGCCTGCGCTTCGCTGCGCCCCGTTTTCAGCATGATGTTGGCGACGGCTTCTTTCACGATATCGGTTTCGGTAAAGCCGGGGCAGACCGCGTTCACCGTCACACCCTTGGCCGCCACTTCCAGCGCCAGGGCGCGCGTCAAGCCGACCACGCCATGCTTGGCGGCGGTATAGGCGCTCACATAGCGGTAGCCGGTCAGGCCGGCGGTGGACGCGATATTCACGATGCGTCCCCAGCCCGCCTCCAGCATGGCGGGCAAGGCCGCCTGGCTGCAGTGGAAGACGCCGCCGAGGTTCACCTCCAGCATGCGCCGCCAGTCCTCGCTGCCGGTTTTCAGAAACGGCGCGGAATGTACCTGGCCCGCGTTGTTCACCAGGATATCGATGCGGCCCAGGCGCTCGGCGGCGGCGGCAAAGCCTTCGCGCACCGAGGCTTCGTCGCCCACGTCCATGGTGCGGATGGCGACGCGGCAGCTCTCCGCCAGCGCCGGCTCATCGGCCAGCAGCGCGTGCAGCTCAAGCGCCGCCTGCTCCAGCCGGGCACCGTCGCGGCCCGCCAGGGTCACGCTGGCGCCGCGCAGCAGCAAGGCGCGGGCGCAGGCGGCGCCGATGCCGCGTCCACCGCCCGTCACCAGCGCATGCCGGCCCGCCAGGGATTTCGCTTCGCTCATTGCACTACTCATTCAACCCTCCAGCAATTTTGCCGCCACCTGCTGCGGCGTCAGGCCGCTGCTGGCGGCCGCCAGTTGTTTTTCCCGCTCCAGATTGCGCTCCAGCTGCTGCTTTCCCGGCAGGTATTGCTTGGGCCAGGCCAGCATACGGTAACCGATCTTGGCCGCCTCCGTCAGCGTCCAGGCCGGATTGGCCAGGTGCGGACGGCCCACCGCGCACAGATCGGCGCGGCCGGCGGCGATGATGCCGTTGGCGTGGTCGGCCTCGAAGATGGAGCCGACCGCCATGGCGGCAATGCCCGCCTCGTTGCGCACGCGGTCGGCGAACGGGGTCTGGAACATGCGGCCGAAGATCGGTTTCTCCTGCTTGCTGACCTGGCCCGAAGAGCAGTCGATGACGTCGGCCCCGGCCAGCTTGAACAGCTGCGCGATCCGCACCGCGTCTTCGGGCGTGATGCCGCCTTCCACCCAGTCGTGGGCCGAGATGCGCACGCTCATCGGCTTCTGCACCGGCCACACGGCGCGCATGGCGGCGAACACGCGCAGCGGATAGCGGCAGCGGTTTTCCAGGCTGCCGCCGAATTCGTCGCCGCGCTGATTGGTCAGCGGCGAGATGAAGGAGGACAGCAGATAGCCGTGGGCGCAGTGCAGCTCCAGCCAGTCGAAACCGGCGTGCTCGGCTGCCAGCGTGGCGCGCACGAAGTCGTTTTCCACCCGCTGCATGTCTTCCAGCGTCATGGCGCGCGACAGCTGGGACACGCCGTCCAGATACTGCTGCGGCGAGGCCGAGAGCAGTGGCCAGTTATCGCTGTCCAGCGGCTGGTCGATGCCTTCCCACATGGCGCGGGTGGAACCCTTGGCGCCCGCGTGGCCGAGCTGGATGCCGATCCTGGCGTCGCTGTGCCCATGCACATAGCCGACGATGCGCTGCCAGGCCTCGGTATGTTCCACCGTGTACATGCCGGGACAATGCGGCGTGATGCGCGCATCGGCCGATGGGCAGGTCATCTCCGCCATCACCAGCGCCGCACCGCCCATGGCGCGCGCCCCCAGATGCACCAGGTGGAAATCGCCCACCGTGCCGTCCACCGCGCTGTACTGCGCCATCGGCGACACCACGATGCGGTTCTTCAGCACCAGGCCGCGCACCTTGTAGGGCGTGAACATGGGCGGCACCGGCCGTTCAAGCAGATCGGCCGGCGCCGGCAGTTGCGCCTGCTCGAAGGCACGCCGCGCAAACCAGGCTTCGTAATCTGCCACATAGCCGGCATCGCGCACGCGCAGGTTTTCGTGCGACAGGCGCTGGCTGCGCGTCAGCATGGAATAGGCGAATTGCGGCGCCTCCAGCGCTGTGTAGCGCTGCACGTTCTCGAACCACTCCATCGAGTTGCGCGCCGAACTCTGGATCTTCAGCACCTCCACCGCCCTCGCCTTTTCGTATTCGGCCAGCGCGGCGGCGATATCCGGCTCGGCGGCGAAGCAGCGCGCCAGTTCGATCGCGTCCTCCAGCGCCAGCTTGGTGCCGGAACCGATCGAGAAATGTGCGGTGTGGGCGGCGTCGCCCATCAGCACCACCGGCACGCCATCGTTCCAGCGCACCCACTGCTGGCAGACGATGCGCGGGAAAGCGATCCAGCTGCTGGAGCCGCGCAGGTGCGCCGCGTTCGACATCAGCGCATGCCCGTCCAGCTGGTCGGCGAACAGCTGCTCGCACCAGGCGATGCTTTGTTCCTGGCTCATCCCATCCAGGCCGGCCGCGCGCCATACGCTTTCCGGCGTTTCGATGATGAAGGTCGAGGTGTCGCCGTCGTACTGGTAGATATGGGCCTGGAACCAGCCGTGCGGCGTTTCCTTGAAGACGAAGGTGAACGCGTCGAACTTCTTCTTTGTGCCCAGCCACACGAAGCGGCACTGCCGCGTTTCGATCTGCGGCTGGTAGGTGGCGGCGTAGCGCGTGCGGATGCGGCTGTTCAAGCCGTCGGCGGCGATCACCAGGTCGGCCTGGTAGCGGCGCGCGATTTCCTGATCATCCTCGACTTCGGTCTTGAACAGCAGTTCCACGCCCAGTTCCTCGCAGCGCTGCTGCAGGATGTTCAGCAGGCGCTTGCGGCCGATGCCGCAGAAGCCATGGCCGCCGGACGTGACTTTTTGCCCCTTGAAGAAGACGTCGATATCGTCCCAGTGGTTGAAGGCTTGCAGGATGGCGCGCGCCGTCGGCTCGTCGGCGTTCACCAGATTGCCCAGGGTCTGGTCGGAGAACACCACGCCCCAGCCGAAAGTGTCGTAAGGCCGGTTGCGCTCGATGACGGCGATACGGTGCGCGGGGTTCTGCTTCTTCATCAGCAGGCCAAAATACAGGCCCGCCGGGCCGCCGCCTATGCAAACGATATTCATGCGTTTCCTTGTTCCGGGCTGCGCAGCTTGAAGCGCTGCAGCTTTCCTGTTTCCGTGCGCGGCAATGCGGCCGTGAAGCGCACCGAGCGCGGATATTTATACGGGGCGATTTCCGCCTTGACGAATTCCTGCAGGCTGGCGGCCAGCGCGGGCGAGGCGTCGAAGCCGGGACGCAGCACCACATGCGCTTCCACGATCTGCCCGCGCTCGGCATCGGCCTTGCCGACCACGCCGCATTCGGCCACGGCGGGATGGCGCAGCAGCACCTCCTCCACCTCGGGACCGGCGATGTTATAGCCGGCCGAAATAATCATGTCGTCGGTGCGCGAGCGGTAGATGAAATAGCCGTCGGCATCCATCTCGTAGGCGTCGCCGGTCAGGTTCCAGCCGTTCAGCACATAGTCTTTCTGGCGCGGATCGGCCAGATAGCGGCAGCCGGTCGGGCCTTTGACGGCCAGCCGTCCGATCACGCCAGCTCCCACCGGCCTGCCCTCGCCATCGAGGATGCAAGCCTGGTAGCCCGGCACCGGCTTGCCCGTGGCGCCGGGGCGGATATCCTCGCCGGAGGCCGAGATGAAGATGTGCAGCATCTCGGTGGCGCCGATGCCGTCGATCATGGCCAGCCCGCTGGCCTCCTTCCAGATGGCGCGCGTGGCCAATGGCAGCGCCTCGCCGGCCGACACGCTTTTGCGCAGGCTGGACAGATCATGCTGCGGCGCCAGCGCCGCCATCTGGCGGTAGAAGGTGGGCGCGGTAAAGCTGATGGTGGCGCGGTATTGCGCGATCGCCTGCAGCAGGGTTTCCGGCGTCAGCTTTTCCAGCAGCACGGCGGCGGCGCCCACGCGCAGGGGAAACAGCAGCAGGCCGCCCAGGCCGAAGGTAAAGGCCAGCGGCGGCGTGCCGATGAACAGGTCGGAGGCATCGGCCTTCAAGGTATGGCGCGGGAAGCAGTCGCAGATGGCCAGCACGTCGCGGTGGAAATGCATGGTCCCTTTCGGCACGCCGGTGGTGCCGGAGGTGAAGCTGATCAGGCAGACGTCGTCGGCCGCCGTGTCGCAGGCCTCGAAGTGCGGCGCTTGGTCCACCATCAGCGCTTCCAGCGAACCTTCGCCCGCGCCGCCGTTGAAATACAGCGTGCGCTCCGGCCGCGACGGCGCCAGTTCCATTTCCTCGCGCAGGCCGTCGGCGCACAGCACGGCATTGACCCGGGACTTGCCCATGATGGCGCCCAGCTCGCGCGCGCGCAGCAACGGCATCGTGGGTACCGCGATGCAACCGGCTTTCAGCACGCCCAGGACGGCGGCCGCCATCAGCGGATGGTTGGCGCCGCGCAGCAGCACGCGGTTGCCGGGCACCAGTCCCAGCGGGCCGCGCAGCACGGCGGCGATGCGGTTCACCTTCTCCTGCAATTGCGCATAGGTCCAGTGCTCATGCTCGCCGTACAGGGCCGGACGCGCGCCGCCGCCGCCGGCCACCGCCTTGTCCAGCAGTTCGGCCACGCAGTTCAGGCGCTGCGGGTAATCCAGCTCCGGCAGGTCGAACAGCAGCTGCGGCCATTGTTCGAATGGCGGCAGGTGATCGCGCGCGAACGTGTCGAGGTGCGCGCTGGGTGCGAGGGGTGCAGAAGATCTGTTCATGGTCGCCCTGGGTGGATGGTCGGTTCAAGTCAGCCTGCAAGCAGATACTTTAAACCTAAACTAATTCATCCACAAGGGCTTTCGCCGCCATGGCGGCGGCCTCGCGCTTCAACCCAAGCTGATTTGGCGCACCAGGGCCGATTGGTGGATCACGGCCCGTATCACGTCGGACAAGGCGGCTTGCACCGCCTCCGCTTGCGGCGGCGCATCGCGGCGGAAGCGTTCCAGCGCGGCGGCGGCGCCGTGCAGGCCCAGGGTCACGCAGCCGGCATGCAGGCGTTCGATGCGGTTGCGCGCCTCGCCCATTTCATCGCGCGCGAACAGCGCATCGAGTTCGGCGCTGGCGGCCGTGAGCTGGTTCTGGAAGCCGGTCAGGTAGACCAGCAGGCGGTCACCGTTGATGCCGAGGCGCTGCTGCGTTTCGGCCGGCGTTTCGGCCACATGCTGGTAGCCGTTCGCGGCCTGGTCGAGAAAGCCGGTCAGGTGCACGCGCACCTGGTCGGCCTGGAAGGGTTTGACGATATAGCCGGCAGCGCCGGCCTTGGTGGCCTGCTGCACCGTGTCGGTGTCGGTGGCGGAGGAGACCAGCACGAAAGGCATGGTGCTCAAAGCCGCATCGCCTTTCACGCGCTGCAGCAGTTCCATGCCGGAGAGGCGCGGCATGCGCAGATCGCAAAAACAGATTGCAGGACGCAAGCCGCCTTCCAGCTGTTGCCAGGCATCGGCGCCGTCTTCCGCTTCCACGATATCGAATTTGCCGCAGCTATCGATCAGGTGCATCAGCACCATGCGCGAAACAACGTCATCATCCACCACCAGAACTCTCATTCAATCCTCTCCTGTACCTGTCACCGTCAGTGTGCGCCTGCTGTGACCCGGCCAGGCAATCTTACCTTATATCCAGCGTGCATGTTTTTCAATTGGTCCGCACGCCGCCCGCCGCCAATTGCTGCAGCAGCTCGCGCAGGCGCGGCAGCTTGGAGGTGACGGCCGCCCACAGCGCACGGTCGGCGGCCCGTTCCAGTTCGCCCGCCAGGGCCTGCAATTCCGACAGTTCCAGATAAGCGGCGCTGCCCTTCAGGCCATGGAACAGGCGCCCCGCCGCATCGGCGTCGGCGGCGGCAATGGCCGCATCCATTTCCGCCAGGCGCGCCGGCAGATCGGCCAGGAAGGCGTCGAGCAGGCGCCGGTCCAGCATCTCGCGCGCCAGCACGCGCGGCGGCGAGGCCGGCGCGCCGCGCGGCAGCACGATGTGCTCGGGTTCCGTGCTCACGCCGAACATGGCGTCGAGTTCCGCCGCGCTCGGACCGGGCTGGGAGCGCAGCGGCATTTCCGGCAGCAGGATGCCGCGCTGCAGCTGGCGTTCGATGGCGCGGCTCAATTGGAAATGCAGGGCCGCTTCGTCGATCGGCTTGGTCAGGAAATCGTCCATGCCGGAAGCGAGGTAGCGGCTGCGGTCCTCTTCGCTGGCATTGGCCGTCAGCGCGATGATCATCAGCTCCTGGTCGCGCACCGGTGCGGCGTCGCTGCCGCCGGAGCGGATCAGGCGCGTGGCGCTGGGGCCGTCCATCTCCGGCATGCGGCCATCCATCAGGATCAGGTCATAGCGCACATGGGCGCAGGCGGCCACCGCCAACGCGCCGTTGCCGACGATATCGACCTTGTGGCCCAGGTCTTCCAGCATCATGCGGATGATGATCTGGTTGGTCGGGAAGTCCTCGGCGCACAGCACGCGCAGCTGGTGGCTGTGCGGCTCGCGCGGAATATGCGGCACCAGCGGCGGCGCCACGCCGTCCGGCAGCGGCAGGGTGAAGGCGAACACGCTGCCGATGCCCGGCGTGCTCACGGCGCCGATCTCGCCCCCCATCAGCTCCACCAGCTGGCGGCAGATGGCCAGCCCCAGGCCGGTACCGCCGTAGCGGCGCGTGGTGGTGCTGTCGGCCTGCTCGAACTTCTGGAACAGGCGCGGCATGGCTTCGGCGGGAATGCCGATGCCGGTATCCTCCACCGTGAAGCGGATCTGGCTGCAGGCGCGCCCTTCGCGCAGCACGCTTTCCGGCAGGCGTTCCACGCGCAGCGAGACGTGGCCGCGCTGGGTGAACTTGAAGGCATTGCCGACCAGGTTGACCAGCACCTGGCGCAGGCGGGTCGGATCGCCCACCACGAAAGGCGGCAAGCCCTTGCCGAACTCCACCGCGAAGCCCACGCTGTGCGCTGCCGCCTGCTCCTCGAACAGGCTGACCACGTTCTCCACCGTGCCGGCCAGCGCGAAGTCGATATTCTCGATGGTCAGCTTGCCCGCCTCGATCTTGGAGAAGTCCAGCAGATCGTTGATGATGGTCAGCAGCGACTGGGCATTGGCCTGGCCGCGCTCGATCTGCTCGCGCGTGCCGTCGGCCAGATGGCTGTCGCGCAGCGCGAAGCCCAGCATGCCGATCACGCCGGCCAGCGGGGTGCGCATCTCGTGGCTCATATTGGCCAGGAATTCCGACTTCTGGCGCGTGGCGTCTTCCGCCTTCTGCTTGGCGTAGCTGAGGCGTTCGTCGCGCTGCTCCAGTTCGCGCTTTTGCTGCTGCAGCAGCTTGTTCTTCAACTCCACCTCGGCCGTGCGCAGGCTGACCTGCTGCTCCAGGCGCGTGCGCTGGCGGCGCAGGCCGCGCACCCGCGCCTGATAGGTGATGATGGCGCTGCCCAGCAGGGTCAGCACGATCAGGCTGCGGAACCACCAGGTTTTCCAGAACGGCGGCAGGATGGTGATTTCCAGCGTGGCGGCATTGTCGTTCCAGATGCCGTCCTTGTTGGCGGCCTTGACGCGGAAGGTGTAAGTGCCGGGGTCCAGATTGGTGTAGGTGGCAAAGCGCTTGCTGGCGTCCGTCACCACCCAGTCGCGGTCGAAGCCCTGCAGCTGGTAGGCGAAGCGGTTGCGCTTGGGCGCGGCGTAGTGCAAGGCCGTGAACTCCAGCGAGAACATGGTGTCGCTCTCCTGCAGCGTGACGGCGTTGGTGTATTCGATGGCGTTGCGCAGCATGCCGCCGTTTTCGCTCTGGCCGGGACGCACGGACTTGTTGAAGACCTGGAAGTCGGTGATCGCCACCGTCGGCGCGATGCTGTTTTCCTTCACCTCTTTCGGCGCGAAGGCGGTCACGCCATTGAAGCCGCCGAAGTACATATTGCCGTCCGGCGCGCGCAGCGCCGAACCGTCGAAGTAAGCGCCTTCGATGGTGCCGTCGGTGCCCGAGTAATTGCGGATCTGGCCCGTGACGATATTCAGGCGCGACAGGCCGGTATTGGTGGACAGCCACAGATTGTTGGCATCGTCGGCCAGGATGGCGGCGATGGCATCGTCGGCCAGGCCGTCCTTGCGCAGGTAGCGGCGGAACTTCACATTGCCATCGGCGCCGAATTCCATGCGATTCAGGCCGCCGGCCGTGCCGATCCACAGCACGCCGCCCGCATCCTCGTACAGATAATGCACCTCGTCGTGACTCAGGCTGGAAGGATCGGCCGGGTCATGGCGGAAGTGGCGGAACTGGCCGGTCTTGCGGTCCAGCAGATCGAGGCCATTGAAGGTGCCGACCCACAGGCTGCCGCGGCTGTCCTCCAGCACCGGGCGCACGATATTGTCGGCCAGGCTGTTGCCGTCGGCCGGATCGTGGCGGAAGGTCTGGGTGCCGCCGCTGGCCGGGTCGTAGCGGTGCAAACCGCCGCGCGAGGAAATCCACAGCACGCCGCTGCGGTCGCCGTAGATATAGCGCAGGTGGTCGCTATCCGGATCGCCGCGCGAGAACAGCAGGCTGCTGAACTGGCGCGTCACGGGATCGAAGCGGCGCATGCCGGTGCGCCCGCCCACCCACAGCATGCCCTGCGGGTCGCGCCACATGGCCGTGACCACGCTGTCGGCCAGCGAGGCCAGGCGGTATAGCACGGTTTCGCCGCTGACCGGGTCGAAGTAATTCAGGCCGTCGTTATTGCCCAGCCAAAGCTTGCCGTTGCCGGCGTCGAGGATGGCGCGCACGCGGTTGTCGCTGAGCGAGCGCGAACGGTCCGGGTCCTTGACCAGGCGCGCAAAGCCACCGCTGCCCAGGTCGACGCGGCTGACGCCCGCATACCAGGTGCCGACCCATAAGGTGCCGACGCGGTCGCGGAACAGCGAGGAGACATAATTGTCCGACAGGCTGTGCGGATCGCTGAGCTGGTGGCGGTACTGCACGAAGCGGTCGTCCTCGGGCCGCCAGCGGAACAGTCCATGGCGCTGGGTGCCGACCCAGAGCGTGCCTTCGCTGTCCTGGTAAATGGCCGGCACCGGGCCGGGCGGCAAGCCTTCCGCCACGCCCATGCGGCGCCGGTGCGGCACGCCGTCGCCATCCAGCTTCCACTGTTCGACGCCGCTGACGCTCCCCACCCACAAGGTCTGTTTGCTATCCACATGCAGCGAGATCACCGACTCGCCGCGGCCGTTCTTCCCTACTTGCAAAGGGAAGTGGCGGAAGCGCTTGGCGCCCGACATCAGCATGTCGACACCGGCGGCGGTGCCCACCCACAGGCGGCCCGCCGCGTCGCGCGCCAAGGCATTCACCTGGTCGCTCATCAGGCTACCCGCTTCCTTGGGGTCGTGGTGGTAAATGGTGAAGCGGCCGCTGGCTGGATCGAAATGCTGCAGGCCGTCGGAAGTGCCCACCCACAGCGCGCCGATGCCGTCGTCGATGATGGCGCCCACATGGCGGTTGCCGTTGCCGCGCTTGACCGGTTCGTCCGGCAGGTAGTGGCTGAACTTCTGCGTCACCGGATCGTAGCGGTCCAGGCCACCGTCGGTGCCCACCCACAGGCGGCCGATCGGGTCCAGGTGCAGCGCCTTGACCCAGTTCTCGGCCAGGCTGTGCGGATCGGAGACGGCGTGGCGGAACACCACGGTGCGGTAGCCGTCGTAGCGGCTCAGGCCCGCCTGGCTGCCGAACCACATGAAGCCCTGGCGGTCCTGCATGATGGCCAGCACCGATTCCTGGGCCAGGCCATCGTCCACATTCAGCTGTTCGAAGCGCAGGGTGCGCGGCGGCGGCCCGGCCTGGGCGTCCGTGAGCAGGCCGCCCGCCAGCGCCAGCAAGGCGGGGAGCAGCAGTTGGCGGCAGTAGCGTCGAAATGGGAGCAGCACGAACAATCGGTCCTGGATAAACACAGCCACGGCTCAGGAGGCAAAAAACGCCAGCACATCAGCCTTGCGCGCCTGGGTGTCGCGCTGGCCGAGCCGGATCAATTCGGAAGTATACGTCGATTCGAACAGCAAGTAGGAGGCCAATGCGGCGCCGCGCGTCTCCGTGGCGCCGATGCCGGACAGCATGGTGCGGATCGGCGCGGGCAGGCTGGCGATATGGCGGGTGGCGATATCGTCCAGACGCTCGGAAGGCGCGATCACCAGCAGCTCGACCGGCCGCAGCGGGGTCTTTTGCAGCAGTTCCTCGGGCAGTACCGACAAGGTCTGGTTGACCCGGTTCAGGCGCTCGATATCCACCGCCAGGCTATCAAGAAAGATGGACGACATGGCATGGCCGGCGATCTGCGCCAGGCTCGGATAGCGCGCCGATTCGGTGGCCTGGCGCGCCGGCTCCGTCAGCCGCCCCGCCCCCACCACCAGCACCTTGGCCGCGCCCAGGTGGATGGCCGGCGAGATCGGCGCCAACTGGCGCATCGAGCCGTCGCCGCAGTATTCGCGGTGGCCGCCCAGATACAAGGGCGTGGCCGGGAAGATGAAGGGGATGGCCGACGATGCCAGCAGATGCTCGACGCCGATCTGGTCCTGCATGGCCACGCGCTGCATGCGCACCCAGGGCGCGATGTCGGCGGCGGTCTGGTAAAAGGTGATGTGCTGCCCGCCTGTATAGGACGAAGCGGTGACGGCCAGCGCGTGCAGCAAGCCTTCCTGCAGCACGGCGTCCAGGCGCGGCAGGTCCAGCATGCGGTGCAGCAGATTGACCAGCGGGGTATTGTCCAGCAGGGAGTTGGGCGGGGATGCACGCCATTTGCGCAGCAGCCAGCCGAAAGACAGCAGGGAGAGCCAGCGCGCGCCGGAGCGGATCACGCCCAGCGAATCGGCGCGGTAGACCTGGCTGACTTCGATATTGGCCCAGACATCGAGCAGTTTCTGCACGCCCTCGCCGAAATTATCGGCGCGGCAGGCCAGGGCGGTGGCGTTGATGGCGCCGGCCGAGGTGCCGCATATGATCTGAAAAGGGTTGCGCGCCGGCGGCCAGCCCTCCTCCCACAGTATCTCCGATATCGCTTGCAGCACCCCTACCTGGTAGGCGGCCCGCGCACCGCCTCCGGTCAGGATCAAGCCTGTTTTCTTTTTGCTTCCCATTGCTCTAGATTAACACGTTTAGGCTTGCTAATCGCCCTTCACTACCCCCTCGCGGCGCGGATCGGCGCCGCCAAACCACACTTCCTTGCCGTTGTGGCGCAGGCGCTGAATGCCCTGCAGGCCGGAGTTCTGCTCATATTGGCGCACCTCGTGGCCCCTGGCCTTCAGCGCGTCCACCACGGCGGGCGGGAAGCGCCCCGCTTCCAGCTCGGTCGGACCATTGCGGCTGCCGAAGTTGGGCAGGCTGATGGCCTGCTGCACGTCCAGGTTCCAGTCCAGGGTGCCGACCAGCACCTTGGCCACATAATTGATGATCGCCGAGCCGCCCGGCGAACCGGTGGCCAGCACCAGCTTTTTCGTCTCCTTGTCGAACACCAGGGTGGGCGACATGGCGCTGCGCGGCCGTTTGCCCGGCTGCACGCGGTTGGCGATGGGACCATTCTCGTCCACCGAATCGAAGGAGAAATCGGTCAGCTGGTTATTCAATAGGAAGCCGTCGACCATCTGGCGCGAGCCGAAGGCGTCTTCCACCGACGTCGTCATGGACAAGCCGCCGCCAAAACCATCGACCGCCACCAGATGCGAGGTGGAGGGGTTTTCGATGGCGGTATCGCTGCCCCAGGCCAGTTTCAGGTCGGTCGGCACGCCCGCCTTGGCGCGGCCCATCGATTTGTCGCCGATCAGGGCCGCGCGCTGGCGCAGATAGGATTTGTCGAGCAGTGCCGCCAGGCCGCGTCCCGGCAGCGGCACGAAGTCGGTATCGGCCACGTAGCGGTTACGGTCGGCATAGGCCAGGCGGCCCGCCTCGGTGAACAGGTGCAGCGCTTCGACATCGGGCACGCCCTTGACCGGCAGGTGGGCGGCCAGCGGCTTCGCCTCCAGCATGCCCAGCATCTGCGCGATGGCGATGCCGCCCGAAGATGGCGGCGGCATGCCGCATACCGTCCAGCGCTTGTAGTCGCTGCAGACGGGATCGCGCTCCTTGGCCTGGTAGCCCGCAATATCGGCCGCGCTCAAGGTGCCGGGATTGGTGGGGTGCTTATTCACCTTGGCCGCGATATCGCGCGCGATGCGGCCCTTGTAGAAGGCGTCGGCGCCGCCGGCCGCGATTTCGCGCAGGCTGCGCGCCAGCTCGGGATTTTTCAGCACATAGCCGACGGGACGCGGCTTCCTGTCGGCATCGTAAAAGTAAGCGGCGGCCACCGGATCGCGCAGCAGATGCGCATCCCAGCCCAGCAAGGCATTCAGGCGCGGGCTGACGGCAAAGCCCTCCTCCGCCAGCTTGATGGCCGGCTCGAACAATTTGGCCCAGGCCAGCTTGCCGTGTTCCTTATGCGCCAGCTCCAGCATGCGCAGCACGCCGGGCGCGCCGACCGAGCGGCCGCCCACCACGCCCACGCTGCGCGAGACAGGCTTGCCGTCGGCATCCTGGAACAGGCGCTCGGTGGCGCCGGCCGGCGCGGTTTCGCGGCCGTCGTAAGCCTGCACGCGCTTGCCGTCGTAATACATGAGGAAGGCGCCGCCGCCGATGCCGGACGATTGCGGCTCGACCAGGGTCAGCACCAGCTGGGTGGCGATGGCGGCGTCGATGGCCGCCCCGCCCTGCTTCAGCATCTGGTAGCCCGCTTCGCTGGCGTGCGGATTGGCGGCGGCCACCATGTATTTCTGCGCCGTCCAGCCAGCTTTTTCGGCATAGCCGGTGGCGATTTCGGGGGCGCGCTCCTGCGCGTGGATGGGGGCGTGGGCCAGGCCGCCCAGCAGGGCGGCGGCCAAGGCCAGGGAATGCAATCGCAACATATCTTCTCCAGAAATGCAAACGCGCGACCGAAGCCGCGCGTCCGATGATTCTGGCATGCTACCTTATTTCGGCTGCATGCGGATGGCGCCGTCCAGACGGATCGTCTCGCCGTTGAGCATCACGTTTTCGATGATGGCCTTGGCCAGTTGCGCGTATTCGGCCGGCTTGCCCAGGCGCGATGGGAACGGCACCATCTTGCCCAGAGCGTCCTGCACTTCGGCCGGCATGCCCAGCAGCATCGGCGTTTCGAAGATGCCAGGCGCGATGGTCATCACGCGGATGCCGTTGCGCGACAGGTCGCGCGCCATCGGCAAGGTCAGGCCCGCCACGGCGGCCTTGGACGAGGCGTAGGCGGCCTGGCCGATCTGGCCGTCGAAGGCCGCCACCGAAGCGGTATTGATCATGACGCCGCGCTCGCCGTGCTCCAGCGCCTCGTTCTGGGCGATGGCTTCGGCCGCCAGGCGGCACATATTGAAGGTGCCGACCAGGTTGATGTTGACCACGCGCTGGAACAGTTCCAGCGGATGGGCGCCGTCCTTGCCCACGGTTTTCATGGCGGGCGCCACGCCGGCGCAGTTGATCAGGCCGCGCAGCGTACCCAGTGCCTTGGCGGCGGCGACGACGGCCTGGCCGTCCGCTTCCGAGGTGACGTCGCATTTGACGAATGTACCCTTGAGTTCAGCGGCCAGCTTTTCGCCCGCCTCCACCTGCACATCGGCCAGCACCACTTTGCCGCCCGCCTGCGCCAGCATGGCCGCCGTGGCCGCGCCCAGACCGGAAGCGCCGCCGGTGATGATGAATACACTGTCTTTGATCTGCATCTCGTCCCCTATCTCGGATTGGATGACGTTTACGTTAACGTCAAGTGGGGCTTATTGTAGCCTAATCAATTACATTGAATCCAGCCGCCCGTGTTTGTGCAGGATTTGCCGCTGGGCGTGGTCAGCGTGGCGCCGGAACCGATGTAGCGGTTGCCATGGATGTCGGTGCAGCCGCCCGGCGTGCAGTTGGCGACGGGGACGGGGCGGTTGTCCTGCGCCGCGCCGCTGGCAGCGGACGGCGTGAACGAAGAGCCGGTGGCGGGAGGGCGGCCGCTATCCAGCACGGCGCTGGGCAGCACCAGCTGCGGCCCGGTGGGCGGCGCGGCGGCCGGTACGCGCGGCATCTGCGGCATCACGCTGCGGTGCGGCGCATCGCGCCGCTGCGGCGCCGTGCGGCAAGGCTCGACCGCCAGGCGCGTGCCGTCCGCGCTCAGCTTGCAGACCGGCAGGCGGGCGTAGGCGGCTTTTTCCTTGGCCGTCATGGTGGGGATGGCGGGATAAACGGAGTCCGGGCTGGGCGCATTCTGCAGGCTGGCGGCGGCCGGGGACACCGGCGCGGCCGCAGGCGCGGAGACCGGGGCGAGCGCAAAGGGCTTGCGCTCCCGCGGCGCCGGGCCGGCGCTGGCTGCAGTGGCTACAGTGGCCGCAGTGGCTACGCTGGCCGCCACGGCCGCTTTTGCCGGTTTCGGCGCCGCATGCACAGCTTCAGGCGCTGCCGCAGTTCTGGTCCTGGACTTCGCTTTGTCCTTGGCCGGTTCCTGCGCCGCCTCCTTCGCCAATTTCCTGGCCGCTTCCTTGGCCGATTTCTTGGCCGGCTCCTTGGCGCCGCCGGCGGCCTTGCCTGGCTTTGTTTTGGCCTTGTCTTTTGCTTTCGCCTTGTCCTGCGCTTGCGCGTGATGCGCCTTGTCCTGCGCTTGCGCGTGATGCGCCTTGGCCGTGGCGCTGGCCGAAGCAGGCGCCGCATTGGCGCCGAGGCAGGCCAGCAGCAAAGCGCTGGCCGGGAGCAGGAGGAGGGAACGGACGATCATGAAAATTCCAGGCGGATGCAATACCGGCATCATACGCCCGCCTCCCCCTCAAAGGAAGACGCCGCCCTGTCCCGCGGCACTGCGGGACAGGGCAGCATCAGGCGCTCAGCGCGCCGGAGCGGGCGCCGGGGTGGGCGCGGCGCCATCGGCCGGCACCGCAGGCGCAGTCACCGAATCGGCGGCCGACGCCTGGGGCGGCACGGCGGTCGCTGCATCCGACGCCGAGGCCTGGGGCGGCGGCGCCACCGTCGGCACCACCGCCGTGGCATTGGCCGGCACGGTGGCGTGCGCCGGTGCCTGGGCCTGCACCGGCGCCAGCATCGTCACCGACAGCCAGCCGGTGGCAGGTAGCAGCGGCACCAGCAGCAGAGCCACGATATTGATGATCTTGATCAGCGGGTTGACCGCCGGGCCGGCCGTGTCCTTGTACGGATCGCCCACGGTATCGCCGGTTACGGCCGCCTTGTGCGCTTCCGACCCCTTGCTGCCGTAGTTGCCGTCTTCGATGTATTTCTTGGCATTGTCCCAGGCGCCGCCGCCGGTCGTCATCGAAATCGCCACGAACAGGCCGGTGATGATGGTACCCATCAGCAAGCCGCCCAAGGCGGCCGGGCCAAGCAGCATGCCGACCAGCACCGGCACCAGCACCGGCAGCAGCGAAGGAATGATCATCTCCTTGATGGCCGACGCGGTCAGCATATCCACCGCCTTGTCGTATTCCGGCTTGCCCGTGCCGTCCATGATGCCCTTGATGTCGCGGAACTGGCGGCGCACTTCCACCACCACCGCGCCGGCCGCGCGGCCCACCGCTTCCATCGCCATGGCGCCGAACAGATAGGGAATCAGGCCGCCGATGAACAGGCCCACGATCACCATCGGGTTGGACAGGTCGAAGGTCAGCGAGCGCCCCACCGATTCCAGCGCATGCGTGTAGTCGGCGAACAGCACCAGCGCCGCCAGGCCCGCCGAGCCGATGGCATAACCCTTGGTCACGGCCTTGGTGGTATTGCCCACCGCGTCGAGCGGGTCGGTGATGGCGCGCACCGAATCGGGCATGCCCGCCATTTCGGCGATGCCGCCGGCGTTGTCGGTGATGGGGCCATAAGCGTCCAGTGCCACCACGATGCCCGCCATCGACAGCATGGAGGTGGCGGCGATCGCAATGCCGTACAGGCCGGAGAGCTTGTAGGAGATCAGGATGGCGACGCAGACCGCCAGCACCGGCCAAGCCGTCGACTTCATCGACACGCCCAGGCCGGCGATGATATTGGTGCCGTGGCCGGTGGTGGACGCTTCGGCGATATGGCGCACCGGCTTGAAGTCGGTGCCGGTGTAGTACTCGGTGATGTAGACCATCAGCCCGGTCAGCACGATGCCGACCACGGTCGAGCCGAGCATCTTGTAGCGCATGTCGTCGTCCGGCCACACAATCCAGGTCACCACCACGAAGCCGATCAGCGACAGGCCGGCCGCCCACCACAAGCCCGTGTACAGGGCCGACATGATCTTCTTGCCCGGCTTGGCCTTGACCATGGAGCAGCCGACGATGGAGCCGAGGATCGACACGGCGCCCAGCAGCAGCGGATAGATGATGGCTTCCTGCGGCGCATGGGCGATCATCAAGGCACCCAGCAGCATGGTGGCGATCAGCGTCACCACATAGGTTTCGAACAGGTCGGCCGCCATGCCGGCGCAGTCGCCGACGTTGTCGCCCACGTTATCGGCGATCACCGCCGGGTTGCGCGGATCGTCCTCGGGGATGCCCGCTTCGACCTTGCCCACCAGGTCGGCGCCCACGTCGGCGCCCTTGGTGAAGATGCCGCCGCCCAGACGGGCGAAGATGGAAATCAGCGAAGCGCCGAAGGCCAGGCCGATCAGCGGCTTGATGATGTCATGCTGGGTCAGGCCCGGATTCGGGTAACTGCCCGTGGCCAAGGAAGTCAGCAGCAGATAGAACAGCGCCACGCCCAGCAGGCCCAGGCCCACCACCAGCATGCCGGTGATGGCCCCGCCCTTGAAGGCGACGTTGAGCGCCTCGTTCATGCCGAGCGTGGCCGCCTGCGCCGTACGCACATTGGCCCGCACCGACACATTCATGCCGATAAAGCCGCAAGCGCCCGACAACACCGCCCCGATCAGGAAGCCGAGCGCCGTCTGCATCCCCAGCAGCAGATAGATCGCGACCAGCAACACCACACCGACCAGGCCGATGGTGCGGTACTGGCGCGCCAGATAGGCGGCGGCCCCCTGCTGGATGGCGAGCGCGATTTCCTGCATGCGCGGATTGCCCGCCGCCTGTCCCAGAATCCAGCTGCGCGACCATAAACCATAGATTACGGCAATGATGCCGCACGCTATCGCAAACCATAGACTTGCTGCCATCAGACCTCCCCCTTCTTGTTGGAATCAAGCATACGTAACGAACTCAGAAAACCGCCACCGGCCGGAGAGGCAGATGCGGCCAACCAAACTGCGTACTGCAAAACCTGATACGGCCAGGGGGCCGTGACGGCGCCGGGCGAGGCGGCGCGAAAAAAAAGCGAACCGTCGAGGTTCGCTTTTGCTAGTTCTTAGCTGGACAGCGCCGCGAATGCGCGGTCGCGGATTTCATCGACGGCGCCCAGGCCCTCGATCTTGCGGTATTTCGGCGCGTTGGCGTCGCCCGAATTGGCCCAGGTATTGTAGTAGCCCAGCAGGACTTCGGTCTGGGTGTGGTACACGTCCAGACGCTTCTTGACGGTGTCGGCCTTGTCGTCGTCGCGCTGCACCAGCGGCTCGCCGGTCACATCGTCCACGCCTTCGACTTTGGGCGGATTGAATTTGACGTGGTAGACGCGGCCCGAAGCCGGGTGGCTGCGGCGGCCGTCCATGCGCTCGATGATGGATTCGTCGGGCACGGCGATTTCCAGCACATACTCCACTTTCACGCCGGCGTCCTTCATGGCGTCAGCCTGGGCGATGGTGCGCGGGAAGCCATCGAACAGATAGCCATTGGCGCAATCGGCTTCTTTCAGGCGGTCTTTCACCAGGCCGATGATGATGTCGTCCGACACCAGCTGGCCAGCGTCCATCACCTTCTTGGCGGCCAGGCCCATCTCGGTGCCGGCCTTGATCGCCGCGCGCAGCATGTCGCCAGTGGAAATCTGCGGAATATTGTATTTTTCCTTGATGAAGTTGGCCTGGGTGCCTTTCCCGGCGCCGGGAGCTCCTAACAGAATGAGACGCATGAAGTTTCCTAAAAAACGATTTGAATATTGTGATTAGATTGACTGGCTTGCTACGAAACTTACCACAAAAACCAGCCCGAACGCCACTTTGCGGGCGTGCGGCCATGCAAAAATGATAAAGCCTCAACCGAAATGTTTACGCACGCGCTCCAGGTCTTCCGGCGTATCGACGCCGGCGGCAGGCGCCGAGGCGGTGACGTGCACCGCGATGGGATGGCCATGCCACAGCACGCGCAACTGTTCCAGCGCTTCGATGGACTCCAGCGGCGAGGCTTCCAGCTTGGGATAGGCTTGCAGGAAGTCGTTACGGTAGGCGTACAGGCCGATGTGGCGTAACGGCACATAGCCGGCCGGCAGCGGGTCGGCATGGGCGCGCCCGGCGGCGAAAGCGTCGCGGTGCCAGGGAATGGTGGCGCGCGAGAAGTAGAGCGCGCGCTCCTGCTTGTCCAGCACCACTTTCACCACATTCGGATTGAACGCATCGGCCGCGTCGTGCAGCGGATGGGCGCAGGTGGCCATGGGCACATTGGCGCCGATGCGGGCGGCGGCGGCGGATAGCAGTTGCGGATCGATCAGCGGTTCGTCGCCCTGCAGGTTGACGACCACGGCATCGGCCGGCAGGTTCAGCGCAGCCGCCACCTCGGCGATACGGTCGGTGCCGGAAGGATGGTCGGCGCGTGTCATGCACACTTCCACGCCATGCTGTTCGCAGGCGGCGCGGATAGCCTCATGGTCGGTGGCGACGATGATGCGGGCGGCGCCCGCTGCGCGCGCGCGCTCGGCCACGCGCACCACCATGGGCTTGCCGCCCAGGTCGGCCAGCGGCTTGTTCGGCAGCCGGGTCGAAGCCAGGCGCGCCGGAATGATGACGATGAAGGACACTTATTCCACCGCGTCCTGCAGGGTGCGGGCTTCGTCGGCCCACATGATCGGGATGCCGTCGCGGATCGGATAAGCCAGGCGGTCGCCGCGGCAAATCATTTCCTGGGCCTTTTTATCGTACTCCAGCGGACCCTTGCAAACGGGGCAGACCAGGATATCAAGCAGACGAGCATCCACGACATTTCTCCACAATTTGTTGGGCCAGCGCGCTGTCGATGCGCGCCGCCACCGGAACCACCCACAGGCGCGGATCGTTCCTCAGTTCTTCAATTTGCGCACATTTTACTGCATCCTTCTCGGTCATCAAGATCAGATCGGCCTCCAGCTGCGCGAAAGGACGGTCGAGAAAGTCGTGATGGTCGGGCAAGGGCAGCTCGATGGGATCGAATCCGGCCGCCTTCAGCATGCCGAAAAAGCGCGCCGGATTACCAATGCCGGCGGCGGCAGCCACGCGCAGCCCCTGGCTGCGGGCGCGCTGCGCCAGCTCAAGCAGCGTGGCCTGCTCGCTGCGGTTCTGCAGGCGCTCGGCCATATCGCCGGCCAGGGTCATTTGCCACACCGGCGCGGCGCCGGCCACCGCCTTATTCAATTCCGGCGTGAGCTGGGCCGCGTTGACGACGGTGAAATCGCGGCGGCGCGAAGGCGGCTCGCGCAGCGGGCCGGCCGGCAGGGTCCAGCCGTTGCCCACACCGCGCCCGTCGAACAGCACCACTTCCACATCGCGCTGCAAGGCGTAGTGCTGCAAGCCGTCGTCGGTGACGATGATGTCCACTTGCGGATGGGCCGCCAGCAGCGCCCTGCCCGCCGCCGCGCGGTTGCGCCCCACCATCACCGGGCAGCCGGTGCGGGCGGCGATCAGCACCGGCTCGTCGCCCACCTCGCGCGGCGTGGCGGCCGTGGTGACGGGACGCGGCGCGCTGTCCTTGCTGCCGAAGCCGCGCGACACCACGCCCGGCGTGAAGCCGGCCGCGCGCAAGGCCTGCACCAGCCAGATCGTGAGCGGCGTCTTGCCGGTGCCGCCGATGAAGATATTGCCCACCACGACCACCGGCACCGGCAGCTTTTCGGACTTGCCCAGTCCCAGGCGGAAAGCGGCGGCGCGCAGCCCGGCCAGGCCGCGGAACAGCAGGGACAGGGGCCACAGCGCGCAAGCTAGCGGCCCGCGCCGCAGCCAGGCACGCGTGAGCGTGGTTTCAAGCGCCGAGGGCGCGGACGGAGATGTAGTCGGCATAAGGCTGCGCCGCGCCGCAAGGGACGCGGCGGTTTATTTGGCGGAGCCGGTTTGGGCGGCGAAGGTGAGCTTGTCGAAGCCGGCGATGCGCGCCGCCTCCATCACATTGACCACCATCTGGTGCATGGCGAATTGATCGGCGTTGACGATGACCACGGGCGCCTTGTCGCCGCCCTCTTTCGCGGCGGACTTCATCGCTTCGGCAAAGCCGGCCACGTCGTGGAAGGAGACCGGCACATTATTGATCGTATAGTTGCCCTTGGCATCCACCGTCACGTTCAGCTCATGCGGCTTGTCCTTGGCCTTCTCGGCGTCAGCCGTGGGCAGGGTGATTTGCAGCTCGGTGAACTTGCTGTAGGTGGTGGTCACCATCAGGAAGATCAGGATCACCAGCAGCACGTCGATGAACGGGATCAGGTTGATCTCCGGATCTTCGCGCTTGCTGCCGCGGCGGAAGTTCATAGCCATGAGCTCTCCCGCTTACTTGCGCGCGCTGTGGACCACGTCCACGAACTTGACGGCCTGCTGCTCCATCTCGATGATGAAGCTGTCGACCAGGGCGCGGAAGTGGCGGTAGAAGACCAGGGTCGGCATGGCGATGGCCAGTCCGAAGCCGGTGTTATACAGCGCCACCGAAATGCCGTGCGCCAGCTGGGCCGGATTGGCGCCCTGCGCGTTCTGCGAACCGAAGATTTCGATCATGCCGACCACGGTGCCGAACAAGCCCATCAAAGGCGCCAGCGTGGCGATGGTGCCGAGCGTGGTCAGGAAGCGTTCCAGCATATGGGCCACACCGCTGCCGGCTTCCTCGATGCTCTCCTTCATCACCTCGCGCGGCGCGTCGATATTGCGCAGCGCGGTGGACAGCACCACGCCCAGCGGCGAATTCTTTTCCAGCTTGTCGATGATGTCCGGCGTGATATTGCCGCCGCGGTAAATCTTGACCACTTCATCCAGCAGGCCGCGCGGCAGGATGCGGGCGCGGCGCAGATACAGCAGGCGTTCGATGATCAGGGCGGTGGCGACGATGGACGCGATCAGCAACAGCCAGATAGGCCAGCCTGCGGCTTGGAAGATGGCGAGCAAGACTTACTCCTGTGAATGGGACGGCTTTTTGCCTAAACGCGCAATGTAGCGTGTTGGACGGCGCTCGGCAAGTGCCGTGCCGTCCAGCCCTGCCGGCCCCTATCCCGGCCCAAGCCGGCCCGCCCCCGACTTTCCCCCAGTTTGCCCACATAAACTGTGGACAAAGTTGTTGGCAAACCGAATTACTCACAGAAATAGCATTGATTTATAAGGGTTTTTTCAGGTTGCGCAATTTATCAGCAAGGCTTTTCCCCAGCAGCACCTATACGGTTCTTCACAAATTCTGTGGACAAAAGTGTGAGCAAGAGCCTGCAAGCATATATAAGCTATTGATTTACAAGGAATTAGCTGCGCCGCTCACAAATTAAGCAGCGGCAACTGTACAGTCCAAATGGATCAACTGTGCAGTTCTGCACAAATTCTGTGGACAAAATTGTGAGCAAGGCCTGCGATGCGGAATAAAGCCCTTGATTTCAAAGAACTTTCCTTCTCTGCGCAAAAAGTTCGCATTGGCAGGAAATTGCCGGATTTGCGGCGCTTCCATGGCCACCAATCCAGGAAAAGCGGCAAAATGAGGATAAGTCATCGCTTCTGCACAAATTCTGTGGACAAAATTGTGAGCAAGGATGAGAAGAAGGAGTAAAGCCATTGATTTAAAAGGAAAAATTTTTACAGCTTAAATTTTGGGCAGGCTTTTTTGAGGATGAGGCACCGGAGTGGATGCGTTCAGCTGTACAGGTGGTCCGGTGGATTTCTGCACATCTTCTGTGGATAAAATTGTGAGCAAGAGCCAGTACAAAGATGCAAGTGTTTGATTTATATATTAAAAATTTCTATGCGTAAATTTTTAGCACATATGTTCGCGTACGCAAAAAGTGGTCTGAACTTGCCCCCAGTTCCACACAATTTCTGTGGATATCTTTGTGCGTAACCACCACCCCGGCTAGCAAAGTGCTTGATCTATAAGGATATTTCTAAAATGCTCGCGAATGTAGCATCAAGCTTTCTCCTTAAAAATCAATCGTTTACAAAAAAACCTTGCCTGTCTGCTTGATATGTGACATAAGCATGACCGCCGCCAGAATATGTGGACAGTTCCCGCCATGAATAACAGCCTCCTGCCTGAAACCGCCTCCGACCAGCCGCCCGTGATGACGGTCAGCGCCCTCAATAATGCCGTTGCCCGCCTGTTGGAACGCTCCTTCCCGCTGACGTGGATATCTGGGGAAATCTCGAATTTCACGCGCGCCAGTTCGGGCCACTGGTATTTCACTTTGAAGGACGACGCCGCCCAGGTGCGCGCCGTGATGTTCCGCGGCCGCGCCCAATACGCCGGCTTTGTGCCGCGCGAAGGCGACAAGGTCGAGGTACGCGCCCTGGTCACGCTGTATGGGCCGCGCGGCGACTACCAGATCAATGTGGAAGCGATCCGCCGCGCCGGCGTCGGCAATCTGTTTGAAGCCTTCATGCGGCTGAAGGAAAAACTGGCGGCGGCCGGCCTGTTCGAACAGGAGCGCAAGCGCGCCCTGCCCATGTTCGCGCGCACCATCGGCATCGTCACCAGCCCGCAAGCCGCCGCGCTGCGCGATGTGCTGACCGCGCTGCGCCGGCGCGCGCCGCATGTGAACGTGATCCTGTACCCGGCCCTGGTGCAAGGCCAGCAGGCGCCGGCCCAGATCGTGCAGGCCATCAATGCCGCCTCGCGCCGCGCTGAATGCGATGTCCTGCTGGTTTGCCGCGGCGGCGGCAGCATCGAAGACCTGTGGTGCTT
This sequence comes from Massilia sp. NR 4-1, assembly GCF_001191005.1. Classification (NCBI taxonomy): domain Bacteria; kingdom Pseudomonadati; phylum Pseudomonadota; class Betaproteobacteria; order Burkholderiales; family Oxalobacteraceae; genus Massilia; species Massilia sp. NR 4-1. Next base: position 2,960,128 of record NZ_CP012201.1, read on the forward strand.
CAACGATGAAAGCGTAGCCTACGCCATCGCCAACTGCAGCATGCCGGTGGTGTCCGGCGTCGGCCACGAAACCGACTTCACCATCGCCGACTTCGCCGCCGACCTGCGCGCCGCCACGCCCACCGCCGCCGCCGAGCTGGCCGCCACCCCGCGCGCCGACTGGCTCGCTTCGCTGCGCGCCGACGCCACCGACCTGCGCCGCGCCATGCGCCGCAGCCTGGGCGACGCCGCGCAGACGCTGGACAACTGCACGCGCCGCCTGCTCAGTCCCAGCGCGCGCATCCGGCAACAGCGGCTGCAACTGCAGGCGCTGGCCACCGCCATGCTGCATGCCCAGCGCGCCCCGCTGAACCAGGCCCGCCACAACCTCGACCGCCTGGGCGGACGGCTGGCCGCCCAGCGCCCCGACATCCGCACCGCCCGCACCGGATTGGCGGCCCTGCAGCATCGCAGCGCCATCAGCATCCAGACCCAGCTCCAGCACAAGCGCGAAGCCCTGGGCGCCCTGGGCGCCCAGCTGGAACTGCTCAATCCCCAGCGCACGCTGGAACGCGGCTACACCATCCTCAGCGATGCCAAAGGCAATATCCTGCGCAGCCCCGGCCAGCTCAAGCCGAACCAGCCGCTGACCGTCCGCCTCGCCGAAGGCAGCGCCCAGATCGCCCTGGCCGCCGTCCAGCCCACCCTCTAGTCCTCACACGCTCCGGGGGCAATCGAGCAGGCTCCCGGCTTAGCGTTTACAATGATGACCGTTTCGCCAAAAAACAGACCTACCGTCTCAACTAATAAGGAATGACAAATGGAACATACCCTGCCACCTCTGCCGTATGCAATGGATGCGCTGCAACCACACATCTCCAAGGAAACGCTGGAGTTCCACTATGGTAAGCACCACCAGGCTTATGTCACCAACCTGAACAACCTGATCAAGGGCACCGAGTTCGAGAACCTGTCCCTGGAAGAGATCGTGAAGAAATCCTCCGGCGGCATCTTCAACAACTCCGCCCAGGTCTGGAACCACACCTTCTACTGGAACTGCATGGCGCCAAACGCCGGCGGCGCGCCAAGCGGCGCCGTGGCTGATGCCATCAACGCCAAATGGGGTTCCTTCGACAAGTTCAAGGAAGAATTCACCAAGTCCTGCGTCGGCAACTTCGGCTCCGGCTGGACCTGGCTGGTGAAAAAGGCCGACGGTTCGGTGGACATCGTGAACACCTCCAACGCCGCCACCCCGCTGACCACCACCGACAAGCCGCTGCTGACCTGCGACGTGTGGGAACACGCTTACTACGTGGACTACCGCAACGCCCGTCCGAAGTATGTGGAAATCTTCTGGAACCTGGTGAACTGGGACTTCGTGACCAAGAACTTCGCCTGAGCCTAGTTCTGGTCCGGACCAAAGAAAGCCCGCAGTTGCGGGCTTTCTTTATTTCAGCGCAGGGTTCAGCCCTGTGCCGTGCAGCTCAGCACACCTTCGCCTGAACTACTGCGGGCAGCACTGCCCGTCCCCTCCTCGATCTTGTAGACGTAGCCGCCATCCTTGCCTTGGCGGGTGCAGACAAAGGCGGCGTTCTTTTTCAGGCCGGTTGCCAGAATTTCGCTATAGCCGTTGGCCGAGGTCCAGCTATACGTGCCGGCAGGCGTGGCGCCGCGGTTGAACACGACCATCAGGCGATTTTGAATCAGCACCGCTTCGCTTGCCTCGTTGGCGCGATTCAGGCGTTGGGCGACCGCGCTGGCGGCCGGGCCGCCTTGCCCATCGTTGTCGGCCACATTCAGCACGTTGAGGAAGTACTGCGTCTGGCCCGCCGCGGGAGCGCCGGCCGGCGAAATCTCCAGACGCCAGCCGCCGGCATCGGCCTTCTGCACATTCACCTTGCTCGGATCGTTGGGATAGTTATACCAGGCGAATTGATCGTTCCCTACCGGGTATTGCACCAGATAGCGGCAATCGTTGCTGAACACCGGCGCCGCTTCTCCGCTCACCGGCGCCTGCCGGCACTGGCCGGTCTCGTTGGCGTTCAAGCCAACCCGGACCACGCGCGCCTGCTCCGGCAACAGGGTTTCCACCGTCACCATGCCGCCGCCATTGCGGATGGTCGTGCGGCGGTCCGCGCTATTGGCGAAAGTCAGCGCGGTGCGGCCATTGCCTTCATAGGCTTCGCTGGCATTGCTGGCCGGCTTATTGGCCGCCTGCAGCAAGGAGGTGGCGGCCAGGCCGTTCTTCGTGCGCACGCTGTCGAAGACCAGGATAATCGGCTTGGCCTTGGAGGCGTCGTAGCGGCGCGCCGGATCGCGCAGGAACAGCACATGGCGCAGGAAGCCGTTGTCCTGCTCCATCTTGTTGGCCGAATAAGCGCGGCTGGCATTGCCGGCCGTGTAGCTGTAGTTATCGCCATGCTCGAAGGCCGTCACGCCCTGCAGCCAATGCGACTGGCCTTCCTTCAGTTGCTCCAGCGTTGGATAGTGGGAACGCCCGCTCAGCCACTGGCCGCCATCGTTCGTCAATAGCTGGTTCGTATCGCTCTTGAAGACTTCGGTTTTATCGAAGACCACAATGCTGTTGTGCGCGATGGTGCGGGTATAGTAATTCCACCAGTGCGGGGTATTGTATTCATCGTACTGGCCGGCATCCAGCAACAGCGGCGCCTTATAGTTCAGCGAGAAGCTGTTCTGGTCCATGTGGTGATGGTTTTCGCTGATAAAGGAGGTCGATTTAAAATCGAGCATGGCCGCCTGGGCAAAGTCCCAGCTGTCGCGCATGGTCACGAAACCGGCCGTGCGGAAATGGCGCGCCAATTCCAGGCTGTCGACGCCGGCCGGCGCAACCGTGGTGGGATACAGCATCCGCTCCCACAGCAAGGGAATCCGTTCACTGCGCTGGCGCACAGGCTTGATCTGGTTCTGGTAATAGCCCAGGGCGATCGGATCGTTGCCGAGAGCGGCGGAGCTCAAGGCCAGCGCCGCCAGATTGCCGAAGCCGGCATTGAAGGGGAAGACGTCGCCGCGCGCGGGGAAGGTGCTGTCATGGCGCTGGCCATAGATGAAGGGGTAGATCAGCTTGGGCAGCCAATCCGCCTTCAGCACTTCGGTATTGGCGTCGACCGCCAGTGCCTTGCGCCACAGCAGCAGGCGTTCGGCCACTTCACTCGAAGCGTTATAGCCATAGCCGACATGGTGGCCGCCGTCCACCGAGACCAGTTCCCGCGCCCGCACAAAACCATATTGGAAGTGTTTATACGCCGTGTTCAGCATCGGCAGCACTTCCGTGTGCGTGTCGGCAATCGCCAGCAGCCCCATGCTCATGCCGCTGACGGCGCTCATATTGTGGCCGGTGAGATAAAGCGACGAGATGCTCGGCTTACCCGCAGCGGGATTCCAGTTTTCATAGACCGGCTCGACTTCGCAATCGAATCGGCTGGCCGAGAAAGTATTGCCGTGGCCGCAGGTGGAATCCACCAGATTGTCCTTCTCCGGCACGGTACTGGCGACGGTGGCCTTGATCGTGGCGGCAAAGACCTCGTTATAGCTGCGCCGCGCCGCATCGCCGGCCACCGTTTGCGGCCCCAGGTCCCGATACAGCCAATCATACAGAACGCCGAGGGCACCCACGCGCGAACTCATCGACCATTCGCCACCCTTGCTGACCGGCGCTTTCAGCACCCGGTCGGCATAAGCCTTGGCGGCCGTCAGATGGTTGGGATTGTCCGACAGCTTGTAGGCCAGCGACAGATTCTTGGCCGTATCGATCAGCACATTGCGGCCGGCCGTGGCGACATTGCAGATGCCTGCCCCCTCCAGATCGGTGGACGAGCAGGCGGCCAGCCAGCCCGGCATCTTATTGGCCATGGTGTAAAGCGGCGTCAGGCTGCCGTGCAGATCATAGTCAATGCCATTTTGCCGATGCAGAACATGGCCCTGCACATCCCGCACTTCCACCAGCTTGATCTGCTCGCCGATACGGGGACCAAACAGGAAGTTATTGCGCTTGGGCTCCCAGGCCTTTACTTCGGCGCTATCGCTGGTGCTGAAAATCACCTTGCCATTTTGCGCGATGGAAGCCTTGCCTTCCGCCCTGTTCCAGCTCAGGACCACGGTGACATTACCCTCCTTGTCCGGCACGGCGTCAAAAGACACGATGGCGAATTCCCTGCTGCTGTTGGCGCGCGCCATTCCGACATGGAAGCGCGTGCTGCTGGCCGTCGCGCCTTCGGCATGGCGGATGAACATGCGGTCGCCGCCGGGCGGCTCGTATGCGCCAAACAAAACGGCGTAGATATCGTCCGCCGGCTTGATCAACTGGGGCACGAAGCTGACTGTAATGCTGCCGCCGTCACTGGGAAACTCGCCTTGCATGATCGAGTCCCGCAGCTGCTGGATGTCCAACTGGCTGGCCAGCAAGCGCGGGTGCTCGGTCTTTACCGGCACCGGCATCTGCGCCAGCACCGGCGCGGCCAGCAGGCCGCCCAGGAATGCCGCCGCCATGGCGCGGCAGATCGATTTCAGAACCATGTCATTAACCTTTCAGTAAGATTAAAAAACAGACATGGTAAAGACAGCAGAAGAGGAACTATCTATCCAATATTCACACTTGCCGAAATAAATCAGGCATTCGGCTGCAAGGTCTTGGTGATGCGCTCATCGCTCTTGTCGCCGCCGCCGGATTGTTTGCGCTTGCTTTCGCGGCGCAGCATCAGCAGGCGGTCGCCGGACACGCCATATACGGCGTCCTCTTCCTGGCGGAAATCGAAGCCGACCACGACAAAGGCGCGTCCCGAGCCGTTGACCAGGGTGTGGCTGGCCAGCGGCGTGCCGTCGGCCGCAATCCACAGATCGAATGTGCCGTCGAAGTCCTTGATGAATTTGCGGTCGCGGTCGCTCAGGGTTTCCAGCGGCACCGAGAAGGTCAGCTGGCGCACCTGGTTGCCGCCATACACGGCCGTTTTTTCGCTCTTGTAGGTCACGCGCTCCAGCTGGCGCGCCAGATTGGCGGCAGCCGCGGTCATGGTGCGCAGTTCGACCGGGCTCAATTCACGCGCCACCGCCAGCGTGGGCGCCTTGGCATTCGGATTTTTGACCTGGGCGCGTTGTTCACTGTCCATACGGGCCAGCACGTCCTTGCCGTAAATCAGCTGCAAGCCCTGGCCGTTTTCCTCCAAGCCGATGCTGGCCTGGCCCGAACTTTCTTCCGCCTCCTTGCCCTCGCCGATGCGGCGCCAGGTCTTGGTTTCCAGCGATGCCTTGAGCGGGGCCGTGCCTTGCAGCCGGGCCAGCGCCGCCTTCAGATCGGACAAGCCATCGGCCGCCTGCGCCGGCATGGCGCAGGCCAGCAGCAGGGCCGCGCTGGCGGCGGCCACGGGTAACAAGCCGGTACGGCGGTTGAAAGCACCTTGCATTACAGCGTCTCCTTGTTGATAGCGAGACACAAGCGTAGCAAATAACCATCTTTCCGATACGTTTTTTTATGACAAACGGTCACCGGCTGCGACAGGCGGTCAAAATCCGGGAACAGGATACGCGCGCCTGGATGAAAAATGCCGCCCTACAGGCGGCATCGGCACGGCGCAGACCGGGCCGGCAAGGCCCTGCCGCGTCATCGGCCCAGCTGGCGCTGGACTTAACGGCCTTTGCGCAACACGCCGTCCTTGGAACTGAACAGCCCACCGCCAACCTTCTCTTCCAGCTGGAAGGTTGTGCCGCCAGTCACCGCCACTTCGCTCAGCGCGTACTCGGTATTGCGCTTCAGACCGGTGGCGATCAGGGCGCCGTAGCGCGACGACGCTTTCCAGCTATAACTGCTGGCCGGGGTGGCAGCGCGGTTGAACAGGACCATCAGACGGTCCTGCACCAGCACGGCCTCCGTCCCGGCATCGCCGGCGGCCAGACGCTCGGCTTTCACCGGCGCGGCCGGACCAGCACCCTGGTCGTTGTCGGCAACGTCGAGCACGTTGAGGAAATACTGCGCCTCGCCTGGCACCGGAGCGGCCGGCGGGCTGATTTCCAGACGCCAAGCCCCCACATCGCCCAACTGGGTACCTGGCGATGGCGGCAGGGGCGGATAGTTGCGCCATTGGTAAGTGACGTTATCGCTTTGCAGCTCGCGCACCATGAAGCGGCAATCCTTGACGTTCGGCGTCTGAGTGGCGCTGCCGGTCAGCTGGGTGCAATCGCTGCCGGCCGTGCCTTCGCTCCCCACTTGCACCACATCGGCGTTTTGCGGCAGCAGCATCTGCACGTTGAGCATGCCGCCACCGTTGCGGATGGTGGCCACACGGGCCGCACCCGGCGCGAATTTGACTTGGTAGCGGCCATCGCCCAGGGTGTCGGCACCCACGGCATAAGCCGGCTTGGCCGCCGTGTGCAGCAGGGAGGTCGCGGCCAGGCCTTTCTTGGTGCGCACGCTGTCGAAGACCAGCACCACAGGCTTGCGATCGCTTTCGCGCAGGAACAGGACGCTGCGCACAAAGCCATTGTCCTGGTCCATCTTATTCTGCGAATAGGCGCGGCTGGCATTGCCCTCGACGTAGCTGTAATCACCGCCTTCCTCGAACGCCGTCACGCCATGCAGGGCATTGCTGCCGCCCGGCCGGGCCTGGGCCAAGGTGGGATAGGTCGGCCGGCCGTTGTACCACTGGCCGCCGTCATTGCTCATGACTTGGTTACCGAAGACGAACTGCTCGTCCTTGTCGAACACGACGATGCTGTTGTGCGCGATGGTGCGGACGTAATAGTTGTGCCAGTGTTTGGTGCCATACTCGTCGTACCGGCCGGTATCCAGCAGCAGCGGCGCCTTATAGTTCAGCGAAAAGCTGTTCTGGTCCATATGCTGGTGGTTCTCGCTGATGAAGGACGTCGATTTGAAGTCCAGCAGGGTCGCGTTGGGATAGTCCCAGCTATCGCGCATCAACACCAGGCCGGCCACGCGGAAGTGCCGCGACAAAGGCAGGTCCTCAATGCGTCCTTCAGGATAGTCGGCAAAAGAAAAGTTCAAGCGGTCCCCAAGCAGAGCCTGGTCGACACTGCGCCGCGACGGCGCCCCTGCGACCGACCGCCGGGCCACTTTGATCTGCTGACGGTAGAAAGCCAGCACCACCGGATCCTGCTTGTCCACGATGGCCGTCAGCGCCATCGGGCCGGTCGTCCCGTCCCTCAGCGACAACTCGAAATTGTCGCCGCGGGCCGGGAAGCTGTAATCATGGCGCAGGCCATAGATATACGGGTAGATCAGTTGGGCCGTCCAGTCGCCGTCAAGAACCGGTTCGCTACCCGTGCCTTCCAAGCCTTTGCGCCAGAACCGCACGCGTTCCGGCATATCCGATAGGCCATAGGAAAAAGCAGCCTGGCTGCCGCCGTCAACGGAAACGTACCCCCTTGCCGGCAAGAAGCCGTTTTCGAAATGGCCGTACATGGTCTTCAGCAGGGGGAGCGCGGCAGGATCGTCATGGGCAATGGCCATCAAGCCCTGCATGGTGCCGGCGATCGCGCTTTGGTGATGGCCGGCGATGTAGTATGGCGCGATCGACGGAATGATATTCTCGTCCCAGTGCATCGTCCCATTGCAATTCAGGGAGGTGGTGGACAGCGTGGCATATTGTCCGCAGATATGGCCGATCAGATCGTCGCTGCTGCCCACATGATCGGCGGCGATGGTGGCCTTGATGTTTTGCGCCAGCAGGGTACGGTAGCTGCCAAGGTTATGGCCAGCGAAAGCATCGCCCGTGGGAATATCGCGGTCATCGATTTTGTCATACAGCCAGTCGTACAGAATGCCCATGGCCCCGACGCGGGAAGACATGGCCCATTCCCCCCCGACCGCCAGTTTCAGCTGCTGGCCGTTCAGCCCTTGCGTGGTGTTGTCCTTGAGCAGGAACATCTGGTCGGCCAGGCGGCGTGCCGCCGCCATATAGTGCGGCCGGGCGGTCAGCAGGTAGGCCAGCGCGAAACGGCTCGCCGCCCCGGTAATCATCCCGCGGCCCTGGAAGGCCAGGTCACAGAGCGAGCCGTTTTGCCTGACCGGATTGGCGGTCTGCGCGCAGCTTTGCAGCGTCGTCCAGTTGGCATCGACCGAGCTCAAATAGTCCTGGACGGGCTCTTGCAATTCCAGATCCAGAAAATCATGCTGGGCGACGAGCTGTTTGGCGGCATTCCATAGCTTGAAGTCCTTGATGACTTCGCCGGTCCGGCCACCAAAGGTATACAACTGGTCTTTCGCCGACCAGGGCAAGGGCATGGTTGCAGCCCATTTCAAGTTGTAGGACGTGCCATTGACAGTGAGTACCACCGAGGTCTTGTCCCAGCTCAGCTCAATCGTGGCATCCCTGTCCGCCTCAAGTTCAAAACTGCGCATGGCGGCATAAGTGTCGATCGCGGCATCCTGAAAACCGAGCTGAAACCTGATCTTTTTGCCGTCCGCGGAATCGCCGTCGATATGGCGAATGAAGATGCCATTTTTCTTCGTCTGGATGCTGCCAAAAATCGGCTGTTCGGCACGATCGGATAACACCTTGCGCCGCGGGGTGATGACAAAGCTCATCCCGCCCTGCATGGCGGGAAAGACGTCCGGCCCCGTCAAGGCCAGCGAATTGCGCACCCGGTCGACATCCTCCTTCAGCAAGCCGACGTGCGGACGCGCGGCTTTGACATAGCCCGGCATTTCCGCCATCGCATTGATTTGCACATTCAGGAGTAAGGCTGCGCCCACAAGGCGGCAGAGCAATTTCATTCGCATAGAGTTTCTCATTTTGAGGAGGGAGGGATGACGCAGGCATGGCCGGCGGATGCTGGGCAAACCGGGGGAGCGGGCGAATACCCAGGAAAGGCGGGGGGATTGCACGAAAGCGCCGGGCGTGACAAAACGGGCCACGCACCGGCGCAAGCTGTGGGGGAATAACTCAGCGGCCACAAGGGGCGCCGCGGCACAACACAAACATTCGATCTTTCGGAGTTGCCAGCAGGGATGATATTACCGAAAAAACAAGACCGAATTTCTATCCAAAAATCACACCCAGGCGCCTAGTCCGGCGCTGCACTCCCCGGTTGCAGCGGCGCCGTTTCGATATGGTCGACATCGATGTCGGCGCCGTCCGGGGCCACGGTGTCGCGTCCGGCGGCGGCGCGTTCGCCGGTGCCGTTGCGGTCGGTATCGCTGTCGAGATCACGGTCACCGAGATCGGGACCGGCCGTGGACGCGATGCCGCTGTCTTCATTCGTACCTTGCTGCACGCCGCCATGCTCGCGCGGCCCCTGGCCCAGCGCGCCCTGCACATCGCTGCCGGAGTCGGAACTGTCGCTCGGGCCGAGGGCGCCCGTGCCGTGGCCCTTGCCCAGCACACGGTCGGGCGTGGCCGGGAAATTGTCGGGATCGAGACTGCTATTGCCGGTCATGATGGCCTCCTGCCGGTGAAAAACACAGATCCACTCTAACAAAGCGGGGCGGACGGCGGCGCACCCCTGATTGTTTTTCCCAATGGCATCGATTGGAATTTTTTATTTCATAAATGTATTTTTCACAGATATACTATCTTCATGCTCACCACTCCCGAAGGAGAACCGTATGAAAACCACCCAACTGTTTGCCGCCGTCCTGACCCTTGCCGCCACCGGCGCCGCCTTTGCCGCCGACAGCAGCAGCGCCGCCGCCAGCAGCGCCCCGGTGGCCGCAGCCGCCAGCCAGGCCGCGCCGGCCCAGCAAGGCTTGAGCCGCGACCAGGTCAAGGCTGAATTCCTGGAAGCGCGCCGGAACGGCAAGCTGATCGAGACCGAAGCCGACCAGGACGTGGCCCAGACCACCAAGCACTACGCCAAGTAATTCCGCGAAAGAGAGCCAGGTCCATGCTGCGTTTCCGCGCCCCCGCCGCCCTGCTGCTGCTCGCCCTGTCCGGCTGTGCCGACATGGGCCGTATCAAGCCGCAGGCGCAGGTCCTGCCCGCTGCGCAACTGGCCACCGGCGCCGCCATCGCGGCCGCGCCGCCCGCCGCCTGGCCGGAAGAGACATGGTGGCAAGCCCTGGGCGATCGGCAGCTTGATCGCCTGGTGGCCGCCGCCATCCAGGACAATCCCAGCCTCAAGGCAGCCCAGGCGCGCGTGCGCCAGGCCGAAGCGCTCGCCGGCGCGGCCGAAGCAGCCACCGGCCCGCGCGTCGATGCCAGCGCCGCCGCCAACCGCGAGCGCTATTCCGCCCACGGCAGCACGCCGCCGCCGCTGGCCGGCCACTGGGCCTGGCGCAACGTCGCCAGCGTCACCGCCTCGTACGACCTGGATCTCTGGGGCCGCAACCGCGATCTGCTGGCCGCAGCCCTGGACGAAGCCCATATGGCCGCCGCCGAAGCCCAGCTGGCGCGCCTGTCGCTGGAAACGGCCGTGGTGCGCAGCTATGTGCAACTGTGGCTAGCCCACGCCCAGCACGACGCAGTGGCCGACAGCCTGGCCCAGCGCCAGCGCATTCTCGACATCGTGCGCCGCCGCCACGCCGCCGGCCTGGCCACCGAGGCCGACGTGGCGGCCATTGAAACCACGCTGCCCGCCGGGCGGCGCGAGCAGGAACAGCTCAACCAGAGCCTGACCCTGCTGCGCCACCAGCTGGCAGCCCTGATCGGCAAAGGGCCGGGCGACGGTGATGCGATCGTCCGGCCTGCGCTGGCCCTGCAAGCGGGCTACGGCCTGCCCGGCAACCTGCCGGCCGAACTGGTGGCGCGCCGCCCCGACCTGGTGGCGCAGCGCTGGCGGGTGGAGGCAGCCGGCCATGGCATCGCCGCCGCGCGCGCCGACTTTTACCCGAACATCAATCTGGTGGCCTTCGCCGGCCTGCAATCGCTGGGCTTCAGCAAGTTCCTGAACGCGGCATCGCAGACGCGCGGCATCGCGCCGGCCCTGAGCCTGCCCATCTTCGATGGCGGCCGCTTGCGCAGCCAGTTGGGCAGCCGCAGCGCGCAATACGATATGGCGGTGGAGCAGTACAACGCTACGCTGGTGCAAGCCCTGTCCGAGGTGGCCAGCGCGGTGGCGCGCATGCAGTCCGAGCGCGAACAGCAAAAGCTGGCGGAACTGGCCATGCGCACGGCCAGCCGCTCGCAGGACCTGGCCGAGCGCTCGTACAAGGCCGGCATGAACGATGCGCTGGCCATGCTCAACGCCCGCCTGGTCCTGCTGAACGAACAACAGCAGCTCTTGCAAGTCCAAAGCCGTTGTATGGATACCTACGCTACGCTGATGGCAGCCCTGGGGGAGGCATAAAACTGGATTTCCCTTAGTGCAACGATAGTACAATTTAATCTTTAGCATTTGCACAGGAGTGCGCAATGAGCAGTTTCGACGCGACCAATAAGCGCCTGAAAAATATCCGTGGCCGCATCCCCGACTTTCCGGAGGATCTGGTGCGGCTGATGCGCATGACTTACCACGTGCAAAAGCAGATGAAGGATCTGTCCAACGCAGTGCTGCGCAAATACGACCTGGTCGACGCCAGCTATATGGTGTTGGCGGTGCTGTACGGCTCGGACGGCGAAACCTCGACCGCATCGACGCTGGGCGAGGCCTGCATGGAGAAGCCGGCCAACCTGACCCGGGTCTGCAACGATCTGGAAGGCCAGGGCCTGATCCAGCGCGGCAACCGCCCCGGCGACCGCCGCTGCGTGATGATTTCGCTGACCGACGCCGGCCGCAAGATCGTGGAACAGGTCATGCCCGAAGTCTGGGACCGCACCACCCGCGCTTACGACGGCTTCAGCGCCGACGATCTCCGCCAGCAGGAGCAGTTGTTCAAGCGCCAGCTGGATAATCTTGAAAATAATTTATAGCGTTTTTTATGAACCCTGAACCAGCCGCTCCCGCCGCAACACCGATAGCAAGTACACGAGAGCAGCTGGTCAGGCTGGCGCGCGAATGGAAGGCCGGCGAGGGCGAGCGCTGGATCTTCGTCCTCAAGTCCATGCTGGCCGCCTTCTCCGCCCTGTGGCTGGCCTTCCGTCTCGGACTCGATTCGCCCAGCACGGCGATGACCACCACCTTCATCCTGGCCCTGCCCAGCAGCGGCATGGTGCTGGAAAAAGCCTTTTACCGCCTGCTCGGCACCGTGGTCGGCTGCGCCAGCGCCCTGCTGCTGATCGCCCTCTTCCCGCAGCAGACGCCCATGCTGTTCATCGGCCTGGCGCTGTGGGTGGGCCTTTGCACCGGCGGCGCGGCCATGTACCGCAACCAGCAATCCTACAGCTTCGTGCTGGCCGGCTATACCGCCTGCATGATCGCCATTCCCGCCATCGACGCGCCGGCCGGCGCCTTCCTGCTGGCCGTCACCCGGCTGACGGAAGTGAGCCTGGGCGTGATCTGCGCCACCGTCGTCAACGATGCGCTGTTCCCGCGCCACCACAACGCCCAACTGATGCGCACCGTGCAGGCGCGCCGCCACAGTTTCGTGGGCTTTTGCCGCGAAGTGCTGGAGCGGCGCCTGTCGCCGGCCGAGGCGGAACTGACCCATCTGCGCTTCGCAGCCGACATCGCCGCGCTGGAATCGGGCCGCGCCGCCGCCTTCTTCGAGGCGGCCCATGCCCGCTCGCAAACGCGCCAGCTGCACGCCTTCAACGCGGCGCTAATGACGGCCCTGACCACGCTGTATACCCTGCACCGCCTGCTGCACCGCCTGCACCTGCAACCGGGTTCGCCCGCGCCGCAGCTGCTGCAAGCCATGCAGCAGCGCCTGGCGCAGGCGCTGGCCGACGATGTGCCGCCCGATCTGCCAGCGCTGGAGCAGGACATCGCCGCTGCCCGCGCCGAACTGTCCCGGCGCCTGGAGGAAGCGGCGGATGCCGGCGCGCTGCCGCCCCCGGGGCGCGGCGCATCCGGTAGCGGCGCAGCCCAGGGCAAGGATGCGAACGAGGCGTCCCTTGCCGCCGCAGGTGGCCAGCCTGACGGCTCCGGCGATGCCGCCGCGGCGCAGGAGCTGGCCAGTCTCACGCCGCAGTGGCAGATCGACTTCGATACGGCGGTCGAGTTGCTGGAGCGCTTTGCCGCCAACCTGGCGGCCTTCCACGCCAGCTACGACGGACTGACGCAGCAAAAGCGCAGCCAGGTCAGCGAACCGCGCGCCTACAAGCCGAAGACGCCGCCCGGCATCGTGCTCGCAAGCGGCTTCCGCGCGGCCGCCGCACTGCTGGGCGGAGCCGTGCTCTGGTACTGGATGGCCTGGCCGCATGCTTCCACCGCCCTGCTGATGACCACCATCTTCTGCGCGCTGTGCTCGTCCTCGCCACGTCCGACGGCCATGGTCAAGCAGATCCTGACCGGCTTCCTGATTGCCTGGCCGCTGTCCTTCCTCGTTGAATTCTTCCTGGTGGCGCGCGCCAGCGGCTTTCCCATGCTGGTGCTGGCCGCCCTGCCGTTGTTCGCCTACGGCAGCTACCTGAGCACCAATCCGAAAAAGGCGGGCGTGGGCATCGGCATCATCCTGTTCAGCGCCCAGGTGATCGCGCCGGCCAACCAGATGCATTACGATATCGCCTCCTTCCTCAACATCACGCTGGCGCAGAATGGCGGCGTGCTGCTGTCCTTCATCATCTTCATGGTGCTGCTGCCCGAGCATACGATGGGCAACCGCGCGCATGTGGCGGCGGCGCTGTGGCGCGAGGCGCTGGCCCTGTGCACGGCCTCCACGCGCGGCCTGCGCCTGCACCTGCGCGCCGCCGGCGGCGCCCTGTTGCCACGCCTGCTGCTGTGTTTCGGTCCCGGCCAGGAATGGACGGCCCGGCTGCGCCACCGCTTCGACAACCGCGTGCGCGACCTGCTCAACCAGCTCAACGCTGCATCCGGCCCCGCGCCCGGCGCACCAGCGCGGCTGGTGGTACGCCAAGGCCTGACCCTGCTGGAACTGGGGCACTCGATCATCGAACTGCGCGCCCTGATCGCCACCTCGGCCCAGGGACCGGTCGCCACGGCCTTGCAGCAGGCGGTCGATGCGCTGGCCAATTACTTCCGCCAGCCCGAACGCGGCCGCTGCGAGCTGGCCATCACCTCGCTGCTGCATGCCGGCGCCACCGTGCGCACCGCCCTGCCCGAAGCGTCGGCAGCGCGCGCCGCGCGCCTGCAGACGGCGCTCACCGACCTGCATTCGATTTACACATCCCTGCTCGACCAGATGCCCCAAATCCAAGGAGAAGTCCACCATGCCGCGTGAAGTGTCGCTGTTCGGCGTCCTGATTCCCACCCTGCTGCCGCTGTTCCTGGCCAGCCTGCTGCTGCAAGGCTTGCTGGACTGGGTGCTCGGCCACGCCGGCGTTTACCGCCGCCTGCTGCATCCGGCCCTGGTGCGGCTTTGCCTGCTGGTCTGCATCTTCAGCGCCCTGACCATGGGCCTATACCAATAAAACACAAGAAGGGAATCCCGTTATGAGTGCTAGCAAGTTGTTCCGATTCGTTCTCACCACCCTGCTGCTGGGGGCCGCGCTGTGGTTCGGCAAGGGGGCGTGGGACCAGTATATGGAATCGGCGTGGACGCGCGACGGCCGCATCAAGGCCGACGTGGTGAACATCACGGCCGACGTGGCCGGCGCCGTGACCGAGGTGCATGTGCGCGACAACCAGTTCGTACGCAAGGGCGATGTGCTGTTCGTGGTCGATCCGGCGCGCTACCAGTCGGCGCTGGAGCAGGCGCGCTCGCTGCTGGCGGCCCAGCAGGTCGAGAAAGGCCGCCGCACGCGCGAAGCCAAGCGCCGCGCCGTGCTGGACGACGCCGTGGTCTCTGCCGAGAGCCGCGAAGGCGCGACGTCGGCCATGGATGGCGCCAGCGCCCAGGTGCGGGCCGCCACGGAAGCCGTGCACCTGGCCACGCTGAACCTGGAACGCACCGTGGTGCGCGCGCCGGTCAGCGGCTATGTGACCAATCTGAACGTGCATGTGGGCGACTTCGCCGCCGTGGGCGTGGCACGCCTGGCCGTGATCGATAGCGACTCCTTCTACGTCGCCGGCTATTTCGAGGAGACCAAGCTGCCGCTGCTGAAAGCGGGCGCGCCGGTGCAGGTCAAGCTGATGGGCGGCGACGCCACCCTGCATGGCCATATCGAGAGCATCGCGCGCGGCATCACCGACCGCGATGCCAGCACCGGCCGTGAACTGCTGGCCGACGTGAACCCGACCTTCAGCTGGGTCAGGCTGGCGCAGCGCGTGCCGGTGCGCATCCACATCGACCAGCAGCCCAAGGAGCTGACGCTGGTGGCGGGCACCACCTGCACCGTCATCATCGACAGCAAGGCCACGGCGGCAGCGCATACCAACGGCGAGAAAGGGCCGGTGGCCGGCGCCAAGAGCGCGACCGCGGACGAAGGCAAGACAATGCCGCCCGGACGGAACGCCTGAACATCCGTTACACTGCTTGGGAATCGGGCGCCCCGCCCCGCAACCGCAGCAAGGATGCATGCAATGAGTGCCAGTATCGACAGCAATGGCGTGGACAGCCTGAGCGCCATCCGCCTCTTTCTCGACGCCGCCGCCCTCGGCAGCTTTTCCGCCGCCGGACGCAAGCAAGGCCTCTCCCCCGCCGCCGCCAGCGCCTGCATCCAGCGCCTGGAAGCGGGCCTGAAAACGCGGCTGTTCGAGCGCACCACGCGCCAGCTGCGCCTGACCGAGGAAGGCCGCCATTACCGCCACTACAGCGAACAGGCGCTGGCCCTGATGGCCGAAGCGGAGGCGGGCCTGCAGGCGCAAGGCGCGGTGCGCGGGCTGGTGAAGATTTCGGCGCCTTCGGATTTCGGACGCAACCTGCTTCTGGGATGGCTGGAGGAATTCCGCCTGCTCCATCCCGACGTGCAATACGCCCTGTCGCTGAGCGACTCCACCTCCGACTTGGTGCAGGACGATATCGACCTGGCGGTGCGCTATGGCCTGCTGCCGGACAGCGATATGGTGGCGCGGCCACTGCGGCCGAACCGGCGCGTGGTGTGCGCCGCGCCCGCGCTGCTGGAACGCTGCGGCGTGCCGCAGCATCCCGAGCAGTTGGCCGGCCTGCCGGCGCTGGTGCTGGTGACGGCCAGCGGGCCAATGCACGAATGGCGCTATCTGGAGGATGAGGCGCGCCGCACGGTGCGCGTGCAGCGCAGCCATCAAAGCAATGACGGCGAGGTAATCCGCAAATGGGCGCTGGCGGGCCAGGGCTTCGCCTACAAGTCCCTGCTCGATATCGAGGACGATCTGCGCGCCGGCCGCCTGCAGACGGTGCTGGACGACTACTTCCGCGAAAGCGTGCCGCTCAATCTGCTGTACCGGCGCAGCCGCTTCCAGCCGCCGCGCATCGCCCTGCTGGTGGAATTCCTGCTGGCGCGCTGCGCGGGGTCTTGAATGCTGCGTGCGTGCTGCGTGATTACTGCTGGATCACGCCCATCTGCTGCAGCAGGGTCAGATTGTCTTCCAGGTGCCAGTTATCGGTGATGCGGCCATCCTGCACGCGATACAAGTCGAAAGCCTGGAAGTCGATGGCCTGGCCCTTGCCCTGCACCTTGCCGAACCGGCCGCTGAAATGGCCGGTGAAATGCAGGCGCAGCGTGACGCGGTCGTCCGCCGCCACCAGATCGGTGATCTCCACTTTCAAATCCGGCACGGCGGTACGGAAGGTCTGGCTGGCTTGCAGCGGACCTGGCAGGCCCTGGGCGCGGCCGGGCGGCAAGGTGCGGTCGGTGAATTCCGGCGCCAGCGCCTCGCGCGCCAGGGCCGGATCGCCGCTGTTCCAGAAAGCGGCGTAGCGGCGTGCCGCCAGCATGACCTGCTCCAGCGCGGCGGGCGAGCCGCCGGTGAAGCTTTTCTGCGGTACGGGCAGGCTGTCGGCGGCGGCGAAGGCAGCCAGCGGCAACAGGGCGGCGGCGAAAATGGCGAGGCGGGACATGGAAGCTCCTGTAAATGAATGGTGCCGCCATTGTCGGTTCCAGCGCGGCGGCGCGGAATGCGTCTGCCGTTTGAAGCAGCTTCTCGCGCCGTTTGAAAAAGAAAAAGCCCGCGCGATGCGGGCTTTGCGGGACATGCAGGCTGCGGCTCAGGGCTTGAAGGTCGTCATGGCATGACCCAGGTGCTGCCACCAGTGCTCGCGCGAGCGCGCCTTGGCCAGGCAAACCTTGTCGATGCCGCCTTTGAAGACCTGGTCCTGGCACATGCCGCTGGCCAGCGCATAGCGCTGGTTCTCGGCATTGACCAGGGCCACCATCAGCCAGCCGCACAGGGCCAGCGTCAGCGCCAGCAGCGTCCAGGCAGCATGATTGACCGAGCTGCGTTCGAACAGACGCGTTTCGTCCGGTTCGGACTCCCGGTACATCTTCATGATGCCTTCTTCCTTGCTGTCCATCTTATTTCTTGCCTGCTTTCTTCTCGGCGGCGGCCTTGGCAACCAGGTAGTCCATCACGGCCAGCGTGTTCTGCATCGACACCATCTCCGGCTGGCCCGGACGGCCGGCCTGGGCGGGCGAGGTCACGAAGCGGCCATCGATGACGATGGTCGGGGCGCTATCAACCTTGTAGGAGCTGACCAGCTGGTTGGATCGCTTCATTTTAGTCTGCACGCCGAAGGAATTGAAGTATTCCAGGTATTTGGCCTTGTCCACGCCGGCTTTCACCACCACGTCGGTCATGGCGTCGTCGCTGCGCAGGCGGTTGCGCTCCACGTGGATGGCGCGGAAAATCTTGTCATGCACGCCTTCCAGCTTGCCCATGGCTTCCAGGGTCAGATAGGCATGGGCGTGCGGATCTTTGTCGCTCGACGCGAAGTGGATGCGGCGGAAAGCGATCTTGTCGCCCTGCTTCTTGACCCAGTCGGCCATCAGCGGTTCCAGCGAATTGCAGTGCGGGCAGGAATACATGAAGAACTCGATCACTTCGACCTTGGCGCCGGTATCGTTGCGCACTGGCGTGTCGAGAACCTTGTATTCGGTGCCGTTCACCGGCTCGGCGGCGGAGGCGCCAGCGGCGGAAAAGGCCAGGGTAGCGGCGGCAAGCATGAAGCGCAGGTAACGCATGGTCATCCTTTTTATCGAGTTATAGACGGCGGCAGATTACCACTTTTTGCGGACGAAAATGGCCCCGCCGGACAAAAATCTCGTCCGGGGGGCCATTTTAAGGCGGGTTTAAGCCGCCTTAAAGCCTACATCCAGCCTAGGGCCGCGCTCAGAAATCGTAGCGCGCCGACAGCTTCAACTGGCGGCCATCGCTCGGATAGATGCCGCCGCGGCAGGAGAAGGCCGCCGTGGTGTAGCGCTTGTCGCCCAGGTTCTGGCCGGACACCGCCACTTCCCACGGGCCGTATTGGCGCGCATAGCGGGCGTCGAAGGTGGTGAAGGACGGCATGCGGGCGTTGCAGGTGTTGAGGAAATCGCCGCCGTAGCGCTGGCTGTCGACCCACTGCACGCCGACGTCGGCGCTCTGGCCGCTGGACGGCGTCCAAGCCAGGCGCGCGCTCAGCACATTCTTTGGCACCAGCACCAGCTCCTTGCCGGCCAGCGCGCCTTCGGTGAACTCGGCCTTCACATGCTGGTAGTGGCCGCTCAGCTGCCAGTCGGCCGCCAGGCGCGCGCTGGCATCGAACTCGATGCCTTGGCGGCGGGTCGGCGGCAGGTTGCTGTTGGCGCCGCCGAACGGGGTGGCGGTCGGATCGTAATAGATCTCGTTGTTCAGCTCATGCTTGAAGACGCGCGCCGCCAGCTTGTAGCCGTTCAGCGCATAGCTCGCACCCAGCTCCAGGTCGTGCGAGGTCTGCGCTTTCAGCGCCACATTGGCTTTCGGCGTGAAGCCGTTTTCGTCGGCGTTCGCCACGCGGTAGCTCTGGCCGGCCTTGGCGTGCAGGGTCAGCGCAGGCAGGACGGCGTAGCTGCCCTGGATTTCCCAGGCGTTCAGGCCGCGCTTGTCGCTGTAGTTGGCAGTCGAGTACTCGACCGGGTCGACGGAATCGATGTTGAACAGTTCGCGCCGCGCGCCGAAGGCCAGGCGCGCTTCGTGCGGGCCGGCCCATTTCATCTCATCGCGCACATAGAAGGCTTTGGAACGCTGGGTGGCATCGGCCTTGGAGAAGGAACCATCGACCACGCGGTTCCAGCGCATCAGATCGATGCCCGCCACCACCTCGTTCTGCATGGCGCCGAACTGGCTGGTGTGGCGCAGGCGCGGCGAGAACTGGGTCTGCTTGGTGTCGTAGTTGGTGGTGGACAGCTTGCCGCCATAGAAGTAGCTGCCGCTGGCGTCTTTCTTGCGGTGCGCCAGTTCGGCGGCCAGGTCGAAGGCGCCGAACTTCTGCTCATAGAAGCCGATGTAACGGTCGCTGTCGACCGAACCGAAGTCGTACGGATGGTTGGTCTTGCGCGGCGTGCTGTCGAATTCGGCCTGGCTCAGGGAACCGGGCAGGCGGCCGTCCTGGCGCAGGATTTCGGTGCGCACGCCGATGCGGCCATTCGGCAGCGTCCATTGCGCGCCGCCGGTGAAGTTGCGCTTCTTGTAGTCGTTATTGTCGCGGTAGTTATCGGTGTCCAGCGCGCCGAGCGAGGCGTCGAGGGCGAAACCGTCCCAGCTCTGCGACACCGCGCCGCGCACTTCGCGCAGGCCGAACTGGCCGGCTTCGGCGAACACGCTGCCGTGGGTGCCCTGGCCCGCCGGGCGCTTGGTGACGATCCGGATCACGCCGCCGGTGGCGCCGTCGCCATACAGCACGCTGCTGCCGCCGCGCATGATTTCGATGCGCTCGACGGAATCGATGGGAATGCTGGACATGATGGCGTCGGCCAGTTCATTTTCCGAGATGCGCACGCCGTCCACCAGCACCACCATATTCTGGCTGCTGTTGCTGCCGAAGCCGCGCAGGTCGAGGCCGAAGTTCGGGCTGCCGTCCAGCGCCTGGCGGCCGTACACGCCGCCGACCTTGCGGATGGCCTGGTTCACATCGCTGGCGCCGGCGCGGCGGATGTCGGCAGCGCTGATCACGGTGGCGCCGATCGGGGCCAGGCCGGGATTGCTGTCGAAGCGGGAGCCGGTCACGACGACGGGTCCCAGGGTCTGGGTCGCGGTTTGCGCCAGTGCGGGTGCGGCGGCAAAGCACAGGGAAACTGCCGCGGCCAGGGCGCGGCGGGAAACGATATAGCTCATAAATATGGTGGCGCCGGAGCGCTTGGAAAAAAGAGGATGGGCCTCAGCCTCCAGCCGCTTCCCCGCAGCAGGAGTCGAACGGAAAGCGCACGGCGGCGCAATCCACCTGTCTTGGCCGGTATCCGGGCTGGCAAGCGGGGGCTGGACCACCTTCCTGCGCCAGCGCAGTGGTTGTCGGTCCATCCTGCCGTCCAATGCGGACGGCGCTTGCTTACCGTTGCGGGGGCAGCAAATGTTGGCCACGCGGCAAAGCGCGGCGCCATTTTTCCCGTTTAACCGCGTCCATGAACAGGAAGCGGGCACCAAAACCCCGCCATTATACGCTTACCACACTTGCTCGAAAAATATTGGCTTTTTGTTAGCAAGGTGAATATATTGTTGCTTGCAGTTCTTTACATTCCAATAAAGGAGAACCATGCAAGCGCGTCCCATCTTGAAGGCCCTGCTCGCCACCGCCGTGGTAGCCGGGCTGGTAATCCAATCGCTGCTGTACGCCCAGGGCGCCCTGGTCGTCGCCGTGCCGCAGCCCACCACCGATACCGGCATTCCGCTGGCCGCCGCCAACGCCGCCGCCGTGACCACGCCCAGCGCGCCCAATGCCTGGGGCGGTCCGCGCAGCGGCAATGAAGCCACCCTGTCCGACCGGGTGGTGAACTACCAGATCGAGGCCACGCTGGACCCGGTCAAGCACACCGTCAGCGGCCAGCAGAAGCTCACCTGGCGCAACCGCAGCGACCAGCCGGTGCGCAGCGTTTATCTGCACCTGTACCTGAACGCCTTCCAGAACGCCAACAGCACCTTCCACAGCGAGATCCGGCGCAGCGGTCGCGGCTTCCGCTCCGGGGTGGAAACCAAGGATGGCGACTGGGGCTATATCGAGCTGCGCAGCGTGCAGCAGAACGGCGCCAAGGTGGACTGGTCCTTCGTCCAGCCCGACGGCGGCCCCGAAACCGACCAGACCGTGGTGCGCCTCGACCTGCCGCAGGCGGTGGCAGCCGGCGCCAGCACCACGCTGGACATCGCCTTCTTCGACCAGCTGCCGCGCGTGGTCGCGCGCACCGGCTACTTCGAGACCTTCCACCTGGTGGCGCAATGGTTCCCCAAGATCGGCGTGCTGGAACTGGCCGGCGAACGAGGCGCCACCGCGCCGCGCTGGAACGTGCATGAATTCCATATGGAGTCGGAGTTCTATGCCGACTTTGGCAGCTATGACGTGAAGCTGACCGTGCCCAAGGCCTTTACCGTGGGCGCCACCGGCCAGCGCCAGGGCGCGCCGGTGGAAAAAGACGGCATGCTGACCCACCACTACAAGCAGGACGACGTGCACGATTTCGCCTGGACGGCCGACAGCCGCAGCGCCACGCCGCTGACCGGAACCTGGACCTTCCCCGGCAGCCCCGAGGTCGAGATCAAGGTGCTGTTCCCGCCCGAATACGCCTCCAACGCGGCGCCGGCCATGAAGGCGACCAAGGACGCGCTGAACTTCTATTCGAAGACGCTCGGCCCCTACCCCTACAAGACCGTGACCGTGGTGATCCCGCCGCATAACGCGGGGGAAGCGGGCGGCATGGAATACCCGACCTTCTTCACCGCCGATGGCATTCCCGACCTGCAGCCCGACACGCTGGGGGCTTTCGGCCTGGATTTCGTCACCATCCACGAATTCGGCCATGGCTATTTCTACGGCATCCTCGCCAACAACGAGTTCGAGGAACCGATGCTCGATGAAGGCCTGAACCAATTCTGGAACACCCGCATGACGCGCGCCGAACAGCGCGATATCCACGTGGCCAAACCCTGGATGCAGCGCCTCGGCCTCAATCCGGTGTGGGAGTTCAGCCAGGCGCAGCGCCTGGCGACGCCGCTCAGCTTCCCGGCCGATGCGCTGGGCGCCAATGCCATGGACCGCCTGCAAAGCATCGGGCCGGTGTACACGCGCACCGCGCTCGCCATGCTCGACCTGGAAAAGGAGATCGGCAAGGAAGCGCTGGAACGCGGCTTCAAGGAATACTACCGGCTGTGGAAGTTCCGCCACCCAAGCATCGCCGACCTGCGCGAAACCCTGGCCGAGGCGACCGGCCAGCGCAAGGCGGTGGAGCGCGTGTTCGCCCAGCAGGTGTACGCCGTCTCGAAGGTGGACGACAGCATCGATAGCCTGAGCAGCGAGGAAGTGCTGCCGCAGCCGGGCAGCCACGCCAGCAAGGGCAAGCGCATCCTGCTCGGCAACGAGGCGGTGGAAAAGCAGGCCGACGAGATCCGCGAAAAATGGGAGAAGGCGCATCCCGACGCCAAGGAAGGCAGCGGCCCCTTCCCCTACCACACGGTGGTGGTGGTCAAGCGCAAGGGCGCGGCCGTGCCGCAAACCTTGCTGATGCGCTTTGCCGACGGCAGCAGCGAGACCGTGAAGTTCGAAGGCGAGGAGCGCTGGCGCCGTTTCGAGTGGACCCGCAACAGCGAAGCCGTTTCCGCCACGCTGGACCCGGAAGGCAAGCATCTGCTGGACATCAACAAGCTCGATGACAGCCAGACCTTGAAAGCCGACCGCCGCGCCCAGCGCCGCTGGAGCTTCGACCTCGCCGCCCTGGCGCAAACCCTGTACACCCTGATTGCGACCTTATGAAAACCCATCTGATCCAGGCCGCGCGCGCGGCCCTGCAATGGCGGCTGCTGCTGCTGTGGTGCGGCGTGACGCTGCTGCCTTCCCTGCTGCTGGCCCTGCCCGTCTGGCAATACCTCGATGTGCTGAGCCACTCGGTGCTGGCGCCCGAGCTAGCCGCTTCGCTCAACCATCCGGCACTGGCCGACCTGATCCATGGCTTCCGCGAGCAAGGCGGCGGCGTGCGCAACGGCGCGCTGCTGAGCGCCATCCTGGCCCTGCTGCTGTCGCCGCTGCTGTGCGGCAGCGTGATCACGGCGGCGCGCAGCCGCCACACGCTGGGCTTCCGCGCCCTGTGGTCGGGCGGCCTGACCGAGTATCCGCGCCTGCTGCGCACCCTGGTCTGGGCCGTCGTGCCGGTCGGCCTGGCACTGGGCGCGGCGCACGGCCTGCATTCCCTGGCCGAGAGCCATGGCGAAAAGGCGGTGCTGGCATCCAGCGCCGAGAATGCGGCCCTGCTGGCCACCATCGCCGGCGTCGTGCTGCTGGCCTTCGCCAATCTGACGCTGGACGCGGGCCGCGCGGCGCTCGCCATCGACAAACGCCGCACGTCGGCCGTCAAGGGCTGGTGGCGCGGCCTGAAGCTGCTGGCACGCTATCCGGGCACGGTGCTGGGGCTGTATCTGGCGCTGAGCCTGGGCGGCCTGCTGCTGGCCGGCCTGCTGGGCATTGCGCGCGTCAATGCGCCGACCGGGCAACTCATCGGCTTTATCGGCGGGCTGCTGCTGACCCAGGCCATCGTGCTGGCGCTGGCCTGGATGCGCAGCGCGCGCCTGTTCGCCCTGATCGCGCTGGCGCATGCCGACGACGCCCGCCATGGCGGCGGCGTGGCCAAGGCGGCCAAGGTCAAAGCGCCGGCTATCGAAAGTATCGATGCCTGACTACGATATTTTCAGGATTGGCAAAGGGGTGGCCGGGGACTAAAGTAAAGGCTCGATAGCACAGGTTCGATATGAGCACTTTAGCCACTTATTTTCTGTCCCACGGCGGCGGCCCCTGGCCCTTCATGCGCGAGGAGTTCGGCCACACTTACGATAAGCTGGACGCCTCCTTGCGCGACCTGCCGCGCCAGATCGGCGCCAAGCCCAAGGCGATCCTGGTCGTCACGGCGCACTGGGAGACGGCGCAGTTCACGCTCTCTTCCAGCGCGCGCCCGCCGATGATCTACGATTACTCGGGTTTTCCGCCGCACACCTACCAGATCCAGTATCCCGCGCCGGGCGATCCGGCGCTGGCCGAACGCGCGCGCGGCCTGCTGCAGGATGCCGGCCATGCGGCCCTGCTGGATGGGCAGCGCGGTTTCGACCATGGCACCTTCAGCGCCATGTATCCGGTCTTTCCCGAGGCCGACGTGCCCATCGTGCAGCTCTCGCTCAAGCACGGCCTCGACCCGCTCGCGCACATCGAGGCCGGCCGCGCCCTGCGCCCCCTGCGCGGCGAGGGCGTGCTGATCGTCGGCAGCGGCCTCAGTTACCACAATCTGCGCCAGTTCAACGGCAATGGCGCGCAAGCCTCGCATGCCTTCGACGCCTGGCTGCGCGCCACGATGGCCTTGCCGCCGCGGCAGCGCAAGCAGGCCTTGCTCGATTGGGAAAGCGCGCCGTCGGCGCGGGCCGCCCATCCGCGCGAAGAGCATCTGCTGCCGCTGATGGTGGCGCTGGGCGCGGCCGAGGACGAGGCCGCGCACGAGGTGTGTCACGAGGACGATTTCTTCGGCGCGCTGGCCGTATCCAGCTTCCGCTTCGGCACGGCTGTGGACTAAGAGGCCGTTTCAAAATGGCTGTGGCCAGGCGCCGCGCCAAGCCGGAGCAACGACGCCGCGGCCATTAAAACGGCCTCTCGATGTCAGGTACCGCGCTTGCCCTTCATGCGTTCGGCTTCCTTCTCGGCGGCCTTGATGGCGGCCTGCTCGGCTTTGACACGCTCCGCTTCGATATGAATGGCCAGCGCCGCTTCGCGCGTTTGCGGCGTTTCCAGCGAGATGCGTCCCAGCGCGCCGCTGCGGTAATCCTGCAGCAGCATGTGCGAAGCCTTCTCGAAATCCGGCTCGCCGCCGCGCACGCGGTAGCCGCGCCGCATGGCGACGCCTTCCACCACGCCGATGCCGTCCAGCTCTTCCACCTTCAGGCCATAGCGCGCCTTCAGCAGCGCGGGGTAGCGGCGCAGCAGTTCCTCGGCCAGGAATACCGCCACCTCTTCCTCGATCAGCGCGTTGGCGCCGATGGCGTGGCTGGCGGCCAGCATCAGGCCATCGCTCGGCATGGCGATCTTCGGCCACAGCAGACCGGGCGTGTCGATCAGCACCGTGTTCAGGTCCAGGTAGATTTTCTGCTGCTGCTTGGTCACGGCCGGCTCGTCGCCCACCTTGGCCACGCGGCGCTTGAGCAGCGCGTTCATCAGCGTCGATTTGCCGACGTTGGGTATACCCATGATCATCATGCGCAGCGGCTTGGTCGGCTGGCCGCGGTGCGGCGCCAGCGCGCGCACCTTGTCGATCACGCGCGCCACGTCGGCCGGCTTCTTGGTCGTCATGGCGTAGGCGGTCACGTCCGGATCGCGCTCGTAATGGGTGACCCAGGCCGCCGTGGCGTCAGGGTCGGCCAGATCGACCTTGTTCAGGATCTTCAGGCAGGGACGGCCGCGGAACTTGCGCAGCTCTTCCACCAGCGGGTTGCAGCTGGCCTCGGGCAAGCGGGCGTCCACCACCTCGATCACCACGTCGACGTCCGCCATCTGCTCGGCCGCCTTTTTCTTGGCGGCGGCCATATGCCCCGGGAACCATTGGATTGCCATCTTCTGCCTTCTAAATCTGTCGAACAATCCGCTATTTTACCGTTTTGAGGCGCCGCTGCCTATTTGCCCGGCAGGCTGCCTAGAGTTCCGCCAGGGTCTTGATATGGGCCGCCACGCTGCGGCCCAGCGCCGACAGGCTGTAGCCGCCCTCCAGGCAGCTGACGATGCGGCCCTTGGCGTACAGCTTGGCGATGTCCATGATCTGCCGCGTCATCCACACATAGTCCGCCTCCACCAGGCCCATGCCGCCCAGTTCATCCTCGCGGTGGGCGTCGAAGCCGGCCGAGATGAAGATCATCTGCGGCTGGAAGGCGTGCAGGGCGGGCAGCCATTTTTCCTGCACCAGCTGGCGCACCGCCTCGCCCTTGGTATGGGCCGGCACCGGCACGTTCACCAGATGCTCGGAGATCGGATCGGCCTCGGTGTAGGGGTAGAAGGGATGCTGGAAAAAGCTCACCATCAGCGCGCGCGGCTCGTGGCGCAGCGACTCTTCCGTGCCGTTGCCGTGGTGGACGTCGAAATCGATCACCGCCACCCGCTCCAGGCCGCGCGCGTCGAGCGCATGCTTGGCGGCGATGGCAACGTTATTGAACAGGCAAAAGCCCATCGGTTCGGTGGGGCGCGCATGGTGGCCGGGCGGGCGCACCGCGCAGAAGGCGTTGTCGATCTCGCCATCGATGACGGCGTCGGTGGCCGCCACCGCGGCGCCGGCCGCGCGCAAGGCCGCCTGCCAGCTGTAGGCGTTGATCGAGGTGTCGGCGTCGATCGGATAGTGGCTCTCGCCCGGATACGGGCGGTTGTCGCGCACGATGGCGATGGCATTGGCCGTGTGGTTGCGGGCGATATCGGCCACGTCGGCCAGCGGCGCTTCGCGGTGGTCGAGGAAGGCGTCGATTTGCGCAGTAATCAACTGGTCGGCGATGGCCTGCAGCCGCGCCGGCGATTCGGGATGCCACTCGCCCATTTCATGGCGCTGGCAGTCGGGATGACTGTAAATTGCTGTGCTCATGTCGCTTGTGTCTGTGTGCCTATGGCGGTAATCTAGCCCTACCCCATATCAGCCGGGGACTTAACAGGATACCATGTACGCCAAATTCCATAATGTTGCGCAGCAGGTTGGCCAGGTCATCGTCGGCAAGGACTTGCAAGTGCGGCAAGCGCTGACCTGCCTGCTGGCCGGCGGCCACCTGCTGGTGGAGGACGTGCCGGGCGTGGGCAAGACCACGCTGGCGCATGCGCTGTCGATCTCGCTGGGCCTGCAGTTCAACCGTATCCAGTTCACCAGCGACCTGCTGCCGGCCGACGTGGCGGGCATTTCCATCTACGACCGTGAGAAAGGCGGTTTCGCCTTCCACCCCGGCCCGATCTTCACCCAGGTGCTGCTGGCCGACGAAATCAACCGCGCCACTCCCAAGACGCAATCGGGCCTGCTGGAAGCAATGGAAGAGCGCCAGGTCTCGGTCGACGGCGTGACGCGCGTGCTGCCCGAACCGTTCTTTGTCATCGCCACCCAGAACCCGGCCCACCAGATCGGCACCTTCCCGCTGCCCGAATCGCAGCTGGACCGCTTCCTGATGTGCCTCTCGCTCGGCTATCCCGACGCCGCCGCCGAACGCGCCCTGCTGATGGGCGAGGACCGGCGCAGCATGCTGAAAACGCTGCCGGCCCTGATGGCGCCGGCCGAATTGGCGGCCGCCCAGAAGGGCCTGCGCCAGATCCACGCCGCGCCCGCGCTGATCGATTATGTGCAGGCGCTGGCCCAGGCTTCACGCCAAAGCGGCGCCTTTGCCGAAGGCCTCAGCCCGCGCGCCGCGCTGGCGCTGCTGCAGGCCGCGCGCGCCTGGGCCGCGCTGGAAGGCCGCGACCATGTGATCCCGGAAGACGTGCAGGCCATGCTGGTGCCGGTCTGCGCCCACCGTCTGCGGCCGCTGAAATCGGCGCAGGGCGTGGCGCTGGGCAGCCGCGACCTGGTGCTGCAGCTGCAGAAGTCGGTGCCGCTGTAAGGACGATGGCCAGGCCATGCTAGGCGCAGGCGCAATGGCGGCGGCAAAGCGGGTACGCGACCGCTGGCTGTTCCAGCTTGGCCCGCGCGAGGCGGGCGAAGTGCTGCTGGTGATGCGCCGCGTTTTCATCCTGCCCACGCGCGCCGGCCTGGCCTTTTGCGGCCTGCTGCTCATCATGCTGATCGGCGCCGTCAACTACAACCTTGGCCTGGGCTTTGCACTGACCTTTTTCACCGGCGCCTGCGCCGTGGCCGATATGGTGATGACGGCGCGCAATCTGGGCTTGCTGCGCCTGGCGCCGGGCCGCGCCCAGCCCGTGTTCGCCGGCGAGGAGGCACAATTCGAGCTGCATCTGCATAATCCGGGACAGCGCGACCGTTACGCCGTCTGGCTCGGCTTCCAGGAACAGGGCGCACCGCGCCATGTGGCCGACGTGCTGGCCGGCGCCAGCGCCAGCGTGGTGCTGGCCGCGCCCACCACGCGGCGCGGCTGGCTGGCGGCGCCGCGCGTGCGCCTGTTCACGCGCTTCCCGCTCGGCCTGTTCGGCGCCTGGAGCTATTGGCTGCCCGACCTGAAGGTGCTGGTCTATCCCTTCCCCGAATACGATGCGCCGCCGCTGCCCACCAGCGGCGCGGCCAGCGAGGATGGACATGGACAGGTCGGCCTGGACAACTTCGCCGGCATCCGCAGCTACCAGCCCGGCGATCCGATGCGCCATCTGGCCTGGCGCCAGATCGCCCGCCTCGATCCCGCCAGCGGCCAGCTGCTGACCAAGCATTTCGAAGGCGGCGCAGTGGCCGAGCTGAGTCTCGATTTCGACCAGCTCCCGTCCACGCTCGATCTGGAGCTGCGCCTGTCGCGCATGACGCGCTGGGTGCTGGAGGCCGAGCAGCGCGCCCTGCCCTACGCCTTCCGCCTCGGCCCGCAGCATTTTCCGTCCGCGCTGGGCGAGGCCCACCGCGCCGCCTGCCTGCGCGCCCTGGCCCTGTACGGCAGCGAGGGGACGGCATGAGGCCCGGCGCCCCCGGCTCCGGCGCGCCGCAAGGCCGGCCACGCGCCCCGGCCCCTGGCGGCGGCGGTGGCCGCGCCACGCCGCGCGCAGCGCCCAGCCATGGCGCGCCAGCGGCGGGCGCCTTGCCCGCGGCCGCGCCGACGCCGGTGCTGGGCCTGGTGGCGCGCATGACGCGCGACAAGGCCGACACCCTGCTGCTGCTGCTGGCAGCGCTGATGGTGCTGCTGCCGCACTTCGCCCATCTGCCGCTGTGGACCAGCATCACGGCCACGCTCACGCTGGCCTGGCGCGCCGCCATCACCCTGCTGGGCCGCCGCCTGCCGCCGCTGTGGATCCTGCTGCCGGTATCGGTGCTGGCCATGGGCGGCGTCTACCTGTCCTTCCGCACCCTGCTGGGACGCGATCCCGGCGTCGCCATGCTGGCCCTGCTGCTCGCCTTCAAGCTGCTGGAAATGCAGGCGCGGCGCGACCTGTACGTGGTGGTCTTCCTCTGCTTTTTCCTGCTGCTGACCGATTTTTTCTACTCGCAAAGCATCTTCACCGCGCTGACGATGATGGCCACCATCGTCATGCTGCTGACGGCCCTCGTCACCTTCCAGTACACCGGCATCGTGCCGCCGCTGAAACAGCGCCTGCTGATGGCGGCGCGCATCTTCCTGGTGGCCGCGCCTTTGGGCCTGCTGCTGTTCGTCGCCTTCCCGCGCATCCAGGGGCCGCTGTGGGGCTTGCCGGGCGATGCGCGCAGCGGGCGCACCGGCATTTCCGACACGATGGCGCCGGGCAGCCTGTCCAGCCTGGCCGCCTCCGACGAGGTCGCCTTCCGCGTGCGCTTCTTCGATCCCCGGCCGCGCCAGGACCAGTTGTACTGGCGCGGCGTGGTGCTCAGCAACTACGACGGCCGCACCTGGACCCGCAGCGGCCGTCCGCTTTACCGCGGCGGCCTGCCCGCCGGCCTGAGCATCCACCTGCGCGGCCCCGGCATCCGCCACGAAATCACCATGGAGCCGAGCGGCAAGCGCTTCCTGTTCACGCTCGAATTCACCGAGCCGGATCTGAGCATTCCCGGCCAGCGCCTGCGCAACAGCGACGAGCTGGAAAGCTATGTGATGGAGCCGCTGCACGAGCGCCTGCGCTACCGCGCCAAGGCCTACACCGATTTCAGCCTGAAAGGCGAGGCCAGTCCGGCGCGCACGGCGCAGTGGCGCCAGCTGCCCCCGGGCTTCAATCCGCGCGCGCTGGAGCTGGCGGCCAGCCTGCGCGCCCTGGACGATCCGGCGGCGGCGGTACGCGCCGTGCTGCGCAAATTCCGCAGCGAACCGTATCGCTACACCTTGACGCCGCCCGCCCTGGGCCGCGATGCGGTGGACGAATTCCTGTTCGCCAGCCGCGCCGGTTTTTGCGAACATTACGCCAGCGCCTTCGTCTACCTGATGCGCGCGGCCGGCATTCCGGCGCGCGTCGTCACCGGCTACCAGGGCGGCGAGCTGAATCCGGTGGACGGCTACCTGATCGTGCGCCAGTCCGACGCCCACGCCTGGGCCGAAGTCTGGCTGGGCGAGCAAGGCTGGCAGCGCGTCGACCCCACCGCCGCCGTCGCCCCGCAGCGCGTCGAGCAAAGCCTGGCGCGCGCCATCCCGGCCGAGCCGCCCTTCGGCCTGGAGGGGCTGGCCGGCCTGGTGGA
Organism: Massilia sp. NR 4-1; assembly: GCF_001191005.1. NCBI lineage: Bacteria > Pseudomonadati > Pseudomonadota > Betaproteobacteria > Burkholderiales > Oxalobacteraceae > Massilia > Massilia sp. NR 4-1. Next base: position 2,990,367 of record NZ_CP012201.1, read on the forward strand.
TTTGCAGAACGACCGCGAATCGTGGCTTTCCTGGCTGCGCTTTAATGCCAATGCGATAAATAATTCTTGGAATCAATGGGTCCTGGATTACAATCCAGAAAGGCAGCGAAATTTCCTTGCAGAACTAAATTTCGCGCTCGGCAACTGGCGCAGCGCGCTTGGCCTGGCCTTGGTGGCCCTGCTGCTGTTCGCCGCGCAGCGCCTGCGCGCCGGCCGCGGACGCGATCCCGTGGACGCGGCCTACCAGGCGTTCTGCCGGCAAATGGCGCGGCGCGGCCTGCCGCGCGCGCCCGACGAAGGCCCGCGCAGCTATGCCGCGCGCCTCCTGGCCGCCGCCCTGCCCGAGGATAAAAAAGCTGCCATGAAAGAATTTCTGGAGCTGTACGGCGCCCTGAAATATGGCGTGCCGGACAGCGGTGGTCGAACCCATTCAGTCAAACGGCTGAACACCCTGTTGATGCAATCTCGATGAAATTTTCCAAACCCCGTATCCTGGCCCTGACGCTGCTGGCCGCCGCCGTGGCCGCCGCCGCCCTGGTTCCTGCCGAACTGCTGGCCGCGCAAAGCAAGAAAGTCAAAAAAGCCGTCAAGGCCGTGGCCAAAAAGACGCCCGGCATCGATTACACCGGCGAATTCGTGAATTTCGGCCAATGGAAGGAAGTGCAGCAATTCCTCGATGAAATGGTGGCCAAACACGGCTTCGAGCGCAAGGAGCTGGACGCCATGCTGCAGCAAGTGCGCTATGTGGATGCCGCCGTGCAGCTGGTGAAGCCGGCGCCGCCCGGCAAGCCGAAGAACTGGCACGCCTACAGCAGCCGCTTCATCGAACCGATCCGCATCAATGCCGGTGTGGCCTTCTGGAACCAGCACCGCGACACGCTGGCGCGCGCCGAATCGCAGTATGGCGTGCCGGCCGAAATCATCGTCGGCATTCTCGGCGTGGAAACCATTTACGGCCGGGATACCGGCCGCTTCCGCGTGATGGACGTGCTGACCACGCTGGCCTTTGCCTACCCGCTGGCGCCCAACCGCGAAGCGCGCATGGCCTTCTTCCGCGGCGAGCTGGAAGCGACCCTGCTACATGCGCGCAATACCGGCAGCGATCCTTTCGCCCTGCTCGGCTCGTATGCCGGCGCCGTCGGCCTGCCGCAGTTCATGCCCGGCAATATCGCCAAGTACGCCGTCGACTTCGACGGCGACGGCAAGGTCGACCTGCGCAACTCGCCCGGCGACGCCATCGGCAGCGTGGCCGCCTTCCTGGTCGGCCACGGCTGGCAGCGCGAACAGGCCGGCCCGCTGGTCTACACCGCGCGCGTCTCGCCCAGCCGCGCCTGGGAAGCCTATGTGAACCAGGGCCTGGAAGCGAAATACCGGCGCGAAGACTTGTCCACGGCCGGCGTCGTCACCACTTCCTCCTTACCGGAAGGCATGCTGTATGGCTTGGTGGACTTGCAAAACGGCTCCGATCCGACCGAATACTGGGTCGGCACGCCGAACTTCTACACCATCACGCAATACAACCGAAGCTACTTCTATGCCATGTCGGTGGTGGAACTCGGACGGGCCGTCAGCTTGAGCCGAAAAGAGTTGTAAGGAAGAGTAAAGAGTCTTGATATATTTCTTTGCAGCATGTATTGTGCAATAGAAACAACAGCAGGTTTAAAGCAAATGCCGCATGGATGGTGTCGTGCGGCATTTCGGCATTTACTGCCTTATAATCAATGTTGCACAATTAACAAATCGTGACTTGTATTACCTTACCACAAAAATTGCGGTAGAATTCTCACACAATGTTGCGATAGGACAACGCACTTGAGAGCAATATGCTATTTTTTGTTGCTTTTAAGTACGAGCTACCCTGATGTTGTACAATTGTGTATATATTATGAAACTTGTTATCCCGGAATCCGTCCGTGTGTGAATTCGTTCCTCGGTGAAGGAAGAACATTAACGCAGCAAGATGAGCTCCGAGTGTTTCACCCTGCAGGACAACTTTACAAGGAACAGACGACATGACAAACCAAGTCGGTATTGATATGAATAGCGAGTCGGAAGGCGACGATCTGCTGCAGTACAACCCTAACCGCCTGCTGGATACCCTGATCGAAAACCTGCGTCTGAAAAACGATGCCGCCCTGTCGCGCGCATTGGAAGTGGCGCCACCGGTCATCAGCAAAATCCGCCACCACCGCCTGCCGGTGGGCGCGTCGCTGCTGATCCGTATGCACGAGGTGAGCGATCTGAGTATCCGCGACCTGCGTTACTTGATGGGCGACCGCCGCAACAAGTTCCGCATCAGCGACAAGCAATTCAAACCAAAAGAAGGCGAAACCCCAAAAGCTGAATAAGCTTGGTTGAGCAAGCACCCTCCCCCTTATCCAGGGGAAGGGGGTGGCGCTCTGCTGATTTATGCCGGGAACACGCCCGTGGATAAATAGCGGTCGCCGCGATCGCAGACGATGAACACGATGGTTGCGTTCTCCACGGTCTGCGACACACGCAGTGCAATTTCACAGGCGCCGGCTGCCGAGATGCCGCAGAAGATGCCCTCCTCCGCTGCCAGACGGCGCGCCATGCGTTCCGCCGCGGCCTGTGTCACATACTCCACCTGATCGACGCGCGCCTTGTCGAAAATTTTCGGCATATAGGCTTCCGGCCATTTGCGGATGCCGGGAATCTGCGATCCCTCTTCCGGCTGGGCGCCAACGATGCGCACCTCCGGATTCTGCTCCTTCAGATACTGCGACACGCCCATGATGGTGCCGGTGGTGCCCATCGCGCTGACGAAGTGCGTGATGCGGCCGTCCGTGTCGCGCCAGATTTCCGGCCCCGTGCCTTCGTAGTGGGCGCGCGGATTGTCGGCGTTGCCGAACTGGTCGAGGATGATGCCCTTGCCGTCCTTCTGCATCTGCTCGGCCATGTCGCGCGCATACTCCATGCCGCCGGTGCGCGGCGTCAGGATGATTTGCGCGCCGTAGGCGGCCATGCTCTGGCGCCGTTCCTCGCTCAGGTTTTCCGGCATCAGCAGCAGCATCTTGTAACCGCGGATCGCCGCCGCCATCGCCAGTGCAATGCCGGTATTGCCGCTGGTCGCTTCGATCAGGGTGTCGCCCGGTTTGATGTCGCCGCGTTCTTCGGCCCGGCGCAGCATGGACATGGCGGCACGGTCCTTGACCGAACCGGCCGGATTGTCGCCTTCCAGTTTACCCAGGATGATATTGTTGCGGGCCGCCGCCTCGGCGCCGGGGATGCGTACCAGCTGCACCAGCGGGGTGTTGCCGATCGTATCGGCAATTGTCTTATAAGCCATCTTCGTTCAGATTCGGTTCGCCAAAATAGCCATTTTAATCGTAGTCGCGCCCTATCGCTCGGCGGACAAAGCCAAACTCATATAGATATACGCCAGGCGCTCGCCGTCGATGCGGAACAGGTCGGGCATTTCGCCCGTCTGCACAAAGCCGCGCTTGCGGTAAAGGGCACGCGCCGGCCCATTCCCGCCCAGTACTTCCAGGTCGACCCATTCCAGCCGCGCGCTCTCGCCCGCCCAGGCAAGCGCCACATCGAGCAGGGCCATGCCCAGGCCGCAGCGGCGCGCCTGCGCATGCACACCCATGCCCAGCAGGCAGCGGTGGCGCGCTGCGCCCTCCGGCCGCGCGCGCAGATCGATGTGGCCGAGAATGCCGCTCCCGCCTTCGGCCAGCCAGAGGCGGCGCCAGCCCGGCTGGTCGAGCGCTGTCGCCAGGCCTTGCGCAAAGCTCGCGCGCTTCCCGTCCGGGAAAGCACTGCCGCGCGCCATGGGCTGGAACAGCGGCGCGCCGGCGCGGCCATTGCCGGCCAGATGGGCGTCGAGATAGTCGAAAAAGGCAGGCAGGTCGGCGGCTTCGGCGGCGCGGATGGCGGGCATGAATTTCCTTGCAAGATGGCGGCGAATTGAAAGCAAAACATAGCACAATCGGATAGACTTCCGGTGATATCGATATTTGCTTTTCACCTAAACAATTGACGGAGCCATGATGGCCAATATGCAGCTGACCCCACAGGAATTTGTACCCGAAGCGAACCGCGACGAACCGGTCTCGCCCAGCCTGCAAAATCTGGAATCGCGCCGCCACCAATCCAATCCCGTGCTCACGCCGCAGGAGCTGAAACGCCTGCAGCGCTTCGGCACCGTGCGCGCCTATGCCAACGGCGTGCGCATCCTGGAAGCGGGCCACACCACCTACGGCATGCTGGTGACGCTGTCCGGCATCGTGGCGATCAACCGCTACGATGGACTGGGCAATTCGGCCCTGCTGGTGGAGCATGGTCCGGGCGAATTCACCGCCGAGGTGGCCCAGCTGGCGGGCCGTCCTTCGCTGGTCAATGCGCACGCCGTCGGCGCAGTGGAAGTGCTGGTGATTCCGCCCGAGAATCTGCGCGCCCTGGTGATCGCCGAGGCCGAGCTGGGTGAGCGCATCGTGCGCGCCCTGATCCTGCGCCGCGTCGGCCTGATCGAACTGAATTCGGGCGGGCCGCTGCTGGTGGCGCCGGCCGGCCATCCCTCGCTGCATACGCTGCAAAGCTTCTTGACCAGTAACGGCCATCCGCACTCCCTGCTCGACTCGAACGTGGACCAGCAGGCCGCCGCGCTGGTCGAGTACTACCAGCCCAAGGCCGAGGACTGGCCGCTGGTGGTATGCCCGGACGGCACGGTCAAAAAGAATCCCAGCAATGCCGAGATGGGCCGCTGCCTCGGCATGCTGCCCGAGCTGGATGAGGAAAAAGTGTGGGATGTGATCGTGGTCGGCGCCGGTCCTTCCGGCCTGGCGACGGCCGTGTATGCCGGCTCGGAAGGCTTGTCGGTGCTCGCATTGGAACACCATGCCTTCGGCGGACAGGCCGCCGCCAGCGCCCGCATCGAAAATTACCTGGGCTTCCCCACCGGGATTTCCGGCGGCGCCCTGGCCGGCCGCGCCTTCGTGCAGGCGCAGAAATTCGGCGTCGAAGTCGCGATTCCCGCGCCGGCCGCGCGCCTGCTGTGCGACCAGTATCCGCTGCGCATCGAGCTGGCCGACGGCAAGCGGGTGCAGGCGCGCAGCGTGGTGCTGTCCTGCGGCGCGCGCTACCGCCGCCCTGCCCTGCACAATGTGGCGCAGTTCGAAGGCAAGGGCGTGTTCTTCTGGGCTTCGCGCATCGAAGCGAATCTGTGCAAGTCCTCGGAAGTGGTACTGGTCGGCGGCGGCAACTCGGCCGGACAGGCGGCCGTCTTCCTCTCCGCCCATGCCGCCAAAGTGCATATGGTGATCCGCGGCGATGGCCTGAAAGCCACCATGTCGACCTACCTGATCGACCGCATCAAGGCCACGCCGAATATCGAACTGCACACGCACACCGAAATCACGGCGCTGGAAGGCGATGAGGAAGGCTTGCGCCAGGTCAGCTTCCGCTGCAACGACACGGGCCAGGAATTCCACCACGAGGTCTGCCACCTCTTCCTCTTCATCGGCGCCGATCCGAACACCGCCTGGCTGCACGACTGCGGCGTCGAGGTGGATGAGCAAGGCTTCATCCGCACCGGCTTCGACGTGAACAAAGGTGAATGCCGCGCCAAGCTCGAACAAGGCGCCCGTCCGCCCGAGAAGCCGCAGCGCGCCGCGCTCGAAACCAGCGTCCCCGGCGTGTTCGCCATCGGCGACGTGCGCGCCGGCTCCACCAAGCGCGTCGCCGCGGCGGTCGGCGAAGGCGCGGCGGTGGTCTCGCAGATCCACGCCTTCCTCGCCGCCCTGCCCATCAATACCTGAGCCCCAGCTCAGCCCGTGTCCACCTTGGGGTCAGCCCCCAATCGGACACGCGCTGAGCCCGCCCCCCTCCTTTATCGCGCCGCTGGCCGGTACACGCACAACAGCCGAGGCCGTGCCCACCTGGGATCGGCCCCCAAGGTGGCGACGGCCTCGGCTGTTAGGCATAAAAAAAACCCGGAACAAGTCCGGGTTTTTATTGAGGCGGGAGCTGCTTACTTCTTGGCGGGCTCTTTTTTCGCGTCGGCGGCCTTGCCGGCATCGGCGGCTTTCATGTCGGCTGGTTTGGCGGCCTTGTCGGCTTTTTCAGCCTTTGCCTCAGCCTTGGCTTCGGCTTTGCCGGCCTTGTCAGCCTTGGCGGCTTTGTCGGCTTTGTCGGCGGCCGGTTTGGCGGCGGCGCCGTCCAGCGCTTTGCCGTTCACTTGCAGGCCGGCTTCGGACAGTTTCGCAGCGCTCTTGGCGCCAATGCCTTTCACGCGTTTTTCCAGATCGGCCCAATCCTTGAATTCGCCGTTCTTATTGCGCTCATCCAGGATGGCCTTGGTTTTGGCCGGGCCCAGACCCTTCACGCTGTCCAGCGCGGCCTGGTCGGCTTTGTTGACATCGACCTGGGCGAACGCAAAGCCCATCGTTGCAATCAGGGTTGCAACTGCCAGCATGAGTTTCTTGAACATGTCATTCCTCCGTTAGGGTGATTGGCAAGGCGCGCTCGCCTTGTGCCTTCTTTAACGGACCGCCGGCGACTTGGTTGACAGTGAATGTTTGCGTTTGCTCAAGCTTGCATGCACCCATAAAAAAACCCGCAGGCCGGAGCTTGCGGGTTTTTGGAAGAAAGCCAGCAGTGTTTAGCCGAACAGCTCTTCACGCGTGACGGTAGCCGTACCCAGCTTGCCGACCACGATGCCGCCGGCACGGTTGGCAGTCTGCACCGCTTCCTGCCAGCCCGCGCCGGCACCCAGCATGGCAGCCATGGTGGCGATCACCGTGTCGCCGGCGCCGGACACGTCGAACACTTCGCGCGCGTCGGCCGGGATGTGGAAGTTATCGTTTTCGGTGTACAAGGTCATGCCCTCTTCCGAACGGGTCAGCAGCAGCGCATCCAGACGCAGTTCCTGGCGCAGGTTCTGCGCCTTCGTGGTCAGCTGCTCTTCGCTCGACCAGCTGCCGGCGATGCGCTTGAATTCCGATTTGTTCGGGGTCAGCACGGTGGCGCCGGCGTAGCGCGCGAAGTCGTCGCCTTTCGGGTCGACCATCACCACCTTGCCTTCGGCGCGGGCCGAGGCAATCATGTCGGCCACGTTCACCAGGCTGCCCTTGGCATAGTCGGACAGCACGATCACATCGTAGTCCGGCAGCAGGGTCTTGTACTGCATCAGCTTATTGCGCAGCACGGAGTCGCTCGGCGCCTCCTCGAAGTCGATGCGCAGCATCTGCTGCTGGCGGCCGATCACGCGCAGCTTGATGATGGTGGAGATGGCTTCGTCGCGCTTCAGATAGCTGTGGATGCCGCCGCCGTGCAGCAGGTGCTCGACTTCCGCACCCGCCTCGTCGGCGCCGACCACGCCCAGCAGGCCGGCGTGCGCGCCCAGCGCGGCGGCATTGCGCGCCACGTTGGCGGCGCCGCCCAGGCGCGCTTCGCGCTTCTCGATGCGCACGATGGGCACCGGCGCTTCCGGCGAAATGCGGCCGACATCGCCGAACCAGTAACGGTCCAGCATGACGTCGCCCACGACCAGGATGCGCACTTTATCCAGTGCCGGCGCTTGATAGGTAGTCAGGGTAGTGCTCACGATAAGCCTCAGTTCATCACATTCAATTCTTCGCTGCGGCGCGGCGGGTAGGAATCCCAGCGGCTGCATCCCGGACAATGCCAGTAGAACTGGCGCGCCTTGAACCCGCAGTGGCCGCACTGGTAGCGCGCCAGGCGCGTGGTGTAGCTGTGCACCAGGTTCTGCACCAGGGACAGTTCGGACACCACGTTGGCCGGCGCATCCATCATGCGCGCTTCCAGCAGCTTGTCGAGGCCGAGCAGGGTCGGCGTGCGGCGCAGCTCGGCGACCACCAGCTGCTTGGCCGCTTCCACGCCATCAAGCTCGATGACGGCCTTGAACACCACTTCCAGCAAGTCGATGGAGGAAGCCTGTTCCAGATAGGACTTGAGCAGGCTGACGCCCTCTTCCGCCTTGCCCAGCTTGCGGTAGCCGTCCATCAGGCGCTGCGCCAGCAGGGCCGTGTGCGGCACGCTCTGGTGCTCGACGCGGCGCCAGGTGGCCAGCGCGCCTGCCACATCGCCCTGTGCCAGCTGCACGTCGCCGACCAGGATGGTGGCGCGCACGCTGCTGCGGTCGGCCTGCACGGCCTTGTCCAGCAGCGGCATGGCGTCTTCCGGATGCATGCGCACCAGCGCGTCCTGGGCCAGCTCGCAATAGAACTGCGAGATCTCCTTCTGGCGGTTGCCGGCGCCGGCTTCCTGCAGGGCGACGGCCGCTTCGATGGCGCGCTCCCACTCTTTCTCGCGCTGGAAAATCTCCAGCAAGGCGCGCCGCGCCTGCACTTCGTAGGAGCTGCCGATCAGGCGCTTATAGGTTTCCTCGGCGCGGTCCAGCAGGCCGGCTTTCAGGTAATCCTGGCCCAGCTCATATTCGGCATGGGCGCGCTCCTCGGCCGGCAGGTCGGGGCGCGACAGCAGGTTCTGGTGGACGCGGATGGCGCGCTCGGTCTCGCCGCGGCGGCGGAACAGATTGCCGAGCGCGAAATGCAGCTCCACCGTTTCCGGGTCGAGCTTGACGATTTCGATGAAGGAATCGATGGCCTTGTCGGGCTGCTCGTTGAGCAGATGATTGAGGCCCTTGAAATAGCCGCGCGGCAGGGTGCGCGACTCGGACACCAGCTGCCGGATGTCGACGCGCGCGGCGATCCAGCCCAGCGCGAAGAAGGCCGGAATGCCCAGTAACCACCAGAGTTCAAAATCCATGGAGTACTTATGCTTAGAGGAAGAGAGGCGGCATTACTGCTGCACGTTGACGCTGTCCGGCGGGGTCGGGGTGGCGGCCTGCAGGGCCGACGACTGCAGCGACTGGATGGTGGTCTTTTGTTTGCTCGCTTCGCGCCGGTGGCGGAAGACGGTCGGGGTCAGGGCGAGCACGCCGAGGGCCGCGCCGGCAACAAAGAAGCCGAGCAGCATCAGCACCAGGGGGCCGCGCAACTCATAATTGAGGAAGAAGTGCAGATCCACTTCCTGGGTGTTTTTCAGTGCAAAACCAAAGAACAGGACGAAAAGTACAACACCGAATACCGTTGATAAGATTTTCATCTTCAGCTTCCTGCTTCAAAAAAAAAACGGCATCCACGGACGCCGCTCTTTCAGATCGAACAAGGGGCGGGCCGCAGCCCGCCCCCGACTATCCTGAGACTCAGTCCTCGATGATCGGCTGCCCGACCATCGCATCGACCCGCTCACGCAACTGCTTGCCCGGCTTGAAGTGGGGCACCCGTTTTTCAGGGACCATCACCTTGTCGCCGGACTTCGGATTGCGGCCAATGCGCGGCGGCCGGCTATTCAGAGCAAAGCTGCCAAAACCGCGGATCTCGATGCGTTGACCGCTCGCCAGGGCGCCGGTCATCGCGTCGAGAATGGTCTTGACGGCATACTCCGCATCTTTGGCCACCAGCTGAGAATAACGCTCAGCCAGGCGGTTGATCAATTCGGACTTGGTCATCGACTAATCGCAGAAAGTCTTAGTTCTTGTTGTCGAACTTGGCTTTCAGCAGGGCGCCCAGGCTGGTGGTGCCGGAGGCGGCGCTGCTGTCAGCTGCCATCTTCTGCATAGCTTCTGCGGTCTCGGCATTGTCTTTAGCCTTGATCGACAGCTGGATGCTGCGTGCTTTGCGGTCGATGTTGATGACCAGGGCTTCCACGGAATCGCCCACTTTCAGGTGGGTGCCGGCATCTTCCACGCGGTCGCGGGAGATTTCGGAAGCGCGCAGGTAGCCTTCAACTTCTTCGGACAGCTGGATCACGGCGCCTTTTGGCTCAACCGATTTCACCGTGCCGGTCACCAGCGAACCTTTGTCGTTCATGGCGGCGAAGTTGTTGAATGGGTCGCCTTCCAGCTGCTTCACGCCCAGGGAAACGCGCTCGCGCTCGACGTCGATGGCCAGAACCACGGCTTCCAGCTCGTCGCCTTTCTTGAACTTGCGCACGGCTTCTTCGCCGGACTCGGTCCAGGACAGGTCGGACAGGTGCACCAGGCCGTCGATGTTGCCGGCCAGACCGATGAACACGCCGAAGTCGGTGATCGATTTGATCGCGCCTTTGACTTTGTCACCTTTCTTGTGGGTCATGCCGAAGTCATCCCATGGGTTGGCTTTGCACTGTTTCATGCCCAGCGAAATACGACGACGCTCTTCGTCGATTTCCAGAACCATGACTTCCACTTCGTCGCCCAGCTGAACAACTTTGTTCGGCGCCACGTTTTTGTTGGTCCAATCCATTTCGGACACGTGCACCAGACCTTCGATGCCTTGTTCCACTTCCACGAACGCGCCGTAGTCGGTCAGGTTGGTGACTTTGCCGAACAGACGGGTGCCTTGCGGGTAGCGACGGGACAGACCGGTCCATGGGTCGTCGCCCAGCTGTTTCACGCCCAGCGAAACACGGTTCTTCTCTTGATCGTATTTCAGCACTTTGGCGGTGATTTCCTGACCCACGGTCAGCACTTCGGATGGGTGACGCACGCGACGCCATGCCAGGTCGGTGATGTGCAGCAGGCCGTCGATGCCGCCCAGGTCCACGAACGCGCCGTAGTCGGTGATGTTTTTCACCACGCCGGTCACCACGGTGCCTTCTTTCAGCGTTTCCATCAGTTTCTGACGCTCTTCGCCCATCGAAGCTTCGATCACGGCGCGGCGGGACAGAACGACGTTGTTACGCTTACGGTCCAGTTTGATAACTTTGAATTCGAGGGTTTTGCCTTCGAATGGGGTGGTGTCCTTGACTGGACGGGTATCCACCAGCGAACCTGGCAGGAAAGCGCGGATGCCATTGGTCAGAACGGTCAGGCCGCCCTTAACTTTACCATTGACGGTACCCACGACGATTTCGCCGGATTCCATTGCTTTTTCCAGTGCCAGCCACGAAGCCAGACGCTTGGCTTTGTCGCGCGACAGGATGGTATCGCCGAAACCGTTTTCCAGCGATTCGATGGCCACGGAAACGAAGTCACCAACTTTGACTTCCAGTTCGCCCTGGTCATTCTTGAATTCTTCAACAGGGATGAAAGCTTCCGATTTCAGGCCGGCGTTGACGATCACAAAGTTGTGGTCCAGACGCACGACTTCAGCGGAAATCACTTCGCCGGAGCGCATATCCTGACGGGACAAGGACTCTTCGAAGAGGGCTGCGAAACTTTCCATATTAGACATATTACTTCCAGGTTAGCCAGTAAGGCCCGCAGGGTGCGGCTTCAACTGGGTTAGGTTAACGACACGCAGCGGCAGTCAGAGCCTGCCGCCACACCACTGCTTATTTCCCGATGGCCGCATACCAGGCCAGCACCTGAACCACGGCTTCGTCAGCCGTCATGTTCGAGGTATCGAGCACGTGCGCCCCCTCTGCGGGGACCAGCGGCGCGATGGCCCGGTGGGTATCCCGGTCGTCGCGCGCTTTCAAATCCATCAAGAGACCTTCCATATTAGCAGGAATTCCCTTGGCAATCAATTGCTTATGGCGGCGCTCGGCGCGCGCCTCGACGCTGGCAGTCAAAAACACCTTGAGCGTGGCGTGCGGGAAGATCACCGTCCCCATATCGCGGCCGTCCGCCACCAGGCCGGGCGCCTTGCGAAAGCCCAGCTGCAGGCCGAACAGGGCCTGGCGCACGGCCGGCAAGGCGGCGATTTTCGATGCCGTATTGCCAACCTCTTCGGCGCGGATGGCGTCGCTCACATTCTCGTGCGAGAGGAAAATGTCCCCGCCCGTGAAACTGATGTGCAGATGTTCGGCCAGCTTGGCCAGCGCGTGCTCGTCGCCCAGGTCGGTGCCGCGGCGCAGCGCCTGCAGCGCGGTCAGGCGGTACAGCGCGCCCGAGTCGAGCAGGTGGTAGCCGAGCTTGTCGGCCACGCGCTGGGCCACGGTGCCCTTGCCGGAGGCGGTCGGGCCGTCGATGGTAATAACAGGAATCTGCGATGTAGGCATATGTGAAACTTTTAGAAGCTGTCCTTGCGGGCGATGGCCGCGAAGGCGGTGAAATACTCGGGGAAAGTCTTGGCCACGCATTTCGGATCGTTGATGCGCAGCTCGGCGCCGCGGCGCACGGCGCCATCCAGCGTGGCGAGCGAGAAGCACATCGCCATGCGGTGGTCGTCATAGGTGTCGATCGCGGCGCCTTTCAGCACGGCGGGCGGCGTCACGCGCAGGTAGTCGGCGCCCTCTTCCACCGTGGCGCCCAGCTTGCGCAGCTCGGTGGCCATGGCGGCGATGCGGTCGGTTTCCTTGACGCGCCAGCTGGCGATATTGCGCAGCGTGCTGGTGCCTTCGGCGTACAGGGCCGCGACGGCGATGGTCATGGCCGCGTCGGGAATGTGGTTGAAGTCGGCGTCGATGGCCTTCAGCGGCCCGCTGGCGCTGGACTCGATCCAGTTGTCGCCCATGGTGATAGTGGCGCCCATCTGTTCCATGGCCTGGGCGAAGCGCACATCGCCCTGGATGCTGTTGCGGCCCACGCCTTCCACCCGCACCGGGCCGCCGCCAATCGCGCCGGCCGCCATGAAATAGGAGGCCGAGGAAGCGTCGCCTTCGACGTGGATGGTGCCGGGGCTCTGGTAGCACTGGCCGGCCGGGATGTTGAAGGCTTGCCAGCCATCCTGCTCCACCTTGACGCCGAAGCGGCGCATCAGGTTCAGGGTGATCTCGATATAGGGCTTGGAAATCAGCTCGCCTTCCACCTTGATGGCCACCGGCGCGCTGCGCGCCATCAGCGGCGCGGCCATCAGCAGCGCGGTCAGGAACTGGCTGGAGACATTGCCGCGCACCGACAGCTCGCGCGTCTTGAATTCGCCGCTCAGGATGTGCAGCGGCGGGTAGCCGGGATTGCCGGTGTATTCGATGTGCGCGCCGACGGCGTTGAGCGCATCGACCAGATCGCCGATGGGGCGCTCATGCATCCGCGGCACGCCATGCACCTTGTAATCGCCGCCGATCACGGCCAGGGCCGCCGTCAGCGGGCGGATGGCGGTGCCGGCATTGCCCATGAAGAGATCGGCCTGGCGTTTCGGGAAGCTGCCGTTGGCGCCCAGCACGCGGTGCACGGTGGCGCCGCCCTCGCCCGCCTCTTCCTGCCATTGCACGCCGAGCGAGCGCAGGGCCGCCAGCATGACCTGGGTATCGTCCGAGGCCAGCAGATCGACCACGCGGGTTTCGCCTTCGGCCAGGGCGGCCAGCAGCAGGATGCGGTTGGAAATGCTCTTCGAACCTGGCAGGCGCACCACGCCTTGCACGCGCGGCACGGGTTTCAGGTCAAGGTGTTCGGGGTATGCGGTTTGCGTCATGCCTTCAATCCTTCAAATCGTTGCGGTTCATTCGGCCAGGTCTTGCGGCTGCGGCGTTTCCGCCGCCTCGATAGCTTCGATCCACTGGCGCCGCGCGCGCTGGGCGTTGGCGTAAGTGGCTTCCAGGACCGCGCCGTCGCCGGCGGCGAGACTGGCGCGTATTTGCGTCAATTGTGCCAGATAGGCATCCAGTTCGGTCAGCAGTGCGGCCTGGTTGGCCAGGCTGATGTCGCGCCACATTTCGGGCGAGCTGCCGGCAATGCGGGTGAAGTCGCGAAAGCCGCTGGCGGCGTACTGGAACAGCAGATCGGCATGCGGCTTGCGCGCCACGTCATCCACCAGGGCATAAGCCAATAGATGCGGCAGATGGCTGACGGCGGCGAACACCTTGTCATGCTCTTCCGGCGTCAGGGTATGGATGATGGCGCCGCAGGCGCGCCAGGCGGCGGCCACGCGTTCGACGGCGGCGGCCGGGTTGTGCGGCAGCGGCGTGAGCACGGCTTTCTTGCCCTGGTACAGATCGTCGATGGCGGCATCGGGGCCATTGGTTTCGCGGCCCGCGATCGGATGGCCAGGCACGAACCGGGCGACGCTGCCGCCCAGGGCACGCTGCGCGGCGGCCGCCACATCGCTCTTGGTGCTGCCGGCGTCGGTGATGACGGTGTCCGGCCCCAGATGCGGCAGGATGGCAGTCAGAATGCGTTCGGTCTGCGCCACGGGCGCCGCCAGCAGCACCAGGTCGGCGCCGGACAGCACGGCCGCCAGTTCGGCCGCCGAGGCATCGCTCCCGACTTCATCGATGATGCCCAGTTCCAGGGCGCGCAGCAGCGCATCCCGGGAGCGGTCCATGCCGACGATATGCCGCACGGCGCCGGCCTTTTTCAGGGCGCGCGCGAACGAGCCGCCGATCAGGCCAACACCGTAGATGACAACTTTATTCAGCACGGGTCCCCGCTAAAGCCTTTTGCAGCGCCGCGATCAGGATGGCGTTTTCCTGCGGCAGGCCGATGGAAATGCGCAGCCACTCGGGCAGGCCGTAATTACCCACCGGACGCACGATCACACCCTGCTTCAGCAGCGCCAGGTTGACGCGCGCGCCGGCCGCCAGATCGTTGCCGACCTTGACCAGCACGAAGTTGCCGTGCGACGGCACGTACTCCAGGCCCATTTGCTGGAAGGCTTCCACGAACTGCTGGTAGCCGGCGGCGTTGTTCTGCGCGCTCTTGTCCAGGAATTCCTTGTCGTTCAGCGCGGCAATCGCCGCGGCCTGGGCCAGGGAGTTCACATTGAAGGGCTGGCGGATGCGGTTCATCATCTCGGTGATGCCCGGCTGCGCCAGGCCGAAGCCGACGCGCAGGCCGGCCAGGCCGTAGGCTTTGGAGAAGGTGCGCGACACCAGCAGGTTGGGGTATTGCTTGACCCAGGCCGCCGATTCGTACTGGTCTTCCTTGGACAGGAATTCGTTGTAGGCCTCGTCCAGCACCACCACCACGTGCGACGGCACTTTTTTCAGGAAGGCTTCGATCTCGGCGCCCTTGACGAAGGTGCCGGTCGGATTGTTCGGATTGGCGATGAAGACCAGGCGGGTATCGTCCTGGATGGCGGCGCCCATGGCGTCCAGATCGTGGCCGTGGGCCTTGGCCGGCACGGCGATGTGGCGCGCGCCGACGCCCTGAGTGGCCAGCGCGTACACGGCGAAGGAATACTGCGAATAGACGATGGACTGGCCGGCTTCCACGAAGGCGTGGGCGGCGATTTCCAGGATGTCGTTGGAACCGTTGCCGAGCGTGATCCACTCCATCGGCACGTCATAGCGCTTGGACAGCGCCACTTTCAGCTCGTAGCCGTTGGCGTCGGGATAGCGGCCCAGTTCAGCGGCGGCTTGCGCCATGGCCTGCTTGGCCGATTCCGGCACGCCGAAAGGATTTTCATTGGACGCCAGTTTGACGATGTTGGCCTCGTCGAGGCCGAACTCGCGCGCCACTTCGGAGATCGGTTTGCCGGCTTGATAGGGGGCGATGGCGCGAACGTAGTCAGGACCGAATTGCTTGGACATAGATATTTTCTCTTAAAGTCAGTTGAGGCTGGTCGGGTAGGAACCCAGCACTTTGAAGAAGGCAGCGTTGTCCTTGAGTTCAGCCAACGCCTTGCTCACGGACGGGTTATGTACGTGGCCTTCAATATCGACGTAAAAATAATACTCCCAGGTGCCCATGCGCGCGGGACGCGATTCGAAACGCGTCATCGACACGCCATGCTTCGCCAGGTGGGCCAGCAGCTGGTACACCGCGCCTGCCTTGTTCGGGACGGCCAGCACGATCGAGGTCTGGTCTTTCCCGGACGGGTTGGTCTGCAGATGGCCGACCACGGCGAAGCGGGTGCGGTTGTGCGGGTCGTCCTGGATATGGCCCTTGACCACGCCCAGCTTGTACTGCGTGCCTGCCAGTTCGCTGGCGATGGCGGCAATCGACCCGTCTTCGCCCGCCATGCGCGCCGCCTCGGCATTCGAGGCGACGGCGCGGCGTTCGATATTCGGATAATTCAGGTTGAGCCAGACCTGGCACTGGGCCAGGGCCTGGGAATGGGCGCAGATCACTTTCACGCCATCCATGCTGCCGGTGCGCGTCATCAGGCTGTGGTGGACGGCGATCGCCACCTCGCCGCTGATGGTCAGGCTGGTTTGCAGCATCAGGTCGAGCGTGCGGTTGATCGCGCCTTCGGAGGAGTTCTCCACCGGCACCACGCCGAAATCGGCGGTGCCGGCCTCGGTGGCGCGGAACACCTCGTCGATGGAGGCGCAAGGCAGGCCTTCGACCGCGGTGCCGAACTGCTGGTACACGGCCTGTTCGCTGAAGGTGCCGGCCGGGCCGAGATAGGCCACGGTGACGCGCTTTTCCAGCGCGCGGCAGGCCGACATGATCTCGCGGAAAATGGTCTGCACTTCGATATTGCCCATGGGGCCGGGGTTGCGTTCGGCCACGCCGCGCAGCACCTGGGCTTCGCGTTCGGGACGGAACACCGGCGCCATGGTCTCGGCCTTCACATGGCCGACTTCCTGCGCCACCAGGGCACGCTGGTTCAGCAGTTCGAGGATTTGCGCATCGATGGCATCGATCTTCTCGCGCAAGGGTTTTAATTTGTCTGTCATGGTCTGAATGCTAGGGTTTGGACTGCGGGCGCGGCGCCCATGGACGCTTCAGCGGCCCGCAAACTCGTTCAGATAATCGACCAGCGCTTGTACGCCCTCGATCGGCATCGCGTTGTAAATCGATGCCCGCATGCCGCCGACGGACTTGTGGCCCTTCAGTTGCAATAGGCCGCGCGCCTTGGCGCCGGCCAGGAATGCTTCGTTCTGAGATTCGTCGCGCAGGTAGAACGGCACGTTCATGCGCGAGCGGTATTCCTTTGCCACCCGATTCCGGTAGAAATCGTCGGCGTCCAGCGCCGCGTACAGCAGCGCCGCTTTCTGCATATTACGCTGTTCCATGGCCGCCACGCCACCCTGCTTTTTCAGCCACTGGAAAACCAGGCCGGCGATATAGATGCCGTAGGTGGGCGGCGTGTTGTACATGGAGTCGTTCTCGGCCACATTCTTCCAGTCGAAAGCCGAGGGGCAGAAGGGCAAGGCCTTGCCGACCAGGTCATCGCGCACGATGGCGACGGTGACGCCGGCCGGACCGATATTTTTTTGCGCGCCGCCGAAGATCACGCCGTACTTGCTGACGTCGACGGGACGCGACAGGATGTGCGAGGACATATCGGCCACGATGGGCGTCGCGCCCTGCGCCGTCGGCACGAAGTTGAACTCGACGCCGTCGATGGTTTCATTGGTGCAGACGTGCAGGTAGGCGGCGTCCGGGGTGAGCTGCCACTCCGACTGCGGCGGCACGTGGGTGTAACCGTCCGCCTTGGCGGAAGCGGCCACGTTCACCTTGGCGTAGCGACCCGCTTCCTGGATCGACTTGCTGGACCAGGAACCGGTCTGGATGAAATCGATGGTGGCGTCCGGGCCTGTATGGCCCAGCATATTCATCGGGATCACGGCGTTCTGCGACAGGCCGCCGCCCTGCATGAACAGGATGCGGTAGTTGTCCGGCACGGCCAGCAGGTCGCGCAGGTCGCGCTCGGCGGCGCGGTAGATCGCAATGAATTCCGGGCCGCGGTGGCTCATCTCCATGACGGACATTCCGCTGCCATGCCAGTCCAGCATTTCAGCGGCGGCCTGCGCCAGCACTTCCTTCGGCAGCACGGCCGGGCCGGCGGAGAAATTGTAGATGTTCGTCACGGCGCAAGCTCCTTACTTTTTCATCGATTGCATGATCTTCTGGACATGCGGCGCGATCACCCGCTGGCCCATCTCCATCGCTTCGCCCATCAGCTGCGGCATCACCTGCAGGGTTTTCTTGCCCACGGGCGTACGGTAGAAGGCGGCGATCTGGCGCATTTCGTCGGCCGTGTAGTAGCGCGTATAGATCGGCGTCGTGGCGGCGATGATATCGTCCATCAGGCCCGGGCTGGCCACGACCTGCTGCATGGCGGCGACCATCTGCGGCAGTTCCTGTTCCATGCGCGCCAGCGCGGCCTTCCGGCCCGCTTCGTCCAGGTTCGGGTTGTGGCGTATGGCCTGCTCGACGTTCTCACGCATCATCGCGGGCAGCGCATATCCCATCTGCTGCAGGGAAGCCGCCATGACGGCGCGGTAGTTCATCACCTCCAGCAGTTCATTGACGGCCGCCGCCTGATCGGCCGACAGGGCCGCGCCCGGTGCGGCGGCGCTTTGCGCCAAGGCGGGCTGGCCGGCGGCAAAGGCGAGGGACACCAGCAGGCCTGCAACGATTTTCTTCATAAGCTTATGCGTTTTATAACGGGTTAAAAACACTGCGGGCCCGATCCGAGATGCTCAGACCGGGCCCGCCTTGCTGCCGTCTTACTCAGCCGGCGCTTCCGGTGCGGCGCCGCCATCGGCTTCGCCGCCCTCCTCCACCTCATCGGCATCCGCCTCCACGATACGCTGCAGACCGGACAGCTTGGTGCCGTCCTCCACCGCGATCAGGGTCACGCCCTGGGTGGCGCGGCCCATCTCGCGGATCTCGGCCACGCGGGTGCGGATCAAGACGCCACCGGTGGTGATCAGCATGATCTCGTCGCTGGAGTCGACCAGGGTCGCCGCCACCACCTTGCCGTTACGCTCGCTGGTCTGGATGGCGATCATGCCCTTGGTGCCGCGGCCGTGGCGGGTGTACTCGGTGATCGGCGTGCGTTTGCCGAAGCCGTTTTCCGTCGCGGTCAGCACCGACTGCTGCTCGTTCTCGGCGACCAGCAGGGCGATCACGTTCTGGCCTTCTTCCAGGTTCATGCCGCGCACGCCGCGCGCCTGGCGGCCCATCGGACGCACATCGTTCTCGTCGAAGCGCACCGCTTTGCCGGAGTCCGAGAACAGCATCACATCGTGGGCGCCATCGGTCAGCGCGGCGCCGATCAGGAAGTCGCCCTCGTCCAGGTCGACGGCAATGATGCCGGCCTTGCGCGGGTTGCTGAAATCTTTCAGCGGCGTCTTCTTCACGGTGCCCAGGCTGGTGGCCATGAACACGTAGTGGTCTTCCGGGAAGGTGCGGTTTTCGCCCGACAGCGGCAGCACCACGGTGATCTTCTCGTTGTCCTGCAGCGGGAACATATTGACGATCGGCTTGCCGCGCGAGGTGCGCGAGCCTTGCGGCACTTCCCACACCTTGAGCCAGTACAGGCGGCCGCGGTTGGAGAAGCACAGGATGTAATCGTGCGTGTTGGCGATGAAGAGCTGGTCGATCCAGTCCTCGTCCTTGGTCGCCATGGCCTGCTTGCCGCGCCCGCCGCGCTTCTGGGCGCGGTATTCGGAGATCGGCTGCGCCTTCATATACCCCATATGCGACAGCGTCACGACCATGTCCTGCGGCGTGATCAGGTCTTCCGTTTCCAGGTCGGTGGCGTTGTGCTCGATGGTCGAGCGGCGCGCGTCCTTCTCGCCGTATTCCAGCATGGAAGCGTTCAGCTCATCGACGATGATGGCGGTCACGCGGGCCGGTTTGGCCAGGATGTCGAGCAGGTCGGCGATCTGCGCCATCACGTCCTTGTACTCGTTGACGATCTTGTCCTGCTCCAGACCGGTCAGGCGCTGCAGACGCATCTGCAGGATTTCCTGCGCCTGCTCGTCGGACAGCTTGTACAGGCCATCGGCCTGCATGCCGTAGTGCTTCGGCAGGTGCTCGGGACGGAAGGCTTCAATGCCCGCCTGGCCTTCTTCGCCGGTACGGGCCAGCATTTCGCGCACCAGGGAGGAATCCCAGGCGCGCTGCATCAGTTCCGCCTTGGCGATCGGCGGCGTCGGCGCGGCCTTGATGATGGCGATGAAGTCGTCGATATTCGCCAGCGCCACCGCCAGGCCTTCCAGCATGTGGCCGCGTTCGCGCGCCTTGCGCAGTTCGAACACGGTGCGGCGCGTGACCACTTCGCGGCGGTGCGACAGGAAGCACTGCAGCATTTCCTTCAGGTTCAGCAGCTTGGGCTGGCCATCGACCAGGGCCACCATATTCATGCCGAAGGTGTCCTGCAACTGGGTCTGCTTGTACAAGTTGTTGAGCACCACTTCCGGCACTTCGCCGCGTTTCAGCTCGATCACCACGCGCATGCCCGATTTGTCGGACTCGTCGCGGATGTCGGAAATGCCTTCGAGCTTCTTGTCGCGCACGTTCTCGGCGATGCGCTCGAGCAGGGACTTCTTGTTGACCTGGTAAGGCAGCTCGTCAACGATGATGGCGGTGCGGCCGCCTTCCTTGCCGAATTCCTCGAAGTGGGTCCTGGCGCGCATCACCACGCGGCCGCGGCCGGTGCGGTAGCCGTCGCGCACGCCGGACACGCCATAGATGATGCCGGCGGTCGGGAAGTCCGGCGCCGGGATCAGTTCGATCAGCTCATCGATCGAGCAATCCGGGTTGGCCAGCACGTGCAGGGCGCCCTTGATCACTTCCGACAGATTGTGCGGCGGAATATTGGTCGCCATGCCGACCGCGATGCCGGAGGAACCGTTGATCAGCAGATTGGGCAGGCGGGTCGGCAGAACCGTCGGTTCCTTTTCCTTGCCGTCATAGTTGGGGGCGTAGTCGACCGTATCCTTGTCGATATCGGCCAGCAATTCGCTGGAAATCTTGTCCAGGCGGCATTCGGTATAACGCATGGCCGCCGCGTTGTCGCCGTCCACCGAACCGAAGTTGCCCTGGCCGTCGACCAGGGTGTAGCGCAGGGAGAAGTCCTGGGCCATGCGCACCAGCGTGTCATAGATCGAGGCGTCGCCGTGCGGGTGGTATTTACCCATGACTTCACCGACCACGCGCGCGCACTTCACGTAAGGCCGGTTCCACACATTATTCAGTTCATGCATGCCGTACAGCACGCGGCGGTGCACCGGCTTCAGGCCGTCCCGCACGTCCGGCAAGGCGCGGCCCACGATCACGCTCATGGCGTAATCGAGGTAGCTCTTGCGCATCTCTTCTTCGAGGGAAATGGGGATTGTTTCTTTTGCGAATTGATCCATTGGCGGGTCGATCTTCTGTGACGTTGGTTTAGCTTGCCTGTGCCGTGCGCAGCAGCTGGCAGACAGGACAAGCCTACGATTTTAGCATGGCGCTCCTGTCCCCAGCGCAATTCCGGCCCGGCCCCGCGCCCAGCCACGTTTGGCGCGTGTTGCGCGATGTCATGGCGGGGACATATTTACCAATTATCATCGTCGCCAGCCCGTTGCACGAAAACAACATTTTGGTCGAACGCGCCCCGGCTTCTGATTTCTCCAGAAATGTAGGATTTTCCCGGCTGTGGCAAAATGGACGAGAAGTTAATTGCATGTTTCGCAATCGGGAGGCTGGCGCGACGGGTGGGATTTAGTGTAGCTGGGGCAGCCATGGTAGTATTCGCCCCAGGCAACAAATACGTCGCGCAGTTTTTCTGCGGATATCACCCCCGAAAGGAAAGAAAAAATATGAAAAAACTCATTACAACCATCTTTGCCGCCTCGGCAGTTCTGTCGGTATCGGCACTGGCACAAGAGAAGCCGACCGCGCCCCCTTTCGCCCCTGTGACCCAAGACATCAAGGCGGCAACGCCTAAGAGCGCCTATGTGCAAGATGCACGCGGCGTAATCGCCCGCGATCCATTCGGCCTGTGCTGGCGCACCGGCTACTGGACCCCGGCTGATGCCGTGCCAGGCTGCGATCTGCCCATCTGCGTCGAGCCAGAGAAGCTGGAAAACGGCAAGTGCGTGGCGCCTCCGCCGCCACCAGCCCCGGCTCCAGTGGCACCGGCCCCAGCGCCAGTCGCCGCGCCAGTCGCCGCGCCGACCTCGGAAAAAGTCAGCTTCGCCGCTGATGCCTTCTTCGATTTCGACAAAGCCGTGCTGAAGCCAGAAGGCAAAGCCAAGCTGGACGACGTTGCTTCGAAACTGGGCAGCATCAACCTGGAAGTCATCATCGCCGTCGGCCACACCGACTCCGTGGGCACCGATGCCTACAACGACAAACTGTCCGTGCGTCGTTCGGAAGCCGTGAAAGCGTATCTGATCTCCAAAGGCGTGGAAGCCAACCGTGTGTACACCGAAGGCAAAGGCGAGAAACAGCCGGTCGACGACAACAAGACCGCCGCTGGCCGCGCCAAAAACCGCCGCGTTGAAATCGAAGTCGTGGGCACCAAGAAGTAATTAGCCCGTCTTCGGCTCACGCCACCCCAACCCCGCCTCGGCGGGGTTTTTTTTGGCCTTTTTCCGCCGCCTGCCGCGTTTTTGACATCCCGGCTTTGGCGCGGGGCAAAATGCGGCTATCATGCGGGCTATGAACGCCGATCCTTTAGAACTGCAAAAATTCAGTGAGCTGGCCCATCGCTGGTGGGACCCCACTTCCGAGTTTCGTCCGCTGCACGAAATCAATCCGCTGCGCCTGGAGTGGATCAACGCGCGCGCGCCATTGGCGGGCAAGAACGTGATCGACATTGGCTGCGGCGGCGGCATCCTGGCCGAATCGATGGCGCGCAAGGGCGCCAAGGTGACGGGCATCGACCTGTCGGAAAAAGCCTTGAAAGTGGCCGACCTGCACAGCCTGGAATCGGGCGTGCCGGTGCGCTACAAGCTGGTCGCCGCCGAGGAGATGGCGGCCCAGGAAGCGGGCCAGTACGATGTGGTGACCTGCATGGAAATGCTGGAGCACGTGCCCGATCCGGCCGCCATCGTGCGCGCCGCCGCCACCCTGGTGAAACCGGGCGGCCAGGTCTTCTTCTCCACCCTGAACCGCAATCCGAAAGCCTATCTGTTCGCGGTGATCGGCGCCGAATACCTGCTGCGCCTGCTGCCCAAGGGCACGCACGATTACGAAAAATTCATCACCCCGGCCGAACTGAGCCAGGACATCCGCAGCGCCGGCCTGCAGGTGGAAGGCTTGAAAGGCATGGGCTACAACCCGCTGACCAAGATCTACTCGCTGAACGACGATACCAGCGTCAACTATCTGGTCGCCGCCACCCGTCCGCTCTAAACACCCACGGGCGGCTGTGGCCGCCCCCGCCTCCCATCCCAGCCCACTCCCCACCATGAGCCTTTCCGCCCCTCGCGCCATCCTCTTCGACCTGGACGGCACCCTGGCCGACACCGCGCCCGACCTGGCCGCCGCCATCAATCTGCTGCGCAGCAAGCGCGGCCTGGCGCCGACGCCGTATGACGTGCTGCGCCCGACCGCCTCGGCCGGCGCGCGCGGCATGATCGGCGCCTCCTTCGGCCTGGCACCCGGCGACGCCGGCTTCGAGGAATTGCGCGTCGGCTTCCTGGCCAATTACGAAGCCGCCATCGCCGTGCACAGCACCCTCTTCCCGGGCGTGAGCGAGCTGCTGGACGGCATCCAAAGCGCCGGCCTGAGCTGGGGCATCGTCACCAATAAGGCGGCCCGCTTCACCGAACCGCTGGTGCCGCTGATCGGCCTGCACCAGGCCGGCTGCGTGGTCTCGGGCGACACCACCGCGCATGCCAAGCCGCATCCGGCGCCGCTGCTGGAAGCGGCCGCGCGCCTGCAGCTGGCGCCGGAACAATGCTGGTACGTGGGCGACGATCTGCGCGACATCCAGGCCGGACGCGCCGCCGGCATGGCCACCGTTGCCTGCCAATGGGGCTATTGCGGCGCCAGCGAACCGTCGAGCTGGGGCGCCGACCACCTACTGCCCACGCCGGACGCCTTGCTGGCCCTGATC
Organism: Massilia sp. NR 4-1; assembly: GCF_001191005.1. Classification (NCBI taxonomy): domain Bacteria; kingdom Pseudomonadati; phylum Pseudomonadota; class Betaproteobacteria; order Burkholderiales; family Oxalobacteraceae; genus Massilia; species Massilia sp. NR 4-1. The sequence continues at coordinate 3,013,943 of NZ_CP012201.1, forward strand.
CGCGCCACCGTTGCGGCGGCGCCGCTAGCCGCCTGATAACAAGTATTTTTATGCAACATCAAGTTGCCATATGGCAATCAACAGGCGTACTATACGGATATTAGAGTCAATACGTAGTATTACCGAATAGTCCGGAGAACAGTATGTCGAGCGATGACGCAGCGGAGCTAGCACTGCCACGAAGTAGTGCTCCGCAGGTATGGGATGCCACGGTCAGCGAAACCAGCTTTTACTGGTATGACCTGATCAACGATCCCAAGGTGCCGGATTTCCACGACCCGATCGGGCGCTACCAGCGGCGCATGCAGTTCGCGCTGGACGCGACGATGGAAAAGCGCCTGATGTTCATGCTGGTGGCCCGTCCGCGCCTGCGCTTCGATCCCAAGCGCAGCACCAGCTGGGGCTTTTTCTCCCTGAAGCTGACCATTCCCATCCTGATCGGCGGCGAAGAACGCAAAAGCACGATCACGGTCGAACTGAAGACCCCGTTTGAAGCCACGTTCAAAAAACCCCTGATCCAGCTGTACGACAAATACATCACCCTGAACTGGGGTTCGATGACGGAAACCTTCACCATCCACGACCTGATGCAGCGCCACGACACCGGCCTGCACTATCCGAGCAAGGTGCAATACGTCGGCCAGACGCGCGACCCGGCCGGCCGCCTGGCCAAGGGCCGGCTGATGGCCGTCAGCAATCTGTGCGACAGCAACGCCGCGGACTACGACACCCTGCTGCTGGTGCAAAACTTCAATGTCGCGGTCGATACCGAGGCCAAGGAATTCGCCGAGCAAGCCTCGCAGCGCAGCCAGATGGATGTGCTGGAAGCGGCGCTGATCCGCTATTTCGAAGGCGCCGACGCGCGCAGCCCCCAGGAACACCGGCTGCGGCGCGAACGCCTGCGCAGCCTGCACGAAGCCTATATGATCGACCGCCTGACCATCGACCTCGGCTTCAAGGAAGCCAACGACTTCTATGATCTGGAATCGGTCGAAGTGGAAAAATCCCGGCGCCACCTGTTCGCCTGCAGCTTCAACGAAGGCCTGGTCGCGGTCGAGCGCCTGCCCGAGCAAGGACGTCCCCTGGTCAGCCTGGAAGCGTAAGCGCCGCAAGGTGCACACTGTTGCGGAATCGGTTACAATGAAGATTCTGTGGGGACGACCTGGCTTCGACGTGGGTTGCAAAGCAGAACAGGGCATACCGAGGGCTGGTTACCTCGTAAATACACCCAGAAACAAACTAACTGCAAACGATAACTCGTACGCACTGGCAGCCTAAGGGCTGTTAGCTCCTCAACGCTTCTTCCCTGGGGCGGGCCGTTAAAAGCTGAGGAGTCATTTACAGGGAATCGCGCTGCTACGGGTCACTTGGATCAGCGCTAAATTTAAGGTGAATCGCCAGTACAAAGCGTGCACATTCGCGTTGTGCTGGTTAAATTAAAAGATAGTGCTAAGTATGTAGAACTGTCTGTAGAGTGCTTGCGGACGCGGGTTCGATTCCCGCCGTCTCCACCAAGAATTCTTTTGAAATCAAGTAGTTAGAAATTCGAAGGCTGTCAATTTTGGGGTCGGATGGGGCTGATTAAGCTTCAGAATGACAACAAAATGACAGCCTTTTTTTCTTGCCGATCACCGTAGCGACGTCGTTTACATTTATCCCCGCTGCGCGTGCTCGCAGGATGCGTCCTACTCAGATAGCGTACACGCTTCCTCGGATGGGTACACAACCCGAAGTGATCACTCCACTCACGGGCAATAGTGATTGTCGAGTCTGGAGTAGCCGGTTATGATACGGGTGCAAACTTTTTGCTCCATTTCAATAGATACAAACAGTTTTCCAACATCTTCGAGACCTTCGGAGTTTTTGCTATTCGAGCTGGCGAAAAAGGTTACAGGTTAAATATGGTAAAAATAAATAAGAAAAATCAGAGCACTAAACCAACTTTTATCGATGTATTTGCTGGATGTGGTGGACTGAGCCTTGGACTAATGAAGTCTGGCTGGAATGGATTATTTGCAGTTGAGCACGATGCGAATGCATTCAAGACATTGCAGCATAATCTCATCGACAAAAAAGGCCCGTATCAATTTAGCTGGCCGGACTGGCTGCCTCGAACTCCTCATAGCGCAATAGATATATTGCAAAATTACATTAAGAACTTCGAAGTCTTAGAAGATAAGGTCGATATGCTCGTTGGGGGGCCCCCATGCCAAGGTTTTTCAATGGCAGGACGGCGCGACCCGAACGATCCTCGCAATAAACTTGTAGAGGCATACTTTGGTTTGGTGAATATGGTAAAGCCACGAATCGTTCTTATCGAGAATGTAAAGGGTATAACGCTCGATTTTGACGAAAAGAAGGAAGAAGGCGAAGAGCCCGGTAAGATAAATTATGCAAAAAAAATAATAAAAGAATTATCTGAAAATTATACTGTATCCTCTAAGCTAATTGATACGTCCCAATTTGGTGTTCCTCAAAAGCGCCATCGATTCTTTATCGTTGCGGTAAGGAAAGACGTCGCGAAGAGTTTTCACCATGATCCGATTAAGCTGATTGAAAGTGAGCGACTCTCATTTTTGAGGTCAAAAGATATCGTCAACGTTCCGATTTCGGCAAAAAGTGCGATTTCTGATTTGACAATAGAGCGCTGTGGTAAGGCAAAAAGCCGTGACAGTGAAGGCTTTGAGGAAATTCGATACGAGGGACCGCTGACTTCATATCAAAAGTTAATGAATTCAGGGAATGTGGAAAACCCTTCAGATACTCGTTTGGCTCGGCATAAAAAAGAAATCAGGGCTCGATTCAAGAAAATCATGAAGATCTGTCAAGATAGCGGAAGGCTGAATGTCTCGCTATCGGCGGAAGTTCGTGCAAGTTTCGGGTTAAAAAAATGCGCAATCAGAGTAATGGACCCAGATAGTCCTTCCCCGACCATTACAAGTATGCCTGATGACTTAATTCATTTTAGCGAGGCTCGCACGCTAACGGTTCGAGAAAATGCTCGTATTCAAAGCTTTCCGGACTGGTTTGAATTTAAGGGGAAATATACATCAGGAGGAGAACGTCGCAAAAGGGAGGTACCACGATTCACTCAAGTAGCAAATGCGGTACCTCCGCTAATGGCAGAGGCTATCGGAGCTACGCTTTTGAATTACTACTTTTCATCTAAACTGCCTTTGCAGTCAACGAAGAAAAAATCTGCTCAAATGCCTCTTGCTTCTCAAGCAAAGCTAGCCGTAAATCACGCATCTCCTCACTAGTAAACTCCTCTCCTTTTTTGTTAAGGAGTTTCCTAGAAAACCCTTCTATCTCTACGCGGATATGTGCCAAATCATTTCGTTTTGGCATTATTTTTTCGGCGTACTCTAGCATGACCTTGTCCTGCTCATCGTAACCACCTACCAGCCTTAATGCCTTGCGTAGTAAATGCAACCGATCCGCACTTGTGTATACCAAATGCTTTTCGAATAATTGCGAAATATGGTTAATTTTCTGAAGTTCTTCCACGTTTTCATCAAACGCGTTTTTTATTTTCGCTACCTTTTCTAAAATCTTTTTAATTACTTCTTGCTGAGTTTTTGCATCACTGTTTTCGAAGATATGTAGCAAACTATCATTTACATAGTGGTCAATATCGCTGGTTGCTCCCATGACAAGACCTCTTGAATGATCGATGTCAAGAACCTTCTTTACCAGAGACTGGAAAACTCCGTCAGCAGTATCCGGCAAATCATCTCTGCTAGATAAATATACACCACTCACATCTGCGGCTTTTAGATATTCACGTAAATTATTTGCTTGTGCGGAATAAAATATGACGTCTTTATATGGCAGTGTCCGGCGTACTTCTTTTAATCCCTCGTCACCATTTGGCCCGTTGTCCAAATTGTAATCCATCAGGATAAGATCGATATGGTCGGAAAATACGTTATCAGTAATGTAATTTTTAGCCTCTTCGACTGAGATGGCAAATTGAACCTTTAGGCGAAACCCTTCTGACCGAATAAGTCGCTCTAACTTCTCCTTTTGGGCTTGCACACTCTGTTGCAAGTCCTCAACCCATAGAATGTTAAAGTCTAGTCTCATTTTGAAATCCTAATTAAAAAGTGTGCACCCCGCCCGTTCTCACCGCTTGAGACGTCTATAGAGCCATTCATTTCGCCAAGAACGTGCTTAACATGATACAAGCCGAGCCCTGATCCATCGGTGGTAGAAAAGCCTTTTTCAAAAACTCTATCAAGCTGTTCAATCTTGTTATTAAATCCTTTTCCATCATCAAACACTTCTATGTGCAGGCCATCTTTATTAGGGTGGCTAATTTTGAACGTCATCGTTCCAGCACGGGCTTTTTTCGCGTTTGCAACAAGATTATCTATAACAACCGAAATGTCGATAGGTTTGAATTTTTGAACAAATTGTTTCCCATCATTTTCTACTTTAATCTCCATAGGGCCATGGAGAAAATCACGAACCACTCCCTCTATATATTGCTCAATGTAACTACCAACGTCTGCTTCAATTTTTTCCGACGCCAATCTAAAATTGGCTTTGGTGGCAAACTTGGAAACTCCCATAATGCGCTTATTTATTAGCGCAACTCGCTCAAGAGCGTTAACAACTTCTTCGGTAGAAACCGTTTCTTTCCCAGCAATTCGCACCAAGAAATTCTCTATCTGCTGATTGATATCTACAGAGTAAATTGTTACCTGATGATGAAGATTAAGAATCGTATCGGTGTCTAACGTAGAAATTGAAGCGAGAAAGAGATTACGTTTCTTTTCTTCCGCTAATTGTTCTTTTACCGTTGCTGACGCATGTTCCGCTGCACGTGCCCGCTCTAATGCCGCTTCTTTAGCAGTGCGTTCCTCATCAGCTTGACGTCTTGCAGCCTCTTCAGATCGTCGCAATTCGTCAAATTTTCGTTCTGCCGACTCAATATTCTGAAAAAGCTCGGCATCCTTAGTTTTTTCTGCAATTGACCTTAGGCTTGCCAACGAGCCTTCAAACTGCGACGACCGTTCGTCTAAAATATTGATTAATTTCTTGCTGTACTCAAGTAGTTCAATCTCGTCACTATCAACAAGTTTGGCGACTGCAGTTGCTACCCGCGCTCTACCTGGGTCCGTCAACAATCTAGATATATCGCTTGTATTCTTATCTTCCTTGTCGATGAAAGTAACGGGGACTACATAGCGCTCCAGTCGCTTCAAACAATGCTCATGAAAGCATTTCTTTAATTGAGCTACCGCTAGTGTCTCAATAAGACCAGTATCTCGGCTGGAAGACTCATGAAAATCGTCATCGGCTCCTGAAACATCAATCCGACCGATTACATCTCGCGTTCCTAAGAAACGTGCATAGCCCTGCTGCTTACGCCGATCCATTCCAAACCAATCATCGCCTTCTTCGCCAATTGGAAAGACTCGAAAGCCATTTCTAAATAGAAAAACTGCACCGAATTGAACGGAAGGGACTCCCATGCGGCGCGAAAATGTCAGCTTTGCCGATTGATTAAGGAAGAAAATTTGACAACGGAACCCGGACCGAAAAAGTAATGGATATTCATTGGGCTCGCGAATTCTGTAGATTAGCTCACTTCGATCAGTCAGTGAGCTTTCAATAAAGTTTCCACTTGGGTCAATTCGAACATCGATGAAGGTAGTTTTTTCTTGCAGCGTAGAAAAGATGAAATTTCCTACGGGACCATTTGCAACCGAGTTAGGGGAAATCTCAAATTCTTTTCGTTCTGAGTTCGTGATTTCAATTTGGTCTTGACGTAACTCTGAAGGAGCGTGAACTACAATGTTGAAACCATCGGCTTCGGCTCCGAAGGGGTTTATCAATTTCGCGAGCGCAGATTTGAGCCGCAGAATTGAATCTCTATCCCATTCCCGACGAGTGTTCTCAATAGTCAGGACAGTGCCATGCGATCGTGTCGCTATGCCTTCCGGTAATTCGAAATTGTCTAACTCTGCAGAGTAAGCAACTTCGATATTTTCGAAGCGCTCCTTATGGTCGCGATCGAAGAGATTCCAGTCGACAACCAACAAATGCACCGGCTTTTGATCTTCAGTTTGGTGCCGGGTCTGAAGTTTGACTATTTGACCCAGACGGTCGGAGGAGAAACGACCAATTCCCTTACTGCCTGCGTAGTGGTGACGCTCCGCGATATCATCGCGAAACCCGCCCAACCTCGTCTGGCCACGCTTTGATGAGTAAGCAACAAACAACCACTTATTGCGAATATCATCGTAGGTCATTCCTATACCGTTGTCGGCCACTACAATGGTGCTATTGCCAAAGTAAAGATCGACCTGACTGGCATCGGCATCGAACGAATTTTTGACAAGCTCAAAAATTGCGACCTCATCATCCGTGATGAGATCGCTACCTAGCACGCTCTTGAGCCCACTACTTACGTCAAAGTGCAGGTCAGGGGCCTCGTCATTTGTCATAGGATTCCAGTGCTGAAGTTGGTTACTGGTAACAATTTATCAAAGAAGCATTATATTCCAGGTTGCAAGCAGTTGTGGCACTTTAAGTGATAAAGTGGTTCTCTTTTAGCAATTTTTCTTGTTGCGCAATCAATCCTTTGCTACATCCAACTAGCTCCATAATTTCGCTTCAGCTGGACACACCTGCTTTTAAATGCTTTTGAATCAAAAGATTCCGTTCATGGTTCGGCTTTCGTCCTTGATATTTTCCTGCGCTTTGTGCTTTTCGGACTCCTTGCGCAACTCGTTCCCGCCTAGTTAAGTAATCTTTTCTTGCAACAGCTGCTAGCATACCTAACATCATTCCATTCAAGGCAGTGAATACACTTGATGTAAATTCATCATGTTTGATCATCGCCCAGGACGTAGGAAGATCTAATGCTACAACTCTGATGGATTTTTCTGCCAGGTGACTTTTTAAAAGATTCCAATCGAATTCTTTAAGGAAGCGCTGATTTAATCGTCGCCCCGTGCCTGCAACTCTGCGTCAAGCTGCCACAATGTCGGCTTACTAACTGCGAGACCAGTTCATGCAATCGAGCTTTTCCGACGCCGAGTACGCCAGCAAGAAGAAGCCTACGCGGCGTGACCGTTTCCTGGCCGAGATCGAGGCCGCCACGCCGTGGCCGGCGCTGGTGGCGGCGATCCTGCCTTACTATCCCAAGGGCGATGGCCGTGGCCGCCCACCAATCGGCCTGGAGCGCATGCTGCGCATGTACATTGCCCAGCAGTGCTTCGGCCTTTCGGACGAGGGCGTCGAAGATGCCATCTACGACAGCCAGGCGATTCGCGGCTTTGTCGGCATCGATCTGACGCACGAATCGGCGCCTGACGCGACCACGCTGCTGAAGTTCCGGCGCTTGCTGGAGAAGAACAATTTGACCCGGCGCATCTTCAACGAAATCAACGGCCACCTGGCCAGCAAAGGCCTGACGATGCGCGAAGGCACCATCGTGGACGCCACCTTGATCGCCGCGCCGCCATCGACCAAGAACGCGATGGCGAGCGCGATCCGGAAATGCACCAATCGAAGAAAGGCAATGACTGGCACTTCGGCATGAAGGCGCACGTCGGTGTGGACGTGGCCAGTGGCCTGGTGCACAGCGTTGTGGGCACCGCTGGCAATGTGGCCGACGTGACGCAGGCGCATGCGCTGCTGCACGGCGGCGAGGTGATCGCGATGGGCGATGCGGGCTATCAGGGCGTGGCCAAGCGGCCCGAGAATGCTGGCTCGGCCGTCGTGTGGCCCCCCCCCATGCGCCCCGGCTTGCGTAAGACGCTCAAGAAGGACAAGCTTGGCCGCGCCACCGAAAGGCTGGAACAAACTAAGGCCAGCGTGCGCGCCAAGGTCGAGCACTGCTTCCACGTTGTCAAATGCCTGTTCCGCCATCGCAAGACCCGTTATCGTGGACTGGCCAAAAATGCGGCGCAGCTGTTCTCCTTATTCGCGCTGGCCAATCTGGTGCTGGCACGCAGATTCCTCGGCAGCGCTCACACCCAAGTTGCATCCCGAGTTTGAAAAAGCGGCAAAGGCCATGTTGAAAACAGGCTTTTTCGCTCTGCAGCCAGTCATGTTTCCTGATTTTGATATCGCTGCGCCGACGTGGCTCTCACAGCGGCCCTGCTGGCGTCGGAAACTGAATTGTTCAGCGGCTCCCTAGCTTCGTGATTAACATCGTTTGAATCAATAACAATCTTGCCGTCTTTCGTTTGCTCAAGCCATTTATTTATTGCAATGGAGTTATTCATAAATATATATCACTGAACCAGTCCAGAAACCTGGGGGCACCACGATTTAAGATAGTCGAGATGCGCCACCGCGACAGTTGGGGGACGCATGAACTGCGCCACTTTGACAGTCAAAAAATGGCGCAGTTTATCGAACCGCGCCACAATTGCGCCACCTGGAATGCAAACGACACAAGCAATCGTTAATCCACCACGTTCAACTTCACCTGTGCCCCATCCGGCAAATCCTGCATCTGCCGCGCCACATCGCCCGACAGGCGGATCAGCTCATGCAAAGGCGCGCTTGCCAGATTCTCCGCCTTATACTCCCCACCAAGCACGCCCGGGATTTTCAGGCAGTACTTGCGGCCCTCGGTCAACGGTCCGCAATGCTCGCGCGCGATCTTGGTCAAGCCGGCCATATGCCAGTCCTGCAAAAAGTCCTGATCGGCCGACAGCACGTCGAGCGCCTGGCGGTCGGACGCCACCACCGCGCAGCTGCATTCTTCCGGCATCAGCCGCCAATAGCGGCCCTGGACATCCTTGATGATCAGATTGCCGAAATCATTTTCCCCCACCACCTCCAGCGCCTGCAGTCCCGCCCAGCCCCAGCTTTCGTTCAACTCTTTGATGATATCCATACGTCCTGCCATCTCTCTTTCTTGGCGGCGCCATCGCGCCGGCTGATAAAATTACCGTTCAGAAATTATTTTACTGCCTATCCCATGAAACGATTGCTCCACTGCCTTTTGCTCACCCTGCTTGGCGCCAGCTATCTCGCCTCGGCTGGCGAACTGGAAGAATATGCCCGCGCCGCCAACCGTCTGGCCACGCTGAGCCAAGTCGCCCAGCAGGAGGGCAAGACGCCACCGCGTATCACGGAAGGCGAAGGCAAAGAGCTGATCGCCCTGCTGTCCAACCGGCAGCGCTTCCTCGATTCCCGCAGCGTTGCGCCAGGCGAGCTCAATGAACTCAGCTTATTGTGCGGCGAAATGACCAAGGCCATGATGAACTACATGATGTTCGATCTGCAGCGCATCGACCGCAGCAATAAGGATCCGGCAGCCTTGTCCGCTGCCGTGGCGGCCGCGGCGCGGGAGAACATCCAGCGCTATCAGGATGAAATAGCGCTGCTGATGCCCATGCCGGTCCTATGCATGGGCAAGCAGCTCCCCTTGTTGGAACAATTCCTCACAACCCTGAAGCCGGAGGAGATCACCGAAACGCGGCAACGGGGCATCGCGATGACGCAAAACGGCCTGCTCAACAGCATGCTCGGCGCCCTGACCGGCATTGGCGATCCAAGCGTGCGCGAAGAGAATCAGCTCAAGATGCTGAATGTGCTGGCCGAGGTCGCACCAGTGTACGCGGCGGCACTGCCACTCAACAACCGTTCCTACATCACCGCCCTGGCCCGCACGGCTTTGCTCAATAGCCCCCCCGCCTTCACCGACGCCCTGCTGCGCATCCTCGCGGCCATGGAAAACATGGAGTGCACGGGGCTGTGCAGCCGCACTTCATAATCGGCCAGCTTAAGCTGAATTAAGAATCGTCGTACCGGCTTTGAGTCATGCAAAAATCCCATGCTAGAATCGGCCGCGTATGAATATGAACGGAACAATACGACGCTGCGCCGCCTGGCTCGCCTTCATGGCGATCCTCTTCGCCGCGCTCGTGCCTTCCGTTTCGCGCGCCATGGCGCCGGCTGGCGACAGCGGCTGGACCGAAATCTGCACCATGCAGGGCGCCAAATTCGTCAAGATCGGCGGCGATAGCGGCCAGCCATCCGGCGACAGCGCTCAGCATCTGGAACATTGCCCCTTCTGCTTCACCCAGCACGACACCGTGGGCTTGCCGCCTACGCCAGCGCTCACTCTGCATCTCGCGGCCGGCAACGCGATTTACCCTCCCCTCTTCTACCAGGCGCCACGCCGCCTCTTCATCTGGTCCGCCGCGCAGTCACGCGCACCACCGGCCCATTCCTGATCCCGCAGCACCCGTCTGACCTGCATTGAAGCAGGCTGTTTGCGCGCGCGCCTTGCCGTCCGGGCCATGCCCTGCGCCGCACCGCGCCAAGTACGCCATTAGAAGAAGAAAGCACATCATGAACTACCGCCCTAGCGCCATCTGCCTCGCCCTGCTGTCCGCCTTCTCCGCCAACGCCTTGGGCGCCGACGAAACACCCGGCATGGAAATTGTCGTCGTCAGCGGCTCGCGCGCCGTCACCAAATTGTCCGAAACGCCAAGCGCCATCGGCATCGTCAGCGGCCGCGAGATGGAGCGCGACAAGCCCAAGACCATGGGCGATATCCTCAACCGCGTCGCCGGCGTGCACTGGAATGACCTGGGCAATGAGCAGCACAGCATGGCGATCCGCCAGCCCATCGGCACCGGCTCGGTGTACCAGTATCTGGAAGACGGCATTCCTATCCGCCCGCTGGGCGTGTTCAACCACAATTCGCTGAACGAGATGAATATCGCCGGCAGCGACAGCGTGGAAGTGGTGAAAGGGCCGGCCTCCTCGCTGTACGGCAGCAATGCCGTGGGCGGCGCCATCAATGCGCTGACCGCCGCCCCTTCACGCACGCCGTATGCGCGCATCGGCGCGCGGCATGAAGGCGTGTCCGGCTTTACGCGCTACGACACGGCGGCCAGCAATACCTGGGGCGATTTCGGTCTGCGCTTCTCGCATTACAGCTCACGCCGCACTTCAAATAACTGGCAGGAGTACAGCTACGGCGACAAGGATTCCTTCACCCTGCGCGCCGACTATGCGCTGGGCAATGCCGGCATCGTGCGCGCCACCCTGGTGCGCACCGATCTGGATGCGGCCATGCCGGGCAGCCTGTTCGAAAACGACTATCAGAACAATCCCGGCAAGAGTCTGAACACCTTCACCTACCGCAAGGACAAGACCACGCGCGGCACCGTGGCCTGGGAAGGCGATACCACGCCAGGCGGCACCACCACTGTCACCCTCTTCACGCGCCGCAACGACCATGGCCAGATCCCGAGCTACACCATCGGCAGTTGCGCCGGCAGCATCTGCAAGGGCACGCTGAACAACAGCCACGTCGATTCGCGCGGTCTGGACGTGAAGCATCTGCAGGAATTCGCCTGGCTGAATTCGCGCCTGGTCACGGGCATCTACATCGACCGCAGCGACAATCCCTACTACAGCGACAATCTGCGCATCGTGCGCGATCCGACCAGCGGCCGTTATCTGAGCTACACCCGCGTCAACGACAGCCAGCCGCAAGGCGTACGCGATTACCAGGCCGACATCGACAACACCGCCTTCTTCGCGCAATGGGAAGCGTCGCCGCTGCCCAAGCTGCGCGTGGTGGCGGGCGGCCGCTCCGACCGCATCCGCTATGACTTCCGCAACAATCTCTCGCCGCAGGGCAGCGCCAACTACGGCGCGCCGAACGAGAGCCGCAGCTTCTCGCGCTTCAGCCCCAAGCTGGGCGCCAGCTATGTGCTGGGTGCGGACGCCAATGCGTATGCGAATATCAGCGAAGGCTTCACGCCGCCGGAGGTGAGCCAGATGTATGGCAAGACCGGCATTCCCGACCTGCAGCCCGCCACCTACCGCAGCGTGGAAGTGGGCCTGCGCCTGGCCTTCCTCGACCGCAAGCTGCGCCTGGACTCCTCGCTCTACCGGCTGGTGGGACGCGACACCATCGTCAGCTACACCATCACGCCGGGCAATAGCGAAAACCGCAATGCCGGACGCACGCGCAGCCAGGGTTTGGAGCTGGGCCTGAACTACGACAACGGCCCGCTCGACGCGCGCTTCAGCACCGCCATCGCCAGCCATCGCTATGAGCGCTATCGCGTCTCCGCCACCCAGGACTTCAGCGGCAAGGACATGCCGCAGGCGCCGCGCGATATGACCAGCGCCGAAGTCGGCTACAAGCCGATACCGGACCTGCGCATTGCGCTGGAAGCCGTGCACCAGGGCGCCTACTGGATGGACAATGCCAACACCGTGCGCTATCCCGGCCACGCGCTCTTCCACCTGCGCGCCGCCTACCGCTTCATGCAGGGCTGGGAAGCCTGGGTCCATGTGCGCAACCTGGGCGACAAGCACTACTCCGATTCCGCCTCCAGCTCCTACTCCGGCGTTGGCGCCTACTCGCCCAACACCCAGAACCAGTACACGCCCGGCGCGCCGCGCAGCGTGATGCTGGGCCTGTCCTACACCTTCGGCGGCAAGTAAACGAGGGAGATGGGAGGGCTGCCGCCAGGTGCGGCAGCCGGGGGGATGTGCTTACAGTGCCACTGCGGAAGCGCGGCGGCGGCGGGCGAAGCCGGCAACCAGCAGGCCGGTGGCGATCAGCAGCAGGGAGCTGGGTTCAGGTACTTTGGCGCTCAGCGACACATTGTCGATGGCCAGGCCGGCCATGCCGGTCCAGCTCTGCGGAATGTAGTTGGAGAAGCGCAGGGTCAGGTTTTCGCCCTGATGCGAGGCCAGCAAGGCGCTGACATTGATGCTGCGCGCATCCCAAGCCGTGCTGCTGTCGTTGGCGACGTCGTAGCTGAACACATTGCCCAGCAGCGTCGTGCCTTGCAGGATATCGACCTTGAAGCTGCGCGCCTGGCCGGAATAGCTCGCCACGATGGAGTCGCTCCAGGACAGGGTGGCTTCCTTCAGGCCTTGCGGCACGAAGAAAGTCTGCGCCAGCGTGTAATTGGTCTTGGCCGTGCCATCGTTCATGACGTAGGCGGCATAGCTGCCATCAAACGGATTGCCGACCGTAGCGCAGCCGGTGGCGCTGCCCGTCCTGGCCACATTCCAGTCACGGCCGGCGCTGGCGCAGGTGCCGGTGCTGCCCAGGCCCGAGGTGGTCCAGCCATTCAGATTGCCCGTCTCAAAACTGCCATTGCTCAGAAGCTGGATCGGACCAGCTTGTACCGCACCTGCCGACATCATTGCCGCAACAACAGCAAACTTTACGAATTTCATTGTTACTTACCCTTATGCAATTTTCAAAGAAAGCTTGCATAAAGCAAGTTATATGCCATATCCGTAAGTTATTGATTTTAAAGAAGGTCGATTTCACAGCATTCACCGAGTGTAAAGAAATCCGACACTTTTACGCCCGCGCAGCGCGGCTCACCCGTCCCAACAGGAAAGGCATGCTGAACAGATACAGCGCCGCGCCGCCCAACCAGACGGCGCCCGGGAACGTGGCACGCGACATGAAATACAGGGTGCTGATGCCGACCGGCCCGATAATCGTCGCCAGGCTGGCGATGCTGGCCAGCACGCCCTGCAAGCGCCCCTGCTGTTCCGAATCGGTGCCGGCCGACATCAGCGACTGCAGCACAGGCGCGCCGATGCCGCCCACGCAGAACACCGGCAGCAGCAGGAAGGCGACCCAGCCCTCGGTTGCCCAGGCGATCGCCGCATAGGCCAGCGCATCGGCCGTAATCCCGATCAGCAGGGTGCGCCGCTCGCCGTAGCGCTCGGACAGCGGTCCGGCCACGAAAGCCTGGGCCACGGCATGGAACACGCCAAAGCCCGCCAGCGAGATGCCGATGGTCAGGGAACTCCAGGCAAACTTGTCCTCGCCGTACATGACCCAGACCGTGCCGGCCACCTCGCCCACCAGCGCCAGCACGAAATACACCACCATCAGCGGCAGCAGGGCCGGAAAGCTCAGCGCCCAGCGCAGCGGCGCCAGCGGATTCAAGGGCACCGGTACCGCTTGCGGCGTGCGCGATTCGCGCATCACGAAGAAGGCCACGACCAGGTTCAGCGCGTCCAGCGCGGCGGCGGCCAGGAAAGGCGCGCGCACCCAGTACTCGCCCAGCAGGCCGCCAATCACGGGACCGATGATAAAGCCGACGCCAAAGCAGGCGTTCAACTGGCCGAAACGGCGGCTGCGCTGGTTCTCCGGCGTGACGTCGGCGATATAGGCCGAGGCCACGGCCAGACTGGCGCCGGTGATGCCGGCGATGGCGCGGCCGAGGAAGAGCAGCGACAGCGAGGGCGCCAGCGCCAGCAGCACGTAATCGATCATCGAGCCGGCCAGGGACATCAGCAGTACCGGCCGCCGCCCGATGCGGTCGCTCAGCGCGCCCAGGATCGGCGAGAAAATGAACTGCATCAGCGCGTACAGGCCGGTAAATGCGCCGAAACGCCAGCCCAGTTCGGCAGTGTGGCCCACATCGCGCATCAGTTGCGGAACGATGGGCATGGTCAGCCCGATACCGGCGGCGCTGATCACCACCGAACCCATGACTGCGTAAAGTCCTTTGTTCATATCTCGCTCAATTTATCATCGATAAATTAAATTATAAGTGATAAAGTTTGGTCATAAAAAGAATTTTTTCGGGATCGGAAAACATGAAAGTAGAACGCAAGCAGATTGTGGCGGCCGCGCTCGATTTGCTGAACGAAGTCGGCGTCGACAAGCTGTCCACCCGCCTGCTGGCCGAACGCCTGGGCGTGCAGCAGCCGGCACTGTACTGGCACTTCAAGAATAAGCGCGCCTTGCTGGACGCAATGAATCTGGAAATCATGGAGCGCGCCCATCAGCGCACCCTACCGCAAGCGGGCGAAGACTGGCGCAGCTTCCTCGGCGAAAATGCGCGCAGCTTCCGCCGCGCCCTGCTCGACTATCGCGACGGCGCGCGCCTGCACGCGGGCAGCGAGCCGGTGCCCGACACCCTGCCCGCGCTCGATGCGCAGCTGCGTTTCCTCTGCGAGACTGGCATGGAAATGGGAGCCGCCATCGATCTGCTGGTTACGATATCCCATTATGTGGTGGGTTGCGTGCTGGAAGAGCAGGCCGACCATCCCGATCCCACCACGCTCGATGAAAGTGTGCTCGCCTATCCACAGCTCGCCGCAGCGATGCAGCGCTATCGCCAGCGCAGCCCCGACCAGCACTTCGAAGCCGGCCTCGCCCTCATCCTCAACGGCGCCGCTTAAGCCTTCACTTTTCGCACCACGGTATCCTCCGGCTTGAGCGCGCTGCCGTCGCGGCGGCGTAAGGCAAGCTGGGGGACGGGCTTGCCGCTTTCGATTTCAAGCAGGCTTGAACGGGCCTCGCCCTTGGCGTACAAATGCTGCTCGCCCCATTGGCGCAGGCCCACCACCACGGTGAACAGATCGCGCCCCCTGGCCGTCAGCAGGTATTCCTGATAGGCCGTGCCATCCGAGGCCGGGGCCACTTCCAGCACGCCGGCCTCCACCAGTTTTTGCAGGCGGTCGCTGAGGATATTGCGCGCAATGCCCAGGTTGCGCTGAAATTCGCCGAAGCGGCGGATGCCGTCGAACGCGTCGCGCACAATCAGCAGGGACCAGCGGTCCCCGATCAGATCCAGCGTGCGCGCCACCGGACAGAACTCCTCCTGTTTTTGCTTGCCCATATCTTTCCCATGGTTTTTGGTTGCATTTTAAAACCACATTCCCTATGCTTCAACTAGTTTTGATTTGCAACCACACTAAGGAAGCCATCCATGCCCGCCCTGCCCCGCAGCCTAGTCCTGCTATTTGCCACCGCCGCCGCGCTCAGCGTGGCGAATGTGTATTACGCCCAGCCCCTGCTGGATGCCTTTGCCGCCGATTTCAGTTTCAGCCATGCGAATGTGGGCCTGGTGGTGACGGCCACGCAAGCCGGCTGCGCGCTGGCCCTGCTGCTGCTCGTGCCGCTCGGCGATCTGCTCGACCGCAAGCGCCTGACCATGGCCCAGCTGCTGGCCCTCTGCCTGACCCTGCTGGCACTGGGCTGCGCCACCTCGCCTACCCTGCTCCTGCTCGGCATGCTGGGCGCGGGACTGCTCGGCACCGCCATGACCCAGGGACTGATCAGCTATGCCGCCAGTTTGGCCGCTCCCACGCAGCGGGGCCAGGTGGTCGGCACGGTGCAGGCCGGCGTGATGCTGGGCCTGCTGCTGGCGCGCGTGCTGTCCGGCGCCGTGGCCGATGTGGCGGGCTGGCGCGCCGTGTATTTTCTGTCGGCCGTGCTCAGCGCGATCATGCTGCTGGCCTTGCGCCGCGTCCTGCCTGCGCCGCACCTGGCTGCCGCAGCCAGCGGCGACGGCGCGCCACGCCTGCGCTATGGACAGCTGCTGCTGTCGATGTTCACGCTGCTGAAAAACGAGCGCACCCTGCAGGTGCGCGGCATGCTGGGCCTGCTGCTCTTCGCCGCCCTGAACATTTTCTGGAGCGCCCTGGTGCTGCTGCTGAGCGCCCCGCCCTATGCCCTGTCGCACACGGCCATCGGCGCTTTCGGCCTGATCGGTGCGGCGGGTGCGCTGGGCGCGGCGCGCGCCGGTGCGCTGGCCGACCGGGGACTGGGCCAGCGCACCAGTGGCGGCGCCCTGCTGCTGATGCTGGCCGCTTGGCTGCCGCTGGCCTGGGGCGCGCAATCGCTGGCGGCCCTGGTCCTCGGCATCATCCTGCTCGACCTGGCCGCGCAAGCCCTGCATGTAACCAACCAGAGCATGATCCTGAGCGGGAACAGCCAGGCGCACAGCCGGCTGATCGGCGGCTATATGCTGTTCTACGCCGCCGGCAGCGGTGCGGGCGCCATCGCCACCACCAGCATCCATGCGGCGTATGGCTGGAGCGGCGTGTGCATGCTGGGCGCGGCCGTCAGCTTGGCCGCGCTGGTCTTTTGGCGCGCGACTTTACCAAGAGTTAAGGCTGTCTGCGAGGCAATTTCCTAATATTTCTCATCGAAATTGCATCATTTACTTGCAACAAGGTAGTCATTCCAGGGATAATTTGATGCTAATGATTCTCATTTAAAAAATAAAGCCAGCCAAAGTCCTGCGTGGACGACCGTAGCCAGCTTCCACCACGACAGGACAAGCCCATGAAGAAAACGCCGCTGGCGCTGATGATCGCCCTCGCCCTCCAGCAATTCCCCGCCCACGCCGACAGCAATGACCAGGCCATGCCGACCGTCACCGTCGGCGCAGTCAAGGAAACGCCGTACAACCCGGTCAGCGCCACCAGCGCCACCAAGATCGACGCCCCGCTGCGCGATATTCCGCAAACGGTGAACGTGGTGCCGCAAACCCTGTTGCGCGACCAGGGCGCGCACTCGATGCAGGACGCGATGAAGGCGGTGCCGGGCATCGGCCTGTCGCACGGCGACGGCCAGCGCGACCAGATCACCATCCGCGGCTTCAGCGCCCTGGGCGACCAGTTCATCGACGGCATGCGCGACGACGCCATGTACTTCCGCGACCTGTCCAATGTGGAGCAGATCGAAGTGCTGAAAGGCCCGGCCTCCGTGCTGTACGGCCGCGGCTCTTCCGGCGGTCTGGTCAACCGCATCACCAAGAAGCCCGGCATCGACAAGACCGAAGTCAGCCTGACCATCGGCAGCTGGAGCCAGAAACGCGGCGAAATCGACCTGGCCCGCAACTTCGACGACCAGGGCGTCGCCTTCCGCGTCACCGGCGCCAAGGAAGACGCCAACAGCTTCCGCGACCAGCAATTCCTCAAGCGCGAGGCGTTCTCGCCCTCCGTGCTGTTCAAGCTGACGCCGGACACCACCCTGCTGCTGCAAGCCGAATACATTGCCGACCGCCGCGTGACCGACTTCGGCATCCCAGCCTATAAAGACCGCGCGGTCGATGTCGATCCATCCACCTACTACGGCGCCGCCAATGCGCGCGACTTCGACTACAGCCAGTCGCGCGTGACCTCCTTCGGCATGGTGCTGAACCACCGCATCAACGACACACTGACGCTGCGCAACGCGCTGCGCCAGTATGACTACAAGCTCGACCGCAACAACACCCTGGTCGGCTCGGTCAATGAAGCGGCGAAGACCGCCTCGCTCAACCGCAGCAATGTGAAGCGCGCCGAAGACGGCATTTTCAACCAGACCGAACTGGTGCAGAAAGCCGTGATCGGCGGTATGCCGCACCAGATCCTCTACGGCGTGGAATTCGGCAAGCAGAACAAGGACCAGCTGTTCCGCAGCCAGAACAATGTCGCCACCGTCGACCTGTTCCATCCCGTCGCGCCGAAGCTGCCCTTCACCGTGACGGCCGCGCCATCGACCGACAACCTCGGCATCCTGACCGTCTCCAGCGCCTACGTGCAGGACCTGGCCACGCTGACGCCGGAATGGAAAGCCCTGGTCGGCGCCCGCTTCGACAAATTCAAGCAGGAAACCGAAGAGCGCCGCGCCGGCCAGGCCAACCTGAGCCGCACCGACCGCGCCTGGAGCCCGCGCGCCGGCCTGGTCTACCAGCCGCGCCAGGACCAGTCCTACTACCTCTCCTACAGCAAATCCTTCCAGCCTTCGGCCGAAAGCCTGCCGCTGGCCGCGAACGCCGCCAATATCGAGCCGGAAGAAACCAGCAACAAGGAAATCGGCGCCAAGTTCGACTTCTTCGGCGGCCGCGCCTCGGCCACCGCCTCGCTGTACCAGCTCGAACGCAGCAATATCAAGTCCACCGACCCGGTCAGCAACAAGCTGATCCCGATCGGCACGCAAAAGACCAATGGCCTGGAACTGAGCTTCACCGGCGACCTGGGCCAAGGCTGGCAAGTCTTCGGCGGCTACGCCTATATGGATGCGGAAGTGAGCAAATCGATCGCCAAGGATGACGGCCAATTCGTACAAGGCAAACGCCCCACGCTGACGCCGAAACAAAGCATGAACCTGTGGGTCAGCAAAGCCCTCGGTGGCGGCTTCAGCGCCGGCGCCGGCGTCAACTACGTGGCCGACCGCTTCGCCAATCCCGGCAACACCGTCACCCTGCCCAGCTACGTGACGGCCGACGCCATGCTGTCCTACCGCGTGCGCGGCCTTGACCTGCAACTGAACATCAACAACCTGTTCGACCGCAACTACATCGCCGCCGGCCACGGCAGCAGCAAACTGCTGAACCTGCCAGGCGCACCCCGCAATGTGCAGCTGACTGCCCGCTACAACTTCTAAGCTTTGCGCCAAATCAAAAAATGTCCACCTTGCTGTCTCAGGCGGGGCCGTCGAGGCAGCAAGATCGGACATTGTTTGATTTGGATCAACGGGAGCGCCTTGGTGGGTTTGCGCGGTTTCGTGCCAGAATGGGTGTTTGCCAACTGTGGAGCTGCTGATGATTTACGAGATTGCCGAGATTCAGATCAAACCTGATGTCCACGCTGACTTTGAGGCGGCGGTGCGCGAAGCTGTGCCGCTGTTCCGACGGTCGCCGGGGTGCTTGTCGATGCGGCTGGAACGCATCATCGAACGGCAGGATACCTACCACCTCGTAATCGGCTGGGAGACTCTGGAACATCACACTGTGCAGTTCCGCAGCAGTGAGACGTTCACCGCTTGGCGCACGCTGGTCGGCCCCTTCTTTGCCGCACCGCCCAGAGTCGAACATACACAGAATGCCTTGAACGGCTTCTGATCGAAACAACGGGGCCTTGCGCCCCGTTTTCACTTCATTTCCTCAATGCTTCATGCGCACCAGCGCCAGTCCCAGGAGGATCGTGGCAAGGATGGCCACCGGACTGGGCTCCGGTACGCGCTCTTCAGGAATGCTGGCACGCTCCGGCTTTTGCACAGGCGTCTCCTTGCTTGCGGCACTTTCCACTAAGCCATTGCTCACCGGCAGACTGCTTGCAGGCTCGCCTCCGGCCAACACCGGCGTAGATGCCAGCAAGGCCAGCACCAGCAACAATTCCTTGACCATAAATTGCCTTCCATACCAAACACCTTTGCAACCATACAACTAAAATTTATATATGTAAACTATTTATCCTTAGACGGAATTGGCACGTAGATAGCTCAATGGAAACGGACCATGCTTTTACGACTAAGCGCGCATAATGGTGGAAAGGAGGAATTTATGGCAAAAACTATCCATCGCAACTTCAAGGAAATCGCGGATGCGGAGCAAGCGCGGGCCGCGCTGCTGAATGCCGGCTGGCGCGCGGCGGCTGTGCAAATGAACCGGCACGAGGCGCGGCCGGCCGATACGTCGACCAGTGCCGTGCGCAATCTCTTCGATTCGCTGACGCCCGATGCGGCCGACGATACCGATCAGCCCTTAAGCAGTCCTGCCGCCCTGCTCAGCGTCGATGTCGACGACGAGGTTCACCGCGAGCAGGCGGACGCCATCATGCGCCACTACGGCGCCAGCGAAGCCTAAGCGCATTCAGGAAGCGGTGTGGTGAAACACCTGCCGCAAGTAGGCGAGGAAGGTCTCGTCCTTGCACAGGGTCTTGCCCGGCGAGTCCGACAGCTTGGCCACCGACTGCCCATTGCAGCGGATGAGCTTCATGACGATATTCAGCGGCGTCAGTCCCACATCATTGGTCAGATGGGTGCCGATGCCGAAGCCCGTCATGATGCGGTTGGCAAAATGCCGGTATAGGCTGAAGGCAGTGTCGAAATCCAGGCCGTCGGAGAACACCAGGCGCTTGGTGTTCGAATCGATGCGCAGCGCGGCGTAGTGGGCGATGGCCTTCTCGCCCCACAGCACGGGGTCGCCCGAATCGTGGCGCAGGCCGTCGAACAGCTTGGCGAAATAGAGGTCGAAGTCGTCGAGGAAGGCGTCCATGCCCACCACGTCGGTCAGGGCGATGCCGAGGTCGCCGCGGTATTCCTGCACCCAATCCTCCAGCGCCGCTTTCTGGAAGTCGCGCAGGCGCACGCCGAAAGCCTGGAAGGACTGGATGTATTCGTGCGCCATGGTCCCGATCGGGAACAGGCCGAATTTCTTGGCCAGATAGACATTCGACGTCCCCTTGAAGAAGCGCGGCGCTTCGGCCGCCAGCGTCTGCACCACTTCATCGTGCCAGGCGGCCGAGAAGCGGCGGCGCAGGCCGAAGTCGGAGAACTCAAACGGGTGGCGCAGTCCCGGCAGATTGCCGAATTCCTTCAGTGCGCGCAGCTTGTCGTGCAGGCGCGCGCGGCCCTCCTCCAGCGCCGACTCTGCGTCGAAACGGCGGAAGTACAGCTCATTGACGATGTAGAGCACAAAGATTTCGAAGCCCATCACGTGCACCTGCGGGCCGGCGGCGTGGATCACCAGGCGCTCGCCGTCGGTTTCGACCGTGATGAACTTGCGCTGGAAGCGGAACACCGTGAGGAAGTCGACGAAGTCGCTCTTCATATAGCGCAAGGAGCGCAGATAGGCCAGCTCGTCCTCGCTGAAGGACATCGCGCACAGATGGTCGAGCTGCTCCTCGACCTCCTCCTTCAGCTGGGCCAGCGGGAAGACCGGCTTATTGCGGCAGACGAATTCGTATTCGGTATGCGAATTCGGCTGGCTATGCAGCAGCGCCTGCCACATGGTGAATTTATACAGGTCGGTTTCCAGCAGGCTGCGGACGACGGGGATCATGCGGCGGTTCTCCAGTAAGGGGATGGCATAGAGGCCATTTGAAGTGGTCTCTTAGCGGCCGGCGTTGGCCAGCAGCTCCTGCAGCACATCACCCGATTGCGCCAGCTGCGCTCCGCGCTCCTGCATCGCCTGCAGGAAGCCGTGCTGCTGCTGTTCGAAGCCGGCCACGGGACTCATGCAGTCGGTGATCAGCACCAGGCGCGCGGGGTCGATATTGTCGGCGATATGCTCGGTGGTGGCCTTGACGCAGTGGCTGCTCGCCTCGCCCGCGATATACACGCGGTCGGCCTGGGCCAGGCTGGCGATCAGGCTGCGGTTCAGCTGCGTATCGGGATCGGCATCGTCCGGCACCTCGGCCATCACGGCGGAATAGTGCTCGGTCCACGGGTTGGAACCCTTGGCGATCTTGGTCACCACGCCCAGCGCCGCGTCTTCCCAGCGGTTATAGGCGGCGCGCACATCTTCGTGCACATTGTGGCCCCAGGAACCGATCTCGCAATGCACGGGCCAGACCATCAGGCGGTAGCGGCCATGCGCTTCCAGCTGCTCCAGGTAGGACAGCACGCGCGGCAAGGCTGCCCGGTCGCGCGGCAGGAAGCGCGCGGCGCGCACGTCGGCGGCGGATATTTCAGTGAAGGGCGCCACAGCCGCGCCATCGGCCGCGTACCAGAAGGTCGGATGGGCGATATCGTAGCGGTGGTGGGAATCGAGGGTGACACTGATCTCGCTCAGGCCATGGCGGCCACGGTTGATCAGGCCCGCCAGGCGCAGCATGTCCTGATGGGCGCCGCGCACCGGCAAAGCCGGCGCGTGCGGGGTGCGCGTGGCCGGGTTTTCGGGACGATAACTGTCCGGCAGGTCGCAGAAATCGTTCTGCGGATCGATGACGAGAAGGTGCAGCTGGCGTTTCATTGCGGGACTCCGTGGCGCGCTTGGTATCCAGCATGATACCGGCTGCCACGGAATCTATCAAAAAACGGCCGCCGCCGCGGCCTTAAGTCTCAGGCGGCCAGCAGCTGCTCGATGGTCTGGCGGCCTTTGGCCACGGTGTCGGCCACCGCCTGCTCGCCGCCGGCCACGCCTTCGGCCTGGATAAAGCGGATATCGCTCATGCCGAGGAAGCCCAGCGCCGCGCGCAGATAGGTACTGAGGAAGTCGAAGCCGCTGCCAGGCCCCTCGCTGTACACGCCGCCGCTGGCGGTGAACACATACACCTTCTTGCCCTGCACCAGGCCCACCGGACCGTTCTCGGTGTATTTGAAAGTGAGGCCGGCGCGCGCGATATGGTCGATCCAGGCTTTCAGCGTGGAGGAAATCGAGAAGTTGTACATCGGCGCGCCGATCACGATCACATCGGCGGCGAACAGCTCGGCCACCAGCGCATCGGAGGTTTTGACCACGGCCGCCTGCTCCGCGTTGCGCTGCTCCGGCGCGGTGAAGAAGGCGCCCATCATTTCCTCGCTCAGATGGGGCACGGGCTGCGCCGCCAGGTCGCGCTCGACGATGCTGTCGCCCGGATTGGCGGCGCGCCATTTGGCGATGAACTCGGCCGACAACTGGCGCGACAGGGAACCGGAACTACGCACGCTGCTATTGATATACAGTACATTTGCCACGATGAACTCCTGACGGGGTGGGGATTGCGTTCATCTTAGTTCGCGTTTAGTATCGAGAAAACCAGTTTTATCTGAATCAAATTAATCGATTTTCTTGATATATGCGCGATCCCGGCCTGCCTTCCCTCGAACAATTACGCGTGTTTACCGCCGTGATCGACCATGGCGGCTTCGCCCATGCGGCGCGCGCCCTGCACCGCACGCAATCGGTAATCAGCTACACGGTCGCCAATCTGGAAGACCAGCTGAATATCGCCCTGTTCGACCGCAGCAAGCGCAAACCCACGCTGACCGAGGCCGGCAAAGCCCTGCTGTCGGACGCGCGCGCGGTGCTGATGCGGGTGGACTCGATGCGCGCCCGCGCCAAGGCCCTCGGCTCCGGCATGGAAGCCGAAGTCTCGCTGGTGGTCGATGTGATGTTTCCCACCTGCCATCTGGTGCGGATTCTCGACGCCTTCCAGGAGCACTTCCCCACGGTCGCCATGCGCCTGCACACCGAAGCGCTGGGCGCGGTCACGCAGATGGTGCTGGAGCGGCGCGCCAACGTGGGCCTGAGCGGCTACACCGTGAGTACGCCCGATGCGCTGGAACGCGAGGCGGCCGGCCACGCCACGCTGCTGCCGGTCTGCTCGCCCCTGCATCCGCTGGCGCGCCTGGAGGGCGGCATCCCCAACGCCATCGCGCGCGAGCATCTGCAACTGGTGCTGACCGACCGCAGCAAGCTGACCGAAGGCCAGGATTTCGGCGTGCTCGGTTTGCGCGACTGGCGCCTGGGCGACCTGGGCGCCAAGCACGCGCTGCTGCGCGGCGGCATCGGCTGGGGCAGCATGCCGGAATCGGTGGTGCGCGACGACCTGGAAAACGGCCGCCTGGTCGAGCTGAAAATCCAGGACGGCGGCACCTTCCACTATCCGCTCTTCGTGATCCGCCGCAAGGACGAGGAGCCGGGACCAGCCACGCGCTGGCTGATCCAGCAATTCATTGAACTCGACCATACCCTGCCGCACCCGACTTTCTAGCGCCCTCTCCTACAGGGTCGCAGCGCGTGCGCCTACACACACCCGTCCGTTCCCGTCCTAGCATGGTTGTGGCGGATGCGTCAGCACCGCCGCCACCGTTCATTCAATAGGACAATCAAGGTCAATAGGAGATGCAGATCATGACTAAGCCAAACCAAGCCGGCAGGCAGGATCAGCAACAGGATCAGTTCCAGTCCGTCAACCAGCAGGGGCAGCAGAAAACCGGCACGCGCAGCGACAGCCAGCAGTCCGACAAAGCGCGCAAGGAACAAAGCGACGATTGGCGCAACCAGCAATCGGGCGATTCATACGCCAACCAGCAATCCCAGCGCCAGCCTGGCAGCCGTCAAGGCGAGAAACCCGAAGACGAAAACGATGAATCCATCGCCCCGCACCGCGGCGGCAACCTCGGTCCGGACGATAAACGGCGCTAGGGCCATTCCAAGCCCGCCGGCCTGGCCGCGCCGCGCCCTCAACCGGCGAGGCCGGCCACGCGCAGGCGGGCTTTCAGGCGGCGCACTTCCTCGCTCAGGTCCACCACCAGCGCCGCCACATCCTGATTGGCATCGAACACCTGCTCCACCTCCAGCAGCCGGCGCGCGCGCACCAGGTCGACGCTGGTAAAGCGCCAGCGCTCCCGCGCCTGGCCGGCGTCCGCCAGCAGCACGCCGGCCTGCACATGCTGCAGCACCCAGTCCGGCTCCACGGCGCATACCCGCGCCAGTTCTTCCAGCGTCAGCGCCGCCTCTTCCAGCAAGACGCCGTTCATGGCTGCATCGCTTGCCATGGCCTAGCCTCCCAGCGCGGCGCGCGGATTGAAAGCCAGTTCGCGCGCCATTTGTTGGTACAGGGCGCGCGCGCGTTCCGTATCGGCCGGCGGCAGCGCCACTTCCAGCAGCAGGTAAAGATCGCCCGCCGCATTGTTCTGGCCCGAGGCGGGAATGCCGCGGCCTTTCAGGCGCAGCTTGCGCCCGCTCTTCGACTGCGGCGGCACCGTCACCTTGACCTTGCCGGAGGGCGTCGGCACGTCGATCTCGCCGCCCAGCGCCGCCTCCCAGGGCGCCACCGGCACGGTCTCGTACACATCGCGCCCCTCGATGCGGTAGTGCGGGTCGCTTTCAAACTGGATTTCCAGGAACAAGTCGCCGGCCTCGGCGCCGCCGGTGCCGGGCTGGCCCTGGCCGCTCAGGCGCAACTGCTGGCCGGCGGTGACGCCGACGGGAATGCGCACATCGAGCGTCCGCTCGCGCGTGACCACGCGGGCGCGCTCGTCGAGTTCGGGGATGCGCAGATTGATGGTGCGGGTAGCGCCCAGATAGGCGTCGCGCAGGCTGATGCTGATGCTGGCCTGGCTGTCTTCGCCGCGCATGCGCATGCTGCGCCGGCGCGCGCCCACGTGGGCGAACAGGTCGGAGAAGAAGTCGCGGTCGTTGTCCGCATTGGCCTCGAAATCGGCGCCCCAGTCGGGCGGCGGGCGGAAGCCGGCGCCGGCCTGGAAGCCGCCGCGCTGGCGCGCCGTACCCAGCTCATCGTAGGCGGCGCGCTTCTCCGCGTCCGACAGCACGGCGTAGGCTTCGTTCAGCTCCTTGGTTTTCGCATCCGCATTCGGCTCCTTGCTGACGTCCGGATGGTATTTGCGCACCAGCTTGCGGTAAGCCTGCTTGATTTCGTCATCGCTGGCCGTCTTGGCGACGCCCAGCGCAGCGTAGTAATCCTTGTATTCCACGGAAGTGCTCTCCAGGTCGAATCCTGCAGAGCACAGAATACCGCAAAGCGCAGCGGCTTAGCGCACTCGCCGGATCGAAGAGAAGCGGTCGTTCATGCCGCCCACATTCGGATAGCGGCCCGGCCCGTAGACCACGCATTCGCCACGGTAGTCGGCATGCTCGCACAGTTCCCACTGGCCTTCGCTGATGATCAGGGAGCTGACACGGTCGTTGAAGTTGAGGTCGACCAGGGTACGCACATTGCTGCGCACGCTCACGCTCGGGCCTTCGAAGCGCGAGTCGGTGAACAATTCGACCGGAGCCAGCTGCTGACGGTCACGGTCGCGGTCACGGTCGCGGCCACGCCAGTCGTGGTCATGGCCACGGTCATCGCGGCCGCGGTTATCGTTCCAGCCGCCGCCACCGCCCCAGCGGTCGCGGTTGCGCACCTGGACTTCGCGCGCCGAGGAAATGCTGTTATTAAAGCGGCGCAGGTCGGCATACTCGCCGCGCTCGAATACCGCGCAATAGCCGCCGAAATCGCGGTGTTCGCACAATTCCCAGGCGCCGGAATGCACCACCAGGCTGGAGGCGCGGTCGTTGAAGCCCAGATCGCGGAAGTTGGACGTGGTTTCGTACACCGTCACTTCCGAACCGCGGAAGCCCTCACGCGCGTACAGGGTCATTTCGCCGGCCGAAGCGGCTTGGCTGAGCAGGGTGGCGGCCAGCAGGCTGGCCAGGGTAAACATGCGTTTCATATCAAAATCTCCGTAAGGTGCTCCGCGCGCGCGGCTTGCTGACTGTTCAACGCGGAACGCAACCCGCTAGCCTACACGACTGTGTAACAAATTCCTACCCTGAAGCACTGTCGGACGGAAAAACAGGATTCTGGTTAGAATCTATCTCTTTTCCGCTCCAAAGACTGCCGATCCATGCCACATACCTTCACTTTACCGAATGTTCGCACCGAAGCCGCTTCCCTCTGGCGCCTGGCCTGGCCGGTGCTGATCGGGCAGCTGGCCACCGTGGGCATGGCGGTGGCGGACGTGGCCATGACCGGCCACGCCAGCGCCGCCGAGCTGGCGGCGGTGTCGCTGGGCGCCTCGATCTGGTCCATGGTCCTGGTCTCGGTCAGCGGCACCATGATGGCCATCAACAGCGTGGTGGCGCACGAAGTGGGCGCCGGCGCCTACGGCAAAATCCCGCATTCGGTACGCCAGTCGCTGTGGAAGGCGCTCGGCATCGGCCTGGCCGCCATGCTGCTGGCCAATCTGGCCACGCTCTTGTTCGACCACCTGAATATGGAAGCAGCGGTGGCGGCGCGCGCCTCGCTGTTCGTCCACATCATCAGCTTCGGCATGCCCGCGTTCGCCGCCTACCGCACCCTGTACGGCTATAGCACCAGCATCAACCAGACCAAGCCGGTGATGGTGATCGCCATCATCGGCCTGCTGTTCAATGTCGTCATGAACTGGATGCTCATCTTCGGCAAATTCGGCCTGCCGCAGATGGGCGGCATCGGCTGCGCCGTCTCCACCGCGCTGTGCATGTGGCTGATGCTGGGCGCCATGCTGGCCTGGGTGCGCATCGCCCCGGCCTACAAGAACACCTATCCCTTCCACGAATGGGATGGCCCCTGCTGGGCCGAAATCAAGAGCATGCTGCGTCTCGGCCTGCCGATCGGCGTCACCTACTTCGCCGAGGTGAGCGCCTTCGGCGCCGTCAGCCTGCTGGTGGCGCGCTTTGGCGTCAACGAAGTATCGGCCAACCAGATCGCACTGAATTTTTCCTCGCTGGTCTTCATGGTGCCGGTCAGCTTCGGCATCGGCCTCATCACCCGCGTCGGCCAAGCCATGGGCGAAGGCAATCCCGAACGCGCGCGCTTCACAGCCTGGGTCGGGGTCGCCATGTCGCTCGGCTTCGCCGTGCTGTCGGCCACCCTGATCGCCCTGTTCCGCCACGAAATCGCGCGCGCCTACACCACCGACGTCGCCGTGCAGGAACTGACCGCCCACCTGCTGCTGTTCGCCGCCATCTTCCAGCTGTCCGACGCCACCCAGGTCGCCACCTCCTGCGCCATCCGCGGCTACAAGGTCACACGGCCGCCGATGAAGATCCAGCTGCTGGCCTTCTGGGGCTTCGCCCTGCCGATCGGCTACATCCTGGGCCTGGCCCCGGGCTGGTTCCCGCTCAGTCCCGCGGCGCCGATGGCCTCGGCCGGCTTCTGGATCGGCCTCGTGCTCGGCCTGACGGTCGCCGCCCTACTGCTCAGCTGGTACCTCAACCGCCTCTCCCTTCAGCGCCTGCGCCGCGCCTGATGTTTGTGCCAAATCAAACAACGTCCCACCCCAGTGCCTGAGTGGGACATTGTTTGAGGCAGATCAAACGTGGGGTGGCCGTTTGGCCGAAGGAAAGTCGGTTTCGAGAGATGGATTCCGAATCGCGGCGGGTCGTCAGATATGGCTGAGTCTGGTATCGTTTTGGGCTTTTACCTTGTCCGGGATCACCATGCGTTTCTCTCTCTGTTTTCTGGCCTTGATGGCCATCGGTTCGGCGTCGGCTGAGCGTCTTACTTTGGACCGTATCCATGGTGATCCGGCGCTGGCCGGTCCCGGCATGCGCAAGATGAAGGTCTCCCCCGACGGCGCACGCGTGACCTTCCTGCGCGGCCGTACCGATGACCAGTTCCAGCTGGATCTGTGGGAATTCAACCTGAAAGATAAGTCGAGCCGCCTGCTGGTCGATTCGCGCGTGCTGGTGCCGCAGGAGAACCTGTCGGACGCCGAGAAGGCGCGCCGCGAACGCGAGCGCACCGCCAGCCTGAAAGGCATCATCAGCTATAGCTGGTCGCCGGACGGCAAGCAGCTGCTGGTGCCGATCGCCGGCAATCTGTATCTGGTGGAACTGGCCAAGCCGGACAGCGCGCGCCTGGTCGCCACCGGCGCCGTGCTCGATCCGCAGATTTCGCCCAAGGGCCGCTATGTCTCCTTCGTGCGCGACCAGAATCTGTTCGTGCTCGACCTGAGCACCGGCAAGGAGCGCCAGCTGACCAGCGACGGCGCCGCCGCCATCCACAACGGCGAGGCCGAATTCGTGGCACAGGAAGAGATGCACCAGGTCAGCGGCTATTACTGGGCACCCGACGATTCGGCCATCGCCTTCAAGCGCTATGACGAATCGAAAGTGCCGGTGGCGCGCCGCTTTGAAATCTATGCCGACCGCACCGATGTGATCGAACAGCGCTACCCGGCCGCCGGCGATCCGAACGTGGCGGTGCAGCTGTTCATCGTCTCGCCGGCATCCGGCGAGCGGCGCGAGGTGGACCTGGGCAGCGAGAAGGATATCTACCTGGTGCGCGCCGACTGGAGCGCCAACAGCAAAGCCCTGCTGTTCCAGCGCCAGACGCGCGACCAGAAGAAGCTGGAGCTGGTGTCGGTCGATGCCGCCACCCTGGGCCAGCGCGTGCTCATCACGGAAACCAGCAAGACCTGGGTCAACGTGCTGGAGGAGCCGCGCTTCCTGGCCAAGCGCAACGCCTTCCTGTGGGTGTCGGAGCGCGACGGCCGCCGCCACCTGTATCTGCATGACCTGGACGGCAAGCTGCTGCACCCGGTCAGCAAGGGCGATTGGGGCATCGACGGCTTGCTGGCCGTGGATGAGAAAGCCGGCCGCGTCTATGTCTCCTCCAACAAGGATGCGGTGATCGACAAGCAGGTGTATGCGCTGAACCTGGACGGCAGCAATGCCGACAAGCCGAAGCGCGTGACCCAGGCCGATGGCTGGCACGATGTGAGCTTCTCGCGCAATGGCGAAGTCTTCGTCGACACCTTCTCCGATCCGGCCACGCCGCCGAACGTGAGCATCCGCCGCCCGGACGGCAGCATGGTGGGCTGGCTGGAACGCAATGAGCTGAACGAGTCCCATCCCTACTTCAAGTACAAGTCGGACCATCTGCCGACCGAATACGGCACCTTGAAAGCCAAGGATGGCCAGACCCTGCACTACTCGCTGCTCAAGCCGTATAAATTCGACGCGGCCAAGCGCTATCCGGTCTACCTCTCGACCTACGGCGGCCCGGGCGCCCAGCACGTGGCGCGCAAATGGGGCAATAACTTCGACCAGTACATGGCGCAGCAGGGTTTTGTCGTGTTCCGCCTGGATAACCGCGGTTCTTCGCGCCGCGAGCGCGTCTTCACCGACGCCATCTACCGCAATCTGGGCAAGGTGGAAGTGGAAGACCAGCTGACCGGCGTCGAATGGCTGAGCAAGCAAAGCTTCGTGGATGCCAAGCGTATCGGCGTGTTCGGCTGGAGCTATGGCGGCTTCATGACCTTGCGCCTGCTGTCGCAGGCATCGGACAAGATCGCCATGGGCGTGTCGGTGGCGCCGGTCACGGACTGGCAGTTGTACGACACCCACTACACCGAGCGCTTCATGGACCGTCCGCAGGACAACGCCGAGGGCTACAAGCAAAGCACGGTGTTCGCCCACGCCGACGGCCTGAAATCGAATCTGCTGCTGATCCACGGCATGGCCGACGATAACGTCCTGTTCACCAACACCACCAAGATGATCGATGCGCTGGTGAACCGCAAGGTGCAGTTCGAACTGATGACCTACCCGGGCGCCAAGCATGGCATTTCCTCGCGCGCCGGCCAGCTGCATGTGTACAGCTATATCGACGCCTACTTCAAGAAGAACCTGAAGCCGGAAACGAATTGATGGTGTAAAGACCTCGTGGCGCTTCGGCGCCATTCAAGCCCGCCAGCATCAGCCGGCGGGCTTTTTTTATGCGCCAGGCTTATTGGCGGTTGCCTTTGTCGACGGCGTTATCGATCGCATCGTCCACGGCCTCGCGGGCGTCGCCCACGCCTTTCTGCAGCTTGCCTTCGATCTGGTTCTTGATGCCCTTGGCTTGCTGCTTGGAGCTGCCCACCAGTTCACCGGCTTCCTGCTGGATCTTGCCGCCGATTTCCTTGGCCTTGCCTTTGATTTGGTCCTTGTTCATGATGCACTCCTTTGTAGTAAGTTGCACACAGGATTGTGTGACCGGAGTCCATCTTAGGGATGCGCAGCATTCCCTTCTGTTCGCTCACGAACACAAGTCAGCTCAGGCTTTGCGCCAGACGCTGGCCAGCCAGGGCTGCTGCTCGCGCGGCAAACCGGCTGGACGGTAATAGTGCTGCAGCGGCGCAAAGCCGGCCGCCAGCAGATAAGCTTCCCACCTTGCGTAATCGTAGTAGCTGCCGTAGCGCGGGCCGTTCCAGCCTTCCTCGTTATGGCCGCGCGGATTGGAGCTGAACAGCACGCCGCGCGGCTTGAGCGTCGCATGCAGCCGGAGCAGCACCTCGGGCAGGGCCGCGCTGGGCACATGGAACAGGGAGGCGTTCGCATACACGCCGTCGAAATAGGCGGTGGGCAGGTCGAGCGCGACGAAATCCTGCTGCCACACGGGGCAGCCGCTCCATTCGCGCGCCATCTCCACAAAACGCGCCGAGCCGTCGATGCCGGTCGGTTCGTGGCCCAGCGCCTTGAAGGCGCACAGATCGCGCCCCGGCCCGCAGCCCAGATCGAGGATGCGGAACGGCGGCGCGCCTTCGATGGCATCGAGCAGGGCCGCGATATTCTGGCTCACATCATGGTCGCGCGTGCCCTCCAGGAACTGGCGGGCGTTGCGTTCATAGTGCTCCAGCGTGAGGCGGGTGATCTGTTCGATGCTCTTGTCCATCCGCCTACTTTACCAGACGCGCACGCGCTGCTGCGGCGCCAGGTACAGCTTTTGGCCGGGCTGCACGTCGAAAGCCGGATACCACGGGTCCAGATTGCGCACGGTGTAGGTGCGCCATTTGGCGGGCGCGTGGCCGTCGGTGGCGATCTGGTTGCGCAGGGCGGCGTCGCGTTCCTTGTCGCGCCAGCTTTGCGCATAGCCGAGGAAGAACTGGCGGTCGGCGTCCGGCGTAACCGGCTTGCCGGCCAGCGAGACGCGGTAGGCGTCGTAAGCGGCGGCCAGGCCGGCCAGGTCGGCCAGGTTCTCGCTCAGCGTCAGCTGGCCGTCAAGCTTGAGGTCGGGGAAGGCTTCATACGCCGAGTACTGCGCCACCAGGGCGGCCGAGGCTTGGCGGAAGTGCTCGCCGTCTTCCTTGGTCCACCAGTCGCGCAGACGGCCGGCGGCGTCGAACTGGGCGCCCTGGTCGTCGAAGCTGTGGCTGATCTCGTGGCCGATGATGGCGCCGATGCCGCCGTAATTCATGGCGTCGCTGGCGTTCTGGTCGAAGTATGGCGCTTGCAGGATGGCGGCCGGGAAGTTGAGCGCGTTCTGCATCGGCAGGTTGACGGCATTCACCAATTGCGGCGGCATGGTCCACTCGGTGCGGTCGATTTTTTGGCCCAGCTTGGCCAGCTGCTGCTTGTAGCGGAAGCTTTCGGCGCGCAGCGCGTTGCCGAAGGCGTCGCCGGCCTTGATCTCCAGGCCTTTATAGGATTTCCACTGGTCGGGATAGCCGACACCCACGTACAGGCTGGCCAGCTTGGCCTGGGCTTCCTTCTTGGTGGCGGGCGCCATCCAGTCCAATTTGTCGATGCGCTGGTGGAAGGCGGCCACGATGTTTTTCACCATTTCCTGCACGCGCGCCTTGGCTGCGGGCGGGAAATCCTGCGCCACATACAGCTTGCCGACGGCATCGTCCATGGCGGCGTTGGTCGCGATCAGGCCGCGCTTCCAGCGCACCTGCTGCTGCGGGGTGCCGCTCAGGGTACGGCCGTAAAAGTCGAAGCGCTGGTCGCCGAAGGCCTTGGGCAGATAGCCGCTGAAGTGGTTGACCGTATGGAAGGCCAGGAAGTCCTTCCAGGTATCGACCGCCATGTCCTGCACCAGGGCGGCGGCGCCGGTGATGGCGCTTGGATGGTAGACGATGAATTTCTGCTGGCGCGCCAGGCCGGCGCTGCGGAAGAAGGCTTTCCAGTCCAGGCCGGGCGCCTTGGCGGCGAAGTCCTTGTCGCTCCACACATTATTGGCTTTCTGGATGTCGGCCGAATCGGTGCGGCTGGCGTGGGACTGGGCGATCTTGCGCTCCAGCTCGAACACGCGGGCGGCACGCGCTTCCGGATCGGAGAAGCCGGCCAGCTTCAGCATGGCGGCGATATGCGCCTGGTAGGCGGTGCGCAGCTTGGCCATGCGCTCGTTGTCTTCCAGGTAGAAGGCGCGGTCCGGCAGGCCCAGGCCGCCTTGCAGCAGATACGGGATATTGTGTTCGGGGTCGTTCAAGCCTTGGGCGATCCACAGGCCGAACAGGTTTTCGGTGAAGAAGTTGGTGTTATTCAGGGGATCGACGTCGGCGCGCAGGCTGGCGCCCAGGGCGCGCGCCAGGGCCGCGCGGTCCTTGATGGCGGCGATCTTTTTCAGTTCCGCCTGCAGTGGCGCGGCGCCGCGCGCCTCAATGCCGGCCTCGTCCATATACGTGCTGTAGAAGTCGGCCACCTTGCGCGCTTCGGAGCCGGGCGCAGCTTTGGCCGCGCCTTCGATCAGCTTGACGATGCGTTCATTGGTCTGCGTGGCCAGGGCAGCGCCCGCGCCCCAGCTGCTGCGGTCGGCCGGGATGTCGGTGGCGGCCAGCCAGTCGGCATTGGCATAGCCGAAGAAATCGTCGCCCGGCAGGACGGCGGCGGCAATGCCGGCGGGTGCGGCCGCAGGCGGCGCAGCCTGGGCAGCGAGGGCTGGAACAAAGCTCAGGTTGGCGCCGCACAAGGCGACAGCCAGGGCGGTTTTCAGCGGCAACGCCCGGATAAAAGCTTGCATAAATTGGTCCCTTATTATTTGCGTGGTCAAATTATTGGCACAATGCGCCAGAATCGACTGTAGGCAAGCCGGCGTTTTCCGGCGAGGGCCATGCGACAAACTGCAGCTGCGGCCGACCAAGTGCAGAAATCGCGGAATGCAGTGCGGCAATGCCACGTCCCTCTTAACAAAACACTTCTGCGCGTCGGAGAATCCCTATATAGTTCACTTACAGCAACGCACTAATAATCAGGAGAGACATATGAAACTTGAGGCCCTATTCCAGAACCCCACAGCGTTGCCCACGGCGCCCAAGGTGGTCGATGAGCTGATCAGCAGTTTCGACAAGGCCAGCGTCTCGACCGAGGACATCGCCAAGAAACTGTCGGCCGACCCGGTGCTCAGCGCCAAGCTGCTGCGCCTGGCCAATTCCGCCTACTACCACGTGTCGCGCAGCATCGGCACGGTGGAGGACGCGGTGCTGATGCTGGGCTTTGTCACGGTGCGCACCCTGGTCATCAGCTCGGGCCTGGTGAGCGGCTTCAAGACCGTGCCGGGACTGGACCTGAAACAATTCTGGCGCTACAGCCTGCACACCGCCGTGGCCGCCAAATGGATCGCCAAGAAGACGCGCGAAAATTCCGACCTCGCCTTCACCATCGGCATGATGCACGCCATCGGCCAGTTGGTGATGCACGCCGCCATGCCGGAACAGGCCATGCAGATGGACAAGGTGGCCGGCCCGCTCGACTCGCGCCGCCTGGATGCCGAACAAGCTTCCTTCGGCTACGGTTTCGCCGATGTCGGCGCCGAGCTGGCGCGCCGCTGGAAGTTCCCGGAAAGCTTCGCCGACACCATCGCCGCCTTCCCCAATCCGCTCGAGCGCACGCCACCGAACAAGCTGGCCGCCGTGATCCACCTGGCCGCCTGGCGCGCCCGCATCGATGAAAGCAAGCTCAGCCCGGACGAAATCGCCGCCTGCTATCCGACCGAGATCGCCGCCGCCCTGGGCCTGGCCGAGAATGCGCTGATTGACGAAATGCCAAATCCTGATGAGCTGAGCGCCGGCCTGGACGAGCTGATCCGCTAAACCACCGCGCTGCCTGCTGGCCGCTGCCGCCCTGCTTTGGGGTCGCAGCGGCTTTCTCTTTTTACAAGGTCTGAAAATATTTCAAAATATTTTCCAAAAACCCTAAAGTTCCCGCTGAGGCCGACGTTAATCCAGACAAGCGGTACTCCATTTACACTTTCCGGGACCAGATATGACCTCCAGTGAAGTCCTCTCGATGTACGAAAATATTGCCGGGCTGACCAATAAAATGGTCGTTGCCGCGCAAGCGAGCGACTGGAACGGCCTGGACCGCCTGGAAAACCAATGCGCCGCCGCCTCGGTCGCCACCATCAGCGGCGTGCCTGCCTTGGCCGGCGCCGCGCGCCAGCGCAAAATCGAGCTGCTCAAGCAAATCCTGGCCAACGACCGCGCCATCCGCGACGTCACCGAACCCTGGGTGGCACAACTCAACGGCTAAGCCTCCGCCGCACCAGCAAACCAAGCGCCCACCGGGCGCTTTTTTCATTCCCGTTTGCGCCAAATCAAAAAATGCCCAACCTTGGTGCCTGGCACCAGAGGTGGACATTCTTTGATCTAAATCAGTCAATGTTCCACCCTGGCGCCTCGGCGGCCCCGCCTGACACCAGGGTAGGACATTTGTTGAGATTTATTAAAGGTCTTGGGATTCTTCGATGGCGAGGCGCAGGGCCAGGGCGATGCCTTCGGCGGCCACGCCGATCTCGGCCAGCGAAGGGAAGCTCGGGGCGATGCGGATGTGGCGGTCGAGTGGGTCGCGGCCGTAAGGGAAGGCGGCGCCGGCCGGGGTCAGGGTGATGCCGGCATCTTTGGCCAGGCCCACGGTGCGGCGCGCTTGGCCTTCGGGCGTGACGAGGTCGATGAAGTAGCCGCCTTGCGGCACGGTCCAGCTCACGCCTTCCACCTCGCCCAGCCATTTGCCGAACTGGTCGAGCACGGCGTCGAATTTGGGCTTGAGCAGCTGGCGGTGGCGCTCCATCAGGGCGGCGACATTGTCGGCGTTTTTCAGGAAGCGCACGTGGCGCAGCTGGTTGACCTTGTCCGGGCCGATGCTGCGGATGCCGGCATTGGCCGTCCACCAGGCGATATTGGCCGGGGACGCCGCCAGCGCAGCCAGGCCGGAGCCGGCCCAGGTGACCTTGGACGTCGAGGCGAACACGAAGGCGCGGTCGGGATGGCCGGCCTTGGCGCATTCGTCGAGGATTTCGGGTATGGCGATGCGCTCTTCACCCAGGTGGTGGAAGCGGTAGGCGTCATCCCACAGCAGGCGGAAGTCGGGCGCGGCGGTTTTCATCGCGGCCAAGCGGCGCACCGCGCTGTCGGAGTAGACGGCGCCGCCCGGATTGCTGTACTTCGGCACGCACCACATGCCTTTGATGCGCGCATCGGCGGCCACCAGTTTTTCCACCAGGTCCATATCGGGACCGTCGTCACCCATCGGGATATTGATCATCTTGATGCCGCGCTTTTCGCAAATCGAGAAGTGGCGGTCGTAGCCTGGCACCGGGCACAGGAAGCTGACCTGGCCCTGCTCCAGCCAAGGCGCATGGTCAGGCGCGCCGTTCAGCAGGTGGTAGACGATCACGTCATGCATCAGCGACAGGCTGGCGCTGCTGTCGACCACGACCTGCGCGGCCGGCACGGCCAACAGCTCGGCGAACAGGGCGCGCGCTTCAGGCAGGCCGACGCCACCGCCATAGTTGCGGGTGTCGGTGCCGTCGGCGGCCAGATAGTTGTCGAGCGGCGCCATCAGCTCATTGGACAGGTCCAGCTGTTCCGGCGCGGGTTTGCCGCGCGACATATCCAGTTTGAGTTTGCGTTCTTTGAAGGCGTCGTACAGCGATTGCGTGGAAGTCATAAGCTCTTTCAAGGATGAAGCGCAGGCGCGCGGGCGCCCTGAATGACATTCCGGGCAAGACATTGTACTGGGAATCAGGGAAGGGGGTAGGGAGAGCGAGCGCCAGGTATCTCCTGGCGTCGCCCAGCTGCCGGTTGCATCCGGCGTTCACGCGCCGCAGTAGGCGTCATGAACCGCTTCCAGAACAGGTGGTTTCCTCAACCTTATCTGCTTGCCGCGCCACGCTATCGTTGGTGACTGCGCCAGAACCTGAACCGTTTTTCGTTGTGGTGCTAAGTGACCACGAAGCCAGTATATCGCAGATTAATTTTTTATGTCGAGCACTAAATAGAACTAGGCATTAAGGACTATTACTTGCAAGAAGCTAGGCTGTACCGTGCTCCACGATGTCGGTCAGTACCGGCTCGGGCGGCAGCAGTTCCTCGGGCTTGGATTCAGCCTTTGGTGCGGCCACTTCTTCCGGTTTCTTCTTGCGCCAGGACTGCCAGATTTTCAGCGGACCGGACGACATCCTGGCGCGCCGTTTGCGCACGAAATGGACAATCGTGGCGATCACGGCCAGCAGCGCGATAGCGCCGCCCGCGATCATCGTCATCAGGCGCGAGCGGGTCATCTGTTTCGGCTTCTCCGGCGGTGCGGCAGGCTTGGCAGCCTTCACCGCTGCCGAGGCTGCTGGCGCTGAGGCTGCCGACGCAACGGACGCCGAAGCCGACGCCGGTGTTGTCGCCGCCTCCGCCCCTTTCGCAGCCGCCGCATGCTCTGCCGAAGCCGCATGCTCTCCTTTTGCCTGCGCATCAGGCTCAGCCTTGGCTGCCGGTGCCGCTGCATCATGCTCAGCCTTGGCCGCTGCCGACGCGGCCTGCGCCGCCGAACTGGCCGGCTCCGATTTTGCCGGCGGTGCATGGTCAGCTTTCGCGGCAGCAGAGGCAGCATGGCTCCCTTGCGCCACGCTTGCGGCAGAGGCCGCAGCCGATGCCGACGGCTCGACCTTGGCAGCGACTGCGCCGGAGGATGCCGAGGCGCCATGCGCAGCATTGGCGGTGGCTGCGCCGTGTACAGCCTTGACGGCGGCTGCCCCCGGCCCGGCCGGCGCGGCATATTCCGCTTTCGCCGTCGCAGCACCTTGCGCCACCGCGCCCGCTGCGGCAGGCGCCAAGGCAGTCTGCAAGACTTTCACCTTGCCTTCCAGATCGTTGAGCTTGCTGCTGATCGCGCTGTTCTGCGCATCCAGGGCCTGGCATTGCTTGAGGCGCTGGTCGAGCTGGGCCGGCGAGCACGACTGCCCTCCCCCCGTCTTGCCACGCTTGATGGCGGCCACGCTGGCGGGCAAGGCCAGCGCAGCTGTCGCAGCCTCTTTCCCCTTCCAAGCCGCAGGCGCGCTGGCCGGCGCGGACGCCGGCATGGCATGCGCCGCCCGTCTGGCCGTCGCGCGCGCCAGGGCGGCAGACAGCTCGGCATCGCTCGGCGCCGTACCAGCGCTAGCGTCGGCCGCAGAGGCCGCGCTCTTCGGCGGCGTACTGCTCAGCTTGGCTGCGGCGCTCACCGGCGTCACCGACACGGCTTCCTGCGCGCCAGTCTGCGCCGCGACGGTGGGCGCTTTCGGCGTAGGCGGCTTGGCAGCGGGCGCTTCCGGCGCGCCGGAGCGGCTGCTCAGCTCAGCCATCACCGCATTCCCCGCCAATGCCGGCCGGCCGCTGCCGCCATCGGCCGGTCCGGCGGCGCTGCGGACCGGGGCCGGGTCGGGCGTCAGCCACAAGCTCGCGGTGCGCACGGTCTGCCGTCCACCGCCGCTGAATTCGAAGAAAATGTGCAGCAACTCGCCGTCGATCGGCCGTTGCGTGCTCAGGTGCAGCACGCGCCGCTTGTCGCGCTTGACGACGGCGATATTCAAGCCGGACAGCGCCGGATGCATGCTGATGCTGGCGCCCTTGAACACATCGGGCCGCGCCAGCCGCGCCTGCAGGTCGGCCAGCTCGTCGGCCGTCAGGTCGACCAGTTCGATATCGGCCGACAATTGCTGGCCGATATGGGAATGCACCACCACTTCGCCCAGCTCCACGGCGCCGGCGGCAGCCGGCAGCCACGCGGCGGCGCACAGCAGCGCGCGCCAGCAGCGGAGGATGGAAGGACGGGGTAAAAGCTGCATCATCGCTTGGTAAATTTCTATTGGGTAACTCTATAACGGCCGAAAATTGCAAATTTGAAGGCCGTCCGGCAGATTTCCCTCTGGAGCGCTACACTGTTCCTCCTATTATCATCCAAAGGAATGCCATGGAAAGCAGGACCGAACGTGATAGTTTTGGCCCCATCGACGTACCCGCCGACCACCTCTGGGGCGCGCAGACCCAGCGCTCGCTGGAGTTTTTCCGCATCTCGACCGAGCGCATGCCACCCGAACTGGTCGCCGCCTTAGCCAGCGTAAAACGCGCCGCCGCCCAGGTCAATCTGGACCTGGGTCTGCTGGATGCCGCCAAGGCCGCCGCCATCACCCAGGCCGCCGATGAAGTCCTGGACGGCAAACTGGCCGCCGAATTCCCCCTGTCCGTGTGGCAGACCGGTTCCGGCACCCAGTCGAATATGAATATGAACGAGGTGCTGGCCAACCGCGGCTCCGAGCTGATGGGCGGCGTGCGCGGCGAACAGCGCAAGCTGCACCCGAACGACGATGTGAACAAGGGCCAGTCCTCGAACGACATCTTCCCCACCGCCATGCACGTGGCCGCTGCCCAGGCCCTGTCCGGCAATCTGCTGCCTGCCATCGCCCAGCTGCGCGCCACCCTGCACGCCAAGGCCGAAGCTTTCGCCGACATCGTCAAAATCGGCCGCACCCACCTGCAGGACGCCACGCCGCTGACCCTGGGCCAGGAATTCTCCGGCTATGTAGCCCAGCTCGATTACGCCGAGCGCATCATCGCCGCCGCCCTGCCGCCGGTGCTGGAACTGGCCGCCGGCGGCACGGCCGTGGGCACCGGCCTCAACGCGCATCCCGAATACGCCACCCGCATCGCGGCCGAGCTGGAGGCGCGCCTGCATTTGCCCTTCCGCAGCGCCGAGAATAAATTCGCCGCCCTGGCCGGCCACGACGCCCTGGTCGCCGCCCATGGCGCCCTGAAAACCCTGGCCGTGGCGCTGATGAAGATCGCCAACGACGTGCGCTGGATGGCCTCGGGTCCGCGTTCGGGCCTGGGCGAAATCACCATCCCGGAAAACGAACCGGGCA
Organism: Massilia sp. NR 4-1; assembly: GCF_001191005.1. Lineage (NCBI taxonomy): Bacteria > Pseudomonadati > Pseudomonadota > Betaproteobacteria > Burkholderiales > Oxalobacteraceae > Massilia > Massilia sp. NR 4-1. The sequence continues at coordinate 3,053,765 of NZ_CP012201.1, forward strand.
GTTCGATCATGCCGGGCAAGGTCAATCCGACCCAGTGCGAGGCCGTCACCATGCTGTGCGCCCAGGTGCTGGGCAACGATGTGGCGATCAGCGTCGGTGGTGCTTCCGGTAACTTTGAGTTAAATGTATTCAAGCCGCTGATCATTCACAACTTCCTGCAAAGCGTGCGCCTGCTGGCCGACGGCATGCGCAGTTTCGAAGAGCATTGCGCGCGCGGCATCGAGCCGAACCGCGAGCGCATCGCCGAGCTGATGGCGCGCTCGCTGATGCTGGTTACCGCACTGGCCCCGCATATCGGGTATGATCGCGCCGCCCAGATCGCCAAGAAGGCACAGCACGAAGGCAGCACGCTGAAGGACGCGGCGCTGGCCCTGGGCTTTGTCAGCGCCGAGCAGTTCGAACAATGGATCGTGCCGCTGGAGATGACCAGGCCCAACGCCCAAGGCTAGCCGCCTGAAGCAGGCTGTGCCATTCTTACGACAGTTGAGTTCTGGCACAACACGTTACCGCAATGAGGATACAATGCAGAAAGTTAGTTTTGAATTGACATCGGAATACATCGAGCTGAATCAGCTGCTCAAGGTAGTCGGCCTGTGCGACAGCGGCGGCGCCGGCAAGCAGCTGGTTGCCAGCGGCGCGGTCAAAGTCGATGGCAAGCAGGAACTGCGCAAGACCTGCAAGATCCGCGCCGGCCAGGTCATCAGCCTTGGCGACGTGCGCATCACCGTGGTGCCGGGAGACGGTAGCGACGGTGCATAAGGTGACGTGGTCGATTGAGCAGTATTGTCAATACAGATCAAGGGGAACGCCATGGACGGCCCTCAAGACCACCACCGCAACCAGGAACGCTTGATCGGCGATCTGCGCCAAGTCATCGAGAACGCGGAAGAGCTGCTCAAAAACACCGACCACCAGACCAGCATGCTGTACCAGGCTGCGCGCATCAAGCTGGCGCAAGCCCTGCTCAATGCTAACGAGGAGCTGGAGCGTTTTGAAGACGCCCAGTTGCTGCGCATGATTGAAGCCACCCGTGCCGCCAATGAGGAATTCATGGACGCCACGGGCGAGGCCAAAATCATGCGCGCCTTCCGCTGACCCTTTTCCCGCTTAGGGCTTTTGCCGCGCCAGGATGGAGTCGATCGAGAACCGTCCTGGCCCGAACACGGCCAGCACCACCAGTAGCACACCCCAGTAGAAGTGGTCGTTGAGCGCGGCCGGGCATTCGAAACCGAAGAGCTGCGGGTAGGACAGCACGGCCAGGATATTCACCGCCAGCAGGGCCAGCGCCGCCGGACGCATCATCAGGCCGGCAAACAACAGCACCGGCAGCAGCAGCTCGCCGCCCGCGCCCAGATAGGCCGCCAGATCGGGCGGCAAGAGCGGCACCTTGTACTCATCGTTGAACAAGGCCAGCGTGGCGCTCCAGTCGCTCACCTTCAGCAAACCGGCTTTGAAAAACTGCGACCCCACATAGAAACGCAGCACCAGCGACAGCATCGAGCCGCCCCAATCGCTCAGGTTGGCGTCATAACGGCTCAGTTGGCGGTGCAAGCCCAGAATTGCATTCATACTCAGTCTCCGATTTTCGTGATTACTGCGTGGGTCAGCCATTGCTGGAGGGTGCCAGCAACATCGAATTCTTCGTCCAACTCAAACGCGGCGTCGAGGGCGGCGCCGAAACTGCCTTGCCGCGCCAGCACCTGCAAGGCGGCGTGCTGGGCGGCGCTTAACGGTACAAGCTGCGTCCTCCACTGCGGGCGGCAGACCAGGCCGTAGCTGGCCTGCGCCATCTGCGCCGGGAAGGCCTGGGCGCTGTCCGCCTGATGCGCCAGCCACAACGGCACCACGGCCCAGGACGAGGCGCTCAGCGCGCAGGCCGGATGCAGGAGCAGGCGGCGCGCCTCGATTTGCTCGGGCGGCACAGCGGACAGTTCGGCCGCGCTAATGCCCTCGGCGGCCGGCGCGTAATGGGCGCGATGCAGCAGCCATTCCAGGCGCGCCATATCGGGCAGATACGGCAGCTCGGCGGCGGGTACAAAGTCCGTCAAAAAAGCCGCGAACTGCGCGCCGAAGCGATTCAGATCGCCGTCATCGGAAGGATGGGCGCGGCCATAAGAGCGCGCCAGGCCGCCGAAAAACTCTTCGCCCACCAGTTGCGCGATGACGGGGTAGGCAGCATGCAGCGCCTTCTCCCACGTCGCGCTCAGATTGCCGCGGTACAGCGCAAAACGGTGTTCCAGATGCGCGCCCGTCAGCAGCGGCAGCAATTGCCCGCTCTGCTCCGGCGCAAACAGCGCCTCCGCAAAACGCTGCTGCCCCGCCGCCAGCGGCTCAGTCTGTGTCCGATTTTGGGGTCTGGCCCCAAAATCGGACACGATCTCAGCCATATAGGCGCTGTCACTGTCCAGCCCGTGTCCACCTTGGTGCCTGGCACCAGGGTGGACACGGGCTGGGCTATAGGAAGCGGCGCGCTGGGTGGCTTGGGCGGCTTCGGCGAGCAGGACGTCCAAGGCGGGGATGTCGGTGTCCCATTCGATCAGGGTGGGCAGGACGCCGAAGCGCTGCAGCGCGGCTTCGTAGAGCTGCCAAACGGGCTCGGCGACTTTGTCGCCATGGTGGTCGATCAGGGCTTCGGGCGTGCGCAAATGGCCGGCCAGGTGGATTTCGCCGATGCTGCCGGCGGGCAGCGCAGCCATCGCGGCCAACGCGTCTTCGCCGTGGTTGATCTGGTTGACGTAGAGGTTGTTGACGTCGAGCAGCAGGCCACAGCCGGTGCGGCGTACCAGCTCGGCGAGAAATTGGGCTTCGCTCATGGCGTCATCGGCGAAACGCACATAGGTGGAGACGTTTTCCAGCAGGATGGGACGTCCGAGCACCTCTTGCACGCGTTCGACGCGTTCGCTGAGCAGCGCCAGCGCCTCATGGCTCAGGGCCAGCGGCAGCAGGTCGTTGAGCTGGCGGTCGAAGACGGCGTTCCAGCACAGGTGCTCGGAAACCAGCATCGGCTCAACCCGCCGCACCAGGCTATGCACGCGTTCCAGGTGCGCGGCGCTGAAGCCGCGCGCCGAGCCGAGGCCAAGGCCGACGCCGTGCAGGCTGATGGGATAGTCGCGCCGCAGCCGCTGCAGCACATGCCAGTCCCAGCCGCCCTGGTCGAGGTAGTTTTCGGTGTGGACTTCGAGCCAGCCGATGCGCGGCCGCTGTTCGAGAAACTGGCGGTAGTGCGGCGCCCGCAAGCCCACTCCAGCGCCCGGCATGGTCTGGCCAGAGGGAGCGGCGTGGGCTTGCATGATGGGCTGGCGCAGCGTGAGGTAGAGGGCTTACTTGGCTGGCGGAGCGGTTTTGCCGCCGGCTTTTTCGCAAGTGCCTTTGGCCACGTATTTCCATTCGGTGGCGCCGTTGTCGGCCTTGGCCTGGCCAGCGCAGGAGTGGGAACCATTGGACGAGGCGCAGTCGTTCTGGCCGGCTTTGGCGATGCCGTAGCATTTCTCTTTATCGCCAGCTTTGGCGCCGTCCATGGCGGACGCGGTGGTGGCGACGGCGCAGGCGGATGCCAGGGCGGCGGCGATCAGGGCTTGACGTTTGTTCATGCTTATCTCCTAGTGGGTTAGCGTTGCTTCAGACGCAGAAGTGCTGCGGCTGAACGGTAGTCGCCGACTCCCTGCCGATCCTTACACGGATTTTTTAGATTTTTTCACCCCGGCAGGGCTGCCCGACCTCGGGGGATTCTAACGGAAAAAAACCCGGCAACACTTGAGTGTATTGCCGGGTTTTCATTATTTCGACGGTGCGGCGCAGCACAGCGCCGCGCCAGGGTGGCGCGTCCGCCAGCGGCTTGCTGTATTCAAGCCGTGGTGTTGATGCGGGTGCCGAGATTCGGTGGCAGGTTGGCAGCGCCTGCCGATGGCACCGGCGGGATAGCTTCGATCAGGGCGGCGGCACTCGATGCCTGCACTTCCTGCGCTTTTTTGAGCACGGCGACGCCCACTTCCTGGCGAATGCCAGTGTCAGCGATAGTCGTGGCCAGCCGGGCGATACCTGAAACGTCCATGAGAATTCTCCATTGAGGCGTATCCTCCTGTAACGGCTGTTTTTCCAGAGACTTTAGGCTTTTGCTTAAAAATTGTTCAGCCGTGAGGTCAGCCATTCCAGCACCTGTTCCGGATGGTTCAGGTCGAGCCAGGCGACCGTGGCGGGCAGTTCGGCCGGCCGGCCCTCATCCGAGGCCACGGCCACGATGCTGTCGTCGCCCAGGTAGAGCGGAGTCTGCCCCACGCTGCGGCGGAACACTTCCAGCTTGGGCATGGGCCAGGTTTTGAAGCCTTCGATCAGGGTCAGGTCGGCGGGCGAGAGGCGGGACAATTGCTCTTCCATGCCCGGCTCTTCGGCGCCGCGCAGCTCGCGGATCACGGCGAAGCGGAAGGGCGAGGCGATCATCACTTCGGCGGCGCCGGCGCGGCGCAGGCGGGCGCTGTCCTTGCTCGGCGGCTCCAGCTCGATATCGTGGTGGCTGTGCTTGACGATATTGACCTTGCGGCCCTGCTCCGCCAGGCGCGCAACGAGATATTCGAGCAGGGTGGTCTTGCCGCTGCCGGAACGTCCCACCACGCCAAGCACCCGGCGCGCGGACGCGGAATTCTCTCGCTGCATTGCTGTACTCCCCTTGTATGACCTGGCGCCATTATACGCAGCGCCAGACTTTCAATAGGGAACGCGGTAGCGGTAGCCGCGGAAGCTGAAGACCGCGCCCTTGGCCTGCAGCTTTTCCAGTACCAGGCCGGGCGCCACTTCCTCGCCTTCGCGGCGCAGCACCTTGTCGATCAGGATCAGGCGGTCGGCCGGATTCTTCGAATACATATAGCCGCTCATGGATATCTGCGGAATGGCGCGCTGGATCGGTTCCGGCAATTCGCGCAGCAACTGCGCGCGTTCTTCCTGTTCGGCTGGCGCAGCGGCGGCCGGCGCCTTGCCGCCCGCTTCCTCCGCAACATGGGCGCGCGCCGCCTTCACGCCAACCTTGGACGCCGGCTTGGGGGCATCCGCAATATCGCTGGCTTTCACGGGAACGGGCGCCGCAGCGGGCGCGGCGGCGATTGGCGCGCTCACGGCTTGCGGTACGGCGCTTGCGGCCGTCCTGGCAGGTGCAACGACGGACTCAGCCTGGACAGCTGCGGGAGTTGCCGCTGCCGGAGCCGGAGCCGCCGTCGGTGCGGCAGACGCTGGCAGCTGCGCTGCCGGCGGTTGCGCCGGCGATCGCAGCAGCATGGCCAGCAGGCCGGCCACGGCGGCCGACATCAGGACCAGGGCCAGCACCAAAGGGCGCTTGCCGCTGCGGGCAGTGCGCGTGGCACCGCGTTCCAGCGTGGGGGCATGGATGGTCGGCGCTTCGCCAAGCTGCCGCTCCGCCTGGGCCTTCTGCAATGCTTCAAGAATATAGGACATAGTTTCTTAATCTGGTCTCGCTAGGGGCGCGCATGCCGCTCGCCACTCTACCTTAAGGAGTGTGTCATTTGCGCCAAAAGTTTCATTTGGAGAGATTCAATTTCCAGCCCCCATGGCACAATTGAAATCAAATTGTCATAAATACACAGTAGCCAACTAACAATCTTACTGAAAGCATGCCGTGCCTAAGCTACTATTGCTGACCTGCGCTGCGCTTGCCGCGCCTCTCGCCTTCGCTCAAACAGGCACGCTGAGCACCGATGCCTCCGCCAATGCCGACACGCGCAGCGGCTTGTTCTGCACCAGCAATGCGCCACAGCAGCGTATCCCGGCCGGCACCACGCTGACCGTGCTGCGCCGCGTCACGGCGCGCTGCGGCCTCTTCTTCCCTTACACCTACTATCAGGTTCAATATCGGCAGGCAGGCGGAAAAGTCGTACTCGCCTATGTCACCGAGCGCCAGCTGCAAAGCAAGCTGCAAACGCTGCACGCCCGCCGTCCGGACGCGCCGGAACCGGCAAAAAGCGCCGCCTACTGAGCGCTTGCGCCATCCGCATTGGCGGCGCTTGCCGTCACCCTGGTCCGTTCACGCAAGCGCGGTTCCGGCACGCCAGCAAGCTGGCTCAGACGGATGAAAGTCTTGGGTCCGGCCACGCCATCGGCCTTCAAGCCCTGCGCGCCCTGGAAGTCGCGCAGCAGGCGCAGCGTGGCGCCATCCAGCGCCTGGTTGTCGGCCGGTTTTTTCAGGCCGTGCATCTGCGCGAAGCGGCGCGCCAGCCAATCGACATCGGGACCGCGATCGCCAGCCGACACCTCGTCACGCCAGCTGCGATGGGCGCGCCAGAGTGTGATGTAACCGCCATCCATGGCCGCTTCCAGTGCCGGCAAAGCCATGATTTGCGGCTTGCCGCCAACCAGCAGCGTTGCCTGCTGACCGTCCAGCGCCGTCAGCAGCACATAGCGCGCCGTGATCGGATCTTCGCCGCGCAGCCTTAAGGCAGCGGGACGATCCAGCAGGCGCAGCTCGGCCAGGCCGCCCTTCCCCTGCAGGCAGCGCAGATTCTTCTTCGCCGCCGCCATGCAACCCTCGCCATCGGCCAGCTCACTCCCCCACAGAGACGACAACTGGCGCAGCGCCGCATCGGCCGCCACGCCGCTCACCGCACCGGCGATGCCAGCCGTGGATAGCGCGCCCGGCCCGGCCGCAACGGAAGCCGCGGCACCTTGGGCCACAGCTTGCGGCAGACCGCTTGCGCTGGCCGCGGATGGTGTTGCCTGGGCGCCGGAGGCGGTAGGCCGCGAGCCTGGCAGCGCCGCGGCCGCACCGGCCAGCCGCTCCTGCGCTAGCTGTCCTGGCGCCGCTTGCGCATTCGCCGTCCGTCCCACCGACGCCGGCGCGGAAGCGTCCAGCTTGCCGCCTGCCGCTTGCGCCGTCCGCGCTTCGAGCGGTGCGGATGCGGCGCCCTTGCCAGCACCCGCCGGCAACAACTGCCACGCAGCGGCGCCGGTCAGCGCCACGCCCGCCAGCAGGCCTGCCGCCGCATACGGCCAGACGCCGCGCACACGCGGCGCGTCTTCACTGCCCGACACTTCCTGCGCCGCCTTGTTCAGAATCTGCCGCGTCACCTGCGCCTTGCCTTCGACGTAAGCGCCGAGCAGCGCGCGGTCGCACAGCAGGTTGACGCGGCGCGGCACGCCTTTGCTGAGACGGTGAATGGCGGCCATCAGGTGCGCGCCGAAAGGCGAGGCGCCGGCCGATCCCGCCACGGCCAGGCGATGGCGCACATAGCTGCCCACCTCGTCCACCGACAAGGAGCCCAGGTGGTAGCGCGCGATCACGCGCTGCGCCAACTGTTCCAGTTCGGGACGCGCCAGCATGGCGCGCAATTCCGGCTGGCCGATCAGGATAATCTGCAGCAGCTTGCGCTCGCTGGTTTCCAGATTGGTCAGCAGGCGCAATTGCTCCAGCACCTCGGGCGACAGGTTCTGCGCCTCGTCGATGATGAGCACATTGTTCTTGCCTTGGGCGTGGCTGGCCAGCAGATAGGCGTTGATCGCATCCACATAGCCTTTCACGCTGACCGCGCCCGCGCCCTGCGGCGGCAAGGCGATGCCGAATTCGTCGCACACCGACAGCAGCAGCTCTTCCACCGTCAGCTTGGGATTGAAGATATAGGCCAGCTTGCAATTCGCGGGAATCTGCTCCATGAAGCAGCGGCACACCGTGGTCTTGCCCGCGCCGATCTCGCCCGTCAGCAGGACGAAGCCGCCGCCGCTGCCCACACCGTACAGCAGATGGGCCAGCGCTTCGCGGTGGCGTTCGCTCATGAACAGGTAGCGCGGATCGGGCGCGATGGAAAACGGCGACTGTTTCAGTTGAAAGAATTGCGTGTACATGAACACCCTGGAGATAGGCCGGTCCAGCCGCCGCTAGCGCAGCGCCGGCGGCAGAGGCTTGAACTTGGCGCAGTAAATCTTGGACCGGGTATTGAAATAGACGATGCGGCTACCCGGCTTCGCCTCCCGTACCGGAAAGCGCGAATTCTCGATTTTCGCATACCGCAGGCCGACCTGCGCCAGAATGGCTTCCTCCATCTTTTCCGGCGTGGCCTCGGCCACCGCGCCGACGAAGCTGTAGGCATAGCTTTCGTCGCTCACCATGACTTCCAGGATCTCCTGCCCCCACAGCCGCGCGTCGGGCGTGCGGAACCAGTAGGCGCCGCCTTCGCGCCGGTAAGGCTGGCCGAAGAACTTCACCATATAGTCGAAGTAGTAGCGGTTGGATGTCTGGTCCTGGCACAGCAGGCCGGAACCGATGATGGTGCCGAAGGTGGTGGGCGGTTCAGCGTGGGCCAGACCGGCCAAGGCCAGCAGACCGGCGCCCAACGCGGGACGCAGCAAGTACCCGGGGCCGCGCGAACACCAGCCCCTCGCTACAGCTTGCGCATCCATGTGCGGTTTGCATTGATCTGCGCCTTGGCCGAAGCCGGCAGGGCTTCGTAGCAGCCGGGATATTGCTTCAACGAGCTTTCCCGTATTTCCTTTTGCAAACCATTGATAAGAAACACATAGATCGTTCCGCCGTCGTCGGTCGTCCTCTTCCCTATGTACTTGATCATAACCGCACTCCCTGACGAGCACATTATGACATTGCGGCGTATGTTCCAATACGTTTTCACCTCCGGAAAGAGGCGTTAAAACAACTGCCTGCATCAGATTTCCTCCAGCCAGGGATCAGCGTCCGGATCGGGGAACTGGGCGGCGATAAAGTCGGTGAATGCGCGCACTTTGGCCGACAAAAAACGCCGGCTCGGATACACCATGAAGATGCCCAGCTTGCCCGAGCAATGCCCCTCCAGCACGCGCACCAGGCGGCCGGCCACCAGATCGTCCTTCAGCGTATACGAACTGCGCATCACGATGCCCATGCCGGCCAGGGCGGCCTGGCGCAGCACTTCGGTGTCGTTGGAAATCATCTTGCTGGTGATCGGCACGCGCTCCTCCGACTGACCGCAATGCACGGGCCAGGAATGGCGCACCTGCTCGTAGGCATAGTTCAGGCAATCGTGCCCGCTTAATTCCTGCGGCGTTTGCGGCAGGCCGCGCCGCGCCACGTAGCCGGGCGAGGCGCACAGGATCACATTCGAGGTGGCCAGGCGGCGCGCGATCATGGAGTTGTCGATTTTCTGCAGGCCGGTGAAGAAGCCGACGTCGAAGCCGTCCTCCACCAGATCGACGGCGCGGTCGGACAGGGTCAGGTCCAGCACAATATTCGGCTGCAAGGCCGCAAAGCGCGGCAGCAGGGGCGCCAGCCGCGCCTGGCCCACGCCCAGATGGCTGTAAATGCGCAACGTGCCTTGCGGACATTTGACGGCGGCGCCGGCCAGCGCGTCGGCATCGTCGATATCGCTCAGGATCTGGCGCACGCGGTCCAGATAATGCTGGCCGGTTTCGGTCAGCGAGAGCCGGCGCGTGGTGCGGTTCAAGAGGCGCGTGCCGAGGTGCTGCTCCAGGTCGGCGACATGGCGGGTGACGACGGCGTTCGACATCTCCAGCGCGCCGCCGGCCCGGGCAAAACTGCCCTGCTCCACCACTTTGGCGAACACGCGCATCGATTGCAACCTGTCCATAGCTCCCGTCTCCCGCTTTTTATCATTTCTGATTCAGAAATTGTGCATTGCGATTATTCGCCTTTTTTGCGGGAACCGCAATCGATAAACTGCCTCCATCGTCGGGCAAGCGCCCGTCTTCCCAAACCAGGAGAAGCACCATGAACGCGAATAAACTGCTGGCCGCACTGGCCGCCACCGCCGCCTTCGCCGCTTTGACCATATCCAGCGCCGGCGCCGCCCCCGCCGATGCGGCCGCAACCGCCACCCAGCCAAGCAAAGCACAAGCCAGCGCCAAGACAGCCGAGGGCAAGGGCGGCGACCTCCAGCTCGCCCAAGCGGGCCAGGCCGCGGCCGCAACGTCCACCACTGCGCCCTCCGCCGCGCCACAGGCCATCGGCCGCAGCCGCGCCGAAGTCCATGCCGAGGCCGTGGAAGCCCTCAAGCACCACCAGTCCACCCTGGCGACCCAGCTGGAACTGGCGCGCTGACGCCGTCCCGGCCTTACCGCTTAACCATCGTTTACTGCAGCTGGGGCCGGAAATTTGCTGCTCCGTCGCGACGGCGGCGGACAGCGGCGCTTTTTTGTCATATCGTTCAGATTCCACAGTCCTGAACAGTGACAGAAAAATGAAAAAACCGATCAAACACCCCATCGCCCTTTCCCTGTTCGTCCTCGGCCTGGGCGCCGCCAGCCTCGGCCAAGCCGCCAGCGACAACGACCTGGCCGACGAAAAGCGTACCGTCGCCGCCTTCAGCGCGATTGAGCTGTCCGGTCCTTACCGCGTGATCGTGCGCGCCCAGGGCGACAACTCGGTCGAACTGAAAGGCCAGCGCAAGCAGCTGGAACAGGTCGAAACCTTGGTCAGCGGCGACACCCTGATCGTGCGCCCCGTCAAGCGCAGCGGTTTTCATCTCCAGTTCGGCAAGGGGGCCGATCCGGTCACGGTGTATATCGGCGCGGCCAGCCTGCGCAGCCTGAAAGCGGGCGGCAGCGGCGATGTGAACCTGGAACAGTTCCAGGGCAACGCCCTGCGGCTGGACGTGAACGGCGCCGGCGACGTGAACGCTTCCGGCACGGTGCAGGATCTGACCGTGCATGGCAACGGCAGCGGCGATATCCGGATCGGCAACCTGCGCGTGGGCACGCTGAACCTGCAGCTTAACGGCGCGGGCGATGCGCACGCCGGCAGCGTCAGCCAGGATCTGAATGTGGAAATGCGCGGCTCGGGCGACCTGGAAGTCAGCGACGTGCGCACCAACCGCGTCAACGCCGTGCTCAACGGCCCCGGCGACCTGACGCTGCGCGGCCGCAGCCGCGAAATCCGCGCCAGCCTGTCCGGCTCGGGCGACCTGGAAGCCTGCACGCTGGCGGTGGAAAGCGTGACGGCCGTGCTGAAGAGCGCGGGCAATGCCTGCGTGGCCGGCAGCATCAAGAAATTCGACGCCGAAATCCACGGCTCCGGCGATCTGGAGGCACGCGGCTTGCAAGCGCAGACCAGCCGCGTGGTGATGAGCAGCGCGGGCAGCATGGAACTGTCGGGCAGCAGCGGCTCGCTGAATGCCGAAGTCAGCGGCTCGGGCAGCCTGAACGCCCAGTCCTTGCAAGTGGGCCGCGCCCTGACCCGCAACCGCGGACCGGGCAACATCCATCTGAGCAAGGTCAGCGATTCGCTGGAAGCCGAGGTACGCGGCTCGGGCGACCTGATCGCCAGCCCGGATTGCAGCAGCGCCAAAGTGACCATGAGCGGCCCCGGCGGCGTCACGCTGAACGGCCGGGTGAATACCCTGGATGCCCGCCTCAGCGGTTCGGGCAGCCTGAACGGGCGCGGCCTGCTGGCCGGCAGCGCCGATGTGGTGGTCAACGGTCCCGGCAACGCTGTCGTCAATGTGCGCGGCAAGAGCAGCCCGAGCCGCCTGCTGCTGGTGGACCGCGCCGGTTCGCATGAGCGGCGTGGCGAGTAAGCCCGGCCCTACGTCTTCCCCTTATCCAGAACGCCCGGCCTGCGCGCCGGGCGTTTTGCATTTTCAATGGCTCATCCGGACCGGAAAGTGGCATTATTCCATACCACACATAATACCATTTTACCCACGGGAAATAGCCTTTGAAAACAGTCGCTTACCCATCCACACAACACACCAAAACCTAGTCCAATTCGGCATTTGATAATACCAGTTAAATACCTGTTGACAAGCTAGTTTTGCAACCCTATAGTGCCCCACAGCTCTTCTTTTCCCCTTATAAAAATGATCGAATTCTTAATCGGCGTCGATGGCGGCGGCAGCGGCACCCGTGTCCGCCTGGCGCGCCTCGACGGCGCCACCCTGGCGGAAGGCAGCAGCGGCCCCTCCGGCCTGCTGCACGGCATCAAGAGCGCCTGGGCCTCGGTGGAAGACGCTATCGCCAAGGCCTTCGCCGCCGCCGGCCTGGCGCTGCCCGCGCGCGGCCGGATCGCCGTCGGTCTGGGCTTGGCCGGGGTGCACAACCACCAGTGGGCCGCCAATTTCGTCGAGGCCAATCCCGGCTACGGCGCCGTGGCGCTGGAAACGGACGCTTTCACCACCGTGCTCGGCGCGCACCAGGGCCGGCCCGGCGTCATCATCGCGCTCGGCACCGGCAGCGTGGGCGAGATCCTGCAGGAAGACGGCACGCGGCGCGAAGTGGGCGGCTGGGGCTTCCCGGCCGGCGACGAAGCCAGCGGCGCCTGGATCGGCCTGCGCGCGGTCAACCATATCCAGCAAGTCATCGATGGCCGCGCCCAGGCCAGCGCCTTTGCCGACGCCGTGATCGAAGCTTGCGGCGGCAACCGCGACCGCATCCAGGTCTGGCTGGCGAATGCCACGCAAACCAATTACGCCCAGCTGGCGCGCCTGGTGCTGCAGCATGCGGACAGCAATGCCACGGCGTGCGCCATCCTGACCGAGGCCGGCCAGCAGGTCGCCCTGATCGCCGAGGCGCTCGACCCTTCGCACAAGCTGCCGATCGCACTATGCGGCGGCCTGGGCGAACCGATGCGCCCCTATCTGCCGGCCGCGCTGCTGCAGCGCATCGTTCCCCCGCATGGCGACTCGGCCGAAGGCGGCCTGCGCCTGATCCAACAACACCTAAAGGAGTAAGCCTTGCTAGCTCAGTTGAGCGATTTCAGGCCGGACGCCCATAGCGACACGCCGCTGTATATGCAGCTGGCGAACAAGCTGTCGGACGGCATCGCCAATGGCGACTGGCGCGCCAATGAAGCCCTGCCCTCGGAGCGCGTGCTGTCGGACATGCTGTCCATCTCGCGCGTGACCGCGCGCAAGGCCATCGACATGCTGTGCGAGCGCGGCATGCTGACGCGCCGACGCGGTTCCGGCACCTATATCACGCCCAAGCTGGAGCAGCCGCTGTCGCGCCTGACCAGCTTCTCGGAAGAGCTGCGCCAGCGCGGCTTTACCGCCGGCTCGCGCTGGATCCAGCGCGAGGTGGGCGTGGCGGCGCCGCTGGAACTGCTGTCGCTGGGCTTGTCGCCGAACATGCCGGTGGCGCGCCTGAAGCGCCTGCGCACCGCCGACGATGTGGTGATGGCGATCGAGACCTCCACCATCCCCGCCATGTATATGCCGAATCCGCACCATGTGACCGATTCGCTGTACGGCTATCTGGAATCGAACGGCACGGTGCCGATGCGCGCCTTGCAGCACATCCGCGCCATCAACGCCAATATCGAACAGGCCAAGCTGGCCAATATCGCTCCCGGTACGGCCATGCTGCACATCACGCGCGTGAGTTATCTGGACAACGGCGCGGCAGTGGAGCTGACCCACTCCTACTGCCGCAGTGATTATTATGAATTTGTAGCGGAGTCGCGCAGATGAGCGATGCAATCAAAGGCAATATCCTGACCCCCAACGGCTGGGTGCATGGCACCGTGTCGTTCGACCAGCATATCCAGGACATCCAGGGCGCCCACGTGGACCCGGTGGCCAACCATGACGACTATATCCTGCCCGGCTTTATCGACCTGCACGTGCACGGCGGCGCCGGCAAGGACGTGATGGAAGGCGGCGACGCGGTGCATGCCATCGCCGCCATCCACGCCCGCCACGGCACCACCAGCCTGCTGGCCACCACCATGACGGCCCCGCCGGAAGACATCGACATCGCCCTGCAGGCGATCGGCAAGGCCGTCAAGCAGCGCGGCAAGAACGAAGCGCGCGTGCTCGGTGTGCACCTGGAAGGCCCGTACATCAACTCCGGCAAGCTGGGCGCGCAGCCGAACTTCGCGCGCGCCGCCACGCTGGAGGAAGTGCAGCGCCTGGAATCGCTGGCGCCGCTGCGCGTGATCACCGTGGCACCGGAAATCGCCGGCCACCTGGCACTGGTGCGCGAACTGGCCGATACCGGCGTGCGCGTGCAGATCGGCCATACGCTCGGTTCCTACGACGACGGCGTGGCCGCGCTGGAACATGGCGCGGTCGGCTTCACCCACCTTTTCAACGCGATGAGCGGCCTGCACCACCGTGAACCGGGCATGGTCGGCGCCGCGCTGGCCCACGCCGAGTACGCCGAGCTGATTCCCGACCTGCTGCACGTGCATCCGGGCGCCATCAAGACCGCGCTGCGCGCCATTCCGCGCCTGTACTGCGTGACCGACTCCACCGCCGCCACCGGCATGCCGGACGGCGAGTACATGCTGGGCCGCCACACCGTGCAGAAGTGCATGGGCGGCGTGCGCCTGCCGGACGGCACCCTGGCCGGCAGCACGCTGACGCTGGACCAGGCGCTGCGCAATCTGGTCGGCCTTGGCCTCGACCTGGCCGACGCCTCGGCCCGCGTTTCCACCCATGCCGCCGATTACCTCGGCTTGCAAGACCGCGGCCGCCTGGCACGCGGCGCCTACGCCGATCTGGTGGTACTGGATCGGGATTTGAAACTGAAAGCTGTGATTATCGAAGGAGAACGTTGTGACCTCAATGATGCTTAAAGAAGCCCTGTCTGCCGCCGAATGCGTCGCCAACCAGTTGGCGAACGATTCGGACCGCTATGCAGAGCTGGGTCGCAAGCTGAGGAGCACGCCCTTCTCCACCGCGCTGACCGTGGCGCGCGGCAGCTCGGACCATGCGTCCAACTACATCGCCTACCTGATCATGGCACGCCTGGGCCGCGTGGTCGCCTCGCTGCCGATGTCCCTGGTCACGCTGCACAAATCGCCGCTGATCACGCGCGACACGCTGACCATCGCCGTCTCCCAGTCCGGCCAAAGCCCGGACGTGGTGGAACCGATCCGCTACTTCCGCGACGGCGGCGCCACCACCGTGGCCCTGGTCAACGACATCGACTCGCCGCTGGCGCAGGCCGCCGAATGGGCCATGCCGCTGCGCGCCGGCAAAGAGCAGAGCGTGGCCGCCACCAAGAGCTTCATCACCTCCCTGGTCGCAGGTGCACGCCTGGTGGCGCAATGGCAGAACGACCCGGAACTGCTGGCCGGCCTGGCCGCGCTGCCGGAAGCCCTGCAAACGGCGACCCAGGCCGACTGGACGCCAGCCCTCGACGTGCTGGCTCCGGCCAAGAACATCATGGTCGTCGGACGCGGCATCAGCTTCCCGGTGGCGCTGGAATCGGCCCTGAAATTCAAGGAAACCTCGGCCCTGCAGGCGGAAGCCTTCAGCGGCGCGGAAATCAAGCACGGTCCGATGGCCCTGATCGAGGAAGGCTATCCGCTGCTGATCTTCGCCACCCGCGGTCCGACCCAGGCCGGCCTGCTGGCCCTGGCCGACGAGATGCGCGGCCGCGGCGCGCGCGTGCTGCTGGCCGCGCCGGACGATGTGGCGCAACGCGACCTGACCTTGCCGGTTGCCGCCACGCCGGACCTCGATCCTATCGTGGCGATCCAGGCCTTCTACGTGATGGCGGCCAAGCTGTCGGCTGCGCGCGGCCTGGACCCTGACCGTCCGCGCCACCTGAGCAAAGTCACCAAAACCAACTAAGTAAGCTAGACCCTGGCCATCGATGAAGATCAAGACCATGCTGAGCGCATTGATGGCCATGGGCTGCGCCGCCGCCGTGGCGGCCGCACCCGCGCAGAAGATCGAATTCTGGACCTTCAGCATGAAGCCCAAGTTCACGCCCTACTTCGACGGCATCGTCAAAAACTACGAGGCCGCCAATCCGGGCGTGAAAGTGGAATGGGTCGACTTCCCCTGGGACGTGATCCAGACCAAGCTGGTGACGCGCATCGTGGCCGGCACGCCGCCGGCCCTGGTCAACCTGAATGTGCCCTGGGCCGACGAGTTTGCGCGCGACGGCCTGCTCACTCCCGTCGACGGCCTGCTCAACGAAGAAGCGCGCGGCCACTACCTGCCCGCGGCCCTGCAGGACTTGAACTTCGGCGGCAAGACCTATGGCTTCCCGATGTACAGCAATGTCGCCGTCATCACCTACAACACCGAAATATTCAAGGCGGCCGGCATCACGCGCGCCCCGCGCAGCCTGGACGAACAGCTCGCGTTCGCGCGCCAGATCGCCGAACGCACCGGCAAGGCAGGCCTATGTCCCGCCCTCGCCAAGATCGACGGCCTGATGATGCAGCAAGGCCTGCCGGTGATCGCCAATGGCCGTGCCGTCTTCAACTCGCCCGCGCACGTTGCCCTGATCCGCAAGCTGGCCGATACCTACAAGGCCGGCGGCCTGCTGAAAGACAGCCTGTTCGCCGAAGATAACTTCCCCGCCGCCATCGCCGCCTACAAGGGCGGCCGGCTCGGCATGCTGCTGGCGCCGCCGACCGCCGTCAAACGCATCGAAGCCGACGCCAAGGACATCTACGCCATCACCGACGTCGCCCCCGCGCCGCTGGGGCCGACCGGCATTGCCGACGGCGGCTGGCTGATCCACTTCGCCGTCCCCGCCGGTGTGGATACCAAGCTGCTGCCCGCCATCGGCAAATTCGCCCGCTATCTCAGCAACGACGCCAACCAGCTCGAATTCGCGCGCCAAGCCAGCGTGTATCCCGCCGCCGCCAAAGCCGCGCGCGATCCCTTCTTCATGAGCGTAGCGCCGCGCGCCGGCGCCGCCGAAAAAGCCGTTGCCGCCGGCGCGGTATCGATGCCCCACTCGCGCACCTTGTATGTGGCCGGCATTCCCGACTACGATGAGCTGCGCCGTTCCCTGGTCAAAGCCGTCGAAGCCGGCGTCACCGGCCGCCAGGACATCCAGCAAGCCCTCGACGACGCCGTCGCCATCTGGAACAAAAAACTCGCCAAGCAGCGCCCTTCCACGGCCTCGGCAATTGGCATGGATCAGCTCTTGTCCGATTTGGTGCCAGGCGCCAGGGTGGATTCGAGCTGGGCTGTGGGGGAAATGTGATGCGGCGCCAGAATTTGCAGGCTTGGCTGTTCCTCGCGCCGGCGCTGGTGTTGCTGGCGGCGTTTTCGTTTTGGCCGGTGGGCTATGGCTCGTACCTGGCCTTTACCGACTTTAGCCTGATCCGGCCGACGCGATGGGTGGGACTGGAGAATTTCGAGTACATCTTCGACAACGAGATGTTCGTCACGGGCCTGAAAAATTCGCTGCTGTTCCTGCTGATGGTGCCTTTCGTGCAGGTCGGGGCGATTGCGCTGGCGGTGCTGGTGAATAACCGCCTGCCGGGCATCCGCCTGTTCCGCGCGGCCTATTACGTGCCTGTGGTGACGACGGTATCCGTGGTCGGCATCATGTGGGGCTTCATGTTCCATGAACAGGGTACGCTGAATTACGTGCTGACCACCCTGCGCCTGGTGAACGCACCGGTGGGCTGGCTGTCGGACGATACGCTGGCCCTGTTCTGCATCATGTTCGTAACGCTGTGGCGCGGCCTGGGCTGGTATATGGTGATGTATCTGGCTGCCTTGCAGTCCGTGCCTGCCGATATGCAGGAAGCGGCGATCCTCGATGGCGCCAACCGCTGGCAGCGTTTCTGGAAGATCACCATTCCCATGCTGCGTCCCACCATCATGGTCTGCTCCATCCTGTCGGTGCTGGCCGCGCTGAAGGCGTACCAGGAGGTCGACGTGCTGACCCAGGGCGGGCCGATGAACTCCACCTTCACCGCCCTGTACTACGCCTATGACCAGGGCCTCAAGCACCTGAAGCTGCCGCGCGCGCTGGCCGCCAGCTTCGTCGTCTCCGCATTCTGCGTCGGCATCGCCGTGCTGTGCCTGCGCTATTTGAAGCCTAAGCACCGCTGATGAAAACGCGCACCTTCCAGGCCGCCGGCCATTATCTTCTGCTGTGCGCGATCGCGCTGGTCTGCGTCTTCCCGTTCTGGTGG
Organism: Massilia sp. NR 4-1; assembly: GCF_001191005.1. Classification (NCBI taxonomy): domain Bacteria; kingdom Pseudomonadati; phylum Pseudomonadota; class Betaproteobacteria; order Burkholderiales; family Oxalobacteraceae; genus Massilia; species Massilia sp. NR 4-1. Next base: position 3,071,601 of record NZ_CP012201.1, read on the forward strand.
ACGCTGGTGACGGCGCTTTCCACCGAGGGCAATATCTTCGCCTTCCCGCCCACCTTCTGGCCGAAGTCGCCCTCGCTGGCGAATTTCGAGGAGGTGTTCCGCGTGATTCCGATCCTGTCCTTCTTCAAGAATTCCGTGCTGATCGCCGCCTTCACCGTGTTCTGGAAGCTGGTGCTGTGCTCCCTGGCCGCCTATCCGCTGGCGCGCATGCAGTTCCGCGGCCGCCGCCTGGTGTTCGGCCTGATTCTGGCGACGCTGGTGCTGCCGTCCGAGGTGAACTTCCTGGTCAACTTCATCACGGTGACGAAACTGAGCCTGGTCGATACCTATGCCGGCGTGATCCTGCCGAATGTGGTGACGGCGGTCGCCATCCTGCTGCTGAAGCAGGCTTTCGAGGAAGTGCCGCAGGATCTGATCGACGCCGCGCGCGTCGACGGCGCTTCGGAATGGATCATCTTCAGCCGCATCATGCTGCCCCTGATTACGCCCTGGCTGGCGACGGTGGGCATCCTGACGGCGGTGGAGGCCTGGAACGAATATATCTGGCCATCCATCGTGATGAGCAAGCCGGACGAATTCCCGCTGTCGGTGGGCGTGCTGTATTTGCGCGGCACCTTCGGCAGCAGCACGCGCGTGATCGCCGCCGGCACGGTGCTCACCATCCTGCCGACGCTGGCAGCCTTCCTGTTCACACAAAGATTCTTCATGCGCGGCATGGACGGGGCCGTGAAATAAGCAGCAGAACCCACGACTACACAAGCATATATAGAGGACGACGCAGAATGGACAACCGTACATCCAAAGGCCGCAGCCCGCTGACCTGGATACCCACCCTGTATTTCGCGCAGGGTCTGCCCTACTTCGCGGTGGCGCTGATCGCCGGCATGATGTTGAAGAGCATGGGCGTGCCGAACGACGATATCGCACACTGGACCGCCTATATCGGCGCGGCCTGGGTCTTCAAGCCCTTGTGGAGCCCCTTCCTCGAACTGGCCAGCAGCAAGAAGCTGATCGTGGTCAGCTTCCAGCTGATCGGCGGCGTCTGTCTCGGCCTGGTGGCGCTGGCCCTGCACCTGCCGGCATGGATGGTGATCAGCATCGTCTGCCTTGGCCTGGTGGCGATCGCCTCGGCCACCCACGATATCGCCTGCGACGGCTGCTACATCGCCAGCCTGACCGAGAAGCAGCAGGCGCAGTACGCCGGCTGGACCGGCACCTTCTTCAACGCCGGCCGCTTCATTTCGCTGGGCGGCCTGGTGATCCTGGCCGGCTACCTGGAAAAGACCCAGGGCGTGGTGCCGGCATGGACCGTGATCTTCCTGATCCTGTCGGCCACCATGATCACGCTCGGCCTGTACCACAGCTGGGCGCTGCCGCTGGCGCCCAATCCGATCACCGACAACCATACGGTGGCCGGTGTGGCGCGCACGCTGAAGGACGTCATCATCGCCTACTTCAAGAAACCGGGCATCTGGGTCTCCATCCTCTTCATCATCCTGTTCCGCGCCGGCGAAGCGCAGGTGCAGACCATCGGCCCGCTGTTCCTGCGCGAAGCGCGCAATCTGGGCGGCCTGGGCCTGAGCACGGCCGAAGTGGGCGCCGTGTACGGCACCACCGGCACCATCGCCTTCATCGTCGGCAGCGTGGCCGGCGGCTACTTCACGTCCTGGCTTAGCCTGAAGCGCGCTATTCTCTTCCTGATCCTGGCGATGAATCTGCCGAACCTGGTGTTCTACTTCCTGTCCACCACCCTGCCGACCGACCTGACCACCATCGGCATCGCGCTCGGCCTGGAAATGTTCGGCTATGGCTTCGGCTTCGTCGGCCTGATCCTGTACATGATGCAGGTGGTCGCACCGGGCAAATACCAGACCGCCCACTATGCTTTCTCGACCGGCATCATGCAGCTCGGCTTCGTGCTGTTCAAATGGATCAGCGGCGATATCCAGGTGGCGCTCGGCTATCAGAAATTCTTCCTCTGGGTTCTGGTCAGCGCCGTGCCGGTGGCCATCCTGTCGCAGCTGATTCCGATGAACTCGCGGGAGAAAAACGTAACGGAAGCGCCGCAGCAGCAGGCCGCCGCCGCGAGCTGACAGCATGGCCAGCGTCACCCTGAAAAACGTCGTCAAGCATTACGACAATAAAACCCCGGTCATCCGCGGCATCGATCTGGCCATCCGCGACGGCGAGTTCGTGGTCTTCGTCGGGCCTTCCGGCTGCGGCAAGTCGACGCTGCTGCGCATGATCGCCGGCCTGGAAGAGATCACCTCCGGCGAACTGCATATCGGCGAGCGCCTGGCCAACGACGTGCCGCCGGCCCAGCGCGAGCTGGCCATGGTGTTCCAGTCCTATGCGCTGTATCCGCATATGACGGTGTACGAGAATATGGCGTTCGCGCTCAAGCTGGCCGGCCACAAGGCGGCCGCCGTGCGCGAGGCCGTGGAGCGCGCCGCCGGCATCCTGCAGATCACGCCGCTGCTCAAGCGCAAGCCGAAAGAGCTGTCCGGCGGCCAGCGCCAGCGCGTGGCCATCGGCCGCGCCATCGTGCGCAAGCCGCGCCTGTTCCTGTTCGACGAGCCGCTCTCCAATCTCGACGCCAGCCTGCGGGTGCAGATGCGGGTGGAGATCAGCCGCCTGCACCAGGAGCTGAAGACCACCATGATCTACGTGACCCACGACCAGGTCGAAGCCATGACACTGGGCGAGCGCATCGTGGTCTTCAACGGCGGGCATATCGAGCAGATCGGCACGCCGCATGAGCTGTACAACAATCCGGCCAACCTCTTCGTGGCGGGCTTCCTCGGCTCGCCGAAGATGAACTTCATCCCCGGCCAGATCGCCGCCGCGGGCGCCGCCCATGTGGCGGTGCAGTTGCCGGGCGGCGCGCTGGTGGAGGTGGCCGTCCAGCCGGGCGAGGCGCAGCGCGGCGACACCGTGACCCTGGGCGTGCGCGCCGAGCACCTGGCCTTGCAAGCCTGCGGGGCCGGCGGCGCGAATGTGCTGGACGTCGGCGTCGGCCATGTGGAGTACCTGGGCGATCTGTCCATCGTCTACACCACGCTGGATGGCGCGCCCGACATGCTGGCCGTGAAACAGCCGCCGGAGGATGCGCCTTTGCAGGCCGGCAGCCGCGCTGCCCTGCACCTGCCGCCCGAGCGCTGCCTGCTGTTCGACGCCGCCGGACGGGCCTATGCGCGCCCGTAAGCTTTGGTAACAATTGCGCACCCTTGAATACCTGTCATGTCCCCAATTTATGGGACAATAGAAGTTTGTTTCCGTCCTAAGGATTTTTTTGCCATGTCCAAGTCCCGCATTGCCCGCATTAGCCTGCTCCTGGCCGCCATCGGCCTGAACGCCGCCCCTGCCTTCATCGGCACCGCCCACGCCCAGGAAAAAGACAAGGCGGCGGCAGCAGCGGCAGAAGCAGCAAAACAGGATACCGTGCGTCCCGACCTGTTCAAACTGGTCGACCCAGCCGTCATCAAGCCGCTGATGGATGCAAAAAACTACGCCGAAGTGGAAAGCCGCATCAAACAGGGCGAGGCGCTGCCGACCCTGTCCGCCTATGAAAGCTTTGTGCTGAACCGCCTGCGCGTGGCGCTGGGTTCGGCCACCAACAACCAGCCGATGATGACCGCCGGCCTGGCCGCCGTGATCGAATCGGGCAAGCTGTCCGACAAAGAGCGCGGCGACTTCATTCAGGCGCTGGCCACCACCTACTACAACAACAAGGACTACGCCAACGCCATCGTCTGGTTCAACCGCTATGCCAAGGAAAGCGGCGACGCGGCCAAGAACCGCCAGCACGTGCTGCGCTCCTACTACTTCAATAACGACTTCGCCACCGCCAAGGCCGAACTGCAGAAGGACCTGGCAGCCAAGCAGCAGTCGAACACCGCGCCAAGTATGGAAGAGCTGCAGCTGCTGGCCAATATCGGCGCCAAGTCGAAAGACCCGGCAACCTATCTGGTGGCGATGGAAAACCTGGTCAAATACTATCCGACCGACGACTACTGGCTGGACCTGCTGAGCCGCACCCAGGGCAAGGCCACCTACTCGACCCGCTTCGCGCTGGACGTGTTCCGTCTGGAGAAAGCCGCCGTGTCGAAGATGGCGCCGGAAGAGTACACCGAGATGGCGGAACTGGCCCTGCTGGCCGGCTTCCCGACCGAAGCCAAGAAAGCCATGGACGCCGGCTACGCGCAGGGCGTGCTGGGCACCGGCCCGAACGCCGACAAGCACCGCAAGGTGCGCGACCAGGCCAACCGCCAGGCCGCCGACGACACCAAGAACATCGCCTCCGGCGAAGCCTCGGCCAAGAAATCCAAGGACGGCACTGGCCTGGTCAACCTGGGCTACGCCTACGTGACCATGGAGCAGTTCGACAAAGGTATTGACCTGATCCAGCAAGGTATCGCCAAGGGCGGCCTGAAAAATGCGGAAGATGCCAAGCTGCGCCTGGGTGTCTCCTATGCGCTGGCCGGCAAGAAGGATGAAGCCATCAAGACCCTGGAAACCGTGACCGGCACCGACGGCCGCAACGACCTGGCCCGCTACTGGATCCTGTGGGTGAACCGCCCAGCCACCGCCGCCAAATAAGCGCGGCGCCGGCACAGCGGGTAGAGGCGCAAGCCCTGCCCGCTTTTTTTCGCCTGTACTGTTTAAGAACGGAAGCTTGCTGATGCCTGGACTCTCCGCTTCGCCCACCTCCTCCACCGCCGCGCCGGCGCGGCGCCTGCTCAGTCTCGATGCTTTCCGCGGCTTCGTGATTCTCGCCATGATCTGGGTGAACTATATCGCGGGCATGCCGGGCATTCCGTATTGGCTGGAGCATGCCGGCGCGAAGGCGGATGGCTTCACCCTGCCCGATCTGGTCTTCCCCGGCTTCCTCTTCATAGTCGGCATCGCCATTCCGCTCTCGCTGCACAAGTCCATCGGCCGCACCTCGCTGCCGCTGCTGGGCCGCCTGGCGTGGCGCGCGGGCAGCCTGATGCTGGCCGGCGTGGTGCTGGCCAATGCTTACCGCTACGACGCGGCGCATGCACTGCTGCCGCGCGCCTGGTATTTCCTGCTGTTTTATGCGGCGATGATCCTGCTGTGGCGCCAGACGGCGCAGCGCAACTGGAGCTTCTGGGCCGGTGCGCTGCTGATGCTCTTCCTGCTCGCCAGTTTCCGCGGCACGCTGAATGCGGAATTCAGCAGCGTGTATCTGCAGCATAGCTGGTGGGGCATCCTCGGCATGATAGGCTGGGCCTACCTGCTGTGCAGCCTGGTCTACCTGGCCGCACGCGGCCATGGCACGGCGCTGATGGGCGCCCTGGCCGCGCTGATCGTGCTGTATATGGGGTGCAAGGCCGGCGCGCTGGCCGGGGTGCAGCAGGCGGTGAATGGCTTCGTCAACCTGCCCGAGGTATTGGGCTCCACCGCCGCCAATGTGCTGGCCGGCACGCTGGTCGGCAATCTGTTCGTGGCGCCGCCGGCCGGGCACCGCCACCGCATCCGCTTCATGTTCTTCTTTGCACTTGGCCTGCTGCTGTGCGGCCTGCTGCTGCGTCCCTACCACGGCATCAACAAGATTCAGGCGACGGAAAGCTATACCCTCGTCTGTTCAGGCATCGTGCTTGGCCTGTTCCTGCTGTTCTATATTGTGATCGACGTGTGGCAGTGGCAGGGGTGGAGCATCATTCTGCTGCCTGCGGGAGCCAACGCGCTGTTCGCCTATATCGCGCCGGACTTGTGGGAGCAGTTGGCGGCCGTGCTGCGTCTGCCGCGCATCTGGTGGCCGTATCTGCACAGCGGCGGCGCTCCCGGACTGCTGAACGCCGCCACCATGACGCTGGCCATGATGGCGCTGGTGGCCGCCGCCAACCGCGCCGGCGTCAAGCTGCGCTTCTAGACCTTGATGTAGATGCGTTTGCGGTCCATCGCATAGCCGACCAGCCAGCACGCCAGCATGAAGAACACGGCGAACAGCAGCGAGGCCAGCTTGGGCGGTGCGAACGCCAGCAGCACATGCTGGTACATCCAGCCATAGGTATCGGTGACGAACAGCACCGTCGCCGCCACCTGCGCCAGCAGATAGATGAACAGGGTATTCTTGCCAAAGACTTCGAAGAAGTAAGTCCAGCGGCGCTGCCCGCGCATCTCGATCACGTAGATCAGCAGCGGCAGGATCAGCAGATCCAGGCCCACGCTGAACAGCACATAGGAGCTGGTCCACAGCTTCTTATTGATGGGGAAGGCCAGATCCCAGCACAGTGCCACGCCGATGCAGGCCACGCCCGCCATCATCAGCCGCGCCAGCGTTTCATAGCTGGCGCCCAGGGCCAGGATCAGGCGTCCCGCAAAGTAGCCTGCGATCACGTTGACGATGGATGGCAGGGTGCTGAGTATGCCCTCCGGATCGAACAGCACGCCCGCCTCCTCATACATATGCGCCTTGCCCAGCACGGCCAGGTCCAGCTTGTAGGCCGCATTGCCATGCACGCTGTAGTCGCCGAACAGCGCCATCACCAGCCAGTAAGCCAGCAGCGCGGCGAGGCTGAACCACAGGGCACCCTTCTCTTTGCAGAAATGCAGGATCAGCGCCGCGCTGCCGAAGCACAGCGCAATGCGCTGCAAGACGCCCGGTATGCGCACATGGTCGAGCGGACCGGTGAACGGGAACCAGTAGACCAGAAAACCCAGCAGGAAAATCAGCGCCGTACGCCGCCCCACCTTCGCCAGCACCGCGCCATCGCCCTGCTCCGCATACTTGGGCAGGGCGAAGGCCAGCGCATTGCCGACCACGAAAAGGAAAGTCGGGAACACCCAGTCGGTCGGCGTGAAGCCATGCCAGTCGGCGTGCAGCAGCGGACCATACACATGACCCCAGTCGCCCGGCGTGTTCACCACGATCATCAGCGCCACGGTCAAGCCGCGCAGCACGTCCAGCGAAAGATAACGATTCTGCGGCTTGCTCATGGCATCGCCGCCCTTGCTCTACTTCTCATTTCTTCTCCTGCATGAAAAAGGGCAGGACTGCGCATGGTCCTGCCCCATACTGCCGTTTGACCTTCTAACGCCTTACATCTTGCCGCGCACGCCAAAGAAGATCTGCTTGCCGTTCTTATAGAAGGCGCTCGGGCGGTCCTTGGTGGTGGCGTACGATTTGAGGGTTGGATTGTTCAAATCCTTGCCCTCCAGCGACAGCGTCAGATTTTCGGTCAGATTGTAGTTGAAGGCGGCCGACAGCGTACCCATTCCATCCTGATACAGTGCGCTGTTGCGGTCCAGGCCATTCAGGAAGGCCGAACGATAGCTGTAGTTGACGCGGGCGCTGAATTTGCTGTTCTCGTAGAAGACCCCGGCATTATATGAACGCTTGGAGGTGCCCACCATATTGCAGTCGCCCAGGTCGGCGCAGGCCGAACGCGGTGCCTTGCCGGTTTCCTTGCCGTCGGCGTAGGTGTAGTTGGCATTCACCCCGAAGCCATTGCCCAGATCCTGCACATATTGCAGCTCAATGCCGCGCACGCGCGCCTTGGTGTTCACCGCGGAACTCATGGTATAGGTCACGACGCGGCCCATGGACTGGTTATAGAAATCCGCCATCGACGAACCGAACGTCACATACGACGCCATGTGCATATTGTAGACATTCACACCCAGCAGCGACTTCGGCATGAAATACCACTCGATGCCCGCATCGACATTGTTCGACAGGATCGGCGTCAGCTTCGGATTGCCGCCATTGGCCGCCAGCGTCAGATCGTTCAGGCTGAGCGAACCGAGGGCGCCGATGTCGGGGCGCGACAAGGTGCGGCTGGCCGCGCCGCGCAGCACCACGTTCTGCGACAGGTCGGTGCGCAGGTTCAGGCTGGGCAGGAAATTATTGTACGTGCGCGAGGTTTCGATCGGCGCCCAGCGGTCGTTGGGCGAACCGTTGGCCACATCGATCTGGGTGCGCACGAAACGCAGGCCGATATTACCCTGCACCGGGCCGAAATTCAGATCGCCCATCACATACGCCGCCGAGGCTTTTTCACGGATCTTGAATTCGCTCTGGTAGGCGTGGGTGTCGAAGCTCACATATTTGTCGCCCCAGGCCTTCATCGAATCGGCGCTGAAGGTCCAGCCCTTGTTCAGCAGATTCGGCAATGGACTGTCGGGGAAGACGGTCAGGCCGGAGGGACGGTTGGCCGCCAGACCGCCGGCCGGCGCCACCGTGCCGGCGAGCCAGATCAGATCGCGGTCATGTTTGGCCATGCGCGCGCCGAAATGCAGGGTGGGCACGTTTTCCCACGGCGTTTTATATTCGCCGTCCACCTGGCCATAGCTCTCCTTGTCCTTGGCCGTGGTGTCGGAAGCCCAGCCGCTGAAGAAGTTGGCGCCGCTGCGCGGCTGGAAGCTGCCCGCGTTCGGCACGACCACGGTGGCCGGCTGGTCCAGGCCATACGTGGTCAAGCTGGTGCCGGAATAGGCCAGCCATGCCTCGTAGCCGTAATCGCGCGCATAGCCGGTGCCGCGCGTGGTGCCGATCTGCCCCTTGAACTTCAGCTGCTCATTGGCGCGCCATTGCCAGTCCAGATTGAGGAATTTGGAATCGCTGTACGAGCCGGGACGGGCAATGATGTCCTGCACCGAGGACCCCATATCGCTGCAATCGGCCACCGGGCAGGTCGCCGGGAAACTGATCGAGGTGATGGTGTCGCCCTTGATCGTCCACGCCGCCGGCCGGATGCCGCCGCTGCCCGCCAGGTTGGCGTTGTTGGACAAGGGCTGGCCCGCATCCATCATGAAGTTGGCGTTGATATTGTCGGCGTCCAGACGGGTGTAGAAACCGCTGATGTCGAAGCTGAAATCGGGACTGACCTTGAACTGCACGTCCAGCATGCCGCCCTTGCGTTCGCGCTGCTGCTCGAACAGCGCGGTGCCGGTCTGCACCGACAGCCATTTGCCGTTCACTTCCGGATTGGACTTCACCCACTCGGGCGCCAGGGCGCTATCGACCTTGGCCCAGGCCAGGAATTCCTGGCCGATGCGGCGCAGGCTGCGCTTTTCGTCGAACACCTGCAGCAGCACGCCCATATTGCCGGCATCGTTCTTCCAGTTGGCCAGGGCGCTGAGCTGGGCGTCGGTCTTCTTCGCCCCCTCGCTGTACACGCCTTCCACGGAACCCATCAGCGTGAGGGGTTTCTTGAAGCTGAGCGGCTTGCGCGTTTCGATGTCCACGTTACCGGCCGCGCCGCCTTCGATCAGATTGGCCTGCGAGCTTTTATGCACCGTGATGCGGCCGATCAGCTCGGAAGGGAACATCGAGTAGCTGACCGAACGGCCGCCGTTGGTGATATTCGAGATATACCAGTCGCCGCTGGATACGGTATGCCCGTTCAGCGTGGTCAGCGTCAGATTGGATGGCGTGCCTTTCAGGCTGACGCGGTCGTTCTCGCCGAAGCCGCCCTCGCTGCCGCCCGCCGTCGCCACCGACACACCCGGCACCCGCTGCAGCGAGTCGGCCACGCTCTTGTCCGGCATCTTGCCCACGTCTTCGGCGGTCACCACTTCCACCAGCGAATCGGCATTGCGTTTCTGGTTCAGCGATTGGGCCAGCGCGGCGCGCACGCCGGTCACGGTGACCACCGCCGACTCGTCGACCTGGGGGCTGGCGGGCGGGGTTTGCGCCGCCGCGCCGCTGGCGGCGGCCAGCATGGCGACGGCGGTGGCGACCGGGGTCAGATTGCGCTTCATGTCTCCTCCTAAGCTTTGCTTTTGTGTGGAATTGCATAAAACCAATTGCACGCCAATATACCCTCACTAAATACCAAATCATTACCAGTTATTAGATTTTTTTCAAATGTTGTGCAAAAAACACATACAGCACTATCGACACTTAGTAAGCCCAGAGTGAAGATGCGGTGTTGCAGCCACGCACGGTAGGCTTGCGGCTTGTGGCATGGTCTTTTTTTGGTATTATCGAAAGACGTTGTTTGACAAGAATGGGGCCACGCAGGCACGCGCTCCGCACGAGACAAGAAAGAAAGTGGTATGACATCACTTGCACAAATCATGGAGACCATGGGGCAAACCAGCAGCCTGCCCCTGTACCAGCTATTACAACGCGCCCTGCGCGAAGCCATCGACAAGCGCATCTTCGGCCCCGACGAAGCCCTGCCCGCCGAGCGCCAACTGGCGAGCGAACTGTCGATCTCGCGCATCACGGTGCGCAAGGCCATCGACGGCCTGGTGGACGAAGGCTTGCTGGTGCGCCGCCCGGGCTCCGGCAATTTCATCAACACCCGCATCGAAAAGAATTTCGCCAAACTGACCTCGTTTTCCGAGGATATGCGCGCGCGCGGCCGCACCCCGCGCAGCGTGTGGCTGAAACGCTCGGAAGGCACGGTCACGCCGGAAGAAGCGCTGCGGCTGCGGCTCAGTCCCGGCGCGCCGGTATACCGCTTCAACCGCATCCGCTTTGCCGACGATGTGCCGATGTGCCTGGAATACGCGACCATTGTCGCCACCGCCCTGCCCGCGCTGGACGCGGTCGATGTCTCGATGTACGAGGCGCTGGAGAAAGCCGGCAACCGGCCGGTGCGCGCCTTGCAGCGCCTCTCGGCCTTGCTGTTGAACGCGGAACAGGCGGCGCTGCTGCAGGCGCAGCAAGGCGATGCCGGACTGGCGGTGGAGCGTCTGGGTTTTTTGCGCGATGGCCGCGCGGTGGAATTTTGCCGCTCGATCTTCCGCGGCGATATGTATGACTTTGTGGCCGAACTCAGCACACCCTGAGCAGGCCCCCGCTGCTTACTGCTAAAGCAATTCGGCCGGCGCGGCATCCTCCTCCGCGCCTTCGCTCTCTTGCCACTCCAGAATATCGCCGGGCTGGCAAGCCAGGCGCTCGCAGATCTTCTCCAGCGTGACAAAGCGTATGCCCTTGACCTTGCCGGACTTGAGCAGGGACAGGTTTTGTTCGGTGATTCCTACATGAGCAGCGAGCTCCTTGGACTTGATCTTGCGTTTCGCCAGCATGACATCGAGATTGACAATAATGGGCATCAAACAAACCCCTTATTCTCTTCCTCCAGACGGCGACCTTCGTGCATGATGGCCGTCAGCACATAGAACAAGGCGCTGACCAGAACCAGCAGCAAATCATTTGCGCTGACAGTAAAAAGACTCTTGAGTACAGGAGTATCCATTGTTGCGTTGACGATAAGCGCGCGCAGTGGCCTCTCCAGATTGGCTAGCACCATGTACAGGAGAAGCGTGCCAGTAAACGTCTGCATGGCGGCGATGGTGCGCGTCGCGAAAATCATCCCGTCTTTTATATAGGTCAAAATACTATTAAATTGAACAACAGCATAGAAAAGCATACCCAGGGTCGGAAGCCCGAGTCCGACGCCGATCAAGCGCTGGGTGTACCCCAAATGCAGCAGCTCATCCAAGGTCATGCCATCGGGATAAAAGTGCACGCGCATGAACACCGTGTAGTAGTTCCCTGAGCTACCCCAAGACAAGGCAAAATACAGTACTTGCAATACAACAAAAACAACAAGAATGCCTCGCAAGATACCGCAAAGGCGCCTTACGGCATGTTGGCCGCTTCTCAGGATATAGGAATTAATCATCGTTAAACAGTAATTTTTTATGTCTTTACAATAAAGAATGTCTGTAATACACTTTATTCTAACTGATTCGGAAAGCCCGGTTGGGCAGCCTGAAGAGGCAGCGCGAAGTCCGGCGCGTTATCGTTCGCGGTAAGGAAGGTAAGATGTCCGCGTGAATCATTTTTTGGAGTTGCGCATGCAATCAGTAAACAGTTCGGCAAATCAGCAAAAGGGTCATGATGAACCAGGTGACACTTTCCTCATAGAAGAATTGGAGGCACGCTTCGAAATGGAAGCTGTTCCGACATCATCATGGTCAATACTAGGGATTTGTGGCTGCGCTACACAAGAGCCAGCACCATAAGTGATTCGCAAGGGCGTTTCGTATAGTTTGTTCCCGTCCAACCCAGATCCATGCAGCCTACCCCCCTCCTCAAAGACGGCATCCGGATTACCCCTTATGATGGGACAACCTTGCACGCCGCTCCTCGCTTCCTTCTGGAATGCGAGGGGCGGTATTTTTTAATTTCCGCCGGGACGCGCTCGCTGGTGCTGGCCCTGCTCAGGCAACCATCAGGCGACAGCGAACTGGAACAGGCATTTGCAGCAGAAGGAGGCGGCATCCTGCCCGCCGCCAAGCTGCGCGAACTGTGCCAACAAAACCTGCCGTCCGTCTGGCTGCGCGATGATCCCGCAACACCGCGCGCCCACCCTTTTATCGTCCGCCTCGAATTGCTGCCATCTGCGGTCGCCGCACGCCTTGGACAGTGCCTGGCTTGGCTATTCCAGCCATATCTGGCGGCGATCCTGCTGGCGGCTTTCGCCATTTTGCATATCCTGGTCCTGCCTGCCGCCATGCAGGCAGCGCATGATCCCTGGCAGACCGTCGGCACGCTGTCGCTGCTGACCGCTTTGCTCCTGCTTAGCGGCTTGCTGCACGAACTCGGTCATATCGCCGCCTGCAACCACTTCCGCTGTCCGCACGGCGGCATCGGCATCGGCCTCTATCTCATCTTTCCATCCTGGTTTGCGGACGTGAGTCCGGCCTGGCGGCTGACGCGCCGGCAGCGCGCCGTGGTCGACCTGGGTGGCGTATATTTCCAGGCCATTCTATTGATCGGCCTGGATGCCTGGGCCCTCGCCAGCGACAGCAGCTTCGTCCTGCAATTGATATGGCTCATCACGTTCGCCATGCTGTTTACGCTCAACCCGATGTTCAAATTCGACGGCTACTGGCTGCTGTCCGACCTGAGCGGCCTGCATAATCTGCATCAGCGGATGCGGCACCATACAGCCGATCTTCTGGCCCGCCTGCTGGGCCGCCCGGTCAGCCACGACAGCACGCCCGTACAGACCTGGATCCTGAATCTGTATGTCCTGCTGGGCGGCGCCTATCTGCTGTATTTTGGTAGTTTCTTACTGCACGAGTTGCTGCAACAATTCACTGCCCTGCCCCAGCAGCTGATCCAGATCACCCAGGAATTTAGCGATGCCGGCTTGCCCTCCACGCTGCTGCATGTGGCGCGCAATCTGCTCTGGCCCACTGTCATTTTGCTGGCCAGTGCCTTCTTTATCAAAAAAATGCTGCGCGCCCTGGCCGATCTTGCGGCCGCAATTCGGGCAACGCAGCAAGGTATTTGACGCGCTCCTGGAAAGGAAGACTACGATGTCCTTGCGCAAACTACTGCTCGCCCCCATGGGAAAACTGCTGGCGCTCACCGCTCCCGCAGACCAGTTCCGCGGCCAGCAGGAAACCAGCATGATCAAGTATGCCCAGATGGGCTTGCGCCATTTCCTCGGCCTGCCGCAAGAGCAAGCCTTTAATATGGCACAAGCTGGCCTGGGCGGCTACAAGCGCCTGCTGCAACGCGGCACGCTGCCGGCCGATGCCCCCCAGTTGCCGCCCGTCGCAACCGAGGTTGCACGCCTTTTACAGCATGGCTCCTGCATGCTGGCCTTGCCGTTCAATCTGAGCACCTTGCAATTGCTGCTTGAGCTGCCAGCCAGCTTAGCCCAGCGCACCGTAATCATCGAAAGCCCCACGATCATCAATGCGTTGCGCCTGCTGGGCTCCCAGAACAAGGCGCCCTCCATGATGCCGCCACGCGATGTCATCAAGCGCGTCAAAGCGGCACGCACGGATGGCAGCGCGCCGGTGCTGTATATCAGCTTCCCTGAATTGCATGTGCGCGGCAACGGCACGACCGCGTCATTGAACTTCCTCGGCAAGTCCTGCACCTTCTCCTTGCTGGAACCGCTGTTGTACTGCTTCGGCCTGCAAACCATGTTGACGCTGGCGCCCAACCCCAGCCGGAAAACAAGCCTCCAGCTGCAGCGGTTTGAAGGCGCGGAGACCGATGGCCCCAACGCCGGCAAGGCACTTGCCCTGTGCATGGGTTGGATGAGCGGGCATTTGCAGGATATGGCGCGCACCTTTCCGGAGCTGACGCTGGCCTGGCCGCACCTGTATCGCGCCAGCGGACAATTTCGCGCACTCGAACGCAATGACAAGCTGAAACAACTCGAAGCGTACTTCGACGCCTGGCGGCAGGCCGGCCCCGAGCTGGACGCCCAAAGCTACGCCTTCATCAAATCCCGTTTGACGGAGATGCGCAATTCGCATTAAGCAGGAGCATGCATGCAGTACACCGGTTCGGAATTACTTTTCTTGGCGCGCCAACGCCTGCACCAGGCCATCCCACAATTCAGGTACCGCAAGGGAGGCGCCACGCAGCGTTTTTTCAGCCAATCCATGCGCCGGATCTTTCCCCACCTGCCTGCGGACGACTGCCATGAGCTCTGCCGGCGCTATCATTTATCGATGCGGCAGCGGCAGCAGCTGCGCCAGCATCTGGCCCGGCTGGACGCGCCTGGCATCGAAAGACTGCTGAACCGGCATGTACGGGTGGAGGGCCGCGAGCATCTTGATCTGGCGCGCGACAGCAAGCGTCCGGTTGTCCTGTTCTCGCCTCACTACGGGAATTTCGCCATTGTCGCCCTCAAGCTGATCCAGGAAATTGGCCGCAGCAAGACCGTCCACAGCTTCCACAACCCGCTTCCGGCCAGCCATCCAATGGGCGGCATCGAAAACCTGTTCGGCCGCCTCGGCTATGGTTACGCGCCGATTTCCAACGATGACGACAGCGCGGCGCTGAAAGCCATGCGCGCGCTGCGGCGCGGCGAAGTGCTGACGATTATGCCGGACGCCCTCGGCACGATCGGGCATACCTGCTACGTTCCCTTCTTTGGCCACCTGGTGCCGGCAATGGCCGGCACCGCCTTGTTCGCGCTACGCAGCAAGGCCTTGGTCATCGGCGTATACGGCTGCCCGGAGGAAGGCCTGCGGACCACAATCCGTGTGAGCGCGCCGCTCGACGTCGAACTCAGTGGCGATCAGGAATACGATATGCGCAGTATGGCCAGCGCCATCTTCCGCGATATGGAGCGCCAGATCCGGCGCTCTCCCGAGCACTGGTATCTGCTGCCTGAAATCGGCCGGGCACTGGCCAGCACGCTGCGCCTGGCGCCGCCGGCCGATCTGGGCTGGCTGGGACAACTGCGCCAGGCCGCACCTGAGTTCCAGCAAGCCGTTCCGGAGCTGGAGCGGACGCTGGCCGAGCTGGCGCAGCGTCAAATGGCGGGCGGCGGCGGCCTGTTTTAAATCCGCCCGGATGCAGCGCCGCTTGCCGGGCGCTGCCGACCCGCCCCGCCCTTTCAGCGCGCGCTGCCCGCCGCGCCGCCGGCTGCGGCCTTGGGCGCCGCTTCCGCCTTGGCCTTGTCCCCGGCCGTGACCACGCTCAGCTTACCCAGGTCGACGGCCTTGCGGAAGGCCGCGTTCACCTGCTCGACCGTCAGCGCTTTCAATTTGGCCTCATGCTGGGCGCTGCGTTCAAAGGTCTGGCCCAGATACAGGTAGCGGGTCCAGGCGGCAGCGATCACTTCGTCTTTCGCGCGGCTTTGCAGGCGCTGCTGCAGCAGGCCGGACTTGGCGCCCGCCACTTCGGCCGCCGTGAAGCCTTCCTTGGCGGCGCGCTCCAACTCTTCGCGGATGGCGGTTTCCAGTTTTTTCAGGTTCTGCGGCGCGGCGATCGCCATCACCGAGAAGCCGCCCGCGCGGTCCTTCTCGCCCGCCGTCAGCGAGGAGCCGCCGCCATAGGACAGGCCGTCCTTCTGGCGGATGCGGTCCAGCAGGCGCGATTTCATGCCGCCGTCGCCGAAGATATAGTTCGCCAGCTCCAGCGCCGGATAGTCGGCATCGTCCTTGTTCAGATCCAGCTCGATATGGGCCGTGTAGAAGCCATTCTCCTTGTCCGGCGTGTCGATGGATTTATGCAGCGGCGCCTTGCCCGAATTGCTGTTGGGGATGCGTGCATAAGTGGCTTTGCTCAGCCATCCGCCCAGCTCCTCCTCCACCACCTTGACGGCGGCGGCCTTGTCGAAATCGCCGACGATGGCCAGCTCGCCATGCGAGGCGCCATAGAAATCGCGGTAATACGCTTTCACGTCCTCCAGCTTGAGCGCCTTCACGCCGGCCAACTGCTCGTCGATGCTCATCGCGGCGCGCGGATCGCCTTTCGGATAGTGGTCGAGATATTCTTCCAGCGCCTGCGTCGCCACGGTCTGCGGATCGTTGCGTGCCGCCTCGATGGAAACGATCCACTGCTGGCGCATCTGTTCGAATTCGGCTTGCGGGAAGCTGGGGTTCTTCAGCACATGCAGCGCCAGGCGCAGCGCCTGCTCCAGGTTCGGACGCGTGGTGTCGAACTGGTAAGGGCCGCTGCCGGACATTTTCAGGCGCGAGAAGGCATCGGCCAATTGCGCGCGGCTGTACTGGCTGCTGCCGCGCATCAGCATCTGCGCGGTGGCGGTGGCCACCAGCGATTTGCCGAACAGATTCTTATCGTCGCCCCAGTGCAAGCGCAGTTCCACCGACACGGCCTCGCCGCGGTTCTTCTTCGGCAGCAGCGCCAGTTTCAGGCCGCCCAGGGTTTTCAGCTCGGTGCGCGCCATGATATTGGCCTGGCTCGGATCGAAGACTTCCGAGGTCAGCACGCTATCCTTGCCCTTGAAGTCCTTCATCACCTCGGCCACGGTCGGCGCGGCCGGAATCTCGGCGCGCTGCGGCGCGTCTTCCGGGAGGAACAAGCCCACGGTGCGGTTGTCCCGCTTCAGATAGCGGCCGGCAGCCTCGCTCACCTGCTGCGCCGTGACTTGCTCCAGATCGTCGCGGCCCTTGAACAGCAGACGCCAATCGCCCAGCGCGATCTGCTCGGACAGCGCCACGCCCACCTGCTGCGGGTCGTTGAGCGCCTTCTCGATACCGTTGCTGACGTTGCGGCGCACGCGCTCCATCTCCTCCGCCGTCGGCGGCTGCGCGGCAAAGCTCTCGATCGCCGCCACCAGCTGCTCGCGCACCGGCTCCAGCGGCTCGTCCGCCTTCACCAGGGCCGCCAGCACCTGTAGGCCGGGCGCATAGCCGTTCAGGCTGAAACTGTAGATCTGCGCCGCCTTGCCGCTTTCCACCAATGCCTTGTGCAGGCGGCCGTTGGGCGTGTCGCCCAGGATGTCGGACATGAAGCCGAGGGCATCGGCATCGGCATGCAGGGCCGCCGGAATCTTGTAGGCCACCGCCACGATCTGCATATCGCCCTTGCGGCGCACGGTGAAGCTGCGCTCGCCGTCCTGCGTCGGTTCCACCGTCCAGAAAGGCGGCAGCTTGCGTTTCGGCTTGGGGATCACGCCGAAGGATTTGCTGATCCAGGCCAGGGTCTGGGACGGGTCGAACTTGCCTGCCACCAGCAGCACGGCGTTGTCCGGCTGGTACCAAGTGCGGTAGAAGGCCTGCAGATTCTCGATGCGCACATTCTCGATATCGCTGCGGTTGCCGATGGTGGAACGGCCGTAGCTGTGCCAATCGTAGGCCACGCTCTGCATGCGCTTGACCAGCACGCCGAAGGGGTCGTTCTCGCCGCTTTCGTACTCGTTGCGCACCACGGTCATTTCCGAGTCCAGATCCTTGCGCGAGATGAAGGACTTGGTCATGCGCTCGGCCTCCATATCCAGCGCCCATTTCAGGTTCTCCGGGCTGGCCTGGAACACCTCGTAGTAGTTGGTGCGGTCGAGCGAGGTGGTGCCGTTGAAGTCCATGCCGCGTTCGGCGAACTGCTGGGGGATATTGCGGTTGCGCGGCGCACCCTTGAACATCAGGTGTTCCAGCAGGTGGGCCATGCCGGTTTCGCCATAGTTCTCATGGCGCGAGCCGACCAGATAAGTGACGTTGACGGTGACGGTGGGTTTCGACGCGTCCGGGAACAGCAGCACTTTCAGGCCGTTCGGCAGGCGGTATTCGGTGATGCCCTCGGCCGACGGGCCTTTGACGACGCCATGCGGCAGGGTTTGGGAATAGGCCGGAGGCAGGAAGGCCAGGCCGGCCAGCAAGACGGTGGCGCCGAAGCGCGGCTTGAAGGAAATCATGGACATTCGGGAAGGGCAAAACCCTATCCTACTATGGAACCGGCGCGGTTCCCGAATGTTATCGGCGGCGTTTAAGGCTCGCTTCAGGCACTGGCCTGGGAGCGCGTCTCTTCTTCCGGCGTCGGCACCAGGCAGGCATCGACCACCTGCAGATTGTTATCGCGCGCAAAAGCGACCACGAAGTGGTAGGCCATAGGCTCCAGCTCGCGCAGGTCATTGCTGACCACGACGGCCTTGGTGCCGTTCAGCAGCACGGGGCGGACCAGGGGAGAAAACTGCAAGTGGGCGTGGCGCCCGCCGCTGCCTTCCGGTCGGAA
The DNA here is from genome assembly GCF_001191005.1 of Massilia sp. NR 4-1. Classification (NCBI taxonomy): domain Bacteria; kingdom Pseudomonadati; phylum Pseudomonadota; class Betaproteobacteria; order Burkholderiales; family Oxalobacteraceae; genus Massilia; species Massilia sp. NR 4-1. Next base: position 3,089,977 of record NZ_CP012201.1, read on the forward strand.
GCAGGACATCACCCCGCACAAGCGCTCTGCCCAATCGCTCGGACGGAACTGCTTGCCATCGGCGGTAACGCCAAGAATAAAGAACTCGCTGGCCATAGGCGGCTTGTAACTAGGGTACGTGGAAGAAGCTTAGGTATTATATCTTATAGAAGACCTAAACAGGTAAGTACCTGATTTTCCACCAAAAAAACACCAACCTCCCTGCCCCGATGCCGGAATGGGGCAGGAAACTCGCGTCAAAGCCGTATTGTATGCCGCTTCGGCGGCGAAAAGGTTGTTCGTCCCGCCTAACTGAGCCAGACCGCGCCGGACAGCAACAGCAGCAGCAGCATCCAGAGCAGCAGCGCGCGCCAGACCAGGCCGACGGTGCTTTGCAGGGCGCGCACGCTCGGCTCCTCGCCGGGCAGCGTGTCGATTTCCACCTCGCCGATATCGACGGTGGCGGCATCGGACGGCACCACCTTGGCCGCGTTCTCCAGCGGCGAACCGAGACGCACGCCCATGGCGCCGCCGCCGGCCGACAGGATGATGCCGATCGCTTCATCCTTCCAGCGGTGGGCGAAATTGCGCCAGGCGTAGATTGCGTCCTCGAAGTTGCCGACCACGGCGAAGGCCACGGCGGTCAAGCGCGCCGGCACCCAGTCGATCCAGTAGAAGGCGCGCGCGGCGAATTCGCCGAAGGCTTCATTGCGCATATGTTCCGGCTCGTTCCAGGCGCGCGCCAGGTATTCGGAGACGCGGTACATCACCGCGCCCGAAGGGCCGAGCGGCATCAGGAACCAGAAGAACACGCCGAACACATTGCGGTGCGAGGTGATCAGGGATTTTTCCACGGCGACGCGGGCGATCTCGCTCACTTCCATGCCCACGGTATCCTGCTTGGTCCATTCGGCCAGCAGCGAGCGCGCGGCCGCTTCATCGCCCGCGTTCAGGGCCAGCTGGATCGAGGTGAAATAATGGCTGTAATGGCGGAAGCCCAGGGTCAGATACACGATGGCCACGTTCCAGGCAAAGGCGGCCAGATACAGCTTGTAATACAGCAGAACCCAGTAAATCAGCGCGGTGGGCAGCATTAGCGCGCCCATCATGAGGAACCAGCCCATCTGGCCATGGCGCTCATGGCCGGCGTTGAACCAGGTTTCCATGCGCACCGCCAGGCTCTTGATTTCGGCATAGACGGGATTATCTGCGCGCAGGGGCTTGAGTTGCTCCAACAACAACGCGCAAAGAATGGAAAGAAAAGTCATCAAACGTCCTTTGTGATAGCAATGCCGCAATGCCCGCTACGATAGCCTATGCGCGCAAGAAATGAAACAGATTGCGCAGCATGCCGGCCGTCGCACCCCAGATGAAGCGCTCCTCGTACGGCATGGCGTAGAAACTGCGGCGGCCGCTGGGCAGCTCGGCCGACAGGCGCCGGTGGTTCAGGCCATCCATCAGGAAGGCCAGCGGCACTTCGAAAATCTCGGCCACTTCGCCGGGATCGGCGCGCAGCTCGAACGGCGGCAGCACCAGGCCCACCACCGGCGTCACGCGGTAGCCGGTGCCGGTCAGGTAATCGGGCAGGTGGCCGATTACCTCGATATGCCGGCGCGCCAGGCCGATTTCCTCTTCCGTTTCGCGCAGCGCCGTTTCGATGGGCGAGCCGTCGCCCGGCTCGGCGCGCCCGCCGGGGAAGGCGATCTGGCCGGCATGGTCGTTCAAGTGGGCGGTGCGCTGGGTCAGCAACAGGGACAGGCCTTCCTCGCGCAGCACCAGCGGCACCAGCACGGCGGCGGCGGTCGGATGCGGGAAGCGTGCCGATTCGTCGGGCAGCTCCGGCGTCCATGCGGGCGGCTCGGCGAAGCGCTGGCGCAGCCATGCGGGCGCCAGGCGCTCCAGCAGGACGGCCGCTTCGCCGGCGATGGAATCGACCGGCCATTGACTGGGATCGACGAGTGGCTTGCTCATGCTGACTCCAAAAGAAAAAAGGGGCACCAGAGGCACCCCTTCCATTCCGGCAGAACGCTATTACGCGCTTGCTTTCGCTTCTGCGCGACGGGTCGGCAGTTTTTCTTTGATACGTGCGGATTTGCCCGAACGCTCGCGCAGGTAGTACAGTTTAGCGCGACGTACGTCACCACGGCGTTTCACTTCGATCGAAGCGATCAGCGGGGAGTACAGCTGGAAGGTACGCTCAACGCCTTCGCCGGACGAGATCTTGCGAACGATGAAGTTCGAGTTCAGGCCGCGGTTACGACGTGCGATCACAACGCCTTCGTAAGCCTGGGCGCGCTTGCGGGTGCCTTCGACTACGTTCACGTTAACGACCACGGTGTCGCCAGGCGCGAACTCAGGGATGTTCTTGCCCAGGCGAGCGATTTCTTCTTGCTCGAGTTGTTGAATCAGATCCATTTTATAGACTCCAATAACCATCTTGCTGGCACCACGGAGTGAACCGGCCCAGTAGAGGATGGGGTTAAACACGCGGGCAGACATTGCCCGCACGGTACTACAACAGGTTTACAAACCTGCCAAAAACTTTTCATCCTGCTTGCTCAGCAGGCCAGCGGCGCGGGCCTTCTCCAGCAAGTCGGGACGTTTGCGCGCAGTCGCTTCCAGCATGCGTTCGCGCCGCCACTTGTCGATCTCGGCGTGGTTGCCACCCATCAGAACGGGCGGCACGGCCACGCCTTCATAATTCTCGGGCCGCGTGTAGTGCGGCGAATCCAGCAGGCCGTTGACGAAGCTGTCCTCGACCGCCGAAGCGTCGGTATTCAGCGCGCCGGGCAGCTGGCGCACCACGGCATCCATCAGGGCCATGGCCGGCAGCTCGCCACCGGACAGCACGAAATCGCCGAGGCTGATTTCTTCGTCCACGCAGCGGTCCAGCAGACGCTGGTCGACCGCTTCATAGCGGCCGCACAGAATCACCAAGCCGGGTTCCTGCTTCAAGTTCATCACGCGTTCGTGCGTCAGCTGCTTGCCCTGCGGGGACATGAAGACCACGCGCGGCGCCGGCAGGCCGGCCACGATCTGCCGCTGTTTGGCGGCATTGATGGTCGCTTCCAGCGGCTTGGCCAGCATCACCATGCCGGGACCGCCGCCATAAGGGCGGTCGTCCACGGTGCGGTGATTGTCGGTGGTGAAATCGCGCGGATTCCACAGCGACAGGCCCCACTTCCGCTGCTCGAACGCGCGGCGGGTTACGCCGGACTGCGTCAGTGCCGCGAACATCTCGGGGAACAGGGTGATAACGTCGAACTGCATGACAGTAGCTTAGTAGTCCAGGCCCCAGTCCACGACAATCTTCTTCGCGTCCTTGTCCACCGTGATGACAAACTGCTCTACAAACGGGATCAGGCGCTCTTGCGCCTCACCCTCGGCGCCCGCCGCGGCCGGACCTGTGATGCGCAGGATGGATTGTGGTCCATTGCTCATCATATCGGTCACTTGCCCCAGGCGTTCGCCCTGCAAATTCTCTACGTCCAGACCAATCAGGTCGGACCAGTAAAACTCATCTTCTTGCAGCGTCGGGAAATGGCTGCGCGGAATGAAGACAGAGGCGCCTTTCAGCGACTCGGCCACATTCCGGTCCACAACGCCCACCAGCTGCGCCACAACGTCGCCGCTGTGGAACTTGGCCCGCTTGACGTCGACGTCGTGCAGGCCGCCGGGTTTATCCAGCCACCAGGTTTCCACATGCAGCAAGGCATCCGCATCTTCCGAGAACGGACGAACCTTGATTCCACCAACCACGCCATAGGCGCCGGAAACAAAGCCTACCTGAACCAGGTCATCGGGGATTTGCACCCCGGATGCAGTCTTGCCGGTCAAACCAGGGATGCAGACTTAGGCTGCTTTGTTGCTGGCAACCAGACGAGCAACGGCTGGCGACAGTTGTGCGCCAACGCCTTGCCAGTAGGCCAGACGGTCTTGAGCCAGGCTGAAAGGCACTGCTTTGCCCGAAGCCATCGGATCGTGGAAGCCGATACGCTCAACGAAACGGCCATCGCGACGATTGCGGGAATCGGTCACAACGATGTTATAGAAAGGACGCTTTTTTGCGCCACCACGAGCTAAACGAATAACGACCATAATATTTCCAAAAAGTGTGCTGAGTCGGAAAAAGCCGCAGATTATAGCGCGCTTTTCCTGCAACCAGCAAGCATTAAAGACAACGGGTGAGTAACAAGGTAATCCAAGATTATCCCCTACTCCGGCGGCCGGGGCAACCGCTTTGCTTGCAAAAATGCTGGCCCGGGGCCGCATTATGGCCGATACTGCGTGCTTTCCACGAAAACGCAACAGCGCCATGCCGATTTCGCACAAGAACAAGACCTTCGCCACCCTGCTCGCCTTCCTGCTGGGCGGCGCGGGCCTGCACCGTTTCTATCTGCGCGGCGCGCGCGATCCCTGGGGCTGGGCGCACGCCGCCAGCCTGCTTGCGGCGCTGCTGGTCTTTCTGGTGTGGCGCGAGGCCGACTGGTTCTTCCAGCTGCTGCCGCTGATCCTGTCCATGCTGGTCGGCTTCCTCGAAGCCCTGGTGCTGGGTCTGATGTCCGATGAAAAATGGGATGCCGGCTTCAACCCCGGCTCCGGCAAGCAGTCCGACTCGCGCTGGCCGCTGGCCCTGCTCCTGGTCCTCACGCTGATGGTCGGCGCCGGCTGCATGATTGCCACCCTGGCCCGCCTGTTCGACCTGCTCTACACCGGTGGTGCCTACGGCTGACACAAGGGCAAACTGTTACAGCTTGTAAGCTGGGTCAACGTCCGGTTCCAAGCGGACGTTAGTGGCATACATTCCAATTGGAAATTCGTCACCTATACTCAGATTACCAGTCACAACAACAGGAGAAGAAACATGAACAAGCGCTCGATCATTTTGCCGCTGATGCTGGCTCTGGCCGCCGGCGGCGCCGTGGCGCAGCCAGGCAAGGCCTCGCCCAAATGCAATGAGTGCGGCACCGTGACCTCGGTACAAGTCACCGAGCGCGACGGCGAAGGCGGCGCGGTCGGCATGATCGCCGGCGGCGTAGCCGGCGCCCTGCTCGGCAACCAGGTCGGCGGCGGCACCGGCCGCAAGCTCGCCACCGTGGCCGGCGCCGCCGGCGGCGCTTACGCCGGCAAGCAAATCGAAGGCAAGGTGAACAAGGTAAAAACCTGGAACATCAACGTCCGCTACAACAACGGCAAGACCGAGAAATTCAGCTTCGACCACGATCCCGGCATGCTGCAAGGCGACCGCGTCAAGAAAGCCAACAACACCATCGTGCGCAACTAAGCCTTTCTGCTCCACGTCAAAAAGCAGCCTAAGGGCTGCTTTTTTATTGCACAAATGCGCGCGCATAGGAACTTCGGCAGCAAATGTCATATTGCGTTAGCATAAGTTCATCATTATCGAATGGATCATCCCACTCATAAGGAGCAACCGTGCAAGAAAACCGTCCGCCATCTTTTCCGCCGCAATGGCAGCCGCTGGTCGACCAGGCTGCCATCGCCCTGCGCACTCTGGCGCTGGATGAGGCAGCCAAGGAAAGGTTTTGCAAAGATCCCCTGCTGCAGCCTTTCATGCAGCGCGTGGCCAAACGTTATGTGGCGGGCCAGAAGGTGACGGACGTGCTGGCGCGGGTGGCGCGCATCAACGCGGCCGGTCACGCGGCATCGGCCGAGTATATGGGCGAGAGCTGCCGCAGCGAAGCTTTCGTGATGGCGGAAACGGAAGTCTTCATGGAGCTGACCGCTGCCATCGGCCGTCAGGATTTGAATTGTTCGATCTCCTTCGACCTGTCCCACCTTGGCTCGGTGATCGACGAGGAGCTGGGCTACCGCAATGCGCGCCGCATCGCGCGCGCCGCCGCCAATATCGGCCGCGAGGTGATGATTTCGATGGAAGCTTCGGAACGTACCAGCCAGATCTACGCCATCTACCGCCGCCTGCACGAGGAAGATGGCCTGGATAATGTGGGCATCACCATGCCCGCCAAGCTGCATCGCAGCGCGGATGATCTGCCGCTGCTGCTGCGCTATCCGGGCCGCATCCGCCTGGTGAAGGGCGCGATGCTGGAGCCGGAAAGCATCGCCTATGCGCGCAACAGCCCGGAGCTGGCGGAGGCTTACCGGCGCTTCGGCGCGCAGCTGCTGCGCAGCGGCCATAAATGTTCGATCGCCACGCATGACCGCGCCATCCAGCAGGAGCTGAGCGAACTGGCCCTGCGCGAAGACCTCAACCCGCGCAACTACGAGTTCGAATCGCTGATCGGGCTGGGAACGGAGCAGATCGAGGACTTGCGCGCACGCGGCTTTCCAACCCGCGAATACGCGGTGTTCGGCGAAGAGCACTTCCTGTATGTGCTGAACCGTATTTCGGAAGAACCGGTGCGTGTGTACCAGGCCGTGGTCGACCTGCTGACGCCGGGCTCCGTTTAAGCCGCCCGCGGCGCGCCGGGCATCAGATAGCCGGCCAGCACATCGACGATGTTCTGTTCGATCTCCTCCGTGCTGAAGTGCGCGGGTGCGTCGATCACCGCCGCGTGCACCAGCGTTTCCAGGGTGCGCAGCACGATCCACGTGGCCAGGTCGCGGTTGCGCGGCGCGATCTCATCGGCATGCGTTTCGAGCAGCTCGCGCACTCGGCGGAAGAAGCTGTGGTCGGCCGGACTGGTATCGTGCGGCGCGTCGAAAAAGGGAAATTCCTTCTCCAGCACCTTGTGCAGCTCCGGCTCCACGCGGTGCGCCTCCAGCAGCGCGCGCACCATGTCCGCCAGCCGCGCGCGCAAGCCACCCGCCCCTGCGCCATCGAGCACCTTGTCCACCACGGCATACATCTGCGAGGCATGACGCTCATGCAGGGCGGTGATCAGCGAATCCTTGTTCGGAAAGTATTGATAGACCGAACCGACACTGACGCCGGCCCGCTCCGCGACCACATTGGTATTGGTTCCGGCATAGCCGCGCTCGGCCAAAACGCAAGCTGTGGCCTCCAAAATGGTCTCCACCATATGCTGCGAACGCGCCTGGCGCGGCATTTTACGGGGCTGTGGCAGTGATTTCATCCGATTTTCCAAATGCGAGTTTTCAATGCGAGCAATTGCACATATTCTGTCAATCATTGAGCAATTGCTCGTATTTTAAAGCCAGGACCGGATTTATGCACACTTCAACAACTCTTTTTGCGGAGGCCCGCCATGGCTGAACGCAACATCATCCCCAAAGCCCTGACCATGCGCTGCCAGGCCGAAATCGTGGCCGTGGCCAGCGTGACGCCGCAGATGCGCCGCATCACCCTCGGCGGCCCGGACATTGAAGTCTTCCTCGACTATGCCGGCGTGGCGCAGCCGGGCGCCTGGGGCAAACTGTTCATTCCGAGCGGCGAAGGGCGCGCCTATACCATCCGCCGCCTGGACCGTCAGCAAGGCACGCTGGACATCGATATGCTGCTGCACGGCGGCGAGCATGCCGACGGTCCGGTCTCCGGCTGGGCGGCGACAGCGCAAGTCGGCGAAGCCGTGGTCTTCGGCGGCCCGCGCAACAGCGGCTTCGAGCTGCGGACAGAGACGCGCAAACTGCTGCTGGGCGGCGACGCCACCGCCCTGCCAGCCATGATGGCGATTCTGGAAAGCCTGCCCGAGCAGATGGAGGTGTGGATGTGGATCGAAGTAGCCGACCGCGACGAACTGCAGCCCCTGCACACCCGCGCCGAGCTGCACGCCCGCTGGTTGCTGGCCGATGCGGCCCAGCTGCCGCCGGGTGCGCTGCTGGCGCAGTCCATCATCGAAGCAGCGGCTGAACCTTTCGATCAGGTCTGGCTGGCAGGCGAATCGGCGGCCATGAAACGCTTGCGCCAGCACTTCCAGCAAACGCTGGCGATGGATGCGGACCGCGTGGCGGCCAAAGCCTATTGGAAGTATGGCGAACGCGATCACCGAGAGTAAGCACCCACCATGACCTTGCTGCGCATTCCCATGCTCAAGCGCCTGCGGGCGCGCAAGTACGCAGCCGTATCAGCTGCGGCGCGACAGCAGCAAACCCAGGCCGGCGCTGGCCAGCAAGGCCGCGCAGCCTCGGTTGAAGATGCGCTTGCCGCCCGGCTGGGCGAACCAGCGGCGCAGGCGCGTACCCATCCAGGCATAGATGGCGATGGCCGCCATTTCCAGCACCAGGAATAACAGGCCTAAAATGGCGAACTGTCCCGCCATCGGCTGCTGCGGATTGACGAACTGCGGCAGGAAGGCCGTGAAGATCAGGATGGCTTTCGGATTCCCGGCGGCGACCAGGAATTCCTGGCGCGCCAGCTGGCAGAAGCCGACGCCAGCCTTGGCCTCGCCCTCCTGCCCCGGCGCCGCGCGCCAAAGCTGCCAGGCCAGGTACAGCAGGTACACCGCACCGACAGTCTTGATCCCGTAGAACAGCAGCTCCGATGTGTGCAGCACCACCGCCAGCCCAGCCGAAGCCAGCGCGATCATGCCGGCAAAAGCCAGCAAGCGTCCCAGCCCCGCGGCGCAGGACAGGCGAAAGCCATAGCGCGTGGCATTGCTGATCGACAGCAGATTATTCGGCCCCGGCGCCATATTCAACGCGAAGCAGGCCGGCACAAACAGCATCAGGGTTGCGAGTTCCATATGACTTCCAAAAAAACGATTCGACGATAACTACTTTCTCGCGTATCCAGCCTCCCTCTGGCTTCGCAGGCCAAGCACGAAAACCGTGTCCAGTCCATCCACATACTGATACAGGGCGATATACCCGTGCGACTTGCGCCCAATTACCAGTTCGCGTTTGCCGTTTGCTGCTGGCCGCCCTATAAGCGGGTTCAGTAGAAGCACGTCGATCGCCTGCACTATCTCGGCGATACGCGCTGCAGGATCGGCTTGCCCGTGCTGTTCCAGATAGCGAAGAATCTGGTCGAAGTCTTCAGTCAGTTCAGGAGCCAGCTCGATGCGAGCCATGCTTCATGCCTGCTTCTTTGGCTTGGGAGCCGTAGCCGGCTTTCCCTGCGCGCGGTCCTCAATATAGCGCCGCATGTCGGCCCAAGGTATTGTTTCACCGCTCGACAGAATGCGGGCAAAGCGCGCATCGGCCTCGGTATCGAAATCCGCTCTCAGCTCCTCCTGATCGGCTTTCTCTGCAATTGCCTCAAGAATGAAACTCTGCGGCGTCTTGCCTAGACGCTCAGCTACCTTGGCAATACGCGCCTGTAGGTCTTGTGGCAATTGAATAGTCGTTGTTGGCATGACTCACCCCGCTGGTATCTAATCAATGTAACACACGCATTGATCAGGATGAAGCTTCACAAAAAAAGCAGCCCGGAGGCTGCTTTGTGGGAAAGGCGAAAGCTGCTTAGAACTGGTCTTCGCTCAGGGCCAGGACGCCGGCGCTGCCGTCGATGATGGCGCTGCGCAGGCTGCCCGACTGGCTCAGGATATGGTCGGCGAAGAAGCGCGCGGTGGCGATCTTGGCTTTATAGAAGGCGGCGTCGCCTTCGCCCGCTGCCAGCTTGCGCTGGGCGATGACGGCGGCGCGGGCCATCTGCCAGCCGCCCAGCACAATGCCGGCCAGCTTCAGATACAGCACGCTGCCGGCGAAGACGGCTTTGATGTCGCTCTTCATATTCGCCACCACGTAGTCGACCACAGCGTCCAGATCCTTGCTGCCCTGCTCCAGCTGCTTGCGGATGGCGGCGAAATCGGCCCCATCCAGCGCGCCCAGCTCCGCTTCGGTGGCGCGCACCTGGGCGATCAGGCCTTTGGCGATCTTGCCGCCGTCGCGCACGGTCTTGCGGCCGACCAGGTCATTGGCCTGGATCGCAGTCGTGCCTTCGTAGATGGTCAGGATCTTGGCGTCGCGGTAGTGCTGGGCGGCGCCGGTTTCCTCGATGAAGCCCATGCCGCCGTGAACCTGCACACCGTCGCGCGTGACGTTCTCCGACATCTCGGTGGACCAGCCCTTGATCACTGGCACCAGGTACTCGTACACGGCCAGGTTGGCGGCGCGGGTGCCGGCATCGGCGTGGTAGTGGGCGGCATCGCTCAGGCCCGCGCCGACATAGGCCAGCGCGCGCGCGGCTTCGGTCTGCGAACGCATCGACATCAGCATGCGGCGCACGTCGGGATGGTGGATGATCGAGACAGGACCGGCGGAACCGGCCAGGTCGCGCGACTGCACGCGCTCCTTGGCGAAGGCGACCGCCTTCTGATACGCGTTCTCGGCCAGGCCGATGCCCTGCATGCCGACGCCGAAGCGGGCCGCGTTCATCATGATGAACATGTATTCCAGGCCGCGGTTCTCTTCGCCCACCAGGGTGCCGATGGCGCCGCCGTTGTCGCCGAACTGCAGCACGGCGGTCGGGCTGGCCTTGATGCCCAGCTTGTGTTCGATCGAGACGCAATGGGCGTCGTTGCGCGCACCCAGCGAGCCGTCGGCATTGACCATGAACTTCGGCACGATGAACAGTGAGATGCCTTTCACGCCCGGCGGCGCATCCGGCGTGCGGGCCAGCACCAGGTGGATGATGTTTTCGGCCATATCGTGCTCACCGTAGGTGATGAAGATCTTGGTGCCGAAAATCTTGTAGGTGCCATCGCCCTGCGGCACGGCGCGGGTGCGCACGGCGGCCAGGTCGGAGCCGGCCTGCGGCTCGGTCAGATTCATGGTGCCAGTCCATTTGCCCGTCACCAGCGGCTCCAGGAAGGTGGCCTTCTGTTCGTCGCTGCCGGCGGTCAGCAGCGCTTCGATGGCGCCGTCGGACAGCAGCGCCACCAGGGCGAAGCTCAGGTTCGAACCGTGCAGCATTTCCACGCAAGGCGTGCCGACCAGCTTGGGCAGGCCCTGGCCGCCGAATTCGGTGGGATGCTGCAAGCCTTGCCAGCCCGCATCGGCGAACTGCTTGAAGGCTTCCTTGAAGCCTTTGGCGGTGGTGACATTGCCGTCTTTCCAGAAGCTCGGCTCCTTGTCGCCCTCATGGTTCAGCGGCGCCACCACGCCGCTGCAGAATTTCGCGTTCTCTTCCAGTACTGCTTCCGCCGTTTCGGGCGTGGCGTCCTCGCAGCCAGGCAGCGCGTTCACGGCGCTCAGGCCGGCCAGTTCGTTCATCACGAACAGCATGTCTTTCAATGGTGCTTGATAGCTCATCTCATCTCTCCAAGAAAAAAGCCACGGTGGCCCGGCTTGTGTGCCCGAGGCCAGCGTGGCTCTTGATGTTCAATCCACTCTGCAGCGCGGCTTTATCAGCCCAGTTCTTTGACCAGTTCAGGCACCACTTCGAACAGATCGCCCACGATGCCGTAGTCGGCAACGGAGAAGATCGGCGCTTCAGGGTCTTTGTTGATTGCCACGATGGTCTTGGAGTCTTTCATGCCGGCCAAGTGCTGGATCGCGCCGGAGATGCCGACGGCGATGTACAGCGATGGCGCAACGATCTTGCCGGTCTGGCCAACCTGCCAGTCGTTCGGCACGAAGCCGGCGTCCACTGCGGCGCGCGAAGCACCCATGGCGGCGCCCAGCTTGTCGGCCAGCGGCTCCAGCACTTTGAAGTTCTCGGCCGAACCGATGCCACGGCCACCGGACACGATGATCTTGGCGGCGGTCAGTTCCGGACGGTCGGACTTGGCCACTTCGCGGCTGACGAAAGCGGACTTGCCGGAATCGGCAACGGCGGCCACGGTCTCGGTGGCAGCCGAACCGCCGGTAGCGGCAGCGGCATCGAAGCCGGTGGTACGCACGGTGATGACTTTGACCTTGTCCGACGATTGCACGTAGGCGATGGCGTTACCGGCGTAGATCGGACGCTCGAAGGTGTCCGGCGCATCCACTTTGGTGATTTCGGAAATCTGTGCCACGTCCAGCTTGGCGGCCACGCGCGGCAGGATGTTCTTGCCGTAAGCGGTGGCGGGCGCCAGGATGTGGGAGTAAGGAGCGGCAAGCGCCAGCACCTGCTCGGCGACGTTTTCAGCCAGGCCATCGGCGAAATGCGGCGCGTCGGCGACCAGCACTTTCGTCACGCCGGCGATTTGCGCGGCTTGGGCGGCAGCGGCGGCGGCATTGCTGCCGGCAACCAGGACGTGGACTTCGCCACCGCACTGCGCGGCTGCGGTAACGGTGTGGTGGGTGCTGCCTTTCAGGCTGGCGTTGTCGTGTTCAGCAATAACTAATGCGACCATGATGATTCCTATAAAGGGTTAGACGGCCAGGCCGCGCTTAGATAACTTTGGCTTCGGTGCGCAGTTTCGCCACCAGGGTCGCCACGTCCGGTACCTTGATGCCGGCCGAGCGCTTGGCTGGCTCGGCGACTTTCAGGGTTTTCAGACGCGGGGTCACGTCCACGCCCAGCTCTTCCGGCTTGACGGTATCCAGCGGCTTTTTCTTGGCCTTCATGATGTTCGGCAGCGTCACGTAGCGCGGCTCGTTCAGGCGCAGGTCGGTGGTGATGATGGCCGGCAGGGTCAGGGACAGGGTTTCCAGGCCGCCGTCCACTTCGCGCGTCACGGTGGCTTTGCCGTCTTCCAGCACGACTTTGGAAGCGAAGGTCGCTTGCGGCCAGCCCAGCAGCGCAGCCAGCATCTGGCCGGTCTGGTTGGAATCGTCGTCGATCGCCTGTTTGCCCAGGATGATCAGTTGCGGCTGCTCTTTGTCGGCCAGTGCTTTCAGCAGCTTGGCCACGGCCAGCGGTTCCAGTTCGGTGGTGGTTTCCACCAGGATGCCGCGGTCGGCGCCGATCGCCATGCCGGTGCGCAGGGTTTCCTGGCACTGGGTCACGCCGCAGGACACAGCCACCACTTCGGTAACTTTACCGGCTTCCTTCAAACGGGTCGCCTCTTCCAGCGCGATCTCGTCGAATGGGTTCATCGACATTTTGACGTTGGCGATATCCACGCCCGTGCCGTCGGATTTGACGCGCACCTTGACGTTGTAGTCCACCACGCGTTTGACGGGTACCAAGACTTTCATAGCTGTGCCTTTGGAAAAATGAATATGTGAAAAGTGGGCTAGATTATAAGAGCAATTTTAGATACGCACCAAATTAAAGCACGATCGTGCGATTTTTTGTTAGTGCGAAGCTTCTAAAATACAGCAAACTGGCTTAAGGCTGGTTTAAGAGGGCTTGTAAGACTGGGTAAAACTGGCCGACATGACGGGGCAATCGGCGCGCCCCGCCCTGCGGAAAGGACTTATTTGCGCTGCATCAGAAAGGTGAACTCGGTGCCGTTTTGCACATGCGACAGCAGGGCATTGCCGGTTTGCTTGGCAAAGGCCTGGAAGTCGCGCACGGAACCGGGATCGGTAGCCACGATCCTCAGCACCTGGCCGCTTTCCAGTTCGGCCAATGCTTTCTTCGCCTTCAGAATCGGCAGCGGGCAGTTCAGGCCGCGGGCGTCGAGTTCTTTATGCACTTCCATGATCGCGGTGTCTACTAGTGTGTCGCTCATCAATATCTCGCAAAATGTGTACTGATTTCCGACATACTACTCCAAAACCTTTGGCTTGACGCACTGCACCAAAATAGTTCTTTCACCGTTGCGACTTCACAACGAGAGATTCGAGTCGGAAAGGGCCGCCCCTAGGGCGCGGCCCGCATTTTACACTCTTATACGCGCTGTTCAACCCATGCTGCAACGCCCGCCAGCGCCTCTGGCAGCGGGCCCGCATTTGGTGCACCGGCCTGCGCCATATCGGGGCGGCCGCCGCCTTTGCCGCCAAGTTGCTGTGCAACAAAGTTGACCAGTTCGCCGGCCTTGACCTTGCCGATGGCGTCGGCCGTGACGCCCGCGATCAGGCTCACCTTGCCGTCGCTGACCGAGGCCAGCACGATGGCGGCCGACTTCAGCTTGTCCTTCAGCTTGTCCATGGTTTCGCGCAGCGCGGTGACGTCGGCGCCTTCCATGGTGGCCGCCAGCACCTTGATGCCCTTGATGTCGACCGCCTGGGTGGCCAGTTCGTCGCCCTGGCCGGAAGCCAGCTTGGATTTCAGGGCCGCCAGTTCCTTCTCCAGCGATTTGACCTGGTCCTGCACGGCGCCGATCTTGGCGGTCAGCTCTTCCGGATTGGATTTCAGCGCGGCGGCAGCTTCGTTCAGCTTGCGCGCCATCGACTGCACCAGCGCCAGCGCGCCTTCGCCCGTCACCGCTTCCACGCGGCGGATGCCGGCAGCGACGCCGCCTTCGGAGGTGATCTTGAACAGACCGATATCGCCGGTGCGGTGCACGTGCACGCCGCCGCACAGCTCTTTGGACGAACCGATGTCCATCACGCGCACTTCATCGCCATACTTCTCGCCGAACAGGGCCATCGCGCCATGCTTGACAGCGTCGTCGAAGGACATATTGTGCGACTGGGTGGCGGCATTGGCCAGGATCTCGGCGTTGACAATGGCTTCCACCTTGGCGATTTCCTCGGCGGTCATCGGCGCATTGTGGGAGAAGTCGAAACGCGCCTTGTCCGGATCGACCAGCGAGCCTTTCTGCGCCACGTGGGAACCCAGCACTTCGCGCAGGGCTTTGTGCATCAGGTGGGTGGCCGAGTGGTTGCGGATGGTGCGGCCGCGCAGATGCTGGTCCACTTCCGCGCCCACGGCGTCGCCCACTTTCAGCGCGCCGGAAGCCAGCACGCCATGGTGGCCGAAGACGTCAGCCTGGATTTTCAAGGTGTCTTCCACTTCAAACCTGGCGCCGGCGGACTGGATCAGACCCTGGTCGCCCACCTGCCCACCGGATTCGGCGTAGAACGGGGTGGTGTCCAGCACCACGATGCCCTGCTCGCCCGCTTTCAGCTCCTGCACCGGCGCGCCATTGGCGTACAGCGCGATCACTTTGGAGTTGTGCTGCAGCTGGTTGTAGCCGACGAACTTGTTCTTCTCGCCGCTGTATTCCACGTTGGCGGCCATCTTGAACTTGCCGGCGGCGCGCGCCACCTTCTTCTGGTTTTCCATGGCGGCGGCGAAGCCTGCCTCGTCCAGCACCACATCGCGTTCGCGGCAGATGTCGGCGGTCAGGTCGAGCGGGAAGCCGTAGGTGTCGTACAGGGTGAAGGCGGTGGCGCCGTCCAGGTTCTTCGGGTCTTTCGCCAGCTGCGCTTCCAGGATCTTCATGCCGTGTTCCAGCGTTTCGCCGAAACGCTCTTCCTCGGCCTTCAGCACCTGGGCCACGCGGTCCTTGGCTTCGGCCAGCTCGGGGTAAGCCTGGCCCATTTCGATGTTCAGGTCCTGCACCAGCTTGTAGAAGAATGGCTTGGACTGGCCCAGCTTGTGGCCGTGGCGCAGGGCGCGGCGGATGATGCGGCGCAGGACGTAGCCGTGGCCTTCCGAGCTTGGAATCACGCCGTCGACGATCAGGAAGGAAGCGGCGCGGATATGGTCGGCGATCACGCGCAGCGACTTGCTTTCCAGGTCGGTGGCGCCGGTTTCGCGCGCGGCGGCCTTGATCAGGTTCTGGAACAGATCGATTTCGTAGTTGCTGTGCACGTGCTGCAGCACGGCGGCCAGACGCTCCATGCCCATGCCGGTATCGACGCAAGGCTTGGGCAGCTTGCTCATATTGCCCTGTTCATCGCGGTTGAACTGCATGAACACCAGGTTCCAGATTTCGATGAAGCGGTCACCGTCTTCCTGGTCGGAGCCCGGAGGACCGCCCCAGATGTCGGCGCCGTGGTCGTAGAAGATCTCGGTGCAAGGGCCGCAAGGACCGGTGTCGGCCATCTGCCAGAAGTTGTCGGAGGCGTAGCGCGCGCCCTTGTTGTCGCCAATACGGATGATGCGCTCTTTCGGCACGCCGATTTCGTTGGCCCAGATATCGTAAGCCTCGTCGTCTTCCATATAGACGGTGACGGTCAGCTTTTCGGCCGGCAGCTGGTAGACCTTGGTCAGCAGTTCCCAGGCGTACTGGATGGCGTCGCGCTTGAAGTAGTCGCCGAAGCTGAAATTACCCAGCATTTCGAAGAAAGTGTGGTGGCGCGCGGTGTAGCCGACGTTTTCCAGGTCGTTGTGCTTGCCGCCGGCGCGCACGCAGCGCTGCACGGTGGTCGCGCGCGAATAAGGGCGCGTATCGAGGCCGAGGAACACGTCTTTGAACTGCACCATGCCGGAATTGGTCAGCAGCATGGTCGGGTCGTTGCCTGGCACCAGCGGGCTGGAACGGACGATCGTATGACCCTTGGATTCGAAGAATTTAAGGAACTTCTCGCGGATTTCAGATGATTTCATGTCGTATTGGCTTAAGTTGCAGGCTGGTGCAAAGGGTCGATTATACGTGATAGTCAGGGGCCGGCGGTGGGCGCCGGCCTCTAGCTATATTGGGACGGGATTCAGGCAAAAGAAGGGCCGATCAGGTCGATGCGGTCGGTACAGAAGCCATCCACGCCCCAGCCCAGGATCTGGCGCGCTCGCTCGGCCTCGTTGACGGTATAGCAAAACAGGCCGAAACCGGCGGCCTTGATGGCTTGCGCCAGTTCCGGCGTCAGGTGCTTGTGGTTGGTATGGATGGCAACGGCGCCCAATGCGCGCGCCTGGGCTTCCCAGTCGGCCGGTATGCGGTCCAGCAGATAGGCGCGCGGCAGCTCGGGCACGGCGTCGCGCGCCGCCGCCAGCGCCGCCGCGCTGAAAGAGGACAGCAGCGGCATCGCGGCCGGCTCGCCCGCCGCGATCTCGGCGCCGAAGCGGCCGCGCGTGGTCAGCGCCACCCAGCTGCCGGTTTCCTCCTCAAAGCCCGGCACCGGCTTGATTTCGATATTCATCCAGATGCGCTGCTCCTTGCAGTAATCGACGAATTCGAGGAAGAGCGGCACCGGCTCGCCGCGGAACGCCGGCCCGAACCAGCGGCCCGCATCCATCTTCGCCAGCGCGGCGGCGCTGGTTTCGGCCACCTGGCCCTGGCCCCAGACGGTGCGGCCGAAATCGGGATCGTGCATCACCACGCCGATGCCGTCCTGCGACAGCATCACATCGAATTCCACGGCGCGAAAGCCATAGGCCAGACCGGCACGCAGGCCGGCCAAGGTGTTCTCCGGCGCCAGCGTGCCGCCGCCACGGTGCGCGACTATTTTTGGGTAAGGCCACATAGGCAAACATCCTCGTTTTAAGCACTAAGCAATTAATCACCTTAGCACGGACTCGGTTGACATCAAGACGCTTGCCACAATATTAAGGGGCATTCGTTGCAGCGTGGCCGCGCAACCGTTAAGCTAGCGCACCGGCGCAATCGCCTCCTATAGAGAAAGTCCATGCCTGCATCACTGACTCCCTCCCCTGCTGCCCAGGCCAAGGCCCTGGGTCACCTCCGCGTTCTGGACCTGAGCCGCGTGCTGGCCGGGCCATGGTGTTCGCAAAACCTGGCCGATCTGGGCGCCGACGTGATCAAGGTCGAGCGCCCCGGCAGCGGCGACGACACGCGCGCCTGGGGGCCGCCCTACGCCAAGGATGCGGAGGGCAAGGACACCAGCGAGGCGGCCTACTATCTGGCGGCCAACCGCGGCAAGCGCTCGATCACCGTGGATATCTCCAAGCCCGAGGGACAGGCCTTGATCCGCGAACTGGCGAAACACGCCGACGTGGTGCTGGAAAACTACAAGGTCGGCCAGCTGAAACGCTATGGCCTCGACTATGAGTCGCTGAAAGCCGTGAAGCCGGACCTGGTGTATTGCTCCGTCACGGGCTTTGGCCAGGATGGGCCATATGCCCACCGCGCCGGCTACGACTTCCTGATCCAGGGCATGGGCGGGCTGATGTCCGTCACCGGCGAGCGCGACGACCTGCCCGGCGGCGGCCCGCAGAAGGCCGGCGTGGCCCTGACCGATCTGATGACCGGCATGTATTCCACCATCGCCATCCTGGCCGCCCTCACCCACCGCGACCGCACGGGCGAAGGCCAGTACATCGACATGGCCCTGCTCGATGTGCAGGTCGCGATGCTGGCGAATATGGGCAGCAATTATCTGAACAGCGGCAAGTCGCCCAAGCGCTGGGGCAATGCGCATGCCAACATCGTGCCGTATCAAACCTTCGCCTGCGCCGACGGCCACATCATCGTCGCCACCGGCAATGACGGCCAATACCGGAAATTCGTGGAGGTGGGCGGACGGGCCGAACTGGCGGACGATGCGCGCTTCGCGACCAATCCGCTGCGCGTGCAGAACCGCGACGTGCTGGTGCCGATTCTGGCCGAGATGGTCAAGACCAAGACACGCGACGAATGGATCAGCCAGCTGGAAGAAGTCGGCGTCCCCTGCGGCCCGATCAACGACCTGCACGACGTCTTCCAGAATCCGCAAGTGCAGGCGCGCGGCATCGTCACCGAAACCCCGCACCCGACGGCCGGCAAGGTCAAGCTGGTGCGCAGCCCGATGCGCCTGTCCGCCACCCCGACCGATGGCAGCGCCGCCCCGCCCTTGCTGGGCCAGCACACCGACGAAATCCTGCGCGAAGTGCTGGGCCACAGCGGCGACGACATCGCCGCCCTGCGCGCCAAAGGCATCCTCTAAACCACCTTTGATCTAAATCAGCACATGTCCCCCCTGCTGCCTCGGCGGCCCCGCCTGACACCCGGGTGGGACATTGTTTGATTTGGCGCAAAGTCTTTGCGGGCTAAGCCTTAGTTCAGGCATTCGCGGAAATAGCACAGCTCGCCGTGCACCTGGTTGACGGCGGACTTCAACTGGCCGGATACGGGCAGACCGCTGCCGCAGACAGTTTGGGCGCGCTTGCCGAGTACGGCCATATCATCCAGCATCCTTTGAATGCGCTCGCCGTCGCTGCCGGCCATCAAGCCGACCATGGCGTCCGATTGCTTATCCAGTTTCTGGATGCAGCTGCGCAGCTCGCCGGGCAGGTTGCGCTCGGCCGAGCAGGCTTGCGCGGCTTGGCCGATGGCAAATTGCAGACTGTTGAAACGGACGCGCATTTCATTCTGTTGCAGCATGACGATTCTCCCTCTTCATAAAAGCAGCACGGGTTGTGCCGATAAGGCTATGACTTGTCGAGTTCGCCAGAGTTTCCGCAAGCCGCTGCGCCGTTGAGCGGCCTCAAGCGCAGCAAGCGTTCTCGGGCGTGACGTCGCGCAGGGGCGACATCGACTATCATCAACGGCATTTCATGCCACCAAAGGATTTCTCATGAGTACCAAAGACTCGCGCAGCCAAAAAGAAAAGATGCTGGCCGGCGATCTGTATATCGCCGACGATCAGGAACTGAGCACCGCCAGCCGCCGCGCCTTCTTGCTGATGCGCGAATACGATGCGGCATATGGCAAGGACCTGGACGCGGCGCAGCGCGTGCTGCATGAGATGCTGGGCAGCGTGGGCGAAGGCGTGAACATCAAGCCGCCCTTCATGATCGATTACGGCTTCAACATCAGCGTGGGCGCCAACACCTTCGCCAACTACGGCCTGGTGGCGCTGGACGTGGGCACCATCACCATCGGCCGCGATGTGCAGATCGGCCCGAACGTGCAGTTGCTGACGCCGACGCATCCGCTGGAGCCGGAACTGCGCCTGGCCAAGTACGAGGCGGCCAAGCCCATCGTGATCGAGGATAACGTCTGGCTCGGCGGCGGCGCCATCGTGCTGGCGGGCGTCACCATCGGCAAGAACAGCGTGATCGGCGCCGGCGCGGTCGTGACCAAGGACATTCCCGCCAACGTGGTCGCGGTCGGCAATCCGGCCCGCGTCATCCGCCAGATCGGGCCACAGGGCTAAGCCCTGCCTGCGCCGGAGCAAGCAAGCTCAGGTCGTGGCGAGGCTGGGCGCGGTGGTGCCGATGGGCAGGAGTTTGCGCAGGCGCAGGGCGATCAGCAGCGCCAGCGCCAGGAAGATGGCGAGCAGCAGCACCACGCCGGCCCAGCCGCCGCGCGACCAGGCCAGGCCGCACAGCCAGCCGACCAGGCTGGAACCGAGGTAGTAGAAGAACAGGTACAGCGCCGAAGCCAGCGCCTGCGGCGCGCGGGCGCGCCGGCCCACCCAGCTGCTGGCGATGGAGTGCGAGGCGAAGAAGCCGAAGGTGGCCAGGGCCATGCCGGCCACCACCAGCAGCAGATTCTCCGCCAAGGTCAGCAAGAGACCGGCGCCCATCACCGTCATCACGATCCACAGCACGCCACGCCGTCCCAGCTTGTCGGCCAGCTTGCCGGCCCAGACCGAGCTGAAAATGCCGATCAGGTAAAGGAAGGAAATCGCGCCCACCAGGCTTTGGCTCAGATGGTAGGGCGCGGCCAGCAGGCGGTAGCCGATGTAGTTGTAGGCGCTGACGAAGCAGCCCATGAGCAGGAAGGCCAGCGCGAACAGCCAGGGCAGGCCGTCGTCGCCCAGATGCTGGCGCAAGCCGCCGGCCAGGGCGGGCCAGCCGCCCTGCACCGGTCGGAAATTGCGCGAAGCAGGCAGGCTGCGCCAGAACTCCAGCGCCGCCAGCAGGCCGGCGATGCCGACCGCCGCCAGCGCCACCCGCCACGAGAGGAAATCGCTGAGCACCGAAGTCAGCACCCGCCCCACCATGCCGCCGAAGGCGCTGCCGCTGATGTAGAGGCCCATCGACAGGCCGAGCGAAGCCGGTTCGATCTCCTCGCTCAGATAGGCCATGGCGACGGCGGGCATGCCGCCCAGCGCAACGCCGAGCGCGGCGCGCATCAGCAGCAGCTGATGGTAGTCCTGGGCGAAGGCGCACAGTAAGGTCATCAGCGCGGCGGTGGCCATGGCCGCCACCATCAGCGGCTTGCGGCCCAGGCGGTCGGACAGCACGCCCGAGACCAGCAGGGACAAGGCCAGCGCGCCGGTCGCCACCGATAGCGAGAGGCTGCTCTGCGCCGGCGTCAATGCGAATTGCTGCGCCATCACCGGCATCAGCGGCTGCACGCAATACAACAGTGCAAAACTGGAAAAGCCGCCGAAGAACAGCGCGCGGTTGCTGCGCTTGAATTCGGGACTCCCTGCGGCGATAGCGGTGCGGGACATGGAACGGCCTCCAACAAAAAAAGCATGCTTTCATCTTAGGATTGCGCTCTATTACTGTCCAATATATATTTGAAGCACCATTAATACTTTAAAGCGATTACTGAAACATGGAACTACGCCATCTGCGCTACTTTGTCGCCGTCGCCGAAGAGCTGAGTTTCACGCGCGCCGCCGAGCGCCTGCACATCGGCCAGCCGCCGCTGAGCCAGCAAATCCAGGCGCTGGAGGCGGAAGTCGGCGCGCGTCTGCTGGAACGCAGCAAGCGCTGGGTCAGGCTGACGGAAGCGGGCAAACTGTTCCTGGCCGATGCGCGCCGCGTGCTGGCCTTGTCGGAACAGGCGGTGCTGACGGCGCAGCGCGCCGAACGCGGCGAGGCGGGCGAGCTGCGCATCGGTTTCACCTTTTCCACGCCGTTCACGCCGCTCTTCGCGCGCGTCATCAATCTGTACCGCCAGCGCTTTCCGCAAGTGACATTGACCTTGCGCGAGCTGGCCACGCTGCACCAGATCGATGCCATCGAGGCGCATGAACTGGACCTGGGCTTCATCCGCCCGCCCGAAGCGCCGATCCCGGAAGGCATCGGCATCACCGAGCTGCGCCACGATCCGCTGCTGCTGGTACTGCCGGCCAGCTCCCCGCTGGCGCGCAAGAAGCGGGTCGCGATCAGCGAGCTGCAAGGCCTGCCCTTCGTGATGTATCCGAAGAACGCGGGGACGGGGATTTATCCGCAGATTTTCCGCCTGTGCCGCGCCGCCGGTTTCGTGCCGAAGATCGGCATGGAGGCGGGCGAAGCGTCCACCATCATCGGCCTGGTGGCGGCCGGTTGCGGCGTGTCGGTGCTGCCCGACTCCTTCAACCGCATGCATATGGAAGGCGTGGTGTACCGACCCCTGGCCGATCCGGCGGCGACCACCGAGCTATGGCTGGCGCAGCGGCGCAACGACAGCAGCCCTTTGGTGGCGGCCTTTATCGCGCTGGCGCGCGAAGCGGTGAACGAGCTGGATGAGATGGATGCGCCGTCCCGCGCTCCGAAGAAGGCGGGACAGGCAGGTCGGACTTAAGCGCAGCTGCGCCACAACCGGCCTGGCTGGCCGGACTTGGCGGCGCTTCCGCCAGGTCCGGCATAAGCTGCGATGGCGGCGGATTTAGTCGTAATCCGCTTCCAGTTCGGAACCGGCGTAGTTTTCCAGGTCGGCGAACAGGGTTTTCATGGCCGTACGGCCGGGGATTTTCTGCAGCACGGTGCAAGTGCGGCGGTACAGGTCGATGCGGTCGAGCAGCACGGCGTGGTGCTGCACCGGCACCACGCCGGCCAACGCCGCCCAACCGGCTTCGAAATCGGGCTTGTGCTTGCGCACCGCTTTCACGAAGCGTTCGAACTCCTTCTGCCCCGTGCGCGCCACCACCCGCCCCCCGCCTTCGACGGCGAAGATGATGGACAGCGCAATCACGCCTTCCGCATTCAGGTCGGCATCCTTGACCGGGCCCTCGCTGTTATGGCGGCGCAGCCAGTTGGCCAGGCGCACCACGGCCTGCACTTGCTGGCGTTGTTTGAGCTGGGTCTGGAACTTGTCCGGGCCATTCCAGTTCTGGTTCGGATCGGTGAAGCAGATATCGAAGAACAGGTCGCGCAGACGGCGCTGGGAATACACCGGATCCAGGTCGTACTCGCCCACCAGGGTGTCTTCCGGCATCTGCGACAGCTCCTTCAGCTGGCGGAAGCCGGCCTGGAAGGCCGCCTCGGCGCCGTTATCGACCAGGAAGTCGAGCGCCGCCTGGTCGCTGTCCACCGCCAGCAGCTGCTCCAGGCCCAGCGAGACGCCGCCCACCGTCAGGTTGAGCGCCTTCTGGATGCCTTCGGCGGTGCGGTTGTTGGTGAACTTCTCCGCCACCATGGCCGTGATGCCGGTCAGCTCGTCGGCCAGCATCACGGCCGCGTCCGGGCGTTCGTCGCCCGGCAGCAGCTTGATGGCGCGCGTCAGGCGCGGCAGGCTTTCTTGTACGAGTGCGGGCAGCATCAGTTGAAGATCCCCGTGCCCATGCTGCGGCGCGAGCCTGCCTTGGCCGCCGTGCTGCGGGTGCTCGGCACCTGTTTGCGCAGACGGTACAGCAGCTCCTTGGTGGAGCGCTGCAGGAAGGACGGCTCCTCATCCGGGTCGTCGCTGAATTCGGCGTCGGCCAGGTCGGCGCTGTGGCGGAAGTCCGGGAACAGCTCGAACAGGGCGCGGTCCCAGCCATCTTCGCTGGCCTTGGCCAGGGCCAGCGCCAGCGGCACGACATCATTGTCGGACGTGGTCTGGCCGGTGATGTACGGGCCTTTGGAAATGATCTCGCCGGCCAGTTCCAGCACCTCTTTCGGCGCCATCGAAAACAGGATGGCGAAGGCGGTGCAGCCCCAGTCGGTGGCGGACGCCTCCTGCAGCAGCTCGTCGCGGCGTTCCTCGTCCTCGGTGCCGAACACCACGCCGTGGATGTGCGCGAACAGCGATTCGGCGATGCGCTCGGGATCGTCCTCGATCAGATCGTCCGGCCAGGTCGCGGCCAGATAGGCCAGGCTCTGCGCCCAGGCCTTGGGCGGCACCAGCAGGGTCGCCAGCGACAGCTTGCCGCCGTCGAAGCCGGCCATATGCAGGGCCGTCACATGCGGCGGAATATTGTTGAGCACTTCCACCACGGCCAGATCGCCGTGCTGTTCGGCCGCTTCGGCGAAAGCCTGCTCAGCGTGGCTCAGGGAGCCGGCCAGCACCAGTTCCGTCACCTGCTTGCTGATGGCTGGCAGATTGCTGTTATCGGACATCACTGCTCTCCTTCCTGATCGAACATCTGGGCGAAATCGTCGCTCACCGCGTCGTCGTAGTCGTCGCCATCGTCCCCGTCATCGCCCTCGGCCAGTTGGTCGAGCGACACATCGTCTTCCGACCACAGGCGCGGGTGCTTGTGCAGGAAGGCGGTGATGATGGCCTGGCGTCCCAGGTCGGGGTAGTTCTCTTCCAGCGCGGCATACATCTTTTCCGCCTCGCCGGAGCAGGAGGCGGCGGCGAACACGCGCGCCGCGTCGCCGTCTTCGAAATCGCCCGCCTCTTCCAGGATGGTCTGCCGGTCGTGGAACTCGATATGGTCCACCAGGGCGAAGGCCATCATGTTCAGGTCTTCGATGCCGGCGCCACTTGCGTATTCCGACACCAGGGCCTGGATCATGTTCTGGTAATTCTTGCGGTCGGGCGGGTCGCCCAAAATGCCTTCGATCTGGCCGCCCAATTCGCGCGACTGATAGGCGAATTCAGGGTGTACTCTACTCATTGCTTATTTTCTTTCAGATGATGTTGTGTGGCGCGGCGTCAGGCGGCGGGCAGGCCCACGCCGTGCAGGCTGAAGACCGAGCGCCACAGCTGATACGCCTCCGCCTCCGGATCGATGACGATGCGGTGGTTCAGGCTCTGGTTGTACTCTTCGCGCTTGACGGGGTCGGACAGCACCTCGTAGGCCTTCACGATGGCCTTGAAGCGGGCGTCCGCGCCGGGCGCCGGGTTGCGGTCCGGGTGGAAACGCATGGCCAGCGACCGGTAAACCTTCTTGATTTCCTCGTCCGAGGCATTGGGCGCGACACCGAGCACATTATATAAATTATCCATAAGGAAACTCCGGGGCCGATTGCCGATAATGTGTAAAGACGAATTATCCTATAGAAAAGCATATGCCGTCCCGCTGGATGGTCGCCGCGTACGGTAAAATGCACGATATTCGACTCTTTTCCCGTCCTTTTTACATGAGCAACGACAAAAACAGCGCTGCACCCGTACCGGCATCGAATTTCCTGCGCAATATCGTGGAGGCCGACCTGGCCGCCGGCACCCATCAGCGTGATGGCCTGCCCGCGGTCATCACCCGCTTCCCGCCCGAACCCAACGGCTACCTGCACATCGGCCACGCCAAGTCCATCTGCGTGAACTTCGGCATGGCGCGCGATTACCAGGGCCGCTGCCACCTGCGCTTCGACGATACCAATCCAACCAAGGAAGAACAGGAATACGTCGACACCATCATCGACAGCGTGCAATGGCTGGGCTTCAGCTGGACGCAGCCGGGCGACCAGGGCGACCAGGAATACCTGCACTACGCCAGCGACTACTTCGACAAACTGTACGAGATGGCCGAGTACCTGATCACGGCCGGCTACGCCTATGTGGACAGCCAGAGCGCCGAAGAGATGGCGGCCAACCGCGGCAACTTCGGCGCGGTGGGCAAGAACTCGCCCTTCCGCAACCGTCCGCGCGAGGAATCGCTGCAGATGTTCCGCGACATGAAGGCCGGCAAGTACAAGGACGGCGAACATATCCTGCGCGCCAAGATCAGCGAAGACGCGATGGCTTCGCCGAATATGAATATGCGCGATCCGGCCATCTACCGCATCCGCCATGCGCACCACCACCGTACCGGCGACGCCTGGTGCATCTATCCGATGTACGACTACACGCACCCGATTTCGGATGCGCTGGAAAACATCTCGCACTCCATCTGCACGCTGGAATTCCAGGACCACCGTCCCTTCTACGACTGGCTGCTGGAAACCCTGTCGGCCGGCGGCTTCTTCAAACAGCCGGTGCCGAAGCAGTATGAATTCGCGCGCCTGAACCTGACCTATGTCGTCACCTCCAAGCGCAAGCTGCGCCAGCTGGTGGACGAGAAGATCGTGACCGGCTGGGACGATCCGCGCATGCCGACCATCGTCGGCCTGCGCCGCCGCGGCTACACGCCGGAAGCCATCCAGCTGTTCTGCGAGCGCATCGGCGTCAGCAAGTCCGATGGCTGGATCGATTACAGCGTGCTGGAAGGCGCGGTGCGCGAAGACCTCGATCCGAAAGCGCCGCGCGGCATCGCCGTGCTGCGTCCGCTGAAACTCATCATCGACAACTTCGATGCCGGCAGCAGCGTGGAATGCTCGTCGCCCGTGCACCCGCACCATCCGGAACTGGGCAACCGTACTTTCCCGATCACGCGCGAAGTGTGGATCGAAGAAGAAGACTTCATGGAAGTGCCGAGCAAAGGCTTCTTCCGCCTGTATCCACCGCAAGGCGAACAGCCGGGCAGCAAGGTGCGCCTGAAGTACGGCTATGTGGTGGAATGCACCGGCTTCGACAAGGACGAAAACGGCAAGGTCGTTGCGGTCCACTGCAACTACTTCCCGGATTCCAAGTCGGGCACGGACGGCGCCAATAACTACAAGGTGAAAGGCAATATCCACTGGGTCAGCGTGACTGCCGCACTGCAGGCCGAAGTGCGCCTGTACGACCGCCTGTTCACCGAAGCGCAGCCGGATGCCGGCGGCAAGGACTTCATGACGGCACTGAATCCGAACGCGCTGGAAACCGTGACGGCCTATCTGGAACCAGGCATGCAGGACGCTGTGGCCGATCAGCGCTTCCAGTTTGAACGCCATGGCTATTTCGTGGCCGACCGCATTGATTCCCAGCCAGGCAAGCCGGTATTCAACCGCATCGTCACGCTGAAGGACAGCTGGGGTTCAGCCAAATAAAGTATTGCCTTTTCAAATGAAACCGCCTTCGGGCGGTTTTTTTTCATCAAAAACAAATCTAACGTTTGAGGTTTATCAAGAGAACAAATACACTACATCCTGTAGGGCGTTGCCTTATTTGAAATATTCGAAATTATTAAACATTTTCGCTTGAAAGTTGCTGCGCCCACGGTATGCGCATTTTCCAAAAACAGCGACACCCCTCCACCCTGAGCAATCCCAAAGCCTGGGGCGGCGTGCTGTTGTCCCTGGGCGTCGGCGCCCTGCTGTATTTCGTGGCCTACACCTCCACCGAGAGCGAGGCGCGCGAACGCTTTGCTATTCAAGCCGGCAACACGCAATACAATATCGTGGCCGGCATCAAGGCCTATACCGATGTGCTGCGCAGCGCCGCCAGTTTCTTCCAGGCCGTGGACGAGGTCACGCCGGAAAACTTCCGCCGCTATGTCTCGGGCCTGGACCTGGCCGAACACTTCCCCGCCATCGCCAGCATCAATTTCGCCCGCCATCTGAAGGCGGACCAGCGTCCAGCCTTTGAGCAAAGCATGCGGCATTGGGGACAAGGCGAAGGCTATCCCGGCTTCCGCCTGCAACCGCCGGGACTGCGCACCGAATACGCGGTGCTGACCCTGCTTGAGCCGATGACCGACAACCACACCAAGTACGGCATGGATATCGCCATCCGTCCGCAGGTGGCGCTGGCCCTGGCGCAGTCGCGCGACAGCGGCGAATTAAGCAGCTCCGGCCAGCCCGTGGGCCTGACCGAACCAGGCCAGTCGGGCATGGGGCTGCGCCTGCCGGTATATCGCAAGGGCCTGCCCGCTTTCAGCGTGGCGGAAAGGCGGGCCGCGTATATGGGTTCGGTCGGCATCGGCTTCAGCATCCAGCGCCTGATGCAGGGCGCGCTGGCCGACACTTCGCTGCAGCAGATGCGCGTCACCCTGTACAACGGCATCGCCAAACCGGGCGCGCCGGCGCCGCTGCTGCTGTTCGACAGCGAATCCGGCATGGCGCATGGACCGAAGGAGCCGAGCTTCGAACTGGATCTGCCGGTGAACTTCAACGGCCATTTATGGAACGCGCATTTCAGCATGCCGGAACGCGCGCTGTACTCGCGCTTCGACGTGTATCTGCCGTGGCTGGCGGGCGCGCTGAGCGGCACCGCCTGCCTGCTGCTGTATGCCTTGTTCCATACCTTGAGTTCTTCGCGCCAGCGCGCGATCAAGATGGCGCGCGCCATGACGCGCGAGCTGCGCGATTCGCAGGCCAAGCTGCAGCTGTCGCACCAGAAGCTGCGCCGCCTGGCGGCCCACTCCGACAAGATCAAGGAAGAAGAACGCAAGCGCATCGCGCGCGAGATCCACGACGATCTGGGACAGAACCTGCTGGTGCTGCGCATCGAAGCCGACATGCTGGCCTCACGCACGCAGGGCCACCATCCGCGCCTGCACGCGCGCGCCAGCGCCACCTTGCGCCAGATCGACAACACCATCGGCAGCGTGCGCCACATCATCAACGATCTGCGCCCGCATGTGCTGGACCTGGGTTTGAGCGCGGCCGTGGAATGGCAGATCGGCCAGTTCCGCCAACGCTCCGGCATCAGCTGCGAACTGGTGGAAGACGGCAGCGACAAGGATATCGACGACCATTGCGCCACCGCGTATTTCCGCATCCTGCAGGAGTCCCTCAGCAATATCAGCCAGCACGCCAAGGCCAGCCAGGTGCGCGTCGAGCTGCGCCACCAGGGCGGCACGCTGCGCATGACCATCAGCGACAATGGCGTGGGCATCCGCGCCAGCAGCCGCAACAAATCAGGCTCCTTCGGCCTGGTGGGCATCGAGGAGCGCGTCAATCTGCTCGGCGGCCAATGTTCCATCATCGGCATTCCGGACGCGGGCACGACCGTGACCGTGATGGTGCCGCTGCACACCTCCCTCCCCACCGCGCCGTCTGCCGCCGCCACGCTTCCGGCCTAAGCCATGACCGGAAAAATCACGTGTGATTTTAGGAATTTGCTTCAAAAAAGCTTGATGAAAATCAAGATTGCCGGACATCACGTCGGCAAGAATGTCCTTGCACCACGCTGTTCTTTCTTTCTCACCAGCCACAAACACTGAAAGGAACTACCAATGAACGCAACCGACTTCAAGGCTATCGCTGAACTGGATCTGGACCCGATCAAGGTCAAGCTGATGCATGTCGAATCCGGGGAGGGCTGGAGCCTGGAGCGCGCCAATGCGGTGGAGTTCGAATACCGCCGTTTCCTGTACCTGATGAAGAAGTTCCCCAAAGAGCAAACCGCGCCGCTGATGGATGTGGATATTTTCTGGCACTACCATATTCTCGACACCATGAAATACGCTGTCGATTGCCAGGCCGTGTTCGGCTACTTCCTGCACCACTTCCCTTACATCGGCCTGCGTGGCGAGGACGATGAAGTGGCCCACGCCCGCGTCGGCCAGCGCATGAAAGAGCTGTACGAAGAAACCTTCAACGAGCCGTATGTGCGCAGCCAGGCCGCCTGGTCGGGCGCCGCCGTGCAGCAGGACGATGCGCGAACCGCCTGGTCCGGCGCCGCGGTGGAAGCCAAAGCCGCCTGGTCGGGTGCGGCCGTGCAGGCGCAGACCGCCTGGTCGGGCGCCGCCGTACAGAAAGAGACGCAGCAAGCGCAGACGGCCTGGTCGGGCGCAGCGGTGCAGGCGCAAACCGCCTGGTCGGGCGCTGCCGTACAGAAAGAAACGCCGCAAGCGCAGACGGCCTGGTCGGGTGCAGCGGTGCAGGCGCAGACCGCCTGGTCGGGGGCTGCCGTACAGAAAGAAACGCCGCAAGCACAGACCGCCTGGTCGGGCGCGGCGGTGCAGGCGCAGACCGCCTGGTCCGGCGCCGCCGTGCAAGCGGGCGCGGCCGAAACCCAAACTGCCTGGTCGGGTGCGGCAGTGCAACAGGCTACAGCTCCGGCCCAGACCGCCTGGTCGGGCGCGGCCGTGAGCCAGCCCACCACCTTCTACACCAACCGTCCCGCCCTGCCCCAGCAAGCCTGATCCTGCTTGAGTCCCTCCCGCCGCCGGCGCCAAAAACCAGGCGCCGGCGGCGCGTGTCGCAGTTGCGCTACAGCATCTATTTTTTCGAAATCCCGGCTTGTATTTCGCAACATCCTGCTTATACTGAGCTTCGTTGATGAGGTATTTGTTGCTCCGCATCAATTCATCGTTCCCAGCATCCCGAACGTGCTCGACGCCCAGCCAGATAACAGCAGGCCACGGACGGCGTCCCTTTTTCTTCCATTCATACAAAGGGATTTATCATGATTTCAGCAGAAAGCTTCAAAGCCATCGCCGAGCTCGACCTTGAGCCTATCAAAGTAAAAATCATGCACGAGGAATCGGGCGAAGGCTGGTCGCTGCAGCAAGCCAATGCCGTGGAATTCGAATACCGCCGCTTTTTGTACCTGATGAAAACCTTCCCGCATGAGCAAACCGCGCCGCTCAAGGATGTCGATACGTTCTGGCACTACCACATTCTCGACACCATGAAATACGCCGTCGATTGCGAAGCCGTGTTCGGTTACTTCCTGCACCACTTCCCGTATATCGGCCTGCGCGGCGAAGACGATCTGGAAGCCCACCACCGCGTCGGCGAGCGCATGAAGGAATTGTATGAAAGCACGTTCGGCGAAAGCTATCTGCGGGCAGAACAGGCTTATTCCGGCGTGCCGTCCCAGCAAGCCTCGGCCTATTCCGGCGTGCCTACCGTGGCTTACTCCGGTGTCCCTGCCGCCGCAGCGAAAACCGCGTACTCGGGGGTACCCTCGGTAGCGTATTCCGGCGTACCGGCGGCGCAGGCGCAAACGGCTTACTCGGGGGTGCCGGCCAAACGGGCTGAAACGGCCTACTCCGGCGTACCCGCCGCGCAAGCCCAGACCGCCTATTCGGGCGTCCCGGCCCAGCGCGCTGAAACAGCTTACTCCGGCGTACCGGCAGCCCAGGCGCAGACCGCTTACTCCGGTGTGCCGGCGGCACAGGCCAAGACGGCATATTCCGGCGTGCCCGCGGTGGCCTATTCCGGCGTGCCCAGCAGCCAGTCCAAGCAAGCCTACTCGGGTGTGCCTGCCGTGAAAACCGATGCCTTCTATGCACAGCGCCCGCGCCTGGCATAAGCACTAAACGCTGGGAAAAAAAAAACAACGGCCGCCTCCTGTTGCCAGGAGCGGCCGTTTTGCTTGAGCGCGGCGCAGCTTAGTGGGCCATCATCTCGCGCAGTTCACGGATGCTGAAATCGCTGATCTCGTGCATGCGGATCAGGATGGTCGCGCCGATTGGCAGGGTGTTGTGACGGATTTTGCTGATGACCGGCGGCGCCACTTCCAGCGCGCGCGACAGGGCCGCGTCATTTTTCAGCTGCAGTTTCTCGATAATCGCATCCAGCACGCGATTGGGATTGTAAGTTGGCGAAGCCGTAATTTCTTTGAGGGACATCATTAACTCTTTTCTTGGATCGAATCGGCCGAATTTTTGCAAAAACACGACACTTTGAAAAAATAAAAAACGAAGCTATACCGATTTGGCGCTCGAAAAGGCCTCGAATGACGCGTTTTTCAGCACACGGACAATATGATACACGGTTTTGTTGCTGATAGCTTAACTCTCACTTAAATTTGTGAGAATTTGATAGATTGTAGCGCCATTTCCTATGCTAGGAAATTTCCTGCTCGAAAATACAACAGGATTAGTGGGAATTGTTTGGCAGGAAGGCACTGCAAAACCAGGCCAGGCAGAGCAGGGCCGAGAGGCGGGCGACGGTGGAGGGGAAGGTCAAGGCACCGGCATAGCCGGAGTGGGGACAGAGCGACCAGCCTAGCTGGCGGCGGATTTCAGCAGGCGTGGGGGGCGGCAAATCTTCCTGTCGCCGCTGGGCGATACGCTGCGCCAGGTAAGCACGGACTTGCTCCTTGCTGGGATGCTGGATGATCTGCATATACCCTCCTTCACACCATGACTTCACCTTAGTGCAGCAGCCGATGCCTTGCTTGATACACCGCAAACAAGGCAGGCGGTCCGACAGGATCGCGCAGAAAGCTTACACCGCGCTTGCGCGCGCGGCTTGCAAACCACCAGTAACATCAGTGTACCTCAAGCGCACGCCCAGTTCAGTCTTTAGCCGCTTGTTGCTCAAACGCCGCGATTCCGACATGAACGAGAGCAAAGCCGGCGACACCGCCGCCGTCAGCGCCGCGCGTTCCAGCCGGGGCGGACGTGGCAAACCGAAAACATCTGCTACTGCATCAAAATACTCCCCCATCTTCATGCAACTGTCATCCACGGCGTGATAAACCCGGCCCGGCTGGCCATGTTGCAGCGCGCGTACAACAATTTGCGCCAGATCATCGGCGTGGACGTGGTTGGTATAGACATCCTGTTCCGCCAGCAAGGCCGGCGTGCCCTCGCGCAGCCGCTTGAGCGGCAGACGCTCGGCCGCATAAATGCCCGGCACGCGCAGGATGCTGACGCGGCCGCCGCGCCGCCGCGCCCAGGCGCGCAGCACCTGCTCGGCGTCGACGCGGCGCAGCGCGCGCGCATTGCGCGGCGCCACCGGCCGCGTTTCGTCGAACAGCGCGCCGCCGCAATCGCCATACACGCCGGTGGTGCTGATATACACCAGCCGGGCCGCCGGCAGCACGGCCGCCAGGCGGCGCGTGCGGCGGTCGAGCTTGCCCTCGGCCTGCGGCGGCGCCAGATGCACAATGCGCGGCGCCAGCCCCGCCAGGCGGCGCAGCGTGGCCGGCTGGTCGAGATCGGCGACGATGGGCACGGCGCCGGCCGCGCGCAGTTCGGCGCAGCGCTCCGGCTGGCTGGTCACGGCAAACACGCGGTAACGCTGGCGCAGCAGCGGCAGCAGGCGCATGCCGACATCGCCGCAGCCCAAAATCAGCAGGCGCGGCAGCTTGAAGGATGGTTTTCTGATTTTCATAGCCGCGATTGTAGGGCGGGCGCCGAAAACGCGCTGGCGCAGCCCGCTAGGCCGCGGTAAACGGGTAGTGTAGAATACCCCGATCGTTCGCTTAAAACTCCATAAGAATCAAAAGCTTACCCTACTCAATCAACCAACCGATATGACTTTTCAGATTACCGTTCAGCCCAGCGGCCATCAATTCACCTGTGACGAAGACGAAACCGTGCTGGCCGCCGCCATGCGCGCCGGCGTCGGCCTGCCGTATGGCTGCAAAAACGGCGCCTGCAGCTCCTGCAAGGGCAAGGTCTTGTCCGGCTCCGTAAGCCACAAGCCGCACCAGCAGCGCGCCCTGCCGCCGGAAGAGGAAGAAAAAGGCCTCTCGCTGTTCTGCTGCGCCGTACCGCATTCCGACCTGGTGCTGGAAGCGCGCGAGGTCGCCGGCAGTAGCGACTACCCGATCAAGAAAATGCCATCGCGCGTGGCGACCCTGGAAAAAGTGGCGCCGGATGTGATCGTGATCTCGCTGCAGCTGCCGGCCAACGAAGCGCTCAAATACCGCGCCGGCCAGTACATCGAATTCATGCTGCGCGACGGCAAGCGCCGCAGCTACAGCATGGCGACCGCGCCCGACAACGGCCCGATCACCCTGCACATCCGCCATATGCCGGGCGGCCTGTTCACCGACCAGGTCTTCACCACCATGAAGGAGCGCGACATCCTGCGCTTCGAAGGTCCGCTCGGCACCTTCTTCGTGCGCGAAGAGTCGGACAAGCCCATGGTCTTCCTCGCCTCCGGCACCGGCTTCGCGCCGATCAAGGCCATCGTCGAGGAAATGCAGCGCGCCAAATCCACGCGTCCAATGAGCCTGTACTGGGGCGGCCGCCGTCCGCAGGACCTGTATATGGATGCGCTGTGCCGCCAATGGGCCAGCGAAATGCCCAACTTCACTTACGTGCCGGTGGTCTCGAACGCGCTGCCGGAAGACGGCTGGAGCGGCCGCAGCGGCTTCGTGCACCAGGCCGTGATGGCCGACCTGCCCGATATGTCCGGCCACCAGGTGTATGCCTGCGGCGCGCCGATCGTGGTCGATAGCGCCAAGCGCGACTTCGTCGCCCAATGCAAGCTGCCGGATGAAGAGTTCTACGCCGACGCCTTCACCAGCGAAGCCGACCTGGCCAAGCCCTAAGCATCCCGCCCCCGTCCGCCATCGTCCGCTGGCGGACGGGGACGGGCGGGACGTGTTTCACCGCGCGCAGGCCATGCCTGCACGCCGCCACAACGTCCACCCCATGTCCCTGCTCTCCGCATCACACGGCTTCAGCGTCCTCAAACACCGCAACTTCGCCTTCTATCTTTCCGCCCGCATCCTCGGCACGCTGGCCGTGCAGATGCAAAGCGTCGCCATCGGCTGGCAGATGTATGCGATGACGCACAATCTGTTCTACCTGGGCCTGATCGGCCTGGCGCAGTTCGCGCCCTTCCTGCTGCTGATCCTGTACGCCGGCCACGCCGCCGATCGCCATAACCGCCGCAGCATCATCATCTGCTGCATGGGCGCGCAACTGCTATGCGGCTTGCTGCTGCTGGCCTTTACCTACAGCGGCATGAGCGCCGTGTGGCCGGTGTTCGCCGTGCTGCTGCTGTTCGGCAGCGCACGCGCCTTCATGAGTCCCGCCACGCAGGCCGTGCTGGTGAATATGGTGCCGCAGGAATCGTTCAGCAAGGCCGTGGCCCTGAGCAGCTCCAGCTTCCACGTGGCGGTGATCCTCGGCCCCACGCTGGGCGGCCTGCTGTATATCGCCGGCCCGGGCGCGGTATATCTGTGCGCCACGCTGCTGCTGGTGGCCGCCGTGCTGCTGATGGCCGCCACCCGTCCCGCCCCCCAGGTGCGCAGCAAGGAACCGGCCAGCTGGCACAGCGTGCTGGAAGGCTTGCGCTTCGTCTTCTCGCGCCCCGTGATGCTGGGCGCCATCTCGCTCGACCTGTTCGCCGTGCTGTTCGGCGGCGCCACCGCCCTGCTGCCGGCGCTGGCGCATGACGTGCTGCACACCGGTCCCAGTGGCCTTGGCCTGCTGCGCACCGCGCCGGCCATCGGCGCGGCACTGTGCTCGGTGACGCTGGCCTTCATCCCCATCACGCGCCGCGTCGGCCTCTGGATGTTCGGCGGCGTGGCGGTGTTCGGCGCCGGCACCATCGTGCTCGGCGCGACCACCAGTTTCGCCGTCGCGCTGGCTGCCCTGCTGCTGATGGGCGCGGGCGATATGATCAGCGTCTACGTGCGGCACCTGCTGGTGCAGTTCGAAACGCCGGATGCGATACGGGGCCGGGTCAGCGCCGTCAATGCCGTCTTCATCGGCGCCTCCAATGAGCTGGGCGAGTTCGAGTCGGGATTGACCGCGGGCTGGTTCGGGCTGACGCGCGCCGTCATCTTCGGCGGCGCCGCCACCTTGCTGGTGACGGGGCTGTGGGCCTGGCGTTTTCCCGTACTGTCACGCATGGACCGCTTCCCCCACCATAAAGTGTAAGATTGGCACGCTATGCGCATATCCGCCCATCATTTCATCCGCAGCCGCCCGCACCTCAGCCTGGCCATTGCGCTTGGCGCGGTGGCGGGCCTGCTGCTGCCGTCCGCCTGGACGCTGCTGACACGCCTGCTCGGTGCCTGGAATGTGGCGGTGTGGGCCTATCTGCTGACCATGATGTGGATGATGGCGCGCGCCGATTACCGCAAGGTGCGCCGCATCGCCGCCGCCCAGGATGAAAATGCGGCGGTGATACTGCTGACCCTCTGCGTGGCCGCCTGCATGAGTCTTGCCGCCATCAGCTCGGAGCTGGCGGCCGTCAAGGACCTGCCGCGCGGCGACCGGCCGCCGCACTACGCCTTTGTGGTCCTGACCCTGCTCGGCTCCTGGTTCCTGGTGGGCATGCTGTTCTGCAGCCATTACGCCCATCTCTACTACAACGCCCCGACTGCGCGGCGTCCGCTGCAATTTCCCGACCACGACTGCCAGCCCAATTACTGGGATTTCCTCTACTTCTCCTTCACCATCGCGGTGGCGGCGCAGACCTCGGACGTGTGCGTGCAATCGCAGTCGCTGCGCAAGCTGGTGCTGGGACAGTCGGTGCTCAGTTTCTTCTTTAATCTGCTTATATTGGGGCTGTCCGTGAATATTGCAGCCTCAATGTTGAATAGTTGAGTAATACGCTGCGCTACCCTGCAAGTTCTGCCAAAAGGAGTAAGATGGAATCGCGTTGATACGCGACTTGATGAACAAACGGGAGCAGCAAATGCAAATCCATGTGAACACCGATAAAACCATCGAACGTCATGCAGGTCTGGACGACCATGTACACAATGTCGTCAGCACTGCGCTCAACCGGTTCGGCGAACACATTAGCCGTGTCGAAGTTCACCTCAGTAACAACAATGCGCAAAAATCGGCCGATGGCGAAATTCGCTGCACGATCGAAGCGCGCCTCAATGGCTACCAGCCGATTGCCGTCAGCGATCATGACGCCACCCTGCACCAATCTATTGGCGGCGCGGTGGAAAAGCTGAAACGTTCGGTCGACAGCACCCTGGGGCGCCTGTACGATAAGCGTCACGCGACGCCGGACTTCGTCGAGGACCAGGCTGAGTAAGTAAGCAGGTCAGCAAGCAGGCGCCGGCAACGGCGCCTTTTGTTTTTTTATGGGCGGCTTATGCGCCCAAGCCGCGCAGATAGCGCAAGCCCTGCAAGGCGCGGCTGCCATACCAGGACATCATTTCCCCATCCACCAGCTGCACCGGTTTCCCAATCTGCTTTTCCAGCGCATCCGCATGCGCCTCGGTGAAGCGGTAAGGCTCGGACGAGAGCAGCACCTGGTCGATCTGCGCCAGCAGCTCCGGCGTCCAGTCGAAACGCGGATAGCGCGCCGCCCCCAGATCGGGAATGCGCCAGCCGATCTGCTCCAGCATGCGGGCGATATAGGTATCGCGCGAAATGCTCATCCACGGATCCTGCCAGATGCAATACAGCACGCGCTGCGGCGGGCCTTTCGGCGCGGCCTGCAAGGCGGCGTATTCGGCGGCAAAGGCGGCGCACCAATCTTCGGCCGCCTGCTGCACGCAGAACACGCCCCCCATCAGGCGTGCCAGTGCCAGATTATCGAGCGGTGTCACGGGATGCGTGACCACGATATTCGGCACGAATTCGGCCAGCTTTTCCACCGTGGGCTTTTCGTTCTCGTCGATATTCACCACCAGGTGGCTGGGCGCCAGCTTGCGGATCTTATCGAAATTAACATCCTTGGTGCCGCCGATTTTGGGAATGGCCTGCACCACCCCGGCCGGATGGATACAGAAGCCGGTGCGGCCCACCAGTTTTTGGCTCAGTCCCAGATCGCACAGCAGCTCGGTGATCGATGGCACAAGTGAAACAATGCGGGCATCGGGAGCGGGCGCATGTTCGCGGCCCAGGGCATCGGTGAAAGTCATCTGTCGCGCGGTATCGAATGTTGGTGCGGTATTGAAACACACCCGGCGGCGATTGCGCTATGATTGCCTGTGAGCATTCCG
The DNA here is from genome assembly GCF_001191005.1 of Massilia sp. NR 4-1. NCBI lineage: Bacteria > Pseudomonadati > Pseudomonadota > Betaproteobacteria > Burkholderiales > Oxalobacteraceae > Massilia > Massilia sp. NR 4-1. The sequence goes on from NZ_CP012201.1 coordinate 3,126,921, forward strand.
CACATCGAAAGCCTAACTTGAAACAGATCAGTACCTTCGGCGCTTCTGCCTGGCAGATCGGCGAACTCCATTTGTTCCGCGACTCCGACCTCAAGCAGCTCGCCCCGCTGCTGGCCGCCTGCCCGGTGGTGCAGGTGGAGCAAGGCGAAACGGTGTCGGACCTGCATTGCGCCCGCCTCTATATCGTGCTGCGCGGCGCGCTGGCCGTGGGCGCCGACACCCGCACCGGCATGGCCGACGGCACCATCAGCAAGGTGCTGCCCGGCGAAAGCGTGGGCGAGCAATCGGTGCTCGACGAGGAAGCCAACTTGAATCCCATCGTGGCCATGGAACAGAGCGAACTGCTGCAGATCGAAGCGGCCACCGTCTGGCGCCTGATCGACGAATCGAACGGCTTGGCGCGCAATCTCCTGCGCCTGCTGTCCTTCCGCATCCGCGCCGCCAATGCCCAACTGCGGCGGCGTCAGAAACTGGGCGAATTCTACCGCCAGCTGTCGATGGTCGATGGCCTCACCAGCCTGTATAACCGCGCCTGGCTCAACGACCTGCTGCCGACCATGGTGGCCTCGGCCCACGACACGCAGGCGCCGCTGTCGCTGGTGATGATCGATATCGACCACTTCAAGAAATTCAACGACAGCCACGGCCACCTGCAGGGCGACCAGGCGCTGCGCACGGCGGCCCAGGTACTGAGCGGCGCGCTGCGCCCTTCCGACTGCGCGGTGCGTTATGGCGGCGAAGAGATGATGGTGATCCTGCCGAATACCAGCATCGGCCTGGCGCAATCGGTGGCCGAGCGCCTGTGCGAACGCATGCGCCAGGCAGTGGTATTCGGCGATATGCGCCTGCCGCTGCCGCATATCACGGCATCGTTCGGCGTGGCGGCCCTGCAGCCGGGCCAGGACGAGCAGGCCCTGATCGCCGCCGCCGACGCGGCCCTGTACCGCGCCAAGGAGGCGGGGCGCAACCGGGTGGCGGTGGCGGCGGAATAGACGCGCCATCCGGCGTGCCGGCAGCCGTCCATCCGCACGCGCCGAGCGTTCGCCGCTATGCCGCTTTGGCGGCCTTGCCACTGTCCTGCGCCAATGCCGGCTGCGTCGTGGGCTTGGTGGGCGGCGTCTGTTCCGGTTTCTCGGCGTTGGCGGCGCGGCGGCTGGAGACGAAATCGGCATAGCCCTTCTGCACCAGCTCATAGGTCTTGTCGAGATTGGCGGCGATATCGCCGCCCAGCACTTTCAAGCCCTGTAGAATATCGCGCGCTTCCTTGAAGCCTTTTTCGAAGCCGCCCTTGATGGTGTCCATGAACTTGTCCAGCGCCTCGTCCTCGTTCAGGCCGGGGTTCTGCTTCTTGTACGCGTCGAAGAAACCGGTGGACAGCGAGACGATGCGGCCCGCCGTGCCTTCCGGCGTATTGTCCTGCGAGACCGCGTTCTGCACCGCGTTCTCGCCATAATCGGCCTTCAGCGCCTCGTTGATGCTGGTGAGCGCCGATTTATAGACCAGGGCCAGCGGATCGTTCTGCGAACCGATGGACACCGACAGCGAAGCTTGCAGAATATTCGCATTCATCTGCAATTTCGCCTTATTGGCCGGCGTGACCGAAGCATCGGAGCCGGTACCCGCCACCGTATTGCTGCGGGTATTCAGGGAAACAGGATTTGACACAATAGACCTCCTTGCTTCAGCATGCGACAACAAGAACCACTTTGCAAAATATGAGCAACCACACCTTCCTCTGGCACGATTACGAAACCTTTGGCGTCGTGCCGCGACGCGACCGTCCCGCCCAATTCGCCGCCATCCGCACCGACGCCGAACTCAATGAAATCGGCGAGCCGATCATGCTGTTCTGCCAGCCCGCCAGCGACTACCTGCCCGACCCTCAATCCTGCCTGATCACCGGCATCACGCCCCAGCAATGCCTGGAACAGGGCGTGCCGGAGCACCGTTTCGCCGCCGTCATCGAAGAGGCGTTTTCCCAGCCCGGCACCATCGGCGTCGGCTACAACACCATCCGCTTCGACGACGAAGTGACGCGCTTCCTGTTCTGGCGCAACCTCATCGATCCTTACGCCCGCGAATGGCAGAACCAGTGCGGCCGCTGGGATCTGCTGGACGTGGTGCGCATGTGCTACGCGCTGCGCCCGGAGGGCATCGAGTGGCCGAAGCACGAAGATGGCCGTCCCAGCTTCAAGCTCGAACATCTGAGCAAGGCCAATGGCCTGGTGCACGAAGCGGCGCACGATGCGCTGTCCGACGTGCGCGCCACCATCGCCCTGGCCCGCCTGATCCGCCAACAGCAGCCCAAGCTCTTCGACTTCTGCCTGGCCCTGCACAAGAAGGATCGCGTGGCCGAGGAAATCGGCATGCACCTGCCGCCGGCCCAGCGCCAGCCCTTCCTGCACGTCTCGGGCATGTTCCCGGCCGAGCGCGGCTGCCTGGCCCTGGTCTGGCCGCTGGCGCCCCACCCCAGCAATAAAAACGAAGTCCTTGTATGGGATTGTAGCTTCGATCCGGGTGAATTGTTCAATCTGGATGCCGAAACCGTCCGCTTGCGCCTGTTCAGCCGCTGCGCCGACCTGCCGGAAGGCGTGACGCGTCTGCCCATCAAGAGCGTGCACCTGAACAAATCGCCCATGCTTGTTAGCAATTTGAAAACCTTGACGCCGCAGATGGCCGCGCACTGGGGGCTCGATCTGGAGCAAGGCCGCGCCCACGCCCAGCTGGCCGCCGCCGGCCCGGACCTGGGCGCGCTGTGGGCCGCAGTCTTCCAGCGCGCCGCGCCGGAAGCGGCCGATGTCGATGAAGACCTGTACGGCGGCTTCGTCGGCAACAACGACCGCCGCCTGCTCGAAACGCTGCGCAAGCAAAAGCCCGAGCAACTGGCCACCGCCACCGCCCACTTCCAGGATGAGCGCCTGGGCGAGCTGCTGTTCCGCTACCGCGCCCGCAACTTCCCCCATACCCTGAACGAAGAAGAGCAGGAACACTGGGAACAGCACCGCGCCGCCCGCCTGTTCGAAGGCGAAGCCGGCGCCCGCACGGTCGAGCAGCTTTTCATGGAAGTCGACCAGTTGTCCGAGACCGCCGACGAGCGCGGCGAAGAAATCCTCGGCGCCCTCTACGACTACGCCGAAATGGTCGCCCCCCAGCGCTACTGATCTAAGGCTGAGCCTGTGTCCGAATGGGGTCAGCCCCCAAGGTGGACACGGGCTCGGCTATTCAAGCGCGGCGCCTCAGGCGCGGTGCAGGTTGATGGCGTCGCGGGTTTCGAGGGCGACGCGGCGGGCGGCGGCGGCAAAGTCTTCGCCGGCTTGCGGCGCCGCGTACAGGATGGCGCGGGAAGAGTTGATCATCATGCCGGCGCCGGCCTTGCTGCGGCCGGATTTGACGGTGGCTTCGATGTCACCGCCCTGGGCGCCTACGCCGGGAACCAGCAGCGGCATGTCGCCGACGATGGCACGGACCTGGGCCAGTTCTTCGGGATAGGTGGCGCCGACCACCAGGGCGCATTGGCCGTTGGCATTCCATTTTTCGGCGACCAGGCGCGCCACGTGCTGGTACAGCGGCTTGCCGTCCACCTGCAGGAATTGCAGGTCGGAGCCGCCTGGATTCGAGGTGCGGCACAGGACGATCACGCCGCGGTCCGTCCATTCCATATACGGCTCGACCGAGTCGGAACCCATATACGGGCTGACGGTCACGGCGTCGGCGCCGTAGCGGTCGTAGGCTTCGCGCGCGTACTGCTTGGCGGTGGCGCCGATGTCGCCGCGCTTGGAGTCGAGGATCAGCGGAATGTGCGGATATTTTTCGCGGGCGTAGGCGCAGATGTCTTCCAGCTGGCGTTCGGCGCTCAGGGCGGCGAAGTAGGCGATCTGCGGCTTGAAGGCGCAGGCCAGATCGGCGGTGGCGTCGATGATGGCGGTGCAGAACTGGTAGATGCCGTTCGGGTCTTGCTGGAACTGGGACGGCAGGCGCGCCATGTCGGGGTCGAGACCAACGCACAGCAGGGAATTATTGGCAGCCCACGCGGCGTTCAGTTTATTCATAAAAGTCATGGCAGCCCCTTTTTATTCGTCGTTGCAAACCCTACATTATAACTTGCCGGCGAACGCCCCGGATTTTGCAAAACGTGTATATTTGTCCATATACAGGAGGAAAATCATGCGCAAACACCCGTTTTCACGCTGGTTCGTACTCGCTTTTCTCGCGGCCCTGCTCTCGGGCTGCGGCTATAACGAATTCCAAAGCAAGGATGAGGCGATCAAGGCCGCCTGGGGCGAAGTGGTCAACCAGTACCAGCGGCGGGCCGACCTGATTCCCAATCTGGTGAACACGGTGAAGGGCTATGCCTCGCATGAGAAGGAGACGCTGGAATCGGTGACGCGCGCCCGCGCCACGGCCACCAGCATCCAGGTCACGCCCGAGGTGCTGAATAATCCGGCGGCCTTCCAGAAGTTCCAGCAGGCGCAGGGCGAACTGTCCTCGGCGCTTTCGCGGCTGATGGCGGTATCGGAAAAATATCCCGACCTGAAAGCCGATACCAGCTTCCGCGACCTGCAATCGCAGCTGGAAGGCACGGAGAACCGCATCACGGTGGCGCGCCAGCGCTATATCGCTTCGGTGCAGGAATACAATGTGCTGGCGCGGCGCTTCCCCACCAATCTCACGGCGATGATCTTCAGCTACGAGGTCAAGCCGACCTTCCAGGTCGAAAACGAGAAAGCCATCTCGACCGCGCCCGCCGTCGATTTCGGTAAAAAATAAGGACTTGCCGCGATGCGCCGGCGCCCACTCCTCCTTGCCCTGCTGGCCATCATCCTTGCCTGGATGATGGCAGCGGCGCAGGCGCAGTCTTTCGTCGCGGTGCCGCAGCTCAAGGCGCGCGTGACCGACCAGGTGCATATGCTGAGCGATCAGCAGCGCAATGCGCTGGAAAACGTGCTGGCCGATTATGAGGCCAAGAGCGGCAGCCAGATCGCCATCCTGATCGTTTCCAGCACCGCGCCCGAAGCCATCGAACAGTACAGCATCCGCGTCACCGACGCCTGGAAGCTGGGACGCAAGGGCGTGGACGACGGCGTGCTGCTGCTGGTGGCAAAGGACAATCCCGCGTCCCTGCGCCGCTTGCGCATCGAAGCGGGACGCGGCGTGCAAGGCGTGCTGACCGACGCCCAGTCCAAGCGCGTGCTGCAGGACGTGATCGCGCCCCACTTCCGCCAGAACGATTTCTACGGCGGCCTGGTGGCAGGCACCGGCGCCATTGCCACCTTGCTGGATAAGGAGCACTTCCCAGCGCCACAAAAGAAAGCGCAGGCACCCGCCAGCGATGAGGGAGCAGGCATCGGCTGGCTGCTGCCGCTGCTGCTGTTCGGCGCCTTCGTTCTGCTGCCACTGATGCGCGGCAGTGCGCGGCGCGGCTTGCGGCGCGACGGCTGGAGTTCGGATGCCGCAGGCGTGATGCTGGGCAGCGTCATCGGCAATGCCTTGAGCAATGCCTCGCGCGGCGGTGGTGGCGGTGGTTTTGGCGACAGCGGCGGATTTGGCGGCGGTGGCGGCGGCAGCTTCGACGGCGGCGGCGCCTCGGGGGACTGGTGATGAGCACGCTACCCACCAGCTTTGCAGGGCGCTGCCGGCGCGCATTGCGCCATCTGCTGACCGGTTCCGCGTCGGGCAAGCGCTGCTTCCCGCCCGCCACGCTGGCCGCCATCGAGCAGGCCATCGGCGAGGGCGAAAAACTGCACCGCGCCGAGGTGCGCCTGATCGTGGAGGCGGCACTGGACTTCGGCGCGGCCTTCCGCAACGTCAGCAACCGCGAGCGCGCGCGTGCCCTGTTCGCGCAATACGGCATCTGGGATACCGAGGAAAATTGCGGCGTGCTGATTTACGTGAACCTGGCGGCGCATGAAGTCGACATCGTGGCCGACCGCAACGTGGGGCGGCAGGTGCCGGAGCAGGACTGGCAAGCCATCTGCAGCACCATGACGCAAGGCTTTGCCCAAGGCGATTTCCATCACAGCACGCTGGCCGCCCTGCGGCAGTTGAACGACATTCTGCACAAGCTGTTTCCGGCCGATGGCACGCGGCCCAATCAATTGCCCAATGATGCGCTGATTCTCTAGGCTACAATCCGCCACATCCCGAACAGCCACAATAAACGCTCATGAAACTTACCAAAAAAGTCGCCATCGTCACCGGCGCCACCCAGGGCATCGGCCTCGCCTGCGCTCAGCGCCTGGTGGCCGAAGGCGCGCAAGTCATGCTGGTCGATATCAAGCCCGAAGGCCAGCAGGCCGCCGGGGTGCTGGGCGACCAGGCGCGCTTCTTTGCGGCCGACGTCAGCCAGAAGGCCGATGTCGATGCGCTGGTGGCGGCCACCCTCGCCGCCTTCGGCCGCATCGATATCCTGATCAATAACGCCGGCGTCACCCATGCCGCCGATTTCCTCGACCTGGCGGAAGAGGATTTCGACCGCGTGCTGCGCGTGAACCTGAAATCCATGTTCCTGTGCAGCCAGGCGGTGGCACGCGAGATGGTGAAACAGCAAAGTGGCTGCATTATCAATATGTCGAGCGTGAATTCCGAGCTGGCGATTCCGAACCAGGTGCCGTACGTGGTGTCGAAAGGCGGGGTCAACCAGCTGACCAAGGTGATGGCGCTGAATCTGGCGCCGCATGGCATCCGCGTCAACGGCATCGGTCCGGGCACGATTCTGACCGAGCTGGCCAAGAAAGCGGTGCTGGGCAGCCCCGAGGCGCGCCACACCATCCTCTCGCGCACCCCGCTGGGACGCTGCGGCGAACCGGAGGAAGTGGCCGCCATCGCCGCCTTCCTCGCCAGCGACGACGCCAGCTATATGACGGGCCAGACCCTGTATGCCGACGGCGGCCGCCTGGCCTTGAATTACACCGTGCCGGTCAAGAATTAAGATATACGAATAATCTATGACAGGTATCGAAAACAAAAATTAGACATATATGCCGCGACGCAGCATAATCTCTCCTGTCTCCACTATTCTCCTCCAAGAAAATAGTTTTAAGCCCGCCTCTAGCGGGCTTTTTTTTATTCCGCTTTTTGTGCCTTGCATATTGCGTAGTGTCATAACAGCGTAACAATCCCACCATATACTGATCACATCTGCCGCACATGCAACCGATATGCGTGGCGGCAGGGAAGGTGTGCCGGAGGAATCCGGTACACCGCACCGAATTGAGTTTGTACTTTGTTTCTTGATGTTCTCTTGGCCCGAATGGGTTTTTCGCCCGCTCTTGTAGCGGGCGTTTTTTCTTCTAGCGTGGTATCGTTCGGCCCATGCTTAATCTGATCCAACAACTGTTTTTGACTTCCTCCCACGCCCGCTTGCGCTATTGGGGGGCGATGGCGAGTTATGTGCTGATCCTGATTATCGGCTCGATCCCCGGCGCGCGCGCCGATATGGGCGAAGTCGCTTCCGGCATCGTGCTGCACTCCTGCGCTTATGCGACCCTGGCCTTTCTGCTGTTCACCGGCGGCAGCGGCAATCCGGCCCAGCGCGCGCTGAAGGCGGTGCTGACGGTGGCCGTGATGGGCGCGCTCGATGAAATTGTGCAGAGCTTCTTCCCCTACCGCCACGGTTCGATCCAGGACTGGTGCGTGGACTGCAGCGCCGCCATCGTCTGCGCCACCTTCATGTGGGCGCTGTGGTCGCACCGCAAGGTGGCTGCCTAATTGATCGGCCGCCAGTACGTTTCGCGCATCACCCTGCAGCGCAGCGCCGTGCCGGATTTCGGCGCCTACCCTTTCGCACTGCCCGCCATCCGCAATTTCTCCAGCATCGATCTGCATCCGAAGGTAACGCTGCTGGTGGGCGAGAACGGTTCGGGGAAATCGACTTTGCTGGAAGCGGTGGCAGTGGCGCTGGGCTTCAATGCGGAAGGCGGCACCAAGAATTTCCGCTTCTCGACACGCGCTTCGCATTCGGCGCTGCACCAGTATCTGCGCATCGCGCAAAGCATCCATAAGCCGCGCGACGGCTTCTTTTTGCGCGCAGAAAGCTTCTTCAATGTGGCGTCGGAAATCGAGGCGCTGGACAAGGGGCCGGGCGGCCCTCCCATCATTAATTCTTATGGCGGACGCTCGCTGCATGAGATGTCACATGGCGAATCCTTCCTGGCGCTGATGATGGAGCGTTTCGGCGGCCATGGCCTGTACATCCTCGACGAGCCGGAGGCGGCGCTGTCGCCGCATCGCCAGCTGGCGATGCTGAGCCGCATGCACGACCTGGTGCGGCGCAATTCGCAGTTCATCGTCGCCACGCATTCGCCCATCCTGCTGGCCTATCCCGAGGCGCGGATTTATTCCTGTTCAGCCGAAGGCATCCAGCCTATCCGCTACGAGGACACGGAACACTACCAGGTGATGCATGATTTTCTGGTGAATCCGCAGCGCATGCTAGACGTCCTGCTCGACCGAGCCGGGGAAGACTAGGCGCCCTGCCCTTTACTGTCATCGCGTTCGAATTGCAGGCTGCGCTGGCCGCTGCTGGCATCCCTGGCGATGCGGCGCAGCATGGCGCGGGTGCGGCGGCGCTGGGTGGCGGCCGCCAAGGCACCGATGGCCTTCTCCGCATCGGCGCGCAAAGCCAGCAGTTGTTCGGACTGGGCCTGCCGCACCAGTCCATACAAGGCTTGCGTGAAAACGTGGCGGGTGCGCGCATCGTGCCGATCGCCGCAGGCGCTTGCCACCAGCTCTTCCACTATCCAATCCGTACCGTACTGTTGCATGAGCATCCTTTATCAGTGCTTTGCGGATGATCAATTATTGCGCCGGCGTCCTTGCACTCTTTGATGTGCATCAATCCGGCGTCAGGCAGGATTTAATAAACCTGCTCGACCTCGTAACCGCGCCGTTTCAGCAATTGCGGCACGCTGTTTTCACCGAGCAGATGCAGCAGGCCGATACCGACAAAGGCGCTATGCTCGCGCGCCATGATGGTTTCGATATTCGCCGCCATTTCGGGATTGCGCTTGCCCAGCAAGGTCTGCTCCATGAACCGCGCCGACACGCTATCGCCCGTGGTCAGCTCGCGCGACAGTTCGGCCATGCGCACGCGGTCGGCGGCGCTCCATGCATCGATCAGTCCCGCCGATTTTTTCAGCGCGGCGCCGCTGTCGATATCGTCCAGATTCTCCAGCAGATAGCGCTCCTGCTGGGTCGCGCTCAAGCCGTCGAAAAGGCTGAGCTGATACTCGGCCGTCTCCAGTTCGCGCAAGGGCTTCTGCTGGCGCAAGGCCGCCTCCAGCAGAAAGCCTTCCACGCCCTTGCTGCGCTGGTAGCCCAGCTTTTCCATTTCCATGCCGACCAGGATATTCGCCACCAGCCAGGGACGGAAACCGTCCACGCTGGCGAGAGTCATGCCGTTCCTGTCCAGCGCCGCCTGCAAGCGCGCCAGCGCCGCCGGCGACAGGTGGTCGCGCAAGCCCTGGCCGGCCGGATAGCTGCCGTATTTGCCGAGCGCCAGCTGAAAATCGTCGTTGGCGCGCACGTCCAGTTCCAGCACCAGGGTGCGCGCTTCGGCCAGGGCGCGGCTCACTTCCGGTTCCAGCGGATAGAAGTTCTGCTTGCCGACGTGAATGGTGCCGAAGAGATAAGTGCTGACGCCATGGTGGCGCACGCGATACAGCACGCCGCGGCGCGGCACAGTGCTGTCCTCCTGCGCCTGGGACAAAGTGGAAGGAATGCTCATTTCCACGCCATGCACCGTTCCTGAAAACAAAAATGGAAGAAGAATCAATAACTTGCGAAACATGCCAGACCCCGCAGCAGCTCCGCCGGCCGGCGGATGTTGTTGCTCATGGTAAAGCAGTTTTGCGCAAAGGAAGATGAAATCCCGGCGCTTTTTTATCCGCGCCGGGAGAAAACAACAGAAGGCTTGACGCTTCGTCAGCTAGTAGCCAGGAAGACCACTCAGCGCGCCAGCTCCACCAGCACCGCCGTGTACATTTCCAGGTTCAGCATCAGCTGCTTATGGGTGATGAACTCGTGCTCGGAGTGGCCGGTGTAGACCTGGCCCGGCATGCCGGGGCCGAAACTGACCGCGTTCGGGAACAGGCGCGAATTGGTGCCGCCGCCGATCGACACCGGCTGCGCATCCTTGATGCCGGTATAGTGCGCGAACACATTCAGCAAAGTGGGGATCTGCGGCGCCTTCTCCTGGATCCATGGATCGCCGACATACATATTGAGGCTGGCCTTGGCGCCGCGCGCCGCGTTCCAGCCGTCGAAAGCCTGCTGGAATTCAGCCTTCAATTCATCGGCCGTCTTGCCGCGCGGACGGCGCAGATTGATGTTCAGCTCCAGGCCTTCATTCGACTGTTTCAGCACCGTGGGCGCCACCGTCATCGGCCCCATGAAGCTGTCGCGGTAAGCGGCCTTGCCGAACTTCTCGCCATAGATGCCGGTGCCGATCGTCTCGTTCAGGAAGGACACCATATTCGCCGCCGACGTTCCCTGCCATGAACGCACATTGAGCGCATCGGCCAGCATGCTGATCGCGTTCACGCCATCTTCCGGCTTGGACGAGTGGGCCGACACGCCCCGCGCCTTGATCTTCAAGGTGCTGCCCTGCCAGTCGTACTGGTAGCGCATGCCTTTCTGCGCGGCGGCGCGGGCACGGATCTGCGCTTCCAGCTCCGGCGTGGCCTGGTCGATCACGGCGCTGGCATCTTCCGGAATCTGGCTGCCGAAGAAACCGCCGGCGAAGCTGCCCAGCACCGGGCCGGCGGCATTTTCCACCTGCACCCAATGCGGCAGCTTGACCGTCAGCGAACCATAGCCCTTCTCCGCCGTCACCACCGGATATTCGGCGTCGAGCGTGATGTTGACCTGGGGCGGCTCATGGTTTTTCAGGAAAGCTTCCAGCGGCGCCCAGTCGGATTCCTCGGCCATATACACATACAGCTCGATGCGCTTGCTCGGCGCCAGCTTGCGGTCCTTGATCGCCTTCATCGCGTACAGGGCGGTGGCGATCGGGCCTTTATCGTCTTCGGTGCCGCGGCCGATCAGGCGTCCCGGCTCGCTGGTGGTGTCCAGCTTGAAGGGCGACTGCTTCCATTTGGCGGGATCGACAGGCTGCACATCGCCGTGGGTGATCACGCCGACGCGTTCCTTGCCCTGGCCCATGCCGATCACCACCACATAGCCGTGGTCCTTGAAATCGAAGCCCAGGCGCTCCGCCTCCTGGCGCAGGAATTTCTTGAAGCCCGCATGCTCGGGATTGTTTTCGAATGCGATCTTCTTGTCTGCTACGGTATTGAAGCCGACCATGGTGGCCAGGCTCTTGATCATCTGCTTTTCGTAGGTGCTGCGGGCGTGGCGGGCGGTGCTGGTGGCGGCGTCGCTCAGGGGAGCGGCATGCAAAGGGGCTTGCAGCAGCAGGCCGAGAAGGGCAATCTTTTTCAGCATATGTCTCGTCGTTATTGGTAGTTGGACACGATCCGGTGAATCACGCCGTCGCGGTGCATGCCCGCGATGGCCGCATTCACGTCCGCCAGCGTCACGCCGGCCTTTTCCGACACGGCGCAGCGGGTCAGATAAGTCTTGACGTGAAGCGGTGGATGGATCTCGATGTGATCGCCCAGTTTCAGCCGGTAGTCGAGCAAGGCCTTCAAGGTGGCGGCATGCCTTACCCTTCCCAAACCCAGCTTGCGCAGGTTGATCTCGTTGGAGGGGCCGTCGGCGCGCACGAACTGCGCGCCCAGGGCATGTTCCAACTCCGGATAATGATAGCCCAGGACGGTAGCAATCTGCTGGCCGCCCACATCGGCCACCGTCAGGGGGCGCGGCCAGCGCCGGTCCGAGACCAGCAGCTCGGTGACAGGGAAGAAGGGGGAGCTCCAGTAAAAGCTGCCCGGCAGCCATTCCGGCATATACATGCACAGCACGTCGGCGCGGCCCGCCTCCAGGGTCTGGGCAATGCGTTTGCGCGGCATCGCGAGAAATTGCGCGCGCCGTCCCAGCTGCTGCGCCAGCGCTTCGCCCAGGTCCTTATGGATGCCGCCCACCAGCTCTCCCGCGCGGAATTCGGAAATCGGCATTTCGGTGCCGGTGGCCACCAGCACGATCAAGCGCCCCGGATCGGCCAAGGCCGGCGCCGCCACCAGCAAGGCCGCCAGCAGGCTGTAAGCGGCCCGCCGCAGATGTCGAAATGTCATGAAACACAAATCCATACCAAGAGAAGGGTTACCAGTTTACCGTCTTTCGCCGCCGCTCCCCAAAAAGACATGCTGCATGCAAGCCATACCCACGCGCGTGGCAGGGCCTTGCTTGAAAGCCCGCGCCACAGCCCAATATCGACGCCATGACTATCCCATTCTCCGTACTCGACCTCTCCCCCATCGCCGAAGGCAGCGATGCCGCCACCTCGCTGCGCAATACGCTGGACCTGGCGCAGCATGCGGAGCGCTGGGGTTTTCAACGCTACTGGCTGGCCGAACACCACGGCATGCCGGGCATCGCCAGCGCCGCCACGGCGGTAGTGATGGCCCACGTCGCGGGCGGCACCTCCACCATCCGCGTCGGCGCGGGCGGCGTCATGCTACCCAACCATTCCCCGCTGGTGATCGCCGAGCAGTTCGGCACCCTGGCCGCCCTGCATCCGGGCCGCATCGACCTGGGTCTGGGCCGCGCACCCGGTTCCGACCAGGCCACCATGCGCGCCCTGCGCCGCCGCATGGACGCCAGCGCCGACGAGTTCCCGCAGGACGTGCTGGATCTGCAGGACTATCTGTCCGACCAACCGCGCCAGCAGATCAAGGCGGTGCCGGGCCAGGGTTCCAACGTGCCGCTGTGGATACTCGGCTCCAGCCTGTATGGCGCGCAGCTGGCAGCCCACTTCGGCCTGCCCTTCGCTTTTGCTTCGCATTTCGCGCCGCAGATGATGATGCAGGCGGTCTCGATTTACCGCGCCAATTTCCAGCCTTCGGCCCAGTTGCAAAAACCCTATGTCATGCTGGGCTATAATGTGTTCGCTGCCGACAGCGACGAGGAAGCCCAGCTGCTGTCCACGTCGATGCAGCAAGCCTTTGTCAATCTTCGTTCCGGCCATCCCACGCGCCTGCCCCCGCCCAAAGCCGGCTACCGCCAGCAGATCGGGGCCGCCGAAAGCGCGATGCTCGATTCGGTGTTATCCTGCTCGGCCGTCGGTTCGCCGCATACGGTCGAGGCCCAGTTGCGCGCCTTCATCGCCGGCACCCGGCCGGACGAATTGATGATTACTTCGCAAATCTTCGAGCATAAGGCTCGCCTGCATTCCTACGCTTTAACGTCAGAGATCCACGCGCGCCTTGGCTGAGTAAACCATAGGAGCCGCGATTGACGCAGCCTAAGCATCACCACGAAATTTCACCGGCCATGGTCTGGCTGCTGGCCATCGCCAGCGGCCTGATTGTAGCCAATCTGTATTACGCCCAGCCGCTGGTGGGGCCGATCAGCCAGGCCACCGGCCTCGATCCCGGCGCGGCCGGCCTGATCGTCACCCTGACCCAGCTCGGCTACTGCGTCGGCCTGCTGTTCATCGTGCCGCTGGGCGATCTGGTGGAAAACCGCCGCCTGGTCTTCATCGCGCTGCTGGTGGCGGCGCTGTCCCTGCTCGGCGCGGCCAGCACCAGCAACGCCACGCTGTTCCTGCTGGCAGCGCTCTGCATCGGCATCAGCTGCGTGGCGGCCCAGGTGCTGGTGCCGTTCGCCGCCCACCTGTCCTCGCCCGAGAAGCGCGGCCAGACCGTGGGCTCGGTGATGAGCGGCCTGCTGATGGGCATCATGCTGGCGCGCCCGGTATCGAGCGTGGTGGCGGACCTGCTGGGCTGGCACGCCATCTTCTTCATTTCCGCTTTCGGCACGGCGGCCCTGGCCTTCGTCCTGCGCCGCAAGCTGCCCGAGCGCCAGCCGCAGAATGCGATCAGCTACCCTGCCCTGCTGGCGTCGCTCTGGCATCTGCTGCGCGACACGCCGGTGCTGCGCCGCCGCGCCCTGTACCAGGCCTGCATGTTCGGTGCTTTCAGCCTGTTCTGGACCACGGTGCCGCTGGTGCTGGCCGGTCCCCATTTCCAGATGTCGCAGACCGGCATCGCCATCTTCGCCCTGGTCGGCGTGGGCGGCGCCGTGGTGTCGCCGATTGCCGGCCGCCGCGCCGACCAGGGCAAGGGCCATTCGACCACGCTGATTTCGCTGTGCGCGCCGGTGCTGGCTTTCGGCCTGCCGCTGGTACTGCATGGCGGGCATTATCTGGATCTGGCGCTGCTGGTGATGGCATCCATCGTGGTGGACATGGGCGTGTCGGGCAGCCTGGTGGTGGGACAGCGCGCCATCTTCTCGCTGGGCGCTGAGGTGCGCAGCCGCCTGAACGGCCTGTTCATCGCCATCTTCTTCTTCGGCGGCGCCATCGGTTCCTCGCTGGGCGGCTGGATGTACGCACATCACGGCTGGAACGGCGTGCTGCTGGCCGGCCTTGGCTTCCCACTGGTGGCTCTGCTGGCCTTCGCTACCGAACCGCGTCCGCCGCGCGGCCTGGGCGCTCCAGCGTAACTGCTCCACAGGCGGCGCGCCTTGCGCCGCCTGCCTTCCGGAGGCCGCTTCAAAATGACCGTGGCTAGGCGCAGCGCCAAGGCGGGGCGACGAAGACAGTGCGCCTGCACGGCAAGGAGCTGCGCCAAGGCGGAGCAACGACGCCACGGCCATTTTGAAGCGGCCTCTCAGTGCGCCCAGATGCGCAGTTCGCCGTGCATCGACATGCTGCCGTTGATGTTCAAACTCCCCAGGCTGTTCGTCACCGGCGCCAGCGGATCGTTCTGCACGCTCAGCGACTCGTAGCCGAAGTTCGTGTATTTCACCTTGCCCGGCAGGCTCACCGCCACATACTGCCCGCCATCGGGACGCTTGCGCACATCGAGGCCGAGCGCAAACATATCGACCACGCCGCGCAGATTGCGGATCACCAGGTAGCGCGCATCGCCTTCGCCATGAAAACCGACGGCGATGCGGCTGTCGTTCACCGCACCGGGCAAGGTGGGATCGTTGATCACCAGATGGGTGGCGATGCTGATGCCGTCGCGCCCCGTCACCTGTTCCAGTTCCTCGTCGTCGAGCGCGCGCAGCGGATCGGCGCGCAGCGGCAGGCAGCAGCACAGCAGAGCGCTCAGCAGCAGAGCGCGCGCCAACAGCAGGAAAGTGATCGTCATGGCCGGAATTTGATGTCGAGGTATTGGATCTGCACCGAACCGATGCGCGACGAACCGAAATCGGTGACGCCGCCGCCGGGATTGGTGAAGGAGATTTTATCGATCTGGATGCCGCCCTGCGGCGCCTGGCCGCTACCGTACTGCGCGTCCGGCCAGGCGATGCCGATATGCAGGCGCGGACCGCCGTTCTGCGCCACGGCGTCGATGCTGCCCGGCTGCGCCGCCACATCGGCGATGACCCAGGGCTGGCCGGTGAAATTGCCCGCATTGTCCACCGCCCCGATGCGGATGCCGTCCATGGCCATCTGTCCCTGCGCTTCGTTGCGGCCATTGGCGCGCAAGGCCAGCTGGCCGATATCCATACGCACCGCCGCGCCGAAGGCCACGCCATCGCGCGTGCGCGGCGTGGAGAATTGCCAGCCGCCGCCGTACAACGCCAGATCCTTGAGCAGCACGGCACCGCCATAGCTGTCGATGCCGTCCGCGCTCACGCCCCAGTCGTAGGCGAACTGCCATTTCTGCGCGCGATCCGCATTGCGCGGCATGTCGAGGCGGATCACGTCGGCCAGTCCCGGCGCGCCGTTGACGATGTCGATGCGATAAGGATCGGCAAACGGCTGGGCGCTGTCGCTGCGCGAGGCGCTCAGATATTCGCTGTACATGCTGCGGCCCGGCTGCGCCGTGTAAGTGACGCGCGCATCGCCGTCCATGCGGAAGCCGGACAGATCAAAGCTGACGCCATCGCCGCCGCGTACCGCCGACAAGGCCTTGTCGTTCAGCGGCTCCATGGCCGCCACATCGAACGCCACCAGCGCCGCCAGCACCAGGGCGCACAGCGCCATCACCGGCAACAGGCGCGCCGGCAGGTAATCGGCATGGTGGTCGGTGTACCCGGCAAGCGGCGCGGCAGGCGTCTCTGCGGACGCGCCGCGCCGGCCCAAGCGCAGGCGCAAGCGATACGCGGCGCGGCGCAAGCCATGCAGCTCGGGACGCAACGCTTCGCGGCATTCCGGGCGGTATTCGGCGCGCCACTCGTGGCGGCGCGCGCTGCCGTCGGGCAGGTGCGGATGGCGTTTCATCAGCGTCCCGGCGGCAGATTGGGCGGCAGTGCGCCCGTGGCGTTGATGGCGCTGAGCTTGTCGCGCCAGTTCATCCACATGCCCGCTTGCGCCATATCGGGCAGCTGATTCGTGCCGGGCGGCGCGGGGAACTGCACGCCCGTCTTCAGCATGGAAACCCAGAAGTCGCGGCTCGGGCCGGAGGCATCGCCGGCGCGCACCGCGCCCAGTTGGGTGAAATTCATGCAAGGCGCGCTGCAGCTGCCGTCCCAGCGCTTGCCGCCCAGCGCATCGCTGCGCGAATCGAGCGCGATGGCGCTGCCGTCGGCGGCCTTGCCTTCCACCCGCAGCGAACCGGAGAGCGTATTGATCTTCATGCCGATATCGCCGCTGATGCTGTCGAAGCCGAAGCGCATGCCGACCGCTTCGCGCGGCGCGGCGGCGTTGCCGCTGTCGCGGTAGACGAATTCGAAATAGGGATTGCCGATCTGGACCAGGCGCTGCGCGGCGCTGCCGTCGCTGCGGCCGAACTGCAGATGGGCGATATCGATGTCGGCGCCCATGCCCTCGCGCGCCGCATAGCGGTAATCGCCCAGGCGCATGCTGCGCAGAT
Source organism: Massilia sp. NR 4-1 (assembly GCF_001191005.1). NCBI lineage: Bacteria > Pseudomonadati > Pseudomonadota > Betaproteobacteria > Burkholderiales > Oxalobacteraceae > Massilia > Massilia sp. NR 4-1. The sequence goes on from NZ_CP012201.1 coordinate 3,143,807, forward strand.
TGGCGTTCAGCGTCACGTCCGCATCGAGGGCGATGCGGGTGAAGTCGAAACCGCCCAGGCGCGTGTTGCTGAGCGCGATCAAGCCCTGGCCCCGCGTGTGCGACAGTTCCTCGTCGCTCATCGGGTGCAACTGGGCTTGCGCCGCGCCGGCAGCAAAAAGGGCCGCCGCGAGGGCGGCCATCAAAATGGAGGCATTCATGAGAGAAAAGAGGCGGCCGCGTGGGAGACGGCCGCCCCGGTCTGGATTAGTGAGCCCAGATCCAGACTTGGGTGCCGCGCAGGTCCAGCTGGTTCATGGCGAACGAGCCGAAGGAAGCAACGTTGTTGCCCATCTTGACGGCATCGACGCTGATGTTCAGCAGCTTGCCGGCTGCCACTTGCACGTCGGCCGGGATGGCGATCTGCACCACGTCGCCGCCGGTTTGCGGGTTGTAGAAGGTGCCAGGATTGGTCACGCCGACTGCGCCAGCCGCTTGCAGGAAGGAGTTTTTCGACAGGATGTCGATGCTGGCGGCAATCAGACCGGTGGCCTTGATGCCGTTGAAGCTAATCGAGCCGCCGCCCAGGCCGTTGGCGTCCAGTGGGTCCGTATCGGTGTAGACGAAGGAATCCATTTTGACGTTCAGGTTGGCGAAGATCGACACGCCGTCCTGGCCGGTGACAGCACTCAGTTCGGTGTCCTGGATCGGGGTCATGGCCGATGCGGACAGGGCCAGGGAGGACAGTGCGGCAGCTACCAGGGTGGTGATCAGTTTCATCGTTTTATCTCCGTTGTGTATGTGTCTATGTGTGTGATGGGACTACCTGTTTTCCTGCACTTCCTTGGCCGGCTTGCCCTGATGGGGCGCGACGGCCGAAGCACTGCTCTTAATATTATTTCAATATTAATTAAATTTATGATAGGAGTTGCCGCCGACCGCGGTCTACGTTCTTGCGCTGACCGGAAAAGCCAAACGCTTGTCCCTGCAAGCCATTCAGAGGGAGGGCTGTGTTGTATGCGCGTCAACTGCGTTAGCATAAGTTCGCAACAAAAGGACTAGAGTCACCGTTCTAATTTTTTGGCTGCGAGGCGATACCACTTTATGCGTTAATAAATTACAAAAATATCAAGAACGACTGTACACAAAATAAAGCACGGTCGTTCTAATAAAACTAGGAGACAGCATGGGAGTAGGACAAACAGGCCGTTCGGCGGCCTATGGCAGCGCTCACCCTGAAACTTTGCACACCCCATGGAGGCAGCCATGCTGATGCTGCTGATGGGGGTACTGGCCGTGCTGATCGGCGGCGCCGGTGCCCTGGAGCGCCACGAAGTCAAGGACCGGCCCCAGGGCCAGTTCGAAATGCCGCAAAACCTGCTCGGCGGCGGCAGCTACAACCAGGCCGTGACGATGGAGCCGTTCAGCGAGCTCAAATACCGCCACATCGTGCGCCAGGCTTACGACTACAGCTGCGGTTCGGCGGCGCTGGTGACCATCCTGCGCTTCCACCTCGGTCTCCAGGTCACGGAACAGCAGGCCATGGAAGGCATGCTGGACAAAGGCGAGAAGGACAAGATCATCGAGCGGCGCGGCTTTTCGCTGCTGGACATGAAGCGCTACGCGGCCTCGCTGAAGGTGCAGGGCGCCGGCTTCCGCGCCGAGGTCAAGGATTTGCTGACGCTGACCGAACCGGCCATCGTGCCGATCGATTACGCCGGCGCCAAGCACTTCGTGGTGCTGCGCGGCATCCGCGACGGCGTCGTTTTCATCGCCGACCCATCGGCCGGCAACCTCGCCTTCTCGGTCGAGGAATTTGCCCGGCTGTGGGACAAGAACACCCTTTTCATCCTGTCCGCCGCCCCTGGCAGCAAGGTGCCGGCACAACTGGCGCTGAACGACCAGGAATTGGGCGTGGTCGATATGGACCGCATCACCAACCGTGGCCAGCTGGGCCAGATCAATAACGCGGCGCACCTGCTGGAGCGCGCCGTCAATTCGGGCGCCGCCGGCACCTGGACCCGGCGCCAGTAAGGGCCTTACGTCGTCTGTCGTACATCAAGCACCTCAAGCACCCCAAGCATAAGGAAAACCCGAGATGAAATTACGCATGCTGCCTGCCCTTCTTGCCTCCGCCCTGCTGCTGCTCCAGCTGCCCGTCCACGCCCAGCAGACAGCGACCGCGCCCGCCAGCGCCGACGCCGCGCGCGACGCCCTGGCCAAGAAGGAAGGTGAAGGCGACCAGAGCGCCCTGCTGAAGGAAACCCTGACCGCCGTCGACAAACAATATTCGCTGATCCGCCAGGGCCAGTACCAGGTCAGCTATGACCTCAACTACAGCTACATCGGCCAGGAAAAAATCGTCACCGACTACTCCATCGCCGGCCTGACCCTGTTCGAAATCGAGAACACCAGCTCGCACACCGTCACCAATACCCTGTCGGCCGACTACGGCGTGCGCAACAACCTGACCGCCAACGTCACGCTGCCCGTGATCTCGCGCTACTCCGATGTGCGCGGCCACAGCGGCCTGTCCAACACCCTGGGCGACATCAGCCTGGGCGCGCGCTGGCAGCCGCTGGAAGCGCGCCGCGACCGCCCCAACCTGACCGCCACCACCACCGTGCGCCTGCCTACCGGCCGCAGCCCCTTCAAGGTGGTGGCCGGCAGCGGCCAGGCCACCGGCAGCGGCGTCGGTTCGCTGTCGGCCGGCCTGAACGTGAACCGCATCGTCGATCCGGTCGCCCTGTTCGGCTCTTTCAGCGTCACGGGCAGCCTGCCGGCCAAGCATCTGTGGCAGGTGAACGGCACGCGCGTGCTGACCAAGGTGCAGCCCGGCCCCGCGGTCGGCTTCGGCATGGGCTTCGCTTATGCGCTCTCGTATGGCATTTCCACCACCATGTCCTTCCAGCAGTCGATCGCGGCCGGCTCCAAGCTGACCTTTGCCGACGGCCTGAAAGTGAAGACCAATATGCAGACCTCGGCCATGCTGAATCTGGGCCTGGGCTACCGCATATCGCCCAAGACCACGGTCAATCTATCGGTCGGCATCGGCCTGACCAGCGACTCGCCGAATCTGTCGGTGGGCCTGAACCTGCCGCTGGCCTTCTAAGCCTGAGCCGCAGCCATGGCACCACACTGCCGCCTTCTGGCCGCGGCCTGCGCCGTCGCCTGTACCCTGCCGGCCCATGCCGCGCTGGTGGAGAATCTGACCACCAGCGTGACCGCCATGGCGCTGGGAAATGCCGTGACGGCCGATCCGCCCGGCATCGATTCGGTGCACTTCAATCCAGCCGGCCTGGCGCGCATCCAGTACGATATGGAGAGCCAGTCCTTCTTCGCCGCTTCGATCCGCAGCAACGCCAGCTTCCATACGCCGCCCGGCTTCAGCATCGGCGGCTGGTACGACGATCCGCTGTCCGGCACCAAGGCCGGGCCGGTGCGCCAGGCCATGTATGTGCCGACCTACGGCATGCCGGGCTGGCGCCTGCCGGGCGTGCTCATTCCCAGCCTGGGCCTGGCTTTCCACAAGGAGGGCTCGCCCTTCACCTTCGCCACCAACTCGTATATGGCGCAGGCCATCAGTATCGACCGCACCACGGACCCGAACGACCCGGCGCGCTTCCAGGGGCGCCAGGTCCAGTTGCAGCGCCTGGTGTATCTGTCGCCGTCGGTGGGCTACCGCTTCTCCGACACGCTGAGCTTCGGCGCCTCGGTGCCGATCGCCCACTCGGCCTTCGTGGTCGATACCCATATGCGCTTTCCCAATGAGCTGCTGGGCGTGTTCGGCAGCCTGCAAAAAGGCTGGTGCCCGGAAAGCGGCGGCAATGTGATCGACGTGTTCGGCTTTGGCCTGTGCGGCGGCGGCCGCGAAGGCATGGTTTCGCCGTTCAAGAAAGCGGCGTCCATGCGCCTGGAAATGACGGCGCCTTTCGACCCCACCATCAATCTCGGCGTGCTGTGGGAACCCAAGCCCTGGTTCGCGCTGGGCGCGGTGTACCAGGGCGGCTCGAAGACGCGCTACAGCGGCAGCTACGAGTTCCGCGCCGATCCCATGCTGCGCAACTTCGTCAAGGGTCTGAATTCCAGCCTGTTCGGTCCTATTGCCGGCGCGGTGCTGGGCCTGCCGACCTCGATCCCCGAAGTCCAGCACGGCAATCTGAGCGCCACCATTCCCTTTCCCTCGCATCTGCAGGTGGGCATCAAGCTGCGCCCGGTGCGTTATGTGCAGCTGAATGTGGACGCCAGCTATGCGCGCTGGAGCGACTGGAACGCGCTCACCTTCGAATTCGACCAGAGCATACGGCTGCTCGAAGTGGCGCGCCTGTACGGCATTCCCGATTCGACCAAATTGAAAATCCCGCGCGGCTACAAGAGCGTGGTGAATATGGGCTATGGCCTGCAACTGTTTCCTACCCAATCGCTGGCCCTGCGCTTCGGCTACGAGCCGCGCAAGAGCTCAGTCCCGGCCGACAAGATCGATCTGATCGCGCCGCTGCCGGACACCAAGCTGTATAGCGTGGGCCTGAACTACAAGTTCAAGTCCGGCAGCGATATCAGCGTGACGGCCTCGTATATGAAGGGCGACTTCAATGCGCCGGCCAACAGCAGCTGCAATATGAATTGCGACAATTTCCTGAACGTGATCTACAACCCGTTTGCGGGCCACGATGTAGCGGGCGATATCAAAGTCCACTACGTTGGGTTCAGTTACAACCATCGTTTTTAGGAGCGATCTGCCATGAAAAAACCATCCCTACTCCTTGCCACCCTGCTGCTGGGCAGCGCCGTGCAGGCGGCTGCGCCGGTGCCGGCCGCGAAACAGGAACTGGTCAACAAGGTATTACAGCTATGGCATGTGGAGAATGTGGGTCAATCCATGCTGCAGGCGCCGGTCAGCGACGCGGTGCAGCAGGCGCGCGCCATGCTGCAAGGGCGCGCCGCCGTCGAGAAGCGCGACGCCGCCATGACCGAGATCGTGCAGGACGCGAAGAAGTTCATGGAAGACAATACGCCGATCGCGCGCGCCAGCGCGCAAAAGATGGCCAGCGCCAAGGTGGCGCCGCTGCTGGCCGAGCGCTTCACCGAGGACGAGCTGAAACAGATGATCGCCATCCTCGAGTCGCCGGTGAAGAAGAAGTTCGAGGACATGCTGCCCGAGCTGCAGAAATCGCTGGGCGACAGCGTGGCGGCCGACACGCGCGGCGTGATCGAACCCAAGCTGCAGGATCTGCAGCAACGCATCGGCATGCGCCTGCGCAGCGCCATCGCACCCTGAGCCGGGAGGCCATCATGACTTATTCCTCAGCACTGCATCTGGTGCGCGGCGTGAAATCGCGCCTGGCGCATTCCGGCCTGGCGGCCGACCAGCTGTTCGAGATGGCGGGCCTGAACGAAGGAGACGGCCTGGCGTGCGACGCGCTCACCTTGTCCGACCGCCTGAGCCATCTGTGGGAACTGCTGGTCGAGCATTCCCACGATCCGCTGATCGGCCTGCGCATCTCCACCCCGCACCGCCTGGGCTGGCTGGGCGTGATGGGCCACATCATGCTGGTGTCGCCCACGGTGCAAAGCACCATCGAGCGCTGCCACGGCCACACCCGCGTGGCCCTGCTGCTGCCCGGCCTGAACCGCGTGGTGCCGCAGCAGCGCTATGACTTCGTCTGGTGCGTGCTGCTGCGCACCCTGCGCTGCGCTTCCGGCCGCGACGACGCCAACCCGGTGGCGGTGGAGTACGCGTTTCCGCCGCCGGCCAACGCGCATATCTACGAACAGACTTTCGGCTGCCCGGTGCGTTTCGACATGCCCAATAATGTGATGGAGTTTTCCGACGCCGACCTGGTGGCGGCCCTGCCGAACGGCGGCATGCCGGTCAGCGGCGAGATGCTGGCCAAGCTGGCCGCGGCTGAACCGAAAGGCTTCCGCGGCCGCGTGCAGGAGTTGCTGACCACCATGCTGCCCAAAGGTCCGCCGCACCGCGATTCGGTGGCGGTGCAGCTGATGGTCAGCGAACGCACCTTGCAGCGCCGCCTGGCCGAGGAAGGCACCAGCTTCAGCCAGCTGGTGGACGATACGCGGCGCGAGCTGGCGCGCCAGTCGCTGGCGGCGGGCGACCTGTCACTCAAGGTGCTCAGTTTCCAATTGGGCTTTTCCGAGCCGAGCGCCTTCTACCGCGCCTGCAAGCGCTGGTTCGGCATGACGCCCTCCACCATCGCCGGCGGGAGAGCGCCATGAGCCTGCTGGGCAAGGACCGCAGCCACCATCTGTTTGGCCAGCTGCTGGTGCGCCACAAGCTGATCTCGGAAGAGCAGCTGCAAAGGGCAATCGAGCATCAGCGTGCCACCGGCCAGCGCCTGGGCGAGATTTTCGCCGAGTGGGAATTGATCACGCAGCAGCATGTGCACGACATCCTGCGCCGGCAGCGCCGCGTGCGCATGGCGGCGGCCTTCATCGCCGCCCTGTTCGCGCCGCTGGAAAGCTTTGCGGTGCAAGCCTTGCCGGCGACGGCGGTGGCGGTCCAGCCGCTGCTGCCCAGTCGGCAGGAATCGATGCAGGCGCTGAGCGAAGCGGAGATGGATGCGGTCACGGCCCAGGGGCTGCAGGACGACGTGGTGCACGAGATCGAGCAGCATATGAAGGACCGCAATGTGAAGATCATCGGCGACATGGCGCGCCTGATCAATCCGGTGCTGGGTTTTCTGGAAGCGGACGTCAGCATGCACAATGTGGTGTACGACCACTCGCGCGCGCTGACCACGCTCAACGCCGACGGCTCGCTGACGCTCAGCCTGCCCAGCTCCATCGGCGAAATCAGCCTGCGCAATATCCGCGTGCAAGGCAGCAACCCCGACGGCCCCAGCTTCGGCAGCATCAGCATGAAAGGCATCGACCTCACCGGCACCACCATTACGCTGATGGTCAAGCACTAAAGCAGCCGAGCCCGTGTCCGGTTTTGGGGCCAGGCCCCAAAACCGGACACGGGCTCAACTATACTTCCTAGCGCAGCATGCCACCGCTGGATTCGTGTCCAATTAGGGGCTGTTACCCCCAAGGCGGACACCAGCTCAGCGGCGGGATGGGCTTTATTTGGCGTTGCGCACTTTGCCGAAGGCGTCGCCGGCTTTCCAGGTCGGCATTTTCGGGCTGTCGGCGACCATGCGGCCCAGGTTCAGGGTGAACTGGGCTTGCTGGGTCATGCCGGACAGGTCCCAAGTTGGGTCGTATTCATCGCTGACCTGGTGGTAGCTCTTGCCGTAGGCCTTGCGTTTCAGCGCGGCGCCTTCGGGGTCTTTGCTGAACTCGCGGCCCGCTTCGATGGAGAAGGCCGGCACGCCGGCCTTGGCGAAGCTGAAGTGGTCGCTGCGGAAGTAGCCGCCGGCCAGGTCGGGTTCGGCCTTGGCGATCTGCATGCCCATGGCTTTGGCGGTGGCTTCGGCCATCTTGCCCAGCTCGGTGCGCTCGCTGCCCTGGGTGCCGATGTCCTTGGTGGTGCCGACCCAGTTCAGGCTGTCCAGATTGAGGTTGGCAGCGGTCTTGTCCAGTGCCCACAGCGGGGCGCTGGCGTAGGCGGCGCTGCCCAGCAGGCCTTGCTCTTCGGCGGCCACCCACAGGAACATCTGGCTGCGCTTGGCAGGCGACTTCACGGCTTCGGCGGCCATCGCCAGCAGGGCGGCGGTGCCGGAGGCATTGTCCACCGCGCCGTTGTAGATGGTATCGGCGCCCGTGCCTTGCTTGCCCAGGTGATCCCAGTGCGCGCTGTAGATCACCACTTCGTCTTTCAGTTTGGGATCGGTGCCCGGCACCACGCCGGCCACGTTGAATTGCTCGACGTGGCGCACTTCGGCCTTCATGGCACCGGCCAGCTTGGCTTGCAGGGCGACCGGTTTGAAGTCCTTGCGTTCGGCGGCGGCGCGCAGCGCGTCCAGATCCTGGCCGCCGGACTTGAACAGGGCGCGCGCCGTGTCTTCGGTCATCCAGCCTTGCAGCTGGGTGCCGGGCGTGCCTTGCGCCAGCTGGAAGCGTTCCACGCCGCTCCAGCTGTTCTGGATCACGCTCCAGCCGTAGGAGGCGGAAGCGTCGGTGTGGATCAGCAGCACGCCGGCCGCGCCGCGGCGCTTGGCTTCTTCGAATTTATAGGTCCAGCGGCCGTAGTAGGTCAGCGCCTTGCCGCCGAAGCGGTTGGGCTGCTCGGCGGTCGGCTGCGGGTCGTTGACCATCATGACCAGCACTTTGCCTTCCAGGTTCTGGCCCTTGAAGTCGTCCCAGCCCTCTTCCGATGCGCTGATGCCGTAGCCGACGAAGACCAGGTCGGCGTTCAGCGTGTGTTCGGCCTTGGCGTCGCCCGGCGCAAAGACCCAGTCCTTGCCGAAGCTGAACGGCAGGGTGGCGCCGTTCGCTTCCAGGTGCAGGGTGCTGGTTTCCGGCTGGGTTTTCACGCCGGCGATTTTCACCAGCTGGCGGAAGCTGTTGCCATTGCCCGGCTTCAGGCCCACGGCCAGCGCCTGGTTTTCCAGATAAGCGACGGTCAGGTCGCCGCCGCGCTGGCCGGTGCCGCGTCCTTCCAGCAGGTCGCTGGCGAGGAAGGCGAGGTGGGCGCGCAGCGGTGCTTCCTGCACGACCGGCGCGCTTTTGGCGCCAGCCGCATAGGCAGGGAAGGCCAGGGCCAGGCTGGCGGCGATGGCGCCAGCGGCAAGGGATGGGAACATTTTCTGCATGATGTCCTGTATTTTGTGAATAAGGTCAAAGAAGGTGGTGCCGGATGGTGCGGCAGCAGCGCCGCGCCGTGCATTGTATGCGATTGCCGCGCCAAATATGCTGTGCAGCGCAGCATAGGCGGCGCGCGGTTGACGCGGTGCCGCCGCCTCGGGGATACTGCCGCCATGCTGACCCCGCCCCTGCCTTATATCGGCCGCTTTGCGCCCTCCCCGACCGGCCCCCTGCATCAGGGCTCGCTGGTGGCGGCCATGGCCAGCTATCTGGACGCCAAGGTGCACGGCGGCCAGTGGCTGGTGCGCATCGAGGATGTGGACGAGGACCGCAATGTGGCGGGTGCCGACCGCCACATCCTGGCTTCGCTGCAGCGCTGCGGCATGCAGTGGGATGGCGAGGTGGCGTGGCAAACGCAGCGCTACGCTTTTTATGAGACGGTGCTGGCCCAATTGGGGCAGCATGTCTATCCCTGCGGCTGTTCGCGCCGCGAAATCCAGGATTCGCAGCTGCGGCTGCAGGCGGCGGGCGCCGCACCGCATGCGGGCCTGGTCTATCCCGGCACCTGCCGCAACGGCCTGGCGCCGGGCAAGACGGCGCGCGCCCTGCGCCTGCGCACGCCGCAGCAGCCGCATTGCGTGATCGCTTTCCAGGACCGCTGGCACGGCCAGGTCAGCCAGGACATCACGGCCGAAGTGGGCGATTTCGTGGTCCGCCGCGCCGACGGCTTTTGGGCCTACCAGCTGGCCGTGGTGGCCGACGATGGCGCCCAGGGCATCACCGACATCGTGCGCGGCGCCGACCTGCTCGACTCCACGCCGCGCCAACTCTATATGCAGGCGCTGCTTGGCCTGCCGCAGCCGCGCTATCTGCATGTGCCGGTGGTGCTGGCCGAATCGGGAGAGAAGCTGTCCAAGCAGACCGGCGCCCAGGCTTTCGACGATGGCGCACCGGCCGCCGCGCTGCTGAACAGCGCCTTGCTGCCGGCCGCGCGCTTCCTCGGCCTGCATCTGGCGGCGGACGATATCGAAGATTTTTGGCGCCGCGCCGTGCCGGCCTGGGAACAGCTGCTGCGCGAACGCCTGCACGAAGGGGCGTGAAGCCTCAGTGCTGTATCTCGCCCGGCAGCCGCAGCAGCAGCCAGGACAGCCCACCGTGCATCAGGGGCAACAGGAAAACGATAATTTCGCTATCGCCACCAATATTGATCCGGTGCAGCACCCCGGAGATGACCACCGGCGCCAATGCCGCCCAGGTGCGGGTCAGCGTAGCCGGATCGAGGCGGCGCACGGCCACCAGATTGATGAGCAGCGCCAGCAGATTCATGCCGCGCAGCGCCCACTCCTCCCATGCCGACGCATAGGCAATGCCAAACAGCATGCTCTGGATTAGCAGACCCAGCAGCAATACCAGCAGCAGGATGGGCAGGGTGGAACGGTTCACCGCGTCCTCCTCTGTGGCCCTGGCATGACTATCTCCTTAATATCTTTTTCCCATAGGAATTAAAGCACGTAGCGTGCCACACCCGTTCTCCCTAGCAAGCACGGTCGGCGCTTGTTACATCTGTAAAAATTTCCGACAGATGAGTTGATTAATATTGAACGAACGAACGTTCAGTGATAGCATCCGGGCAGAGTTAAAGAAAGAAAGCCATGAACCGCGAAGAAAAAGTCTCGGCGCGCCGCGCCGGCATCGTTGAAGCCGCCCTGGGCTGCTTTTTGCAGCAAGGTTTCCATCAAGCCAGCATGCGCGATATCGCCGCCGCGGCCGGTGTCAGCCTGGGCAATCTGTACAACCACTTTCCCAGCAAGGAAGCGCTGATCACGGAAATCGCCCAGCTGGAATCGGCCGAGCTGGAGCCCATGCTGGCGGCCCTCGACCAGGAAGCGCCGCTGGAGGCCCTGCTCACCTTCGCGCGCAGCTATCTGCACTGGTGCAGCAGCGTGGAAAACGCCATCCTGACCAGCGAGGTGATCGCCGAAGCGGCGCGCCGGCCCGATCTGGCCCAGTTGTTCGCCCTCAACCGCAAGCAGCTGTGCAAGGCGCTCGCCGACACCATCCGCCGCGGCGCGCAGGATGGCACGGTGGATGGCGCCATCCCGCCCGCCGCCCTGGCCGACGTGCTGCTGGACGCCATCGAAGGCCATGCCCTGCGCGCCATGCTGTTCACCCCTCCCGCCGGCGGCGCCAAGGCGCTGCTGCCCATCCTGCGCAAGCTACTGACACCATGAACAAAATACATGCTCCACGCCTGGAAGGACTGGACCTGGCGCGCTGCCTGGCCCTGATCGGCATGGTCCTGGTGAACTTCCGCCTGGCCATGGGCGCCACCACGGGTGGCCCGCCCTGGCTCGGCCGCCTGCTCGAAGCGCTGGAAGGACGCTCCGCCGCCACCTTCGTCACGCTGGCCGGCATCGGCCTGGCCCTGGCTTCGCGCAAGCTCGCCTATCCCGCCGCGCTGTCGCAGACCGCGCGCCGCGCCGTAATCCTGATGGCGATCGGCCTGGTCAACTTCCTGGTCTTCCCGGCCGATATCATCCATTACTACGCCATCTACTTCATCGTCGGCGCGCTTTGCCTGCCGCTGGCGACGCGCTGGCTGTTGCTGCTGATCGGCGCCATCGCCGCCGTCTTCACCGCCCTGCTCTTCGTGCTCGATTACGGCTATGGCTGGAACTGGAACGACTTGAGCTATCCGGATTTCTGGACGCCGCAAGGCTTTGCGCGCAATCTGCTGTTCAACGGCTGGCATCCGGTGCTGCCCTGGGCCGCCTTCTTCCTGTGGGGACTGGTGCTGGCGCGGCTGCGCATGGAAGACCCGCTGGTCCAGCGCCGCATGATAGCCGGCGGCAGCGGCGCGGCCATGCTAGCGTATGCGCTGTCGGCCGCCGTCAACGCCTGGTATTCCTCGCTCGGCGGCCTGTTCGGCGTCACGCCGCTGCCGCCCGTGCCGCTGTACCTGCTGGCGGGCGGCGGCATCGCCACGGCCGTCATCGGCGTCTGCCTGTGGGCCGCGCAGCGCTGGCACCAGGCCGGCTGGCTGCAGGCCCTGCTGCCGGCCGGGCGCATGACGCTGACCCTGTACATCGCCCACATCCTGCTCGGCATGGGCGTGCTGGAGCAGATCGGCTGGCTGCAGGGACGCGGCATGCCGCAGGCGGTACTGGCTTCGGCCGTGTATTGCGCGGCAGCGCTGGGCTTTGCCTGGCTGTGGGCGCAGCGGGTCAGGCGCGGGCCGCTGGAAACGGTGATGCACCGCCTTATCGCATAAGGCTGTGAGCGCGCAAGGCGCTGGACGAACTGGCATATAATCTTGGGTTTGCCGTTTTTGAAGCAGCCTTGAAATGATTAACAACGCAACACCGCAGGAAACGCGGCCGGCCGTCGTTCTCCTGCATAGCTCCATGAGTTCCCGTTCCCAGTGGTCCGAGTTGATGAAGCAGCAGGAATCGGACTTCCGTTTTATTGCCGTTGATTTGCTTGGCTACGGTAAATCCCCCTTCCCCGACCATGTGGAAGGCGCCGCCTTCTCGCTGGCGCACGAAGCCGATGCGGTGAGCGCGGCGCTGGCCGCGCACCTGGATGCGGGCGAACCTTTCCACCTGGTCGGCCACTCCTACGGCGGCGCCACCGCCCTGCGCCTGGCGCGCCAGATGCAGGAGCGTGTGCTCTCGCTGGCCCTGTTCGAACCGGTGGCCTTCCACCTGCTGGCCAAGGACGATGCGGCGCGCATCGAAATCGAAACCGTGGTGGCCGCGATCCTGGCGGCGGGCAAAGAGCAGGATGCCACCCGCATCTTCATCGACTACTGGAACCGCACCGGCGCCTTCGATGCGCTGGCGCCGGAACAGCAGGCCCGCTTCACCGCGCAGATCGCCAAGGTCAAGCTCGACTTCCAGGCCTTGCTGGGCGAACCGGCCAGCCTGCGCGATATGGCGGCGCTGGATATGCCAGCCCTGGTGCTGCACGGCCAGCATGCGCCCGCCTCCACCCGCCGCGTCGCCGAACAATTGGCTGCCGCCCTGCCCAACGCCGCTCTCACGCAGACCAAGGGCGGCCATATGGCGCCGATCACCCACGCTGCCGCCGTCAATTCCCTGCTGGCCGGCTTCCTCGCCGGCACGGCCGTCCTGAGCGACTAAGCCGTTGGCCCGGCAAGCCATGCGTTTGGCTTGCCGGGCCAACGTGTGCGCCTCGTGAGCCGTTTCGCTTCGTGATGAAATCATCCAACCGCGCCCGCCATCGCCAGCGCGGCCTTCCTTCCTGAACGCATACCATATCGATAGGAGACAGGCATGATTGGATGGACTTTCAAGCGCAAGGCCATGGCGGCCAAGCTGCTGCTGACGGCGGCAACCCTGTTCGGCGGCGCCCAGGCGCAGGCCGCCAACGATTATCCGGTGGTGCTGGTGCATGGCTTCCTCGGCTTCGGGCCGACCGAGCTGCAAGGCACGGGCTTCAGCTACTGGGGTGGCTTCAACGATATCGCCGCCCATCTGCGCAGCGGCAAGCGGCAGGTGTTCGCCACCGGCGTGGGACCGGTCAGCTCGAACTGGGACCGCGCCGTGGAGCTGTACTATCAGATCAAGGGCGGCTGCGCCGACTATGGCGCCAAGCATACGGCGGCGTATGCGGCTTATGGCGCGATCCAGAAACCGGCCGGCAAATGCTGGGCCGCCGACCCAAACAATAATCCGCACAATTATCCCCTGGCCCTGTATCCGGCCTGGGACGCCAGCCACCCGATACACCTGATCGCCCACAGCCAGGGCGGCCAGACCGTGCGCACCCTGATCCAGCTGCTGGAAAACGGTTCGCCCAACGGCAACGAGGGCGGCGGCGAGCTGTACGCCGGCGGCAAGGTGGGCTGGGTGAAAAGCGCCACCACGCTCGCCACGCCGCACAACGGCACCACCCTGCGCGACGTGATCGTGGACTTCGTGCCCAAGGTATCGGAGCTGGCCGGCAGCATCGTGCAGATCGCGGGCCTGGGCGGCAGCAGCAATCCCATCTACAAATTCCGGCTGGAGCAGTTCGGCCTGGCACAGGGACCGGCCGAATCCTTCGACGATTTCCTGGAACGCATCAAGGGCGCGCCTTTCTGGTCGCTATCCAACCATGATGCGGCGCAATGGGAGCTGGGACCGGACGGCGCGCGCGAGCTGAATGCCTGGGTCAAGACCTCACCCAATGTCTACTACTACTCGATCGGCACCAAGGCCACCGAGCAAGGCAGCTTGTGCTGCAACGGCACCGACCGCGTGATCGCGCCGATCCAGAGCGGCAGCTACCAGTATGCGCGCGACGACATGATCATCTTCATGAAGAATACGGCGGGCGAATGGGTGGTGCCATCCATCCTGCAGCGCGGCATGGGCTCGTACACCCAGTCCGCAGCAGGCCGCGTGGCAATCGACAGCAGCTGGTTCGCCAACGACGGCGTGGTCAACACCGTCAGCATGAAGGCGCCGGCGGGACAGCCGGTACGCAACTACGACGGCACCTCGGTACGCGGCAAATGGAACTATCTGGGCTACTATGATGGCTTCGACCACTTCGACGTCATCGGCTGGCTGCAGCCCGCGTCGGCCATCAATCCGGTATTCGACAAGGTGGCTGGCATCATCTACGGCCTGTAGCAAGCCGGGCGGACGCGAACCATCGCGCCCGCCTTCTTTCAGGAGGCTGCATGCAGATCAAGCATTCCTTGAAACGGCACCTTATCGGCGCTGGCATCCTTGGCGCTGTGGCGCTGATCGCATTCACCGGCGGCGGCGATGTTCCCGCAAGCGGCGGCACCGCAGCCACGGACGATAGCGCGCAGGCTACCGCAGCGGCATCGGCCCGGCTAGCCGCCATGACGCCTGTCGCGCACAGCCAGCCGCCGCAGACCGCGCCCTCGGCTACCACCCTCTCGTCGGAGGCGCAAGCGCAAGCGCCGCAAGACACCGCGCTGCAGCCCCCCCTCCTCCCAGCAACTCTCTCAGCAGAAGCACAAGCACAGGCGCTGCAACGCACCGTGCTGCAAACCGAGCGCCAGGTGGCGGCGCTGCGCCGCCAGGGCGGCGACGCCAATGCGGTCTACCGGCTGCGCGCCGGCGCCCTGCCCGCCGCCACAGTGGCAGGACTGATGCAGCGGGAGGACGCCGAGGCCGGGTCTGCCACGGCCGGCAACGGCACCGCCGCACTGCCGCCGCCCCTCAGGCAGGATTAAGGCCACGCACAGATATCGGGAAGAGCAGGTATAGTCCTGCCTATGTTCCATCCTGCTCATCCTATGAAGACTTCCGTCCCATCCCGCGCGGCCGCGGCCTGCCTGGCCTTTGCCGCCAGCACCGCCCACGCCGCTGCGCCCGAATGCGGTGGCCTGCCCCGCCTCGATGTCACCACGCCGCCCGGCTTCTGTGTCGCCCAACTGGCCGATGGCTTCAAATTCCCGCGCGGCCTGCAGCCGCTGGCCAACGGCGATCTGCTCGTCACCGATATGGGCGGCTGGGAAGAGGGCCACGGCAGCATATGGCTGTTGACCCTCGGTGCGCAAGGCTATGAACGCAAGCAGCTGCTGAACCATCTCGACCGCCCCAACAGCATCGTGCTCGGCCCCGATGGCCTGATCTATGTGGGTCTGGTCAAGCGCATCGTGCGCTTCGATCTGCGCGACCCGGCCGGCACCATGAGCGATGTGGTGGGCGGCACGTCGAAGACCGCGCCCTTGCCCGGCCTGGGCCGCCATCTGCTGACCGCCATGCGCTTCGACCGCAAGGGCGATCTGTACGTGAACGTGGGTTCGGCCACCGACCATTGCGAGAACGCGGACGGCGCCGCCCCCGCGTCCGACAAGGCCTGCGCCGAGGCGGAAGGCGAGAATCCGCTCGGTTCGATCCGCCGCTACGGCATGAAGTGGCCATCCGGCACGGTGGAGAGCAGCGAGGTGTATGCGCGCGGCCTGCGCAACTCGATGGCGCTGGCCTTCCACCCGGTCAGCAATGCGCTGTGGCAGGGCGAGAACTCGCGCGACTTCATCCAGGCTGCCATGCCCAAGCTGGCCAACGACAACAACCTGCCGCACGATGAACTGAACCTGGTCCAGCGCGGCGCCAACTATGGCTGGCCCTACTGCTATGACGAACAGCAGCCCAGCCCCGAATATCCGCAGGCCGATTGCAGCAAGTACCGCAAACCGGAGCGCCTGCTGCCCGCGCACGCCGCCCCGCTGGGCATGCTCTTCTACACCGCCGGCCGTTTCCCCGATCTCTACAAAAACAGCCTGATCGTGGGCTACCATGGCTACCGCCAGCACGGCCATCGTCTGGTAGCCCTGCTGCCGGACAAGGCTGGCGCGCCGCTCGGCAAATCGGTGGACCTGATCAGCGGCTGGACCTCCAAGCCGCACCAGGGCATGGGTGCGCCGGTCGACGTCAAGCAAGGCGCGGACGGCAATATCTATATCGCGGAAGACCGCACCGGCCGCATCGTCAGCCTGCGGTATGAAGGCGAGGCCAAAGCGCTGGAAAGGAAGTAAGCATGCAGAAATGGCTATATCTGGCGCTTGCCATCGTGGCCGAAGTGATCGCCACCTCCGCCTTGAAAAGCAGCGCGGGCTTCAGCAATCCCTGGCCCACGGCGCTGGTAGTGGCGGGCTACGCCACCGCCTTCTACTTCCTCTCGCTGACCTTGAACAGCATGCCGGTGGGCATCGCCTATGCCATCTGGTCCGGCGTCGGCACGGTGCTGATTGGCCTGGTGGCGTGGCTGGTGCACGGCCAGCGCCTGGACCTGCCAGCCTTGCTGGGCATGGCCCTGATTGTTGCGGGCGTGGCCGTCATCAACCTGTTTTCGAAAACAGCCAGCCACTGACTCAGTTGATGAAATAGCCGGCCACGCGCCATGCGCCGTCGGCCTCGCGCAGCAGGGTCACGGTTTCGATGGACTTGGCTCTTTTCTCGAACTCGGTATCGTACTGCACGATCACATAGTCGCCGTCGGGCAGGCCAGGCAGGGACTTGGAATACTGGCCCGACTTGAGCTTGCGCGAATTCACCTGCCCCAGGCCGGGACGCAGGGAAGACAGCGCCTTGACCCACTCTTCTTTTGAGACGCCATGCTGGAACAGCTTGGCCGCGCCGTCCCAGGTGCTGGCATAGTTGCCGGGATCGGCCACCGCCAGCCAACTCTGGGCCGCCTTTTGCGCATCGTCGACTTCGGGCGCGTTGGCCGCGCCGGCGGCGGCGCTGAACAGGCACGCCGCAGATAAAACCAGGCTTGAAAGAGCTTTCACCACATACCTCCGTTGTCATTTGGATGACGCGATGGTACGCCTGCTGGCGCGCCGATTCTAAAGGAATCATGAAGAAGCCGTGGGCCGGCCCGCCTAGCGCACCGCGTTGCCGCGCACCTCGACCACCTGGCCATCGGCCGGCGGGTGCGCCGTCCATTGCGCCAGCACGTCCAGATCAAGATGATAGCTGCCAAGCAGCGCGCGCCAATGCTCGCCCGCCGCCATGGCGTCGATGGCCTGGTTGAGCGCCTTCAACAGGCCAGGGGGATTGGCCTTGCCGATCAGGATGCGGCGCGTGAAGCACTGGTGCGCCCTGCTGGCCACATGCAGCTGGCTACCCAGCTCCTTGTCGGCCGCCGCATAGGCATAGATCGTATATGGCACGACGGTGAAATCGGCCCGGCCCAGGCCGACTTTCTGCAAGCCGCTCAATTCATCCTGGCTGTCCTCGCGCTGCAAGCGGTGCGTCACGGCCATCTGGTCGATCAGCTCGTAGCGGTAGCCGCGCACGCCGGCAAAGCGGCGTCCAGTCAGCGAAGCGGCGCCCTCATATTCGATCGGCTGCAAGCGCCCCGAAACCAGCAGATTGCAATCGACAAAGAGCGGCTTGGACCAGAGGTAGCGCGTCATATACGGATCGCCGACAAAACGCGGTGCAATGAGCAGGACCACGCCGTCGAAACGCTCGTCCTTGCTCAACTCGGCGGCATGCAGCCGGGTGCGCGGTATCTGGCGGAAGTCCAGCTGGTACTCCGGAGGCAGCTCGGCATTCAGGCGCGCGGCCAGCGCGCGCGCCAGGCCGCGCGTCGCATCGATGGAATATGGCGGCACCAGATAGGTGTTGTAGGCGGGGATGGTACGCGCCGCCTCCTGCGCGCCAGCCAGAGCGCAGCACGCAGCCATCAGCACGGCAATCATAGGTTTCAACACAAAAGTCACCTGACCGGAATGCAGAACCGAAGTCCACTTTACCATGAGGCGGCCAGGTTCACCTCAGCCTGCCCAACGCCTTGCCCGATCCAGCCATCGGATTACAGTTTTAGGCATGTCAATGCGACTTTCAGGCATTTACCCTGGGCGGCCGGACGCGGTTTAATGCAGGTGCGGCGAACAGCGCCGTTCTCCAGCGAAGGAATGCAAACATGTCCAAGAAAATCCTCGTGGTCCTGACGGCCACCGAAAAATATCCGAACCTGCAGCGCGCCACCGGCATATGGCTGGGCGAAGCGGTTCACTTCGTCGACGTGGTGCAGCAGGCCGGCTACGAAGTCGATTATCTGACCCCGCACGGCGGCTACACACCCATCGACCCGCACAGCCTGGCGTTGGCCGAGCCCATCGATTGGGAATGGTATGGCAAGCGCGATTTCATGAATCGCCTGGGCGCCACCCTGAAGCCAGCCGACGTGAATGCAGCCGACTATGCGGCCATCTATTTCGTTGGCGGCCATGGCGTAATGTGGGACTTCCCCGACAATGAGGATTTCCAGCGCCTGAGCCGCGAAATCTATGAAGCGGGCGGCTATGTCGCCTCCGTCTGCCATGGCGTAGTGGGACTGCTGAATATCAAGCTTTCCGATGGTTCCCTGCTCATCGAAGGCAAGCAAGTCACCGGCTTCACCAACGAGGAAGAACGCCAGGCCGAGCTGGATAAGTTCGTGCCCTTCCTCACCGAGGATGAGCTGGTGCGCCGCCGCGCCCACTTCCAGAAAGCGCCGCAGCCATGGCAGGCTTTCGCGGTGACGGACCAACGTCTCATCACCGGCCAGAATCCGGCGTCCGGCGCCGCCGTCGCCCGGCTGCTGGTGCAAGAACTGGCTGCACGTTAAGAGGGAGGCGCCATGCAAACCACGATGAACGCCATCGAATTCGCCGGCGCCGGCGGCCCAGAAGTGCTGCGGGCCGTGCAGCGCCCTGTGCCACAGCCAGGCGCCAACGAAATCCTGATCCGCCACTTGGCGGCCGGCATCAATGGTCCGGACGTAATGCAGCGCAAAGGCCTATACAATCCACCACCCGGCGCATCGGATATTCCAGGCCTCGAAGTGGCGGGCATCGTGGCGGCCGTGGGCGCAGAGGTGAGCCATATCCAGCCGGGCGATCAGGTGGTGGCCCTGATTCCGGGCGGCGGCTATGCCGAGTACAGCGTGGCCGATGCGCGCACCGTCACGCCGCTGCCGGAAGGGCTGACGCCAAGCGAAGGCGCGGCACTGTTGGAAACCTTCATGACCGTGTGGACCAATATGTTCCAGCGTGGCCAGTTCCGGCGCGGCGACAACATCCTGATCCACGGCGGCGCCTCGGGCATCGGCACCACGGCCACCATGCTGGCCAAGGCATTCGGCGCGGCGAAAATCATCACCACCGTCAGCACGCCCGAGCAGCGCGAAGCCAGCTTGGCGCTGGGCGCGGACGTGGCCGTGCTATACCGCGACGAGGATTTTGTTGCGGCCAGCCGGCAGGCCACGGATGGCCGTGGCATGGATATTATCCTCGACATCATCGCCGGCGACTATGTGGCGCGCAACTACGCCGCCGCCGCGATGAATGGCCGCATTGTGCAGATCGGCGTGATCGCCGGCCCGGCCAAAGAGCTGGACCTGTTTCCTATGCTGAGCAAGCGCCTGACGCATATCGGCTCCACGCTGCGCTCGCGCACGGCCGACGAGAAGGCGGCCCTGCTGGAAGAGTTGCGCAGCAATGTCTGGCCCTTGCTCAAGGCGGGCACGCTCAAGCCGCTGGTCTATCGCAGCTTCCCGCTAGCCGAGGCCGGGCAGGCGCATGCTTTGATGGATTCCGGCCAGCATATTGGTAAGATCGTGCTGACGATGACGGACAGCGTGGCATAAAGGGGAAAGCATAGAGATGGCATCGGCAAGCGATGAGGCAATTGTACGGCGGCTGCTGGCCCTGACGCCGCGGGAGGGGGATATCGGCACGCGCCTGCCCGGCGTGACGCTGATGCGCGCCAACAGCACGCGGCCGCCCAGCGCGGTGCTGCAAAGCCCGACCATCGTGGTCATGGCCCAAGGCTTGAAGCGCGGCTTTCTCGGCAACGAAGTCTTCCACTATCAACCGGGACAATATCTGATCGTTTCGGTGCCCCTGCCCTTCTATTGCGACACCATCGTGAAGGATGGGGAACCAATGCTGGCCCTCGCCGTCGAAATCGATATGGGACTGGTGTTCGACCTGCTCGCCAAAATGCAGGCCACGGCGGCGGCGTCGGTGGAACTGCCGTCGCGCGGCATGGCGGTGGCCGAGCTGGACGACACGCTGCGCGACGTGCTGGAACGGCTGCTGGCCTGCCTGGCATCGAACGAAGAGCTGGCGGTGCTGGGGCCGCAACTGCTGCGTGAACTGCACTACCGCGTGCTGCAGGGCGCGGGCGGCGACTGTTTGCGTTCGCTCGCCAGCTGGCATGGACGGCGCGGGCCGATCTTCCTCGCCTGCGAGCACTTGCGCACGCGCTATGCGGAACCGCTGAGCGTCGACACGCTGGCGAAGGAAGCGGCGATGAGCACGTCCAGTTTTCACAAGGCGTTCAAGGCGCTGACCGGACACTCGCCCATTCAGTATCTGAAAGCCGTGCGCCTGCATAAGGCGCATGAACTGATTGCACGGCAGGAAAGCCCGGTGGCGCAGGCGGCTTTCGCGGTCGGCTACGCCAGCGCATCGCAGTTCAGCCGGGAGTTCAAAAGGCTGTTCGGCTATTCGCCTGCCGAGGCTAGCTAAAGAGGATTTGAAATTGCCGCGCCCAAGCTCTACGCTGAAACGGAGAGTATGGTTAGGCAGCCTGCTTTCGGATATTGACCGTAGCACATTCGGAATATTGTTCAATCAATAGATCAGGAGGTGGATATGTCAAAGCTAGCAAGGCGGGCGGCCGTATTGGTATCCGGACTGGCATTGGCGCAAGGCGCCGTCAGCGTGGCGGCACAGGATGCCACGGCCACCATCAAACGCGATTCCGAGGCCGCCAAGCGGCTGGATGAGCCGTCCTTCCAGACGCGTGAAGAGCGCCTGAAATCCAAACCGCTCGACTGGAACACCACCATCGGCAAGCCGAAGCGCAAAGCCATGACGGCGGCGGAAAGAAAGGCGCTGGAGACGGCCAAGCCCGAGTCGCACGAGGGCGGACAGCCCAATCCCAAGGCCGATGAAGAGGCGCGCAAAATGCACCCGGAAGAATGGAAGGATCAGAAATAACACCATCAAGGGAGGTCTGAAATGGATACGCTAGCGATTCCCGGTTGCCCGCATTCCCGTCTGATCGTCGCTCTTCTTGGTCTCAGCCTGTCGGGCCAATGCTGGGCAGGCACCGCCAATGTGTTTACCCAGTATCAGGAAACGAATAATTCAAATACGCCACGCGCCATCGGCAAGCTGTTCACCAGCAGCGGCTCGTGCAGCGCCTCCGTCATCAGCGGCAATAACATCATCGTCACCGCCGCCCACTGCTGCTGGAACCGCTCCACCAAGAGCTGGATCGGCGGCTGGTCCTTCGCGCCGGCCTATAACAGCGGCAGCGCGCCCTATGGCACCTTCACCTGGTCGCAGGCACGGGTGCTGAACAGCTGGATCGACAACGGCGATGTGGCGTCCGACGTCTGCCTGATCGCCTTGCAGAACGATGCGGCGGGACGCGGCGTCACCTACTACACGGGCTGGCTGGGCCGCTCGTGGAATTACGGCAGCGTGCTAAGCCAGCATGCACTCGGCTATCCGGGCAATCTGGGCGGCGGCAATACCCTGCAGCTGTGCGCCTCGGAGAGCTTCAGCCCCAGCGCCGCCTGCGGTGGTGCGGCTATCCTCAACACCGGCTGCTCGATGACGTATGGCTCCAGCGGCGGACCGTGGATACGCGACTACCGTACCGGCAACCACGTCGATTCGGTGGTGCATGGCTATGACAGCACCACCTGCACCGGCGCCTTCGGCCAGACCTTCAACGGCGCGCGCTTCACCACCAGTAACATCGTTACGCTATGCAATGCACAGGGCTGCTGAAAACGCCGCCTACTTTGTTCCCGGCCGGACTCCATGATGGGGTCCGGTATTTTTTTGCCAGCCATGTTGCGCAAGTACGCTTATTACAATGTGAGAGAGTCTGCCGGATCAAACTGTAGATAATGGATTGGCATTGCCGCTTCGCCGTGCTCCTCGTTCCCCCTTCCCCATCTACCAGAGGACATCATGAGCTACCTATCGTTCCATTCGGCAGCCGCTCCTTCCGCCCCCACCGTGCCCAGGGCAGGCTCCCTGCGTTCCGCCTATTCCAACTGGCTCATCGCCAACCACGGCGACCAGTACCGCGCCACCGTGCAACAGCAGTTGCGGCGACCGCAGGCACGGCGCCTGCATGCCGCCGTGAACGGCGCCTCTCCCGGCCAGGAAAACGCCGCGCCGCTGGTGGGCATTGTCGGCGGCGGCTTCGCCGGCCTGTTCTCCGGCCTGATGCTGCAATCGCTGGGCATAGGCTGCGAGCTGTTTGAGAGTTCCGACCGCGTGGGCGGCCGCATCCGCACCTGGTATTCCAGCGACTACGATCCGCGCAACAAGGACAAGGCCGGCCTGTACGGGGAAGTCGGCGGCATGCGCCTGCCGCAGTTCTCCTTCGATATGCTGCCGGTGCAGCAGCTCTCGCTGGCGGTGAACGCCGTGCTGGAACGGAACGGCCTGGAACAGCAAAAAGTCTACTGGCGCAAGTTCTACTACAACTCGCCGCAGCAGCGCATGCGCTTCAATAATATGGCCGCGCCGATCGAGGCCCAGGATTCCAGCCTGAACACCCTGAACTTCGACCAGCGCGCCGGCGGCGACGTGCCCGATATCTGGCTGACGCAAACAACCGGCAGCGACGGTAGCACATACCTGCCTATCAATATGATCCTCGACCAGGTCAACAAACCCTTCCTGGATGCGATCAACCGTTCCTTCGCCGAAGGCTTCAATATGATGATGGAGTACGACCAGTACTCCATGTGGGATTACCTGACCACCGTCTTCACGCTGGGCGATCTGCAGCAATACTACGATCCGGCCATGGGTGCCAAAAGCGACCTGCTGCCCTGGTCCGTGGTCAGCTATCTGGAAACGACCAATGTCGGCACTGGCATGTACTCCGTCTCCTTCGTAGAGATGGTGATCGCCGTGTACGACTGGGGCGGCAGCAAGAACCCATATCAGCCCGGCGACCAGGCGGTGTATATGCTGACGGTGGACCAGGGCATGCAGCGCTTCCCGGATGCCTGCCGCACGGTGCTCGACCTGGGCGTGGGCGTGCTGCCGCCGGACGGCAATACGGCCCAGGTGCAAGTCGGCATCCTGCCGAATTCCACCGGCGCCTACTCCTATACCGCGCCCAATCTGACGCCCGACGCCAGGCCGCCGTCCTACCAGCCGGAGCAGCCCGTGCCGCACGACCCATCGCCCAAACAGCAGCGCGTCTTCCTCGAACACAAGGTGATGGCGCTGGATCACGATGGCACGCTATACGACGGCCATGGCGGCATCAAGATGCGGATCCGCGATGAACGCCAGCCTGGCCAGCCTCTGATCGAAAAGCAGTACCCCTACGTCATTACGACCCTGCCGAATGGCTGCTATCTGAACGGCGATTTCAAGACCAATCTGCTGCAGGAGATCAGCTTTGCCAAGGCGCAGGCGATCCGCGAATGCGACTTCATGCCGGCGTTTAAAGCCTTCCTCACTTTCCGCACGCAGTTCTGGGCCAAGCTGGGCAAGCGCCAGGACAAGGGCCTGGGCGCGGCATCGACCGACCGGCCCAACCGCCAGATCATTTATCCATCCTACGGCTATGACGGTATGGGCGGCGTGCTGCAGGTGTACTGCTGGGCGCAGGATGCGGAAAGGCTGGGCGCCCTGGACGACCGTGGCCGCGTGGCCGAATGCCTGAAGGGCATCGCCTACCTCTATCCGGAAATCGAGGATATCGAGCAGGAGTTCGCCGGCTATGACGACGGCAAGACGACCCGCACCTGGTTCTGGGACCAGCATGCGGGCGGCGGCGCCTTTGCGCTGTTCAACCCCGGCCAGTTCAAGAATATCTACCCTTCGCTGCTGACGCCCGAATTCGGCGGCTGCCTGAACTTCGCCGGCGAATGCTGCTCCGTGCACCATGGCTGGATCGTCGGCGCCCTCGATTCGGCTTACAACGCCGTGTACCACATCCTGCAGCAGTCCGGGGCGCACGACAAGATCGAGCAGCTGAAACATACCTGGGGCGATTACGCGCCACCCGACGTTGGCGGCAATCCTGCCACCGCTAATGAGCTGGAATACGCCTACGAATACAATCTGGTGGACCGCAAAGCCGCCTCGATTGCACCGGGCGCCAGCCAGAGCATCTATGGCACGTCCAGCTTTGTCTTCGGCGGCACGGTGCCGGCCTTTATCGACGATTACAACAAGGTGCCGCAGTCGATGAAGAGCAGCAATGAGGACAAGCAGGTGCTGAAGATGCTCAACAACCTGTGGAGCGATAACGTCGCCCTACGCGCCAAGGCGCAGGCCACAGGCAAGAGCAAGGAACAACACCACGCCGGTGCCGGCTCCGAGGCCGTGCGGCGGCTGGAAGCCATCTACTACGGCGATAACTTCCAGGCCATCCCCGCACCGAAATTCTGGCTCAAGGACGACGATGAATTCGCCCGCCAGCAACTGGGCGGCTTCATGCCCAATCTGCTAACGGCCGTGGGCAAACAGCAGGTGCGCCAGCTGATCGAAAGCGCAGATATCCGCCAGCCGGAAAAACTGGGCAATCTGGACGCCATTACCTATGTCGCCGACTACCGTAAATTCCTCTCCGCCTGCACGGTGACGCCGGTCGGCTACTATCTGCCCAAACCCATCGTGTTCTTCACCGTGGACGAGGCGAATCAGCTGATGCCGATAGCCATACAGCTGGAGCATGGCGACGAACTGTTCGCGCCCGATATGCCGAATGCGGAGAACGCCTGGCTGCTGGCGAAGATGCTGGTCAACTGCGCCGGACAGACCTTGCACGATGTCGGCTTCCACCAGCTGCTGACCCACCAGCTCTGCTCACTGGTATCGATTTCGCTGTTCTCGGAAGAGGTGTTCAATCCCGTGACCAATCCGGGATCGTCCGCGCCCTTCCAGGAACATCCGGTGTTCAAGCTGCTGCGGCCGCACGTCAGCAAGGCGCTTGAATTCCAGCAAACCATCTACAACCGCGACTATATCCCGGGCCTGCCGTCCTTCCCCGCCACGCGTACAGTCAGCGGTGCGGCCGGCGTGTACAACCTGGGCTTCGTGTATGACCTGATCTTCTCCTGCGGCCGCATTGGCAACTACCAGCTGCAGGACAAGATCTACAACGATCCCGGCTTCCGCTTCCTGGAGCTGGCAAGTCCAATCGATGCGCGCAAACGCGGCGTGGAGAAAACACCCTTCTCCTATCCCTACCAGCACGACGCCTCGCTATGGTACGAAGCCATTGCGCGCTTTACCTCGCAGTTCGTGGACACCTGCTATGCCAGCGACGGCG
The DNA here is from genome assembly GCF_001191005.1 of Massilia sp. NR 4-1. Lineage (NCBI taxonomy): Bacteria > Pseudomonadati > Pseudomonadota > Betaproteobacteria > Burkholderiales > Oxalobacteraceae > Massilia > Massilia sp. NR 4-1. Next base: position 3,169,302 of record NZ_CP012201.1, read on the forward strand.
CGGTGACGGAGGATACGCAGTTGCAGCACTTCTTCGGCAAACTGATCCCCGCCTTCAACCACACGGTCGGCACGCCGCCCGCCGCGCGCTTCCCGCAGCAGGTCGCCACCAAGGCTCTGCTCAAGGAAGTGCTCAGCATGTTCGTCTGGCAGTTCTCGGTGCAGCATACCGTCATCAACGATGGCGCCTACAACCACGCCGCCTTTGTGCCGAATGCCTCGACCTTGATGTATGCGCCGCCGGCCGGCAAGCCTTCCGCGCAATGGAGTGTGGACGATGTGCTGGCCTGCCTGCCATCGAACAGCGTGCTCTATCCATCGCTCGGCAATATGAACTTCATGGACGTGCAGATCAACGCCTCGGTCACAGGCCAAGGTCCCTACCCCGAAACCATTTTGGGACGCATGACGCTGGCGCCATCCATCGACATCCTGCAGGACAGCTATGCCTTCAGCGATGCCAGACTGCGCGCGGTGGTGGATGATTTCTACCAGTCGGCCCGCCGGGTGGGCGATGCGATCCAGCTGCGACAGGCGAAGGACACGGCGCGCTATCTGGAGCTGCATCCCGATGCGCAGTCCGTGCCGGAGACGGTGACGTTTAACCTGATCTCGCCGGTGAATGTAATGAATACGATTCAGACCTAAGCAGCGCTTGCGGCGGCGGCCTTGCGCCGCCGCTTTCTTTCATCACGTTTTGCTTGTTTTCAGGGCCGTTTCGTCGTTAATCAGTTTTACGGCAGCCCGCGCCAGCAAACCGCTGCGGGTTTCATGACGTTCATCTGCGTACTTATCGATCTTGCTGAGGACAAAGCGGGGCAAGCTGATATTGATCCTCTCAGGTTTGCTATCAAGCTTGCTCAGATCGACATTCACAAGCGCCCAGATAGCGCCTTCGTATTCCGGACGCTCACGCAAACACTCAATATCCGACGGCGTCACCTCAATGTTTTCGCCAAGCTCCAGCAGCGTTTCGATGTGACTGGCAATGGCCTCTTTCACGTTGCGAAGCGCGTCACCAATCGTGTCTCCCCATGAATGGCAGCCGCTGATATCCGGCACGCTCACGCCATATACGCTGCCTTCATCCTTAAAAATTATGACCGGAAGATCCATGCCCACCTCTTCTACCTCAACCCAGCATCATGCAAGATGCGACGCCACGTCCCTGCTGGTAAATCCTTCTTGGGATGCGGCACGGTAATCAAACCATTCTTTCCAGGATGCCTGAAATGATGATGGCTGCCTCTGATCCGTACAAGCTGCCATCCATCTGCCTTCAGCATATCAATTAAGGTCTTGGAGTTCATCTGCCGCTCATGGAGCGTTGTGTAGTTTTACACACCAAAAACGTTTGCGCAAATTTCAGGTAAAAGCGGCGTCTCACCAGCAGAGCATATGCCCCTCCCGAATATTTCCTTCTGAAAACAGCTTCACTTTAGGACGTCTAGACGGGCGCTCCTTTAATGCGGATCAGATAGGCACAGCGGAATCTCAGTAAAGTTGCCCCGCGTCATGCCAGCCATGTGGCGAAAAATTGATTTAGATCATGTTCTCCATGCCCAGCAGAAACGTAGCATGGTGGGTGACAGGCGCCCGTTGCCGGGAGGCCTAGAGGAGTGATGCAAAATGGCTAAGAAATTCCCGATTAAACCCCTCCACCCCGAACGCATTTGTTGGGGCTGCGATAAATACTGCCCAGTCGATGCGCTAGCCTGCGGCAATGGTTCTGAGCGAACCCAGCATCCAGTCGAGCTGTTTGGCGAAGATTGGATGGCCCCGCTGCTGCCCTTCGAGTCCGACGAGCAGCCCGATACCGCTAACGCTTAGACGGCCGTTAGCAAGCGCCGATACTGCCGAGGCCTTGTAGCTTCCCCTGGCCCATCTAGCGAGGCACGCAGCATCGGTGCGATCCACATCAACTCCCCCGTGGACTGCCGCCATTTCCGCCGACAATGCGCCTCATCTCTTGCGAGATTGCTTCTTGCTTGTCGTGACTATCGTTGATGACCGAGCAGGATTTGTCCGAGGCTTTTTCAGCTGACTTGGGGGGATAAGTGAATAGCAAGTTCTCGCAGTCGCAGCGGAGACGTGCTTTTATCCGTTTGCTCTTACGTTCGCGCAGCTCCGCGACCCAGCATCCGTCCGCGCAACCACATGAACGATAAGTCAGCATCTCACCCTTGCCCGACCATGGGAGGGTATAGGTTGGGGGATTACTGCTTGCGCTTGCATCGCTTGCAAGCGCAAGCAGTATCGATATCACGAAAACTCGTAACGGCATCATTTCGAAATCCTGATCCTATGTTCGGCCACATCGAGCAGTCATACGAAGGAACTCACTGCAATGTCCAAACATACCGGAGTTGCACCCATTCTTGCTGTGCTGGACTATCTTGTGGCGTGACTACAAGGGTACATTGGGCAGTGGCTTCAAGCGCGGCAATATCCAAGATTTCGTGCCCGCTTGATTTGGAAATCGCTTTCTCCAGAACATGGCCATCGGCATCGATCAGAAACTTCATCGTTACCGTTCCTTCCAGCTCGCGCCGCAACGCTTCGCGAGGCCAGTCGGGCCGCTCACAGGGCATGCGTGGCATTGCTGAGCGAAGTTTGGGGGGCGGTTCTTTTGTGGATGCTTCACGCGTTGAATCAGCGGATGCGGGTGGATTTTGTTGGGCGTGGCTGGGGATGGCTGCCAAGGCGCTTGATAAACCGATAAGCGCGGCACTCTGGAGCACGTAACTGCGGATTCTGGACATGATGCGTTTCATTTTCCTGAGACGTCTCGCGGCTCATCGCTGCCGGTTGCGAAACTTGTGGGTAGGTTTTCTCTGGGTGATGGGACGATATTTGAGCGCATGGTTTATTTTAAATTATTGCGCTTGAGCTTATTGTTGAGCTTGCTTGAGAGGAAAAACCTGAAGTGAGGTACGGCGCGCGCCCTCGGCGCGCGAAGCTGCCCGCGTTGCGGGCAGCAAATGGGCGATTCGGTCGCGTCCCGCGACCGCGCGGCCGCCTGCAGGCGGACCGCTTTCGAATCCCCCGCGCAGGGCGCGCAGGCGCCCTGCTTCTCTCCGCCAAGACCAAAACGAAAAGGCCGCCCATTGGGCGGCCTTCTCATTTTGTCCTTGGCGGAGAGAGGGGGATTCGAACCCCCGATAGGCTATGAACCTATACACGCTTTCCAGGCGTGCGACTTAAACCACTCATCCATCTCTCCTGCATCTCTCACACTACTTGCGAGAGGCGCAGATTATAGCAAAGATTCTCCAAAGTACAAAGTTTTTTGCGGCAACATCTCAAGGCGCTCCCAACCACCGCCGGAAAGCGCCCTGCCCGCCCGCTTAAGCGGTCTCTTTGAGCTGCTCCAGAATCGCCGGATTTTCCAGCGTGGAGACGTCCTGCGTGATGACCTCGCCTTTGGCGAGCACGCGCAGCAGGCGGCGCATGATCTTGCCGGAGCGGGTCTTGGGCAGGTTGTCGCCGAAGCGGATTTCCTTCGGCTTGGCGATCGGACCAATCTCTTTGCCGACCCAGTTGCGCAGCTCAAGCGCCAGCTTCTTGGCTTCTTCACCGGTTGGGCGTGCTTGCTTCAGCACGACGAAGGCGCAGATCGATTCGCCGGTGGTGTCGTCGGGCTTGCCGACCACGGCCGCTTCGGCCACCAGCGGGTTGGCGACCAGGGCGCTTTCGATTTCCATCGTGCCCATGCGGTGGCCCGAGACGTTCAGCACATCGTCGATGCGGCCGGTGATGGTGAAGTAGGCGGTGTCCTTGTTGCGGATGGCGCCGTCGCCGGCCAGGTACATGCGGCCGCCCAGCTCGTCGGGGAAGTAGCTGGTCTTGAAGCGCTCGGGATTGCCCCAGATGGTGCGGATCATCGAGGGCCATGGACGCTTGACCACCAGGATGCCGCCCTGGCCATTCGGCACGTCGGCACCGGATTCATCGACGATGGCGGTCATGATGCCGGGCAGCGGCAAAGTGCAGGAGCCGGGCACCATCGGCGTGGCGCCGGGCAGCGGGCTGATCATGTGGCCGCCGGTTTCGGTTTGCCAGAAGGTGTCGACGATCGGGCATTTTTCCTGGCCCACATTGCGGTAGTACCACATCCACGCTTCGGGATTGATCGGTTCGCCCACCGTGCCCAGCAGGCGCAGGGAGTTCAGGTCGTAGTTCTTCGGATGCACTTTCGGATCGACGTCGGCCGCCTTGATCAGCGAGCGGATTGCGGTCGGCGCGGTGTAGAAGATGCTAACCTTGTGCTTGGCGATGGTTTCCCAGAAGCGGCCGGCGTTCGGGTAGGTCGGCACGCCTTCGAAGATGATCTGGGTGGCGCCCACGGCCGTCGGGCCATAGGCGATATAGCTGTGACCGGTGACCCAGCCAATGTCGGCGGTACACCAGTAGACGTCGCTCGGCTTGATGTCGAAGGTCCACTTCATCGTCAGCGCGGCCCACAGCAGGTAGCCGCCGCTCGAATGCTGCACGCCTTTCGGGGTGCCGGTGGAGCCGGAGGTGTACAGGATGAACAGCGGGTGTTCGGCGTCAACCCATTCCGGTTCGCATTCCGCGGATTGGGTCGCCACCAGATCATGCAGCCAGATGTCGCGGCCGGCCGTGAAGCCGACGTTGCCGCCCGTGCGTTTGTAGACGATCACGTTTTTGATCGAGTCGCAGCCGCCCATGGCCAGCGCTTCGTCGACGATGGCTTTCAGCGGCAGCTGTTTGCCGCCGCGCAGTTGCTCGTCGCCGGTGATCACGGCCACGGCGCCGGCGTCGATGATGCGCTCCTGCAGCGATTTGGCGGAGAAGCCGCCGAACACCACGGAGTGGGTGGCGCCGATGCGGGCGCAGGCCTGCATGGCGGCCACGCCTTCCACCGACATCGACATATAGATGATGACGCGGTCGCCCTTCTTGATGCCCAGCGATTTCAGGCCGTTGGCGAATTTGCTGACTTTTTCATGCAGCTCTTTGTAGCTGACTTTGGTGACCTGGCCGTCGTCGGCCTCGAAGATGATGGCGGTCTTTTCGGCGTTGCCGTTGGCCAGGTTGCGGTCCAGGCAGTTGTAGGACACGTTGAGCTTGCCGTCCTCGAACCATTTGTAGAACGGCGCATTGTCTTCGTTCAGGGTGCCGGTGAAGGGCTGCTTCCATTCGATGTTCTCGCGCGCCAGACGGGCCCAGAAGCCTTCGTAGTCGCGCGCGGCTTCGTCACACAGGGCCTGGTAGGCGGCCATGCCGGAAATGGCGGCCTTGTCGGTAAAGGCAGCGGGCGGTGCGAAAATACGGGATTCCATTGGGCCTTGCTGCTCGGTGCCTTGCGGGGTGGCGGTCATGCTTGTCTCCATCCAAGTTAATTAGTTTGCCAACAACATTAGACCCGATCGCTTACTAAGTCCTTACAGGCTTCTTTTTACCGGCCCGCTTGCTCTCTTAAGCTTTTTGGCAACTTGGTCACTTATACAATTCTAACCGGATTCTGCCCAGCGGCGATGCGGACTTTGATTCGGGCGCCATGAACGCGGCAGGCTGGAGCACGTGTAAAATGTCGGCTGTTTTTATTGCACCGCTTCCCGGAGACTACTTACTAATGACCGATCCCTACCGCCCGAGCGGCCAGAAACTGAGCCCGATTCCCGCCTTTATCTTCATGTCCCGCTGGCTGCAGCTGCCGCTGTACCTGGGCCTGATCCTGGCGCAATGCGTCTACGTCTTCCATTTCTGGGTCGAACTGAAGGACCTGATTGGCGCCGCGCTCGGCAACGAAGCCTCGCTGCAGCATATCTTCCAGGCTGTTGCCGTGCCTGGCGCCGCCATGCCGACCAAGCTCAATGAATCGACCATCATGCTGGTCGTGCTGGGCCTGATCGACGTGGTCATGATTTCCAATCTGCTGATCATGGTGATTGTGGGCGGCTACGAAACCTTCGTCTCGCGCATGCACCTGGAAGGCCATCCGGACCAACCGGAGTGGCTGTCGCATGTGAACGCCTCGGTCCTCAAGACCAAGCTGGCGATGGCGATCATCGGTATTTCCTCGATCCATCTACTGAAGACTTTCATCAATGCGCAGGCTTACGAGCCCAAGATACTGATCGCGCAAACCGTTATCCACGTCGTCTTCCTGCTGTCGGCCCTGGCCATCGCCTATACCGACCGCCTGATGACGAGCACTCACAACGAATCAAAGCACCATTAATCCGCCTTCGTAAGCGAGAACATCATGACCATCATAAAGCAAGACGACCTGATCGAATCCGTTGCCGCCGCCCTGCAGTACATCAGCTACTACCACCCGGCCGACTATATCCAGCATCTGGCGCGCGCCTACGAGGCCGAGCAAAGCCCGGCCGCCAAGGACGCGATCGCGCAGATCCTGACCAACTCGCGCATGTGCGCGGAAGGCAAGCGTCCAATCTGCCAGGATACCGGCATGGTCAATGTCTTCCTGAAAATCGGCATGGGCGTGCGCTTTGAAGGCTTCACCGGCAGCGTGACCGACGCCGTCAACGAAGGCGTGCGCCGCGCCTACAACTTCGCCGACAACAAGCTGCGCGCCTCCATCGTGGCCGACCCGCACTTCGAGCGCAAGAACACCAAGGACAACACCCCGGCCGTGGTGCATATGGAGCTGGTGGAAGGCAACACCGTCGACGTGGGCGTGGCGGCCAAAGGCGGCGGCTCCGAGAACAAGACCAAGTTCGTGATGCTGAATCCATCCGACTCGCTGGTGGACTGGGTGTTGAAGACCGTGCCGCTGATGGGCGCCGGCTGGTGCCCGCCCGGCATGCTGGGCATCGGCATCGGCGGCAGCGCCGAGAAAGCCATGCTGCTGGCCAAAGAGTCGCTGATGGAAGACATCGATATGTACGAGCTGAAAAAGCGCGGCCCGCAGAACAAGCTGGAAGAGCTGCGTATCGAACTGTGCGACAAGATCAATGCCCTGGGCATCGGCGCCCAAGGCCTGGGCGGCCTGACCACGGTGCTGGACGTGAAGATCAATATGTACCCGACCCACGCGGCGTCCAAGCCGGTGGCCATGATCCCGAACTGCGCCGCCACCCGCCACGCCCATTTCGTGCTGGACGGCTCCGGCCCGGCCTATATCGAACCGCCGGCGATCTCCACCTGGCCTGACGTCAGCTGGGCGCCGGACACCGAGAAGTCCAAGCGCGTCGATCTGAACACCCTGACCAAGGAAGAAGTCGCGTCCTGGAAGCCGGGCCAGACCCTGCTCCTGAACGGCAAGATGCTGACCGGACGCGACGCCGCGCACAAGCGCATCCAGGACATGCTGGCCAAGGGCGAGCAGCTGCCGGTGGACTTCACCAACCGCGTCATCTACTACGTCGGCCCGGTCGATCCGGTGCGCGACGAAGTGGTCGGCCCGGCCGGTCCTACCACCGCCACCCGCATGGACAAGTTCACCGATATGATGCTGGAGAAGACCGGCCTGATCTCGATGGTGGGCAAGGCCGAGCGCGGCCCGATCGCGATCGAATCGATCCAGAAGCACAAATCGGCCTACCTGATGGCGGTGGGCGGCGCGGCTTACCTGGTATCGAAAGCGATCAAGCACGCCAAGGTGGTCGGCTTCGCCGACCTGGGCATGGAAGCGATCTACGAATTCGACGTGGTCGACATGCCCGTGACCGTGGCGGTCGATTCCACCGGCACCTCGGTGCACAACACCGGCCCGAAAGAGTGGGCGGTGAAGATCGAAGCGCTGAAAGCAGCCGTTCCAGCCTAAGGAAGCGATGAGCAAAGCCCCTACCCTGCCCGCCGGAGCCGACGCCCCCATCGGCGTCTTCGACTCCGGCGTGGGCGGCCTGTCCGTGCTGCGCCACATCCAGCAGCAGCTGCCGCAAGAGAATGTGCTCTACTTCGCCGACATCGGCTTTGCGCCCTATGGCGACAAGCCGGAAGCGGCGGTGGTCGAGCGCGCGCTGGCGGTGGCGGCGTTTCTCATCGGGCATGGGGCCAAGGCACTGGTGGTGGCCTGCAATACCGCCACCGTCGCCGCGATCAAAGCCATCCGTACCGCCTGGCCGGGCATGCCGATCGTGGGTGTGGAGCCGGGCCTGAAACCCGGAGCCGCCACCACCCGCAACGGCACGGTGGGCGTGATGGCCACCGATAACACCCTGCGTGGCGAGAAGTTCCTGCAATTGCGCGATCAGATCTCCAGCGCCAGCAAGGCGCAATTCCTGCTGCAACCCTGCATCGGCCTGGCCGACCGCATCAACACCGGCGATCTGGAAGGACCGGAGACGGCGGCCATGCTGGAACGCTATGTGCGGCCGCTGCTGGAGCAAGGCGCCGACACCCTGGTGCTGGGCTGCACCCACTATCCCTTTGTGCAGGCAGGCATCGAGCGCATCGTCGCCGCGCATGCGAAAGCGCCAGTGACCGTGATCGACACCGGCGACGCCGTGGCGCGCCAGTTGGCCCGCTTGCTGGAAGGCGCCGGCCTGCTGCGCCCGGGCGGCACCGCCCCGCATCTGCGCGGCTACACCACCGCCGCGCGCGCCGGCCTGGTCGAGGCCTTCGACAAGCTGCTTGGCCAGCACCCCGAGGTGGAAGCCGTCAAAATCGCCTGATTTGCCGCAAAAACAGGCAAGTGCAGAAATTTGCAAAAAAACGCCCGCAAGGGTTTGCCAGTTCCCGAATCAGCTAGTATAATTCGGCCTCTGTCGCAGCAACGATGTGACAGAAGAAGTTTCAGTGGTGGCTGTAGCTCAGTTGGTAGAGTCCAGGATTGTGATTCCTGTTGTCGTGGGTTCGAGCCCCATCAGCCACCCCACCGAATTCAGAAAAAGCCCTATACCTCGGTATAGGGCTTTTTTCATTCCCCGCCGATTTTTCGGCGAAGACTCAGAGTTCCCAGGCGGCCGTGATTCTGAACGGCGCCATGTCCGGCGCGGGGAAAGCAGCCAGCTCGCGTTCTAATTGCTCTTGAGAAATTAGTGACAGCACTTGCTCCGGGCGGGCCTTGGGACCATGGCGGAACTCGCGCCTAGCCAAGGCCTGTTCACACAGCGAACGCAGGTAGGCGCCCGGCTTTTCTTCCATCAGCGCGCTAACGCCCCGCACATCGGCTTTGACGCACTGCAGAATCTCATCTGCGGAAAAGCCATCGTCGGCAAGGTGATCGAGATTGGCAAAGCATTCCAGGTAGCCGGCAATGAGGAAATCCTCAAAGGATCGGTGAATCATACGCGAGGTTTCCCTGTCATGGAAGATCAAGGCCACGCCCGTCGACTTTTCATCGATAGGCATCAGACAGTACGCATCGCCGGCTCCGGACTGGGCGAAGGGCAGGAAGCGTTTGCCGCTCTGGGCTGCGGGATTGAGCCACTCGCCGACTTCACGCTGGGCGTCGGCGGCATCGATCCATTCAAAGTCGTACCAGCTGATAAAAGCTGGGCCGCCGGCGAGCATCTTTTCGCGCCATATTGCGCTCCAGTCCTGGCCATAGGCAGTCTTGCCGGAAGCAAGCAGGGTTTTCAACAAGGGCGGGAGACTGATGCCTGTTTGGCTGGCGAGGACTTCGAATTCAGAAAGTGTATCCATTAGTGTTCAGCAGGTGCTGCGTTAATCTGGCGCAAACGGTGAGGCTTAGGGCAGTTCGGAAAGGATGGCTTGCAGGCGGGCCAGGTCGAGTGGTTTGACCAGGTGGTAGTCGAAGCCGGCACGGAAGGCGATGTCGCGGTCGCGCTGCTGGCCGTAGCCGGTCAGGGCGAGCAGCACGGTTTGGGCGGTTTCAACCTGCTTGCGCAGGCGGCGCGCGACCTCGTTGCCGTCCATGCCGGGCAGGCCGATGTCGAGCATGCAGACTTGCGGCGGCTGCAGGCGGGCTTGCACCAGCGCGGCCTGGGGATCGTGCTCCACCCGCACGCTGTGGCCGGCCTTGCGCAGCATGGTGGCGAGGATGTCGCTGGCATCCACATTGTCGTCGACCAGCAGGATGTCGAGCGGGCGGACCGCTGCCACCGGGCCGCGGGTGCCGCCGGGGGCGTCGGGGGCGGCGGCGCGCGCCAGCGGCAGGCGCACGATGAAACTGCTGCCCTTGCCGATGCCGTCGCTGTGGGCGGCGATGCTGCCGTCGTGGGCTTCGACCAGGCGCTTGGCCAGTGCCAGGCCCAAGCCCAAGCCGCCTTGCGAGCGGTCCAGGGTACGCTCGTCCTGGGTGAACAGTTCGAAGGCGCGGCCCAGCAGTTCGGGCGGCATGCCGACGCCGTTGTCGTTGACGGTCAAGGTCAGGTTTTCGCCGCGCGTGGCCAGCAGCAGCTCGACCTGGCCTTGTTCGGGCGTGTATTTGGCGGCGTTGTTGAGCAGATTGGCCAGTACCTGCACCAGGCGCTTGCGGTCGCCCTCGACCCATACGGCTTGCTCCGGCAACTGCTGTTCGAAGCGATGGCGCCGTTCGGCCAGCATGGGGCGCAACTGTTCGACGGCGTCGGCCACAATGTCGCGCATATCGAGCACCGCCTTTTCTATCGCCACCTTGCCATGCGCCACGCGCGAGACGTCCAGCAGGTCGTCGATCAGGCTGGCCATATGGCGCACCTGGCGGCCGATCACTTCGGCGCTGCGGCGGACCATGGCTTCGTCGCAGTGGAAGCGCTGCAGCAGGTCGGACACGGTGCTGATCGGCGCCAGCGGATTGCGCAGCTCGTGCGCCAGCATGGCCAGGAATTCATCCTTGCGGCCATCGGCTTCGCGCAGCGCGGCTTCGGCGCGCAGGCTGTTTTCGTGTTCCAGGCGCAGGGCCGCTTCGGCGCGCGAACGCTCCACCGCTTCCCAGGTGCGCTGCACGGTATCGAGCGCGGTGGCCACATCGTCGCGGTCCCATTCGCGCGGACCGCCGCAGGCGATGTGCAGGGAGCAGCTCAACTGTCCGCCGCGCAGCAGCGGCGCAACCACGATGGCGCCGATGCCCAGTTCGCGGTAGGCGGCGGCATGGGGTGCCGTGCGCGGGTCGTTTTCCACGTCGGAGACGACAAAGGGCTGGCCGCTGCGCAGGATGTCGAGCAGGCGCGGACTGTAGTCGTCGATGCGGGCCGCATACGGCATCGTGCTCTGGCCGGGCGCCGACCATTGCGCCACCAGCTGCCCGGTGCGCGCATGGGCGTCGATCTCGACGTAGAAGACGCGCGCGGCGCGCAGGTAGCCGCCCAGGGCTTCAGTGGCGGCATGGGTGATGGCGTGGCCGTCGTCCATGGCGCGCATGCGGTCGGCCAGTTCCAGCTGGAAGGCCTGGCTGCGGTTCATGGCGACCAGCGCGCGTTCGGCCAGCACCTGGCGCGTGGTTTCGGTCAGCACCAGCAGCACGCCCTCCACTTCCCCGTTCTCGCTCCAGATCGGGCTGTGGCAGTGGGTGAAATAGCTTTCCGTCAGCAGGTGGCCGCGCTCGGTGGCGTAGCGCGCGTTCTCCACGTAATAGGTCTCGCCGGTGAAGACGAAGTCGAAGATCAGGGACATCTCGTCCCACACTTCGGACCACCACTCCTGCGCCGGCCGTCCCAGGTGGCCGGGGTGCTTGCTGCCTGCGGTGAAGGCGAAGGCGTCGTTGTAGAAGGTGAGCAGCTCCGGCCCCCAGTACACCGACATCGGGAAGCGCGAACCGAGCACCGTGCGCACCACGGCCTTCAGGCTGGCCGGCCAGTACTCCGGGCGGCCGAGCGAGGTGCTGGCCCAATCCAGGCTGCGCAGACGCGCGCCACACTCCCCTCCTCCAGCAAGGAAGTCCGGCCTCGTTTCGCAGTTTTCAGCTTCGCTATTCATCAATCGGTCATCAGGGCCGGCCTGGCGCGTTTCCGCGGCTATCGGGTCCGCCCCGGGACAGTCAAAGCCCTGCCGCCCGGCACAGGGCGGGCGGCGACATCAGAGCGGGGGAGGCGTGGCCAAAACTATCCGGCCGGCAAGTATTGGTGTAATTGCTAATACTATATTCAGTTGCTGCCCGGGCTGTCAATCATCAAAATATATGTGAATTGCAAGCAAATTACTGAAAGTTATCACCTGTTTTCATTTTGAAAACAATAGCCATCAAGCCAGAAGCTCAGGCCGATGTAGCTTTTTTGTAAGCGTCAGTATCGTGGATGCAACTTAAGGCGGGCGCAGCGGAATGTTTGCAGGCACAATCTCCTCATCCACGGTAAGACTTTCCGGGAGTTTGCGATGATGAGGACGGTTGCAAGCAAGATGGCTTTGCTGACGGCGACAGCGCTGCTGGGCCTGGCCCTGCTCACCGCCCTCGGGCGCTATGAGATGGAACAGGTCTACGAGGGCGCCAACTTCGGCAACGTCAACGCCGTGCCCAGCCTGATCGCGCTCGACACGCTGCGCCGCAATTTCCTGCTGCTGGGCACCCAGCTGCAGCGCCAGCTGAACAGCAGCGACGATGTGGCGCGGGCCGAGGCCGAGAAACAGGTGGCCATCTACCGCCAGGGCGTGGCCACGGCCATCATCAAGTACGAGACCGACGGCTGCCTGGGCAGCGACTGCTTTGCCGACGCCAAGGACAAGATGTTCCTGTCCGAGGAAAAAGTCGTCTGGGCGCGCTACGACAGCCTGCTCGACCGCATTCTGCAGGAAACGCACAAGGGCCAGCCCGGCATCGCGCGCGCCCAGGAAGTGCTGAACGCCACCGCGCCGCTGGCGGACCAGATCTCGCGCCTGATCACCGACCATATCGCCTACAACGCCGCCGTCGCCACGCGCGAAACGGCGAAGGCGGTGGAAACCAAGAGCGACGCCCTGTACCTGACCCTCGGCGCCTGCGCCCTGATGCTGGCGGCCATCGGCGGCCTCGGTTTCCTCACGGCGCGCTCCATCATCGCCCAGCTGGGCGGCGAGCCGGCGGCGGCCACCGCCATCGTCAGCCGCCTGGCCGGCGGCGATGTGAGCGAACGCATCGACCTCAAGCCGGGCGATGACGCCAGCATGATGGCGCGCGTGCACTTCCTGAGCCAGACCATGGAACGGCTGGCCTCGCGCGCCGAAGCCATCGGCCGCGGCAACCTGGACGACGAGGTGGCCCTTGCTTCGGAACAGGACCGCCTGGGCAAGGCCATCAACGATATGATCCGCATGCTGCGCGCCAGCCGCGCCGAGGACGAGCGGCGCAACTGGCTCAAGGACGGCTACAGCCAGCTCACCGCCAGCCTGACGGGCGACCTCAGTACCGAGCAGCTGGCCGACGCCGCCATCGGCATGATGGGCCATTATCTGGAGGCGGGGCGCGGCGTGTTCTACCTGTATGTCGAAGCCAGCCAGCAGCTGGAGCTGGTGGGCAGCTATATGTACACCGAGCGCAATCACATCGGCGCCCGCTTCGCGCTCGGTGAAGGCGCGGTGGGCCAGGCCGCGCGCGAACGCAAGCCCATCATCCTCACGCTCGACGCCAGCGACGAGAACACGCCACCGATCACCACCGGCACCAGCAGCGCCACGCCGCGCTACACCTACACCTATCCCCTGCTGCATGAAGTCGACCTGGTGGGCGTGATCGAACTGGCCAGCTTCACCCGCTTCGATGACAAGAAGACCGAGTTCCTGGCTGGCGTCAGCGGCATGCTTGCCTCGCTGCTCTACGTGGCCGAGCAGCGCGTGCATATCCGCAAGCTGCTGGGCGCCAGCGAAGCGTCGGAGAAGGAGCTGCGCATCCAGAGCGAACAGCTGCGCGACACCAATGCGCAGATGGAAGAACAGCAGCAGCAATTGCAGCAGCAGGCCGAGGAACTGCAGCAGACCAATTCGCAGATGGAAGAGCAGCAACAGCAATTGCAGCAGCAGGCCGAGGAGCTCCGGCAAAGCAATGCGCAGATGGAGGAGCAGCAGCAGCAGATGCAGCTGCAGAACGAGCAGCTGCAGGAGGCGCGCCGCCTGCAGGAAGCCAAGACCCAGCAGCTCAAGCAGTCGAGCCAGTACAAGTCCGAGTTCCTGTCGAATATGTCGCATGAGCTGCGCACCCCGCTCAACTCCATCATCCTGCTGTCGAAGATGATGCTGAGCGAAGAGGAAGGCAAGCTCGATGGCGAATCGGCCAAATGGGCGCAGGTGATCCACCGCTCGGGCCAGGAGCTGCTACGCCTCATCAACGATGTGCTCGACCTGTCGAAGGTGGAGGCCGGGCGCATGGAGCTGCATGCGGGACCGGTCAGCGGCGCCGATATCTGCACCGAGCTGCAAAGCATGTTCGAGCACCTGGCGCGCGACAAGGGGCTGAGCCTGAGCGTGATCAACCAGCTCGAAGCGGACTTCGTCAGCGACTGGGACAAGCTGTCGCAGATCCTGCGCAACCTGCTGTCGAACGCGGTCAAGTTCACGCGCGAAGGCAGCATCAGCGTCACCGTGGGCCGCCGTCCCGGCCACGCCCTGCCCATCTTCCTCAGTGTGCGCGACAGCGGCGTCGGCATCGCGCCCGACAAGCGCAACGTGATCTTCGAGGCCTTCCAGCAGGCCGACGGCTCCACCTCGCGCGAATTCGGCGGCACCGGCCTGGGTCTGACCATCAGCCTGCGCTTCGCCCAGATGCTGGGCGGGACCATCGAACTGCAAAGCGAACTTGGCAAGGGCAGCGAATTCACCGTGCTGCTGCCGGACGCCATGCCCAGCACGCGGCCCGGGACGGCCACGGCGGCGCCGGCCATCAGCCCGGTGCCGGCGCCGCCCGGCGACGGCCACCTGGCCCTGCCCGCCCCCAGCGTGGCCGACGACCGCGACACCATCCACAGCGAGGACGCTGTGATCCTGCTGATCGACGACGATCCCGCCTTCTGCCAGTCGCTGCTGGCCATGAACCGCCGCCTCGGCTACAAGACCCTGCTGGCCCACAGCGGCGAGGAAGGACTGGACCTGGCCTGGCGCCACCGGCCGCACGGCATCCTGCTCGACCTGGGCCTGCCGGACATGGACGGGGCGCAGGTGCTGCACGAGATCAAGAGCCGGCGCGAGCTGGCGCGCATCCCGGTGCACATCGTGTCGGCGCGCGACCGCGACGACGCCTTCCTGCAGCAGGGCGCCATCGGCTTCCTGCAAAAGCCGGCCGACGACCACCGCCTGGCCCAGGCCGAAGCGGCCCTGCTGGCGGCGCTCGAACGCAGCGAGGGCAACAGCATCCTGGTGGTGGAGAACGGCGGCATCAGCGCCGCCGAAGTGGCGGCCGTGGTGGGGCCGGAGCGCGGGCCGGTGCTGGCCGCCACGCCGGACGGCGCGCTGGAACAGGCGCTCAGCCGCTCGGCCTGCCGCGTCGCCATCATCGATCTGGGCGATGGCCAGGCCGACACCGCGCTCACCGTGGCGGCCCGCCTGCGCGCCGCCGCGCCCGAACTGGCCCTGGTCTTTTTCGCCAGCCGCGCCCTGGACGACGAAGAGGCCAACCGCCTGCGCCATTATTCGGAGTGCGTGATCGTGAAAGCCCCGCAGGCCGAACGCCGCCTGCTGGAAAACGTGGAGCGCTTCCTGCGCCGCGTGCCGCAGGAGCATGCCGCCATGCAGGCGGCGCCCACCCCGGCCAGCGGCAAGGTGCTGAGCGGGCGCCACATTCTGCTGGTGGATGACGATCCGCGCAATCTCTTCGTCATCACGGCGGCGCTGGAGCGCCACGGCGCGCGCCTGAGCAATGCCGTCAACGGCAAGCGCGCGCTGGAATTCCTGGCGCAAAACCCGGTCGACCTGGTGCTGATGGATATCATGATGCCGGAGATGGACGGCTTCCAGACCATCGCCGCCATGCGCCGCGACGCCGCCATGCAGGCCACGCCGGTGCTGGCGCTGACGGCCAAGGCGGCGCCGTCCGACCAGGCCGAAATCATGGCCGCCGGCGCCGACGATTATCTGGCCAAGCCGGTCGACTACGATGTGCTGGTGGCCAAGGTGCTCAAGTGGAGCGGCGGGAGGGGCACATGAGCATCACGCTGCACCGGCACGGCGGCGTGTGCCGCATCGCGGTGCTGGGCCGGCAGGAAAGCGCGGCCGCCAGCGCCGAGCTGCGCGCCGCCCTCGGCGAGGCGCGCGCCACGCCCGAAGCCGGCGGCATCGAGCTGAGCTTCTACGATGCCGACACCCTGCCGCGCGACGTCATCGATGTGCTGGCCGATTTGCTGGAGCGCGACGCCGGCCTGAAAATCGTCGCCTACCATGCCCTGCTGGCGCATAGCCTGATGCGCCTCGGCCTGCCCGTGCGCCAGATCTCGCACCACAGCCAGCACCCCGCCGCCGCGCCCTGCTGCGCCGTGGTGCTGGCCGGTTCGGCGCAAAGCCTGGACAAGATCCTGCACATCGTCGGCAAGCTGCCGCTGGCCGACGCCGCCGTCTTCGTGGCGCAGCATGTGGACGAAAACCAGGTCAACCTGCTCGACCAGCTGCTCAAGACGCGCACCGATTACTGCGTGCTGATGCCGCAGCACCTGATGCCGGTGCAGCCCGGCACCCTGTATATCGCCCCGCCCGGCCACCATATGAAGGTGGCGCACGGCATGGTGTACCTGACGCGCGACCGCAAGGTGCAGTTCACCCGTCCCTCGATCGACGTGCTGTTCGAATCGCTGGCGGCGGAATACGGCAGCGGCGCGCTGGCGGTGCTGCTGTGCGGCTTTGGCCGCGACGGCGTGGCCGGCTGCGCCGCGCCGGCTCCCTGGTCATCGTGGAGGACGGCGCCGACTGCGAAGGCGCGCGCGCCATGCCTGACGCGGCGCGCGACGCCGGCCACTTCGACTATGTGCTGAATCTGAGCGCCATCGCCAGCGTCACGGCGTCGGCCCTGGCCGGCGATGCCGCCGCGCCCGAGGGCGAATTGCTCGACCTGTTCCTGGAAGCGGTCACCAGCCAGTGCGGCTACGACTTCCGCAACTACCAGCGCGACAGCCTGCAGCGCCGCATCCGCAGCCTGATGCTGCATTGCGGCTTCCACAGCTTTGCGCACTACCAGCGCGCCGTGCTGTCCGACGCCGCCCTGTTCGAGCGCCTGACTGCCGAGCTGCCGGTGGGCGTGACCAGCTTCTTCCGCCACCCGGCCCAGCTGCGCCAGATCCGCGACGAGATCCTGCCCTATCTGGCCAGCTTCCCCATGATCAAGCTGTGGTCGGCCGGCTGCTCGACCGGGGAGGAAGCCTATTCGCTGGCCATCATGCTCGATGAACTGGGCCTGCTGGAACGCAGCCACCTGTTCGCCACCGACGTCAGCCCCTATCTGCTGGAGCTGGCCAAGGCCGGCCTGTTCCCCGCCGCCACCCTGGACACCAACCGCGGCAACTACCGCGCCAGCGGCGGCAGCCTCGATTTCGACAGCTATCTGCCGGCCGGCGGGCGCTATCTGCGCGCGCCCGAACGCCTGCGCCTGCGCCTGCTGTTCCACCGCCATTCGCTGACCGGCGAAGGCATCTTCAATGAGTTCCAGCTGATCCTATGCCGCAATGTGCTGATCTATTTCGACGCCGACCTGCAGCGCCAGGTGCTGCAGCGCTTCGCGCGCTCCCTGCATGTGGACGGCTTCCTGGTGCTGGGGCCGCAGGATGGGCTGAACCAGGCCGCGCTGGCCCAGGGCTTTGTGCCGTGGCAGCCGGGCAGCTATATTTACCGGCGTGGAGGAGCATGCCATGAATGAATGCTTCAATGTGCTGGTGGTCGACGACAATCCCGCCAACCGCCTGACCTTGCGCGCCCTGCTGGCGCGGCTGCGCGGCTGCGAGGTGATGGAAGCCGAATCGGGCGAAGCCACCCTGCTGCTGACCCTGGAGCAGGACTGCCACCTGATCCTGCTCGACGTGCATATGCCGGGCATGGACGGCTTCGAGACGGCGCGCCACCTGCAGATGACGGAACGCACGCGCAATATCCCCATCGTCTTCATCACGGCCGTGTTCATGAGCGACGAGTTCATCGGCCGCGGCTATGCGCTGGGCGCGGTCGACTACCTGGTCAAGCCGCTCGACGACAACCTGCTGCTGAACCGGGTGCGCCAGTACCAGTATCTGCACGAGCGCGAGATGGCCTTGGAGCGGCGCACGCGCGACCTGCTGGCGGCCAATAACCAGCTGCAGGAAGCGCTCAACCGCCTGCACCTGGCGCAGGACAAGCTGGTGCAGTCGGAGAAGCTGGCCGCCCTGGGCGCCATCGTGGCCGCCGTGGCGCACGAGCTGAATACCCCGATCGGCAATTGCATGACGGTGGCCTCGGCGCTGGACGACCAGGTGGGCGACTTCGAAAAAGTGCTGGCGCAGGGACCGGCGCTGAAACGCTCGCAGCTGTCCGACTACCTGTCCAACTGCCACACCGCCTTGCAGCTGATGATGCGCGGCCTGCACCGCGCCGCCGACCTGGTGGCCAATTTCAAGCAGGTGGCGGTGGACCATACCAGCTCGCAGCGGCGCAGCTTCGACCTGCGCGAAACCATCGGCGGCGTGGTGGCGCTGATGAAGACCAGCCTGCGCAAAAGCCCCTACCAGATCGAGCTGGCCATCCCCGAAGGCTTGCATATGGATAGCTATCCGGGACCGCTGGACCAGATCGTTTCGAACCTGATCAACAACTCGGTGTTGCACGGTTTCCACGGCCGCGACCATGGCCAGATGCGCCTGCAGGCCAGCCTGGACGGCGCCCACCATGTGCGCCTGCACTACAGCGACGATGGCTGCGGCATGAGCGAGGAAGTGCGCGCCCACGTCTTCGATCCCTTTTTCACCACGCGCCTGGGCAAGGGCGGCAGCGGCCTGGGCATGAATATCTGCTACAACCTGGTGACCGGCCTGCTGGGCGGCAGCATCGAAGCGCGCGCCGCGCCCGGCGGCGGCAGCGCCTTCCTGATCGTACTGCCGCTGGTGGCACCGCCGTCTTCATAAAGACATAATCAACGTTGCCCGAAGGAACTTAAATACCGCTACAATAAGCGCTGGTCCCACCTCCCTTTAGCGATGGCAGCGCCCCATGTCCGAACATAAACTTTCCGAACTCAGCACCTATAGCAAGGACACGCCGGTCGGCCGTCCCGACATCGACGGCCGCGCCGCCGTCTTCGTGCCGACCGCCGACTTCGACCTGGCCAACACCAGCACCATCCGCAAGGGCGCCGGCATTGTCGGCTTCGGCAATCCCGACGGTTCCCTGACCGTGTATTTCGAAGCCAACCGCTTCGATGAAAGCGCGCTGCACAAATGGGAGCACAAGGCGCGCAAGGCGTATGACCGCATGGTGATGGGCGCGCCGACCGTGTCGAAGGCGAAGATGGATGCGCGCCTGCTGGAACAGGTCGGCTATATCGATGGCGTCGGCATCACGCTCAAGCAGCCGGAGCGCCTGCAGGAATGGCTGAGCATCTCGAACGCGCTCGACACCGCGCCCGAAGGCGCCATCGTGGTCTGGCGCAGCAAATAAGCGGGCAATAGCGTAGCTGAGCCGACGGGCAATATTCCTACACGTGGACGGAGCGGCGGACTATGGCCGGCGGCGCTGGCCCCAACTACCATGCTCCTGACGATGCCACTTGCATGGGAGCCCACAATGTTACGCGAACTTCCTTTAGCCTCAAGCGCACTGCTGCTCGGTCTGGTGAGCGCGGCGACCTATATGCTGTGCTCGGCCGACGTGCTGAGCGATACCGCCCTGTTCCTGATGCGCTGAAGAATCAGCGGCGGTGGCGGTAGTGACGGTGGCGGTGGCTGCTGAACACAAAGTCCAGGCCGATCGACACCGGCGGATAGTAGTACGCCGGCGCCGGCGCATACACCGGGGCGTAGACCGGCCGGTACACGGGCGCCTCCACATAGGTGACCACCGGCTGTTCGATCACCGTGCGGTAGACCGGCGCCGGTTCCGTGGTGTACACCACGTTCGGCCCGCTGCGGCCCGGCCCCACATCCTCGACCGAGACGGTATGCCACTCGTAGGGATTGACGGGGGCGCTGCTGTAATAGCGCGGGCCGGGCGCCGCGCAGCCGCTCAAGGCCACGACAGCGGCCAAAGCCAATAAAGTTTTCATCACAATCGACTCCTCTCCCCGTCACTATAAGAAAAATCCGCGCCGCGCGCCGCAGATTTACAGCTTGTTACACCGTGCAATGTTCAGATAAAGGGGATGTCGCACTGGTCCAGGGCCTGGCCGTGCGCATCGAGGCGGCGCGCGCAGATATCGAAGCGCAAGCCATAGTCGAACTCAATACGGTAGACCTTGCCATAAGGCAGACTGATGGCCTGCTGCAGGCCCTTGCGGTAGCTCAACGCCCCCACATCGGCCGGAATCGCCATCGCCGTGTGATGGTTGCGGCGGCGGTCCTGCTGGCGCCGGTGCACGTCGACCAGCAAGCCCAGGTCGAGGGTGATGCCGCCCGGCAGATAGCCAAAGCGCGTGATGCTGCGCGACGCGCTCAGCACGCCCCAATTGCAGGCCGCCTGCTCGCCCAGCGGGCAGTGCTTGATCTGCGCCAGCGGGAAGACTTCCTCGTGGTTCGCCAGCTCTTCCAGCGGCCAGCTGGTGCGCACGCCATCACGCTTGCCGCTCAAGGGATTGGTCCAGGTCATGGCATTCACCACGGACACGGTTTGCTTATCGCGCGCCGGATCGTGCGGGCTGCGCATCAGCGAGCAACCCGACAGCAAAATGGCGGACAAAGGCAGATAAAGCAGATATTTCATCGGGGATTCGATAGTAGCCATAGATACAGAGTACCAGATCGGCAGCAAGGAATCCATTTCACTTCATGAAGGCCTAAGCTCGCGCAACGCCGCGCAACCGCCCGCCCACCAGTTGCATCCCTGTCCCCCCTGGTGTCCGGCCCCCATCGCACGGGACGGCCATCCGGCGGTGCAAGCGTGCAAACAGCGGCGATGCGGCGAGCGCATCCTGCCAGGCGAAAAAAAACCGGTTCAGGGGAACCGGTTTTTTCGGGGAAGGCAGCGTTAGTCCAGCTTCCAGGCGTAGTCGACCTTGGTCCAGGTCTGGTCCGGTTTGCCGTCCTTGGTGCCGGGCTTGAACTTGCAGGCGCTGATGGCCTTGATGGCGGCCTTGTCCAGGTTCTTGAAGCCGCTCGACTTCTCGATCTTGGAGTCCATCACATCGCCACCGGCCGAAACCAGGAAGCTCATCGACACCGTGCCTTGTTCCTCATTCATCAGCGATGCTTTTGGATATTCGGCCTTGCAGTTCTTGGCATCGAAACTGGCTGGCACTTCAGCTGCGTATGCCAGGGACGCATTTGCCAGCAGCACCACGGCTGCCGCGCTCAACCAACGCTTGTTCGAAGACATCTGATTCCCCAATCGTATCTAAGAAAAGATTACAGTGCCCAGACGTAGTCCACTTTGGTCCAGGTTTGCGCCACCGAGCCGTCCTTGGTGCCTGGCTTGAATTTGCAGGCGCTGATGGCTTTCACGGCAGCCTTGTCCAGGTTTTTGAAGCCGCTGGATTTGTCCACTTTGGATTCCAGCACCTCGCCGCTGGCCGAGACCAGGAAGGACATGGTGACGGCGCCCTGCTCTTCGTTCATCAACGAGGCTTTGGGATATTCGGCCTTGCAGTTCTTGGCATCGAAAGTGGCAGGAACTTCGCCGGCGAAGGCGGTACCGGAAACCAGGGCTGCTGCGACAAAACCGATCAAACGCTTGTTCATGTTTTTACTTTCCTACGAATGTTGAAATGTTTGGAAACTGTTAAAGACTGCTTGAAAACGTTACGCTCAGAATTCTTCCCACTCGTCGCCGGCGCTGGCCGTGGCGGCGATTTTCTTCGGCTTGGCCGGCGCGGCGGCGACGGCTTTCTTCGGTGCCGGACGCGCTGCGGCCACCGGCTTGGCCACGGTCACCGCGGTCACGGCCGGCAGCGAGGCAAGCAGCGCGCGCTCGTCGGCGGGATCGAGCTTGAAGATGCTGACCACGCGCGCCAGTTCGCCGGCCTGGTCCTGCAGGCTTTGCGCGGCGGCGGCCGCCTCTTCCACCAGCGCGGCGTTCTGCTGGGTCATGCTGTCCATCTCGATGATGGACTGGTTGACCTGCTCGATGCCGGCGCTCTGCTCTTGCGAGGCGTTGGCGATCTCGCCCATGATGTCGGTGACGCGGCGCACGGAGGCGACCACTTCATCCATCGTCACGCCGGCCTGGCCCACCAGTTTCGAACCGCGTTCGACTTTCTCCACGGAGTCGCCGATCAGGGCCTTGATTTCTTTCGCGGCGCCAGCGGAGCGCTGGGCCAGGTTGCGCACTTCGGATGCCACCACGGCGAAGCCGCGGCCTTGTTCGCCGGCACGCGCCGCTTCCACGGCGGCGTTCAGCGCCAGGATATTGGTCTGGAAGGCGATGCCGTCGATGACGCCGATGATGTCCACGATCTTGTTGGCCGATTCGTTAATCGAGCTCATGGTGTCGACCACTTGCGAGACCACGGCGCCGCCCTTGCGTGCCACGTCGGAGGCATTGGCCGCCAGCTGGTTCGCTTCGCGGGCATTGTCGGCATTCTGTTTCACGGTGGAGGTCAGCTCTTCCATCGCGGAAGCGGTTTTCTCCAGCGAGGAAGCCTGCATCTCGGTGCGCGAGGACAGGTCGATATTGCCGGCGGCGATTTCGCGCGAGGCGGTGCCGATGGTTTCGGTGCCGTTGCGCACCTGGCCGACGATGCCGACCAGGGAGTCGCGCATTTCGCGCATCTCGGACAGCAGGCTGTTCTTGTCGGTGGAATCGGTGTCGATGGCGATCGACAGGTCGCCGTTGGCGATGCTGCCGGCGATCGAGGCCGTGTAGTCAGGCTCGCCGCCCAGCTGTTTCAGCAGGCCGCGGGTAATCACATACGCGGCGATCACGCTGATGATCACGGCCAGGGTGCCCATCAGGATCATGAAGGTGCGCGCGCTGGAGAAGCCGGAAGCGGCATCGACCTGCACTTGCGCATTCAGCTTGTCTTCCAGGGCGGCCAGCTGGTCCAGCGCTTCCATCCACTTCTTCTGGGCCGGACGGATTTCCTTGATCATCACCTTGGTGGCGTCGACGGCGTTATTCGCCATCCACAGATCGATGGCTTTCTTCACGGCCGGCAGGGTGGCGGCTTCGTGTTCCTTGATCTGGGCCAGCAGGGCTTTTTCTTCCGGCGTCGCTTCGATGGCGAATTGCGCTTCCAGCTTTTTCAGCGCGCCTTCGTATTTGTCGGCCTGGGCCTTGATGCGGTTCACTTCCGGCTCCATATCGGAGGCATCGGACATCAGGGTCAGCACGCGCAGCGAAGTAATGCGGTCAGCGACGTTGTTGCGCATATCGATCACCAGGCGGG
Source organism: Massilia sp. NR 4-1 (assembly GCF_001191005.1). Lineage (NCBI taxonomy): Bacteria > Pseudomonadati > Pseudomonadota > Betaproteobacteria > Burkholderiales > Oxalobacteraceae > Massilia > Massilia sp. NR 4-1. The sequence goes on from NZ_CP012201.1 coordinate 3,192,564, forward strand.
TCACCACATTGTTGAAGCTGACCACGTGATCGAGACGGTCCTGGATCTGGCCCATGCGCAAAATACCCACCGCCGTCACGGCGACCAGGAATACCAGCACCAGCGCAAATCCGAGACCCAGACGCGTCCCCACCTTCATTTTTGCTAAATTCATTTCGGCTCTTCGTAAAGTGTTACTACTTATTAAGATTGCCCAGGAATGCAACGTATCAACGTTGACAACATTCACTGACCCTTGCTGCTACGCAAGTAATGACAGTAGCAAACAATGACTGCGAATGCAAAAATTTGCGGCCTGACGATGCAAGAATCTGTCGTTTTTTCGAAGCGCCGAACGGACCGCGACTCAGCGCGAACACACTGCTGAAAAACTGCTAAATAGTGTGTATATTCTGAAATTATAGAGGTAAATTTTGCCACAGGGCAATCATTTGCTGTGCAAAATTCGCACAACCGTGATTTCTACGTGGAAATACGTATTGCGCTGAAGAATATACTGCGAAGGTGCGGGAAATCAGGCGGCGAGCGGGTGGCGCTGCAGGGCGCGCAACAGCAGCTGCGGGTCGCCGGCGGCCAGCTGGCGCGCGTCGGACAGGGTCTGGCGGAATTGGCGGGCGCCCGGCAAGCCTTGCATCAGGCCCAGCATATGGCGCGTGATGCTGTTCAGCTTCAAGCCCTTGCCGCCCTCCTTGGCCAGCTGGGCGCTGATATACGGGATCATGGCGCGCAGCACGTCTTCCCGGCTCTGGATCGGCGTCTCGGCGCCGTAGTAGCGCTGGTCGAAGCCCGCCATCAGATAGGGGTTGTGGTAAGCCTCGCGGCCCAGCATCACGCCATCGACGTGCTGCAGATGCAGGTCGATCTCGGCCTCGGTCTTGATGCCGCCGTTGACGATGATTTCGAAGTCAGGAAAATCGCGTTTCAGGCGGTAGGCGAAATCGTATTTGAGCGGCGGAATCTCGCGGTTTTCCTTGGGCGAGAGGCCTTTCAGGATGGCGTTGCGCGCATGCACGATGAAGGTGGTGCAGCCGGCGCCGGCCACCGTGCCGACGAAATCGCGCACGAAGTCATAGGATTCGCTCTGGTCGATGCCGATGCGGTGCTTGACCGTGACGTCGATGGTGACGGCGTCGCGCATGGCTTTCACGCAATCGGCCACCAGCTGCGGCTCGGCCATCAGGCAGGCGCCGAAAGCGCCCTTCTGCACCCGCTCCGACGGGCAGCCGCAATTCAGGTTGATCTCGTCATAGCCCCATTGCTGGCCCAGTTTGGCGCTGGTGGCCAGGTCGGCCGGATCGCTGCCGCCCAGCTGCAGGGCGACCGGATGCTCTTCCTCGTTAAAGCGCAGGTGGCGTTCCACATCGCCGTAGACCAGGGCGCCGGTCGTCACCATCTCCGTATACAGCCAGGTGTGGCGCGTGATCTGGCGGTGAAAGACGCGGCAATGGCGGTCCGTCCAGTCCATCATCGGCGCCACGGACAGGCGGCGGCCACGCACGGGAGCGGTCGCGGAAGTGTCGGAGGTAGGCGCGGAAATCGTGGTCATGACGGCAACAAGCTGGGCAAGGAAGCGGGGCCGCACATTATACAGGGCCTCTCACAATAATGATCAGGTCGAGGCATAGACTCGCAATTCCATACTTCGGATTGCCACACCTCTAAAATGCCCTGGCTGCGCAGAAACATCTTGTTTGGGGGCAGAGCACTACTTCCCTGAAGCAGTATTTGCGTTCGGCGCAACTTCCGAGGCACCTGTCGCTTGACCAAACCAACCCGTTGCCTTTTCCAAAACCCTAAAGCCTACGGCAATTGCCGCCACCAGCAAGATTGTCACGAACGTCACAGCCAAGTTACCTAGGGCATCAGAAAACCATCCGCCATTATTTCTTCTCATCGAGTTTTTTGTAAGCGATTCTGAATGCTTCGCGTAATTCATCCCGGCCAATCTTCGATGAGGCCTTATCTGCGATGCGTGCAATGCGCACCGACGTAATCTGGCCTTCGGCGTCCGTGGAGAGAAACCTTTTCACCTCGGACTTTGCTAGTTGCGATGCAGTTGTCGAAGTTCCTTGAATGCCGCGCCTGTGTTCCTGCTCGCCCGACTTCAGATGCTCCATGGCACGTCGATTGATCGCCTGTAGGTCGTGTTGACTAAGTTCACTAAACTTCATACGAACCTCCCGTGGAGCATGTACCAACCCATTGTACATTGACGCTAAAGATCAGGCGTCGAATTTCCCACATGCAAAGGACTGGCCTTGCCACGAATTTGCTGAAAGAACCGCATTCGCTTGAGGAGCCGCCGTCTGCCGTAGCCCGGACACCGGCTTGGGGCCGCAAGCGGGCCGCCCGGCCGGCGGCCGGGGCTTCAGGCGCAGCGCTTAAAAAAAGGATGGGGCTGGTGCACCGGGACGTAGAAGCGCAGGCGCTTGCCGCGGTGGTAGGCGCCGCGCAGGCGGTTGGTCACTTCCCACACCTTGGGATAGCTGTCGTTGACTTCGATCAGGGCCCAGGGGCTGTCGGGATCGCCCTCGCGCACGAAATGCACGCTGACGACATTGAAGTAGCGCTTCAGCTCCGCCTCGACTTCCTTCTCGTTGTCGTCGCCGCGCAGGCCGGACAGGATGATTTGCATAGACCTCCTCAGGCAATGATGTTGAGGCCGCCGTCCACGTACACGGTGCTGCCGGTCAGGCGCCGGGCATAGGGCGAGGCGAGATAGGCGCAGGTGCTGCCCACGTCCATGATATCCACCAGCTCGCCGATCGGGGCGCGCGCCACGGCGTCGCTCAGCAGCAGGTCGAAGTCCTTCAAGCCGGAGGCGGCGCGCGTCTGCAGCGGGCCGGGCGAAATCGCATGCACGCGGATCTCCTGCGGCCCCAGCTCATACGCCAGGTAGCGGCAGGACGCTTCCAGCGCCGCCTTCACCGGTCCCATGACGTTATAGTTGGGCACCACCTTGTCGGCGCCGTGATAGCTCATGGCGAACATGGCGCCGCCTTGCGTCATCAGCGGCGCGGCCAGGCGCGCCATGCGCACGAAGGAATGGCAGGAAATGTCCATCGCTTGCAGGAAGCCTTCGGCCGAGCAGTGCAGCAGGCCGCCCTGCAAATCCTCTTTGGGCGCGAAGGCGATCGAGTGCACCAGGATGTCGAGCCGGTCCCAGCGCTCTCCGATGGCGGCGAAGGCGCTTTCCAGCTGGCCGGGCTGGGACACGTCGAGCGGCAGCAGCAGCGCGGCGCCCAATTCCTGCGCCAGCGGTGCGACATGCGGCCGCGCCTTCTCATTCAGATAGGTCAGCGCCACTTCGGCGCCGAGTTCGCGGAACACCTTGGCGCAGCCGTAGGCGATCGAATGCTCGTTGGCGACGCCCACGACCAGGGCGCGCCGCCCTTCGAGAATAGGTTGGGCGGCGCTCATACGCGCCCGCCTTTCCGCTGCGCCTTCTGCTGCATTTCCAGCGCGTGACGCGCGATCATCAATTCCTCATTGGCCGGCAACACCCAGACCGGCACCGCGCTGTCCGGCGCGCTGATGCAGGCCTGCCCCGCCTCGTTGGCGGCGGCGTCGATCCGCACGCCGAGCCAGGCGGCGTCGCGGCAGACGGCGGCGCGCACGCGGGCGCTGTTCTCGCCGATGCCGCCGGTGAACACCAGGGCATCGAGTCCGCCCAGCGCCGCCGCCAGCGAACCGAGTTCGCGTCCGATGCGGTACACGAACAGGTCGATGGCCAGGCGCGCGCGCGGATCGCTGCTCGCCTCCAGCGTGCGCATATCGGACGAGATGCCGGACACGCCGAGCAAGCCCGATTGCTGGTACAGCAGGCGTTCGATCTCGCCCTGCTCCATCTTCAATTCGCTTTGCAGGAACAGCACCACGCCGGGATCGACGCTGCCGCAGCGCGTGCCCATGGGCAGGCCGTCGACGGCGGTGAAGCCCATGGTGCTGGCCACGCTGCGCCCGGCGTGGATGGCGCACATGCTGGCGCCATTGCCCAGGTGGGCGGCCACCACGCGTGCCCCGGCCAGCGAGTGGTCCAGTTCCGGCAGCTGGCTGGCCAGGTATTCATAGGACAGGCCGTGGAAGCCGTAGCGGCGTATGCCGAGCGAAGTGATGGAGGGCGGCAGCGCGAAGGCCTGGGCCAGCTCCGGCTGGACGGTGTGGAAGGCGGTGTCGAAGCAGCCGATCTGCAGCACCTCGGGCGCCATCTCCAGCACGCTGCGCACCGGCGCCAGATTGTGCGGCTGGTGCAGCGGCGCCAGCGGAATCAGCTGCTCCAGCTGGGCCAGCACGTCCGCGTCCAGGCGCACCGGGGCCGAGAACAGCGTGCCGCCATGCACGATGCGGTGGCCGATGGCGGCCACGGTGCGGCCGTCGAGATGGGTGTGGGCGAAGTCGAACAGGAAACGCATCGCCGTTTCGTGGCTGATCGCCACGCCCTGCCAGCGGTGCTCGGCCACGCTGACGCCATCCTCGCCGGTGGCGACGAAGTAGGCGTCGCCGGTGTAGAGTTTTTCGACCTTGCCCTTCATGAGCAGGGCCAGCTCGCCTTCGCGCTCGCCATACAGGGAAAATTTGATGCTGGAGGAACCGGCGTTGACGACGACAATCGTTTCAGCGGCCTGCATCCTCAGCTCCCCAGCACTTTGGCGCCGGCCAGCTTGCTGCTGGCGATCAGCGAGGCCACGGCGCAGGAAGCCAGGCGCGCCGCCACCGAATCGGCGCGGCTGGTCAAGATGATGGGCACGCGCGCGCCGAGCACGATGCCGGCGGCGTCGGCGTCGGCCATGAAGCTCAGGCTCTTGGCCAGCATATTGCCCGCTTCCAGGTCGGGCACCAGCAGCACGTTGGCACGGCCGGCCACCGGCGAGGTCAGGTTCTTCACCGCCGCCGCCTGCAGATTGACGGCGTTGTCCAGCGCCAGCGGGCCGTCCAGGCGGGCGCCGGTGATCTGGCCGCGCTCGGCCATCTTGCACAGGGCCGCCGCTTCGATGGTGGACGGCATTTTCGGATTCACCGTTTCCACCGCCGCCAGGATGGCGACGCGCACTTCCTCGAAAGCGAGGATGTGGGCCAGGTCGATGGCGTTCTGCACGATGTCGACCTTCTCGGCCAGCGTCGGCGCGATATTCACGGCGGCGTCGGTGATGATGAGCGGCTCGGCGTAACCCGGCACGTCCATCACGAAGCAGTGGCTCAGGCGGCGCGCCGTGCGCAAGCCGCCTTCGCCGCGCACCACGGCGCCCATCAGCTCATCGGTATGCAGGCTGCCCTTCATCAGCGCGGCGGCCTTCCCTTCGCGCACCAGCGCGACGGCGCATTCGGCCGAGGCGTGGCTGTGTTCCGTGTCGACGATGGGCAGGGCGGCGATATTCAGATCGGCTTCCAGGGCGGCCTGGCGGATGCGTTCGGCCGGGCCGACCAGGATCGGCGCGATCAGGCCCAGGCGCGCCGCATCCAATGCCGACTCCAGCGCGTAGCGGTCGCAGGCATGGGCCACGGCCACGGCGGGCGGCGTGGCGCTGCGCGCGGCGGCGATCAGGCGGTCGTAATGCAGGTGGGCAGTGCGGGGACTTGCACTCATACATGTTCCTTTACGGTGGCGGCCAGCTCCAGCGGAGCGGAGCCGAACAGGGCTTCGATGCGGGCCATGCGCTGGGCGGCCTCGCCTTCCAGCGCGCCGGCCGCGGTGACGGTGCGGCGCACCGCATCCAGGTCGGCGGCGCGTTCGGCGGGATCGCGCGGCAGCAGCTGCGGCAGGTCCAGCACGGCCAGTTCTTCATTCAATTGCAAAATCATGTGCTGCTCCTGCACCACCTCCTTGAAACGGTACAGGGATAGGCGCTCGTCGGCCGGCACCTGGTGGCGCAGCTCGCGCAGGATGGCGAAGGCGCGTTCGTCGGCCGCGCGCAACTCCTGGCTGCGGCCGATGTAGAGCATGGCGCGCACTACCGCTTCCAGCGAGCCGCCTTCGGCCATGCGCGTGGCCAGATGCTCGTTACGCTTGGCCACGGCCGACTCGCGCGCGATGTCGCGGCCGATGCGGCGCTTGGCCAGCACGTGGTCGGCGCGCAGGCCGACCAGGGTTTGCAGCAGCGGCTGGCCATACATATGGACGAAGAAGTTTTCCTCGGCCATATCGCGCAGGTCGCGGTACATATCGAGCGTAGTGGTGATCTGCGCCGAGATCGTGTCCTGCAGCGCCAGGAAGACATTGTCCTCCGCCACCGGCTTGCGTTCGGCGCGCACCTTCTCGGCCAGCTGGGCCACGCCCTGCATGAAGGGATTCTTGTCCGAGAACAGTTCGTAGCGCAAGCGGTAGGGATGCAGATTGCGCAGCATGTCGGCACCGGCCTCGCTGGCGAAGGCGCGCACCAGCGGGCTGGCATAGGTGCGGTACAGGCCCTGGTTGATTTCCGACAGGCGGGCCACGGTGGCGAAGCGACGCTCGTCGGCTTCGTCGTTGCCGCCCAGCTGGCGCAGGTCTTCCAGCGTGCGGTGCTCGAAGCGCAGCACGTATTTGCCGTCGGCCAGTTCCGGGTTGGCCAGGTTCTCGTCCTTCTCGATGAAGACCGCCTCGTACAGGCCGGGCGGCAGCACGTCGATCAGGTCCATCGAGCGCGTAAACTCCTCGTGCTCCTTGTTGGCCACCGAGGCCGACACGAAGATGCCGAGGTGGCCTATGCTCTGGTGCATGGAGTAGATGATGGTCTGGCCGCCGGTGGCCAGCGCCTCGTCGTCCTCGTACAGGTCGAGCACCCAGCCCATGGCCTGCTGCGGCGGCGTGATGTCGTCGCCCCAGGAGCAGAACACCACGATGGGCGAAGTGATATTGCGCAGGTCGATGCGGCGGCCGGCGCTGTCGTGGATGGCGCCCTGGCTCAGGCGGTTGCCGACGAAGAGATTATCGGTGATGTACTGGATCTCGCCCGCGTTCAGCAGCACCGGCGTACCCCACCATCTTTCGAATTCCAGGAAGCGCGGACCTTCGGTGTCGATGCGCGAGTAGACGTTGTAATTCTTCTTCCACAAGGTGTTGGAAGGGTTCATGTTCTCGAAATTGCTGACCAGCAGGGCGCCGTCGAACAGGCCGTGGCCCAGGTCGCCCGAGAGGGACGTCAGCCAGGTGCCGCCCATGGCGCCGCCCAGGTAGCGCAGCGGATTCTTGCCGCGCACCCCGGCCCAATACGACAGCGGCGCGCCGGCCAGCAGCAGGGGGCCGGTCAGGTCGGGCCGCAGCGCGCTGGTCATCATGATCTGCCAACCGGCCTGGCAGTTGCCGATCAGGGCCGGCTTGCCGTCGGCATGGCTGTGCAGGGCGCCCACCTGGGCGATGAAGTGCGCTTCGGCGCGGCACACGTCCTCGATGGTCTGGCCCGGCACGGGATTGGGCAGGAAGGTGACGAAGTAGCAAGGGTGGCCCGCCTTCAGGGCGACGCCGATCTCGCTGTCCTGCTTCATGCCGCCGATGCCGGGACCGTGGCCGGCGCGCGGATCGAAGACGATGAAGGGCCGCTTGTTCTCGTCGATCTCCCAGCCCTTGGGCGGGATGATGCGGATCAGACTGTAATTGACGGGGCGTTCCAGCGTGCGGCCATCGATCAGCGGCTCAAAGTCGAAACTCAGGACGTGGGGGGCCAGATCCTGCAGGCGCTCGTTGCGCTCGTTGCCGCGCTGGCGCAGCACGTCGAGGAAGAGCACCGAGCGCTGCATGGCGTCGGTCCAATAGCTTTGCGCCTGCTGCGCCAGATTCGGCATGGCGCCCAGCCAGGCCGTATACAGGTCCTGGGCTTGCTTCCCGGCGCCGGCCGCTGCGGGCTGGGCGGGAACGGTCATTTCAGTCATGTTTCCTCCATCATGGGCCTGCGGTGTGCACCGCACAAATCTGGAGCTGCCTCGTCCATGCAAGCCCCGTTGCCCATCATGCCCCATATTGCTCTGCCGATCCAATGGTGTTTTGAGCATCATGACGGGTGAAGCAATACCGAATTTGCTATCGATAACAGGTATAAATGCTGCGCCGCACCAAAAGTAGTTGGAGCAGCTTTCAACGCGCTTAAGGCCGGCTGCGGGCCGGCTTAAGGCGAAAAAAAACCGCCGGCCCTTACGGGTCCGGCGGTTTTGGCGAATCGCGATGCGATTACGCGCCTTCGCGCGAGGCCTTTTTACGCTCGTGCTCTTTGAGGAAGCGCTTGCGCAGACGGATCGATTTCGGGGTGATTTCCACCAGCTCGTCGTCCTCGATGAATTCCACCGCGTATTCCAGCGACAGCTGGACTGGCGGCACCAGGCGCACTGCCTCATCGGTGCCGGAAGCACGCACGTTGGTCAGCTGCTTGCCCTTGATCGGGTTCACGACCAGATCGTTGTCGCGCGAGTGGATACCGATGATCATGCCTTCGTACACCGGGTCGTTGTGCACCACGAACATGCGGCCGCGGTCTTGCAGCTTCCACAGGGCGTAGGCCACGGCGGCGCCGTCGTCCTGCGAGATCAGCACGCCGTTGCGGCGGCCGGCCAGTTCGCCTTTGGAGTTGTCGACCGGCGCGTAAGCGTCGAAGATGTGGGACATCAGGCCGGTGCCGCGGGTCAGGGTCATGAACTCGGACTGGAAGCCGATCAGGCCACGCGCAGGGATGCGGTATTCCAGGCGCACGCGGCCCTTGGAGTCCGATTCCATGTTCTGCAGGTCGCCGCGGCGGCGGCCCAGTTCTTCCATCACGCCGCCCTGGTTGACTTCTTCCACGTCCACGGTCAGCAGTTCGTACGGCTCATGGCGCACGCCATCGACCATCTTGAACACCACGCGCGGACGGGACACGGCCATCTCGAAGCCTTCGCGGCGCATGTTTTCGATCAGGATGGTCAGGTGCAGCTCGCCGCGGCCGGACACTTCGAACACGGTGTCGTCGTCGGTCGGGGCAACGCGCAGCGCCACGTTGGCTTTCAGTTCCTTGTCCAGACGGTCGCGCAGCTGGCGCGAGGTCACGAACTTGCCTTCGCGGCCGGCCAGCGGGGAGCTGTTGACCATGAAGTTCATGGTCAGGGTCGGCTCGTCGACGGTCAGCATCGGCAGCGCGTCCGGGGTGTCCGGCGCGCACAGGGTGGAACCGATGCCGATATCTTCGATACCGTTGATCAGGATGATGTCGCCGGCGATGGCTTCGTCAACCAGCACGCGCTCCAGGCCCTTGAAGTTCAGCACCTGGTTGATGCGGGCCTTGATCGGGGTCGACTCAGGGCCGTTCAGCACGATCACGTCCTGGCCCGCTTTCACGCGGCCGCGGCTGATACGGCCAACGCCGATCTTGCCGACGTAGGAGGAGTAGTCGAGCGAGGTGATTTGCATCTGCAGCGGACCGTCCGGATCGTCGTCGCGCACCGGCACGTGCTTCAGGATGGCTTCGAACAGCGGCTTCATATCGCCTTCGCGCACGGTGTCGTCAAGCGAAGCGTAGCCGTTCAGGGCCGAGGCGTACACCACGGGGAAGTCCAGCTGCTCGTCGGTTGCGCCCAGCTTGTCGAACAGTTCGAAGGTGGCGTTGATGGCCCAGTCAGGACGGGCGCCTGGACGGTCGATCTTGTTGACCACGACGATCGGCTTCAGGCCCAGGGCCAGCGCCTTGCGGGTCACGAAACGGGTCTGCGGCATCGGGCCTTCCTGCGCATCGACCAGCAGCAGCACGGAGTCGACCATCGACAGCACGCGCTCCACTTCGCCGCCGAAGTCGGCGTGGCCTGGGGTGTCGACGATATTGATGTGGGTGCCTTCATACTCAACGGCGCAGTTCTTCGCCAGAATGGTAATGCCACGTTCCTTTTCGAGGTCGTTGGAGTCCATCACGCGGGTTTCAACTTGCTGGTTCTCACGGAAAGTACCGGATTGGCGCAGCAGCTTGTCGACGAGGGTGGTTTTGCCGTGGTCAACGTGAGCGATGATGGCGATATTGCGGATAGCGCGTTTAGTATTAGACATGGTCGTTATATTTACAGAAAAACTGCGAAGGACGTGCAGTGAAAGCCATACTGCGCGTCACTGGAACCCACTAGTATAGCATGCTGCGCCGCAACCTAGCGAATTTCCCACAAACCGGGGCCAAAGCACGGTTTTTATGAAACATCGGATGATGCCGGCAATTACTGCATATGGCGCAATTCACGATTTCCCAATTATCAATTTTCGCAATCGATAGCGCTTCATATACTGCCCACATGGTTTTTTAGTGGAGCTTTATATGCAATTCCTATTGTTTTCCTGCGCAAGGAGGCGGCCATGAGCGCCGCCTCGGTGCCGGCGGCAGCGGCGGGAGCGCCAGCCGGCGCTGGCCATTCCATCCCGCCCGCCGCCGCGCCCAACCCCCCAGGGACACCGACTTTCGGTCTGCGCATCGCCACCGGCCTGGCCGGCGTGCTGCTGGCCGTGCTGATGGCGGGCCTCAACGAGAACGTCACCAAGGTGGCGCTGGCCGATATCCGCGGCGCCATGGGCATCGGCGCCGACGAAGGCAGCTGGCTGCTGGCCGTGTACGCGGCGGCCTCGGTCTGCGCCATGGCGTTCGCGCCCTGGTGCTCGGCCACGTTCTCGCTGCGCCGTTTCACATTGGCCATGCTGGCCGCCTTCATGCTGTTCGGCGCACTGTGTCCGCTGGCGCCCAATCTGTCCACGCTGATGGTCCTGCGTACCCTGCAAGGACTGGCCGGCGGCGCCCTGCCGCCCATGCTGATGACGGTGGCGCTGCGCTTCCTGCCGCCGCATATCAAGCTGTATGGCCTGGCCAGCTACGCGCTGACCGCCACCGTCGGCCCGACCCTGGGCACGCCGCTGGCCGCGCTGTGGACCGAGTACACGCCCTGGCAGTGGACCTTCTGGCAGATCATCCCGCCCTGCCTGCTGTCGATGGCGGCCGTGGCCTGGGGCTTGCCGCAGGATCCGCTCAAGCTGGAACGCTTCCGCCAGTTCGACTGGCTCGGCCTTCTGCTTGGCCTGCCCGCCATCAGCATGATCGTGCTCGGCCTGTCGCTGGGCGAACGCATGGACTGGATGGAGTCCAGCCTGATCGCCTTCCTGCTGATCGGCGGCTGCCTGCTGCTGGCGGCCTTCCTGGTCAACGAATGGTCGCATCCCCTGCCCTTCTTCAAGATCCAGCTGCTGGCCAACCGCAACCTGACGCACGCACTCATCACCCTGGCCGGCGTGCTGTTCGTGCTGGTGGCGGCAACGCGCCTGCCCTCGTCCTTCCTGGCCCAGGTGCATGGCTACCGTCCGCTGCAAACGGCGCCGCTGATGCTGATGGTGGCCCTGCCGCAGTTGCTGGCCCTGGTGCTGGTAGCGGCGCTGTGCAATATCCGCCGCGTCGACTGCCGCTGGGTGCTGGCGGGCGGCCTCGCCCTGCTGGCCGTGTCCAAGCTGCTGGGCGCGGCTGCCACACCGGAATGGACGCGCGAGAATTTCTACCTGCTGCAATCGCTGCAGATCCTGGCCCAGCCCATGGCCGTGATCCCGCTGCTGATGCTGGCTACTTCCGGCCTGGCGCCGCAGGACGGACCCTTCGCCTCGGCCTGGTTCAACACGATCAAGGGCTTTGCCGCCGTGCTGGCAGGCGGTGTGCTCGATTACATGGGCGGCCAACGTTCGCACTTCCACGCCCAAGCCCTGGCGGACCATCTGGGCAATGCGCCGCTGACCATGAGCGGCACCCTGCCCGCCTTGCTGGCGCGCCAGTTCCAGCACCAGGTGGCCACCCTCACCACCCGCGATCTCTACCTGGCAATGGCCATGATGGCCGCCGCCATGATCGTCCTGATCCCGCTGGTCGCGCAGCGCATCTATCCGCCGCGCGCCGCTTAAAACATAAAGGAAAAGAAAATGAAACACCTGTCCCGCAATTCCGCCATCGCCATGGCCGCCCTGCTGCTGTGCGGTGCGGCCTATGGCGGCCGCCAGCTGCTGGTGGCCGCCGAAGCGCAAAGCACCAACGACGCCTTCGTCGCCGCCGACTTCATGCTGCTTTCGCCCAAGGTCGGCGGCATCGTGGCCGAGGTGCTGGCCGCCGACAACCAGGCTGTGAAAGCCGGCCAGCTGCTGGTGCGCATCGACGACCGCGATTTCCAGGCCGCGCTGGAAGCGGCGCGCGCCGGCGTGGCCAACGCCGAAGCCCAACTGGCCAACAGCGCCGCCACGCTGGAGCGCCAGCGCTATCTGATCGAGCAGGCCGAAGCCACCTCGATGGCCGACCGCGCCGACCTCACGCTGGCCAAGGCCGAACTGGAACGCTATACCAATCTGGCCGGACAAGGCGCCGGCACGGCGCAGAACGCGCAGCAGGCCAAGGCGCGCCACGACGCCCTGCTGGCGCGCCAGGCGCAGAACCGCGCCGCGCTGGGCGCCACCGTCAAGCAGAACACCGTGCTGCAAGCCCAGCACGCCGTGGCCGAAGCCATGCTGCAAAAGGCGCGCGCCAGCCAGGAGCAGGCCAAACTCGATCTATCCCACACCCAACTGCGCGCACCCATCGACGGCGTAGTCGCAAGGCGCAGCGTGCGTGTCGGCGCCCACGTCGCGCCCGGCGCGGCCCTGCTGGCCGTGGTGCCGGTGGAGCAAACCTATGTGGTCGCCAACTTCCAGGAGACGCAGCTGAGCCATGTGAGTCCCGGCCAGCCGGTCAGCATCACGGTCGACGGCTGGCCCGGCGAGCAGTTGCGCGGCAAGGTGGAGAGCATCGCGCCGGCCACCGGCGCCACCTTCTCGGCCATCGCGCCGGACAACGCCACCGGCAATTTCACCAAGGTCGTACAGCGCATCCCGACCCGCATCGTGTTCGACGCCGGCCAGCCGCTGCGCGGCAAGCTGCGCGTGGGCATGTCGGTCACGGCCAATGTCGATACCTCGGTGCAGCCGCGCATCGCACAGGTGGGAGAAGCACGATGAACGCCAATGCCACCGGCCGCCAGTCCCTGGGCGGCAAGCAGCTTTGCAAGCGCCCCCTTATCCTCCGGCTAAAGCCTGCCTTGGCCCTGTTGCTGGCGCCAGTCGTGCTGTCCGGCTGCGCCGCGCTCGGCCCCGACTTCAAGGCGCCGCAAGCGGCCCTGCCCCGGCACTGGCTGGCCAACGAACAGAACGCGCCGGACGCGGTGGAGCTGGCGTGGTGGAACAGCTTTGACGATCCGCAGTTGGCGGCCCTGATCCAGCGCGCCGCGGCCGGCAATCTCGATCTGCAGATCGTCGCCAGCCGCCTGGAGCAAAGCCGCGCCATCCGCCAGAGCATGGGCGCGGCCGAAACGCCGCAGCTCAACGCGGCGGGCGGCATCAGCCGCGCGCGCGCCAGCCAGGTGGGGCTGGGCGATCCGTCCGGACACAAGGGCGAATCGGCGTATACGCTGGCGCAAGGCGGCTTCAATGCCTCCTGGGAGCTGGACTTCTGGGGCCGCGTGCGGCGCACGGTGGAAGCGGCCGATGCGCAGGTCGAAGCGGCGCAGGAACAGCGCCACGCCGCCCTGCTCTCGCTGGCGGCGGAAACGGCGCAGCACTATATCCGCTTGCGTTCGACGCAAAGCCTGCTGGCGATCACGGAGCAGAATCTGGCCATCGCCCGCCGCAGCCTGGAGCTGACGCGCATCCGCAACCGTGAAGGCGTGGCGACGGAGTTGGACGTAGCGCGCGCCAGCGCCCAGGTGGCCGCCATCGAGGCGCGCCTGCCTGGTCTGCACCAGCGCGAAGCGGCCGGCGTCAACGCCCTCGGCCTGCTGCTGGCCCAGCCACCGCAGGCCCTGCGCGCGGAACTAGCCGTAATAAGCGGAGAAAGAAGCTCGAAACGGAGTGCGGCAGCGGACCTCGAGGGAAGCGCGCAGCGCAGCGCAAAAGCAAGCGTCGCAGGCGGCACGGAACGGAATATGGAAGCAAGCGCCGGCGCATTGGCGAAACAAAGCACGGTGGCGTACTCCGTGCCGGCCGGTCCGGCCGTCGCCGCGCTGGGACTGCCGAGCGAGCTGGCGCAGCGCCGGCCGGATATCCGCCGCGCCTCGGCCCTGCTGCATGCGGCCACCGCCTCCATCGGCGTGGCCAAGGCCGACTTCTATCCGCGCATTACCCTGTCCGGCAACCTCGGCTTCCAGGCTACCCAGTTGTCCGACTTCGGCAGCTGGAGCAGCCGCCAATTCAGTTTTGGTCCGGCTTTCAGCCTTCCCCTGTTCGACGGCGGCCATCTGCGCGGCATGCTGAAACTGAGCGAGGCACGCCAGCAGGAAGCGGCGCTGGCCTATCAGCAAACCGTGCTGCGCGCCTGGCATGAGGTGGACGATGCGCTGGCCGTCAGCCGCGCGCAGCAGGAGCGCCGCGAGCGCCTGCACGAGGCGGTGGCGCAAAGCCGCATCGCGCTGAACAACGCGCAGCAGCAGTATGTGGCGGGCACCGTCGATTTCCTGAATGTGCTGAGCGTGCAGGATGCGCTGCTGGCCAACGAAGCCGCGCTGGCCGAAAGCACGGCCGCCGTGTCGCTGGCCCTGGTCGACCTGTACAAGGCATTGGGCGGCGGCTGGCAAAGCTGGAGCGGGACGGCGCAGCAGCCATCAGAAGCGAAAGCCGTAGCGGCGGCGCAGCAGCAACGGCAGCGCCCAGCACCGCAATCGCCAGCGCCGGCCGTGGCCGTGGCACGCGAGCGCAGCCCAGTGGCGGCATTGGTTGCGCCGGCATCGCTGGCAGGAGGGACAGCGCGCGGGTATGGCCTGCTGGCTGTGGCGGCGGTGACGGCGCGGCCATGAGTGGCGTGGTAAGCTGCGGGGCATGCAAATGCCCGATATGAACCTGCTCGTCGCCCTCGACATCCTGCTGGAAGAAGGCAGCGTCGTGGGCGCCGCCCAGCGCATGCACCTGAGCGCCCCAGCCATGAGCCGCACCCTGTCGCGCCTACGCGAAGCGATCGGCGATCCGGTGCTGGTGCGCGCGGGACGAGGGCTGACGCCGACCCCGCGCGCGCTGGAGTTGCGCGACCAGGTGCGCGGCCTGGTGGAGCAGGCACATGCTGTCTTTCATGCGGGACGGGAGGTGGATCTGGCGACGCTGGAGCGCACCTTCAGCATCCGCGCCAACGATGTCTTCGTCGGCACCTACGGCGGCCAGTTGCGCGAGGCGATGCGCGCCAAGGCGCCCAACGCCGTGCTGCGTTTCGTGCCGGAGGGCGATATCGACGACGGCGCGCTGCGCGAAGGCCGCATCGACCTTTACATCAGCGCCACGCGCTCCTTCGGCGCCGACATCAAGGTGCAGACCTTGTTCAATACGACTTTCGTGGGATTGGCGCGCGAGGACCATGCCATCTTCGATGCGCCCATCGATCCGGCGCGGCTGGTGGCTTTCGACCATATCAGCGTCTCGCGCCGCGGCCGCGCATATGGGCCGACGGCGGCCATGCTGGCCGAGCACAAGCTGCAGCAGCGGGTGGCGCTGATCGCGCCCAATTTCCATTCCGCGATTTTCGCGCTGGCCGATTCCGACCTGGTGCTGCCGCTGCTGCCGCGCGCCATGCTGCACAATATCGAGAAGCTGGGCATGAAGCTGCGGCACTTTGAATTGCCGCTGCCGCTCACGCCCGTCACCATCGTCCAGGCCTGGCATCCACGCCTGGACAACGACCACGCCCACCGCTGGCTGCGGCAAACCATCAAGCAGACCTGCAGCAGCGACAAGCGCGCCTTGTAACTGCGCGCAGCGGCGCGCCGGCATGGACGCCGGCCAGGTTTCGCTTACTGCGCCTGGGCGGCGGCGATCAGGCGCTCGGGCGCCAGGATTGAATACTCCTGCAACTGGCCCGTGCCGAGCAGCTTCGCGTCGAGATAGACACGCACGCGGCCCGGTGCGGCAGGCACCGTCACCGAAGGTTCCTTGCCCAGCGGCAGGCGCTGGCCTTGCAGGAAGCGCTTGGCCAGTTCCGGCGTCAGCTGCACGGCCGGGAAGGACGACAGCAGCGCGTCGACCGGCGAGAGCAGTTCCAGCGGCGCGGGATGCGCCAGCAGTTGTTCCGGCGTGATCATGTGCTCGGCCGTCAGCGCGCCGACCTGGGTGCGGCGCAAGGCGTTCAGATGCGCGCCGCAGCCGAGCGCCGCGCCGATATCTTCGCCCAGCACGCGGATATACGTGCCCTTGCTGCAGGTGACTTCCAGCTTGAGGAAAGGCGCCTCGTAGTCGACCAGTTCCAGCTTGTGGATCACCACATGGCGCGCCTCACGCTCCAGCGTGATGCCGGCGCGCGCATATTCGTACAGCGGCTTGCCGTCGCGTTTGAGCGCCGAATACATGGGCGGCACCTGGGCGATCGGGCCACGGAACTGCGCCAGCACGGCCTCGATCTGCTCGCGCGTGACATTCACCTCGCGCGTCTCGATCACTTCGCCCTCGGTGTCGCCGGTATCGGTGCGCTGGCCCAGATGCACGGTGGTCAGGTAGGTCTTGTCCGCCTCCAGCAAGTCCTGCGAGAACTTGGTGGCCTCGCCGAAACACAGCGGCAGCAGGCCGGTGGCGAAGGGATCGAGGGTGCCGGTATGGCCGGCCTTCTTCGCGTTCAGCACGCGCTTGGTCTTGATCAGCGCATCGTTGCTGGACAGGCCGACCGGCTTATCGAGCAGCAGCACGCCGTCCACCAGATCGCGGACGCGCTTCACTTTTTGCTGAGTCATGCTTAGTTCTTACCGTCTTCGCCGCTGTCTTCGTCGGCATCGGCGGCACGGCTGGCGTTGGCCTTGTCGATCAGGGCCGACATTTCCATGCCGCGCGCGGTCGAGGTGTCATGCACGAAGTGCAGCTGCGGCAGCGTGTGGATGTGCAGGCGCTTGCCCAGCTGGTTGCGCAGATAGCCGGCGGCCGCGTTCAGACCGGCCAGGGTGTTCTTCACCGACTCCGCATCGTCCTTCAGCGTGGTGAAGTAGATTTTGGCGTGGGCGTAGTCGGGCGTGAGCTGCACCTCGGCCAGCGTGATCATACCGACGCGCGGGTCTTTCAGTTCAAAGGCGATCAGCTCGGACAAGTCCTTCTGGATCTGATCGGCCACGCGCAGGCCGCGCGCTGGGATGGATTTACTGTGTTTTGCCATGATGTGTTACCAATAAAAAGTATGGCGGGTGCGCCTGCCCCGCGCCATGCGCGGAGCGGGAAGCACCCGCCACGTATCGCTGCCAGCCGCTATTACAGCGTACGGGCGATTTCCTGTACTTCGAAGACTTCCAGCTGGTCGCCCACCTCGATGTCGTTGTAGCCCTTGAGCGACAGGCCGCACTCCAGACCGGCACGCACTTCTTTGGCGTCGTCCTTGAAGCGTTTGAGCGAGTCGATTTCGCCGGTCCACACCACGATGTTGTTGCGCAGCAGGCGTACCGAGGAAGAACGTTTGACCACGCCGTCGGTAACCAGACAGCCGGCAATCGCGCCCACTTTCGACACCAGGATGACCTGGCGGATTTCCACCTGGCCGGTGACGTGCTCGCGCTTCTCCGGCGCCAGCATGCCCGACAGCGCCGCTTTGACTTCTTCGATCGCGTCGTAAATGATGTTGTAGTAGCGGATGTCCACGCCATTGGCTTCGGCCAGCTTGCGTGCCTGTGCATCGGCACGGGCGTTGAAGCCGATGATGACCGCTTTCGAGGCCACCGCCAGGTTGACGTCCGATTCCGAGATGCCGCCCACCGCTGCGTGCACAACCTGTACGCGCACTTCGGAGGTCGACAGCTTCTGCAGCGAGCCAACCAGCGCTTCCTGCGAACCCTGCACGTCGGTCTTGATGATCAGCGGCAGGTTCTTCACCTCGCCCTCGGCCATCTGGTCGAACATGTTTTCCAGTTTCGCGGCCTGCTGCTTGGCCAGCTTCACGTCGCGGAATTTACCTTGACGGAACAGACCGATTTCACGCGCCTTGCGCTCGTCGGCCATGACCATGGCTTCTTCGCCGGCGGCCGGCACTTCGGTCAGACCCTGGATTTCGACCGGGATCGATGGACCGGCTTCGGCGATCGGCTTGCCGTTTTCGTCCAGCATGGCACGCACGCGGCCATAGGAGGAACCAGCCAGCACCACGTCGCCGCGCTTCAGCGTACCGGATTGCACCAGGATCGTCGCGACCGGGCCGCGGCCCTTGTCCAGACGGGCTTCCACCACCAGGCCGCGCGCAGGCGCTTCGACCGGGGCGGTCAGTTCCAGCACTTCGGCTTGCAGCAGCACGTTTTCCAGCAGGGCGTCGATGCCCTGGCCGGTCTTCGCGGACACCGGCACGAACGGCGAATCGCCGCCGTATTCTTCCGGCACCACCTGCTCGGCGATCAGCTCCTGCGTCACGCGTTCCAGATTGCCGCCCGGTTTGTCGATCTTGTTGATCGCCACCACCAGCGGCACGCCGGCTGCTTTGGCGTGGGCAATCGCTTCCTTCGTCTGCGGCATCACGCCGTCGTCGGCTGCCACCACCAGAATAACGATGTCGGTCGCTTTCGCGCCGCGGGCACGCATGGCGGTGAACGCCTCGTGGCCCGGCGTATCCAGGAAGGTGATCGTGCCGCGCGGGGTGTCCACGTGGTAGGCGCCGATGTGCTGGGTAATGCCGCCGGCTTCGCCCGACGCCACTTTGGCGCGGCGGATGTAGTCCAGCAGCGAGGTCTTACCGTGGTCGACGTGACCCATCACGGTCACCACCGGTGCGCGCGGGCTCGATTCGAAGTGGGCGTGTTCGCCCTGATCGGCCAGCAGCGCTTCCGGATCGTCCACAGCGGCGGCGAAGGCCTTGTGACCCATCTCTTCCACCACGATCATCGCGGTTTCCTGGTCCAGCACCTGGTTGATGGTGCACATCTGGCCCAGCTTCATCAGCTGTTTAATGACTTCGGAAGCCTTGACCGACATCTTGTGCGCCAGTTCGGCCACGGTGATGGTTTCCGGTACATGCACTTCCTTGATGATCGCTTCGGTCGGTGCCTGGAAGTTCGATTCGCGGTCGTCCTGGTGCGAAGAGCGGCGACCGCCCTTGCCACCACTGCGCCAGCCGCCATCGCGGCCACCGCCGGTGTTGCCGCCACGGCCTTTATTGCCGCCGCCGCCACCGCCCGGCGCGCCGCGCTTCTTGGCGTCGTCCTGCCAGGTGGAGGAAACATTGGCCGACTTGATCGACTTCTTGTCGCCTGGTTTCTTGTCGTCTTTCTTGTCCGTCGCGACGCCGGCGGCCGGCTTCTTGTCAGCCGGCTTGTGCAGCGTGCCTTCGGCGGTTTTCGGCTTGGCCGCTGGGGCGGGAGCCGGTTCCGGCGCCTTCACCACGCGGCGCGGCGCGTTCATCATGGCCTTGATCTGCGCCACTTCGTCAGCCACGGCCTGGCGTGCGCGCTCGGTGGCGGCAGCGCGTTCGGCGGCTTCCTTGGCGGCGGCTTCGTTTTTCTTCTTGCTTTCTTCAGCGTCGGCCTGGCGCTTTTTCTCAGCGGCGGCGGCCGCTTCGGCGGCGGCGGCGGCATCGGCGGCCGAAGCGGCGCCGGCAGCGGCAGCCTTCTCGGCAGCGGCTTTCTCGGCGGCTTTTTCGGCAGCGACTTTCTGCGCTTCGGCTTCGGCGGCTTTCTTCGCTTCCGCTTCGGCGGCGGCGGTGGCTTTCGCCTGGGCTTCTTTTTCAGCGTCCAGCTTGGCCAGACGTTCCTGCTTCTCGCGCAGTTCCGCTTCCTGGCGGGCGATCAGCTCGGCCTGGCGGCGTGCCTCTTCCTCGCGGCGGGCGCGCTCGGCTTCATCGATCACCGGTGCAGCCTTGGCGGCAGCGGCGGCCGGCGTGACCAGATCGTCGCGCTGGACGAAGGTGCGCTTCTTGCGCACTTCCACCTGGATGGTGCGCGACTTGCCGGTGGCGTCGGCCTGTTTGATCTCCGTGGTTTCCTTGCGGGTCAGGGTGATCTTTTTCTTTTCCGTATCCGCGCCTGCGCCATGGGTGCGGCGCAGGTGGTCCAGCAGCTTATCCTTATCATCTTTCGACAATGGATCTGACGTCGAACTTTTCTCGACGCCGGCAGAACGCAGCTGCGTCAGCAGCAAATCTGCAGGCATCTTCAGTTCGGTGGCAAATTGGGCTACGTTGTTACTCGCCATTCAGTCCTCTTTTCTATGTGTCGCGTAGATGATAAAGATACTCAGATCAAGCCTTTGCGGATTCGGCCGCCGTCCAGGCCTTGGCTTGCAGCGCCTTGGCACGGTCGTCGTACTTCGCATCGACGAGTTTCATCTCATCGTCGGTCACATCTTCAAATTCAGTTTTAATCAGTTCACGGGCGCGGTCGGCCGCCAGGGCCAGGATCGCGCCAAACTCGTCATACGCCAGACCGGCAAATGCTTCGACGGTCTTGATGCCGGCCAGACCCAGCTTGCCCGCGGTGATGCGGTCCATGCCTTCCAGTCCAACCAGGGCCTCGTCCATGCCTTCCAGGCCTTCTTCCGAAGCGATGGCTTCGGTGACCAGGGCGTCACGGGCGCGGGTGCGCAGTTCGTTGACGGTGTCTTCGTCGAAAGCTTCGATTTCCAGCATTTCCGAAATCGGCACGTAGGCGATTTCTTCCAGGCTGGAGAAGCCCTCTTCCACCAGAATGTCGGCCACTTCCTGGTCCACATCCAGTTTTTCCATGAACAGCGCGCGCACTGCCGCCGTTTCCTGAGCCGACTTGTCGGCCGATTCCTCGGCCGTCATGATGTTGATCTTCCAGCCGGTCAGGTCGGAAGCCAGGCGCACGTTCTGGCCGGAACGGCCGATGGCGATCGCCAGGTTCTCTTCATCCACCACCACGTCCATGGCGTGCTTCTCTTCGTCCACCATGATGGAGGACACATTGGCCGGGGCCAGGGCGCCGATCACGAACTGGGCCGGATCTTCCGACCACAGCACGATGTCCACGCGCTCGCCACCGAGTTCGCCGGTCACGGCCTGCACGCGCGAGCCGCGCATGCCGACGCAGGTGCCGATCGGATCGATGCGCTTGTCGGCGGTGTAGACGGCGATCTTGGCGCGCACGCCGGCGTCGCGGGCGGCCGATTTGATCTCCAGCATGCCTTGTTCGATTTCCGGCACTTCCAGCTCGAACAGCTTCATGATGAATTCCGGCGCGGTGCGCGACAGGATCACCTGCGGGCCGCGCATATTGCGGTCCACGCGCAGGATGTAAGCGCGCACGCGGTCGCCGATACGCAGATTCTCTTTCGGGATCATCTGGTCGCGCGGCAGGCGCGCTTCGATCTTGCCCGATTCGACGATGGCGTCGCCGCGTTCCATGCGCTTGATGGTGCCGGTCACGAGCGAGTCGCCGCGCTCCAGGAAGTCGGCCAGGATCTGTTCGCGCTCGGCGTCGCGCACGCGCTGCAGCACCACCTGTTTGGTGTCCTGCGCGAAGCGGCGGCCGAATTCCACGGACTCGATCGGCTCTTCGATGTATTCATCGACTTCGATATCGGGGATCTGCTCTTTGGCTTCGAACAGCAGGACTTCCTGGTCGGGCAGTTGCAGGCCGGCTTCGTCAGGCACCACGTGCCAGCGGCGGAAGGACTCGAACTCGCCCGACTCGCGGTCGATCGAAACGCGAATGTCCACTTCGCCTTCATAGCGCTTCTTCGTGGCTTGCGCCAACGCGAATTCGAGCGCGCCGAAGACCACGTCCTTGTCGACGTTCTTTTCACGCGCAAGCGCGTCCACCAATAACAAAACTTCGCGACTCATGCTTTGCGACTCCTAAAATCCACCTGTGGCACCAATCGGGCCTTATCCACGTCCGCGAGCGTAAAATTCAGCAGCGCAGGACCATCCTTACCTTCAAATTCCAAACCCAGTTGATCGCCTTCCGGCTCTTGCAGCAAGCCCTGGTAGGTGCGGCGGTTGGCCGTGCCGGGCAAGGCAATGCGCAGTTTGACGATGACTTCGCAGCCGGCGAAGCGGGCAAAGTCGCCCAGCTTGCGCAGCGGGCGATCCAGACCGGGCGACGAGATTTCGAGGCGCTCGTAATTCACGTTTTCGACCGTCAGCACATGGCTCAGCTGATGGCTGACCGTGGCGCAGTCTTCAACGGTGATCGGGCCTTTTTCTTCCGCGTCTTCCGCCGTGAAATCGATGTACACGCGCAGCAGTCCGCGCTCGGCCCGTTCGAAATCAACCAGCTCGTAGCCCAGACCTGTGACGGTCGTCTCAATTAATTCCGGCAGTTGCAAGGAAAATCTCCAGATCCTGGCCCGCATCCCATGGACACAGGCCGCTTAAAACGGTTCACCAAAAAAAAAATGGGCATTTGCCCATCTTTTTGTCATTCCAGCCAGATGAAAGCACTCTCAGCAAACAAACCTTGCGAAGAACAACTTTTATTAGGCTGGTCATTATAACGCCTTCTTGACTTCGCTGCAATGCCGCAAGGCCCTGTGGACACGCTTACAACAGTGTCCATAAGGCCTGCGGCCGGGGTTTAACCCTTGCGGCGGCGCGGCATGCCATGGTCGATGGCGCCGCCGCGCGGCTGGCTGCGGCGCGGTTGGGCAGCGCCGGCAAAGCCGAAAGTCGTTTGCAGCGGATCGGGCTGGCGCGGACCGCGTCCGGCGCCGCCGCCCTTGCCCTGCTGGCCACGGCCGCCCTGGCCCCCGCCGAAGCCGCCTTGGCCCTGGCCCTGGCCCTGACCCTGGCCTTGCGGACGGCCGCTGCGGCCCTGGCCACCCGCACCGGGACGGCCGGAGCCGCCAGCGCCGAAGTAATTGCCCTGGCCGGCGCCACCGCGCCCGCCGCGCTGCGGCTGCGGGAACGGGTCGGCGTTCTTGTTGCTGAAGTCCATGCGGTTGCCGTTCGGCTCGCGCTCGCGCTCGCGGGCCTGGGGCTTGGCGCCGCCGGCCTTGCCTTTGGCGCTGTCGCCGGCCGGCTGCTTCTTCTCGATGCCGCAGGCCGCCATCAGGTCGCGCACGGTGTTCTCTTCCATCTCTTCCCAGCGGCCGCGTTTCAGGCTGCTTGGCAAGGTCATCGCGCCGTAGCGGGTGCGGATCAGGCGCGACACGGTCAGGCCGATGGCTTCGAACATGCGGCGCACCTCGCGGTTGCGGCCCTCGCCGATCACCACGCGATACCATTTGTTGATGCCTTCGCCGCCGCCGTCGGCGATCTTGGAGAACTGCGCCAGGCCGTCTTCCAGCTCGACGCCGGCCAGCAGTTTCTGGCGCATGCCCTCTTCCAGCTCGCCCAGCGTGCGCACCGCGTATTCACGGTCGATGTTGTAGCGCGGGTGCATCAGGCGGTTGGCCAGATCGCCGGAGGTGGTGAACAGCAGCAGGCCTTCGGTGTTGAAGTCGAGGCGGCCCACGGCCAGCCATTTGCCCACTTTCATATTCGGCAGGCGGTCGAACACGGAAGGACGGCCGTCCGGGTCGTCATGGCTGACGATCTCGCCGGCCGGCTTGTGGTAGACCAGCACGCGCGGCGGCTTCTTGCTGACCTTACGCTGAATCAGTTTGCCGTTGATGCGCACGGCATCGGTCGGCAGGATGCGCTGGCCGATGTGGGCCGGCTCGCCGTTGACCGAGACGCGGCCGGCGACGATCAGCTCTTCCATATCGCGGCGCGAACCAAGACCGGCTTCCGCCAGCACCTTGTGCAGCTTGGGTGCGTCGTCGTCGGCGGTCAGGTCGCGGCGCACGGCTTTCGGCGCCTGCTTGCCCTTGCCTGGCTCGTCGCTATCGAAAGCATCCGAGGTCACATAGGAGAAAGCGGCATCGGCGTCCGACATGCGGACCTTGTTGCCGAACGCGCCCGGCACGCGCTGCTGGCCGCCTGGCTGGCCTGGCTGGCCTGGCTGCTTGCCACCCTTGTTCTTGCCTTTGTGCTTGCCCTGCTTGCCGTTGCGGCCTTCCTGGCGCGGCGCGCGTTCCTGCGGCGCGGCGGCGTGGCTGGCGGCGTCAACGACTTCGGCCGCTGGCGCGGCAGCGGCGTCGCCGGCCTCGCCAGCAGCGTCGCGCTCAGCCTTCTCGGCGTGGCGCAGGGCGCGCTGTTCGCGCATCTGGCGCGGGCCGCGCGGGGTGCGCGAGCCACCTGGCTTGCGCTCATTGTCCACGCCCTGGGCGGCATCGGACGCGGCGGCTGGCGCCTCGGCGGCGACAGCCTGGGCCACATCGGCCTGGGCCACATCGGCCTGGGCCGCCTCGGCCTTGGCCTTGCGCGCCGCCGGCTTGCGTTCCGCTACCGGCTTGGCGCTGCCGGCTTCGGCCGCGTCGCCGGCTTCGGCATTGGTCTTGGCGGCGGGCTTGGCGCGCGGCTTTTTAGCCGGCGCAGCAGGCTCGGCGCCCGCTTCAGCGGCGGGTGCGGCGTCAGCGGCAGCCTTGGTCTTGCGCTTCGGTTTGGCCGTTTCGGCCGCATCGGCTGGCGCCGCGGCGGCAGCAGCGGCTTTGTCCGCTTCGATTTGCGCCTTGGTGCGGCGTTTTGGCTTGGCAACAGCGTCGGCCGCGATAGCGGCGACGGTCTCAGGGGTATCAGTATTGTTCATTATTCGTAACTTGCTTGGGCTCAGCGTCAACCATGACGTCGGGCGCGGGGTCGTCGAAAGGCGCTGCGTCTTCTGGACCAGGCGCTGCTTCGTCTTCGTTGTCTGCCAGGGCGGCGCCAGGCGCTGCCTTGTCAAAATTCTCTTGCAGGGCCGCTTCGAGCACTTCCATCGAATTGGCTTCCTGCATATCGCCGACCTGCTGCAGGGGCGGCAGCTGGGACAGCGCGTTCAGGCCCAGGTCGTCCAGGAATTGCTTGGTCGTGCCAAGCAGGGCCGGACGGCCCGGCACATCGCGGTAGCCGACTGCGTCGACCCAGCCGCGGTCTTCCAGCATCTTGATCGTCTGCGAATTCACGGCCACGCCGCGGATTTCTTCGATATCGCCGCGCGTCACGGGCTGGCGGTACGCGATGATGGCCAGCGTTTCCAGCGTCGCCCGCGAATACTTCTGCGGCTTTTCCGGACTCAGGCGATCCAGATACTGCTTCATTTCCGGCCGGCTCTGGAAGCGCCAGCCGCTGGACAGACCCACCACTTCAATGCCGCGCCCCTGCCAGTCCTGGCGCAGCTCTTCCAGCAACTGCTTGATGGTGTCGGCGCCAACGCCGGTCCCCAGGGGACGGCCTTGCTCATCGACTTCCACGTACAGTTTTTTCAGACTGTGTATCGATAGGGGCTCACGCGCGCATAGCAGCGCAGTTTCGAGGACTTTTTTCGCCTCAGCTGTATCCATAGCTTTTCTTGTGTTTGGGACAGAGCCCGGGGCCGATGCGGCGGGGCTGGGGCATTACAGATGGAGTGAGTGTCTCGTGGGGAACACCGCGCGGCCATGTGAAACGATGGGTGCCGTTTCTTCCAACTACGTCAATTGTACCTGATAAAACTGCGAATAGCGCAAAAAGCCGAATTTCGGCTCAGGCAGCCTGCAGCCGTTCGCACAGGAAATCGACAAACACCCGCAGCTTGGGCGACATATGGCGGCTCGACGGCCACAGCAGCCAGAACTGGCCGCCATCGTCCACATGCTCGCCCAGCACGGCCTGCAACTGGCCGTCGCGCAGATAGTCCTTGACCAGGAAATCGGGCAGATAGGCCAGTCCCAGGCCGCGCAGGGCCGCGCCGATCAGCGCCTCGATATTGTTGCAGACCAGGCTCTGCGGCAGGCCCGGCAACGGTGCGGGCGCCCCCACCTGCCATTCGCGCAGCTTGCCATTGCTATGGAAGCGGTAGTGCAGGCAGGCGTGCTCCAGCAAATCGGCCGGTGCGCGCGGCTGGCCATGGCGCGCGAAATAGGCGGGCGCGGCCACGATCAGATGGCGGTAGCCGCTCAGGCGGCGCGCCGTCAAGCCCGAATCGAGCAGCTCGCCGCTGCGCACCACCAGGTCGAAACCATCGGCCACGACATCGACGCGGCGGTCGTTGAAGTCCAGCTCCAGTTCGATTTCCGGATAGCGCTGCATGAAATCGGCCAGCAGCGGCAGCAGCACGCGGTAATACACGGCCGGCGTGCTCACGCGCAACTTGCCGCGCGGCGCATCCATCAGGTGCAGCATCTCGGCTTCGGCCTCGCCCAGGTCGGCCATGATGCGCTGGCAGCGCTCGTAAAACAGGGCGCCGGCGTCGGTCAGGCCGATGCGGCGCGTGCTGCGCTGCAGGAGGCGCACGCCGAGCCGCGCTTCGAGCCGCATCACGCTCTTGCCCACGGCCGAGGCGGAAATGCCGAGCTGGCGGCCGGCGGCCACATAGCTCAGGGTTTCGGCGGCGCGCACGAAGGCGGCGATGCTGCTCAGACTATCCATGATTAGGGAATGTTTGTCCGTTAAAAACGGATTTTTGCCTTATTTTTCTTCGATTGCGGCCATCCTATCATGTAAATCCGTTTTTCTTTCGGATGGACCATGAACCGAACCTCCAACAAACTGCTGGTGCTGGGCGCCGTCTGCCTGTCCGCGCTGGCCATTCCCCTGTGCTTTACCGGCCCGGCCGTGGCCATGGGCGCCATCGGCCGCCAGCTCGGCGGCGGGCCGCTGGCCATGAACTGGATCAGCAATGCCTTCATGCTCACCTTCGGCAGCAGCCTGATGCTGGCCGGCACCCTGGCCGACCGCTTCGGCCGCAAGCGCATCTTCCTGCTGGGCACCGGCGGCTTCGCCCTGTTTTCGCTGGCGCTGGCCCAGGCACCCGGCATTGTTGCCTTCAATTGCCTGCGCGGCGGCCAGGGCTTCGCCGGTGCGCTCGCGCTGGCGTCCAGCATGGCCGCGCTGGCCCAGGAATTCGACGGACCCGGCCGGGCGCGCGCCTTCAGCCTGGTCGGCACGACCTTTGGCATCGGCCTCGCGTTCGGCCCGCTGCTCTGCGGCTATCTGGTCGAGCACCATGGCTGGCCGACGCTGTTCTACGCCGCCGGCCTGGCCGGCCTGGGCGCCGTGCTGCTGGGCGCGGCCCGCATGCATGAATCGCGCGATCCCCAGGCGCAGCGCCTGGACTGGCCGGGGCTGCTCAGCTTCACCGGCGCGCTCAGCCTGCTGACCTGCGGCATCCTGCTGGCGCCGCAATATAGCTGGGCCAGCCTGCCCACGCTCGGCGCACTGCTGGCGGCAAGCGTGCTGCTGGCCGCCTTCATCCAGATCGAAGGCCGGGTGGCACGGCCCATGCTGGACCTGAGCCTGTTCCGCTATCCGGCGTTTACCGGTGTGCAGTTCCTGGCCGCCGCCCCGGCCTATTCCTTTGTCGTGCTGCTGGTGCTGCTGCCGGAACGGCTGATCGGCATCGAGGGCATGCGCGAGCTGGAAGCGGGATGGGCCATGCTCAGCCTGTCGGCGCCGCTGCTGGCGCTACCGTTTATCGCCGCCTCGGTCTCGCAGCGCATCGCGCCGGCGCGGCTGGCCGCCGGCGGCCTGCTGGCAACGGCCGCCGGCCTGGCCTGGCTGAGCGCTTGCGCCCCGGGCCAGCCCGGCGCCATGCACTGGCCCATGCTGCTGATCGGCACGGGCATCAGCCTGCCCTGGGGCTTGATGGATGGCATGGCGGTGAGCGTGGTGCCGAAGGAAAGAGCGGGCATGGCGGCCGGCATTTTCAGCACGACGCGCGTGGCGGGCGAAGGCGTGGCGCTGGCCATCGTGGCCGCGCTGCTGGCGACGCTGACCCAGCACAGCCTGAGCGCCCAGGCCGGATTGGCGCCGGAACAGGCCATGCAGGCCGCCCAGCACCTGGCGGTCGGCAAGCTCGATTCGGCGCTGCAGTTACTGGGACAAGGACGAGAACAGGCGCCGCCGCTGGTGCAAGCCTATGGCGCGGCGTTCCGCAGCCTGCTGCACATCCTGGCGGCGATCACCGTCGCCACGGCGGGCGTGATCTGGTACTTCATGGGACGCGGCGCGGCAGCCTCCGCCGCCGCGGCCGACCCGGTCGCCTAAAGCGGCTTGCTCAGGCGGCGGCCAGGCGCTCGGCCAGAATCGCCGACACACCGAGGAAGGCCGGGTACTCGGCCGTGATGACAAAGGTCGGCACCGCCGCCAGGTAAGCGCGGAAGCGCCCCTTGGCCTCGAAACGGGCGCGGAAGCCGGAACGGGCGAAGCGCTCGCCCAGGCGCGGCACGATGCCGCCGCCGATATAAATCCCGCCCTGGGCGCCCAGCGTCACGCCCAGATTGCCGGCGATCGTACCCAACATGGTGCAGAAGGCCTCGACCACCGCATCGCACAGCGCACATTCGCCGGCCAGCGCACGGCGCGCGATCTCCGGCGCCGGCAGCGCTTCGGCCGCCTCGCCGCGCTGCTCGGCCAGCGCGCGGTAAATCAGCTCGATGCCAACGCCGGACAACAGGCGCTCGGCCGAGACATGCTCGAACTCGCGCCAGGCAAAACGCAGGATGGCGATTTCCGTCTCATTCATGGGCGGGAAGCTGACATGGCCGCCTTCGCTGAGCAAGGCCGTCCAGCCCGCCGCCGAAGGAATCAGGCCCGACACGCCCAGCCCGGTGCCGGCGCCGATCAAGCCCAGCGGCGCTCCCGCCAACGCCGCGCCGCCGCCGATCTGCAGCTTTTGCGCATCCGACAGCAGCGGCAGCGAACGCGCCAGCGCCGTGAAATCATTCACCACCGCCAGCACCTCGAAGCCGCACGCGCGGCGCAGCGCCTCGATCGAAAACTCCCAGTGATGGTTGGTCATGCGCACCAGGTCGCCCGTGACCGGGTTGGCAATCGCAATCGCGCCGTGGCGGATGCCCTGCCCCGCCGCTGCGGCCGCTACATCGGGCAGCGCCAGATAGGCTTGCAAAGCCGCCGCCAATGTCGGATACGCCGCACAGGCCAGCACATGCACCAGCCCAATCGTCCCGGGCGCCGTCTCCAGCGCAAAACGGGCGTTGGTGCCGCCCACATCCGCCAGCAGACGCGGACCGGCATAGAGCGAGGACGAAGCGGAAGAAAACGGAGCGGTCATGGCGGACGAAAAATGAGATTGACCCCTTCATCCTAAAGGATTTCTTATCTCCTGCGCAAGGAGTTAAATGTAGTTTGAGTACACAACAACAAACAACAGCAATAAATGTCGCAAAATTAAGCAAAATCAATTGGTAGTATAACTACCATTGTCTTTATGCCAAACCAACAAATATCCATCCTGGTGTCAGGCGGGGCCGCCCAGGCACGACGGTGAGGCAGTCCTTGGACGAAATCAAACAATGTCCCAGCCTGGCGCCAAGCACCGGGCGGGGACATTTGTGGCGGAAGATCAAATGCGGGGGCCTAGCGGCCGGGAGCCGGGGTGAGGCCGGGATCGCCGGATTCGGCGGGGCGGAAGGCGGAGTTCCAGGCGTCGAGGCCGCCATGCAGGGGCCGGGCGCGCTTGTAGCCGTGGGTGTGCAGCTGCTTGGCGACGTGGGCGGCGGTGACATCGTTGGGGCAGCTGCAGTAGACGATGATGATGCGGTCTTTGGGCAGCGCGGCCAGGGCGGCAATCGGGTCGCCATTGGCCAGCAGCGCGCCGGGGACGGCCGGCTCCAGCGATTGGGCGGTCAGGCTGCGGGCGTCGACCAGCACGTGTTCCTGGCCGGTACTCAGCAGTTCCTTGAGTTCGTCGATGGTGATGCGCTCGGTTTGCGTGGCTTTTTCGAAGCGCTTGCGCTCGATGTATTTGAACAGGACGAACAGGGCCAGCAGGCTGCCGAGCACCATCAGCGCCGTGCTGCCCATGGTGGCGAGGATGTCGAGCACCTGGTCCACGCTGGAATGGAAATAGACGCCGATGCCGATGCCGACCGAACTCCAGACCAGTCCACCCAGCAGGGCGAAGATGAGGAAGGTCGGCACGCCGGTCCCCATGGCGCCGGCCATCGGCGGGGCGATGGTGTTGAAACCGGGGATGAATTTGGCGACGACCATGGCTTTCGGCCCCCAGCGCTTGAAGCTGTCTTCGGTCTGGCTGACGCAGTAGTCGGGCGAGAGCGAGATGCGGCACAGCAGCTTGAGGATGCGCTTGCCGTAGCGGCGGCCGGCGCGGAACCAGAACAGGTCGGACAGCAGGCAGGCCAGCATGGACACCGCCAGCACCACGGGCAGCGGCGTGCCGCCTTCCATGGCCAGCGCGCCGGACACGATCAATATCGGGAAAGCAGGAATCGGCAAGCCCATTTGTTCGATCAGGACCACGCCAAACACGATCAGGATGCCGTACTGGTGAAGCAGAGAAATTAAGTTCGCCATAATTCTTGTATCTTAACGCAAAACTCAGGCTTCCAAGGAGCTAGTCCGCCCTGTCCCGCGCGGAATCGCGGCCAGCAGGCTGCGCGTGTAGGGATGCTGGGGATTGCGGTACAGCTCGTCGGCATTGGCCAGCTCCACCACCTCGCCCTGGCGCATCACCATCACCTGGTCGGCGATGTATTTGACCACCGCCAGATCGTGCGAAATGAAGATGTAGGACAGGCCGAATTCATCCTGCAGGTCCTGCAGCAGGTTGAGCACCTGGGCTTGCACCGAAACGTCGAGCGCCGACACCGATTCGTCGCAGACCAGCACTTCCGGCCGCATGGTCAGGCAGCGCGCGATGGCGATGCGCTGGCGCTGGCCGCCGGAAAATTCGTGCGGGTAGCGCTGGTAGGCGGCGGCCGGCAAACCGACTTTATCGAGCAGTTGCTGCGCCATCGCGACACGTTCACCGTCGTTGGCGCCAATACCGTGCAGGCGCATGGGTTCCAGCAGGATCTGGCCGACCGTGAAACGCGGATTCAGCGAGGCATAGGGATTCTGGAACACGATCTGGATGCGCCGCTTATACGCGTGGTAGTCGCGCGGGGACAGCGCCAGCAGATCCTGGCCGTCGAAGAAGGCGCTGCCGCCGCTCGCTTCATGCAGACGCAGCAGGGTCAGGCCCATGGTGGTCTTGCCTGAACCCGACTCGCCCACCACACCCAGCGTCTTGCCACGCGGCAGGGTGAAGGAGACGTCGCGCACCGCCTTGAATTCGCGCTTGCCGAACCAGCCTTCGCGCTGCCAGAAACTCTTGCTCAGATTTTTCACCACCAGCACGTTTTCATCGCCTTCGGCATAGCCGCGCTGGCGCTGCGGCGGCTGCGCCGCCACCCTGCCCTCCAGATAATCGGCGATCACCGGCAGGCGCAAGGGCCGCGCGTCGAGCGTGGGACGGCAATGCAGCAGGGCGCGCGTATAGGCATCCTCGGGGGCGCCGAAGACGCGCGCTGCCGGCCCCGCTTCGCGGATTGCGCCATGGCGCATGACGATCACTTCATGGGCGATCTCGGCCACCAGGCCCAAGTCGTGGGTGATGAACAGCATGGACATCTGGCGCTGCTTTTGCAGGCGCAGCAGCAGCTGCACGATCTGCTGCTGGATGGTCACGTCGAGCGCCGTGGTCGGCTCGTCGGCGATCAGCAGCTGCGGCTCGCAGGCGATGGCCATGGCGATCATCACGCGCTGCTGCTGGCCGCCCGACATCTGGCCCGGATAGGCATCGATGCGCGCGGCCGGATCGGGAATGCCGACCTCCTCCAGCAGCGCCAAGGCGCGCGCGCGCGCCTGGCGCGCATCCAGGCCCAGATGCAGACGCAACACTTCGCCGATCTGGTAGCCCACCGTCAGCACCGGGTTGAGCGAGGACATCGGCTCCTGGAAGATCATGGCGATGTCCTTGCCGCACAAGGCACGCCACTCGGCTTTCGACAGGCTTAGCAGCTCACGTCCGCCAAAGCGGATGCTGCTGGCCGGATCGATCAGCGTGGTCTGCTCGGGCAGCAGGCCCATCACGGCCAGCGAGCTGACCGACTTGCCGCTGCCCGATTCGCCCACCAGGGCCACGGTGGTATTGCGCGGCACGTCGAAGGAGACGCCCTTGAGCGCCTCGAAGCGCTCGTGGCGGCCAAGGCGGAAAGCGATGCGCAGATCACGCACCTGGAGCAGCGGTTCGGAAGAAGGCATGGCGGGCATCATTTGATTTTCGGGTCGAGCGCGTCGCGCAGGCCGTCGGCGAACAGGGAGAAGGCGGTGACGAGCAGCGCCATGGCGCTCGCGGCGGCCGTCATCTGCCACCATTTACCCAGGATCAGCTCATTTTGTGCTTCGTTCAGCATCGATCCCCACGACACCACGCCGACCGGCACGCCGAAGCCAAGGAAACTCAGGATGACCTCGGCCTTGATGAAACCCACCACCAGGATCGAGAGCTGGACCAGGGCCACATGGCTGACATTGGGAAAGATATGCACGAACATCTTGCGCCATGCCGAAGCGCCGATGGCGTCGGCCGCCAGCACGTATTCGCGCGCCTTGTGCTTCAGGTATTCGGCGCGCATCAGGCGGTAGGGGCCGGTCCAGCCTGTCAAGCCCAGGATCAGCACAATGGTCAGCACGCCCTTCTGCTGCAGCACGGCGGCCACAGCCAAAATCATCAGGATCGAGGGAATGGCTGTGAATACGCTGTAAAACCAGTTGAAGGCATCGTCCACCAGGCCGCCGTAATAGCCGGACAGCGCGCCGAACAGCGTGCCCAGGCCAACCGCCAGCAGCGCGGCCGCCAGGCCGACGATGACCGAGGTTTCGCCGCCTTTGATGGTTTTCAGCAGAATATCGTGGCCCCACTTATCGGCGCCGAACGGCAGGCTGAGACGCCGCTCCAAGGCTTGCTGCTCGCTATCGCCGAGTCCCGCACGCAAGGCGGCGATATCGGCCGCCAGCGGGTCGAATTCGTTCTGTCCGGCCGCCGGGGCCGGGGCGCCGGCCGCAGGCACAGCCGGCGTGTCCGGACTGCTTGGCGCCCGTGCCGCACCAGCAGGCGGCGCCGGCGCGGCAAAACTGGGCGGCGCGTAATTGATACCCACCTCGCGCTCCCAGCCGGCCGCCACCAGGCCGCCGGCCGATAGCGCCAGCAGCGCGAGGAAGGCGGCCACCACGGCCAGCGCCGCCATGGCGATGCGGTCGGCGCACAGGCGGCGCCAGGCCAGCGTCCACAAGCCGGACGAAGCGGGGGAATTCTGCATGGCCATCCTTATTTCAATTGCACGCGCGGATCGACCGCCTGGTACAGCAGGTCGGCCAGCAGGTTGAACAGCATGGTCGCGGCCGCCACGTAGACGGTGATCGCCTTGATGACCGGGAAGTCGCTGCGCTCGACCGCCAGGATCACTTCGCGCCCGATGCCGGGAATGCCGAAGAAGCGTTCCAGCAGGAAGGCGCCGATCAGCAGGGCCGGCAAGCTGGCCATCACATGGGTGATGACGGGAATGGCGGCATTGCGCAGCACATGCACCCACATCACGCGCGTCTCGCTCAAGCCCTTGGCGCGCGCCGTGCGCACATAATCCTGGCCCACTTCGTCGAGCATGAAGCTGCGGTACAGGCGCAGGGTCGGCGCCAGCGACACGGCCAGACCGATCAGGATGGGCAGGACCGCGTAGCGCAGCAGGTTCTCGCCCAGGCTGTCGCCCCAGCCCTGCACCGGGAACCAGCCCAGCTTATAGGCCAGCCCGTATTGCAAGCCGATGATGTACACGAGAATCGAGACCGACATGCCGACGGTGCACACCACCATCACGGCGCGGTCGCCCAGCGAGCCGCGCACGAAGGCCACGGCCAGCGCCAGCCCGATGCCGAGCACGGTTTCCAGCACGGTCAGCGGCAACAGTACGGTGAGCGAGGGACCAAGCCGGCTGCCCAGGATGTGGGACACGCTCTCGCCCGTGGCCCAGCTCTGGCCGAAATCGAAGGTCAGCACCTGCTTCAGGAAAATCCCGAGCTGAACATAATACGGCTGGTCCACGCCCAGCTGGCGGCGGATATTGGCAATGCTGTCGGCGCTGGACATCTTGCCGGCCAGGATATAGGCCGGGTCGCCGCCCACCCAGTTAAACAGCAGGAACACCAGCAGCACCACGCCGAGCATGGTGGGCAGCATCTGCCACAGGCGGCGCAGGAGGTAGGCGCTCAATTGGTTTTTACTCGCAAGACTGGAAAGGCGTAACGATAACGCAATTCTTGCCGGCCCAGGCAGAAAGCCTTTCGTCCTGCAAGCCCCATTCGATAGTGCAGCGCAACAATTCCCTATTTTGACGTATCGGCAGGAAATTTTATTCTGCATTTTTCGCATATAAACAAGTTATCAAGCAGGAAAAACTTTGCTTTGCTGCAGCGCAGCAGTAAAAGTTGTAACCGTGATTAAATCGACAATACCTTGTTGTATCTGCGCAAAGATTAAGCAGTTTGTGATTGACACAAAATAAGTGGAAATGTTTCTATGCTGCTCCCGAATATCCTTTTCTCACAGGCTAATCGGGATCAGCTGTCGGCGCAGCGCCTTGGAGGAGCAATAGCGGTAGATGCGTCGTCTTGATTCACCCAAAGTAGGAGTAGAAGTAATGATGATGGAGAAGGTTTTATCCCGTTCCGTACGCATGATCTGTTCCGGCGGCATGGCCGTGATCGGCATGAGCATGCTGAGCCAGACCGCCTTCGCGCAAGACGCGAACATTCAGCGTGTTGAAATCACTGGTTCGAGCATCAAGCGCGCGACGGCGGAAACCGCATCGCCCGTCCAAGTGATCGGCCGCGACGAGCTGCTGAAATCGGGCAAGGCCACCGTGGCCGAGTACCTGCAAACCCTGCCGGTCGATGGCGCCGGCTCGCTGCCGACTGGTTTCGGCTCCGGCTTCGCCGCCGGTTCCACCGCGATTTCCCTGCGCGGTCTGGGCGCCACGTCGACCCTGGTGCTGCTGAACGGCCGCCGCATGGCGCCGTTCGCCCGTGCCGACGACGGCCAGAAGAGCTTCACCGACCTGTCCACCGTGCCGATGCAGATCGTCGAGCGCATCGAGGTGCTGAAAGATGGCGCCTCCTCGCTGTACGGCGCCGACGCGATCGCCGGCGTGGTCAACATCATCCTGCGCAAGGACTTCACCGGCCTGCAAGTGCGCGGCGAAACCGGCGCGTCGCGCTACAGCGACGCCAAGCAGAACAAGGCGTCCCTGACCTACGGCCAGGGCACCCTGGACGAAGACAAATACAACTGGGTGATCAACGCCGAATTCAACCAGTCCGACGAGCTGAAAGCGTCCCAGCGCCGCGACCGCGAGTGGATCGGCAAGGGCGACCTGCGTCCTTGGGGCTATGCCAACAACACCCAGTACGCGGGCGGCTGGCTGACCAACGGCGTCGGCAGCCCGGCCCCGACCGGCCTGCTGCTCAACCCGGCCACCGGCCAGTACGTTTCGCTGCCAGGCTGCGACAAGTTCTCCACCTCGCGCCAAGACCAGGCCAACGCCTGCCTGTGGCACCACGACCAGTTCCGCGCGATGCAGCCGAAGATCGATTCGATCAATCTGTACACCCGCGGCACCTGGCAGATCAATGCCGACACCCAGGCTTACACCGAGATCGGCTACTCGAAGCGCAATACCGACTTCACCATGACCCCGGGCGGCTCGTCGAGCACCGTGGTGTTCCCTGGCCAGAACGGCGGTCCTAACCAGCTGATCAACTACGGCAACGCCATCACCATGGCCGCCAACCACCCGCAGAATCCGTATGGCGTGCCAGTGCGCGTGCGCTACT
Source organism: Massilia sp. NR 4-1 (assembly GCF_001191005.1). Taxonomy (NCBI): domain Bacteria; kingdom Pseudomonadati; phylum Pseudomonadota; class Betaproteobacteria; order Burkholderiales; family Oxalobacteraceae; genus Massilia; species Massilia sp. NR 4-1. The sequence goes on from NZ_CP012201.1 coordinate 3,228,113, forward strand.
CGGCCTGGGACGTGGGCGCAAGCACGCGTAGCGCCGAGAACAAGTTCACCCGCTTCGTGGTGGGCCTGAAAGGCACGTACGCCGGCTGGGATTATGAAACCGGCTTCACCCACTCCGAGTCCAAGCTGGGCCTGGAATGGAGCAATATGCTGAATATGCGCGTGCTGCAGGCCGCGCTGGGCGATCCGAAGAGCCCGCTCTTCCCTTACTACCTGGGCGCCGATGCCGGCAAGAATTCGCCAGCGCTGTACAACGCCCTGCGCCGGACGTCGACCTCCGATTCGAGCACCAAGCTGAGCGTGATCGACTTCAAGGCCAGCCGTGAACTGTTCGCCCTGCCAGGCGGCAATCTGGGCCTGGCCATCGGCGGCGAACACCGTCAAGAGAAGCTGAACAACCCGAGCATGAGCGGCACCGAAGACGGTTCCATCAACGGCAGCTACACCGCCGCTTTCGGCGACAGCAAAGTGTCGGCGATCTATGCCGAGGTGCTGGCACCGGTGCTGAAAACCGTGGAACTGACCGCTGCCCTGCGTTACGACCACTACGACAAGTTCAACTCGACCACCCCGAAACTGGGCGCGAAATGGACCCCGCTGAAGACCTTCGCCCTGCGCGGCACCTTCACCAAGGGCTTCCGTGCACCGAGCGCGGCGGAAAGCAATCCGCTGAGCCAGGCCGTCGGTTCGGCCTCCGTCATGGACCCGGTGCGCTGCAAGGGCGGCGTGCCGATGGCCGGCGCCAGCTCCTCGGACTGCTCGCTGAACGTCAACGCGATCAAGATCGGCAACCCGAACCTGCAGCCTGAGAAGTCCAAAGGCTACACCCTGGGCATCGTCTGGGATCCGCTGCCGGACACCAGCCTGGCCCTGGACGCCTGGAAGATCAAGCGCGACAACGAGATCAACCCAGTGTCCTACGCCGAAGCGGCGGCCCGTCCGGACGTGGTGCGTAACGATAACAACCTGAAAGACGCCAACGGCAATGTGATCCCGAACACGGGCACCCTGCTGGTGCTGCAAGGCGCTTACCGCAATTCGAGCTACACCGAAGTGAGCGGCGTCGATCTGGATGTGAAACAGCGTCTGCGCCTGGGCGCCTGGGGCAAGGCCACCATCGGCCTGAACTGGAGCCACACCGCTTCCTGGCTGCGCGTGGAGTCCGAGTCGCTGAAGTACCAGTTCGCTGGCACCCACGGCAACTGCGACACCTCGAACTGCGCCGGTACCCCCAAGAACAAGATCAACCTGACCGGTTCCTGGGATATCGCCAACTGGAACTTCACCGCGACCGCCAACTACCGCGACAGCATGAAGAACATCCGTTACGAAGGCGCGACCGCCTGCGCCAGCAAGCTGGCCAATGGCAACGACGCACCGGCCGGCTGCAAACTGGCTTCCTTCACCACCGTCGACCTGTCGGCCCGTTGGAACTTCAGCAAGCAGCTGCAGCTGACCGCTTCCGTCGCCAACCTGTTCGACAAAGTGGCACCGCTCGATCCGCTGACCTACGGCGGCATGAGCTTCAACCCGATGGACAACTCGGGCGCCGTGGGCCGCTACTTCAAAGTGGGCGCAAACTACACCTTCTAAGCTGAAGCGCTGTAGGGCACGGAAAGGGCAAGGCTGCGGCCTTGCCCTTTTTTCTTTTCCACTCAGCATTGTTGCTAAATACTTACACTCACCGGCTTTTTTGCAAGCCAACCCGGCGCGAAACCACCAGGGTGCGCGTCGCGCTGTTGAGCGCAATTCGTGGTAATTACCGCCTTTTTCCGTGAAGTTATCATAAAAATAAGGGTATCCCCCATGCAAAACATGGCCCTTTCCAGGCATTCCGCAATTTTTTGCCGGTTTGACGCCAAGATGACCGAATGATTACATAGCTGATGCTGGAAAGCCCGAGGCTTTCCACACCGGAAGCGTCGCCGGTGCCACCGCCGGCAGTCAGTGCGCTTGCCTGTTCAACACAATTGGAGGTCTTTAGAATGATGATGGAAACAGTTCTATCCCGTTCCCTGCGCCTGGTGTTTTCGGGCGGGGCCGCAGCCCTGGGCCTTGGTTTATTGGCCCAGCCCGCACTGGCGCAGGAAGCGATCCAGCGCGTGGAAATTACCGGTTCGGCAATCAAGCGTGCCACCGCCGAAACCGCCTCGCCGGTGCAACTGATCAGCCGCGATGAATTGCTGCGCTCGGGCAAAGCCACCGTATCCGAATACCTGCAGACCCTGACCGTCGACGGCGCCGGCTCGCTGCCGACCGGCTTCGGCAACGGCTTCGCCGCCGGTTCCACCGCCATCTCGCTGCGCGGCCTGGGGGCCACCTCCACCCTGGTGCTGCTCAACGGCCGGCGCATGGCGCCGTTCGCGCGCGCCGACGACGGCCAGAAAAGCTTCACCGACCTGTCCACCGTGCCGATGCAGATCGTCGAGCGCATCGAGATCCTCAAGGACGGCGCGTCCTCGACCTATGGCGCCGACGCCATCGCCGGCGTGGTCAACATCATCCTGCGCAAGGACTTCGAAGGCCTGGAAGTGCGCGGCGACACCGGCAGCTCGCGCTACAGCGACGGCAAGCAGAACAAGGCGTCCCTGACCTATGGCCGCGGCAACCTGGAAACCGACAAATTCAACTGGGTGGTCAACGCCGAGTACTTCCAGTCCGACCGCCTGCACAATAGCGACCGCAAGGACCGCGCCCATATCGGCAAGGGCGACCTGCGGCCGTATGGTTATCCCACCAATACCCAGTTCGCCTCCGGCCAGGTGCGCGGCAATAACGACGCGCTCGGCTCGCCCGCCGGCCTGATCCGTAATCCGACCACGCTCGACTATGTGCCGCTGACCAGCTGCGACGGCCTGTCGCGCTCGTCGCAGGCCGGCGTCACCGGCTGTATCTGGCACCAGGACCAGTTCCGCGACATGCAGCCGGAAATCGAAGCGGTCAATCTGTACACGCGCGGCACCTGGCAGGTCAATGACAGCACCCAGGTGTATGCCGAACTGGGCTACTCCAAGCGCAATACCGCCTTCACCCTGGTGCCGCCCTCGATCACGCCGGTGGTGGCCTTCCCGGCCAATGCCCAATACCCGGCCGGCCTCATCAATTACGGCTCCGGCAGCACGGCCATCCTGATGGCCGCCAACCACCCGCAAAACATCTACGGCGTGCCGGTGCGCGTGCGCTACGCCGCCTTCGACGTCGGCCCCAGCGAGCGCCAGGCCAACAACCGCTTCAGCCGCTTCGTCATCGGCGCCAAGGGCCAGGCCATGGGCTGGGACTACGACGTGGGCTATACCCACAGCCAGTCCAAGCTGGAGCTGAACTACACCAATATGCTGAACATGGCCGTGGTGCGCGCCGGTCTGAGCGACCCGACCAGCAAGTACTTCCCCTACTACCTGGGGGCGCAGGCGAACAAGAACCCGGCCTCGCTGTACGCGGCCATGGCCACCATCGCCACCTCCGACTCCAGCACCAAGCTCGATATCATCGACTTCAAGGCCTCGCGCGAACTCATGCCGCTGCCGGGCGGTAACCTGGGCCTGGCCATCGGCGCCGAACACCGCCGCGAGAAGCTGGACAATCCTTCCCTGAGCGGCACCATCGACGGTTCGATCAACTCGAGCTATGTGGCGGCCTTCGGCGACAGCAAGGTTTCGGCCATCTACGCCGAGTTGCTGGCGCCGGTGATCAAGACGGTGGAGCTGTCGGCCGCCATCCGCTACGACAAATACGAGAAGTTCAATTCCACCACGCCCAAACTGGGCGCCAAGTGGACTCCGCTCAAGAGCTTCGCCCTGCGCGGCACCTTCTCCAAGGGCTTCCGCGCGCCCGGCCCGGCTGAATCGGACCCGCGCTCGCAATCGACGGGCACCGCCACCACCAGCGATCCGATACGCTGCCCGAACAATACGCCAGCCCCGGGCGGCGGCACCTCGAACGACTGCGAAGCCAGCGTTGCCGCGGTCAAGGTCGGCGACCCCAACCTGGCGCCGGAGAAATCCAAGGGCTATACCCTGGGCCTCGTCTGGGATCCGATCGACAACCTGAGCCTGTCGCTGGACGCCTGGAAGATCAAGCGCACCAACGAGATCAATCCGCTGCCGTATAACGAAGCGGCCACCCTGCCGACGGCCGTGCGCAACGATAACAACCTGGTCGTCAACGGCGTGGTGATCCCGAACAGCGGCACCCTGCTGCTGAGCAAAGCGCCCTACCGCAACTCCAGCTTCACCGAAGTCAAGGGCGTCGACCTGGACATCAAGCAGCGCCTGCGCCTGGGCGACTGGGGCCGCGCCACCGTCGGCCTGACCTGGAGCCATGTCTCGTCCTGGCTGCGCGCCGAATCGGCCACCACCCAGTACCAGTACGCCGGCACCCACGGCAACTGCGATACCTCGAACTGCGCCGGCACGCCGAAGAACAAGGGCACGCTGAACGGCAGCTGGGATATCGCGGCCTGGAACCTGAGCGCCACGGTGAACTACCGCGACAGCATGAAGAACATCTATTTCCAGGGCGGCCCTTGCGCCTCGCGCCTGGCCAATGGCAATGGGGCGCCCGGCGATTGCCGCATCCCCTCGTTCACCACGCTGGACATGTCGGCGCGCTGGAAATTCGGCAACCAGTTGACCCTGTTCGCCTCGGTCAACAACGTGACCGACAAGATCGCCCCGCTCGACCCGCTGACCTATGGCGGCATGAGCTATAACCCGATGGATGCCAGCGGCGCCATCGGCCGCTACTTCAAGGTCGGTGCGCACTACAAATTCTTCTAAGGCCGGGCGGGCCCGTCCCGCCCTCTTTAGTTGCCCACGGCTCCCGCGCGGAGCCGTTTTTCTTGGATTCTCCATTAACCAACAGTACATTAGTGAATCAACAAAAATGCGGAAAAGTGTTGTTTTTTGGTGAATTTATTTGCATAAAAACGTCGTTTTTCCAAAAAAACAGGTCGCTAAATTGACAATCTTGTCGGGCCGGTGCTTACATGATTCCCCCGCGATTTTCCATACAGAATCACGGGGACTGCAAACTGCCAGTTACGCGGCGCCCTGGCGCCGCAGTCTGTATCCGCCCTCAAGAAAGAAACAAGATGATCGAGAAAGTGTTGTCCCGTTCCCTGCGCGTCATGTTCGCAGGCAGCCTGCTGGTCGGCATGCACGCCGCCAGCGCCCAGGAAGCCATGCAGCGCGTGGAAATCACCGGTTCCAGCATCAAGCGCGTCGCGGCCGAAGCCGCGCTGCCGGTGCAATCGTTCAGCCAGAAAGACATCCAGAAGTCCGGCGTCTCCAGCGTGACCGACTTCATCCAGCAGATCCCGGCCATGCAGGGCTTCAATGTGGCGGCCGAATCGGTCGGCGGCGGCGGCGGCGGCGTGACCACGGCCTCGATCCACGATATCGGCCCGGCCTACACCCTGGTGCTGCTCAACGGCCGCCGCGTGGCCCCGTCCAACTCGGGCACCACCATCGACCTGAACTCGATTCCGCTGTCGGCCATCGAGCGCGTCGAAGTGCTGACCGACGGCGCCTCGGCCCTGTACGGCGCCGACGCGATTGCCGGCGTGGTCAACTTCATCCTGAAAAAAGGCGCGACGCAGTGGGAAGTCAAGGCCAAGTACAGCCGTCCCGAAGAAGCGGGCGGCGCCTCCGAATCGCTCTCGCTGAGCAAGGGTTTCGGCAATCTGGAAGAAGACGGCTACAGCCTGTTCTTCTCCCTGAGCCACGATAAGCAAAAGCAGCTCAAGGCCTCGCAGCGCGACTTCGCCAAGACCGGCATCATCAATTTCACCGATCCGAAAAACGGCAAGGCCCTGCAGTTCATCAACGGCTCGCCGCGCGCCGTGCCGGCCAACGCCAGCGTGATCTACAACGACGCCAAGGGTGACAGCCAGAGCATCGATTTCAACCCGTTTGCGCGCATGAATGGCGGCAAATGCGCCACCGCCAACGTGGATGCCTTCCACGACGGCTCCTGCTACTACGATTACACCTCGACCGTCGAGATCAATCCGGAATCGAAGCGCGACGCCCTCTTCAGCTCGGGCAGCCTGAAACTCGGCAACAGCGGCTTCAACGGCTTCTTCGACCTGGCCTACACCAAGGCCAGCATCGTCGCCCGCATCGCCCCGTACCCGGCCGAGTTCTCGCTGAAAACCTCGTCGCCCCTGTACAGCAAATACATCCTGCCTTACCTGACCCCGGAACAGGCGGCCGGCGTGACCGCGGTGTCCGCCAAATACCGCCTGTACGAAATGGGCAACCGCGGCTATGACTACGCCACCACCGCCACCCACCTGGTGACCGGCGTCGACGGCAGCGCCTTCGGTTGGGACATCAACAGCGCCCTGACCTATTCCAAGAACAAGCAGGACCAGAAATACCTGAGCGGCTTCCCGCTCGAGAAGAAATTCAACGCCGCCATCGACGCCGGCCTATTCGATCCCTTCGGCTACGAACAGGGCAAGCTGCCGCAAGCCATGCGCGATGTGCTGAACAGCACCGGCTACACCGGCAGCTACAATGTGCAGACCGTGACCATGACGGGCTTCGATGCGCGCGCCTCGCGCAACGCCTTCCAGCTGCCGGCCGGCACCGCCATGCTGGGCGTGGGCCTGGACTACCGCAAGACCAAGTTCAAGCTGGAGCAGTCCGATACCGCGCGCGATGCCGCCATCCTGTTCGACAGCCCGCAGGTCGATAGCGGCTACCAGCGCGACACCAGTGGCGCCTACGCCGAGCTGGTCACGCCGCTGCTGCAGCAGCTCGAAATGACCACTTCGCTGCGCTATGACCGCATCGGCTCCGTCAAGGACAACCTGACCGGCCGCGATGTCGGCAAGTCGGAAAGCGCCGCCACCTACAAGGTCAGCGCCAAGTACACGCCGATGAAGAACCTGATGCTGCGCGGCGCCGTCGGCAGCGGCTTCCGCGCCGCCGACATGTCGCAGATCGCCAGCCCGCTGGTCGATTTCGGCGTCACCGGCGCGCCCTATAGCTGCCCGCTGTCGGCCGCCAACGGCTTGGCGAACCACCCGCTGGCCAAGTATTGCCCGCGCAACCGTACCCAGCTCGAAGCCTTCAAGGGCGGCAATCCGGAGCTGAGCCCGGAGAAATCCAAGCAGTGGTCGGTGGGCGCCGTGTTCGAGCCGATCGACTCGCTGAGCCTGTCGCTCGACCTGTGGAACGTCTCGATCCGCGACCAGGTGGCCGAAGTCAGCGAAGGCTTGATCGCCGCCTATCCGAACCAGTACCTGGACCTGTTCACCACCAAGCATATCGGCTCGACCGGCCAGGACGTGCTGGCCATCAAGCTGCTGCCGATGAATGTGGGCCGGGTGGAAAACCGCGGCATCGACTATGACTTGACGCACAAGGCCAAACTCTTCGGCGGCAAGCTCACCAGCCGCCTGGCCGGCACCTTCCTGCTGCGTTCGCGCTATACCCGTCCGGGCACGAGCGACCAGTGGGAAACCAGCCTGAACCGCTTTGGCTTCAACGACAAGGTCAGCTTCCGCAACATCATCCGCGCCACCAGCTCCTGGGAATCGGCCCAGTTCACGCACACCGCGACGGCCAGCTACCGCAACGGCTATACCGACAAGAACCAGAACCTCGACAGCTGCGCCGTGGTCACGGCGGACGCCGCCCAAGCCTGCTACGACATCACGCTGCGCGTGCCGAGCTACACCACCTTCGACTGGCAGACGGCTTACCGTCCGCTCAAGAATGTGGAGCTGACCGCCGGCATCGTCAACCTGTTCGACCGCAAGCCGCCCTTCTCGCTGCGCAATACCGGTCCGCACCAGATCGGCTACAACCCGGCGTATTCGAGCGCCCTGGGCCGCCAGTTCTATCTGAGCGGCGCTTACAAGTTCTAATCAGGCTGCAGGCATGAAAAAACCGCCGGCCGGGGCTTTGCCCCGCCGGCGGTTTTGTTTTGGGACGCCGCTTAGAAATTGTAGCCGGCCGTCAGGTAGAAGGCGCGGCCCAGCGGATCGGCATAGCGGCCGTCGTAGCCGATCTGGTTGCCGCCGCCGGCGCTTTGCAGGGTCAGCGGCGGCTTGCGGTCGAACAGATTCTTCACGCCCGCCGTCACGCTGATGGCCTTGCTGTACGACCACTTGCCCTGCCAGTCGAAGGTGGTATACGAGGGGGTGTCGATGCCCTCGAAGGCCACCGCCTCGTTACCCACCTTGCCGTTCGCCAGGATCGGGAAGATCACGCTGCCGGCCGGATACGCCTGGTCCTTGTAGCCCGACTTGTAGTGTGCGCTCAGGGTATTGATGAAGGCGCCCGTTTCCAGCGTCAGGTTCATATGGCTCTGCCATTTGAAGACCACGGCATTGTCCGGACCGAATACGCCGAGGTCGGTCTTCAGGCTGCCGGTCGGCGACAGCGTGTAGTTCTGGCGCAGCATGCGCGTGCCGGTCCAGCTGGCCGACAGCTTGCCGAAGCCGGTATTCCGGTTGCGGTAGCTGAAGTCCCAGTCCAGGCCGCGGTAGCTGGCCATGCCGCCATTGATCGGCTGCTGCTTGTAACCGATGGTGTTGAAGCCGCCGCCCGGGTCGGTGTAGGGGTTGATGAACAGATGCTTGTACAGCTGCGGATTGGCGAAGCCCTCGCCTTCCGGCACCCCGCCCGACAGGATCTGGTCGCGGATGCGCACATTCCACAGGTCCAGGCCCAGCGACAGGCCGGGCAGCGGCTCGAAGCGGCCGCCGAGGGTCCACTGCTTGGATTTTTCCGGCTTCAGGCCCAGCTCGCCACTGGCGCTGTTCGGGCCTTTCAGCAAGTCATACTGGGCGGCGCTGCCGCGGCAGCCGCTGGTGCCCGGGAAGGGGCAGGCATAGGTGCCCGAGGTGCTGCCGTTGAAGGTCAGCCCGCCCGCCACCTCGTTCAGATTGGGCGCCTTGAAGCCGGTGCCGTAAGCGCCGCGCAGCAAGAGGTTCTCGACCGGCGTCCAGCGCAGGCTCAGCTTGTAGGTGCTGGAATTGAAAGTATTGCCCAGGTCGGCGGCCGGCAGGCGCATTTGCAGGCCGGTGACCGGGTCGGGCAGGCTGCCGAAGACGTGGCGGCTGTGCACGCGGTCGTATTTGTCGTAGCGCGCCGAGATATTGCCCTCCAGCGTCTTATGCAGCGGCAGCAGCACTTCGCCCAGCACGCCCCAGTTCTTGCGCTCGGCGTCGAAGGGGATCTGGCCATAGCTGCCGCCCACCGGATAGTTGGTCGAGGCCGGCTGGGTTTCGAAGCCGGACTGGGACAGGATCAGCGGGTCGTAATCGGTGCGGTAGCGGGTCTTGACGAAGTCGCCGCCCAGCGAGGCGATGGCCATGCCGCCCGGCAGCTCCCACACATCGCGCTGCGCGCCCAGGTGCAGGCTGTTCAGGGTGGACACCGATTTCTGGAACTGGGTGCCGTTGACCAGGGCGTCGCGCAGGCTCTCGGCGCCGGTGCCCATCACCAGATCGTATTTGCCGCTGGCCACCAGGCCCACCAGCTTGTCGAAGTCGGTATAGCCGCCGGCCGCCTTGTCTTTGAGCTGGCTGCGCGACAGGACCGCGCTGGCGTTATAGGTCCAGCCCAGGGCTTGGCCGTTGACGCCGAAGGACAGGTGGCGCGCATCGGTGATGTAGTCGTCGGCGCGGCCGCCCACCAGCACCGAGCGGTAGCCCAGCGTGCCCAGCGAGCCGTTCGGGTTCTCGGGGTCGAAATCGGCCGCCACCAGGTTGTTGGCGGTCAGGAAGGGCTGCACATATTTATTCCACAGCACCGGGAAGCGGGTGGTGGCGTTGATGCCCATGGGCTGGGCCGAGGACGCGTACTGGGCGCGCATCTTGAAGCGCGACAGCACGGCTTCGGCCCACAGCGTGGTGGTTTCGTTGAGCTGGAAGGTACCTTTCAGCAAGCCGCTGTCGCGCTGGGTTTCCGGAATGGTCTGCACCATGGCGGCGTAGTTGAAGCGGCAGGATGCACCGCTGTAGCCGAGCGGATCGATCTGCACATTGGCCAGCGGGCCGCCGCAATTGCCGTTCTTGCTGTAGAAGGGATTGAGCGAATAGGTGGTCGGCTTGGTGCCGGCCGGCGCGTTGGCCGGCAGGGCGTTGACGGTGATATTGGCCGGTTCGGTATTCTCGGTGGCGCCGTCGTAGAAGTAATTCTTGCCCTTGTAGCTGAAGGGGAAGTAGGCGCCGCGGCGCGACGCTTCGCGCTGCGATGCGGCCAGCTGCTGCTGCTTCTCGTGGCTGTAGGAGAACAGCAGATTGAAGCGGTCGCGGTCCAGGTCGCCAAAGCCCTTGGTGATGCCGGCCGACCAGCTGCTGCCGCCCTTATGCTGCGGCCTTTGCGCCGTGACATAGGCATTGCCGTCGGTCTTGTTCTTTTTCAGGATGAAATTGACCACGCCGGAAATCGCGTCCGAGCCATACAGGGCCGAGGCGCCGTCGGTCAGGATCTCGACCCGTTCCACCGCTTCCAGCGGGATGCTCTCGATATTGACGGCATAGCCGCCGCCCTGGGTATTGCCCAGTTCGGCCGGCGCCATGCGCTGGCCATCGAGCAGCACCAGGGTGTATTTCGACTGCAGCGAATGCAGGGCCGCCGTGGTCACGCCGGCGGCGCCGCCATTGACCGAGCTCGACGCCGGCACGAAGCCTTGCATGGCCGGCAGATTCTGGATCAGCTCGGTGGCCGAGCTGGCGCCGGTTTTCTTGATGTCTTCCTGGGTCAGGGTCTGCACCGGCAAGGTGCCCTCTTTGGCGATGCGGCGGATCGAGGAACCGGTGATTTCCACGCGGGTCATCTTGTCGCCGCCGTCGGCGCTTTGCGCCAGCGCCGCGGGCGCTGCCGCGCCCAGGCCCAGCGCCATGCCGCCCCAGCAAATCAGGCGCAAGGAGCGCGCCAGCACTTTTTCCTTCATCATCATGTTCCCCCTCTTGTGTGTGAATGGCTATACATTGCTTTTCGCGCAACAATATTCAGTTTTTAAGCATGGAAACATGGTGACTTCCCGTCGTCAACGAATACACATTGGATGCGACGAAAATCCCACAGCGGCGCTAAAAAGAGTGCCAAATTTGCATAAAACACTATCCTTTCATGCAAGTTTGGTGTGAAATGGGGCGCAGGCAGCGCGCCCCGGCTTTTAAACCGGAACGCGCTTTAGAGAAAGGTTGACGGCAGGATGCCGTCAATAGGCGGGAGAAGCTAGCAAGATGTTAGTGATCCTCGCTGCGCAGGCGGCGCTGGCGCACGGCGGCCGCCAAATCCTCCAGCACCAGCACGCTGGCGTCCCAGTCGATGCAACCGTCGGTTACCGACTGGCCGTAGACCAGCTCCTTGCCCGGCACCAGATCCTGGCGCCCGGCCACCAGATGCGACTCCACCATGACGCCGACGATGCGGGTATCGCCAGCGGCCAGCTGGCGCGCGATATCGGCGCACACCGGCACCTGGTTTTCCGGCTTTTTCGAGCTGTTGGCGTGCGAGGCGTCGATCATCAGGCGCGCCGCCAGGCCATGGCCGGCAATCGCCTTGCACGCCTCTTCCACGCTGGCCGCATCGTAGTTCGGCGTCTTGCCGCCGCGCAGGATGATGTGGCAATCCTCGTTGCCGTTGGTGGAGACGATGGCCGAATGGCCGCCCTTGGTGACGGACAGGAAATGGTGGGGCTGGGACGCGGCCTTGATCGCCTCCACCGCGATGCGGGTATTGCCGTCCGTGCCGTTCTTGAAGCCGACCGGGCAGGACAGGCCGGAAGCCAGCTCGCGGTGCACCTGCGATTCCGTGGTGCGCGCGCCGATCGCGCCCCAGCTGATCAGGTCGGCGACGTACTGCGGGCTGATCACGTCGAGGAATTCGGTGCCGGCCGGCAGGCCCAGCTCGTTGATATTGCGCAGCAGCTCGCGCGCCATGCGCAGGCCGTCGTTGATGCGGAAGCTGTTGTCCATATACGGATCGTTGATCATGCCCTTCCAGCCCACGGTGGTGCGCGGTTTCTCGAAATACACGCGCATGACGATTTCCAGGTCGTCCTTGAGTTTGGCGCGCAGCGGCGCCAGGCGGCGCGCATATTCCATGGCCGCTTTCGGATCGTGGATCGAGCAGGGGCCGATCACCACCATCAAGCGGTCGTCCTGGCCGTGCAGGATGCGGTGCAGGGCCACACGCGCGCCCGCCGCCGTCTGCGATGCCGCTTCGCTGCAGGGAAACTCGCGGATCAGGTGGGACGGCGGGGTCAGTTCTTTCATTTCGCGGATGCGCAAATCGTCGGTGCGTTGCATGGGTTCTCCTGAGAAAAAAGGCCTGGGTAAAAAAAAACCGCCATCGCTGGCGGTTTCTTGGTATTTGCTGGGGATCTCGTTGTGCTGCTTACGTGAACCGGCCGCTACTCCACCGCCTTGGGGCTGGAATGGCTAAAGTAAAACCAGTTGGTAAAGAAGACGAAGCGCAGCATGGTGGTGAGTTCCTAAAAGTTCGAGCCACTATAACAATATTTCGCCGCGTTTGGCAAGCCCCCACTGTAGGCGGCTTGCCGGCGGCCGCCCGGCATGGTGAATGACATTAACTCAAAAAATAGAGTAACTATTAATATAATTGCGACTTCAGATATTATCGAAAAACGATCATTTCAAAATGAAAGTTATAAATCTTAAGCACATATCCCCATCAAATCATGGACTTGCACTTGGTTTATCAAATGTGTCGTTTCCACCACAAAATGAAGCTAATTTCGCTACACATAAATAAAGATTAGGTAAAAAACAGGATTTTTCCGATTAATTATTATATAAGTTTAAGCCTCACGGAGAGCAACCGAAAAATCTTCTGGAGAGCTTCATTCACCGATCTTTTGTGGAGACGTACAGTAATGAAAGACTTGCAACCGCACCCGATGTCCCTGAGCCTGCGCCGCGCCTTCCCGCTCGCGGCACCCCTGCTGCTCGCTGTGCTGGCGCAAAACGCCATGGCACAATCGGCGCCATCGACCCAACCGATTACCCGGGTGGAAATCACCGGTACCCATATCCGTCGCGCCCAGGCCGAAACCGCTTCGCCGGTGCAGACCGTAACCCGCGCCGACATCGAAAAAACCGGCAAGAGCACCGTGGCCGAACTGCTGCAAACGCTGGCCGTCGATAACCAAGGCTCGGTGCCAACCACCTTCAGCTCCGGCTTCGCCCAAGGCGCTTCCGGCATTTCGCTGCGCGGCCTGGGCACCTCGTCCACCCTGGTGCTGCTGAACGGCCGCCGCATCGCGCCGTACGGCCTGGCCGACGACGGCCAGAAAGTCTTCGCCGACTTGAACATCATCCCGGCCGAGGCCGTGGAACGCGTGGAAATCCTGAAAGACGGCGCCTCGGCCATCTATGGTTCGGACGCGATCGCCGGCGTGGTCAACGTCATCCTGCGCCGCGACTTCCAAGGCACCACCGTGCGCGCCAGCCAGGGCCTGTCGCAAGAGCGCGACGGCGGCGATACCCGCCTGTCCGTCACCCACGGCTTCGGCAACCTGGACAGCGACCGCTACAACGCCCTGTTCAGCGCGGAATTCGGCAAGAAACGCAAAGTCTGGTACAAAGACCGTGCCGGCCGCGGCGCCGTCGGCCGCGGCGACCTGCGCGACCTGGGCTTCTCCGCCAACGAAAACCTGAGCGGCGCCGGTTACATCCTGCCCGACCTGTCGGCCGCCACCAGCGCGGTCAACGGCAACGTACGCAATCCGAACACCCTCGAATGGTTTAACCGCGGCAACCTGAAGGGCGACGGCTTCACCCGTACCTTCCCTGGCGCGGCCTGCTCCAACTTCACCAACCACACGCAAGGCGATCCAGGCGGCGGCTGCCTGGTCGACACCGCGCAAGCCTACAGCCAGATGCAGCCGGAACAAAAGACCGCCAATCTGTTCGGCCGTCTGACCTTGCAGCTCAACGCGGATACCCAAGCCTACGCTGAACTGAACTACTACAAGAGCAAGTCGAGCTCCTCGGGCGCCCCGACCGCCGTGCACAACAGCGTCGGCTATCCTGGCGGCCCGGTGATCAACAGCGGCGTTGCACTGGGCATCAACCATCCCGACAACCCATACTTCGGCACCGGCGCGGCGCGTCTGCGCTATCTGGCCACCGATGTGGGCCCGACCGGCAGCAAAGTCGATTCCGATTTCGTACGCGCCCTCGTCGGCGTGAAATCGACGATCCAGGGCTGGGATATCGACAGCTCCCTGCTGTACTCGCGCAGCAAGGTGACCAATGACCGCATGGGCTTCCTGCAGCGCAATGTCGCCTTCGCCCTGCTGAACCCGACCGCCGCCAACGTCGCGGCGGCCAAGGCCACCAACCCCGCCTACGCGGCACTGCCGGCCGGCACCTACTGGCGCATTGGCGAGAACGCCGGCCTGAACTCGGCGGCCCTGTACGCGGCGCTGTCGCCCACCATCAGCAGCGCGGCCGAAACCAGCATCGCCCAGGTCGACGTGCGCGCCTCGCGCGAATTCGGCCAGCTGCCGGGCGGCGCCTTCGGCCTGGCGGTCGGCGCCGAATTCCGCAAGGAAGAAACCCGCCTCGACCCGACCACGGGTACCGAGATCGGCAATATCATCGGCCTCGGCTACTCGGCCTATAACGGCGAGCGCAAATCGACGTCCGTCTTCGCCGAATTGCTGGCCCCGGTACTGCCGACCGTGGAACTGTCGACCGCGCTGCGCTTCGACCACTTCACGAATGGCGTGGGCAACTCCTATACGCCGAAACTGGGCGCGAAATGGACCCCAACCCGCGAACTGGCCGTGCGCGCCACCCTGGCGCGCGGCTTCCGCGCACCGAACGCGGCTGAAAACGGCCGTGGCGGCCTGGCGGCCTACAGCTCGGCCACCGACAGCGTGCGCTGCGCGCTGGGCGTGAAGAGCGCTTGTAGCGACGCCAACCTGTCGGTGATCACCAGCCCGAACGCGGCCCTGGCGCCGGAAAAATCGAAGAGCTATACCGTGGGTGTGGTGTGGGATCCAATGCCACGCACCAGCCTGTCGGTTGACTTCTGGCAGATCAAGCGTACCAATGAGATCAACCAGGAAACCACCGATGCCGCCATCACGGCCGGCCACGTCGTGCGCGACAAAGGCGGCGCCGTGCCAACCGTGCCGGGCGACCCAGGTCCGCTGGTTGCCGTGCTGACCAACTACATCAACTCGGCCTCGACCACCGTGCGCGGCGTCGACCTCGACGCACGCAAGACCTTCACGCTGCCGAACGAGTGGGGCAATCTGACCGCCGACGCGAAATGGACGCATATGTTCCAATGGCGCCGTACCGAACGCGACGGCACCGTGCTCGACTATGCTGGCACCCACGGCAACTGCGATGTGAGTAACTGCATGGGCACGCCCGACAACCGCGCCAACTTCGGTCTGAGCTGGGATCGCGGCGCCTGGCGCGTGACCGGCACGGTCAACTATCGCGGCGCTTTCGACAATAAAACGGAGAAAGCCGCCACCGGTTGCGCCAGCCACTACGCCAATGGCGACGATTCGCCAAGCGGTTGCAAGATCAAGTCCTTCACCACGCTGGACCTGACCGCGCGCTGGAAGTTCGACAGCAAAACCGAGATCTTCGGCACCATCCAGAACGTGTTCGACAAAGAACCGCCGCTGGACACCAAGACCTACGGCGCTTCCGGCTACAATCCGGCTGACTACAGCGGCGCCATGGGCCGTTACTTCAGCCTCGGCGCTCGCTACACCTTCTAAGGTTTAGCCGCGCCCCAAAGTCCCCGCCACGGCGGGGACTTTTTTTTGCGCCGCCGGCGTGAGAATCCGCGTATATCTTCCGTCCCCCAGCGCCTATAGTGCAAGGTGGGAGCGGCTGCCGCCCTGCGATTCCCAAGGAGCTCATCATGGAAGCTCACCCATCCCTGCTCGAACGCATCAAGGCCGTCTTCGCCTGTGTCGACACGGCGCTCGATGGCCTCAAAGGTTCGCTGACCCGGATCGCCGCCGTCGTGCTCATCGTGCCCTCGCTGGCCACGGCCGGCTACCAGGCGTACGCCAGCCTGAGCGGCAAACCGAAGACGGCGGCCCAGGCCGACAACCAGCGCCTCTTCGTCAAATACTTCAACAAGCAGCCCCTGGTCACCATTCCCGTCACCGTCAAGCAGGAACGCGGCGCCGTGCAGGCGCTGTTCTCGGTGTATGACGAAGGCGATGTGTATATCGAATACGGCCAGGCGACGCAATGGTTCCCCTTCCCGCGCCCGCTGGCGCCGCCCGCGCTGCCGCCGGCCCTGATCGGCACGGCCCACGCCCAGGCGCCCGCCGCGCCGCCGGTCCGGCCCGAGGCGCCGCGCGCGGCCGCCCAGTTCCAGCAAAGCGAAAGGATGGAGGATAACTATCTGCTGCGCACGCGGCGCTGGGATAACGGGATGGTGGAGGACAGCCGCATCGATCTGCGCACCGGCGCCATCGTCGAGCACCGCACGCGGCAGGAAGCGCCGCTCAAGCTGGAGGGGGAAAAGAGCCGCCTGATCGCGCCCACGCAGCAGCCGCTGCAGGCCATCGACCTGAAGCAGCTGCGCGCCGCGCGCGGCAAGGCGCTGGAGGCCGAGGCGGGCAAATAGGCGGCCCGCCGGACCCCGGGCCCGGGTCCGGGTCCGGGGCCGGGACCTCGGCGCCGCTTAGCCGGCGGTGCCGCCGACGGTCACGCCATCGATGCGCAGGGTCGGCTGGCCAACGCCGACCGGCACGCTCTGGCCTTCCTTGCCGCACACGCCCACGCCCGGGTCGAGGCGCATATCGTTGCCGATCATGGAGATACGGTTCATCACTTCGGGACCGTTGCCGATCAGGGTGGCGCCCTTGACCGGGTAGGTGATCTTGCCGTCCTCGATCATATACGCTTCGCTGGCCGAGAAGACGAATTTGCCGTTGGTGATGTCGACCTGGCCGCCGCCGAAGTTCACCGCGTACAGGCCGTTTTTCACCGAGGCCAGGATCTCGCCCGGGTCCTTGTCGCCGCCCAGCATATAGGTGTTGGTCATGCGCGGCATCGGCAGATGGGCGAAGGATTCGCGGCGCGCATTGCCGGTCACCGGCATCTTCATCAGGCGCGCATTCATCGTATCCTGGATATAGCCCTTCAGGATGCCGTCCTCGATCAGGGTGGTGCACTGGGTCGGGTTGCCCTCGTCGTCCATATTCAGCGAGCCGCGGCGGTCGGCCAGGGTACCGTCGTCGACCACGGTCACGCCCTTGGCCGCCACGCGTTCGCCGATGCGGCCGGAGAAGGTGGACGAACCCTTGCGGTTGAAGTCGCCTTCCAGGCCATGGCCCACGGCTTCGTGCAGCAGGATGCCGGGCCAGCCCGGGCCCAGCACCACAGTCATCGGGCCGGCCGGCGCGGGGCGCGCGTCCAGATTCACCAGCGCCGATTTCACGGCCTCGTCGGCATACTGCTGCAGCAGGGCGTCGCTGAAATAGCTGTAGTCGTAGCGGCCGCCGCCGCCGGCCGAACCCATTTCGCGGCGGCCGTTCTGCTCCACGATCACCGTCACCGAGACGCGCACCAGCGGGCGGATATCGGCCGCCAGCACGCCGTCGCTGCGCGTGACCAGCACCACATCGTATTCGCCGGCCAGGCCGGCCATCACCTGCACCACGCGCGGGTCCTTGGCGCGCGCCATCTTCTCGACGCGTTCCAGCAGCTTGACCTTGGCCGTGGCGTCCAGCGAATCGATGGGGTCGTGCGGCAGGTAGAGCGAGCGCACGCCCTGCGGCTGCATGGCGGAGGCGACCTTGATCTTGCCGGCGCCGGCGCGCGCAATGGTGCGCGTGGCGGTCGCCGCTTCCAGCAGGGCGCGTTCGGAAATCTCGTCGGAATAGGAGAAGGCGGTCTTGTCGCCCGACACGGCGCGCACGCCGACGCCCTGGTCGATCGAGAAGCTGCCGGTCTTGACGATGCCCTCTTCCAGGCTCCAGCCCTCGTTCTTGGTGAACTGGAAGTACAGGTCGGCGTAATCGACCTTGTGCGTAAACATGCTGCCCAGGGCTTTCAGCAGCTTGCCCTCGTCCAGGCCGAACGGCGTCAGCAGCACCTCGCGCGCCACCGCCAGCGAGGACAGATTGGGTTCAAATGGTTTCATAGTGGAATTCTCTTTTTATCGGCAGCCAAAGCGTATATGGCTGCATTGTAGTGGAATCGGGCGTTTTACATGGTGCGGTGCTGCAGCGCCGGCAGGCTGGCGCGCACGCCGGCCAGGAAATCCAGGTCGACCTGGCCGTGCACCACACCCTCGCCTTCGGCCAGCACGGTCTTCACCTCGCCCCAGGGATCGATCAGCATGCTGTGGCCCCAGGTCCGGCGCCCATTCACATGCTGGCCGCCCTGGGCCGCCGCCAGCACATAGCACTGGTTCTCGATGGCGCGCGCGCGCAGCAGCACTTCCCAGTGCGCCTTGCCGGTGGTGTAGGTGAAGGCGGCCGGCACCACGATCAGGGACAGCGGCCCCATGGCGCGGTACAGCTCGGGGAAGCGCAGGTCGTAGCAGACCGACAGGCCAACCTTGCCCAGCGGCGTGTCGACCGTGCCGACGCTGCGGCCGGGCACGATGGTACGCGCCTCGTCGTACGATTCAGTGCCCTTGGTAAAGCCGAACAGGTGGATCTTGTCGTAGCGTCCCACATGGCGGCCGGCCGGGTCGTACACCAGGGTGGTGTTGATGACGCGCTCGGGATCGTCCGAAGCCAGCGGCAGGGTGCCGCCCAGCAGCCAGATGCCGTGCTCGCGCGCCATGGCCGCCATGAAGTCCTGGATCGGCCCCTGGCCCAGCGCTTCGGCATGGGCCACCTTGTCGCTGTCGCTCAGGCCCATGATGGCCCAGTATTCGGGCAGCAGCACCAGCTGGGCGCCCGTGGCGGCGGCCTGGCCGATCAGGCGGCGCGCGGCGGCGAGATTGGCGGCCACGTCGGGCGTGGAAATCATCTGTACGGCGGCAACGGTATGCATGCTCATCCTTGTGGTTTGCGTTGGGGGGCGCCCTCCTGCTTTGCGCCGTCGAGTTTGGTCACCACGGGCGCCTTCCACGGCCCCGTCACTTGCATATGGTAGGTCAGCGCCTTCATCACGGGCTGGCTCAGGAAGAGCTGGGCCAGGAAACCGCCCAGGCCGATCACCGGGTTGACCGCCAGCGCATACACCAGCGGCGCCGTGCCGAGGTTGACCTCGGGAATCACCACCACATGCAGATTGGTCGTTTCGTTGGCGATATCGGCCGTGCCCTCCATCAGTACAGTAGCGGCGACCCCGTGCATTTTCAAGTTCTCGGTGCGCACGATGCCGCGGCTGATGCTGGCGTTGGCGCGGATGCCGTCGAAGGCCAGGCCTTCCGAGAAGACATCGTTGAAATCGAGTTTCAGCAGGCGCGGCAGCGCTTGCAGGCTGAGCACGCCCAAGAGCTTGGCCGCGCCCGGGTCCTGCTTGAGGAACTGGCCTTTTTCCACATTCATGCTGATGGTGCCGGCCAGGCTCGGGATGTCGAAATCGTAGGGCAGGCCCTTCCAGCTGATCTCGCCATTCAGCTTGCCCTTGCCGTTGCGCAGGGTGTCGGCAAAGCCGAAGCGTTCCAGCAGCTTGCCCGCGTTATGGATATCGAGATTGAAGTTGAGCGCGGTATTGTGCTGGCCATCCTTGCTGAGCCAGCGGCCCGTGCCCGTCAGTTCGCCATCGGCATTGCTCAGCGCCAGCTTGCTGACGCGCCATTCGCGCGCCGCAGTGATCAGGGCGTTATACGCTTGCAGCTCCAGCTTGCCGAGCGGCTTGTTGAACAGCTCGAAGCGCTCGGCCACGATGTCGAGCGCCGGGATCGAGGGCGAGCTGCTCGAACTCTCCAGCAAATCCTTGACTTCGTTGGCGGCCGATTCGGGAATGATCAGCGAGGACAGGCGCGCCGTGACCTTGCCCACGCCGCTGCCGCTGGCCGCCTCGCTCCAGGTCACATAGCCCGACACCTGGCGCGCATCGACGCTGGCCTGCCACACACCCTTCTGGCGCGAGGCGCCCAGCACCACCTCGTCGAGCTTGCGCTCGCCCAGCAGCAGTTCGCCGGCGCGCACCGCCACGCTGTCGGGCACCACGTACTGGCCCAGTTCGGGGCCGTCGGCCTCCTTGCCGGCCTCGCCCTTGCCGCCGATGGCGCCGCCCAGGTCCAGCCACTGGTCGACGTCGAGCGCCTTCAGGCTGACGTTGAGCGCCAGCCCGCTGTCCGGTTCGGGCGCCGGCACATTCACGCCGATGCCGCCGCGCACCATCTTCCACGGTGCCCGGCCCTGGCGCTGGCGCTGGTAGCGCGCGCTCATGCCGCCGCCCAGTCCCAGGCGGATCTCGTCGCGCGCCAGGCCGGCCTCGTTGGCGGCGCTGCCGCTGAGCACGAAGCGCAGCGGCAGGCTGTCGGCCGGCGCTTTCTTGAGCGGGGCCGGCAAGTCCAGGCCGAGGCCGTTGAGCGGCGATTCAAGGCTGACCTGGTACTGGTGGTCGCGCACCGAAATCAGGCCGCTGTAGCGCGCGCCGCCGTTGACGTGGGCGGTCAAGCGCTGCACCAGCGGAATCGGATAGGCCTTGCGCAAGCCCTCGGCCGTCATGCTACCGCCCAGCTTGACGACGATGGCGCCGTCGCGCTGGCTGCCGCCATTGATGGCCACCGGCCCGCCCAGCAGGTTGCCGGCCAGGTTGTTCAGGTTGACGCCTTTTTCATTGAACTCGATCTTGCCCGTGGTTTGCTGCACCGGCGGCATATCGTTCCACAGCACCACATCGTTGCCCTGCAATTGCAGGCTGCCCAGCACCTTGCTCTCGATGATGTGGTTGAGCGGCAGGTGCAGCTTGAGCGCCAGCCTGGCGTTGCCGCTGGCCGTGGTCTCGTCGGTGAAGTGGCCGATCCATTCCAGCACCGGGCTGGCCGCCAGGTATTTGAGGAAGTCCTGCAGCGGGCCGGCCGCCGTGCCGTCGATATCGAGCACGCTGTCGTGGATGGTCAGGTCGGGAATCACGGCCTTCACATTGGCCAGCGGGATGCCCAGGGTGCGCGCCGTGTCGCCGACGATTTCCATGCGCGCGCGGTCGAAGGCGAAATGGCCCTTGATCTTCTCGGCCTGCGGCCACAGCGGCGACTTGCCGTCCTTGGCGTAGAAGCCGGGGTCGTAATTCAGCTTGCCGTTGTCCAGGCGGCCGGCGATGCGGAACTCGCCCTTGTTGCGGTCCGGGCTGTCGGCCTTGAAGGGGAAGTGGGCCAGGTCGCCGCGCAGGCGCAGGCTGACCTCGTGCGCCGTGCCGTCTTCCAGCGCCCCGGTCAGCCAATGGCGCAGGTGTTCCGGCGTCTGGATCGGCAGATAGCGCGCGATGGTATTGAGCTGGAAGCCGTCCAGCTTGCCGCCGAAGTCGGCCACGCCCGGTCCCTTGCCGTTCAGCGGCAGCAGGTGGCTGCCGGAAATCGAGGCGCTCAAGCCATCCTGCTCGAACTGCAGGGTGTCGAGCTGGACGCGCAGATTCTTGCCGTCGGCGCGCGACCAGTCGCCGCGCAGCTTGAGCTGCTGGAAGCGCAGCGGCGGGCCGTCGAACCAGGCCGGCAGATGCAGGGCCAGGCCGGGCGCGTCGAGGTCGATCTGACCGCCGTCGCTGCCGGCCTCGAATGCGCCGCTCAGCTGCTCGAAGCCGGGCAAGGCCGGCAGCGCGGGCGTGGCCGGCTGCGCCTCGGTGGCAAGCTGGGCCGGGCGCGCGGCCAGCGCATTCATGCCCAGCCGTTCGACCTGGGCTTTCAGGCGCAAGCCCTGGAAGGCCGCGACGCCGCCCTGCCACTCGGCGCTGCCCTGCAGCAGGCGGCCGCGCGGCGCGGCCTCGGCCAGCACCTCTTGCTGGAAGGCGGGCAAGGGCAGGCGCGAAGCGAGCTGGGCCAGTACCGCCAAGTCGAAATCCTGCGCCTGGACGCTGGTGCGCGCCGGCTTGCTGGCCGCGGCCGCCGCATGGTGCAGCTTGAGCGCGGCCGGCGCCAGCGCCACGCCGTCCGGGGTGCGCAGGGAGAAACCGTTGAGGCTGGCATCGAAGCCGTAAGCGCCAAAGGCGGGCGCCGGCGTGCCGGCCGGGGCCGCCGTGGCGCGCGCCGGCGGCGCCACTTCGCGCGCGGCGATGCGTCCGCTCAGTTCGGCCAGCTCGACCGGCGGCAGGGTCTTGCCGAGCTGGGCGTACACCTCCTGCAGGCCGACATCGGCCGTGAACGCCGCCAGGCGCGCATGGTCGAGCGTGAACCAGGCGCGCACATTGCCCTTGCCGCGTTCCAGATTGAAGGGATAGGCCACATAGTCTTTCCAGGCCGTCAGGTCGGCGCGCCGCACATCGGCATACAGCTCGCCCTTCCACAGCTTGACGTTGGAGCGGCGCGCGGCAAACGCCGGGTGGGTGAAGTCGGCGCGCAGGTCGACCGGGGCGCCGTAGGCGGCCGGCGGCGTGGCTTGCAGCGCCAGCTGGTGGCGCCGCCATTGATTGCGCATGCGCAGGTTCACATTCTCGAGCGACAGGGTGGGGGTGGCGCGCCGCGCGTCGGTCCAGTCGACCCGGCCTTCGCGGATCACCACCTCGTGCTGGGCCAGCAACCAGTCGGCGCCGCGCCCCTCGCCCTCTTTTTCCAGGTCGATCTGCACGCCCGCCACATACAGCTTGCCGTCGGCTTCGCGCCGCATGTCGAGGCGCGGGCGGATCAGTTCCAGCGCATCGAAGCGCACGTCGGCCGCCGCCACGCTCCACCAGGACAGGGTGGCCGAAACGCTGGGCAGGTGCAGGGCCTGGCCGCCGCGCCGGTCGCGCAGCACCACGTCGCCCAGGAAGAAGGTGGGACGCAGGCCGGACCAGGAAGCGTAAATGCGGGCGATGCTGACCGGATTGCCGACGGCGCGGCTGGCCAGGCGCTCGAAATCGCCCTTGTAATGGTCGATATTCGGCAGCACCGCATAGCGCAGCACCAGGAACAGCAGGGCGAACAGGAAATACAGCAGCAGCGCCAGCTTCAGGGTGAAGCCCAGCAGGTGGTGGGTGGCCAGGTTGGCGACGCGGTAGGCGGCACGCAAGCGGTGCCAGCGCGCAGCCAGCGGCCCTTCGTCTGCGTCGGTATGCTGCGGCGAATTCTGCATCAAAATAATCTGTCAGGCCCGGCCAGGTCGTCACCCTGGCGTAAAATAAGTCGCGAAATCAGTTCAGTTCCTGCTACGCCCGGCGAGCGGCTCAGCCTGCGACGGCATTCTACCGCATACCCGGCCCCATCATGCCCCAATTACACTACGTTACCGACATAATGAGCCTGCCCTCCCCCGCCACCGCCTCCCGTTTCTACCAGCGCTGGCTGAGCGCCGATCCGGGCCGGCCGGCCCAGGTCGACGCCTTATCCCAATTATCGCTGGCCGGGCTCGATCTGGGGACTTTGCTGCGGACGCAGCAGGACAATGGCGACGCCCCGCCCCTGGCCCTGGGGCGCGGCATGCGGCGTTTGCGCAACTTGCTGGTGGCTACGCTGCTGCGGCGCGACCTGGAAGGCCACGCCGACCTGGCCGAGGTGGTGGGAACGATGACGGCCCTGGCCGATTTCGCCATCCAGCGCCACCTGGCCGAGATCGACGCCGAGCTGCGCGCCGCCCATGGCGTGCCGACCGGCCACGAGTCGGGCGAAGAGCAGCAGCTGATGGTGCTGGCCATGGGCAAGCAGGGCGGCGGCGAGCTGAATGTGTCCTCGGACATCGACCTGATCTTCGTCTATCCCGAGGATGGCGACACGGTGGCGACGGCGCCGGGCCAGCGCAGCCTGTCCAACCACGAGTATTTCCTGCGCCTGGGCAAGCGCCTGATCGCCGCCCTGGCCGAGATCACCGAAGACGGCTTCACCTTCCGCGTCGACATGGCGCTGCGCCCGAACGGCGGCTCCGGCCCGCTGGCGGCCAGCCTGGGCATGGTCGAGCAATACCTGATCGTCCAGGGCCGCGAGTGGGAGCGCTATGCCTGGCTGAAAGCGCGCGCCGTCACCGGCCGCGCCGCCGACATCGAGGCGCTGGACGCCATCGTGCGGCCGTTCTGCTTCCGGCGCTACCTGGACTTCGGCGTGATCGACGCCATCCGCAGCATGCACGCCCAGATCCGCGCCGAGGTCAACCGCCAGGAGCGCCTGCACCCCGACCGCAGCCATAACGTCAAGCTGGGCCGCGGCGGCATCCGTGAAATCGAATTCCTGACCCAGGTCTTCCAGCTGATCCGCGGCGGGCGCGACCCCAGCCTGCGCGCGCGCTCGACCCGCGCCACCCTGCGCCTGCTGCCGGACAAGGGGCTGCTGGACGGCGCCATCGTCGCGCAACTGCTGGCTTCCTACACCTTCCTGCGCAATCTGGAGCACCGCCTGCAATACTTGGAAGATGCCCAGACCCACACCCTGCCGCCCAATCCGGCCGACCGCCTGCAGGTGGCGCAGTGGATGGGCCTGGCCGACGAGGCGGCCCTGCTGGCCGCGCTCGACGGCCACCGCCGCTTCGTCGCCGAGCAGTTCGACGCCATCTTCGCCGACAAGAGCGGCGGCACGTCCGAGCAGCATATCGACCCGGACACCAGCGACGCCTGCGCCGATCCCGACAACCGCGAAGCCATCGAGGCGCGCTTCGCCACCCTGGCCTACGACGACCCGGCGGCGGCGGCCCAGCGCCTGATCGCCACCTGGCAGGCGCCGCGCCTGCAAAGCCTGCCCGAGGCGAGCCGCCAGCGCCTGGTGGCCCTGGTCAACGCCGCCCTGCCGCTGATCGCGCGCACCGCCCAGGAATCGAACCTGGGCAGCCAGCTCGCCACGCTGGGCCGCCTGCTCGACTTCCTGGAAGCGATCGCGCGCCGTTCGGCCTATCTGTCGCTGCTGACCGAGTACCCGCACACGCTGGAACGGGTGATCCGCATGATGCATGCGAGCGGCTGGGCCGCCACCTTCCTCAACCAGCACCCGATCCTGCTCGACGAGCTGCTCGACGACCGCGTGCGCAGCACGGCCTTCGATCCGGCCGCCGTGGCCGCCGAACTGGACGCGCAGCTGGCCATCGATCCCGACGATACCGAACGCCAGCTCGACATCCTGCGCGAGCTGCACCACGCCCAGTTGTTCCGCCTGCTGGCCCAGGACTTGGCCGGCGACCTGACCGTCGAGCGCCTGGCCGACCACCTGTCGGCGCTGGCCGACGTCATCGTCGCGGCGGTGGTGAAGGCCGCCTGGCAGACCGTGGCCAAGCGCCACCGCGAGGTGCCGCGCTTTGCCGTCATCGCGTATGGCAAGCTGGGCGGCAAGGAACTGGGCTATGTCTCCGACCTCGACGTGATCTTCCTGTTCGACGACGAGGACCAGGAAGCGCCCGCCCTGTACGCCAAGCTGGCGCAGCGCTTCATCACCTGGATGACCTCGCACACCTCGGCCGGCATCCTGTTCGATATCGACACGGCGCTGCGCCCGGATGGCGCCAGCGGCATGCTGGTCTCCAGCGTGCAAGCGTTCGAGCGCTACCAGCAAGCCTCGGCCTGGGTGTGGGAACACCAGGCCTTGACGCGCGCCCGCTTCTGCGCCGGCGACGCCGCCATCGGCGCGCGCTTCGAGCAGATCCGCTGCCAGGTGCTGCGCCAGACGCGGCCGGACGACGCGGCCCTCAAGCGCGAAGTACTGGCCATGCGCCGCCGCATGGCCGAAGCCTACCCCAGCCGCGGCGACCTGTTCGACTTGAAGCAGGACGCCGGCGGCATGATCGATATCGAATTCATCGTGCAATACCTGGTGCTGCGCCACGCCGCCGCTTACGCCGAGCTGACCGGCAATGTCGGCAATATCGCCCTGCTCAAGCTGTGCGCCGGCCTGGGCCTGATCGACGCGGCGCTGGCGGCCGCCGTGGCGGACGCCTACCGCGCCCTGCGCAAGCTGCAGCACCAGTTGCGCTTGCAGGGCCAGGAACAGTCGCGCGTCGATCCGGCGCGCGTGGCGTTGCATATTGAACCCGTAAAACGTTTATGGGAGGAAATATTTTCTGATGCGGAAGAGTAATTGGCTTATATTGTCTGTGTAGCGCCCAATAATCATGGAGGCACAGCGCTGCCGCGCTGTCGTCCGCACACAGGAGACCGCAATGAAAGCCATACTGGGTGGCATCGCCATATCCCTGGGCATCCTCGCCCTGCCCGCCACGGCGGCCGATAAAGGCTCGGCCGACGAAGCCATCGCCATGGTGAAAAAAGCCGTGGCCATGTACAAGGCCGATGGCCGGGAGAAAACCTTCGCCGCCATTGCCGATCCGGCCAACAAGGATTTCCACGACCGCGACCTGTACATCTACGTCTACGATCTGAACGGGGTAGCCATCGCCCATGGCAATAACCCCAAAATGGTGGGCCGCAATCTGCTATCGATGAAGGATAACGAGGGCAAGGCCATGATCCAGGAAATGGTGGACATCGCCAAGAGCAAGGGCAAGGGCTGGGTCGATTACAAGTGGCCGAATCCCGCCACCAAGACCGTCGACCATAAATCCGGCTATGTGGAAAAGGTCGACGATATTTTAATCGGCTCAGGCATTTATAAATAAAGAGATCCGCTTTTTCATATAAAAGCCGGTTATTGGTGTAACCGGCTTTTTTTATTCCGTTTCCCTCTATGACGGGCTCTGACGCCCACCCATCTTTCACTTTGTGAAATGTTGTATTTTTGCGAAATGGAAAGATTTCCAGCTTGGCATTTTTTCCTTATAACTATAATTAAACTTGTCATTTTCAATTACAGGAAATGGCAATAAAAATACATAACATTCTGGATGGAGAGTCATTTGAGTAATCGCATCGTATTGAAGCAAAGCGTGCTGGCCGTGGCCATGGCGCTGGCGGCATCTCCCGCGGCACTGGCGCAGGAGAGCGGCAATCAGATTCAAAAAGTCGTCGTCACCGGTTCCAATATCAAACGCATCGACGCGGAAAGCGCGACCCCGGTGCAGATCATCAGGCACGAGGAAATCACCCGCCTCGGCGTGTCCTCGGTCAAGGAATTGCTGGACACCCTGACCTCGGCCTCCTCCTCCCTCTCCGATATCGGCGGCAACAACTCCTTCGCCGGCGGCTCGTCCTCCGTGTCGCTGCGCGGCCTCGGCAAGCAATCGACGCTGGTGCTGCTCAATTCGCGCCGCGTCGCGCCCTATGCGCTGGCCGACTATAACGAGGTGTTCACCAACCTCGACGCGCTGCCGCTGGACGCGGTCGAGCGCATCGATATCCTGCGCAATGGCGGTTCGGCCGTGTACGGCTCGGACGCCGTGGCCGGCGTGATCAACATCATCACGCGCACCGACTACCAGGGCCTGCAAGCCAGCGCCAGCCACACGCGCTCGCAGCAGAACGGCGAGTTCCGCAACAGCAAGGCCGCCCTGACCGGCGGTTTCGGCAATCTGGAAACCGACCGCTACAATGTGCTCGCCAATCTGGAAGTGTACAAGCGCGACAGCGTCAATTGGCGCCAGCTGATCGACGACATCAATCCCGCCTATGGCGACAAGTTCCTGCGCGTCAAGCCCGGCAGCGGCCTGATGTTCGGCAACCGCGGCGCGCCGTCCATCCTGAGCTACCCTGGCCAGTTGGTGGGCCAAGGTCCACTGCCCGGCTGTACCACGCTGAACGCGGCCAAGGAATGCGTGTACGACCGCTACAGCCGCATCGAAGCCGTGCCCAAGTCCGAGCGCGCCAACCTGATGCTGGCGGGCACGATCAAGCTCAGCGAGAACCTGCAAAGCTTCTCCGAAGTGCTGTACTCGCGCACCAAGACCGACTACATGGGTTCGTTCGCGGTATACGACTCGACCCAGCCCACCTCCGTCTGGGGCAATCCGAGCACGGGCCTGCCGCGCAGCTTCACGCGCCACCAGCTGCCGGCCGGGCATCCGCTCAACCATAGCGGCGAGCCGCTCGATCTGCGCTACCGCTTCGGCGACGACCCCGGCTTCCACAAGGACACCGCCGACCAGTACCGTGTGCTGACCGGCTTGAAAGGCACGCTGGACGGCAAATACGACTGGGAAAGCGCGATCGGCATCATGGGCAGCAAGACCAAGGACCGCAGCCGCGGCACCTTCTTCAGCGCCAGCGGTTTCAAACAGGTGATCGGCGACTACGATAAATTTACGACCGACGCCGACGGCAACGTGACGCTGGCCGACCCGCTGTTCTTCAACCGCGATTACAAGCTGGGCCAGAAGAACTCGGACGCCGTGCTGGCCCTGCTGTTCCCCGAGAACGGCTATGACGGCAAGATCACCCAATACTTCGTCGACGGCAAGATCAGCGGCGAGCTGGGCAGTTTTAACGGCCGGCCTATCGGCGTCGCCGTGGGCGGCGATATCCGCCACGAAAAATTCGCGATCAACCCGACCGCCAATCTGCAGAACGGCGATATCGTGGACAATGGCTCGGCCGCCGCCAATGCCAGCCGCTACACCTCGTCCATCTTCGGCGAGGCCAATGTGCCGCTGGCCACCGGCCTGGAACTGGTCGGCGCCGCGCGCGTCGACAAATTCAAGGGCGTCAAGGCCCACGTTTCGCCCAAGCTGGCGCTGCGCTGGGAAGCGAGCAAGGAAGTGCTGCTGCGCGGCACCGTGGAAAAAGGCTTCCGCGCGCCCAACCTGACCGAGAGCGCGCAATCGGCCAAATTCGCCTACAACAACGAGATCAACGATCCGCTGCGCTGCGACCCGGCCACCGACAAGGCCAAGAAACTGGTCACCCAGGCCAACCAGCTGCCCGAAAGCGATCCGCGCCGCGCCGCCCTGCTGGCCGATGCGGTGGTGATCGAGTCGCGCGAATGCTCGGCCGGCGTCGCCAGCCGCGTGGTCAACAACCCGAATCTGAAGCCGGAAACCTCGACCAGCGCCACCGTCGGCATCGTGCTGGAACCGGTCAAGGGCACCTCGATCTCGATCGATTACTGGCGCATCAAGCGCAAGGATGAAATTTCCACGCGCGACCTGAACGAGCTGCTGGCCGCCGAAAGCACGCTGGCGCCGGGCATCATCATCCGCGCCCCGCTGTCGGAAGACAAATCGTTTACCGCGGCCGAGCGCAAAGCCTATGGCATCGAGAATGTCGGCCCGCTGCAATCGAGCCGCGGCATGTTCGAGAACACCGTGCAGACCAAGACCAGCGGCGTGGACGTGAGCGTGGCATCGCGCATCAACACTGGCCTCGGCCGCCTGGACTTGAGCGGCAACGCCACCTATCTGCTCGACTACCGCAAGTATGCGCCGACGCGCGACGGCGGCAGCTGGGGCGATAACCAGGTCGGCCGCTATGAAGGCAGCCCGAAATCCAAGCTCAGCGCCAACATCGGCGCCACGCTGAAAACGGGCGACTTCAGCAACTCCCTGCGCCTGACCCATCGCAGCGGCACCCAGCTGCGCGGCGACTACTTCGACGACGCCTTCTCCATCGACGGCTGCAAGACCAAGGGCTGGTCAGCAAGCGAGTGCCGCCTGGGTTCGTATAACCGCGTGGACTACTTCCTCAGCTATACCGGCGTGCAGAACCTGACCCTGTCGCTGTTCGTGCGCAATCTGTTCAACAAGCGCATGCCGGTGGACTTGAAGGACTTCGCCACGTCCGGCGCCAACACCTATTCCACCGATATCGAGGACCTGGAGCGCCGCTCCATCCGCGTGATGGCGGAATACAAGTTCTGGTAAGCACGGGCGTCTTGCCTTGAAGCGGACGGCGGGCCTTGGCCCGCCGTTTTGCTTGCGCGCTCAGGCCGCCAGGCGCGGTTCCAGCTCGGCCAAGCTGACGTGGCCCAGGAAGCGGCCGCTGCTCACGGCCGGACGCTGCTGTTCGATGGCGTCGGCGAAGTACACGGCCGGATCGCCGCACAGTTCGCGCAGATGGCGCCGCAGATGCGGATAGCGCCGCGTATCGAGGCCGGCATAGCGCTCGGCCCAGCGCCCCAGCGCGACGAAATTGGCGTCGGCCACGGTGCGCTTGTTGCCATCGAGCCATTCGCGCCCGTGCAGCAGCGCATCCAGGCGGGCGCAGGCCGCTTCCATGCGCGGCTGTTCGGCCAGCATTTCGGTGTTCAGGAAATGCATCATCTCATCGAGCCGCGCGCGCTCGGGCGTGCCGGCGCGGTAGCCCAGCAGATGGCCGCGGCGCGCGCCCAGATGGCGCAGGATGGCGCGGCAGTTGCGGATGGTGCGGCGGCCCGCCAGCAAGGCCGGGGCCGGCGGCGCCGCCTCGTCCAGCCGGCTCAGGCGGTAAGGCTGGCACAGCCACTCCAGCGCGACGATATTGCCGAAGGCGCAGCCTTGCTCGGCGCGGTAAAACAGTACGGGTTCCATGCGTGCTCCCTTTTCTTCTGATGGTCGGGACGGTCTTGCCCGGACCGTCATCGTGTGTCAGGAAACATTGTCGAGGCGATATAGGACATAATTACCCCTCATTCGAACGGAAGCGCAAAATATATGTCGAAACCCGCCACCAAGGCCCTGGCCATCCTGGAAATGCTGCAGAACCAGCGCCAGATTTCCGGCGCCGAACTGGCCGAGCGGGTCGGCATCGACCGCCGCAGCCTGCGCCGCTACATCGCCGCGCTGGAAGAGCTGGGCATCCCCATCACTTCGGAGCGGGGCCGTTATGGCGGCTATATGCTGGTGCCCGGCTTCAAGCTGCCGCCGCTGATGTTCACCAATGAGGAAGCGGCGGCCGTCGCGCTGGGCTTGCTGGCCGTGCGCTCGCTGCGCCTGGCCGACACGGCGCCGGCCGTGGCCAGCGCCCAGGCCAAATTGGAACGCGTGATGCCGCCCGCCCTGCAAAGCGGGGTGCAGGCGCTGCGCGCCACGGCCGTGCTGGAAACGCCGGAACCGTACTGGGCCGGCCACGGCGTCACGCGCCCGGCCCTGACCGGCGAGCTGACGGCGCTGGCGCTGGCGGCCCAGACTCAGCACCGTGTGCGTTTCGAATACCGGCCGCCGGCGGGCGAGGCGGTGTGGCGCGCTTTCGACCCGTACGGCCTGGTGTTCAGCCACGGCCGCTGGTACACCATCGGCATGTGCCGCCTGCGCCTGGCCTTGCGCTCCTTCCGCCTCGACCGCATCGGCCTGGTGCAGGAAACCGGCGAAGCCTTCGAGCGGCCCAACGATTTCGACGCCGCCGAACATCTGGCGCACAGCATGGCCACCCTGCCCCGCCCGCTGACGCTGAGCGTGCTGCTGCACACCGACCACGCCACGGCCGTGCGCGAACTGGGCCGCCAGGTCGGCACCCTGACGCCGCAGGAAGGCGGCGGCGTGCTGCTGCAAGCCAGCACCACCAGCTACGCCTGGTTTGCCCGCCTGCTCGGCTCGACCACCTTCGATTTCACCGTGCGCGAACCGCAGGCCCTGCGCCAGGCCCTGCTGGACGAAGCGGCCCGCCTGCAGCGCCTGGCCAGCCGCGCCTGACGGCCGCCGGCCGCCGCGCTATTTTTCCCAGGCCGCCAGCAGCAGCGCGCGCAGCTTGTCCAAGGCCAGGGTCTGCGGCACCGTTCCGGCCGCCACCGCCAGCGCCAGCGATCTGGCCGCACCGAGAAAGGCAATCATGGCCGCCGGACAGGGCGCCCCCGGCAGGAACGCCGCCATCCGCGCCGCGCAAAAAGCCAGGAACGCTGCGTCATTGGCGCGCAGCACGGCTTCCGTTTCGGCCGCACCATACATGGCGGCCTCCACCGCCAGCGAGGCCGAATCCGAAGACAGCACGCAGTCGATATACGCCTGCGCCAGCAGCGTGGCCGCTTGGGCGCCATCCCCGGCCGAGGCCAGTGCGGTGGCCGTCAGCGCCAGATGCCGCTCGCAGCAGCGTGTATATAGCGCCGCCAGCAAGCCTTCCCGGGTCTGAAAGTGTTCGTAGGCGATGGGCTTGGAGACGCCGGCCCGCTCCGCGACACGCGCCAGGGTCATGGCATTGGCGCCCTCTTCCCCGACCAGCTCCAGGGCGCAGTCCATCAATTGCGCGCGCCGCGATTCGGCGCTCATGCGTTTTTTCATGCGCCGATTGTAGCATGGGGCGGAAATATTCCTACTAATCGTAAGTTAATGCGGAACACCGGGCCGGCGCCGGACGTAAAAAAACCCCCACGGCGCGAGCCGTGAGGGTTTTTTCATGATGCGGGCGCCGGGGATTACTTGGCGTTCATCAGGGCCACGGTGGTGTCCAGCATGCGGTTGCTGAAGCCCCACTCGTTGTCGTACCAGGACGAGACCTTGACCAGACGGCCGGAGACCTTGGTCAGGGTGGCGTCGAAGTTGGACGAAGCCGGGTTGTGGTTGAAGTCCACGGAGACCAGCGGCTCGGTGTTGTAGGTCAGGATGCCTTTCAGGGCGCCGTCGGCGGCCGACTTCATCAGGGCGTTGATTTCGTCCACGGTGGTGTCGCGCTTGGCGATGAAGGACAGGTCGACGATCGACACATTGATGGTCGGCACACGGATGGCGTAGCCGTCCAGCTTGCCGTTCAGCTCCGGCAGCACCAGGCCCACCGCGGCGGCGGCGCCGGTCTTGGTCGGGAT
The DNA here is from genome assembly GCF_001191005.1 of Massilia sp. NR 4-1. Taxonomy (NCBI): domain Bacteria; kingdom Pseudomonadati; phylum Pseudomonadota; class Betaproteobacteria; order Burkholderiales; family Oxalobacteraceae; genus Massilia; species Massilia sp. NR 4-1. The sequence goes on from NZ_CP012201.1 coordinate 3,260,706, forward strand.
CATGGACTGGGTGGCGGAACGGGCGCGGCGCAGGTCTTCGTGCATCACGTCGGTCAGCACCTGGTCGTTGGTGTAGGCGTGCACGGTGGTCATCAGGCCGGTTTCCAGGCCGATGGCGTCATGCAGGGGCTTGACCAGCGGGGCCAGGCAGTTGGTGGTGCAGGAAGCGTTCGAGATCACGGTGTCGGTGGCTTTCAGCACGCCGTGGTTGACGCCGTACACGACGGTCGCGTCCACATCCTTGCCGCCCGGGGCCGAGATGATCACTTTCTTGGCGCCGCCTTTCAGGTGGGCCGAGGCTTTTTCCTTGGTGGTGAAGAAGCCGGTGCACTCCAGCACCACGTCCACGCCCAGCTCGCCCCATGGGATTTCAGCGGGGTTGCGCTGCGCGAACACGCGGATCGGATCGCCGTTGACGATCATGTTCTCGCCTTCCACCGTCACGGTGCCGGGGAATTTGCCGTGGGCCGTGTCGTAGCGGGTCAGGTGGGCGTTCGACTCGGCATTGCCGAGGTCATTGATCGCCACGATCTGGATGTCTTGTTTTTTACCGCCTTCGTAGAAAGCGCGCAGGATGTTGCGGCCGATACGGCCATAACCGTTAATTGCTACTTTGATCGTCATACATGTGCTCCTGATTAAAAAAATGGGTCTTCTTATGCAACCAGAACAGATTTGACTTTGGCCACCACGTTGTCCACGGTGAAGCCGAAATGCTTGAACAGCACGCCTGCGGGCGCCGACTCGCCGAAGCTGTCGATGCCCACCACGGCGCCTTCCAGACCGACGTACTTGTACCAGAAACCGGTCACGCCCGCCTCGATTGCGACGCGCGGCAAGCCTTTGCCCAGCACGGCCGCTTTGTAGGCGGCGTCCTGGCGGTCGAACACATCGGTCGACGGCATGGACACCACGCGCACGGCCACGCCCTGCTCTTTCAGGGCGGCGGCGGCCGCTTGCGCCAGCTCGACTTCGGAACCGGTGGCGATCAGCACGGCTTTGGCGTCGGCCGCGTCGGCCAGCACATAGCCGCCGCGCGCGATATTGGCCACGGCGTCGGCGCTGCGTTCCTGGAACTGCAGGTTCTGGCGCGAGAAGATCAGGGTGCTCGGGCCATCCTTGCGTTTCACGGCGGCGCCCCAGGCCACCATCGATTCGACGGTGTCGGCCGGACGCCAGTTGTCCAGGTTCGGGATCAGGCGCAGCGAGGAGATGTGCTCGACCGACTGGTGGGTCGGGCCATCTTCGCCCAGGCCGATGGAATCGTGGGTGAAGACGAAGATCGAACGCTGCTTCATCAGCGCGGCCATGCGCAGCGCGTTGCGGCTGTAGTCGGAGAAGGTGAGGAAAGTAGCGCCGAACGGGATGTAGCCGCCGTGCAGGGCGACGCCGTTCATGATGGCGCTCATGCCGAACTCGCGCACGCCGTAGTTGATGTGGTTGCCAGGCTGGCCGGAACGCACGGCGATGCATTCTTTCCAGTTGGTCAGGTTGGAGCCGGTCAGGTCGGCCGAGCCGCCCAGGAATTCCGGCAGCACCGGCGCCAGCGCCTGGATCGCGTTCTGGCTGGCTTTACGGGTGGCGATGGTTTCTTTCTTGTCCACGCAGGCGGCGATGGCCGCTTGCAGCGTGGCCTCGAAGTTGGCGGGCAGGTCGCCGGCCATGCGGCGCTTCAGTTCGGCCGCTTCGGTCGGGTAGGCGGCGCTGTAGGCGGCGAATTTGGCATCCCATTCGCCTTCGTGGGCGGCGCCCTGGGCCTTGAAGTCCCAGGCGGACGAGACATCGTCCGGGATCACGAAAGGCTCGGCGCCCCAGCTGATGTACTCGCGCACCGCGGCGATTTCCTTGTCGCCCAACGCGGCGCCGTGCACCTTGTCGCCACCCTGCAGATTGGGCGAACCTTTGCCGATGATGGTTTTGCAGCAGATCAGGGTCGGCTTGTCGGCCGACTTGGCGGCGGCGATGGCGGCAGCCACGGCGGCCACGTCGTGGCCGTCCACGTTGCGGATCACGTTCCAGCCATAGGACTCGAAGCGTTTTGGCGTGTCGTCGGTGAACCAGCCTTCCACCTTGCCGTCGATCGAGATGCCGTTGTCGTCGTACAGGGCGATCAACTTGCGCAGGCCGAGGGTGCCGGCCAGCGAGCACACCTCGTGCGAGATGCCTTCCATCAGGCAGCCATCGCCCAGGAAGGCGTAGGTGTAGTGGTCGACCACGTCATGGCCTGGCTTGTTGAATTCAGCGGCCAGCAGGTACTCGGCCAGCGCCATGCCGACGGCATTGGCGATGCCCTGGCCCAGCGGGCCGGTGGTGGTTTCCACGCCGGGGGTAATGTCCACTTCCGGGTGGCCCGGGGTTTTCGAATGCAGCTGGCGGAAGTTGCGGATATCGTCCATCGATACCGCATAGCCGCTCAGGTGCAGCAGCGCGTAATGCAGCATGGAGCCGTGGCCGTTGGACAGCAGGAAACGGTCGCGGTTCTGCCATTTCGGATTGGCCGGGTTGTGGCGGTGGTGGCCGCTCCACAATGCAACGGCAATCTCGGCCATGCCCATCGGCATGCCTGGGTGGCCGGAATTGGCCTTCTGTACTGCGTCCATTGCCAGCGCGCGGATCGCGTTGGCCATCTGAGTGGTAGGGAGCGTAGATTTCATTGTGGTGTGTCGCGGAAGGTTTGGAATTCGTTGCCAGGTGCTGCATCGCGGGCGCGGCCTAAACCGGCGCTACCTGCTGAACCTGATATTTTACCAGAGCGGGGGGCCGCGCTTTAAAATTGCGCATTCAAATCACACCGGAAAATCCGCAATGCCCCGTTTTTACTGCGCCCAGCCGCTCTCCCCCGGCCTGACCCTCGACCTGCCGCCCGAGGTGGCCCACCACGTCCATGTGCTGCGCCTGGCGCCGGGCGAGACGCTGCGCCTGTTCGACGGCCGCGGCGGCGAATACGCGGCCGTGCTGGACGAAGTCGGCAAAAAACGCGCTACCGCCACCATCGGCGCCTTCACTGCGCGCGAGGCGGAACTGCCGTATGCCGTGACCCTGGCCCAGGCCCTGCCCGAAGGCACGAAGATGGACTGGATTATCGAAAAAGCCATGGAACTGGGCGTGGCCGCCGTGCAGCCGCTGGCGGCGCGGCGCTGCGTGGTGCGCCTGTCGGCCGAACGGGCCGAGAAAAAACTGGCGCACTGGCAGGGCGTGATCGTGGCCGCCGCCGAGCAAAGCGGGCGCAACCGACTGGCCAGCCTGGCCGAACCGCTCGAATTGCGCGAGTGGCTGGCACGGCCGGCGCCGCAGCGCATCCTGCTCAGCCCGCGCGCCGAGGCCTCGCTCGCGCAATGGGCGCAGCGCAACCCGGCGCAGGATCTGAGCCTGCTGGTCGGTCCCGAAGGCGGCTTCACCACGGAGGAGGAAGACGCCGCCATCGCCGCCGGCGCCCTGCCCCTGTCCATGGGGCCGCGCGTGCTGCGCACCGAAACGGCCGCCCTGGCCGCCCTGGCCATCCTCAACGGCGCCTGGGACCCCGCCTGATCCAGCGCGGCGCCCAACTTTCCGGCCGCCCGGGGCAACGGCGCCGGCCGGTCGCGCCGGTTCGCGCCTGAGCCCGTCACACCGGTTCAGGCCGCGGCCTGCTGGGCCGCCGCGGCCGCGGCAAACTCCTGGAAGGCCGCCATGGCGTTGGCCGCATACATCACCGAAGGACCGCCGCCCATATACATCGCCACGCCCAGGGTTTCCTGCACCTCGGCTTCGCTGGCGCCCAGCCGCACCAGGGCCTTGCTGTGAAAGCCCAGGCAGCCGTCGCAGCGCGCCGCCACGCCGATGGCGAGCGCGATCAGCTCCTTGGTCTTGGCGTCGAGCGCGCCATCGGCGATGGCCGCCTTGCCCAGTTCGTTAAACGCCTTCATCACATGCGGAATGCCCTGGCGCAGCGGCGCCAGATTGGCCGAGATTTCCTGCGTCAATTCACCGTATTCGATCGTCATCTCACCTGCTCCCGTGAAAACCGGCCCCGCCCGATGCAAGGCCATCCAAATTAGCGCATACTAATTTAGAGAAATCTAATATACAATTCGAACATGCCAACAGATAATCCAGATCATCTTTTTCTGCAGCAAAGCGCGGCCCAAGCCGCCGCCCTGCTGCGCGCCCTGGGCAACGAGCACCGGCTGCTGGTGCTGTGCCTGCTGATCGAGCATGGCGAAATGGCGGTCAGCGCGCTCAACGACCATGTCGCCCTGAGCCAGTCGGCGCTGTCCCAGCACTTGGCGCGCATGCGCGAGGATGGCCTGGTGGCCTTCCGCCGCGAAGCCCAGACCCTGTACTACCGCATCGACAATCCGCAGGTGATCCAGCTGGTCGGCACGCTCAAACAGATTTTCTGCCCCTGAACCGAGAGGAAAACCAGCATGTCCCTGCCCACCCTCACACCCGCCGCCGCCCGCCAGCAACTGGAACAAGGCGCGCTGCTGATCGACATCCGCGCGGCCGACGAGCATGCGCGCGAGCGCATCGCGCAAGCGCGCCACCTGCCCTTGGAGCAGCTGCTGGCCGGGACGGCCGGCGCGCTGCCGCCGGGACAAAGCGTGATCTTCCACTGCCGCTCCGGCCAGCGCACGCGCCTGCAGGCAGCCGCCCTGGCCGCCTGCGCGCCCGGCGCCGCCTATGTGCTGGAAGGGGGATTGGATGGCTGGAAGCAGGCCGGACTGCCCGTCCTGCGCGACGTATCGCAGCCGCTGGAATTGCAAAGACAGGTCCAGATCGCCGCCGGCGCCATGATCGTGCTGGGCAGCGTGCTGGGCGCCACGCTCACGCCCTGGTTGTATCTGCTGCCCGGCTTCATTGGCTGCGGCCTGGTGTTCGCCGGCGTTTCCGGCTTCTGCGGCCTGGCCCGCCTGCTGATGAAGATGCCCTGGAACCGCCGCCGGGCCGACTAAAGCCGGCGCCGCACCAATAAAAAAAGCCGCCGGACTGCGAAGTCCGGCGGCTTTTTTGCGGCACCGCCGGCAAGCCGGCGGTACTGGGCGAACTTAGAACTTGTAGTTCGCGCTCATGCGGAAGTAACGGCCCATGCCATTGTGCAGCTGGGTGTTATAGCCCTGGAAGTTGGTGGTGGTGCCATAACGCACGTCATACGGTGCCTTGGTGTCGAACAGGTTCTTGATGTTGAACGCCAGCGTCAGGTTCTTGATGCCGGTGTAAGCATAGTTCACATCGAAGGTGGTCCAGCTCTTCACTTCGCAATCGTTCAGGCCTGGGAAGAAGTCGCTGAACTTCTCGCTGCCGCCTGGATTGGTCTTGCCGGCGGCATTCTTGCCGTAGTGGCAGAACGGTGCGGCATAGGTGGTCTCGTTATCCGTACGGCGCAGCAGCGACACTGGACCAACGTAGTTGACGGTACCGGTCACAGCGTGCACGTCCTTGCTCCAGGTGACGGAAGCGGTAGCACGGTTGCGCGGGTTGTCGCCCGAGGTGGTCGACCAGTCGGACAGGCCGCCATTGTAGCCGGCGGTGTTGGCCGCCACATCGCCTGGATGCTCGGCGCGGCGGTACTCGTGCAGGTAGCTCCAGTTCAGGTTCGAGGTCAGACGGCCCCAGTCGCCCAGCGATTTGCGGTAAGCCACTTCGAAGTCGATACCGCTGACTTCGGTGCTGCCCTGGTTAACCCAGGCGCGGTTCACCTGCAGGATCGGACCGGAGTTCGGGATCACCACGCCGTTGGCGTCTTTCACCCAGTTCGCCGGGTTGTTGTCGCGCACGACCTGGCCTTTCGGGTACTGGGTCGGGTGATCGATCACGGTTTGCGCGCCCAGCAGTGCGGTCTCGTTGGTCTTCTTGATGCGGTACCAGTCAACCAGGATGTCCAGATCCTTCATCGGGTTCAGGATCAGGCCCAGCGAGTAGGACTTCGATTTTTCCGGCTGCAGGTTCGGATCGGAAGCCGAGACGCTGGAGAAGCTCTTCGAGCAGTCGGTGCGGTCGGCGCCGTTCAGGTAGTTCTGGCCGTCCGGGCAGCGCAGGGTGTCGATGGCGGTGCTGAAGCTCTGCACGCCGCCTTCGGCGATCTGCATCAGCGCAGGCGCGCGGAAGCCCTTGGCGAAGGAGCCGCGCACAGCGACGCGCTCGGTGATGGTCCACTTGGTACCGACCTTCGGCACGAAGCTCTTGGCGGCCGGGTATTTATCGTAGCGGCCGGCGAAGTCCATTTCCCAGTTCGGCAGGAATGGGGTACGCAGTTCGACGAAGCCCGATTTCACGGTACGCTCGCCGCTCAGGTTGGAGCCCACCAGACCGGTGATCTTGCCGGCGGCAATGGCCGAATCCGGGGTCAGGCCGATCGATTCCTGGCGCACCTCGCCACCGAAGGCCAGGCCGATATCGCCGCCCGGCAGTTTGCCCAGGGTGGTCGACGCTTTGGCGTCGATCTGTTTCACCATCGCAAAGCCGGTGTTCAGGGTGTTGTGGGTGACGCCTGGATCCGCGATGGTGGCCGCAATGGTGCGGTTCTCGGTCATGATGCGCGCGATCTGGTCTTTCAGGATGTAGCCGTAGCTCAGCTCTTCACGCTCGCTGCGGTTCCACAGCAGGCCGGTTTCCCAATCCCAGTTGCCGGTCGTGCCTTTCAGGCCGACCAGGCCACGGTAAGCCTCGTTGACGTTTTTCGAACCGCCCGGGGCGTTCATCAGGCGGAAGCCAACGGCCGAACGCGCGTCCGGGAACGGATTGTCCGGGTGGCCGACCGGCAGGATCAGCTGGAAGTTCTGCACCGGCTGGCCGGCGGCGAACACGCTGGTGGCCGAGGTCGAACGCATGGCGATCGGCGCGCCCAGGTAGCTACGCTCGTTGCGGCTGTAGGACAGCTCGGCGAAGGCGGTCACGTTCTCGCTGACTTGCACATTGAAGCGCGACAGCACGTTGCCGTCCTTGCCTGCGCCCTGCACTTCGCGGTAGTTGTCCAGGTTGATGTTGCAGAAGGTGCGGCCGACCAGGGTGTCGGTCGGCAGCAGGTTGTGGGCGGCGATGCTGCCGGTGATCTGTTGCGACGCGTCGCAGTTCACGCGGTTGATGACGTTGGCGCGGTCAGCATAGCTGTTGTAGAAGGTTTTCGAGCCTGGGCTGCGTTCCTTGTAGAAGAACGGCGAACCGGTCAGCGAGCTGGAGAAGGCGTTCATGCGGCCGTTGATCGGGCCGTACAGGTCTTGCTGCACGTCCTTGTCGCTCATCAGGGTGCTGTCGCGCTTGGACACGTCGAAGGAGATCAGGCCGCTGAAGCGGTTTTTCTCCAGATCGCCGAAGCCCCACACGCCGTTGATGGTCTTGCGGCGGAATTCGCCGTCATCGTTGCCGCTGATGCTGGCGCCCAGTTCGGCACCCTTGTAGTCGGACTTGGTGATGAAGTTGATCACGCCGGCGATGGCGTCGGAGCCGTACACGGCCGAAGCGCCATCCTTGAAGATCTCAACGCGCTCGATGGCGGAGACAGGGATGGAGTTCAGGTCGTACACCGCCGATTTGCCCTGGTTCGGGTCGGCGTAGGCGGACGAGGTGATGCGGCGGCCGTTCAGCAGCACCAGGGTGGAGGAGGAACCCAGACCGCGCAGCGAGGCGGTGGAGGCGCCGTTCGAGAAACCGCCGTCGGAACCGTCGACCGAAGCGCCGGAGCCGAAGGCAGGAATGCTTTTCAGCAGTTCTGCCACGGTATTCGCGCCGGTGGCAGCGATCTGCTTGGCACCCACGGTCTGGATCGGCGAGGAGCCTTCCTTATCCGCACGCTTGATGTTGGAACCGGTCACGAAGACCTTTTGCACGGCCGGCTCAGCGGCCTGTTGCGCCATAGCGAACTGGGCGCCACCGACAGCCAGGGCGACGGCAACCACGCTTTGTTTGAGAACCAGGTTATGTTTCAAAACTCTCTCCGCTTGAAATGCTTTTTTAATGAAGTCCGTTCCGGAAAACCTGAGGGTTTGCCGAAGGAATGATCAGAACACTACCGGCGGTAAAAATCAGTATCAAATATCAACTGTTGCATTCGGGACACAGCACACACTTGCCAAAGAGAAGTTAATGTGAATCGGCGCCTTTTCTGACAAAAGAATGGAAATCAGTACTATTCCTGTAAGAAAAATTGTTATTTATTAGTAAATGAATATTTAATCCATTCCATTATGTTATGGATCAATAAGTTCATTACATAAACTTTTCGTTACAATTTTTTACTCCAGGAAAAAAACTTAGTTCAGTTGTTAACATTTCGCCACACCGTGCAACACGCTTGCCGGGGCCCGTAAACGAAAAATGCCGCCCGGAACATACCGGACGGCATTCTGGCCAGGCGACCGGGCGGCTGCCCGGTCAGGCCTGCAAGTTCTTAGAACTTGTAGCTGGCGCTGAGGCGGAAGTAACGGCCCATGCCATTGTGCAGCTGCGGATCGAAGCCCTGGAAGTCGGTCGTGTCGCCATAACGTGGATCGTAAGGCGCCTTCTTGTCAAACAGGTTCTTGACGTTGAACGACAGGGTCAGGTTCTTGATGCCGGTGTAGGTGTAGTTCACGCCCACCGTGGTCCAGCTGCGCACGCTGCAGTTGTTCAAGCCTTGGAAGTACTCGCCGTAGTGCTGCAGGCCACCTTCGCCCAGTTTGCCGGCGGCGTCGTAGCCGTAGTAGCAGACCGGTTCGATGTTTTTGGTGTTATCCCAACGGGTGACCAGGGAGACCGGACCCACGTAGTCCACCGTGGTGGTAACCGAATGCACGTCCTTGGTCCAGTTGATGGAGTAGGAAGCGCGGTTGCGCGGATTGTCGTCCACATTGGTGGCGCGGTCGGCGTAGTTACCGTAGGAGCCGGCGGTGTTGTGCGCCAGGAAGCCTGGACGCTCAGCACGGCGGTATTCCATCAGGTGGCTCCAGTTCAGGTTCTGGGTCAGACGGCCCCAGTCGCCCAGCGACTTACGGTAAGCCACTTCGAAGTCCAGACCGCTCACTTCGGTGCTGCCCTGGTTGACCCAGGCGCGGTTCACCTGCTGGATCGGACCGGAGTTCGGGATCACCACGCCGTTGGCGTCTTTCACCCAGGTGGCTGGGTTGGTGTCGCGGATCACGGCGGCGGTCGGGTAGCGGCCTGGGTTCTGGATCACGGCTTGCGCGCTGATCAGAGCGGTTTCGCTGGTTTTCTTGATGCGGTACCAGTCGATCAGGACGTCCAGATCCTTCATCGGGTTCAGGATCAGGCCCAGCGAGTAGGACTTCGATTTTTCCGGCTTCAGGTCAGGCGTCGAAGCGGACAGGCTGGAGAAGCTCTTCTTGCAGTCGGCTTTCTCGCCGTTTTCCAGGAACTTCTGGCCGTCCGGGCAGCGCAGGTAGTCGATCGCGCTGGTGAACGATTGCACGCCGCCTGGCGCCACTTGCAGCAGCGCAGGCGCGCGGAAGCCTTTGGCGAAGGAGCCGCGCAGGGCTACGCGCTCGGTGATGGTCCACTTGCTGCCGACTTTAGGCACGAAGCTCTTTTCGCCTGGATACTTGTCGTAGCGGCCGGCGAAGTCCATTTCCCAGTTTTTCAGGAATGGGGTGCGCAGTTCGACGAAGGCCGACTTCACATTGCGCTCGCCGTTCAGGCTGGTATTTGCCACACCGATGATCTGGCCGCTGGCGGTCAGGGCATCCGGGGTCAGCTGGATTTCTTCCTTGCGGAATTCGCCGCCGATGGCCAGGCCGATATCGCCGCCAGGCAGTTTGCCCAGGGTGGTCGAAGCTTTGGCATCCAGCTGTTTCACTTGGGCGTAGCCCTTGTTGACGATGTCGCGCGTGACGTTTGGATCCTTCATCGTGTCGGCCAGGCTGCGGCCTTCGGTGACGATGCGGTTCAGGGTCGGCATGTGCAGGCGGCCGAAGCTGGTGCCTTCACGCTCGCTGCGGTTCCACAGCAGGCCGGTTTCCCAGTCCCAGTTGCCGGTCGTGCCTTTCAGGCCGGTCAGCACGCGGAAGGACTCGTTCAGGTTCTCGGAACCGCCGCGCGCATTGACCATGCGCAGGCCAACGGCCGAACGGGCATTCGGGAATGGATTGTCGACGTGGCCCACCGGCAGCACCAGCTGGTATTGCTGGGCAGGTTTGCCGTCCGCGGTGAAGATCGAGGACGAAGCGGTGGAACGCATGGTGATCGGCGCGCCCAGGTAGGTGCGCTCGGTGCGGCTGTAACCGGCTTCGGCGAAGGCGGTCAGGTTGTCGTTCAGCTTCAGGGTGAAGCGCGACAGGATGTTGGCATCCTTGCCGGCGCTCTGCACTTCGTTGAAGCGGTTGATGTCGTAGTTGCAGAAGGTGCGGCCGATCAGCGGATCGGTGGCTTGCAGGATGTGGGCGGCGGCGTCGCCGGTGATCTGCTGGCTCTTGTCGCAATCCAGGCGGTTGACGATGTTGGCGCGGTCGGCGTAGGTGGTGGCGAAGGCGTTCGAGCCCGGGGTCTTCTCTTTATAGAAGAAAGGCGAACCGCTCAGGGCGCTGGCGTACGGGTTCAGACGGCCGTTGATCGAACGGTACAGGCCGTTTTCCACGTCTTTCTGGTCGTAGACATTGGTGCTGTCGCGCTTGGAGACGTCGAAGGAGATCAGCGCGTTGAAGCGGTTCTCTTCCAGATCGCCGAAGCCCCACACACCGCTCACGGTGCGCTTGCCAAACTCGCCGTCATCGTTGGCGGCCACGCTGGCGCTCAGTTCCAGGCCACGGTAGTCGGACTTGGTGATGAAGTTGATCACGCCGGCGATGGCGTCGGAGCCGTAGACGGCGGAAGCGCCATCCTTGAAGATTTCCACGCGTTCGATGGCCGAGACCGGAATCGAGTTCAGGTCGTACACGGCCGACTTGCCCTGGTTCGGGTCAGCGTAGGCGGAAGCGGTGATACGGCGGCCGTTCAGCAGCACCAGGGTCGAGGACGAACCCATGCCGCGCAGCGAGGCGGTGGCGGCACCGTTGGAGAAGCTGCCGGCGGACGTGTCGAAGGACGCGCCCGAGCCGAAGGCGGGGATGGTCTTCAGCAGTTCGGCCACGGTATTGGCGCCGGTGGCGGCGATCTGTTTCGCATTCACGGTCTGGATCGGCGACGAGCCTTCCTTGTCCGTACGCTTGATGTTGGAACCGGTCACGAAGACCTTCTGCACTGCCGGCTCGGCAGCTTGTTGTGCAACGGCGAACTGGGCGCCGCCCACTGCAAGCGCGACCGCGATCACGCTTTGTTTGAGAACCAGGTTATGTTTCAAAACTCTCTCCGCTTGAAATGCGTTTTCTGTGATAAAGCATCGTCCAGTGATCCGTTTGGATCACCGAAGGGGGGCATGAAAACACTCCAGGCAGTGGAAAGTCAGTTTCACGGATTAAGTTGTTGCGAAACCACAACATGAAAAACTTGCCAAACAGGGAAATTTGTGATTCACATATTTCCGCTTAGAAAATATGCAAATTCGGCACAAAAACTGAGAAAAACTGGAGAACGTGAGCAAAGATGCATGCCAGATAAGCATGCTCGCAACACGAAAATGCATTAAGTTATAACAAAAAGCTATAGACTAACAGTAGATGGTTTCACTAACAAATGAAAAAGTCAGCAAAAATATGTAAAAAAAACGTCACAATGCGGCTGTTTTACAACACTTTACCAAGCACAACTGGGGCGAGAGCGACGCCGTGCTGCAGTTCGCGCGCGCGTCCAGGCGGAAAAGGCGGCCCGGCGCCCCTCCTGCGCCTGGCCACATGAAAAAAACCGCCGCAACAGCGGCGGTTCGAACACCCGGCCGCCCGCAGGCGGCCGGATGCAGGGTTAGAAGCGGTGGTTGTACTCGACCGTGAACTTGGCCGAACGCGGCGCCGTGTAGCTGATCACGCGCTGGTAGCTCGGGTTGATCGTGGTGCCGGTCAGGTTGTAGGTTTCTTCCACGTTCTGGGTGGTTTGCTTGTTCGCCACGTTGAACACGTCCAGCTTCAGGGTCAGGCCTTTCAGCATGGCCGGGCGGTAAGCCAGATTCATGTCCAGACGGATATCCCATGGCAGGTTGCCGAAGGTGCCGCGCGGAGCCGCCTTGGTGCCGCACCAGAAGTAGACCGAACCGTAGTCCGGCGCATCGTCCGCCAGGTTAGGATCGTTGCCGAAGCAGCTGCGTGGACGGCCGGAGGCTGCCAGGAAGTTGCCGCCCAGCGTCCATTCCGGATTCAGCTCGTAGAAGCCATAGGCCTTGATCTGGTGCTTGCGGTCGTTCGGCAGCAAGCCGTTGGCGCCGCGCATCAGTTCCGCCGTATCCCAGGTCGAGGTGGCAGCCACGTCGGTCTGGGCATTGTCGGAACGGGTCTGGCCTTCGGTGTTGCCTTTGCTACGCGACCAGGTGTAGTTCACGCGGCCATACCAGCCATTGCGCAGCGGGTGCTCGGCGAAGAAGTCCAGCGCCACGTAGTCGCGCTTGGCTTTCTCGAAGCCCAGGTCGTCCTTGCTCAGGTTGACCAGGGTGTACTTCTTGTCGCCATTGAAGTCAACACGGAAGGTGTTGTCCTTGCCCGGATTGAAGGTGACGCAGCCCAGACCGCTCCAGTGGTCGGTGTTGACGTGGTTGCGTTCGGCCCAGGCGGCCACGGCGCGGTCGTCGCAGTAGTCGTCGATGGTCTGCTTCAGCTTGCGGAAGGTGGCTTTCGCGCCCACGTTCAGGTCGGCGGACAGGGCTTTTTCGAAGCCGGCCGTGATTTCATCCTGGTAGGTCGGCTTGATGTCCACCGCCGTCAGCGTGTTGACGTCCTTGGCCTGGCCGAACTCGTTGTTGGTCGAGGTCACGCCGGTCAGGTTCTTCAGGCCCACTGGCGCGCCGTTGGCGTCGGTGCCGGTATAGGTGAAGTACTCGCGGGTGTTGGTCGAGCGGCTGGCGCCGCGCACGGCCAGGTGGGTCGGGATCTGCAGCGCGTAACGGCCGGCGCTACCGAACACCTTGAACGAAGCGTCGCCGTTCACGTCCCAGGCGGCGGACAGGCGTGGCGAGATCTGGTTCTTCACTTCCAGGAAGGTTTCGCCGTCGCCGTTCTTGTTCTTGAAGCCTTCGCTGCGGATGCCGACGGTCACCAGCAGATCCTTGTTCACCTGCCAGCGGTCTTCCAGGTACTTGGCGTCCTGGTCGGAGTAGGCGTTGGTGGCGCTGTTGAACAGACGGCGGCTGACGAAGTAGCCCTGGCTGCCGTAGCCGCCGCCATTGGCGATGACGACCGGCACGCCGTTCAGCCTGTTGACGGCAGTCGGATTGTCCACCTTGTCGTAGAACCAGATGCCGCCGCCGGCCGTCACTTCACCGGCTTCGATCGATTTCAGCTTGTTCTTGTCGAAGCCGCCGCGGATGGTGTGGCTGGAGATCTTGTATTCCAGGTCGACGCGGGACGAGGTGGTTTCGTTCTTGGCGCCGTTCGGGAAGATGGTGCTCACCAGCACTTGCGGCGTGCTGTAGTTCAGGCCGGGCACGCGGGCGCGGGCCGCGGCATTGATCTGGAACATGCCGCTCAGATCGCCGTCATAGGTATTGGCGATCTTGGTCTTGCTCTTGCCGTACAGCGCCGACACGGTCAGGTCGTCGGTCAGGTTGCCGGTGTAGCGCAGGATGCGCGAATCGGCGCCGACCGGGGTGTAGTTCGAGTTGTTCTTATAGTGCTCGGACGAGGTCTGCTTGCTGCCGCGGCCGTTGACATAGTCGTAGCCGTAGAGCTGGCGGTCTTCCTTGTTGTTGTCGCCGATCAGGGTCGCTTCGAGGCGGTGGTTGTCGTTGATGTTCCAGTCGAACTTGGCCAGGTAGCGGTCCGACACGTCCTGGCGCTCGGCCCAGCCGGTGGTGGCCAGGGTCGGGCTGCCGACGATGCCGACGGTGTTGGCGTAGGCGTTGACGCCGGCCAGGTCGTCCTTCTTGCGCTCGACGGCGACGAACATGAACAGCTGGTCCTTGATGATCGGACCGCCCACATAGCCGCCGAAGGTGCGCTTGGTGGTCGAATCTTCCGATTTGCGGCGGAACAGGGTGCCGTCGGTGGCCGGGTTGGAGCCGGTGACCGGATAGTACTGGTCTTTCTTGCGCGCGGTCAGGGCGTTCGGCTCGATGCTGAAGGTGCCGCCCGCTTCCCAGTTATTGGTGCCGCTCTTGGTGGTGACGTTGACCACGCCGCCCACGGAACGGCCGAACTCGGCACCGAAGCCGCCGGTCAGCACCTGGGCCTGGGCGATGGCGCCGAAAGGCAGTTCCGAGCCGCCCAATTGGGTCAGCGGATTGGTGACGGGGAAACCGTTGATGTAGTAAGCATTCTCGGACGCGCCGCCGCCGCCGAAGGAGGCGCCGGCCGCGTAGCGCGAGTCGGCGCGGGTGGTGTTCGGCGCCAGCTGGATGATGGCGTCCACATTATTGGCGACCGGCAGCTTGGCCAGTTCCTTGGCGGTGAACACCGCGCCGTTATTGGTGTTGGAAACGTCGATGCGGCTGCGGCGGCCCGTCACCTGCACCGCCTGGATGGCGCCGAAGGACGCTTCCACGCCCTGGCCGACGATCACGTCGACTTCGGTGGTGTTGACGACTTTGCCATCGCGCTGCAGCTCGACCTTGTAGTGGCCGGGCGGCATGGCGGTCGCGTTGTAGCGGCCGCTGGCATCGAGGGTGACGGTACGCTTCACGCCGGTATCGACGTTGTTCAGCACCACGGCAGCGCCGCCGGCGCCGTCCACACGGCCGAAGATGTTACCAGCGGCATTCGACTGCGCCAGCGCCGACGGCAGCATCGCCACCGTCAGCGCGCCGGCGCCAAAAGCCACTGCTAAAGCACGAACAAGAATGGTCTTTCTAATCATTGTGATTTCCTATCTCAAGCTATCTTGCTGTTTGTTTTAATCACGTATTTTTTTGTCCCGACTACTTCCCGATCAAATAGAGCAGGAAAGAATCCAATAAGCCGCCGCGCATATTGGAATGCTAGCGACTTACGGAATGCATAGGAACATGCAGATGGCAAGCCTGTCAATCGCGCAAGAATCTGCGGGGGCAGAAAACAACACTATCGTCCTTTTCCCGCTGCAAGATTACAACAATGAGTGAAAAAAGTAGCGGCGATCTTCCACGATTTCCGCCGATATGCATGGATTTTCCCGGATTTCGTCAGAATAAAATTCAAAATATTACGTATTTTTTCGAATTTAATTCAATGCCGAATCGCAAACGGCAATAGGCGTATTTCGATTTTTCTTATTTGAAAAACCAAGTTAATTGCAATGGTGATTTAAACAGGATGGGAAATTGAATTAGCGTTTATATTTTAATTATTCACGCTCTATTTCTAAGCCGGCACACAATCAATTCCCAGGGCAACGATTATCTTGGCGGGAATTCATTCGGCCCGGCGGGCGGCGGGCATTTCAAGCCCTCAATAAAACCATGGCAAAAGCATAATCGTCAATACCAAACTGCAAGTTTCATCCCAAAAAACAACAATAGCCGGCCGCCGCGCCGCCCTTGGGCCGCCGGGTCCGGCAAGGTAAAATGGCGGATTGGGCCCGTTGCGCGCCCCACCCGCTTGAGAAAGAACACCATGCTGCGATTGAACGAAGTCAAACTCCCCCTGAACCACGCCGAACACGAGCTGCGCGAGGCCATCCTGGCCCGCCTCGACATCCCGCCGGAAATGCTGTTGGGCTTTACCGTGTTCAAGCGCAGCTATGACGCCCGCAAGAAAGCCCATATCGTGCTGATTTATTCGGTCGATGTGGAGACCGGGGACGATGCCGCCATCCTGGCGCGCCGCCAGCACGACGTGCACCTGATGCCCTCGCCCGATATGGAATACAAATACGTGGCGCAGAACGTCAACGCCGACGGCAGCCAGCCGCGCCCGGTGGTCATCGGCATGGGCCCTTGCGGCCTGTTCGCCGCCCTGATCCTGGCGCAGATGGGCCTGCGTCCCCTCATCCTGGAACGCGGCAAGACCGTGCGCGAACGCACCAAGGACACCTTCGGCTTCTGGCGCAAGCGCGAGCTCAATCCCGAGTCGAATGTGCAGTTCGGCGAAGGCGGCGCCGGCACCTTCTCGGACGGCAAGCTGTACAGCCAGATCAAGGATCCCAAGCATTACGGCCGCAAGGTGCTGACCGAGTTCGTCAAGGCCGGCGCGCCGGAGGAAATCGTCTACGTCAGCAAGCCGCATATCGGCACCTTCCGCCTGGTCAAGATGGTGGAAGCCATGCGCGAGGAAATCGTGGCCCTGGGCGGCGAAATCCGCTTCGAAGCCAGGGTGGCCGATTTCGAGGTCGAGGAAAAGGACGGCCAGCGCCAGCTGCGCGGCCTGACCCTGGCCGGCGGCGAGCGCATCGCCACCAACCATGTGGTGCTGGCGGTCGGCCACAGCGCGCGCGACACCTTTGAAACCCTGTATGCGCGCGGCGTGTATATCGAAGCCAAGCCCTTCTCGATCGGCTTCCGCGTCGAACACCCGCAGTCGCTGATCGACACTTGCCGCTTCGGCCCGAACGCCGGCCACCCGATCCTGGGCGCGGCCGACTACAAGCTGGTGCACCATGCCAAGAACGGCCGCGCCGTCTACAGCTTCTGCATGTGCCCGGGCGGCACCGTGGTGGCGGCGGCCTCCGAGCCGGGCCGCGTCGTCACCAACGGCATGAGCCAGTACTCGCGCGCCGAACGCAATGCCAATAGCGCCATCGTGGTCAGCATCAGCCCGGAAGACTATCCGGGTCATCCGCTGGCCGGCATCGAATTCCAGCGCCGCCTGGAGGAAAAGGCCTTCGTGCTGGGCGGCAGCAATTACAGCGCGCCGGGCCAGCTGATGGGCGACTTCGTGGCGGGCCGTCCGTCCACCGAGTTCGGCGCCGTGGTGCCGTCCTACAAGCCGCAAGTGCACCTGACCGACCTGGCCAGCATCCTGCCCGATTACGCGGTGGAAGCGCTGCGCGAAGCCTTCCCGGCCTTCGACAAGCAGATCCGTGGCTACTTCAAGCAAGACGCCGTGCTGACCGGCCTGGAAACGCGCACCTCCTCGCCGATCCGCATCAAGCGCAACGACGGCGATCTGCAAAGCCTGAACACGCGCGGCCTGTTCCCGGCCGGCGAAGGCGCCGGCTACGCGGGCGGCATCCTGTCGGCCGGTGTGGATGGCATCAAGGTGGCGGAAGCCGTGGCCCTGTCCATGGCCGCCGCTTCCTGAGGCGGCCGAGCCAAGGCCTACCGCGCCGCGATGCAGGCGCAGCAAGGCGCCTGCGCCATGGCGGCGGCGCTTAGCTGGCTTCCGCCGCGCCGGCGGCGAAGCGCGCCAGCGGCAGCTTGACCTTGAGGGCGCAGCCACGCTCGGCCTGGTCGTCGAGCGCGACCTGGCCGCCCATCTGGTGCACGATGGTGTAGACGATGTGCATGCCCAGGCCGGAACCGCCCTGCCCGCGCTTGGTGGTGAAGAAGGGTTCGAACACGCGTTCGCGGATGCCGGGCGCCAGGCCGATGCCATCGTCGGCAAAGTGCACATGCAGCCAGGGGGCGCCGCCCTCGTCCTCGGCCAGCCGGGCCGCGATCCTTACCTGGCCCGGGCCGCCATTGGGGTAGGCGTGCTTGGCCGAGTTCATCAAGAGATTCGACAGCACTTGCGAGAACTTGCCGGCCGGCAGGCGCACGCGCAGCTGCGGCGCGATCTCGATCCGGGCTTCGATCTGGGCCTTGCGCAGTTCCGGGCTATGGGCCGAGACCACGCCCTGCACGTACTCGTGCAGCACCAGTTCGCTGATATGTTCGGTGCCCTGGTCCACGGCCAGCTGCTTGAAGTTGCCGATCAGCTGGGCGGCGCGCGCCAGATTCTGCTCGACCAGGCCGGCCGCCCCTTTCAGGCGCGTGGCCAGGCCGGTCAGTTCCGAGCGGCTGACCTTCTCCCCGCTCAGCATGCTCACCATCTGCTCGGCATAGCTGGCCAGGCCGGAGGCGGCCGTGACGGCCACACCCACCGGCGTATTCACCTCGTGCGCCACGCCCGCCACCAGGGCGCCCAGCGCGGCCATCTTTTCCTGCTCCACCATATTGGCCTGGGCCGCGCGCAAGGCTTCGGTGCGCTGCTGCACCTTCTCTTCCAGCAGCGTTTCGCGGTCCTGGTGCTGCAGCTCGGCGGCGCAGCGCGCGGCGAAAATCGACAGCAGCGACAGCGCCAGCAGGCGCTTGTTCTCGTCGATCGGCCGCGTGTCCAGCGCCGACAGGATGCCCAGGGTCTTGCCCTCGGTATCGACCATGGGCATCCCGATATAGCTCTCGGCCTGCATATCGACCAGCAGCGTGTCCTCGGGATAATCGGCCTGGATGCCGCAGCCGTGGAAGCACATGCTCTGGTCCGTCACGTCCTGGCAGGGCGTGTGCTTCAGGCTGTAATCCATATTCGGCAGATAGTCTTCGCCGCCCCACACGGCCAGGGTGCGGATGCCTTCGCCGTCCGCCATCTGGATCACGCGGCCGGCGATCACATAACGCACGTCCAGCGCCTGCCCCAGATCGCGCACCAGGATGCGCAGGAAATCCTCGCCGCGCGCGCGCGCCGTCGAAGCGGTAATCGAACGCAAGGCCGCTTCGGCCAGGATGCGGCCATCGCTTTCCTCGAACAGGGAGACAGGCTTGGTGGTGCTCATGGTTTCCTCGCGCTGCTGCAGCTTTTCATACGTGACGGCCACATTGGCCGAGAACAGGGATAGAAGTTCGCGGTCTTCGCTGCGCAGCGGCGCCGAGAATGCCATATACAGGAAGCTTTCGCTGCCGTCGCGCGTGCGGTGGTAGCTGGCGTGGTGCAGATCGCCGTGGTGGCCGCGCCGTTCCTGCATGCAGCGCTCGAAGGCCTCGCGCACCGCGGGCGGCAAGCCTTCCAGCTTGCTCTCGCCCTGCAATTCGGCGAAGCCGGGCGTGACGGCCAGCACTTTCAGCCCGCCCTGGCGCGCAACGGCGGCATAGGCGTCGACGCGGCTGGCGCACACGCCCTCGCCGCCATGGCCGAGCAAGGCGCCGGCCTGGTCCAGCACGGCGGAACAGAAATGCGGCAGGTTTTCCGCCTCGCACACCTGGGTGATGGCGTCGATGGTGCGGCGCAGGCCGCTGCGCGCGCGCTCCAGGCGCATCAGGTCGCGGTAGCCGCGCAGGGCGGAATAGAAGACCACGCTCAGCTTGGCATGCGTGAGGTCGGTCTTTTCGCGGTAATCGTTGATGTCGTAAGCCTTGAGCACATAGGCTTGCGGCGCCTGGCCCGGCTGGCCGGTGCGCAATACGATGCGCACCGAGATATTGCCCAGCTCTTCGCGGATATGGTGCACCAGGTCGAGGCCGGCATGCTCGCTTTCCATCACCACATCGAGCAGGATCAGGGCGAACTCGGCGCCGCGCCCCAGCACCTCGCGCGCTTCGGCGCCGGAATAGCAGTCGGTGAATTGCAGCGGGCGGCCGTCGAATTCGAAATCGGACATCACCAGCTTGGTGACCTGGTGCACCGCCTCCTCGTCGTCCACGATCAGGACCTGCCAGGGCGGCAGGCGCGGACGGGGCTCGGCTTCGGCCTCGTCGTCAAACAGCATATCGTCGTCCATCCCACCCTCCGTGCGGCGCGCGGGCCGCGGACGAGGCTGCCGGCCGTATTACCGGCAGTACATTAATGATTGTACATCGAAAGTTTGACGGTTTTGGCGGCCGGGATGGTATTTCTGGCCAGGACGCTACAGCCAGCCGGCGCGGCGGAAGCGGCGGTACAGGTAGAAACTCACCGAGGCCATGGCGCTCAAGGCCAGCGGGTAGCCGAAGCGCCAGTCCAGTTCCGGCATATTCTTGAAATTCATGCCCCAGATCCCGGCAAATGCCGTCAGTACCGCGAAGATAGCGGCCCAGGCGGCAAGCCGCTTATTGACCTCGCCCTCCTCCAGCGCCACCATCGACAGGTTCACCTGGATCGCCGTGCCGATGGTGTCGCGGATGGTATCGAGCGAGGCCGTGATGCGGTGCAGGTGGTCATGCACGTCGCGGAAATATTCCTGGGTGTTCTGGCACACGGCCGGCACGCGGCCGCCGTGCAGCTTGCCGATGGCGTCCAGCAGCGGCGCAACGGCGTGGCGCAGGGTCATCACCTTGCGCTTCAGGGCGTACAGGCGCTCGATATTATTGCGCTGCGAGCCGCGGATGAAGATGCGCTCCTCGATCGCTTCCAGCTCGGTCTCCATGGCGTCGACGATGGGGAAATAGCGGTCCACCACGGCATCCATCAGCGCATACAGCACGAAGGCCGGACCTTGCTGCAGCAGCTGCGGTTCGCGTTCGGCGCGCGCGCGCACGCCGAGGAAGCCCTGCTCGCTGTTCTGGCGCGAGGACAGCACATAGTTCTGGCCAACGAAGATGTCGACCTCGCCGATCACCAGCTCGTCCAGCTCCAGCGCCGCCATCTTCACCACCACGAACAGCGAATCGCCATACTCCTCGATCTTGGGCCGCTGGTGGCCGCGGCTGGCGTCTTCCACCGCCAGCTCGTGCAGGCCGAACTCTTCCTGCATCTTGAGCAGCTCGTGCTGCTCGGCGTCGCGCAGCGCCACCCAGACAAAGCATTCGGGGCGGGCGACATAGTCGCTGATATCCTCGACCGGGATATCTGCCAGCTTGCGGCCATCCTGATAGGCCACGCAATTAATCAGCATACAGTTTCCATCATAAAAAAAGCTCCAGGCCTCGCAGCCCAGAGCTTACCCGATTCCAGTGGCCATGCGTTGCCCGCCTTGGCGCACCAAAGCGGTGCGCCAAGGCGGTGCGCCATGCACGGTTTCCCGCACCGGCACGGCAGCGGCCTGGCGTCAGTCCTCGCGCGCGCCGGCGATGCCCAGCTCGGCGATCTTGCGCGTGATCGTGTTGCGGCCGATGCCCAGGCGCACGGCGGCATCGTTCTTGCGGCCATGCGTATGGCGCAGCGCCATGCGGATCAGGGCCGATTCAAACTGGCGGCCCAGCACCGTCATCACCTCGGGCTGGTTGGCGGCCAGCATGGCGGCCGCCTCCTGCTCCAGCAAGCCCAGCCAGCCATCGGCCAAGTTCGCCTGCCCGGCAGTGCCAGCCGGCACGCCCGCAGCCGCCAAACCGCCAGTTCCGCCCGCACCAAGGGGCAAGGCGGCGCCGGCCAAGGCGGACGGTTCCAGCGCGCCGCCCTGCCCCGCACCCTCCTTGCCCTGGCTTAGTTCCAGCGGCAAGTCCTTGACCTCGACCGTCTGGCCCGGCGCCATCACGGTGATCCAGTTGCACAGGTTTTCCAGCTGGCGCACATTGCCCGGCAAGTCCAGGCTGGACAGGAAGGCCAGGGTCGGTTCGCTCATGCGCTTGGCTTCCACGCCGAGCTGGCGCGCGCTTTGCAGCAGGAAGTGGCGCACCAGCAGGGGAATGTCTTCGCGCCGTTCGCGCAGGCTGGGCAGGCGCAGGCGGATCACGTTCAGGCGGTGGTACAAGTCTTCGCGGAACAGGCCGTCGCGCACGCGCTGCTCCAGGTTCTGGTGCGTGGCCGTGATCACGCGCACATTCGCCTTCAGCGGCTGGTGGCCGCCGACGCGGTAGAAATGGCCGTCCGACAGCACGCGCAGCAGGCGCGTCTGCAAATCGAAGGGCATGTCGCCGATCTCGTCGAGGAAGAGCGTGCCGTTCTCGGCCTGCTCGAAGCGGCCGCGGCGCGTCGCCTGCGCGCCGGTGAAGGCGCCGCGCTCATGGCCGAACAGTTCCGACTCCAGCAGATCTTTTGGAATCGCCGCCGTGTTGAGCGCGATGAAAGGCTGGGCCGCGCGCGGACTGTGCTTGTGCAGGGCGCGCGCCACCAGTTCCTTGCCGGTGCCCGATTCGCCTGTGATCAGCACCGTCACATTCGACTGCGACAGGCGGCCGATGGCGCGGAAGACTTCCTGCATGGCGGGCGCCTGGCCCAGGATTTCGGGCGTATCGGCCGGTCCCGCTTCCACGCTGGCTTCGCGCAGGCTCTCGTCCAGGGCGCGCCGGATCAGCTCGACGGCCTTGTCGATATCGAAGGGCTTGGCCAGGTATTCGAACGCCCCGCCCTGGAAGGCGGCCACGGCCGAATCCAGGTCGGAGAAGGCGGTGATGATGATGACGGGCAGGCCGGGATGGCGCGTCTTGACCAGCTGCAGCAGGTCGAGGCCGGAGTCGCCCGGCATGCGGATGTCGGACACCAGCACCTGCGGCGTCTCGCTCTCCAGCGCGGCGATGGCGTCGCGCGCGTTGGCGAAACTGCGGGTGGCGAGGCTTTCGCGGGCCAGCGCTTTTTCCAGTACCCAGCGGATCGATTCGTCGTCGTCAACTATCCAGATCGGCTTCATGTGTATGTATGTGTCCCGCATTCAAAGTTTCAAGACCCCGGCCTCAAGGCAGGGGCAGCAGGATGCGGAAGTCCGTGCATCCAGGCCGGCTTTCGCACTCGATCACGCCCTGGTGCTGCTGCACGAAAGTCTGTGCCAGCGTCAGCCCCAGGCCGCTGCCCCCTTCCCGTCCGGACACCAGCGGGTAGAAGATGCGGTCGCGGATCTGGGCGGCGATGCCCGGTCCATTGTCGATGATATGCAAATCTAATGCCAGGTTATAGCGGACCTTGGCCAGGGTGACCTGGCGCGCCACGCGCGTCTTGAACACGAGCTGGGCATCGCCGGCGACGATGCGCTCGCCGAGCGCCTGGGCCGCGTTGTGCGCGATATTCAGCACGGTCTGGATCAGCTGTTCCTTATCGCCGCGGAATTCGGGAATCGAGGCGTCGTAGTCGCGCAGGATGGCCAGGCCGGCCGGGAACTCGGCCAGGATCAGGCTGCGCACGCGCTCCAGCACTTCATGGATATTCACGTCGCCCACGATATGCGGCCGGCGGTGCGGCGCCAGCAGGCGGTCGACCAGGGTTTGCAGGCGGTCCGCTTCCTTGATGATGACCTGGGTGTATTCGCGCAGCTGCTGCAGATGCAGCGGCGGCAGTTCCATCTCCAGCAATTGCGCCGCGCCGCGGATGCCGCCCAGCGGATTCTTGATCTCGTGCGCCAGGTTGCGGATCAGTTCCTTGTTGACCTGGCTCTGGTCCAGCATGCGCTCTTCGCGGTCGAGCTTAATCTGCTGCACCATTTCGCGCAGTTCCAGCAGCACGCTGGCGGGCGGCTCGTCGAGCGCGCTGGCGATGGCGTGCAGATGCAGGGCTTCGCGCCCGCCGCGCTCCAGGGTCAGTTCCTGGCGCAGGTCGGAGAATTTATGCTGGCGCGCCTGGGCGCACAGCGCGTCCAGTTCGGCCGGGTTGAGAAAGAGCGCGTTCAGTTTCTGGCGCGAGAGCGCCTTGAGCGAACTTTCCAGCAGGTTTTCCGCCGCCGCGTTGGCGTAGGCGATCTGGCCATCGGCATCGAGGATGAGCACGGCCGTGGCCAGCAAATCCAGTCCGGCCAGCGCGGGCGGCCGCTCGGCGGTGGCGCGGGCAGTAGTCGTGGCAAGTTTCATCGGATAGGCTCTGAGGGCCGGCGTCCCGCACGGTGCAAGGACGTCAGCGGATATTGGCGATTTCGCGCTTGAGCGCTTCCACATTCTGTTCCGAACGGGCGATGCTGTCCTTCATCTGCGCCACCCGCTCCTGGTATTTGGCGTAATTGCGTTCGTCGCCACGCCGTTCCGGTTCGCCGTTGTTATAGTCCTTGCGCAGCTCGGCCAGCTTGGCCTGCTCGCTGCGCAGCTCCTCGCCGAGGATCTGGCGGCGGTCGGCGTCGCGCGCGCGCTGCTCGGCGCTGTCGACGCGCGGGAAGGCCGCAGGCGCCACGGCGGCCGGCGCGGGCGTGCCCGGCGGCCGGCCATGGGCGCCGCCTTCGCGCCGCGCCGGGGCCGGAATCGCCGCGCCCGGCAGATCCAGGGGCTTGCAATTGCCGCCCTTGCGCGTATCGGTCAGCTCCTTGTGGCCGCTGGCGTCCACGCACAGGTAAATCTGCTGGGCGCTGGCAGCGCCGCAGGCGGCCAGCAAAGCCAGTGCCGGCAAGTGGGAAATGCTTGTCCTCATGCCGCGACTATACAACATCCGAAAAAAAACGCGAGGAAAGCCGGGCTTGCCTCGCGTCTGCTGCGCACCGGCGCGGGCCGGTGCGGCGTGCTGCCGATTACAGCGAGTAGTACATGTCGAACTCAACCGGGTGCGTGGTTTGGCGCATGCGGGTGACTTCGGTCATTTTCAGCTCGATGTAGGCGTCGATCATGGAGTCGGTGAACACGCCGCCGCGGGTCAGGAACTCGCGGTCCTTGTTCAGGTGCTCCAGGGCCTCTTCCAGCGAAGCGCAGACGGTCGGGATCAGCGCATCTTCTTCCGGCGGCAGATGGTACAGGTCTTTCGACGCTGCTTCGCCCGGATGGATCTTGTTCTGCACACCGTCCAGGCCGGCCATCATCAGCGCCGCGAAGCACAGGTATGGGTTGGCCAGCGGGTCAGGGAAGCGGGTCTCGATGCGGCGGCCTTTCGGGTTCGCCACGTGCGGAATGCGGATCGAGGCGGAACGGTTGCGGGCCGAGTAAGCCAGTTTCACCGGCGCTTCGTAGCCTGGCACCAGACGCTTGTAGGAATTGGTGCCTGGGTTGGTGATGGCGTTCAGTGCCTTGGCGTGCTTGATGATGCCGCCGATGTAGTACAGGGCGAAATCGGACAGGCCGGCATAGCCGTCGCCGGCGAACAGGTTTTTGCCGTCTTTCCAGATCGACTGGTGCACGTGCATGCCCGAGCCGTTGTCGCCCACCACAGGCTTCGGCATGAAGGTCGCGGTCTTGCCGTAGCTGTGGGCCACGTTCCAGATCACGTACTTCATGTTCTGGGTCCAGTCGGCGCGCTCGACCAGGGTCGAGAACTTGGTGCCGATTTCATTCTGGCCGGCGCCCGCCACTTCGTGGTGGTGCACTTCGACCGGGATGCCCATGGATTCCAGGATCAGGCACATTTCCGAGCGCATGTCCTGGAAGGAGTCGACTGGCGGCACCGGGAAGTAGCCGCCTTTGACGGTTGGGCGGTGGCCGCTGTTGCCGCCTTCGATGTCCTTGTCGGTCGACCAGGACGCTTCGTCGGAGTCGATCTTGACCATCGCGCCCGACATATCGATGCGCCATTTGACGGAATCGAAGATGAAGAATTCCGGTTCCGGGCCGAAGTAGGCGGTATCGCCCAGGCCGGAGGATTTCAGGTAGGCTTCAGCGCGCTTGGCGATGGAACGCGGATCGCGGTCGTAACCCTTGCCGTCCGACGGCTCGATCACGTCGCACTGCATGAACAGCGTGGTTTCTTCCATGAAGGGGTCGATGTTCGCGGTGCTCGGGTCCGGCAGCAGGATCATGTCCGACGCTTCGATGCCTTTCCAGCCGGCGATCGAGGAACCGTCGAAAGCGTGGCCCGATTCGAATTTGTCGATGTCGAAGTGGGACACCGGCACGGTCACGTGCTGTTCCTTGCCACGGGTGTCGGCGAAACGGAAATCGACGAATTTCACGTCGTTCTCTGCAACCATCTTCAAGACTTCTGCGGCGGTCATTGCCATGCGTATCTCCTAAGTGAAAAAGGGAGCCGGCATTTGCATGCGGCTCAAGCTCACGGTCTATTAAGCAGCTTTCGTGCCAACTCATCGGACAGGCGGGGCATAAGCTAATTACCGCGTGCTCCGTTGATTCTGCCGGCAACTGTTTCTAAAATGTCAGACGACGGAACTCCAGGATGGCCGCGCCGTCTTAGCGCAGCACCATTATGGTGCAATGGCGCAAATTTGCACTGTATTGGTGCGAAAAATCTGCAATGAAGCAAAAAGCGTCAGCATGGTGCAAAAACAGCCTTCAGCTAGCCGCACTATAATAAACGAAGATCAATATGGGGAAATCGCTATGAGTCCTGAGGCCAATATTTTGCAACGCGCACGCAGCCGCGACGCTGCCCTGCCCTATGCCGGCGCGGTCACGCCGCAAGAAGCGTATGAACTGCTGCAGGCCGATGCCCGCGTGCGCCTGATCGATGTCCGCACCACGGCGGAGCGCGACTGGGTCGGCCGCGTCGCCATTCCCGAAACCCAGCATGGCGCGGTGCAGTGGAACACCTATCCGGGCGGCGCGCCCAATCCCGACTTCATGGCCCAGCTGGGCGCTGTGGCGGGCAAGGACGATGTATTGCTGTTCCTGTGCCGCTCGGGCGTGCGCTCGCGCCACGCCGCCAAGCTGGCGACCGAGCACGGCTACCAGAACTGCTTCGACATCCTGCAAGGCTTCGAGGGCGACAAGGATGGCGCCGGCCACCGCAAGACGCTCGGCGGCTGGTGCCACGCCGGCCTGCCCTGGCTGGGCGCATAAAAAAACCGGGCCGCTGCCCGGTTTTTTTTCGCCCGTCGTCCCTTACAGCGTGTAGTTCAGGCGCGCATACACGAAGCGGCCGGAACGGCCGAACGGCGAGTAGTTCGACGACGGCACGTTGCCGCTGGCGTTCAGCGCGGCCGGATAGGGATTGGCGTACTGGTCGAACAGATTGTCCGCGCCCAGCGCCACGCTGAGGCGCTTGCTGATCGCATAGCGTCCTTCCACATCGACCAGGGTCTTGGCCGACGAGATATGGTCGCGCGCCGGATTGGCGTCCGGCGTCAACACCTTGCCGTAGCGCGTGGCGCGCACGGTGGCGCCCCAATCGCCCAGCGACCAGTTGCTGCTGGCCGTGAACTTGGTCTTGGGCGAACCCTGCTCATACACCAGCACATTGACGCGGCCGAACAGCACCGGCGCCGGCGACAGGGCCGAGAGCTGGGCCGTCACCGGCAGCTTGGTCACCTTGGTGTCGGTGTAATTGCCGGCCACGGTGAAATCGAACTTGCCCAGCTGCGGCGAGACATAGGGATAGTTCAGCACCACATCCACACCCTTGGTGGTGGTGTTCACGCCATTGATGAAGAAGCGCCCGCCGCTGATGCCGGTAAAGCCCTGCTGGTTCAGGTACAGGCGCACATTGTCGGCCGTCAGGTTTTCGGACAGCACGATGCGGTCGCGGATCTTGATGTGGAAGGCGTCCACCGTCAGGCTGCCCTTGCCCAGCTTGGCCACGGCGCCGAGCGAGAAGTTCACCGATTTTTCCGCTTCCAGCGGTTTCGCGCCGAGCGCCTGCGCCGCGCCGGAGGTCGGCTTCAGCGTGCCCACATCATACGGAATGCCGCTGATGAAGATGGTCGAGATCGAGCTGAAATTCTGCTGCTGCGGCGACGGCGCGCGGAAGCCGTTCTGCACCGAGCCGCGCAGCGCGAAGGCCGGCGTCACGCTGTAGCGGCCGGCCAGCTTGCCCGACCAGTTGTTGCCGAAGTCCGAGTAATGTTCGCCGCGCACGGCGGCCGAGGCCAGCAGGTCGGGCGTCAGATTCGCTTCCAGATCGGCGAACAGGCTGTAGGCGTTGCGGTGGTTGTTGGACGCATCCGACGGCAGGAAGCCGGGGAAGACTTGCGAACCCGAGGCGGTCGGCTGTCCGTTCGGCAGCAGCACGCCGCCATTGCGCCAGGAATCCGGCTCGCCCGCTTCCAGCTTATAGCCTTCGCGGCGCGCTTCGAAACCGAGGGCCACGTTGAGCGGCGAGGCCAGGCCCACTTCCAGCTGGCGTACGCCGGACAGGTTGTAGGTCAGCTGGTCGTACGAGAAGCCGCCGGCATTGAAGACGGTCTTGCTGTTCGCGCCCAGCGAGCGGTTCAGCGTGTTCTCGATGGTGTAATCCATCTTGTTCTTGCCATAGCCGATGGAGCTGTCCAGCTCCCAGTCGCCCACGGTCCAGCTCACGCCGCCGGTGGCGCTGAAGTCGTCCACCTCGGGCGCGATGAAGGGCAGGAAGCCGTCCGGATAAATGGCCAGGGTATTGTTGTCCTGCAGCGGACGGCGGAAGAAGCCGCTGCCCTTGCCTTCGCGCTTCTGGTAGCTGCTCCAGCCATACACTTTCACGCCGCCCGCCAGGGTATTGCCGGCGTTGACGAAGACGGTCGACTGCTTCAGTTCCGGTTCGCCATACCAGGCGTTGAAACGCTCGATGGTCTGCTCGCGCGGATCGTAAGCGCCGTTGACGCGCGGGTATTGCTGGCGCGTGTCGTAGCCGCTGCGCTCGGTGTGTTTCTGGTCCTTGTATTCGGCGGCGATGGTGACGTGGCCGCTCTCGCCCCAAGGCAGGCCTTTCCACACGCTGAAGTTGGCGTTGGCGCCATCGCGCCGCTTGCGCTCGGACGGTCCGGCGCCCCAGGTGGCGTCGGCCGGACGCGGCACCGGCGCGAAGCTGTATTCGGTGATGCGCTTGCCGTAGCCGATCACGGCTTCGCCGCCATCGCGGTCGGTGCGCAGGCGCAAATTGATCACGCCGGCAATCGCGTCCGAACCATATTGGGCCGAAGCGCCGTCGCGCAGCACCTCGATGTTCTTCACGATGGCGCTGGGGATGGTGTTCAGGTCGACGGCGGCCGAACCGCGGCCGATGGTGCCGTTCAGGTTCACCAGCGAGGACGCGTGGCGGCGCTTGGAGTTGACCAGCACCAGGGTCTGGTCCGGGGCCAGGCCGCGCAGGGCGGCGGGACGGATGGTGTCGGTGCCGTCGGTCATGCCGGGGCGCGGGAAGTTCAGCGAAGGCAGGGCCACGGACAGGGCCTGGCTGATTTCCGTCACGCCGCCGACCTTCAAGGCTTCAGCCGAGATGATATCGACCGGGGCGGTCGTGTCGAGCACGGTGCGCTTGGCAACCCGGGTGCCGGTGACGACCACCGTGGACTGGGGATCGTCGGCCACGGGCGCGGTCTGGGCCTGGGCCAGCGCGGCGGTGAACAGGGCGCCGATGGCCAGCGCCAGCAACTGTTTTTTCGGAACGGATGGACTCTGCATTGCGTACCTCGTGATGATGAAATCGATTAAGCTTATTACGAAACTAAATTTGGCTTTTCAATAAAAAGCCCTGATTTCATATTGAAACGAAGTCAATCCAAAGTCAAATTATTCAGCTGTTTTTCTGGCAATCTGTCTCCGGAAACAACAGTCGCGCCAAACTTCATGCGCAAGGCGCATAAGCTCATGCGTTTTCCGCGCTCACCTCCATGCGGTTCAAGATGCGCTGGCGCACGAAATTGATGTGGCTGCGCAGCCCGTACACATCCTCGGCGAAAGACAGCGGGATGGAAATCTGGTTCACCCGCTCCTCGATCTCGTTCAGGCGTTCCAGCTGCTCGGCGTAGACCGTGCTGCGGGCATCGGCCGGGGCGTCGTCCAGCGCCTGCTCCACCGTGCGCAGCTGGCCATACCAGCGGTAGACGCGGGAACGGATGCGCCACACATACAGCGGCGGCAGCACGCGCGACAGCGGCAGCAGCAAGGCGCCGAAAGCCACCACCAGCACCCACATGCGGTCGAGGAAATTGGCCAGCCAGAAGTTCATATAGCGCTGCAGGAAAGGCGCGCCATCCTTGTAGAACTTGGCCGCCTCGGGCGCCACCGGAATCTCGGTATAGCGCGCCGAAGGGAACTGGCCCTGCTGCTGGAACCAGCCCGCGCCGCCATGGATAGTGCTGGCCGCCTGCACGAACAGGTCGATCAGGGCCGGATGCAGATCCTCGCGCGCCACCAGGGTGGCGGTCGGCGCGATCAGCTGGTAATCCTTGGACGGCAGGTCGCGTCCCAGGTCGACGATGCCGCGCGGCAGCACCACATGGCTGAGGAAAGGCAGGCGGCGCGTGTACGCTTCCGCCTGGGCGAAGTCGAACAGGCGGATGCCGGGCGTCTGCAGCAACATCTGCACCAGCGGCGCATCGGGCGCGGAACTGAAGACCAGGCCGTCGATGCGGCCCTCCAGCAGCTCCACCGTGGCCGGCGTGTTTTCCAGCATGCCGATCTGCAGCTCGGTGGGTTCGACGCCATTCACGTCCAGCACCTGGCGGAACAGGCGCGGCACGCCGCTGCCTTCGGGGCCGAGATTGAGCTTCATGCCGCGCAGCTGGGTCAGCTGGCTGATGTCCTTTCCCTCGCGCAGGAACAGCCAGAGCGGCTCGGTGAACAGGCTGCCCAGCGAGATCAGGCCCTTGCGCTCGGCCTCCGCCTGGTCGGTGGAGCCGCTTTGCACGAAAGCGATATCGGTCTCGCCGCGGTTCAGGCGCTGCAGATTCTCCTGCGAGCCCAGCGAAGGCTGCAAGGTCACGGCGATGCCGTGCTTGCGCATCGCCGCCGCATAGCGCTTGCCGATATTTTCGTAGGCGCTGTTTTCCTGCCCGGTCGACAGCGCCACCTTGCGCGGCGGCGCCGGATCGACCAGCAGATAAGCCACCGTGCAAACGGCGGCGATCAGCAGAATGGTGGGCGCGGCAGTGGCAATCAAATCACGCACGGAAAAGCGCGTGAACTTCAAAATACGGGACATGGTATGGCGGACAGGTTTCATAGCTGGCTACGATGCCAACAATTCCCCCAATGCGCAAGACCTGTCCCGCTATCCGCCGATCTGAATTCAGCCGCCGGCGCAGGCGCGCAGCGGGGCCGGCGCAGGCGCGCTGGCGGCACTCACGGCACCGGCGGGAAGCGCGCCGGTGTTCAAAGGCTGGCCGCCGGCGCCGCTGCGCAAGCCGGCGGCAACCACGCCGCCCTTGGCCGCAGCCGCCTTCTCCGGCTCGATCAAAGGCATCAGGCTCGGGGCCAGGGCGACCAGCAGCTGCACCGGCAAGGCGCTGGTGAAGTCGTAGTTCTTCGAGTCGGGGCCATGTACATAGGCCGTCATGCTGCCGAAGAAGCGTTCGCCGATATTGAAGACGAAGGTGGCGGAGCGGTTGACGTAGCGCGATTCGATCAGGCGTCCGCCGGCGGCATACACGTCGAAGCGCTGGTCGCCGGTGCCGGTCTTGCCGCCGACCGGGATGTTCTTGCCGTCGGCGCCGATGAAGGCGGCGCGGGCGCGCTTGGCGGTGCCGTCGGACACGACTTCGCGCACGGCGTCGGCCACGGCGCGCGCCACTTCAGGCGAGAGCACCTGCTCGGAGCTGCTGTCCTTATTGCGTTCGACCTTGGTTTCATACGGCGTGCCGGCGGCGAAATGCATGGAGGCCACGCGCTGGGTCGGCTTGCGCACGCCGCCGTTGATGATGATGCCCATCATCTCGGCCAGCGCGGCGGGACGGTCGGCCGAGGCGCCCAGGGTAGTGGCATACGAGGGCACCAGGGAATCGAAGGGGTAGCCCATCTTCTTCCACTGGCGGTGGATTTCCATGAAGCTTTCCATTTCCAGCAGGCCGGCGATGCGCTTGTCCTGCGCATGCTTGCGGTGGGTCTTGAACAGCCATTGGTAGACTTCCTGGCGCTCCTTCTCGCTGGCGGCCACCACCTGCGACAGCGTGGCGCCGTCGTGCGTGCGCAGGTAAGCCACCAGCCACAGTTCCAGCGGGTGCACGTTGGCCAGGTAGCCGCGGTCGGCCAGCGACCATTTGTCCATCGCATACTGGTCGTACATGCGTTCCAGGCGGTCCTCCGGCACCTCGTTCTGGCTCTGCAGATTGTCGTTGACGAAGCTGCCGAACTGCGCCAGCGTCGCCTGCGGATACAGGGTGCGGTGGATGTTCGCCAGCCGCACCGGCGTGGCGCGGATGCTGCCGACCAGGATCTTGTCCAGTTCATCGAGCGGCTTGCCCTTGTACTTGGCGTAGAAGCGGTACAGGAACTCCTTGCCTTCCTTGTCGGCGAAGCGCGCCAGGTACTGGGCGCGGCGCGGATCGTCGGCATCGGCCAGCAGGGTGGCCGACGATCCCGGCGTCTGGAAGGAGTAGTACTTCACCACGTCGCGCATCAGGCGCACGAAGACCAGGTTGGTGGAACGGCGCAGCGCTTCGCGCACGGTCAGGATGCGGCTGTCGTCTTCCTTCGAGAAGTTGCCGAAGTAATGCAGGCCGCCGCCGGTGAAGAAGCCTTCGCCCGGATTGCCCGAATACTTGCGCTCCATGGCCGCCTGCAGCATGGCCGGCAGGTCGCGCTTGTCCATCGGCGTGGCGATCAGGTATTCCACGCCCCAGGCGCTGAGCCGGTCGCGCGGCTCGAGCGCCACCTTTTTCAGCTCGGCCACGTCCATGCCGCCATACTTCTTGTGCAGCTGGTCGACGATGTCCATATACGTGACCAGGGTGCGCAGCTTGGCGGTGGAACCCAGATCGAGCTTGGCGCCTTCGTTGATGTCGAGCGGCTGGTCGAAGTTATCGGTCTGCACGCGCAGGTAGTTGGTCTTCTCGCCTTTTTCCAGCAAGGTGAAGCTGTACACCACATTGGCCGGATCGCCATTGCCCAGCATGCCCTTGCCGGTCAGGCCCGCGGCCTGCGCCGCTTCCGGATCGCGCAGCTCGCGCAGCACGGCGGTGACGGCGCGCTGCGACTGGGCGTCGAGCGTGGTGTTGACGCTGAGGTCGAGGCGGTCCAGGTTGTACAGGCGGTTGTCGCCCAGCAGGCCGGCCAGGTGGGTGCGCACCGCGTTCGAGGCCTTGCGCGTGACGAAGGCCATGGGCGGCGCCGCCGCCACGCCGGAACCGTGGGCCGGATGCAGTGCTTCTTTCAGCGCTGCGTCGCGCAGGGCGGGCGAGATCACGCCGGCCTGGGCCAGCACGCGCAGGTGGCTGTTGGCCAGCGTTTCCAGGTCGGCGTCGCCGTCGCCCAGGTAATAGCTGGGGCGGCGCTGCGCGATCAGCAGCGACAAGGCTTGCTTGAAGGCCAGCGCGCTGCCCGGCTGGTCCATCTTGCCGCCCAGCAGGCGGCTCACTTCCTCGAAGTCGCGGCCATACCAGACCCACATGCCGTCGCCGATGCCGTTCACTTCGCCATAGCCGGGCTTGGCCGACAGCGGCACGGTGTTGAGATAATCGACCACGATCTGACGGCGCACGGCGGTGGTGTCCTCGCCCTGCTGGTAGGCGCGCAGCGTGGCCGAGACCATCTGCTGCAGCTTGTCCTTCATCGAGGCGGTGCGGCCTTCCGGCGAGTGGCGGTATTTCTCGATCTGCGTGGCCAGGGTGCTGCCGCCGGCCGCGCGGTGCGAGCCGGCGCCCACGCTGGCCAGCGATTTTTCCAGCACGGCCTTGCTCAGGCGGTCCCATTCCACGGCCGGATTGCGTTTCGGATAAGTGTCGTCCAGCAGCTCGCGGTTTTCGATGAACAGCAGGCTGGCCACCAGGGCCTGCGGCGTCTTGTCGAAGCTGCCGTAGACGCGCTCCGGATAACTGGCGCTGAACAGCGGCTCGGCGCGGCAATCGTAGATCGACAGGCCGGCCTTGGTCTTTTCGCGGTAGGTGGCGAACAGGCCCATATCGGCCAGCTCGATCATCTTGGGCGAGAAGCGCGCCTGCGCCGTCACCACATAGTCCTTGCTTTTGAGCTTGCCCAGATAGTCGGGCAGATTGGCATAGCCCAGGCGTTCGTCGTAAGGGCTGTCGTGCGGGAAGCGGATGGCCTGGCTCGGCCCCGCTTCAACACGGTAACTGAGCTTGCCCACCAGATTGGAGAAGAAGCGCGCCTGCATCGCCGACGTGCGCACTTCCTGCAGCAGCCACCAGACGCCCAGCGAGAGCAGCACCAGCATCAGCAGAATGAAGGCATTGCGGGTGCGATGCCCTTTCTTCGGTTCCGATGGCGGCGGCGTAGCCGGCTTGGTTGGCGCAAACTGCGCGTCGTCGTTGCGTTGTTCGTGTTCTGGATGGGAAGGCATAGGTACAGAGCGCAATCGGCGCCTGGCGCCACCGTAACCCATCGCCGCCGCTCCGGCGCGCAATTTGCGCACCGCGCGTACAACGACAGGGGGCCGGCGAAAACGACGATTGCTTAACATATTGTTCAAACCGGTCAATCGGGTAAATCAGCAAAGCAGCACCGCGTTTGCGAAGTTCGTTCCGGCAGCGCTTGATTACCATTGCACCACAACGGCGTGCCGTGCACGGGCCGTCGGGCAGATATTTTCTTCGCCGCTGCCGATTTTCGCAAAAAAACAACGACGCTCCGCCTTCCGTGCAAGCATCGCCGTCGCCGCTGTCACAGCCCTGAAACACTGCTGAAATACGGCTGTCATTTCCAACGTTCCGCGCTTTACAGCGGACGGTATTCTGCCTCCAGTCTATCGAGTTCGGCGCACATTTGGCGGAACGCTTGCGCGGCCTGTCCCGGCTCGCCCTTCACGCCCAATTCGATATGGCGACGCGTGCGCGCATCGCCCACGCTGGGCAGGCTGAACACCTTCACGCGCGGGAAGGACGCTTCGATCGCCACCATCAGCGGCGTCAGCGCCGATTCCGCCGCTTCATATACCAGCACGGCGTGTTC
Source organism: Massilia sp. NR 4-1 (assembly GCF_001191005.1). Lineage (NCBI taxonomy): Bacteria > Pseudomonadati > Pseudomonadota > Betaproteobacteria > Burkholderiales > Oxalobacteraceae > Massilia > Massilia sp. NR 4-1. The sequence continues at coordinate 3,295,039 of NZ_CP012201.1, forward strand.
GGCGCGCGGTTCGCGGTTGAACAGGTCGGCGTAATGGGTGTCGAGCACCCATTCGATCATGGGCCAGGCCATCACCGGAAAGCCCGGCACGAAGTAATGCGTGCCGAGCGCGAAGCCGGGAATGTTGTTGTACGGATTGGGAATCAGCGCCGCGCCCTCGGCGAATTCGGCCATCTTCAGGCGGTGCAGGTTTTCCGCCGAATTCAGGTCGGCCACCTGGCCCGCCTCCTGCGCCACCTGGCGGATGCGCTGCTGGATCAGCTCCTTGCCTTGCGGGTGCAGCCGCAGCGGTTTGTCCAGCGCAGCGGCAGCCGCCTGGCGCGTATGGTCGTCCGGCGTGGCGCCGATGCCGCCGCAGGAAAACACGATATCGCCGCTGGCGAAGCTGCGTTTCAGGGTGGCCGTGATGCGCGCCGGATCGTCGCCCAGGTATTCGGCCCAACCCAGTTGCAGACCGCGCGCCGCCAGCAGCTGCACCACTTTGGGGAAGTGCTGGTCGACGCGTTTTCCCGAAAGGATTTCGTCGCCTATGATAATCAGTCCAATAGCCATAGCCCTGCCCTATTCCTTAAGCCGTGTGCGTGATGTCCTTCTCCACGGCGGCAGCGCGCTGGCGCGCCAGCGCCTCCAGACAATAATACTCAAACCACAGGCCGGTGAAGATAAAAATCAGCACGTACAGCCAGATCGAGGCCGCCGCCAGGAAGGGGAAGAAGACCACGGCGATGGCGGCGCCGCCAAGCCAGATCAGGCCGGGCAAGGCGCCCGCCGCGCCCGACACCACGCCGATCGCCAGCAGCTGCCAGCGGCGATCGTGCATCAGCTGCTTGCGCTCGTCCTCGCTGGCGTAATCGGCCAGCGCGTCGTACGCCATGACGCGGCTGGTCAGCCAGCCCCACAGCAGCACCTGGCTGGCCAGGGCCAGCGGCGGCACGAAATACAGCGGCAAGGTGCAGAACCAGATGGCGGCGAACAGCACGAAGCAGCGCAAGGCCATGGCCACGCTGCCCAGCAGGGTGCCGCCCTGCTTTTTCTCCAGCGCCGGGAAATGGCGGCCGCCGACATGGCGCACGATGAAGGGCATGGCCGCCACGCCCATGAAGATCAGGGCGGTCAGGATCATCAGCGGCAGCAGGAGCAGCAGGGCGACAAAGGGCACCACCACGGTCTTCAGCGCGGCCAGGCCCCAGCTGCTGAGCCAGGAACCGCTGGCGCGGAAGCCATCGTATTCGGTGAACGTGGCGTGCAGCCAGTCCAGCAGCGGCTGCATGCCGAGGTAGAGCAGCAGCCCCCACACCAGCACGGACAGGATGAAGGGCACGATGCTGAGCAGCAGCATGCGGCCGTGCAGCTGCGACAGCAGCGCACGGCCATAGGCGTTGACGACGTCGCGCATCAGACGGGCTTCCTTTTACGGGCGAATTCCACCATGCGCTTCAAGCCCAGCCATTGCTGGCGCCAGAAGCCGCGGCCATAGTCGCGGCCGGGCCGCACGCTGCCGTCGGCATTGCTGCGCGGCAGCTGGTCGCGCACGCCGGTGGTTTCGAAACGCGGCGTGAAGTTGGCGGTGCGGAACAAAATATCCCAGACCGGCAGCAGCACGCCGAAATTGCAGCCGCCCAGCGAGCCCTGCCCTTTCGATTCGTGGCCGATGCCGATCGCATGGTGCATGCGGTGGAAGCGCGGCGACACCAGCAGGCGCTCGCCGAGCAGGCCGAAATGGATGCGCACATTGGCGTGCTGCAGGCTTTGCAGCATGCGCGAGAGCGACACCAGCAGCACATACTGGCCGGGCGGCACGCCGATGGCCAGCGCCAGCGCGCCCATCATCACATCGCGCAGCAGGTCGTCGAGCAGGTGGTTGCGGTCGTCGCTCCACAGATTCATATTGCGCTGGCTGTGGTGCAGGCTGTGCAAGCCCCACCACCAGCCGAAATGGTGCTGGGCGCGGTGGAACCAGTAATCGAAGAAGTCCAGCACCACCAGGTACAGGAAGAAACCGAGCATGGGATTCATGCCCGGCAACAGCTCTTCCAGATTGAAGGGGCGCACGTTCTCCATGCGCAGCATGCCGGCCAGGCTGTCCATCAGCGGATCGAGCGTGAAGAAGATCAGCACCGGGAACAGGCCGATGCGGTGGATCACCGTATAGACGAAATCGTTCCAGCGCGCGCGCCTATCGTCGAACTGGTGCACGGGAATCAGGGCTTCCAGCGGGCGCAGCAGGGTGAACAGGATCACTAGCTCGCACAGGCCGGTCAGCAGCCATTCCGTGCCCTCGAAAGCCTCTTCGGTAAATTCGCCCAGGCCGGTGTAATAAATCAGGGGCTGGATCAGGCTTTCGAACAGCCAGCCCTGGGCCATGCCAAACCAGTCGGTGAGTAAATGCATCATTGCTGCTTCATCATTTCCAAGTAATCAGGGTGCTCGCGCAAGGTGGCGAAGCACATGCCCTTCTGCTTCAGGCCCAGGATCAGCGGCTCCAGATTGGCCGGCGCCCACGGGTCCTTGCGCGACCAGATGCCCATATGGGCCATAAAGATATCGCCATCGCGCAAGCCATCCAGCGATTTTTTCAACAATAGCGCATTCGGCGCCGTTTCGCTGGGCAGCTCATCGCCGGAGAAGCCGGCCTTGGCCCAGCCCACATGGGCATAGCCGCAAGCCTTGGCCGCCGCCAGCGTACGCGGCGAGGTGCGCCCGCCCGGCGCGCGCCAGAGCGGATCGAGACCGCGCCCGGTCAGCTCGCGGAAGCGCTGCTCGACGCGGCGGATTTCCGCGCAATACTGCTGGGCCGTCCACTGCTGGCTGTGCCCGGCCTGGGCGCCGAACTGCGGTTTGACCTGGATCAAACCGTTCGCCGCATCTTTTTGCCAGTAGACGTGATCGAAGGTATGCGAGCCGAAAGCATGGCCTTCCGCGACCCGGGCCTTCCAGTACCCGGCCCAGGCGGGATCGAGCGAATAGTCGCCGCGCACGGTCTTTTCATTGGCCAGGAAGAAGGTGGCCTTGATCTGGTGCCGGTGCAAGGTGGCGGCTATCAGCTCGGCCTGGGACTGGCTGCCCGTGTCAAACGTCAGGTAGACCGTGCCGCGGCACGCCGGCGCGGCGGGCGTAGACTGCGCCGTGGCAAGCGCGGCAAGGGCCAGCGCCGCTGCGGCGGCGGCCCTTGCCCGTTTTCCTGTCTGCTGTGCGGTGCTGCGCGGGGCTGCCATCGGCCCTCCTGCCTTACATGCGCGCCGAGGAATTGGCGAAGAAGACGCCGTGCGGCGAGCGGCCGACCGGAATCAGATTGGTGACCTTGCGCGTCGGCAGGTCGATCACCGCCACTTTCTTGATCCAGCGCAGCGTCACCCACATGGTCTTGCCGTCTTCGGTGATTTCCATGCAGTCGGGACCGCCCGGCACATTGATGGTGCCGACGTTTTCCAGCGTCTTCTGGTCGATGATATTGATGGTGTTCGAGACCCGGTTCGACACATAGATCATGCGGTTGTCGCCCTGCGCGCGGAAGTTGTGCGTGCCGGCGCCGGCCTTGATGCGCTTGACGGTCTTCTGGGCGCGCCAGTCGATCACTTCCACATAATCGGAACCCATGATGCCGATCAGCAGGTATTTATCGTCCGGCGTCACGGTGATGCCGGCCGGCAGCTTGCCCACCGGCAGCGTCCATTTGATGGTCTGCGTCGTCAGGTCGATGGCGCTGACCTGGTCGCTACCCTGGCGCGTGATAAAAGCGGTCTTGCTGTCGGCGCTGAAGGCGATATGGCTGGGCAGCTTGGGCATGGGCAGGCGCTTGGCCAAGGTGAAGTTCTTGCCGTCATAGCGGTAGACGTCCACATGGTCGAGGCGCAGCGCGGTGGCGACGAACCATTTCTGGTCCGGCGAGAAACCGATCTGGTAAGGATCCGTGATGTCTTTGACGTGGCGCTGGATCTGGCCGGTTTTCGGATCGAGGAAGATCAGTTCATTGCCGACGGCGCTGGCGACGATCAGGGACTTGTTGTCCGGCGTGGCCATCAGGTGGTGCGGCTCTTTGCCGACGGCGAAGGTGGACAGGCTCTTCTTCGTATTCTGATCCAGCAGCTGCACAGTGGCGTCACGGGAATTAAGGATGACCACGACATTGGCCTGGACCGCCGGAATGGCGGCAAACAGGCAAAGGGACATAACGGCACGACGAATACTGCGTAACATGAAAAATCCCGCCTGAGAGAAGCAAAACCTTATTTTAAAGGGAAACCGGGGTTTATATAGTTATTGCCGACAATATTTAAGGGGGATTTAAAGCGCGGCTTAAGTCTAGCTGCCAGTTTTATTCGTGCCGTGAATACGGCGGCGGCATGGCGCGGGCCGGAACCATGCACTACAATCGGGGGCTAAATTCCCTATTGATTAACCAAGGAGCATTCATGTCCATCATCACCACCCCATCCGGCCTGCAATACGAAGACATCACCACCGGCGACGGCGCCGAAGCCAAGGCGGGCCAGAACGTCACCGTGCACTACACCGGCTGGCTGCGCAACGACGACGGCAGCAAAGGCCCGAAATTCGATTCCAGCAAAGACCGCAACGACCCGTTCGAATTCGCCCTGGGCGCCGGCATGGTGATCCGCGGCTGGGACGAAGGCGTGCAAGGCATGAAGATCGGCGGCCTGCGCCAGCTGACCATCCCGGCTGAGCTGGGCTATGGCGCGCGCGGCGCCGGCGGCGTGATCCCGCCGAACGCCACCCTGATCTTCGACGTCGAACTGCTGGGCGTATAAGATGCCGCGCGCCCTGTTGGCAGCAGTGCCGGCAGTGCTGGGCGCCAGCCTGCTGGCGGCGACGCTGGGCGGCTGCGCCGTCGTGGCCGTCACCGGCGCCGTGGTCGGCGCCGGCGTGACGGTGGCCTCCACCGCCGTCGATGTGGGCGTGGCGGCCGGCAAGGGCGTGGTCTCGGTCGGCAAGGCCGTGGCCGGCTCCGGCGACGACGAGAAGAAGTAAAAAGAAGGCCGGCGCTCAGCCGGCCTTTTCCCACCGCATCCGCAAACCCAATCAGGTCAGCTCAGCGTTTCCATCCCTTGCGCATGGCGTCGCGCTCGCCGCGCTCATCGAGCGGCTGGGCGCCGCTGCGCTGGTCGATCGCATCCTGCACCACTTGCGGCATCTCCGCCGCCGCCTGGCGCGACGCGCCCTGCGAAGCCGGCCGCATATACTGCACCAGCAAGGGCAAGCGCCACTCGCCGCCGTTCTTGCAAGCCAGCCCCGCCAGATCCTGCACATTGCCATCGGCGATAAAGCTACGGCAAAACAGTCCGTCGACCGACACGAAGGTCAGACCGATGCGGACACCGCCCGCCGCCACCGCATTCGACATCAGCTGGTGCTCCAGCGCCGTGGCCAGCCTGCCCTGGGCCGTCAAGCCGCCTTCGCGGCTGACCACGCTTTCGCTGACGGCATCCGTTTGCAGCCACATCAGTCCGTAGCGTCCCGCCAGCATGCCCAGCACCAGCGTGACCAGCAGCGCCGTCCACACCGGCCAGGACCAGCGCCACAGATGGCGGGCGCGGCGCGCCGCCTGCTGACTGGCTTCCTTTCTGGCACGCACGGCCGCCAGCTGCACCACGATGGCCTGGTGCTGCGGCTGGCGCCGCCGCCCCTGCGCCGCTTCGCTGCTGCCCGCGTGTGTCAGCTTGAATCGGGCCACGCGCTCAGCCAGACCGGCATCGCGCTGCATGGCCTCTTCAATGGCATGGCGGGTCGCCTGGTCCAGTTCCCCGTCGGCATAAGCCATCAGGACATCGTCGGAAAAACTCATGATTCCATCCCCGCCCGTTCAGAATCCGATTCCTTATATTAGCACCGGGCTGCGCTAATTCGTGCCCTGTTTGCGCGGCAGCGACAGGGCCGCGCCAATCGGCCGCCGGCCAGCCGCGCCAATGCGGTGCAGCCGCGGCGCGCGCCGCGGACAGCCAGGATTTACGCCTGTTTTTTGGGCAGTTTTGTCGCAAGCCATGCACTGTAAGGGTTTCTTCAAAGAGAAAGCATTACATTTGGCAATTATTGTGCTAATCTGCGCGCTCTATTAACCAAGGAGGTAGTAATGAAAAAAGGCGAACTGATTGCAGAATTTGCGAAACGTACCGAGATGTCCGGTGCCGCCGCCAATGACGCAGTGAACACTCTGATTGCCATCGTTACCGAGCGTCTGAAAAAAGGCGATACGGTCGGCATCACCGGCTTCGGCACCTTCTCCGTCGCCAAACGCGCTGCTCGCAAAGGCCGCAATCCTGCAACCGGCGAAGCGATCAAAATCGCCGCGTCCAAGACCCCAAAATTCTCGGCTGGCGCTACCCTGAAAGCGGCAGTGAACCCAACCAAGAAGAAGTAATTCTCGGTCCCGCCGAAACGGCGGTTCAGGGCAGTCCCTTCGGCCTGTCCTGAACCGCCGTTTTTTTATTGGCGCCCGATTTGAGCCTTCCCTCTAGTTTTCCGGCACTGTGCGGCGGGGCTTCTTTGTATGATATGGCCCTTACCCATTGCCAAGAGGAGATTAGACATGAGTTTGCAAGAGCAATTCGATCAGGCCGTGCTGGATTCGAAAAACCTGCCTGAGCGTCCGGACAATATCACCCTGCTGAAAATCTACGCCCTGTTCAAACAGGCGTCGGCGGGCGATGCCAGCGGCGAGCGTCCCGGCATGACCGACTTCGTCAACCGCGCCAAATTCGACGCCTGGGCCAACCTGAAAGGCACGGCGCAGGAAGAAGCCAAGCAGCAGTATGTCGACCTGATCGAAGAACTGAAAGCGGCTTGATACACCAAGCGCAGGCAAAAAAAACGGGGCGCCTCAGAGCGCCCCGCTGTTTTTTGGCCTGAAGCCGGTTCAGGCCGCGCCGGCAAACACCTTGCGCATATTCTCGGCCACCTTGCTTTCGATGCTAGAAGAGAAGGCGCTGAGCAGGAAGCCCAGCTTGATTTTCATCTGCGCCTGTTCCGGCGCCAGGGTCAGCGAACCTTCCACGCCGCTGCGCTCGAAACGCAGCACATCGCCCTGCCAGGTGCAGGCCAGATCGAATTCCTGCGCCATTTTTTGCGCCACTTTTTCCGCTGCCGCCCTTGCCTGGGCTGGGTCCAGGCTGTGTTCCTGGGTGATGTTGATATCGGCCATGCGCCTTCCTCGTCCTGAGCAAAAGGCGCAATGATGCCACAGCCTAGAGCAGGCGAAAAGCCAGGATGGCGACGATGGTCGGTCCCAGGGCCGCCAGGAACAGGTAGGCGGCGTTCACCGTGCCCAGCTCGAAATGGCCTTTGAGGATGGCCATGCCGGCCGGATTCGGCGCGTTGGCGATCACCGTCAGGCCGCCGCCGGTGACGGCGCCGGTCACCAGCGCGTACTTGAAGTCGTCGCTCAAGCCTTCCACCAGCGAGCCCAGATACGTCAGGGCCGCATTGTCGGTGACGGCGGTCAGCGCGGTGGCGCCATAGTAGACGGCCGAACTGCTCATGCTCATCAGCACGCGCTCCAGCCACCATTGCTGCTGGCCGCCCAGCACCACCAGGCCGGCCAGGAAGAAGGCCACCATCAAGCCCTCCCGCAAGATCAGGCGATCCTGGTAGCGCCCATAGGCATGGGCCACGCCCAGGAAGAACAGGAAGAGGCCGAGGAAGACGGCGGGATGGTGGGAAAACACCACCACTCCCGCCAGGAAACCCAGATGGACCAAGGTCAAAGGCCAGGGCACGCGCGCTTCCTCCGCCTCGCTGGCCGGGCGGTGGGCTGACAGCTCGCCGGCGAACAGCAAGGTCGCGGCCATGGCGTTGACGGCCACGGCCAGCGCCGCCTTCCAGCCGATGTGGCTAAGCATGAAGGCCATATCCCACTGCCATTTCCCGGCCACCATCAGCACCGGCGGCGCGGCGAACGGGGTCAGGGTGCCGCCGATCGAGACGTTGACGAACAGCACGCCGAGCGTGGCGTATTTCAGGCGCTCGGACAGGCCGCGCGCAAACACGCTGTGCGACAGGATCATGGCGCCCAGGGTCATGGCGGCCGGTTCCGTGATGAAGGAACCGAGCAGGGGCACCACGGCCAGCACGGTGAAGTAGAAGCCCATGCTGCCCGGCAGGCGCACCGCTCCGGCCAGCAGGCGCACGCCGGCCCGGGTCGCCACCAGCACCGGGCGGGTGGCGGCGATCACCATGATGGTGAAGACGAACAGCGGCTCGGTGTAGTTGCGGCTGTCCAGATAGGCGGTGGCGGCGGGCGCGCCATCCAGCGCGAAGATGCACAGCACCAGCACCAGCGCCCAGAAGCCGAACACGACTTCGACCTCGCCCAGCAAATGCCAGATGCCGGCGTGGGCCGGATGGGCATGGGCCAGGCGCTCGAACAGCTTGGTGGAAAAGGTATGCAGGACGGCGATGGCGAACAAGGCTGCGCCAATGATTTGGATGCTGGTCGGTGCCACTCGGTCTCCCCTGTTGTTTTGCTGTTTTCTCCGATTGTACTTTGTGCTGGATCAAACGCCAGGCGGCGGCGCGGGAGAACCATGGTTTGCCAGGACGGCGCCGCCGTCCCTTACCGGAGAACATCATGGACCGCCAAGTCACCGTGCCGCTGCAAGCCGTGCTCACCGAATGCGCCGCCCTGCCCGTCGGCTATGTGCCGACGCCTTCGGCTTCCTACCGCCAGCACCGCAAGACGGTGCAGCTGACCGTGCAGCCCGGCCGGCCCCGCCTCGACCCGGCCGCGCCGCCGGCATCGCCGCTGCCCACCGGTTCGCGCGTGCTGATCTGGAAGCAGGACCCTTCCGTCAGCGAGATGGGCACGCGCAAAACCTTCCTGCCCGGCGTGGTGCTGACCGGCCCGCGCGACGCCCGCATCGCCAGCGGCACCGGCATCGCGCCGGTCAGCCCGAACGCGTTCGGCGACTTCATCCTCTCGCCCAATACCGAGCAATTCGACGCCGTGCACACCTTCGCCGTGGTGCGCCAGACCCTGACCATGTACCAGCGCGCCCTGGCGCAGGACGGCGCCGCCTCGCCCCTGCCCTGGGCCTGGAACAGCGAACACGATACCGAGCCGCTCACGGTGCACGCCCACGGCCTGCCGAATGTGATGAACGCCTATTACAGCCGGCAGCAGAAGGCGCTCAAGTTCGGCGACTTCGTGCCCAGCGGCGCCAGCGAGCGCGTCTTCACCTGCCGCTCCTTCGACATCGTGGCGCACGAGACCGGCCACGCCGTGCTCGACGGCCTGAAACCGCGCTGGCTCTTAAGCAGCAATCCGCCGCAAACCGGCGGCCTGCACGAAAGCTTCGGCGACCTGACGGCCATCTTCCTGGCCCTGTCCCAGCTCGACCAGGTGGAGGCGGTGATCGCCCAGACCCGCGCCGACCTGCACGACAAGACCTTCCTGGCCGATATGGCGGAACAGTTCGGCCTGGCCCTGGGCCGGCCCAATGGCTTGCGCAACGCCGACAACGACCTCAAGCTGTCCGAGGCCGGCACCGAAGTCCATGCCATCTCCCAGGTCTTTACCGGGGCGATTTACGATATTCTTGCCGACATCTTCAGTTTCGAGCGGCATCCCGGCGCGGAAGACGATGCCGCCGTGCTGCACCGCGTGGCGGCCTATCTGCGCGGCCTGGTGCTGCGCGCCCTGGTGGCGGCGCCCGCGCAGGCGGCCAGCTATGCCGATGTGGCCGGCCAGTTGCTGCGCCTGGCCGCGGCAGACGGCGTGCCGCCCGCGTACAGCGAATTCATCCGCAACCGCTTCGCCCTGCGCGAGGTGATCGCGGCGGCGGCCGAAGGCGTGGGCGCGGCGCCGGCCGGGGAGCAGGACGTGACCGCCCTGGTGGAGGATGAACCGGGCGCGCGGCAGGACCGGCGCGCCTGCTGCGGCACCATGAACCACGCCGAATACTTTGAATTGGAAGGGGTTTTGGACGGGGAACGCGCCGCGCTGGCCCAGTGGTGCCGGCAATATAGTGGGCGAACCACATAAGCCCCTGTATTGACAAGGGTTTTGTATCATTTGGGCCGCGAATTTGCTTATTTGTATTGTGTCTAAGCCTGAATTGTGAGAAAGAGCGAATTACCTTAAAATACAGTGCTTTGCTGAAGTAATCTGCCGAATTCATAGCTAGCCGCTTCAGCGCATCAACATTGATAGGACTGTTATGACTCACGTTGTCACCGAATCTTGCATCGCCTGCCGCTACACGGACTGCGTCGATGTGTGCCCGGTCGATTGTTTCCGCGAAGGCCCGAATTTCCTAGCCATTGACCCCGACGAGTGCATCGATTGCGCCGTGTGCGTGGCCGAATGCCCGGTCAACGCCATTTTCGCTGAAGAAGACGTGCCGTCCGATCAGCAGCAATTCATCAAAATCAATAGCGATCTCTCGCGCAACTGGCCTTCCATCACGAAGACCAAGCCAGCCCTGCCTGAAGCCGAGCAGTTCAAGGACGTCCAGGAAAAAGCCCACCTGCTGGTGCGCTAAGGCGGGATTTGCAGCCGGCATCGGGAGTCCGCTGCGCCTACCGGCGTGGCGTAGTAGCATATCGGCCTGCCAATTTTGAAATAACAGGAATGAAAGCGTATGAATAGCGTATCTGCCACCACCCCAGGAAGCGTCATTGAAGCTGACGCCGTCATCATCGGTGCAGGCCCAGTTGGCCTGTTCCAGGTATTCGAACTCGGCCTGCTGGAAATCAAGGCCCATGTGATCGATTCCCTGGCGGCGGTTGGCGGCCAGTGCGTGGAGCTGTATCCGGACAAGCCTATCTACGACATTCCCGCCGTTCCTTCCTGCACCGGCCAGGAACTGACCGACAATCTGCTCAAGCAGATCGCCCCGTTCGACCCGACCTTCCACCTGGGTCAGGAAGTGACCGTGGTCGAGCGCCGCGAAGACGGCCGCTTCAACGTCGAAACCAATATCGGCACCAAGTTCATCACCAAGACCATCTTCATCGCCGCCGGCGTGGGCTCCTTCCAGGCGCGCACCCTGAAAGTGGACGGCATCGAAGCGTTCGAGAACAAGCAGCTGTTCTACCGCGTCAAGGAACCGGCCCTGTTCGAAGGCAAGAACCTGGTGATCTGCGGCGGCGGCGACTCCGCCCTGGACTGGGCCCTGAACTTCGTGGGCAAGGCCGAATCGGTGGTGCTGCTGCACCGCCGCGAAGACTTCCGCGCCGCGCCGGCTTCCGTCGCCAAGATGAAGGCCCTGTGCGAAGAGTATGAAATGCAGCTGATCATCGGCCAGGTGACCGGCCATGAAAGCAAGGATGGCCTGCTGACCGAAATCAAGGTCACCGGTGCCGACGGCGTGACCCGCCGCGTGCCGCTGGACATGCTGCTGGTGTTCTACGGCCTGTCGCCGAAGCTGGGTCCGATCGCCGAATGGGGCCTGGACATCGAGCGCAAGCAGCTCAAGGTGATGAATACCGAGAAGTTCGAGACCAATGTACCGGGCATCTTCGCCGTGGGCGACATCAACACCTACCCAGGCAAGAAGAAGCTGATCCTGTCGGGCTTCCACGAAGCGGCCCTGGCGGCCTTCGGCGCGGCGCCTTATATTTTCCCGGACAAGAAGATCCACATGCAGTACACCACCACCTCGCCGAAGCTGCACAAGGTGCTCGGCGTGGAAACGCCAGTGTTCGACTGACAACAGTCTAAGAAAACTCCTACAAAAAAGCAGCGGGAACGCTGCTTTTTTTATGAGCGCGGCACTATTATTGTGCGTACAGGGATACTGGAGGCAGACCGGATTGCCTACTTTCTGGCGGTTACGGTGAAATGCTGTACTGCATGAATAAATGGCCTATAATTGATTCATGTTTGTCCGCGGCGCTTTTTTTGCTGCACCGCACACGACCCGGGATTACCTATGCTTTACCAACTGCACGAAATGCAACGCTCCTTCCTCAACCCGCTGATGCAGTGGGCGGAAGCGTCGTCCAAACTCTTTAGCAACCCGGTGTCGCCCCTTGCCCACACGCCGTTTTCGCAGCGTATCGCGGCCGGCTACGAGCTGATGTACCGCCTCGGCAAGGACTATGAAAAACCGGCTTTCGGCCTCGACTACACGCCGGTCAAGGGCAAGAGCAAGGATGCCCGCATCATCGAAGATGTTGCGCTGCAAAAGCCATTTTGCCGCCTGATCCATTTTCGCAAGGATTTGAGCGAAAAGGAATTGCGCGCCCTGAAGCAGCCCACCGTGCTGCTGGTCGCCCCGCTCTCCGGCCACCATTCGACCCTGCTGCGCGACACCGTGCGCGGCCTGCTGGTCGAACACGACGTCTACATCACCGACTGGACCGATGCGCGCATGGTGCCCGTGTCGGAAGGCCCCTTCCACCTGGACGACTACATCTTCTACGTGCAGGAATTCATCCGCCTGCTCGGGCCGGACGTCCACGTGATCTCGGTGTGCCAGCCGACGGTGCCGGTGCTAGCCGCCATCTCGCTGATGGCCTCGGCGAAAGACCCCAAGCTGCCCAAGACCATGACCATGATGGGCGGCCCGATCGACCCGCGCAAATCGCCGACCCAGGTGAACAATCTGGCGACCGAGAAGAAATTCTCCTGGTTCGAGAACACCGTGATCTATCCGGTGCCGCCGAATTACCCCGGTTTTGGCCGCAAAGTCTATCCCGGCTTCCTGCAGCACGCCGGCTTCATCGCCATGAATCCGGGCCGCCACGCGCAAAGCCACCGCGAGTTCTATATGCACCTGGTGACGGGCGACGACGAACCGGCCGACAGCCACCGCAAATTCTATGACGAGTACAACGCCGTGCTCGACATGCCGGCCGAATACTATCTGGACACCATCAAGACCGTGTTCCAGGACTTCAGCCTGCCGCAAGGCACGTGGAAGGTCGGCGGCCAGCTGGTGCGGCCGCAGGACATCACCACGGTGGCCCTGTTCACCGTCGAAGGCGAGCTCGATGACATTTCCGGCGCCGGCCAGACCCAGGCCGCGCATGAGCTGTGCAGCGGCATCCCGGCCGATATGCAGCAAGACTTCGTGGCCCCGGGCGCCGGCCACTACGGCATCTTCTCCGGCCGCCGCTGGCGCGAAGTGGTCTGCCCCAAGATCGGCGAGTTCATCCGGAAGCACGGCTAAGCGGTTCGACTCTTATGCAGCAAAACGCCCCGTACCGCTTGGCGGCCGGGGCGTTTTTCATGCGCGCTCGATTTTCACCGTCGGCCGCGTATTCGGATAAATCTGCTCCACGCGCGGCTCGTCCGGCCCCGGCTTCTGGATGCTGTAGCCGTTCACAGGCTGCGAGCGGTTGACCCAGAGCGCGTAATACAGATGGTCGGCGCGCGGATCGTCCGTATTCGGGTGGATCAGGATGGTCAGGCCCAGGCTGTTCAACTGCAGCCAAGGCACGATCACCGGCAGCAGATCGTTGGTGAAGCCGAAATAGAACGATGGCGTCACGTGCGGGCCGCGCGGCTCCAGGTTCCAATCCCCCAGCTCCACCGAAAAGCGCTCCGCCGCCCACTTGCGGATCAAGGCCGCCTTCTGATAGCTGTCCTCATCAAAATAAATATGGGCGTGGTAGCTCTCGATATCCGTATAAGCGCGCGGCTTGGCGGGCAGCGCCTGTTCTCCCGGCCGCACGCTGGGCGGACGCGGCGTCGGCGCCTTGAAGGTCTCATAGCCCCAGGGGCTCTTGCCCGGCTCCGGCTTCTTGGGCGGAGCCGTCTGCGCCAGCGACAAGGGCGCAATGGTCCCCGCCGCCACCGCCAGCCCGCCGCGCCGCAGCCAATTGCGCCGCTGCGGCGACAGCACGTCCGCCCACTCCTGATCCTCGTTCATACCCCCTCCTCTCTCCATTTGATATTCCTCCTTTGATGTGTCAGAAGCGCAGCGTGGCGCGGGCATACCAGGTACCGCCGACGACGCCGAGGGGACCGCTGTTGTCGACCGCGCCGCTGTATTGGGCGAGGTTGGCGGTGCTGCGGGCATCCAGCGGGAGCTGGCTCGGTTTGCGGTTGAACAGGTTGTTGGCGCCGACGGTCAGGTTCAGCTGGCGCGTGATGTCGTAGCCGACGCTGGCATCGGTGACGAAGGCGGCAGGGATATGGTAGTCGCCGCCGCTATTGCTGTTCAGGCGTTTCAGGCGGCCGTAGCGGGTTTCCTTGAACTGCACTTTCCATGGACCCTGGTCGTAGGCCAGCGTCAGGATTTCCTTGTCGTGCGGGGCGCGGTACAGCAGCTCGTACTGGGCCGATTTATTCAGGGTGTCGATATTGGGCAGGCCTTGCAGGACGGCGGGAACGGGGGCGATACCGGTCAGCGTGGTCTTGTTCAGATTCAGCGCGGCGGTCCAGCGCAGCCTGCCGCCGGCGAACTTGAGGCTATCTTCGGCGGTGAAGTCGAGGCCGCGGGTGCGGGTGTCGCCGACATTGGCGAAGTAGTGCGCGACCAGGCCGTTGCCCGGCGTGAGGCCGGCGCCGCGCAACAGGCTTTCGATGGTGGCGGCCTGCTGTGCGCTCAGCGGTGTGCCGTTGCCGTCCAGCGCGATGCCCGAGCTGCGGTCGATACCGATTTCGGATGAGACGCCGAGGCGGTTGTCGACGTCGATCTGGTACACATCCAGCGCCAGCCTTGGGCCGCTGGCGGGGCTGAAGACAAGTCCGGCGGTGAGGCTGCGCGCCTGCTCCGGCTTGAGCGCCTGCGCACCGAGCGCGCGCGCCGCCGCCGACGTCGGCCGGGCCAGCAGATAAGGCACGCCCGCATGGTCGGAAGTGTTCGAATAGGACTGCGTCACCAGGCTCGGAGCGTGGAAGCCATTGCTGACGGTGGCGCGCAACGCCCACGCCGGCGCAATTTCGTAGCGCGTGGAGAGGCGGCCGGAGAGCTTGTTGCCGAAGTCGGAATAGCGTTCGGCGCGCGCGGCGGCGTCGATCAGCAGCGCGGCCAGCGGCTGCACGCTCAGTCCCGCATACGCGGCGTGGCTGCGGCGCGCGGTGTCGCTGGCATCCACCGGCAGATAGCCCGACAGCGCCGAGGAACCGCCGCCCAAATAGGAAGCCGGTTCGCCTGCGGAGCGCTGCTGCTGTTCGCGCGAATATTCGAGTCCGACACTGAGTTCCGCCGGCTGCGCCAATCCGGGCAGCGCCAGCGGACGGCGCGCATCGGCATTCAGCACCCAGCGGCTGTAGCGCTGATTGCCGATGTAGAAATCGGTTTGCGCGCCTGGATAAGTCAGCGAGTAGTTGGCCGAATGCTCCACGCCCACATCGATATCGTCCTTGCCGTAACTGGCGCTCAGGTCCCAGCTCCAGCCCGCGCCCTGCCCTTTCACGCCGCCGGTCAAGGCGAAGTCCTGCTCGCGCGTGGTTTCGAACGGCGTGAAGCCATCGGGATAAACGGCCAGCAGTCCCTTGTTATTGTTGAAGATGGTATTCGGCAAGCGGAAATTCTGCGCCGAGCCGGCGTCGCGCCGCGCATAGGTGCCAAAGCCATACAGCTGCACGCTGTCGCTCACATCATAGCCCGCGTTCACGCCGAAGGTGGCGGTGCTGCTTTCAGGCAGCCCCAGATTGCGCCATGGATTGCCGTTGCGTTTAGCCTCCGCCGGATTGGGCGAAGCGCCCGCAGGCAGGGAGTTGTTCGGCCCCAGCCTCACTAGCTGTCCATCGCTATTGCGCACGGCGGGATAGGACAAATAGCCGGGATTCAGCGCGAAGTTGCGCACGGCCGGGCTCTGGTGATTGAACTCGGCGCTCGCATGCAGGAAGCCCTGTCCATTCAAACGGCTGCCGCCATCGATGCGTGCATAGCTGTTGCTGCCTTCGCCCTTGTAGCTGCGGCCCGTCTGGCCCGAGACGCTGCCGCTGTCGTCGCTCTTGAGAATGATGTTGATGACGCCCGCGATCGCATCCGATCCATAGATGGCCGATGCGCCGTCACGCAGCACTTCCACGCGCGCAATCGCGCCGGTGGGAATCAGCGCCAGATCGGGCGCCACCGAACCGGGGAAGCCATCCTCATTGACGATGGCGGTGCTGTGGCGGCGCTTGCCGTTCACCAGGATCAGCGTATGCGAGGGATCGAGGTTGCGCAGCTGTCCGGCGCGCACGATGCTGCCCAGGTCGGGCTGCACGCGGGCCGGCAGATTGAACGACGGCAGTGCCGTATCCAGCGCTTCCAGCAGATTCAGTTTGCCGCTGGCCTGCAGTTGCTGGGCGCTGATGATGTCGACCGGTGCGGCGCTGTTGTCGACGGTGCGGCCGCTGGCGCGCGCGCCCGTTACCAGCACGGTTTGCGCATCTTCCGTCTGCGCCATCGCCAGCATGGGCTGCATCAGCAGGAGGGCGAGGATGGTGCGGCGGGGAAGACCGAAACGGTGCTGCGGTACTGGCATGGGCGAGTCCTTTCAGAAGCGGCGGCGCCACCATGGCGGCCGACTGGCTTGCAAAAGACTAAACGCCTCGGGAAATTTTCAGAACGAATGCTTTCGCATGTTCTTATGCTGCGAATGTTACGTCAGCGCGCAGCCTGGCGCGGCGTCGCATCGCCATGCAGATGACGCCGCAGAAAAGCCAGCACCATCGCTTCGTAAGCGCTTGGCGCGTAGGCGTGCAAATCCACATGGTCGGCGCCCTGCACCATCCATAGCTGCTTGGGCTGCCCGGCCGCCGCATACAGGCGCAAGGTTTCATGCCAAGGCGTGCGGGTATCGGCACTGCCGGAAGCGATCAGCACCGGCGTCTTCAACGCAGGCAGAACGGCTTCCGGCCGCAGCTGTTCAAGGCCGATGCCGGTGCGCAGCGGCAGCTGCCACAGCAGCAGCGGCGAGAGATGGCGCGCCGGCTGCCCCAGATAAAGGGCCAGACGATCGCCCACGGCATCTTCGATGGCGGGATACATGGATTCCAGCACCGCCGCATCCGGCGCCTTGAGATCGCGCGCCAGCACCAGCGAGGCAGCACCGAGCGACACGCCGATGACACCGACCTTTTCGCCGGGCAGTTCTTGGCGCAGGAAGGCCAGCGCGGCCTTCACGCCCTCCGCTTCGCGCCAGCCGAAGGTAATGCGTTCGCCACTGCTTTCGCCGTGCGAGGGCAGGTCGATCAGCAGGACGGCAAAGCCGGCCCGTTTCAAAAAGCGGGCACGATCGAGCATGGCGCGCCGGTCGGCGCGTACGCCATGCAGCAGAAGAACGGCGCCATGGCCCGCCTGGCCCGGCGCATACCAGCCGGCCACGGTGGCATCCGCGTTCACGCGCAACTGCACCGTGCGCGCAGCGAGGTCGCGCGGCGCCTCGCCTATCGCATGCGGCGCCGCAGCGCTTAGCAGCTCGCCGGCCGCCAGCACTGCCGCCGCCGCGAACACGGAGAGGCCCAGGCCAGCCAGGATGATTCGCCGTAACGCCATCTAATTCTCCACCGCTTGATTGCCGTCCATGCCGATGCGGCGCCAGTATTCGCGCTCGAATTTTGCGAGATCGATCTCGCGCGCGGCGTCATTATAGGCCTTCTGCTGCGCCAGCCCTTCGGCCGTGCGCTTGAAGCAGATGTGCACGGGGCGTTCCTTGAAGGCTTGCTCCGAAAAGGTAATGCGCTCGCGTTCGGCCTTGGTGAAGCGGCCGCTGTTGTACAGAAGATGGCGCAGCACATGCTTCTCCACCACGATGGCGGGAAAGCGTTTGGACAGCAGCTTGCGCAGATTGATCTCGTCGTTCACGCCCTCTTCCACGCGCAGCAGGCCTTGCCGCGCCATGCCGTCGAACTGTTCACCATTCGAATAGCCGGCCACGGTACCGATGCGCATGCCGGTCAGCTCGGCCAGGCTGCTGGCCTGCAGCGGCGCTTCTTTGAGGAAGACCAGCACCGTCTGCGTATTGCCGATGGGCGCGGAGAAGTGGCACAGCTTTTCGCGCTCCGGCGTGCGCCACACGGCCATGAAGCCGGCATAGCGCGGATGGTGCAGGCCGAATTCCATGGTGCGCTTCCAAGGGAAGTATTCGACCTGGGCGCTTCGCCCGAGCTTTTCGTAGACGGCGCTGACCAGGGTGCCGGACAGGCCATGGCCCGGCAGCGTCGGCGTGATGAACGGTGGCCAGTCTTCGGCGGCAAAGCGCACGCTGGCCGCCGGCTCCGCGAACACGGAGGCACAGGGCAGCAGCAGCCATAGCATCAATGCAAGCGGCCTTACTCGTTCGGGCATTGCCACTCCGGATTCGCCATTGGAATAGTGGATGTATCAGCCTATGCTCCCACAAATAGCAGATGAGTACCAAGTTGTATATGTGCAACTATTTCCAGCAGCAATGCGGGCGGCGATTCCCTGAACGCGGCATGGGGTTTTGCTGCCGCCGCGCGCCAGATGGCGGATAATGGCGCTTTACCGTATTCCCTTGCATCGTGACCGAACCTAAATCGCTGGCCGACCGCATCGAAGACGCCCTGCCGCAGACCCAATGCACCAAATGCGGCTACCAGGGCTGCCGTCCGTACGCCGAAGCTATTGCCGCAGGCAGCGCCGAGATCAACCAATGCCCGCCGGGCGGCGCCGAAGGCGTGCAGCGCCTGTCGTCGATCACCGGCCGCGCCGTCATCCCCATCAATCCCGTCAACGGCCTGGAACGGCCGCGCGCCGTGGCCTTCATCGACGAGTCGCTGTGCATCGGCTGTACGCTGTGCATCCAGGCCTGCCCGGTGGACGCCATCGTCGGCGCGGCCAAGCAGATGCACAGCATCGTGGCCGATCTGTGCACCGGCTGCGATCTGTGCGTGGCGCCCTGCCCGGTCGACTGCATCGTCATGTATCCGGTGACGGAAACCAGCGGCTGGGCCGCCTGGAGCCAGGCCGATGCCGAATCGGCGCGCGCGCGCCACGACTTCCGCGCGGCGCGCCTGCAGCGCGAGCGCGAGGAAAACGATGCGCGCCTGGCCGCCAAGGCCGTCGCCAAGCTGGCGGCGGTGGACCGTCTCAGCCCGGAGAACGAGGCCGAGCAGGCCGAGAAGGAACGCAAGCGCGCCATCATCGCCGCCGCCATGGAACGCGCGCGCCTGAAAGCCGAAGCCGCCAAGGCCGAGAAGGCCGCCCAAGAGGACAAGAACCAAGAATGAACGCAGCCAAACGCTACGAAATTTTCCGCCGCCTGCGCGAGGCGAATCCCTCCCCCAAGACCGAACTGGAATATACGACGCCGTTTGAGCTGCTGATTTCCGTGCTGCTGTCGGCGCAGGCCACCGACGTGGGCGTGAACAAGGCCACGCGCCGCCTGTATCCGGTGGCGAACACGCCGGCCAAGATCCTGGCGCTGGGGATCGATGAGCTGATGAGCTATATCCAGACCATCGGCCTGTATAAGACCAAGGCCAAGAACGTGATGGCGACCTGCCAGATCCTGCTCGACAAGCATGGCGGCGAAGTGCCGCGCACGCGCGAAGAGCTGGTGGAACTGCCCGGCGTGGGCCGCAAGACGGCCAATGTGGTGCTCAACACGGCCTTCGGCGAGCTGGCGATGGCGGTGGATACGCATATCTTCCGCGTCTCGAACCGCACCGGCATCGCGCCCGGCAAGAACGTCGACATCGTGGAAGAGAAGCTGATGAAG
This sequence comes from Massilia sp. NR 4-1, assembly GCF_001191005.1. Lineage (NCBI taxonomy): Bacteria > Pseudomonadati > Pseudomonadota > Betaproteobacteria > Burkholderiales > Oxalobacteraceae > Massilia > Massilia sp. NR 4-1. The sequence continues at coordinate 3,314,623 of NZ_CP012201.1, forward strand.
TTCGTGCCCAAGGAATTCCTGCTCGACGCCCACCACTGGCTGATCCTGCACGGCCGCTACACCTGCGTGGCGCGCAAGCCGCAGTGCTGGAACTGCATCATCGCCGACCTGTGCGAATTCAAGGGCAAGACGCCGACACCGGCCAACGCCTGATTTTTACACCGCGTATAGACGCCGCCCCGCACTTTTTAGGCGGCGTTTACGCGGCTCTTGATAAGCTCATTCCTGTCTCTTCACCATCCAAGGGAGGAAATGAATGGGCACCCTGTCACGCATCATGCCGGCCGCGCGCCGGCCCGGCAAGCCATCTGTCGCAAAAGACGCGCGCCTGATTTCAATCATCGTCGGCGCGGAATCGATCACGGCCCTGCGCCGCGTAGCCTTCCATATCTGCGGCTGCCGTCTGGCTTCCATGCGCATCGAGAGTTGGGGCGAGGGGCAGATGCGCGCCAGCCTGTATTTGACGCGCGGCGACGATGGCGGCATCGACGCGGCCCTGCGCCAGTATTTCCCCGACGCGCTGATACTGAGCGCGCCTGGCCAGCTGCCGCACTGAGGCCGGCCATGGACAAGCACACCCACCTGGCGGCGCCGGTGCGCCGCGCCGCAGCCCTGCGCCGCGCCCAACGCCAAGCGGCCAGCATGCGCCGTCTGGCCTGGGGCCTGGCCCTGGCTTCGCTGATGCTGGCCGTGGCGCTGCCGCTGGCCAGCGCAGGCCAGGCCTGAGCGCTGGCCGCACCATCGCGGCTTAGAGCAGGACCAGATTGTCGCGGTGGATCAGTTCCTGGCCTTCGACGAAGCCGAGGATGGCTTCGATCTCGGAGGACGGCTTGCGCATGATGCGGCGCGCTTCGGCACTGGTGTAGTTGCTCAGACCGCGCGCCACCGGCTGGCCGTCTTCGCCGATGCAGGTGATGACGGCGCCGCGTCCGAATTCGCCGCGCACTTCACTGACGCCGATCGGCAGCAGCGACTTGCCTTCCTTGCTCAGCTTTTGCACCGCGCCCGCGTCCAGCACCACCTGGCCGGCGGTGTGCAGGTGATCGGCCATCCACTGCTTGCGTGCGGTGAGGTGGCCGGTCTGCGCCGCCAGCTCGGTGCCGATCTCTTCGCCGCAGGCGAGACGGGTCAACACCTCGGCTTCGCGGCCGAAGGCGATCACGGTGTGCGCGCCGGATTTGGCGGCGCGCTTGGCGGCCAGGATCTTGGTCAGCATACCGCCGCGGCCCAGGCTCGATCCGGCGCCGCCGGCCATCGCTTCCAGCGCGGGATCGCCGGCGCGGCCATTGGTAATCAGGTAGGCCGCAGGGTCTTTGCGCGGGTCGGCGCTGAACAGGCCGCGCTGGTCGGTCAGGATGATCAGCGCATCGGCTTCGATCAGGTTGGCGACCAGGGCGCCCAGGGTATCGTTATCGCCGAACTTGATCTCGTCGGTGACGACGGTGTCGTTCTCGTTGATGATGGGGACCACGCCCAGGCGCAGCAAGGTGGTCAGCGTGGAGCGCGCATTCAGATAGCGTTCGCGGTCGGCCAGGTCGGCGTGCGTCAGCAGCACCTGCGCCGTGCCGATCTGGTGGGCGCGGAAACTGGTTTCGTAAATCTGGGCCAGGCCCATTTGGCCGACGGCGGCGCAGGCCTGCAATTCGTGGATATCGGTCGGGCGCTGCTCGAAGCCCAGGCGCAGCATGCCTTCGGCAATCGCGCCCGAGCTGACCAGCACGACTTCCTTGCCGAGGGCGCGCAGCGCGGCAATCTGCGCGGCCCAGCGCGCGATGGCGGCGTGGTCCAGGCCACGGCCATCGTTGGTCACCAGCGAGGAACCCACTTTCACGATGATGCGGGTAGCTTCTTGAATCAGGGATGTCATGTGCGGCGTTTCTCGTTAAAGGGGACGATAAAACTTGCGATGCGCTGGAGCCGGAAAAGCAAACGGCATAAGCGATGAGATCGATTATGCCGTTGCTGAAGAATTAAATGAAGAGGGAGACTCGAAGAATCAGTCCAGAACCTTGAAACGTGGATCATCCGGATCGATGGACGAGATGCCGCGCGCTTCCTCGGTCATCTGCGTTTCTTCGGAACGCTGCTCGCTATGGCGCTTCTCTTCCAGATATTTGTAGATCGCGTTCACCAGGTCTTGCGTGCCTTCGTGGCTCAGGGCCGAAATCTCGAAGACCGGACCCTTGAAGCCCATCTTCTTGACGAAGTCCTTGACCTTCTTGGCGCGTTCTTCGGCCGGCACCACATCCAGCTTGTTCAGCACCAGCCAGCGCGGCTTCTCGCCCAGCGCCGGATCGTACTTCTGCAATTCCTTGACCAGGGCCTTGGCTTCCTTGACCGGGTCCACGGTCGCCTCGAACGGCGCCAGGTCCACGATATGCAGCAGCAGGCCGGTGCGCGACAGGTGACGCAGGAACTGGTGGCCCAGGCCGGCGCCTTCGGCCGCACCTTCGATCAGGCCTGGAATGTCGGCGATCACGAAGCTCTTCTCGTGCGAAACGCGGACCACGCCCAGGTTCGGGTGCAGGGTGGTGAACGGGTAATCGGCAATCTTCGGACGCGCATTCGACACGGCCGTGATGAAGGTGGACTTGCCCGCATTCGGCATGCCCAGCAGACCCACGTCGGCCAGGATCTTCAACTCCAGGCGCAGTTCGCGGCGTTCGCCTTCCTTGCCTTCGGTCTTTTGACGCGGCGCACGGTTAGTCGACGTCTTGAAGTGAATATTGCCCCAGCCGCCCTCGCCGCCCTTGGCCAGCATTTCGGTCTGACCGTGCTCGGTCATGTCGGCGATGATTTCGCCCGACACTTCGTCGATGATCAGCGTGCCGACCGGCATGCGCAGCACGACATCGTCGGCGCCCTTGCCATAGCAGTCGGAACCGCGGCCGGACTCGCCGTCCTTAGCGCGGTGCATCTTCGAAAAGCGGTAGTCGACCAGCGTGTTGACGTTGCGGTCGGCTACGGCCCAGATGGTGCCGCCCTTGCCGCCGTCGCCGCCGTCCGGGCCGCCGAAGGGTCTAAATTTTTCACGGCAAAAAGAGGCGCAGCCATTGCCGCCGTTGCCGGCGATGACTTCAATTCTTGCTTCGTCGATAAACTTCATAATGTGCCGCCATAAAACTAAAAAGGCTCTACCGCTGGCAGAGCCTTTCGATTGAAGGCTTGCGCCTTACTGTGCGTGGTAGCCTGCGCTTAAGCAGCAGCGGCTACGACGGTGACAAACTTGTGGTTGCCAGCGCCTTTGGTCACGAACTTCACAACGCCGTCCACCAGAGCGAACAGGGTGTGGTCCTTGCCGGTGCCTACGCCTTCGCCAGCGCGCACTGGGGTGCCACGTTGACGAATGATGATGCCGCCAGCATTGATCTTTTGGCCGCCGTAAACCTTAACGCCCAGGCGTTTTGATTCTGAGTCACGGCCGTTGCGGGTAGTGCCGCCGCCTTTTTTGTGTGCCATTTAATTACTCCTTAGATAGCTGTAAATTCGGGCAAGCAGCGCTTAGCCGTTGATCGAAACGATTTGGATTTCGGTGTAGTTCTGACGGTGACCTTGATGCTTCTGGTAGTGCTTACGACGACGCATCTTGAAGATTTTCACCTTGTCGTGACGACCTTGGGAAACCACTTTCACCAGAACCTTTGCACCTTCAACCAGTGGGGCACCAAACTTGATGGTGTCGCCCGCGCCAACGGCGAGAACTTGATCGATGGTGAGTTCGGAACCAATGTCAGCAGGTATCTGTTCTACTTTGAGTTTTTCGCCAGCGACAACTTTGTACTGTTTGCCACCGGTTTTTATGACCGCGTACATGATTTGAAACCTCATCAAATGTTAAGAAAATCCCCCTGTCTCGACACCCGGCAGAGCTGGGCGGAAAAGGGAGAACCAACGATTATACATGGCTTCGGATTTTCCGTCAAAAACTATTCACAAAGCCTGCCGCTCGTGGTATGTCGGCAACGCATGGCGTATAATCGCGGCACCTAATATTCGTCCATCGCAGGTTCGCCTTGTCCGCCGCTACCCAAACCTCCACCCAGAACAACATCACCAGCACCATCGCCGCCGATATGGACGCGGTCAACGTGGTGATCCGCCAGCGCCTCCACTCCGAAGTCGCGCTGGTCAACCAGATCGCAGAGTACATCATCAGCGCCGGCGGCAAACGCATCCGGCCGGTGCTGGTGCTGCTGGTGGCCAACGCCTACGCCTACAAGGGCGAGGCGCACCACGAGCTGGCGGCCGTTGTGGAATTCATCCACACCGCGACCCTGCTGCACGACGACGTGGTGGACGAATCCTCGATGCGGCGCGGCCGCCAGACCGCCAACGCGCTGTTCGGCAATGCCGCCTCGGTGCTGGTGGGCGACTTCCTGTACTCGCGCTCCTTCCAGATGATGGTGTCGCTGAATAATATGCGCGTGATGCAGATCCTGTCGGACGCCACCAATGTGATCGCCGAGGGCGAAGTGCTGCAGCTGCTGAATATGCACGACCCGGACGTGAGCCGCGAACGCTATCTGCAGGTGATCCGCTCCAAGACCGCCAAGCTGTTCGAAGCGGCGGCCGAACTGGGCGCCCTGGTCGCCGGCGCCAACGACTCGCAAATCGCCGCCGCCGGCGAATACGGCCGCTCGCTGGGCACCGCCTTCCAGCTGATCGACGATGTGCTGGACTATGCCGGCGACGCCGCCGAAATCGGCAAGAACGTGGGCGACGACCTGCGCGAAGGCAAACCGACCCTGCCGCTGATCTATCTGATGGAAAACGGCACGTCGGAGCAACGCGAACTGGTGCGCTCCTGCATCGAAAACGGCGACGAGCAGCACTTCGACACCATCCTGGCCGCCGTCACCAGCAGCGGCGCCCTCGATTACACGCGCCGCGAAGCTGAAGTGGCCGCCCAGCGCGCCATCGACGCCATCGCCGACCTGCCGGACAGCCAGTACAAACAATCCCTGCTGCAACTGGCGCACTTCGCGGTCGACCGCAAGCACTGAGCAGCTTCATTCAGCTACCAAGCAAAACGGCGCCTCAGGCGCCGTTTGTTTTTACAGGATCTCTTTCACAATCTCGGGCGGACGGCACAGGCGCACGCCCTTCTCCGTCACCACGAAGGGACGATTGATCAGTTCCGGATGCGCCATCATGGCGTCCACCAGCTGCTCGTCGGACAGGGAGGGGTCGGCCAGGCCGAGCTGTTCATAGATTTCGCCCTTGTCGCGCATGGCGCCACGCGCTGTCAGCCCGGCGCGGTCGATCAAATCGACCAGGATGGCGCGGGTGGGCGGGGTTTTCAGGTATTCGATGATTTCCGGCTCGACACCCGCTTCGCGGATCAAGGCCAGGGCACCGCGCGAGTTGCTGCAGGCGTTGTTGTGGTAAATGGTGATGGTCATGGTGCTCCCCTTTTTCTGTGCCGAAGATAATAGGCAAAGCCGTCGGGGGACGCAAGTTTTGATCTGGCGCAAACTTCTTATTTGATATAGTTGATAAATACCTAAAGTTCTGCTTTAATAGGCCATCACCGTCGGGGTGTAGCTTAGCCCGGTAGAGCGCTACGTTCGGGACGTAGAGGCCGGAGGTTCGAATCCTCTCACCCCGACCAGGATTCTGAGGACCGGCAACGCTACAAAAGCGTTTCGGCCTTCGTCAATATTGCCTACTCTGTCTATAAGCCATCCGCAGCACTCTCTTCACCGCCGCAGCAGAATTCGCTTCAGCGACGGCTCCGCCTTTGTCCTATAGAGGATATCCGCAATTTTCCATTGCCCTGCAAGTCGCACAACGAGGAACTCAATTTCCCTTGCTTGGCCATTGGTTGGGTCTTTAAATCGGATTTGTACCTTACCTGAAGACTGCCGCTGCACTTCGAGATCAGTAATAACCGGATCCTGAGAGTCGAACAGAATATCGAAGTCGAGTAGGCATATACCATGCTCCTTGATCTGACAAATAGAATCGTGGATAAGCAACTCAACCAGGGATGGGGCGAAATATCGCCTAAGCACGGCTTTGTCCTGATGCTGTAGAACCTCCCCAAACAATTCTCGTTGACTAGCAAAAGCCTGCCACCCAAAATCTTTATAAAGGCGTGCGACAACCGATGCTTCCGTCTCGGCTGGCGCGGCGATTACTTGACCGCCCCAACCGAAAGCGGCCACGATCTCAACGCAAACCAACATTCGCTTAACGGCGGTACACCACATATTTTGGCCTCTCTTTGACGTAAGCAGGTCCAGGCCAAAAACCAGCCTGCACAAAATCAGAAATCCAGTTTTTTCCATCATAGGCGGCAATATGCCCTGCCTGGTTGCCATTCGCGGTCGGGTCCATCACGACGATATCGCCTTTCACGAAGGCATAGGTATCGGGCTGGCTCACGGTGATTGAATGAAAGCCGTTACGTATCAATAGATTTCCATACCGCTTCGCTTCGGCGGGATGGCCGGTCGTATCTGCACCGCCGGCCTCCAGTGCCTTGCGAACAAATGTCGCGCAACGGGCCTGGCTTCGATTTGCTGCATTACTGCGCAGGTGCTTGGCAAACTTGTCGGTATCGAATGGCATGGCTATCCCCGCTTATACAATCTTGTTCGTAGCCAGGTCCCAGCCGCCTACAGTATTACCGCCCAATCCCCCACTGATTTTCTGTTGGCTATATTTCCACTTGATCATAGAGTACTTCAAATTGACGATCTCGCACAGGTAGGAATCCTCTCCTCCTAAGTGAGGCTTAACCAAGCCAATTAAGACATTTTCCAACTCAATCTCAAAGTATTTGATGCGACTACCATTGCCGTCGGCACGAAACATTTCAACTCGCGCACGTGGAATTGTTTTACCCATGGCACAGGTCTGGGCAAGAATCGGGGACGATAGATCTGCCAGCTTGCTGAAGGAGATTTCGGAGAGGTCGGCACGTTCAACTGTATGTCCACCAGCGCTCGACGCAATCGTGCTGCGCGGTTGAAAAACGCCCCAGTGCACACCGGTTGCCTCAATCCAGCCTTTGTGGTTTTCGTCTCGTGACTCGCCAGCGATTCCTTCGATCTGGATGTAAATGTCGGTTGCCATGCTAAGTACCTCCAATTCAAATCGTAGAGATACACTACCCCGACATGCCGTAGGGCAATTTGAGCAACGTCAACTGCCTAAGCAAACACCTTCAGTTCCTTTGCATACCCGGAACCGCGATACGCTGAAAGGTCCCAACCAAAAAATTAAGCCAGATCATCCTTGCGGAAGTCTGGCTTTTACATTACGGCAGATACGCGCCTACTGCTGCAGATCCCAAACAGCCGGCTCCTGATACTCACCTGGGTTATCGAACGCGGGACTCTTGCTGTCGTTCATATATTTGGCGAACAGCTGGGGACGCGAGGCCACGCCCAGCTTGCGGTAGATCGACAGGGTCTGCTGTTTCACGGTAGCAGTCCCCTTGCCTAAAATGATAGCCACTTCAGGCAGGCTTTTGCCGGCCAGCAGCCAATGGCAGACTTGCGCCTCGCATGGGCTGAGCTGGCGTTGGTAGGCGTAGGTATTCTCCGTTTCCACTACTGAACTACATGACGCATCGGGGGGCATGGACTTGGCCATGAGTAATTGTCTCCTATCAATTTTGCTTTTTTGAAGAAGACAGCGCCGCCTTTTTTCTACCCAGGCGTGACGGCGCTGCCGCTAGGTGACTGTTGCTTGAATCCTTATTGTAAGTAGCACAATTTGAATAAAATCTATTCAAATGTATCAAAACGATAATTATTATTAGCTTTTGATGGCGCACTGCCCCCATAGCCGTCAAAAGTTTTGTCAAACAACTACATCTTCTCAGGAACTGCAATGCCTAACAGGTATAAACCGCGTTCCAGCACCCGCCGCGCCAGCGCGCTGATCGCCAGCCGCGAAGCGCACAGCTCCGCGCTTTCAGCCGCCAGTACCGGGCAATCGAGGTAGAAGCGGCTGAAGGTCTGGGCCAGATTGAATACATAGTCGGCGATCTCGTTGGGCGCCAGGTTCGCCGCCGCCGAGGCCACCACTTCCGGGAAACGGGAACATTCGAACACCAGCGCGCGTTCGGCTTCGGCCGTGACCTGGATCGGCCCCGGCTGCAATTGCTGCGCGGCGGCACGCGCCAGGATGGAGCCGATGCGCACGCAGGCATATTGCACATACGGTCCAGTCTTGCCTTCGAAGGACACCATGCGCTCCGGATCGAAGATATAGCCGGAGATGCGGTAGCTCGACAGATCGGCGAATTTGACGGCGGCAATGCCCACCAGACGCGCCAGCGTCTCCGCTTGCGCAGCCCGCGCCGCTTGGCCGAACTCGTCGGCCGCAGCGCCCTGCCCCGATCCGTCCGCAGCCAGCGCGCCGAGCCGCTCGCGCGCCTTGTCGATGGCGCCGTTCAGCAGGTCGGCCAGTTGCGCCACGCCGCCCTGGCGCGTCTTGTACGGTTTGCCGTCGACGCCGTTCACGGTGCCGAAGCCGGCATGCACCAGTTCCACGCCCGGCGCGTAGCCGGCCCGCCGCGCGGAGCGGAACACCTGCTCGAAATGCAGGGCCTGGCGCTGGTCGACCACGTAGATGATGCGCGCCGGCGCCGTGCCGCTGTCGCGCACGCGGTGCAGGATCGTCGCCAGATCCGTCGTCGCATACAGGGCGGCGCCATCCGACTTGGCCAGCAGCAGCGGCGGCATCGGATGGGCGTCGCTATCCTCGGCCACTTCCACCACCAGCGCGCCCTCGCTTTCAATGCCGATGCCGCGCTCGCGCAGCTCGCTCAGCATGGGCGGGATCAGGGATTGCACATCGCTTTCGCCCAGCAGCAGGTCGAAATGCACGTCGAGCGCGGCGAAGTCCTGCTGCTGCACTTGCAGCGAGATGGAGCGGATAGCGCGCCACAGCGCGATATAGCCGGGGTGGCCGGCCTGCAGGGCCGCCGTCAATTCGCGCGCCTCGGCCATGCGCGCCGGATCGTCCTTGCAGGCCGCCGCCGCCAGCGGATACAGGCGCTGCAAGTCCTGCATGCCGAAGCCCAGGCTGGCCTCGTCCAGGCTGGCGGCGGCCAGTTCCGGCTGCGGCGCGAAGCAGGACAGCGATGGGAAATCGTGACGGATCTGGGCGATCAGCATGCCCATCTGCAGCCCCCAGTCGCCCAGGTGCACGTCGGAGACGGTATCGTGGCCCTGGGCGCGCAGGATGCGGCGCAGGCTCTCGCCGATAACCAGCGAGCGCAGATGGCCCACATGCAGCGGCTTGGCCACGTTTGGTCCGCCATAGTCGAGCATGATGCGCTGCCGCGGCTCCTGCACGATGCTGCAGGCAGGGTCGGCCAGCTGGGCCTGGGCGTGGCGCGCCAGCAGCGCGGCCGACAGTTTCAGATTGATGAAGCCGGCGCCGGCCACCTCGACCGTATCGAAGCCGCCGCCGGCGCGCAGCTGTTCCGCCACCGCCGCTGCGATCTCGCGCGGCGGACGGCCCAGGCTCTTGGCCAGCGGCAGAGCGCCATTGCATTGCAGCTCGCCCCATTCAGGCCGGCTGGCTCGGGCCGCGCGCGCAAAGCTGACCGGCAGCCCGCAGGCACGGAAGGCGTTTTCCAGCAGTTGATTGATTTCGCCGGCCAGCGTCAGGCCGGCCGGGGACGCCGCTTGTTTCTCGCTTTCTCTCATCGTTTTCTCTGGACATACGGTTACGGGACGGCGCGCCCGAGCCGATGCTGATGACGCGCCGCAATTGTTTTTTCTATAATACACAATTTGCGCGCGGCGGCGCGTCAGGCTGGTTTGCGCCGCATCCAGAACTGTTCGAGGTTGCGAATAATTTCCGTGCCATACATGCAGCGCGCCTGTTCGCGGCAGAAGGTCGCCAGATAGCTGCGGAACTGCTCCAGCGGTTCGGTCGCATGACGGAAGGCCTTGCGGTTGCTGACGATGCCGTGCGAACCCAGGTCCACCATCGAGGCCACGCCGCGCTCGATGGCCGCGTCCATCTCCGCTGCCGCCACCACCTCATCGACCAGCAGGCGCCCCTCGACGCTATCGGCCGCCACCTTGTGGTTGCTGTAGATCAGGCGGTTCGCCAGGCGCCGCCCGACATACTGCGGCAGGCGCAGATTGGCGATGCCGGGGATGAAGCCTTCGGAGCGCGCCGGCAGCGAGAGGAAGGCCGTCTCTTCGGCGATGACGTGGTCGCAGACCAGCAGCAGTTGGCAACCGCCGCCGATGGCGTGGGTATCCACCGCCGCCAGCCAGGGCTTCTCCAGTCCCAGATCGGGAGCGTCGGCCCAGGGCGAACCGCCGCCCCACAGCCCCCGGTGCAGCTTGCTGACCAGGCCCAGTTCGCGCACCACATAGAACAGGAAGGGCAGTTGGCCCGCATACAGCTTGCTCAGGTTCACGCCGGAACAGAAGACGCGGCGGCCACGGTATTTTTCATGCGCCATAAAGCCGCCGCGCAGCAAGCCGACCTCGCTGCCCTCGTCGAGCAGCACAATGTCCACGGCCAGTTCCATGGCCTGCACCAGTTCTTCGTCCTCGGCATTCAGGCAGCGCGGATTGCACAAGGTCAGCTGCCCCTGCCGGCCCTGCCGCTGCAGTTGCACCAGTCCCAGATCCAGCAGTTGGCCCGCCTGGTAGACTGGCAGCAGCTCCTGCGCGCGCGGCAGCGGCAGGCGCATCGCCGCCATCAGGTGGCGGCCCACTTGCTGCTGGCCCAGCCACTGCGCCAGCACCAGGCCCAGGCTCAATTCATGGCCCAGCTTGTCGTGCAGGGACAATTCCGCATCGGCCGCCAGTTGCGCCGGCGTCGGCAGCAAGCCGGGGAAGCGGGCGGCGGCCAGCGCCAGCAAGGCGTCCACCCGCAGCGCCTCGGTATAGTCCTTGGTCAGCAGGCGGTACAGGGTTTCGCCGTGCGCCGCGACCTGGGCCGCGCGCGCTTCGGCCACGGCCTCGCGCACCTGCCGGACCAGGAGCCGCTGCGGCTCGCCCCAGGCGGCGCGCGGCGGCAGCGCGGCCAGCATCGCCTCGCCTTGCGCACACCAGTGGCGCAGCGCTTCGCAGGCATCGTCCTGCCATTGCGGCGCGGGCTGGGGCGCGCGCCGCAGCCAGTCCACCAGATCCGGTGCGGCATCCATCGCATCGCGCGCCATGGCTAGTAATCCATCTTGTCGTCGACGGCGTGGCCGCGCTTGGGCACCAGCACGGTGCGCCGGTATTCGCAGACCACTACGCCATGCTGGTTCTTGCCGATGGTCTTGACCTCGACCACACCGGCATGCGGCCGCGACTGCGATTCGCGCTTGGACAGCACTTCCGTTTCGCCATACAAGGTATCGCCCGCGAACAGCGGAGCCGGCATGCGGATATCGGTCCAGCCCAGATTGGCGATGGCCTTCTGGCTGATATCGCTGACGCTCATGCCGCCCAGCACCGAGACCGTGAAGCCGCTGGCAATGATGGTGCGGCCGAATTCGGTCGCCTTGCCGTACTCATTATCGAAGTGCAGTGGATGGGTATTCATGGTCAGCAGGCTGAACCAGATATTGTCGGCCTCGGTGATCGAGCGGCCGGGACGGTGCTGGTACACATGGCCGATCTCGAAGTCCTCGAAATAACGGCCATAGCTGGCGCGGAAGACATTGGGGGCGACTTCTTTCATCTCTCTGCTCATTGCTGTTCGGCTCCATAGGATGGGATATTGCGGTGGTCCAGGCCCAGCTTCTCGATCAGATGCGCGACTGCCAGCAGGTCGAGGAAGGCATGGCCGGTGGAAGAAAACACGGTTCTTTGCGGCTGCAGCCAGGCAGGGTCCTGCGCGGCCAGGCGCTCCAGCGTGTAGGCGCCGTGGTGCAGCGGTCCCGCCTCTTCCAGCGCGGTCTGCATGTCCTCGACGATGACGATGGAGCCGCGCGCCAGCACCTCGGCTGGAATCTCGCGCGACTGCGGCGTATGGTTGCCGAAGCAGTTGATGTGCAGGCCGGGACGCCGCAGGTCGGCGCTACCCAACAGGGGCAGGCTGGCCGTGGTGGCGGTGCTGACGATGTCCGCGTCGTCCGCCGCTTCCTGCGCGCTGGCGCAGGCTTGCAATTCAATCTGCGGGAACTGCGGCTGATGCTTGCGCACGAAGGCCGCCACCCGATGCGGATTGCGCGAATAGACCTTGACCCGCCGCAGCGGGCGCACCGCCGCCACGGCACGCAGCTGCACCAGGGCTTGCGTGCCGCTGCCGATCAGTCCCAGCACGCTGGCATCGGGCCGCGCGCACATATCGGTGACGAAGGCCGCCACGGCCGCGCACTTCAGATGGGTGACGGCGTCGCCGTCCAGGATGGCGAGCGGCCGGCCGCTGCGGGCGCAAAAGGCGGCCACCAGCGCATGCACGCTTTTCAGCGCTGGATCGCTTTGCGGGATCACGGCGCCCAGCTTGGCCACGAACAAGCCATGCCGCTCGCTATGGGCCGGCATCGTGTCGAAGGCGAAGAAGGGTTCCTCGCGCTGGATGCTGCTGCGCAGCGGAACGGTGACGCCATCCAGGCCGGCGGCATAGGCGCTGCGCATGGTATGCGCGAGGCCGGCAATATCGCCGGCGGCGGCCAGGGTGGCGTAGTCCAGGCAAGCCAGGGCTTCGGCGCGCTTCAGTTCAGCGTGCATGCGGCATCTCCTTGGGAATATTGGTACAGGTTCAGCATCTTGCGCGCACGCGCCACAAAGGGCGGCGCAATGACGCGGCCGTCGACGACGGAAAAGCCGGTATGCGCCTCGGCATAGGCGCTGATGGTGCCGAGGCAGGCTTGCAGTTCATCCTCCGGCAAGGCGAAGATGCGCTTGACCACGGCCACCTGGTTGGGATGCACCACGGCGCGCGCGGTAAAGCCTTCGGCCCGGCCGTCCAGGCAATCCTGCTCGAAGGCCGCCAAGTTCATGATGTCGGCGCCGCTGCCGAAATTGGCCGTGTCGATGGCAGCGATGCCGCGCTGGGCGCAGGCGGCGCAGAAGCGCCCGCGCGCATACGCCAGGTAGGCGGCATTGCTGCGGTAAAGCGATGCGCCCATATCGACGCGGCCGAACATCATGGCGTCGCTGAGGGCGGCGATCGCCTCCAGCTGCTCCACGCCGCCGGGCGTTTCGATAATGGGCACGACGCGCAGCGCCTGCCCGCCTTCGCGCAGCACCGTGCGGCATAGCCGGATTTCAAAATCCGACTCCACCTTCGGCAGCTGCACGAAAAGCAGGCTGTCCGGCTGGCGGCGCAGGAAGGCGTCCAGTGCCGCCAGGTCCTGCAGGCCGGCCAGCGACATCAGGCTGTTGATGCGCAGGCCGAAGCGCAGGCCGCGCGCCAGCAGCGGTCCCAGTTCCAGCTGCGCCAGCATGGCGCGCGCCGCTTCCTTGTCGCGTGCATGCACCGCATCTTCCAGATCCAGGATCACCACATCGCTGCCGAAGCTGGGATCGGCGGCCTGCGGGTTGAACTTCAATATAGAGGTGTTGAGATAAGCGATGTCCATGCGGCCTCCTTGCGCTTACTGGGCCGCGCCGGGCAGCCTGGCGTAGCAGCGGTGCTGGGCCGCCAGGAAGTGGCCCACGCTGTCCTCATACGCGCTGGCATAGGACTCCTCCAGCAGGCGGCGGCCAAGCTGCGTGGCAACCATGCTGTTGGACGCCGTATGCGCCGCGATGGCCGCCACCTGCTGTGCAAAGCTGGCGGCAGGACAGACGGTATCAGCCAGACCCTGGGCCAGGGCGGTATAGGCATCCACAACGCCGTTCAGCAACAGCAGGCGGCGCGCCTGGCGCAATCCGATCTGGCGCGCCAGGCGGAACACGCCCATGCCGGGCAGATGACCCTGCGCCAGCTCAGGCACGGCGAAGCTGCTCCTTTCGCTGGCCAGGCAGGCATCGGCCCCCAGCGCGATCTCGAAATGGATGCCGCTGCACACGCCATCCACCAGGGCCACGCTGGGCGGCGCCAGTTCGCGGAAGCGCTGCAGCAGCTGCTCACGCTTGCCGTACAGGCGCAACTCCGGTAGGCCGGCGGCGGTGCCACGCGCCAGTCCCAGACCATGGAAGACGATCAGGCGGCAAGCGGCATCGGCCTCGATGCGCTGCAGGGCATCTTCCAGCCGCGCCAGCAACGCCGCGTCCTGCAGCGCACCGGCATCCTCGGCCTGGCAGTCGACCAGCATTACGCCCGGCAGTTGGCGGATCGCGTCCAGCCCCTGGGCTTCTTCATTATGCTCAGCTATCAGTTTCAGCATGACAGATATCCTTTATATGGTTGAATGCGGCGCCGGCCTCAGATGACGCTATCGCCGCCGTCGATGACGATGTGGCCGCCCGTCATCCACGACGATTCCTCCGAGGCGAGGAAAACGGCCGCCCCGGCCATGTCTTCCGGCATGCCGGTGCGGCCCAGCGGCAGCTCCTTGGAACGTTCGCGCCACAGCGCCGGCTGGTCGCGCCATTGGTGGGCATTGCCGTTGGTCGCGGTCAGCCCCGGCGACAGGGTGTTGACGCGGATGCCATGCGGCGCCAGCTCCAGCGCGGCGCTCTTGCCCAGCATCGCCAGCGCGGCCTTGCTGCACTGGTAGGAGCTGAGACGGCTGATCGCCTTGAAGGCGCTGACCGAGGCGATGTTGATCACGCTGCCGCCGGCCTGGCGCTGGATATTGGTACGCGCGAAGCGCTGCGTGGCAAAGAAGGGAAAGCGGCTGTTGACCTGGAAGGAGCGCTCATAATCCTCGCGCGAATGCTCAAGGAAGGAAGTCTTGATGACGACGCCCACATTGTTGACCAGGATGTCGGCCGCCCCCAGCGTGGAATCGGCCGCCGCGAACAGGCGTTCGACCGCATCCTCGTCCTGGCAGGCCAGTTGCAGCCACTCCACGCGCCGGCCTTGCTGTGCCGCCTCCGCAGCCAGTTGCTGCGCGCCCTCGACATGCCGGTAGGCTGTCACCAGCAGGTCGGCGCCCTCGCGCACAAAGGCGCGCGCGATGGCCAATCCGATGCCGTTCGAAGCGCCGGTGACGATGGCCTTCTTGCCCGCCAGCCGGCCGCTCATACCGGCGCCTCCTGCATCCAGGGCAGCGTGACGCGCTGGCCGGAGCCGGCGCCGGGATGGATGCCGCCGCGCAGCGCACCCGCCGCCACCTCGCCATAGCTGGAACGGTAGCTTTCCGGCAGCGCGCGGCTGTTCGTCATCGATAGCCAGAGCCGCAGCAGATTGCGGTGGCGCTCCGGATCGGCGTGGTTGCGGAAGGCGCGCCGCGAGTGGTAGGTGACGAAGGAATTGAAGAACAGTATCTGCCCCGGCTCCAGCATGAAGGAGTAACTGAAGCGCGCGTCGTTGCACAGCGTGTCCAGATAATCCAGGGCTTCGGTCTGGATCGGCTGCAGGCGCGGCACGCGCTCGTCCTCCTGCGCCCAATCGATGAAGTCGCGCAGATAGGTGCTGACGAAACGGCCTTCGTGCACGGCGAAGATGGGGCGCATTTCCAGCAGGCGCTCGCCCGGGGCGTCCCATTTCGGTTTGGCGTAGCAGAAGGGGCGGTACAGCACTTCCAGCAGGTCGGGCCGGGTGCGGCGGATTTCATCGTGCACCGCGAGGCTGTTCAGCAGCAGCGACTCGCCGCCCTCGGCGGCGGCATGCACGGACAGCATGCCGACCACGTCGCACAGATCGGTGTGGTACTGCAAGGCGCCGCGGCTATGCACGCCGCGCACTTCCAGGTCGTCCGGATCGCCTCCCGCGTCCTTGATGTTCATGATCAGCTCACCGGCATCCGACTGCGAGACGCAGCTGCCCAGGTATTGGCCCAGGCCCCAGAACAGGCAGCGCAGCTCGGACTCGCGGTAGCGCTCCACCGGCAGGCCGTCGATGCGCACCACGCCGCGTCCCTCTTCCAGCTCGGCCGCCAGGCCTTGCAGGGTAATCGCCAGCTCGTGCAGCGGAAAGTCGCGCGTGCGCAGCTGCTCCAGCGGCCGGCCGCTGGCCATCGCCCGCACCAGGGCGTTATTCAGTTCGGCCAGTTCCCCCGCCGTCAGCGTATGCACCCAGGCCGGATCGGTGCTGAGCTGGGCCGCGCTCCAGGCCAGATTGTCTTTGATTTCGCTATCCATGCTTGTTCCTTTCGTACGCGCTCAAGCCGCCAGCGGCGCGGCGGCGGGCAGACGGTTGATGATGCGGGCCAGATCGCGGATTTCCTCCTCCGTCTGCCCGGCGCGCATCATCACGCGCAGGCCGGCCGTGCCGCGCGCCACCACCGGGAAGAAGACCGGCGACACGTAGTAGCCGGCCTGGTACAGCTCGATGGCGCGCTGCACCACGTCGGCGTCGGCCACGCTGACCAGGCGGATGGGGAAGCTGGAGCCGGCTTGCGGGGTGGGCAGCAGCTGGTCGAACAGGGCGATATTGGCGGCCAGTTTCTGCTGCAACTGGCCCAGTTCCGGCGTGCGGTGGATGTCGGCCGAGGCCAGGCAGGCGCCGACGGCGGCGGTGTTCATCGGCTGGGAATAGCCGATGGCGCCCGCATAGCGGTCGATGATGCGCAACTCCTGCTGGCTGCGCTGGCCCAGCATGATGGCCGCGCCGCTGGCGCCGAAAGCCTTATTCAGCGTGGCGACGACGATGGTGCGGTCGTCCAGTTCCGGCAGGTGGGAGCGCACATAGCCCACACCGCGCTCGCCATAGGCCGACAGCGAATGGCTGTCGTCGTAGTAAATATGCAGATCGTATTTCTGCTGCAGCGCGGTCAGTTCCCGCACCGGCGCATAGCCCCCCAGGCTATCTGCACCGTCGCAGACATAGGACACCGTGCCGTATTTCTTGCAGGCGTCCTCGATATATTGCAGGTCGTGGTGGGGACAGGTTTCCACCTGGGTTTCGTCGGCGCAGATCGGCTTGGTGTGCAGCATGGAGACGTGGCAGTTCTTGTCGAACACCATGACCGGCTTGCGCCCGCCGCTCAGGTGGCCCGAAGCGATCAGGGGCAGCACGCCCGACGTGGCCACGCTGGCGGAAATGGCGGTGACGATCTGCGAGCGGAACAGCTCGGACAGCGACGCTTCCAGCTCCATCAGGGCCGGAATCTGCACCCGCGCGCGCGTGATGCAGTGATCCAGCACGCCAAAGCGGCGCAGGGCATCGACCGCGCCTTCGATGATTTTGGGGTGCTGGTCAAGATCGAGATAGGAGCAGCAGCTGAAATTGGTGAAGCTGTGGCCATCCGGCGTGTGCAGGCGGTTGTTGCGCAGCTCGCCGACGATGCCGGCCAGGCCGTGGCGCTCGGCCTCGTCCCAGAAGGTGTTGCCGATGCTGACCATTTTCTCGTTGTTGCGGAACAGATTGCGCGTCTTCATCTGAATGCCTTTCTTGGTTGAATTCGGTGGGAAGGAAGCGCCGGGCTTAGAAACGGGCCAGGCAGCATTCGATGGTGGCGCCCGGCCCCATCGTCATCATCACGGCGTAGTCGCCTCGCTGGGCCACGTCCTCTTCGATCAGGCGCTGGTGGGAAAACAGGAAGGAGCCGGAAGAGAGATTGCCCAGGTCTTTCAGTACGCCTTCGGTATGCCGCACGGCGTGCGAGGACAGGCCCAGGTTGAACTTGACCGCATCGATCACCTTGCGCCCGCCCGAATGCACGATCCAGTGCTTGATATCGTGCAGCTTGAGGCCGAACTTGTTCAGCAAGGCCTTGATCGGCCGCTCGGCGTTGTCCCCGATCACATAGGGAATGTCGCGGTCGAGATAGAAGGAGTACTTGCCCTCTTCGTAGTCGAAGCGCATGGCGTCGATATGCTCGCGCATCATGTGCGAAGTGAAGCCGAGGATTTCCGGCGCGGCGCGCTCGCCCGGTTCTTCCTGATAGCCGAAGACCGCCGCCGCCACGCCATCGCCGAATAGCGAATTGACCACCGCCGTGCGCATGCTCATGTCGAACACATAGGAGGCGGAGCAGATTTCGGCACATACCAGCAAGGCGCGGCTGCCCGGATGCAGGCGGCAGAAGTTGACCAGGGGCTGCATGCCGTTCAAGCCGGCGTTGCAGCCCATGCCCACCACGTCAAGGCGGTGCACGTCGGGCCGCAGGCCGGCCGCCTTGATCAGGTGGGCCGACAGGCCGGGACAGAGAAAGCCGGTCGAGGTGACGCAGGCGATATAGTCGATGTCGCTGGCCTGCAGGCCGGCGCTCTCCAGCGCGCGCGCAATGGCGGCCTGGCCGGACGCGACGGCTTGCTCGCGGTGCTTGCGGTTCAGGTCCAGGCCGCTCTCCGCGGCCAGCAGGCCGTTCTCGTCCGGCTCTCCCAGGCTCAGATAGCGCGAGGCGATGTGCGTGCTGCTGAAGAGCTTGGTAATCTTCCGGTCCGTCACCCCGAACAAGGCCACCACTTCATCCTGCTGATAGCGTTTGCCGGGATTCTCGGTGGCGACACTCAACAAGCGAGGCCCCGCCGCGTGCGTGCTTCCAGTGTTCATGTATTCACCCTTTGAAAGTTTCGTTCATATAAAAGCGCTTGTGTAAAAGCTTCAAATTCGCGCTGCATGGGAACCGCTTCCACATCGAGCAGCTGCTTGGCCAAGCGCAGCGCCAGCGGATCGAGTGCGGCCGCCCGTGCCGCCCACGCCAGCGCCTGGCTTCGATAATCGGCGCCTTGATGCGCCACCAGTCCCCAATTGCAGGCTTCCAGCGCATCGAGGCGGCGCTGGAACAGGATCATTTCCTTGGCCCGTCCCAGTCCCACCAGGGCAGGCAGACGGCGCATGCCGCCGGCCGCCGGCGTCAGGTCCAGGCTCAGCTCCGGCAACGCAAAGACGGCATGCGGGCTGCAGATGCGCGCATCGCAGGCCAGCGCCAGCTCCAGCCCGCCGCCCATGGCGGCGCCGTTGATGCAAGCCACGGTGGGCAGCGGCAGCGCCGCCAATTGGTCGAAGACGGTGCGGCTGAGCAGATCGATGCCATCCTGAAAGCGCCGCGCCTTGAGCTCGTGGCGGTCGGCGCCGGCGCAGAAGGCACGCTCGCCCGCACCGCAGATCAGCAAGGCGCGCACCTCGGGCCGCTCCTTGAGCTGCCGCAGCGCAGCGAGCAAGGCTTCCAGCAAGGCCGTGTTGTAGGCATTGGCGCGGGCGGGACGATTGAGCTGGAGCATGCAGATATGCTCGTAGCCGGCCGCGGCGGGCAAGGTCAGCAGCAGGTCCGCGCTCATGCCGCACCGCCTTTCGCGGCCAGCGCCAGCGGCATGGCTTGCGCCAGACGGCGCGTCAGCAGCGCGTAGCGCGCAATCATCAGTACGGCGGCCGCGCTGAGGCCGATGACGAAACCCCACCAGACCTGCTGCGGCGCGGCCGCCGGTCCGTGCGCGGCGCGCCATGCGAGCGGAAAACCGATCAGCCAGTAAGACGCCAGGCAGATCAGGAAAGGCAGGCGGGTATCCTTGAAGCCGCGCAGGGCGCCGCCGCAGGCGACCTGCACGCCGTCCGAGAGCTGGAAGGCGGCGGCGATCAGCAGCAGCGCGGCGGCCAGGGTGGCGACTTCGCGTTCGGCCGAATACAGTTGCGCGATCTGGCGGTGGAAAGCCAGCAGCAGCAGGGCCGACACGAGCATGAGCACGAGGCAGGCCAGCATGCCGCAGATGCCGCGCCAGCGCGCCTCGTCCAGCCGGCCCTCGCCCACGGCATGGCCGACGCGCACCGAGATGGCGGCCGCCAACGCCATCGGTACCATATACATGATCGAGGTGTAGTTCATGGCGATCTGGTGCGCCGCGACGGCGCTGACCGAGATGGTGCTCATCATCAGCGTGACGGCGATGAAAAAGCCATGTTCGGCCAGCATGGTGCCGGCGATCGGCAGGCCGAGGCGCAGAATTTCAGCCATGGTCTGGCGCCGCGATCGGCCGCCCGGTGCGTGGCGCAGCAGGACCAGCCGCGGGGAACGGCAGACATAAGCCAGCGCCAGCAACAGCATCAGCCACATCGCCAGCGCACTGGCGACGCCGCAGCCGACGCCGCCCAAGGCGGGCGCGCCAAGATAGCCATACATGAAGACGACATTGCCGGCCACGTTGAACAGCAGGCCGACGACGGAGATGCCGAGAATCAGGCGAGTCAGGCCCATGCCCTCCAGCACGAAACGGAACACCAGGAAGCAGCAGATGGCGGGAGCGCCCCAGGAGATGGCGCGCACAAAGCGCTCGCCCATCCGCTGCAAGGCCGGGTCCATGCCCAGCGCCGCCAGCAGCGGCCCGGCCAGGAATTGCAGCAGCACCAGCATCAGCACGCCCAGGACCAGGGCCAGCAGCAGGCCATGACGCACATAATCCCCCATCTGCTCCAGACGGCCGGCGCCATGCTGCTGCGACACAATCGGCGAGAGCGCGGTCAGCACGCCCTGGGCGCTGAGGAAGCACAATAGCCAGACATTGCTGCCGACACCCACCGCCGCCAGGTCCATGCCGCTGATATGGCCGGCCATCATGACGTCGATGAAGTGCATGGCCGAGATCAGCAGATTGCTGCCGATCAGGGGCCAGGCCAGCATGGCGAGAGCGCGCAATTCGCGGCCCAGGGAAAGGGGAAAGCGGCTTGTCATTTATATCAATATTAAAAAGAAAGCACGAAGTCGAGGCAGGCAAATGCTACGTCGGCCCTCGTGCCAGCCGCCATATACTGTTCGGTTCTAGCCGATCGGTTTTGGCTGTTCGGTTCTGGCTGTTCGGTTGTCGCCATTCGGTTCTAACCATCCGGTTCCAACCGTTTGGCGCTCCCCAAAAAATAATTCGGAGGCTTGTCGATCCGCTCCCGGCTGTTTCGTCTATTCAAAGAGTCATCAACCGGAGAAGGATCATGAGGAAGATCATCGCGGCACTACAGGTTTCGCTCGATGGTTTCATCGAGGGAGTGGATGGGGAGCTGGATTGGATCGATACCTGGGACGACAGCTTCGGGCTGATGCCGCAGATCGATACCTGTCTTCTCGGCGGCGGCATGTATCCTGGCTATGAGCAGTACTGGAGCGCGATTCTGGCCAGCGAGGATAATGCGGCGGGACCGGGGGAAGCCGACTATGCCCGCTTTGCCGCGCGCACGCCGCATATCGTGCTGTCGAGAACATTGGAGCGCGCAGCGTGGAGCAATACGCGCATCGTGCGCGATATCGAAGACATCCGCATACTGAAACAGCTGCCGGGCAAGGACATGCATGCCGTCGGCGGCGCCAGCCTGGTGGCGAGCCTGATGAACCGGGGTCTGGTCGATGAGCTGCGGCTGGTCATCCGCCCCGTCATTCTCGGCGCGGGCAAGGCGCTCTTCAGCGGCGTGCAGGAGCGGCATGCCTTGACCTTGCTCGGCAACCGGCCGGCAGGTGCAAACCTGGTCTGCCTGAGCTACGCGGTCGGCGCCAGTTAAACGTCTTAGAACAAGGAGCCTTGCGCGGGGGGCGCGGCTGGCGGTGCCGCCTTCGCGATGGTTTGCCGGGGCGCGGCGTAAGCGTGCAGCAGCTCGGCCGGATAAAGCTGCAGGAAGGCGCGCGCCATTTCGGGATTCCGGCAACCCAGCCAATCGTCGTAATCCTCGGGACGGATGATGACGACTGAGCGCTTTTCGTCGTCCGGACGGTGGAAGCGACGCATCAGGCCATGCCCGTCGGCGTTGACGGTGAGCTGGGTGAAGGAGTGGCTTTTGCTTCCATCCGCCTCGTCCCATGAGCGCCAGATGCCGGCTACCGCATACGGCGACTTGTCGGCCATTCCGATGGCCCAGCGTTCATGCTTCTGCTGCTCCCAGTTCGGTTCGAAGATGGCCATGGCAGGCACCAGGCAGAGTTTCGATTCGGCCCAGGCGCGCTTGTAGGTCCACAATTCGCCCACGGTTTCGCTGCGGGCGTTCATGGTGGTCATGCTGCGGCCTGGCTGCATATGGCGCTTGGGAACAAAGCCGTAGTTGCCCAGCAGGCCTTGACGCTCCCCGCGCTCGTTGTGGACGATGAAAGGCGCCTGGTAATCCTGATAGATTTCCTCGCGCCAGTCCTCCCCTGCTTCGATCGGCGTGCGGAACCAATCGAAACAGACCTGGCGGGGGACGGTGATGTAATTGACGCACATGGCTAGGGCTTACTCGGCGTCCTCGTCATCCTCGTCTTCCGCAGACAAGGTGCACTCGATTTCGCTGATCGTGCCGCCGCTCCAGGCGGCTGCGGCCTGCCGCACCGCTTCCAGCGAGAGCGCGGCCACGCCGAAGCTGCGCCGCGGCTTCCATTCGCCGTCGTCTTCCGCGTCGTGGTCATGCTCCTCGTGCGGTTCGCCCTCGCTGCATGCCTTGCATAAGGTACGGATATTTTCGGTCCAGTCCTCGGCCTGCATGTCCTCGCCGGACAGCAGCTGGAGCAGTTCCGCCGCGCTTTCCGGACTGGCGGCATCCACCGTCAGACTGAAGGTGCTGAAGGCGGATTGCTCGAACAGTTCCAGCACGTTGAAGACCGGGCATTTCTTGTCGCCGTTCATGCGATAGCCAACCGCGGCACCGTCATGCAGGACGATATCGCCATGACAGTAGCCCGATTCCGGCAGCGGAATGCTTTCGATGCGGGCGCGAACCGGATCGATGCGGCGCGCCCAAACCACCTCGGCGCCTTCATCGGGATTCAGGCGCACGGGAGTCAGGCCCATATTCAATTCGATAGGCTCATCCAGCTCGATGTCGAGCTGCAGGCCGACGCCACTCCACATGCGGCGCGCGGTGCGCCAGTCGCGCAAGGCGGTGGCGGCAATGCCCAGATTCCAGCGCGCGGCCTCGTCGTCGGGTGCAAGGTCGTGGGCGCTCTTGTTGAAGGCGAAGGACCTCTCCCAGTCGCCCGCGTATTTCAAGATCAGGCCCGAGTTGTAGTGGCTTTCGGACTTTTCCGGATGCAGGGCGATGGCTTCGGCATATTTATCAAGCGCCTCCTGGCACTTGCCCTCGCCGTCGAGTTTCATTGCCTCCGCATGCAACTGCTGCGCGCGTTCTTTGTCCAAATCCGATGCTGCCACAAACCCTCCGGGAGTACTCTCAAGTACGCTAGCATAAACCTGTTTTCCAACTTTGGCAGAACGCCATGCGTTTTACCGCTCTTACAGCGCTGCTTTTGGCTTGCACCCTGCCCGTCCAGGCAGGCGAGGTGGCGCTTGCTCAGCCACCCGCCGCCGCGCAAGCAGCGGTTCTGCGCGCGATTGCGGAGCTGCCGCCACACTCTCCGCAGCGGCGCCGCTACCGGCTGGCAGTGGCGTATGGCGCCCCCCTCTTTCCGGCGGATGCGGACCTGATGCCGCAGCCTGGCGAGCCGGCGAATGAGGATATTACGTCCTGGCTGCGTCTGCCTGCGGCACGGCGCGCCCACGATGTGCTGATCGCGCCCGATGCGGACTACTTCTGGCAGCAGGATGGCGCCGAATACTCGGCGCAGTTCATCGTGCATCTTGAGCAGCGCGGAATGGGCAGCGTCTTGAGCGTTGCGCAAGCCCATCCCACGGTGCGCTATGGCCGGAAGTTCCATCTGCTGGGCCGGACCGGTCCCGGCTACTACCAGGATATCCGGTCCATCGCACCTTCAAGCCAGGCTGGCGCCGACCTGCAAGCTTTTCTTGCCGCGGCGCTTAAACCACCCACGCCCTAACAGCATCAGCCCCGGCGCCAGCAAGGCCAGACTGCCTGGAACAGGCAGCGCGCCCGGCACGATCTGCACCGTGAACGGGCTGAGAAGCTGGTCGCTGGTTTGCAGGAAAACGCCACCGGCCAGCGGATCGCCGCTCCACCATTCGCCGGACAGCGCGAAGTTGCCGTTTTCGCTCTGCCCCGGCAGTGCGGTATTCAACAAGTGCAAGCCATACAGGCCGCGTACCAGCACATCGTCAAAAGCCTGGGACGCGCTGATGCCCGGCGCCAGGATGGGGAAGTCGAAATAGCTGGCGTCCAGCGTTCCCAGGGCGCTGGACGAAGCGCTCAGCAAAGTCGGCACGAACCAGTTGACGCTGTCCGTATTGGCCAGGCTATAACCCCAGCCGACCAGTTGTCCCGGCTGCCCGCTTACCGCTCCGCTGGGCGGCAAGGTGCCGAAGGTGAAGGTAAAGGGCAGCGCCGCTGCCAGGCCAGGCGACAGCAGGGCAGCCGCCAATCCCAGCATGGCGCAGAATCGTTTCGCTTTCATGATGTTCTCCTATTCAGGGAATCACGGCTTGCGCCTGCGAGAAGCTGTAGCTGCGGCCCTCGGTATCGGACACTGTGCCGTTCTCGGTGATGCTGAAGCGCTGCAGGCCGGCTGGCGTATTGATCGTCAGCCGCACGGTGATAAAACTGCCGACATCGATATTCGGCGTCACAAACGGCAGGCTGGGCGAGAGCGCGGTGTTGATGGTGGCCGTGCCGGTGCCGGCCAGCGTGCGCAGTTGCAGCGAGTTCAGACTCATGGAACGCGCCGTGCCGACGCCGCTATTGGTCAGCCGCACATCGATGCTGGTCACGCCCGGTGCCACCGCCTCCTGCCCGACAATGCTGGCAACGAAGTCCGGCCGTCCCGGCGTTTCCAGTGCGCCCGTCACAAAGCTGGTGAGCGAAGCGCTGTTGCGCAGCAGCGCGTTGCTACTGCTTTGCACGGTGGCCGTCACGGTATCGGCGCTGCCCGCGCTGGTGCCAACGGGAGGTGTGAGCTGCACCACCACATTGGCCGACTCGCCCGTGCCCAGCGTGACCGCACTTGGACTGACGGAGGTGATGAAGTGCAGATCGTCGGCCGCCGCCAGCGCGAAGGTGTCGGAGGGGCCGGCATTGCGCACCTGGTAAATGAAGCTGCTGCTGGCGCCGGCACGCAGATCCTGCGGCGCCGGGGCGACGATGGAGACCGTCTGCGGCGACAGCATCAGGCTCACCACCCGCTGGTAGGCATTGCCGCCGCTATCGGTTCCTGTCACATAGGCCAGGAAGGATTCCGCCGGAACGGTGACCGGGCCGAAATACTTGCCGCTATCGGTTTCATCCTGGTTCAGCGGCAGATCGGCAATGGCGGAAAAATCCTTGCGCCGCAGCTTGAACTGGGCGGTGCTGGCTCCCGGCGTCAGCGCGGCCAGCGCATACAGCGCCTGTCCCGGCAAGGGCTCGCCGTCGATGGCGAACAAGCCCTGGTGCGGCGGCTGTCCGGCAAAGCGCGCCAGGCGGAAGGAGGTGAAATTCAGATCGCTGGTGCCGCTGACGTTCACATAGGTCGGTCCCGTGGAATCCTGGACGCTCAGCTTCCATAACCCGCGCGCCGGCGCCTTGATGGAGATGATGACGCCGCCGGTCAGGGTCATATAGGTATCAGCCATGGCCGGTGTGACCACGGTGCCGTCGGGCCGCATCAGGGTAACGCCAGGAGTGACGAAATTGGTGGCGCTGACCGACACCGTCAGCTGGGTCATGCTGCTGTCCACGGGCAGATCGTAGGTTTTGGGCGTGGCAAAAGCATCGACAATCGACAGCAGCTGCACGGCATTGTTGCGGCCCACCAGGTCAGCCAGCTGCGTCACGCTTTCCGCCTCGCCGCCGGACAGGAAGAAGGCCTGGCCGCCGGTTTCCGTGGCCGCCTGCAGATAACCCGGCTCCAAGGGAGAACAGCTGCCGAACAGGATGGCGTACAGCTTGATCTCCTTGGCCTTGGCCAGGCCGATCACCGCGCCCGCCAATCCCGCATCCTTGGCCGAAGCGTCGGTGTACATGAACAGGCTGCCGCTGGGATTGGAGAGCGACAGGCCGTTATAGATGCCGGAGAAGGCCAGTTCGGGGCAGTCGCCGCCGCCGCTGGCGAACAGGCCCGCAATCGAACTCTTGAAGGAGGTGGCGTCGCTGGTCGAGACGTTCGGCCCCGTGAACGGATCGTTGAACGGGGCCAGTACATACTGCAGCGGTTCCTCGTCCGTACCAAGGCGCGAGTTGACGATGGCCGTGGCCGAAGCGCGCACGCCGGCGATGATGCCGCCCATGCTGCCCGTGGTGTCGATGGCGAAGGCCAGCGTGGGACCGGCGCCGAGCAAGGCCTTCAGCTGGGTGTTGGTGATGACGGCCTTGATGTCTTCCACGAACTGCTGGGTGCCGGCGATGGCGGCCGTGGCGGCGGCATTGTGGAAGGTGCTGTGCGGAGAAATATCGCAGTAGCGCGTGTCCTTGTTGATGCCTTCGCGGAAGTAGCCGAGGATGTCGCTGGACGGCGAGCTTTTATCCAGCGGCCCGCCATGGCTGCATTTGAAGGCGCCCGGCTTGACGCGGTCCTCGCCGCCGTAATAGCCGCTGGTGAGCAGCGAGGTGGCGAGGTTGGAGGAATTGGCGCAGGTCAGGCCGGTGTTGGTAAAGCCCGAGCAGGCGGTGACGCCCGGCCCGGCAAAGGCCAAGGGACCGGGACGGCCCACGCCGGGATTGGCGCCGGTGTTGCCCAGTTCGACCCAGTTGCTATGCGAGTAGAAGTCCTGGATGGTGTGCAGCGCGCTGCCCAGGTTCTGGCGCGCGCCGGCTGTGTTCATCGGCGTGGCGTTGAGCGCATCGATCACGTTCTGCTTGAGCGTGGCCAGACGCAGCTGGGCGCCGGCCGCGTTCTCGCCGTCGAAGTGCTTGGCCGATGTGACCTGGTCATCATCCACCTTGGCATTGGCCTCGATGATTTCGTCCAGCGCCTTCTGCATGGACTTGGTCAGCTTCGGCACGCCGAAGTAAGTCTTGTCCAGCGCCTCGATGCCGCGCTGGGTGATGTCCTGGTGGGTCAGACTGCCCGAGGACGTGGCCGTCACAAAACACAGCAGGCCATTCTTGGGACAGAACGCCTGGCCGGGCGGCGCGATGCTGAAGGTCAGCAGCAGCACGAACAAGGCCGGCAGGCAGCGGGCGCAATGGCGCCATAGCTTAGCGTAGCGCATGGCAAGTCCTTTACGAAAAATGCGAGGAGGAGGAATGATCCCCGCCGCAACGGGGATACCTCCATCGAGCATTTATCGTGCCGCGCTTGATGCCACTATGCGCCGCCGCGCTGGCGGCACGCGGCTGTCAACTTTGCTGACGCGCCGGTCCCAGCAGCAGCACGCCGCCGATGGACAGCAGCAGCACCGCGCAGGCAACCAGGCTGATGTGATGGCTCAGCAGCGCCGGCAGGAAAGCAATGCCGGCGCCGACGATCTGCTGCAGGAAGGCGCACAGCGCGGTCGCCTGTCCGCTGCCGCGGCTGGCCGAAGCCAGGGCGCTCGCCATGCTGTTGGGGAAGATCAGCGCCTGGCCGAACGAGACTGCGCAATACGCCAGCACAAACAGGCCCAGCACCAGCAGCAGACCCGGATGCAGCAGGCTGTCGCGGCTCAAAAACAGCAGCAGGCAGGAGGCGACCAGCATCACGGCCAGGCCCATCAGCATGAGCCGCCGCGCACCGGCGCGCACGCTGATGCGGTTGACCAGCAGCGCGCCCGCCAGATACGCCAGGCTGATCGCCACGCCCAGATTGCCGTACTGCACCGGACTCAGTCCAAGCTGCTTTTGGAACAGATACGGCGCCGACTCCTGCAGCAGCAGCAGGGCGCCATAGCCGAGTGCGCCTACCAGCAGGGGCCGCAGGAAACGGCTATTCCTCAACAGCGCAGGATAATCGCCGAAAGCCGAGCCGCTGGAGCGCGGCGGTTCAGGCGGGAAGCGCAGACTCAAAGCCAGGATCAGCAAGGCCAGGCCAACCAGGCACAGCAGATAAGCCGTCACGCGCCAGCTGAAATGCTGCTGGATCAGGCCGCCCACAAACTGGCCGCTGCCCAACGAAAAGATGAAGGCGAAGGAGAGATAGGACAGGTTCTTGGCCAGCACCCGGCTGTCCGACACGTCGCGGATCAGGATGCGGCTGGTGACGGCCGCGCCGCCCGCGCCCACGCCCTGCAAAAAGCGCATCAGCAAAAACAGCTCGGCCTGCGCCGCCACCGTCAGCAGCAGGCTGGCGGCGATGAACAGCAGCAGCGAGCCGATCAGCAGGCGCTTGCGGCCATAGCGGTCGGCCGCCGCGCCGAAAAAGGGCAGCGGCAGCGCCGCCCCCAAGGCCAGCATCACCACGATCAGGCCGGAACTGCCCACGCTCAAACCATGCTCATCGGCCAACGCCGGCAAGGCCGGCAGGAAGAGCGAAGTGCCGAGCTGGGCCGTAAAGGTCAGCGCGCAGCACAAGGTCAGCAGCACGCCGGCACCGGGCTGGCGGCAGTCATCAGTCAGAGCTGTCATTGTTGCGAAATGGAAATTTATTGATTTAGCAATCATACGCAAGAATCGCCGAGCTTGCTGACGGCGGGTTCACAAACATAGGCAACCAAGCATCAGCAGTTTTCGTGCTGCAACTTACGCTAGAATGCCTGCTCGCAATTTTGGCGGACCACCCTACCCTTATTCGAGACACATCAGCAATGCGCATACTGGCCCTCCCCTTGCTGGCCGCCGCCCTCGCGGCACCGGCCCACGCCTATACCCCCATTACCCTCGACCAGGCCATGAGCCATCCGGACTGGATCGGCCCGCCCGTGGAAGCGGCGTGGTGGAGCTGGGACGGCAAGCAGATCTTCTATAAACAAAAGCGCCCCGGTTCGCCGCTGCGCGACACCTACCAGGCCGGCGCCAAGCCGCGCCTGATCGGCGACGCCGAACTGGCCAACCAGGACATCGGCACGGTGATCTATAACCGCGACCGCAGCCGCGCCATCCTGCTGCGCAACGGCGACCTGTTCGAACGCGACATGAAAACCGGCGTGCTGACCCAGATCAGCCGCAACACCACGGCCGCCGCCGCGCCGCAATACGCGGCCGATGGCCGCAGCGTGCAATTCCGCGTCGGCCACGACTGGTTCAGCTGGAACCGCGCCGAGCGCCTGGTCTCGCCGCTGGCCCTGCCGCGCGCCGAGAAAAATCCGGCCGCCGCACCGGACGAGGACTATCTGCGCTCCATGCAGCTGCGCCTGATCTCCACCCTCAAGCGCCAGAAGGACGAACGCGACGCCCTGCGGGAACGCGGCGAAGCCGAACGCCAGGCCGACGCCACGCGCGCGCCCGCCCCCATCTACCTCGGCGAGAAGCTCAAGATCGACGCCAGCGCCCTGTCGCCGGACGGCCGCTGGCTGGTGCTGGCCGTGTCACCCAAGGGCAGCGAGAACGGCCGCGTCGGCAAGATGCCGCGCTATGTGACCGAATCCGGCTACGAGGAATTCGACGACCAGCGCACCCGCGTCGGCCGCAATATCCCGCAGGCGCAAACGCTGAAGCTGGTGGAGCTGAGCACGCGCAAAGTCAGCGACGTCACGCTCGACAAGCTGCCCGGCATCGACAGCGACCCGCTGGTCGCGCTGCGCGAAGCGCAAAAGCTGCCAGCGCAAAAAGGCCAGCGCGCGGTGCGCCTGGACGACGAAGGCGACAGCATGGCCTGGACCGGCAACGGCAGCCAGGTCGCCGTCATGCTGCGCGCCGTCGACAATAAGGACCGCTGGATCGCCGGCATCGACCTGTCCAACGCCAGCGCCAAGCCGCTGCACCGCGTCAGCGATATGGCCTGGGTCAACAGCAGCTACAGCGAATTCGGCTGGCTGCCGGACAACAGCACGCTGTGGTTCCTGTCCGAAGAAAGCGGCTACTCGCACCTGTACACCCTGGGCGCAGACGGCAAGCAGCGCACCCTCACCAGCGGCGGCTGGGAAGCCACGCGCGTGCAGTGGAATGCGGACGGCAGTCTGGCCTATGTGATGTGCAACCGCAAGACGCCGGGCGACTATGAAGTCTGCGCCGCGCCGGCCAAGGGTGGCGACGTGCGCGAAGTCACCCAGTTAGGCGGTGGCGTGGAGCGCTTTGCCCTGTCGCCGGACCAGCACAAGCTGCTGGTGCACTACTCGTCGAGCTATATGCCGGCGCAGCTGGCCACCGTGTCCACCAACGGCGGCGCAGTCGTCAAACTGACCGACACGCGCACCGAAGCATTCAAGGCGCGTGAATGGATACAGCCGCAATTCGTGGCCGTGCCGTCCACCCACGGTGCGGCGCCGATCTGGGCCAAGCTGTATCGTCCGGCCAAGCTGGAGGCGGGCAAGAAGTATCCGGTAGTGATGTTCGTGCACGGCGCGGGCTATCTGCAGAACGTCAGCAAGCGCTACCCGAACTACTTCCGCGAGCAGATGTTCCACAATATGCTGGTGGAACGCGGCTACATCGTGCTCGACATGGACTACCGCGCCTCGCAAGGCTATGGCCGCGACTGGCGCACCGCCATCTACCGCCAGATGGGCCATCCCGAGCTGGACGACTACGTGGACGGCGCCAAATGGCTGGCCGCCAACCACCAGGGCGACCTGGATAAAGTCGGCATCTACGGCGGCAGCTACGGCGGCTTCATGACCTTCATGGCGCTGATGCGCGAACCCGGCCTGTTCAAAGCCGGCGCCGCCCTGCGTCCCGTCACCGACTGGACCACCTACAACCACGAATACACGGCCAACATCCTGAACACGCCGGAACTCGATCCCGAGGCCTACAAAAAGTCCTCGCCGATCGAATATGCCGAAAACCTGCGCGGCCACCTGCTGATCTCGCACGGCATGGTGGACGACAACGTGTTCTACCAGGACTCCGTGCGCATCGCCCAGCGCCTGATCGAGTTGAAAAAAGACCACTGGGAACTGGCCAGCTACCCGCTTGAGCGCCATGCCTTCGTGCAGCCCGAAAGCTGGTACGACCAATACCGCCGCATCTACCAGCTCTTCGAACGCACCCTGAAGTAATCCACGGTCCAGCCCGTGTCCACCTTGGGGTCAGACCCCAATCGGACACGATCCCAGCTGTACGCCAAGGTCGAGCCCGTGTCCGAATTTGGGGTCTGGCCCCAAATTCGGACACGGGCTCGACTGCGGTTACTGGCGGCGGGAGGCTTGGTAGCGCTCGCGCTTTTTCTTGAGTTCGGGACTTTCGCGCCAGTTGCCGCGCCGCCCCTCGTAGCGCCAGCACTTGAAACAATCTGCGGCGACGCTGGCGCCATCAAGGATATCGCAGGCACAGCCCAGCGCATCCCAGGAGCCACGCTCGTAGCGTAGCTGGTATGGCGGTGTTTTTCTGTCTGCATCGAGCTGGGCATACAGATCGGCGCAGTCGCATAGGCGGCGGTGCAGCAGTATGCCGCCACGCCGCAGGCCATATCTGCCGATCACGCGGTAGCCATAGCCGGAGCAGCTGTCGCGCCCCGTCACCACGCGGAAGCAGCAGGAAAATCCTTTGTACGGCGACAAATAGCGCTGATAGGCCCGGATCGCTCCCAACACAAGCTTCGCCAGCATGCCTATGCTGGGCGGATGCTGCTCGGCAGCTCCTGGAAGTCTTCGGTTTGCTGCAAGGACTGCCAGGCAGCCAGCAAGTTCGCCGGTGGGGCGATCAGCTTGCGGACGCTGAGGTCGAGCCATCCGCCGGCGCTGTTGACGCGGGCAGCCAGCTTGCCGTCGGGGCGCAGGATGTCGCTGCGCAGGTGCCAGCGGCTGCCGTCGCTGGACATGCCGGCCAGCGCCAGGGTGACGGTGATTTCTTCCAGCAGCAGCACTTCCTTGAAGTAGGACAGGTCGTCCTTCATCACCACCGGGCCGATATTCAGGCGCATGAGTTCCTGCACGGAGAAGCCTTGCTCGGTCAGGAACAGCATGCGCGTGTCGCCCACCTTGTTCAAAAAGGCGGTATTCGCCATATGGCTGTTGAAGTCCATATCGCCCCAGCCGGCCATCAGTTTACTCTCAAACATCTGCTTCCCTTTCCGTGTTTATGCGGCGGCGAGGAAGTCCAGCAGGGTAAGCGCAACCACCTTGGTGGCCTTGCGCAGGTCGTCGAGCAGGAGCTTCTCGTCCGCCTTCTTGGCATTCGATTCGGGCACGCTGCGCGGCCCGGCTCCGTATAGTACCGCCGGAATGCCTTGCTCGCCATAGAGGCGGGCGTCGGCATACAGCGGGGTGCCACTGGCGGGAATGTCTTCGCCGATCACGCTGCGCGCGTTTTTCTGGATGCTGGCGACCAGCTTCTCGGAACCCGGCAAGGGACGCAGGGCATGCGACAGCAGCAGGCGCCTGATCTCGATGCGGATGCCAGGTTCGCCGCGCACGGCGTCTTCGATCAGGGCGCGCACCTGCGCCTCCACCGCCACCGGGTCCTCTTCCGGAATCATGCGGCGGTCCATCTTCATCACCACCTTGCCCGGCACGACGTTGGTGTTGGTGCCGCCGTCGATGCGCCCCACCAGCATGGTCGGCGAGTCGATGCCCGGCACCTTGGATTTGATCTTTTTCAGTTCCGGCAGTTGCCCGTAAATCGCATTCAGGATTTTGCTGGCGGCCTGCAAGGCGTCGTGTCCCGTTTCCGGCATGGCGCCATGGCCGGATTTGCCGTGCGCGGTGATCTCCAGTTGCAGGCAGGCGTTGTGCGCCGTGACGATGTTGTAGCTGAAGCCTGCGGCGATCACGAAGTCCGGCTTGGTCAGCTTCTGTTCCAGCAGCCACCCAGGGCCAAGCAGGCCGCCGAATTCCTCGTCATAAGTGAAATGCAGTTCGGCCGCGCCCTTCAACGGAATGCCCAGCGCCTCCAGCGCGCGCAAGGCGAAGATATAGGTGGCGAAGTCGGATTTGGAAACGGCGGCAGCGCGGCCGTAGATATAGCCGTTCTCGATCACGCCGCCGTAAGGCGGATGGGTCCAGCCATCGCCAGGCGGCACCACGTCGCCATGCGCATTCAAAGCCACGGTCGGCCCGCCTGCCGCATAGGGCCGGCGCACAATCAGATTGGTGATGCTCTCCATGCCGTAGTCGCGCACGCGCTGTTCGGGAACGGCATGCTTCTCGGCCTGCCAGCCATAGGCTTTGAGCAGCTCCGCCACCGCATCCGCATGCGGCGCGTTGTTGCCGGGCGGCGTATCCGTCGGCACGCGCAGCACCTGCTGCAATAGCGCCACTTCCTCATCGAAGTGGGCATCGATCCATTGGCTCAGTTGTTCTTGTCGGTTCATCTCATTTGGCTCCCGCCGCAAACCATGCGGCTAATTGCGCCCTTTCGGGCTCGGTCATATTCGTCAGGTTCCCGATCGGCATGGCTTTCAGCTCGACCGCCTGTTTGTGGATCTGCATGGCGTGCTGGCGCACCTGCTGCGGCGTGTCGAGCACCATGCCGGCGGGCGCGGTGGCAAAGCCGGCCTGGGTCGGATGCGCGGAATGGCAGGAGACGCAACGCTGATCGATAATCGCCTTCACCTGCCGGAACTGCGCTTCGGGATCCGCGGCCGCGCCCACCGCGGCGGGACGCGATGGCGCAATCGCCACCGCCACGGCCAGTAGCAGCGCCACACCGATGGCCGGATAGCGCCACTCGACGCGCCCCTTGTGCCGCAGGTTGAAGAAATGGCGAATGAAGACGCCCGCCGCCATGATCAGCGCCAGCACAAGCCAGGCTTGCGGATGGCGGTACGTCATCGCGTAGTGGTTGCTGATCATGATGAACAGCACCGGCAAAGTGAAGTAATTATTGTGCACGCTGCGCTGCTTGGCCTTAATGCCATACGATGGATCGGGCAAGCCGCCCGCCTGCATGGCCTGCACCATCTTGCGCTGTCCGGGAATGATGACCATGGCCACATTGGCTACCATGATGGTGCCGATCATTGCGCCGATGTGGATGAAAGCGGCGCGGCCGCTCAGCAGATGCGTCAGCACCCAGGCCGCTCCGCTCAGCAGCACAAACACCGTCAGCCCCAGCCAGCCTTCGCGCTTGACCAGCGGCGAACGGCATAACAGGTCATATACGATCCAGCCTGCGATCAGAAAACCGATGCCGATGCCCGTCGCCTGCAGGCTGCTCAAATCGGCCACCGCCTTATCCACCATCATGGCCTGGGCATTGAAGTAATAGGCGATGGTCAGCAGCGCGATGCCGGACAGCCAGGTGGAATAGGCCTCCCATTTGAACCAGTGCAGCTCCTTCGGCAGTTCGGCCGGCGCCACCAGATATTTTTGCGGGTTGTAAAAGCCTCCGCCATGCACGGCCCACAGCTCGCCGGACACGCCCTTCTGCGCCAGTTCGGAGCCGGGTGCGGGCGGACGGATCGAGTTGTCCAGCCAGACGAAGTAGAAGGAGGCGCCGATCCAGGCGATCCCCGTGATCATGTGCAGCCAGCGCACCAAAAGATTCAGCCATTCCAGGCCATACGGTATCAAATAGCCGAATGCATCCATGGGTTTCCTTGAGCTAGACAAGTGGCAATTTATGAAAGATAGCCGCTTTCCGATACCTGCATCATGAAATATGCCGTATATTTGACATATCCACTTCGATATAGCCAGCCATGTCCAGCCTGCCGCAGCATTTAGACTTGCATCTGATCCGCATCCTCTACCTGCTGCTGGTGGAGAAAAACGTGTCGCGCGTGGCACTGAAACTCAATCAACCGCAGCCCTCCATCTCCGCTTCGCTGCGCAAGCTGCGCGAATTGACGGGCGATCCGCTGCTGGTGCGCGGCGCGCGCGGCATGGTGCCGACCCAGCACGGCGAGAGTTTGCTGAAGCCGGCCAAGCGTATCCTGGAAGAGACAGAAAACCTCTTCGTCAAGAAAACGCCCTTCGTGCCGCAGGAGGAAGCGCGCACCTTCAATATCGCCGCACCCGATTATCTGGACAGCCAGTTCCTGCCGAATGTGGTGGCGGCGCTACGCCGCGGTTCGCCCATGAGCCGCGTGGTGATCCACAACCTCGGCCCCGGCATCGACTATATCCGCCTGCTGTCGGACGGCGAACTCGATCTGGTGATCGCCAACTGGGATGAGCCGCCGCAGCATCTGCACCTGTCCAAACTGTTCGAAGACCCCATCATCTGCGCCATGCACGCGGGCAGCCCTTACGCCAAGCGCACCGACAGCGATGCCATGAGCATGCAGGATTATCTGAGCCTGCCCCATGTGGCGCCATCGCAGATGCTGCCCGGCTACGGCGGCGTGATCGACGCCTTCCTGGAACGGCATGGCCTGCGCCGCAACGTGGTGGTGGAATCGGCCTACTTCGGCCTGATTCCGTATATGCTGACCCAGACCGAGCTGGTACTGACCACCGGCCGCCAGTTCCTGCGGTCTTATGAAAAAACACTGCCGCTAAAAACCTTCACGGTGCCGGTCAAATTCCCGCCGATGCGCTTTTACCAGCTGTGGCACGAGCGTGTGCACCAGGCGCCGGAACATAAATGGCTACGCGACCAGGTCGGCGCCGTCGCCAAGGCGCTGGTGCAGAAATAGCGTATATCGTTCATCAGCGCAGACATATAATTTGGCTAATGGGCCGGATATATCATCAAGACCTCAAAACGGGATTCTGCGATGACGATTACACTCTCCGAACTGAACGCCTGCGGCAGTGCCGCCTTTATCGACCACCTGCGCGGCATCTATGAGCATTCGCCTTGGATTCCCGAACGCGCCGCCGCCCAGCGCCCCTTTGCCAGCGTCACCGCGCTGAAACAGGCTTTGCAGGCCGAGGTGTCGCACGCCACGCGGGACGCGCAACTGGGTCTGATCCGCGCCCACCCCGAACTGGCAGGCAAGGCCGCCATCGCCGGCCAGCTCACCGCCGAATCCACTCAAGAGCAGGCCAAGTCCGGCTTGAACCTGTGCAGCGCCGAGGAATTCGCCACGCTGCAAAAGCTGAACGCCGATTACAACGCCAAATTCGGCTTCCCCTTCATCCTCGCCGTCAAAGGAGCCGATGGCAAGGGGTTGACGCGCCAGGCCGTCATCGCCACCTTCGGCCGCCGCCTGAAAAATCGGCGCGCCGATGAAATGGCAGAGTGCCTGCGCCAGATTCACCGCATTGCCGAAATGCGCATCAACGATCTGCTGGGCGTGCAGCTGGAATTCGGGCCGAAGGTGATGGCCTGGTCCGAAGTGCTGGCGCAATGGAGCGATGACGAGGATGGCCTGACTTGCGCCTACATGACCGACGCCCATCGCAAGAGCGCCGCCCAGCTGGCGGAGTGGATGCGGGCGGCGGGCATGGAAGTCCACATCGACGCCGTTGGCAATGTGGTCGGCCGCTACCTATCCGACATCCCCGACGCGAAGACCCTGATCACCGGCTCGCATTACGATACGGTGCGCAATGGCGGCAAGTATGACGGCCGCCTCGGCATCCTGCTGCCGATTGCCATCATCGATCATCTGCATAAGCAAGGCGAGAAACTGCCCTTCCATTTCGAGGTGATCGGCTTCGCGGAAGAGGAAGGCGTGCGTTTCCGCAGCACCTTCCTCGGTTCCAATGCCATAACGGGCCGTTTCGATATGAAGCTGCTTGATGCGCTGGACGCCAATGAAATCAGCATGCGCTCGGCGCTTGAAGCGGCGGGCCACGATACCGCCGCCATTCCCGCCATCGCGCGCAAGGCGGAAGACGTATTGGCTTTTGTGGAAATCCATATCGAACAAGGTCCGGTACTGCTGGAACGCGGCCTGCCCTTGGGCGTGGTGACGGCGATTGCGGGCAGCTCGCGCTATCTGGTCGAGCTGCGCGGCCTCGCCAGCCATGCCGGCACGACGCCAATGACGATGCGCAAGGATGCGGCGGCGGCGGCGGCGGAAATCGTGCTGCTGGTCGAACAACGCTGCGGACAGGCCGAAGCGCTGGTCGGCACAGTGGGGCAGCTGCAAGTGCCGGGCGGTTCGGTAAATGTGATTCCAGGTGCCTGCAAACTATCACTGGACATTCGCGCCGCAGACGACAGCGTGCGACAGGCTGCGGTCAAGGATGTCCTCGACGGCATCGCCGCCATCTGCGAACGCCGCCAGATCGAATTCAGCCTGGAAAAAGTGGTGGAGGCTTCCGCCGCGCCTTGCGCGCCCTGGCTGATGCAGCAGTTCGGCGATGCGGTGCAGCGCAGCGGCTTGCAGCGCTTCGACCTGCTGTCCGGCGCGGGACACGATGCCATGGCGATGGCGGCGCTGACCGATGTGGCGATGCTATTCACGCGCTGCGGCAACGGCGGCATCAGCCATAATCCGCTGGAGACCATGACGGCCGACGATGCCGACCTGGCGGCGCAGGTGCTGCTCGATTTCCTGCGTCACTTCCAGCCCCGGACTTAAGCGCGGCCCAGGCAGAGATAGACGCCAAGCAGCAGCAGGCCCATCATCAGGCAACGGCGGAAAGTCTCCTGCGGCATGCGGTCGCGCAGATTCTGGCCGAGCAGCATGCCAGCCATGGCGGGCAGTTGCGCCAGGAAGGAAGCTCCCGCCACCGCCGGCTCCCATGCCCCGCGCGCCGCCAGTGCCACGGCCAGCGCCAGGGTGGACACGGTGAAAGCCAGGCCCATGGCCTGCACCAGTTCATCCTTGTCCATTTTGAGGGACTGCAAATACGGCACTGCCGGCAGTACGAAGACGCCCGCCGCCGCAGTGAACAAACCGGTCAGCGCGCCGGCCAGCGGCGACATCCATTCTTCCTTTTCGCGCGCCACCTGCCAGCGCAGCGAGGACAAGCCCACGGCGGCATAGGCCGTCAACGCCAGTCCCAGCATGATGGTGGCGGCCACGTTCTGCCGCATCACCACGCTGCCGATCAGGGTGCCGCCGCAAATCCCTATCGTCATCGGCCACAGGCGCTGCCACATGGCATACAGCGGCGGGCCGGAAAGCAGTTGCCAAAGATTCGTTAAAAGCGAAGGCACAATCAGCAGGCCCGCCGCCTCAATAGGCGTCATGGCGAGGCTGAGCAGGGCCATAGCCACAGTGGGAAGGCCCATGCCAGTTACGCCTTTCACAGCTCCAGCAAGGGTAAATACAGCAAGCACGAAGACGATATTGTGTTCCATGCTTGCCAGTCTGCCATCGCCGGCATACGGTGAAAATGTGGAATATACTGTCTCAGCCTTCGCCAAATCCGAAGGCTGGAGACCATAGTGCGTTTTGACCTGACCGACCTGAAACTCTTCCTGCGCGTGGCCGAAAGCGGCAGCATTACCGCCGGCGCCGAAACCGTGCACCTGGCGCTGGCGTCGGCCAGTGCGCGCATCCGCGGCATGGAGGAGATGCTTGGCGTGCCGCTGCTCAAGCGCAATCGGCGCGGTGTGGAACCGACCGACGCGGGACGCACGCTATTGCACCATGCCCGCGCCATCACTCAGCAGATGGAAAAGATGCGCGCCGATATGGGCGAATATGCGAGCGGGCTGAAAGGCCATATCCATTTGCTGTGCAATACCTCGGCCCTGACCGAATTCCTGCCCGACATCCTGGCCGAATTCATGGCCAGCCATCCGCAAGTCAACGTCGATCTGGAAGAGCGGCCCAGCCACGAGATTGTGCAAGCCATCCGCGACGAGCTGGGAGATATCGGCATCGTCACCGATGCGGTGGACAGCAGCGGCCTGGAAACGCGCCTGTTCCGCGAAGACCGGCTGGTGCTGGCGCTCTCGCCATTGCATCCGCTGGCGCGCAGCCTGAAACGGCGCACCGTAGTGCCGTTTGCCGAGGTTCTGGAGAACGATTTTATCGGACTGGCTGGCGACAGCGCGCTGCAACAATACATCAGCGAACACGCCTCGCGCCTCGGCCATCGCCTGCATTACCGCGTGCTGGTGCGCAGCTTCGACGCCATCTGCCGCATGGTCGCCAGCGGCGCGGGCATCGCCGTCGTACCCGAATCGGCGGTGCTGCGCTCGCGCGATGCCAGCACCATCCGCCACATCCACCTGAGCGACGCCTGGTCGCGCCGCAAGCTGCTGCTCTGCATGCGCCGCTACGCCGACCTCCCCGGCTATGCCCGCGAGCTGGCCGATGCGCTGGCGAATAGCTAGCCAGATCTCAAAGCAAATCGTCTTTGATAATGTGACTGGCGATATTGGTATCCAGCAGATAACGCATCACTTTTCGGCGAACGGATCACGTTCATCTCGGCCCTGATGGCGCTTTTCTTCGGACAGAAAATCAACGGGAACTTCATTACTCTGATAGAGGGAAAATAAGCCATCCCACGTATTGGGTTCGCTGGACAGGATCACGTCACCCGACTTGGGGTCGCGGCGCATATAGACCTCGCTTCCTTCAAAACGATATTCCGCAGGCAAGCGAACGGCTTGACTACGTCCCGTCATAAAGATTTTGGCGATATTCGTCATGATCCGTAAAGGGAGAAACTCTTACAGCCAAGATAGGCCATCTCCGATACATATCAAGGTATATATCCCTGGCTTAGTTCAAACGATGCGGGCGCGCTCCAGCATGGCGTGCAGCAGGACGTTGCAGCCGGCTTCCAGGTGCTCAGCCTTGGCATCTTCGATTTCGTTGTGGCTGATGCCATCCTTGCAGGGAACGAAGATCATGCCGGCCGGGGCGACACGGGCGGCGTAAATCGCGTCGTGGCCGGCGCCGGAGACCACGTCCATCGTCGAGTAGCCGAGTTTTTCTGTGGCCTTGCGCACGGCGCCCACACAGTCGGGGTGGAAGGGACAGGGTGGGTAGTAAGAGACGCGCTCGATCTTGATGTCCAGGCCTGTTTCGCTGGCGGTGCGGTCGACAAAGGCCAGCATTTCTTCATGCATGGTGTTGAGCAGAGCGTCGCTGACATTGCGCAGGTCGATGCTGAATTTGACCTGCCCGGGAATCACATTGCGGCTGTTGGGGAAGACCTGCATCATGCCGACCGTGCCGCGTCCATAGGGCGGATAGCGGTTGGCGATGGCGACGACTTCCTGGATGATGCGGGTCGACACCTGCATCGCATCGCGCCGCAGATGCATGGGCGTGGGACCGGCGTGCGCTTCCATGCCTGTCACCGTGCAGTCGTACCAGGAAAGGCCCATCACCGCTGGCACAACGCCGATCACCTTGTCGGCGTCTTCCAGCACCGGGCCTTGCTCGATATGCGCCTCAAAGTAGGCGCCGATGGGATGCTGGCCCGGCACCTGTTCG
The DNA here is from genome assembly GCF_001191005.1 of Massilia sp. NR 4-1. Lineage (NCBI taxonomy): Bacteria > Pseudomonadati > Pseudomonadota > Betaproteobacteria > Burkholderiales > Oxalobacteraceae > Massilia > Massilia sp. NR 4-1. Next base: position 3,354,569 of record NZ_CP012201.1, read on the forward strand.
CCCTTGTAGCCGATACGTTCCAGTTCCTCGTCCACGCTCTTGCCTTCGGTGTCCCTGGCGGCATAAGCATGTTCCAGCGTGAACGCGCCGCAGAAGACGCCGGAACCCATCATTACCGGCACGAAGCGCGAGCCCTCCTCATTGGTCCAGAAAGCGACTTCGATCGGCGCCTCGGTGCGGATGCCGCGATCATTCAGCGTGCGCACCACTTCCAGGCCTGCCAGCACGCCGTAGTTGCCGTCGAATTTTCCGCCGGTGGGCTGGGTGTCGATATGGCTGCCGGTCATGATGGGCGGCAGCGCATTGTTGACGCCATCGCGGCGCATGAAGACATTGCCGATCTGGTCCACCGTGATGCTCAGACCCGCATCCCTGGCCCAGCCCGTGACCAGGTCGCGGCCCTGCTTATCGAGATCGGTCAGGGTCAGGCGTTTGACGCCGCCCTTTTCGGTGGCGCCGATTTTCGCCAGCGCCATCAGCGAGTCCCACAGGCGCCCGCCATTGATTTTCAGCTCGTTCATGCCTGCTCCTTTCAGCGCGCCGATACCGGCGCGAATGCCGGACGGTCGATATGCCGGCCCGCGCCCTCTTCCGCCATCAGTTCGCCCTTGTGGAAGGCCAGCTTGCCCGCTGCCAGCGTGGCGCTCGGGATGCCGCGCACTGTGCGGCCTTCGAAGACATTGAAACCGCCTTTGGCAAACTGGGTCTTGGCCGAGATGGTGCGGCTGGCTTCCGGATCCCACACCACGATATCGGCGTCGGAACCGACTGCAATCACGCCCTTGCGCGGGTAGATATTGAAAATCTGCGCCGCATTGGCCGAAGTCACGCGCACGAACTCGGATGGCGTCAAACGGCCGCTATTCACGCCAGCATCCCAGATCACGGCCATGCGGTCTTCCACGCCGCCGCAGCCATTCGGAATCTTGCTGAAATCGTCGCGGCCCGCCGCTTTCTGCTCGGCGCAGAAGGTGCAGTGGTCAGTGGCCGTCGTATGCAGATTGCCGCTTTGCAGGCCATGCCACAATGCGGTCTGGTGTTCCTTGCTGCGGAAGGGTGGACTCATCACATGGCCCGCCGCGAAATCGAAATCGGGATGCTGGTACACGCTGTCGTCGATGATCAGATGCCCCGCCAGCGCCTCGCCATACACGCGCTGGCCGCCGGCACGGGCGCGGGTAATCGCATCCAGCGACTCTTTGCACGAGACATGCACGATGTAGAGCGGCGTATTGAGCACATTGGCAATCGCGATCGCGCGGTTGGCCGCTTCCGCTTCCACCGCCGGTGGGCGCGACAGCGGATGCGAACTGGGGCCGGTCAAGCCCTGTTTAATCAAATCCTGCTGCAGTTGGTAGACCAGCTCCCCGTTCTCCGCATGCACGGTGGGAATCGCGCCCAGCTCCAGCGCGCGGCGGAAGCTTTTCACCAGGGTTTCGTCATCGGCCATGATGGCGTTCTTGTAGGCCATGAAGTGCTTGAAGCTGTTCACGCCATGATTGCGCACCAGCGTACCCATTTCCTCATGCACGCTATCGGCCCACCAGGTGATCGCCACGTGGAAGCTGTAGTCGCCTGCCGCCTTCTGCGCCCAGCCGCGCCATGTCCGATATGCCTCCAGCAGCGATTGCTGCGGGCTCGGGATAACGAAATCGATGATGGTGGTGGTGCCGCCAGCAATCCCTGCCGCCGTTCCGGTAAAGAAATCGTCGGCCGTCACCGTGCCCATGAAAGGCAGGTTCATATGCGTATGCGGGTCGATCCCGCCCGGCATCACGTACTGGCCGCCGGCATCGATCACGGTGGCCGACGCCGGCGCGTCCAGGTTAGTACCGACGGCAACGATCTTGTCGCCGTAGCAGAGCACATCGGCGCGGAAGGCGCGGTCTGCATTCACCACGGTGCCGCCGCGAATAATGGTCGTCATTTCTTCATCTCCGCTTCTCACGATTGGGCTGCCGCATTCAGGGAAGGAATGGCCTTCCCCTTCATCATCACGCCATACACCAGGGCCGAAATGGCGATGCCGACAAACCAGGCGTAGGTATAGATCGTTTTGAAGCCATCGGCCACGCCGGGGAAGGATGCCGGGAACGCTGCGTTCAGGAAGCCGGGAATATTCGGCAGCACGCCCAGCACGAAAGCCACCAGGGCCGCGCTGTTCCAGCCATTGCCGTAGGAGTAGCGGCCATTCTCGCGGTACAGGTCCTCCACATGCAGCTCGGTCTTGCGCACGAAGTAGTAGTCGATAATCAGCACGCCGGCGATGGGACCGAGCAAGGCCGAATAGCCGATCAGCCAGGTGAAGATATAGCCTTGCGTGGATTCGAGCAGCTTCCACGGCATCATCACGATCGCGATGGATGCGGTCAGGTAGCCGCCCGCCCGGTACGAGATCAGGCGCGGCGCCAGGGCGGAAAAGTCGTAGGCCGGTCCCACCAGATTGGCGGCCAGGTTGACGCTAACGGTATCGATCAGCAGGATAATGAGGGCAATCAGCACGGCGGCGCCGGTCATGCGGCTGGCCAGATCGACCGGATCCCAGATCGCTTTGCCATACAGGACGATGGTGGCGGAAGTGACAATGACGGCCAGCGCCGCCAATAATCCCATGGGCACGGGCAAGCCGACCGACTGGCCGACCAGCTGGTCGCGCTGGCTGCGCGCAAAGCGGGTGAAGTCCGGAATATTCAAGGCCAGCGTGGCCCAGAAACCGACCATGGCCGTCAGCGAAGGCCAGAAGGTGGGCCAGAACTGTCCGGCTTTTTTGCCGCCCTCCACAAACTGCGAGGGCTGGTCCAGCAGCGGTCCGAAGCCCCCTGCCTTTTCATAGACCCAGTACAGCAGCACGAAGCAGATCAGGATTTTCAGCGGCGCGGTATAGGTTTCCAGTTTGCGGATGGCGTCCATGCCGTGCACGATGTACCAGAACTGGATGGCCCAGAACGCGAGAAAGCAAAGCAGCTGCGCACCGTTGATGCCCAGCCCCGCGATCTTGGCGCCGCCGATCTCGCCCCCCATCAGCACACCGAGCAAGGTATAGATCATCTGCCCGCCGAACCAGGTCTGGATGCCATACCAGCCGCAGGCGACGATGGCGCGCATCAGCGCCGGCAGCCGCGCGCCGGACGTTCCGAAGGAAGCACGCGCCAGCACCGCATAGGGAATGCCGTACTTGGTGCCGGCGTGGCCAATGGCCAGCATGGGCAGCAGCACGATGGCATTGGCGAGGAAAACTGTCAGTACCGCCTGATAGGCGGACATGCCGCCTTCGATCAGGCTGGCCGACAAGGTGTAAGCAGGTATGCACATGACCATGCCCACCCACAGCGCGGCAAAGTGATACCAGCGCCACGTTCGCTGCGCGGCGCTGGTGGGGGCAAGGTCTTCGTTCCACAACTGGGTGCTGCCTGACAGGTCATTGCTCACCGGGTTCTCCTTATTTTTATACTGCGGTGCTTTCCTCTTTCACTTCCGCGCGCGGGTTGCGCGGATCCTGCGTCCAGTTCATATAGGGTTTGCCGGTCGCCTGCGGCACCATGGCGATGCAGTTCTGCACGGGACAGGTGATTTCGCACAGATTGCAGCCCACGCATTCCTTGTCTATGACTTCATAACGGCGCGCGCCGCTGGCCTGATCGATGATCTGTGCGATGGCCTGATGCGAGGTGTCTTCGCAGGCCACATGACATCGACCGCACTGGATGCATTCATCCTGGTCGATATGTGCAATCACCTCATAGTTCATATCCAGGTATTTCCAGTCCGTGGTATTCGGCACGGCCTTGCCGGAAAAATCGGCCAGCGTGCGATAGCCCTTGCTGTCCATCCAGCGCGACAGGCCGTCCTTCATTTCCTCGACGATGCGGAAGCCGTGCAGCATGGCCGCCGTGCAGACCTGCACGCAGCCCGCGCCCAGGGCGATGAATTCGGCCGCGTCGCGCCAGTTGGCGATGCCGCCGATGCCGGAAATCGGCAAGCCTTTCGTTTCCGGATCGCGCGCAATCTCGGCCACCATATTCAGCGCAATCGGCTTGACCGCCGCGCCGCAATAGCCGCCGTGGGTACTTGCCGTTCCGACGATGGGCAGCGCCACCATGCGGTCAAGGTCGATCGAGGTGATGGAGTTGATGGTATTGATCAGCGACACAGCGTCCGCCCCGCCCTCTTTCGCGGCGCGCGCCGGTTTTCGGATGTCGGTGATGTTCGGCGTCAGCTTGACGATGACGGGCAGCTTCGAATGCTTCTTGCACCATGCCGTCACCATCTGCACATACTCCGGCACCTGGCCGACAGCGGCTCCCATGCCGCGCTCCGGCATGCCGTGCGGGCAGCCGAAATTCAGTTCGATGCCATCGGCGCCGGTCGCCTCCACCTTGGGCAGGATGCTGGCCCAGTAGTGCTCCTCGCAAGGCAGCATCAGCGAAACGACGATGGCACGGTCCGGCCAGGCCTTCTTCACTTCCGTGATTTCCTGCAGGTTCTGCTCCAGGCCGCGGTCGGTAATCAGCTCGATATTATTGAAGCCGATGACTTCGCGGTTCTTGCCGTAGATGGCGGAATAGCGCGAGGATACGTTCACGGCGGGCGGGTCTTCGCCCAGCGTCTTCCACACCACGCCGCCCCACCCCGCTTCGAAGGCGCGTATGACGTTATAGGCCTTGTCGGTCGGCGGCGCGGAGGCGAGCCAGAAGGGATTAGGCGATTTGATGCCGCAGAATTCAATGCTCAGATCAGCCATTTTCGGTCTCCCGCTTCGACTGGATATCGTTATGGATGGCGTGTGCGGCCAGCTTGCCATGCTGGACTGCCTGCACCGTCAGATCCTGTCCCGGCGCCACGCAATCGCCGCCAGCGTAAATCCCCGGCAGCACGGTGCGGAACTGGGCGTCGACGTGAATCTTGTCGCCATCGCGCTGCAGCAGCTGCGCCAGCGGATCGCTCAGCACCTGTTCCTCCAGCTGCTGGCCGATTGCCTTGAACACGGCGTCGGCGGCAATTTCGAAGGTGATGCCGGTACTGATCAAACGGTTAGCCTGCAAGACGGTTTTCTCGAAGCGCATGCCGCGCACGCGACCCTGCTCGTCCAGCAGCACCTGCTGCGGCTGCGCCCAGGTCAGCATACGCACCTGGTTGGATTTGGCGATTTCCTGCTCGTGATGGGTGGCGCTCATCGCGTCGAAGCCACGCCGGTAGACCAGCGTCACCTCTTCCGCGCCGAGACGCTGAATCTGCACCGCCATATCGATGGCGGTATTGCCCGCGCCGATGACGATGGCGCGCTGCGGCACCGGCAGGGAACTCAGGTCTTCGGCCTGGCGCAGGGCGGCGATGTAATCGACGGCGGCCAGCAGGCCGGGCGCATCCTCGCCGGTCAAGCCGAGCTGGCGGCTGGCGCCCAGGCCAAGACCGAGGAAGACAGCATCGTATTCGGCATGCAGGTCTTTCAGCTGCAGATTCTCACCCAGCTTCTGGCCGCAGCGGATTTCGATACCGCCTATGCCGATCAGGAATTCGACTTCCTTCTGCGCGAAGTTATCGGTCAGCTTGTATTTGGCGATGCCGTACTCGTTCAAGCCGCCCGCCTTGTCCAGCGCCTCGTAAATCACCACATCATTGCCCAGCATGGAAAGGCGGTGGGCACAGGACAGTCCAGCCGGCCCCGCTCCTACCACGGCGATGCGCTTGCCGGTGGATGCGGCGCGGTGGAAGGGATGGCCCTCGAAGCGCATATGGTCGAGGGCAAAACGCTGCAGCAGCGCGATCTTGACCGGCTGCCCTTCCGCATCGTGATTGCGCACACAGACGTCTTCGCACAGAATCTCGGTGGGACAGACGCGGGCGCAGCTGCCGCCCAGGATATTCTGTTTGAGGATGCCGGCCGCCGCGCCATTCACATTGCGGTCGTTGATATTGCGGATAAAGCTGGCGACATCGATCTCGGAAGGGCAGATGCGCGAACAGGGCGCATCGTAGCAGTACAGGCAGCGTGCGCTTTCAATCGCTGCCTGGCGCACGGTCAGCGCCGGCGCCAGATCGGTGAAATGCCCGGCCAGTTCTTCCTTGCTGGACTGGGCATGCCGCATATGTTTGAGTGAATCGATCATCTTTCCATCCCGTTTGGTAGGTCGAACTGCTCGAATCTGCTGCATTGCTGCCTGCTGCTTGAAAGTCCTTACTTCATCTGAGGGAATGCAAATTCCGCGCCAGTGCTTGCGGTATTCGGCCAGCGCTGCATCACGGCCTTGTGACGCGTATAGAAACGCACGCCTTCCGGACCATATGCGTGATGGTCGCCGAACAGGCTGCGCTTCCAGCCGCCAAAGCTGTTGAAGGCCATCGGCACCGGCAGCGGCACGTTCACGCCCACCATGCCGACCTGGATCTGGCGCACGAATTCGCGCGCCACGCCGCCGTCGCGCGTGAACACGGCCACACCGTTGCCGTATTCATTCTTGTTGATCAGTTCCACCGCATGGACGATATCGGCCATGCGCACCACGCACAGCACCGGTCCGAAAATCTCTTCCTTGTAGATCGTCATCTCCGGCGTGACGTGGTCGAACAGCGTGCCGCCGACGAAGAAGCCATTGGGGCGATCCGCCACCTTGTAGTCGCGGCCATCGACGACCAGTTTGGCGCCCTGCTCCATGCCCTCGCCGATCAGGCGCTCGACGCGCTGCTTGGCGGCGGCCGTGACCAGCGGCCCCATCTCCGCATCGCGCTCCATGCCGTCGCGCACTTTCAGTGCGGCGGTGCGCTTTTCCAGTGCGGCCACCAGCTTGTCGCCCGCATCGCCCACCGCCACCACCACGGAAATCGCCATGCAGCGCTCGCCCGCCGAACCATAGGCCGCGCCCATCAGGGCATCGACCGCCATGTCCATATCGGCGTCGGGCATGACCACCATATGGTTCTTGGCGCCGCCCAAGGCCTGCACGCGCTTGCCGGCGGCACTGCCGCGCGAGTAGATGTATTCGGCAATCGGCGTCGAGCCGACGAAGCTCACCGCCTGCACCTCGGGATGGTCGAGCAAGGCATCGACCGCCACCTTATCGCCCTGCACCACATTGAATACGCCGTCCGGCAAGCCGGCCTCTTTCAGCAGGCGCGCATGCAGCAGCGAGGGCGAGGGATCGCGTTCGGAAGGCTTCAGCACGAAGGTATTGCCGCAGGCGATGGCGATCGGGAACATCCACATCGGCACCATCACCGGGAAGTTGAACGGCGTGATGCCCGCCACCACGCCCAGCGGCTGGCGCATGGACCAGGCGTCGATGCCGCGCGCGATCTGGTCGGTGAATTCGCCCTTCAGCATCTGCGGAATACCGACGGCGAATTCCACCATCTCGATACCGCGTCCCACCTCACCCTGGGCATCGGAAAAGGTCTTGCCATGCTCGCGCGTCAGCATGGCCGCGAATTCGTCGGTATGCTGCTGGCACAGTTGCAGGTACTTGAACAGCACCCGCGCCCGCGTCAGCGGCGGCGTGGCCGACCATGATGGAAAAGCGGCGGCGGCGGCCTGCACCGCCGCATCCACCTCCTCCGTAGTGGCCAGCGCCACGCGCGCTACCGGCTCGCCGAGGGCGGGATTGAAAACGTCGCCGTAGCGGCCGCCCATGGTGTCGACCTTGCTGCCATTGATGAAGTGGGTGATGGTATCGAGATTGCTCATTGTCTGCTCTACTTGATTAATCAGGCCAACAGATTGTCGGCCGGTACATAGGGATAACCCAGGCCATGGGCCACAGCTTCATACGTGACCTTGCCCTGGCATACATTCAATCCATTCTTCAAATGGGGATTGGCCTTCATCGCCTTGCTCCAGCCTTTGTCGGCCAGCGCCAGCGCGTGGCCGATGGTGGCGTTGTTCAGCGCGAAGGTCGAAGTGCGCGCCACTGCGCCCGGCATATTCGCCACGCAGTAGTGCACCACCTGGCCGACCAGGAAAGTCGGCTGCTCATGCGTGGTGGCGCGCGAGGTTTCGAAGCAGCCGCCCTGGTCGATCGCAACGTCCACCACCACCGCGCCCGGTTTCATGCGCGAAATCAGGTCATGGCTGACCAGCTTGGGCGCCGCCGCGCCAGGCACCAGCACACCACCAATCACCAGGTCGGCGTCCAGCACCGCTTCCTCGATGGTGTGGGCATTGGAGAACATGGTCTGCACGCGGTTGCCGAAGATCAGGTCGAGCTGGCGCAGACGGTCCACATTCTTGTCCAGGATGGTGACGCGGGCGCCCATGCCCACCGCCATCTGCAGGGCATTGGTGCCGACCACGCCCGCGCCGATGATGACCACATGGCCCGGCGCCACACCCGGCACTCCGCCCAGCAGCAAGCCCATACCGCCCTTGGATTTCTCCAGATGGGCGGCGCCAGCCTGGATCGCCATGCGGCCCGCCACCTCGCTCATCGGCGCCAGCAGCGGCAGGCCGCCGTTCGCGCCGGTGATGGTTTCGTAAGCGATGCAGACGGCGCCCGATTGCACCAGGGCGCGCGTCTGTTCCGGGTCCGGCGCCAGATGCAGGTAGGTATAGAGGATCTGGTTCTCGCGCAGCATGGTGCATTCTTCCGGCTGCGGCTCCTTCACCTTCACGATCATCTCGGCGCGCTTGAAAATCTCCTGCGCCGTATCGATGATGGTGGCACCCGATCCTTCATACATGGAATCGGCGAGGCCAATCGCCACGCCTGCATTGCGTTGTACCAGCACCTGATGTCCGCGCAGTACAAGTTCCTTCACGCTGGCCGGGGTAAGGCCAACGCGCGATTCCTGATTCTTGATCTCCTTCGGTACGCCTACCAGCATGGCTGTCTCCTCTATTTATGTTTTTAATCTAGTCCACGTAACACCTTTTCCAGCTTGCCAAACAGTTCGTCGATATGCTGCTTTTCCAAATTCAATGGCGGCGACAGCGCGATGATGTCGCCCGTCACCCGCGTCAGCACGCCATCTGCAAACATCTGCTTGAAGGCGGCATAAGCGCGCGCACCAGGCTTGCCGGCAATCGGTTCCAGCTCGATGCCCGCCACCAGGCCGATGCTGCGCAGGTCGATCACATGCGGCAGTCCCTTGAGCGAATGGATCGCATCCTCCCAATAGGATTGCATGCTCTTCGCGTGGTCGAGAATTTTCTGCTCCTCGAACACTTCCAGCGTCGCCAGCGCGGCGGCGCAGGCCAGCGGATGGCCGGAATAGGTATAGCCGTGGAATAGCTCGATGCCGGCCGGCGCCTGCATGAAGGTGTCGTGGATGAACTGCTTGGAGAACACCGCGCCCATCGGCACCGTGCCATTGGTCAGGCCTTTGGCGGTGGTCATCATGTCCGGTTCGACGTCGAAGTAGTCGGCGGCGAAAGGCGTGGTGAGGCGGCCAAAGCCGGTGATCACTTCATCGAAGATCAGCAGGATGCCATGCTTGGTGCACAGCTCGCGCAGGCGTTTCAGATAGCCCTTGGGCGGAATCAGCACGCCGGTGGAACCGGCCACCGGCTCCACGATCACGGCAGCGATGGTCGAGGCGTCATGCAGGGCGACGATGCGTTCCAGCTCGTCGGCCAGGTGGGCGCCGTATTCCGGCTCGCCGCGCGTGAAGGCGTTCTTCTCCAGATTATGCGTATGCGGCAGATGGTCGACGCCCGGCAGCAGCGGCCCGTAATGCTTGCGGTTGCCGCCGATGCCGCCCACCGACATGCCGCCGAAGCCCACGCCGTGGTAGGCGCGTTCGCGGCCGATCAGGCGGGTGCGCGTGCCTTCGCCGCGCGCCCGGTGGTAAGCCAGCGCGATCTTCAGCGCCGTGTCCACGGCTTCCGAACCGGAGTTGGTGTAGAACACATGGCCGAAGCGGCCATTGGTGTAGGCCATCAGCTTGTCGGCCAGGTCGAAGGCCGAGGGATGGCCCATCTGGAAGGTGGGCGCGAAATCGAGCTGGCCCACCATCTCGCGCACCGCCGCGACGATCTTGGGCTGGGCGTGGCCGCAGGGCACGCACCACAGGCCGGCCGTGCCGTCGAGGATGGCGCGGCCATCCACGTCCTTGTAATACATGCCTTCGGCGGAAACCAGCAGACGCGGGCTGGCCTTGAAATCGCGATTGTTCGTGAAGGGCATCCAGAATGACGCTAGCGACTCTGGTCTGGTCTCATTCATGCATATCTCCTGTTTGACGCCTCGTAAAAATTCTTTACCAGTTGGCAAAATGATGATGCAATAATAGACAGCAGTTCAACTATGGCACATATACACAATTCGCAAAACCATCCAACCGTACAGGTCACAAAAACACTACACTTTTGTGCAGTGAAGCATATGGAGACAGAAGATGGATGACAGCGCGAGCGCAGCGCAGCAGACCGATGGCCCGCAATGGCCGCTGCTGTCCATAGAGCGCTCGAAGAAGGGCAGCCTGGTGGAGCAGATCGTCGCTGCCGTGTCGGAGATGGTGGCGCGGCGCGAGCTGCGCGCCGGCACCAAGATGCCCTCGGTGCGCCAGTTCGCCAAGTGTAATGGCATCAGCACTTTCACCGTGGTGGAGTCCTACGACCGCCTCGTGACGCTGGGCCTGCTGTCTTCGCGGCGCGGCTCCGGCTACTTCGTCACGCGCCAGGACGCGCCCGCCCTGCCCACGCCCGTGCCCTTCCATCCCGGCCCCGCCGCCGTCGATGCGCTCACGCCGGAACTGTATTCCGGCATGTCGGACGCGCTGCCCATCGGCGCCGGCTGGCTGCCGCCCGAATGGTATGGCGAGGACACCATCCTCGACGCCGTGCGCCAGGCCATCCGCATTCCCGCCAACCGTCTGCGCGGCTACGGCCATCCGCTCGGTTTTCCCGGCCTGCGCCAATACCTGGCCAGTACCATGAGCGAAGAACTGTTCGCGCTGGAACCGGAGCAGATCCTGCTCACGCATGGCGCCACCCACGCCTTCGACCTGATCCTGCGCACCCTCACCAAGCCGGGCGACACGGTGCTGGTGGAAGATCCCGGCTACAGCAATCTGCTCTCGCTGATCCGCCACCACGGCTGCCAGGCGATCGGCATTCCGCGCGGCGCCAACGGTCTCGATCTGGATTTCCTGGCCGAACAGGCGCGCGCCACGCAGCCCAAGCTCATGTTCGTCAACACGGTGCTGCAAAACCCGCTCGGCACCTCGCTCAGCCAGGCCCAGGCCCACCGCCTGCTCGCGCTGGCCGAGCAGTTCGACTTCTGGCTGGTGGAGGACGATATCTACCGCGAGCTGACGCCGCGCGGCGAAGCCTCGCTGGCGGCGATGGACGGCTTGCGCCGCGTGATCCGCATCGGCAGTTTTTCCAAGACCCTGTCGCCGGTGCTGCGCGTCGGCTCCATCTGCGCCTCGCAATCGCTGCTGCCGGAACTGGTGCGCATCAAGATGCTGACCGGTCTCACCACCTCGGAAGTGAACGAGCGCGCCGTGTACCACGCCATCACGGCACGGCCTTACAAGCGCATGGTGGAAAAGCTCATGGCCCAGCTGGAGGAAGGCCGCGAGCGCAGTATCGAATCGCTGGCCGAAGCGGGCATGAAGCCGGTGGCGCGGCCGCGCGGCGGCATGTTCGTCAGCGCCGGCTGGGATGAGGCTCCCACGCCGGAATGGAACGGCAAGCTGATTGCCGATCTGGCGCTGAAGGCCGGCATCCTGCTCGCGCCCAGCGACTTCTTCATGCTGGGCGACAGCGCAAGCATCTGGTTCCGCTTCAACGTGGCCTATGCCGACCACCCTGCCCTGCGCGACTTCCTGCTCACGCTAAGGAAAGAACATGGCCGCCGATAGACCCAATCGCCGCCTGCAGAACCGCGACCGGCTGGAAGCGGAAATCGCCGCCGAAGCGGTGCGCGTCTTCGCCGAATGCGGCTACGAAGGCGCCTCGGTGGCGGCCATCGCCGACAACGCGGGCCTGTCCAAGCAGAACCTGATGTACTACTTCCCCACCAAGCAGGCGCTCTACCAGCGCGTGCTGGACGATGTACTGGACGACTGGCTGGAGCGCATGGAACGCCTGGCCGATCCCGACCAGGAACCGCAGGACGTGCTGCGCGCCTATATCCAGGCCAAGCTGAAATTCTCGCGCGAGCAGCCCTGGGGGTCGCGCGTCTATGCGATGGAGGTGATCGGCGGCGCCCAGCTCTATGGCAAGCAGATCCAGGAACGCGTGGTGCCGCTGCTGCGGCGCGATATCGAAGTCTTCGAGAGATGGGGTGTGGAGGGCAGGATCGGCGCGGTCAACGCCACCCACCTGCTGTTCGCCATCTGGGCCATGACGCAATCCTATGCGGATTTTTCAGCCCAGATGGCCCTTGTGCTGAACCGCAAACAGCTCAGCCGCAAGGATTACGAGGATGCCGAACAGACCATCGTGCAGATGGTCCTGGCGGCGCTCAGCCTGCCTGCTGCGAACGGCGGCGGCGCGCGATAAAGCCCACCACGCCCAGGCCGGCCAGCAGCATCGCATAGGTCTGCGCTTCCGGCACTGGCATCACACCATAGCCATTCACATTGGCGGCGCTGAAGTAGTGGTTGGCGTTGACCTGCACATTCGACAGCCAGTTGCCGACGATGACGTTGCCGTTGATCTGGCCGCCATTGCCGGTCACGGTCGCCAATGGCGCCAGGATGCTGCCGTACACGCCGACGTTCTGGATATTCAGCTTCTGCGACTCGTAGAAGTTGTAGACCACGTTGTAGTCCTTGAAGCCATCCAGGCCCACGCCGTTCTGGTTGAAGCCGATGGCGTTCTTGCCGCTGACGTTGAACACCAGGGTCGAGCCCTTGGCCAGATTGCTGAACTTGAAGTTGTTCACGCTGGACAGGTCGCTGCCGGTCAGGTTGAACACTTCCACCGACTTGCCCGTGCCTTTCAGGGTCATACCGCCGTACTGGACGCTGCTGCTGCCGGTCGCTGCCACTTTCGACAGCGAGGACGAGGTGTTCTTCACGCTGCTGCTCAGCTTATTGAAGTCCACCGGATTGGTCGTGCTCTTGGTCGAGCTTTGCAGACCCACCGAGGACATGGCGCTGGCGCCGGCTACATAGTAGTTGCCGTGCTTGATCGAACCGGAGGTGTAGCTCAGCGAGCCGCCCACCACCAGCGAATAGCTGCCGTAAGCGTCCTTGTTCTTGTCGTTGATCGAGTAATTCGACGCGTTCAGGCTGCCCGCCACCAGGACCGCGCCTTCGACGTCGGAACCCTGGGCGCTGAAGCTGCCGAGGCTGAACAGGTTGGCATTATTGATGCCGAGATCGAGAACGCCAGCCTGGGCGGAACCCACGGCGGCCAGGGACAGGAACAATGCTGCAGGTTTCAACATATATGCCTTTCAGATATTTTTCTAACAAGTGGCTGCGGTTCAGGCCACGCCGGGAAGAAACGGCGGATGCGCCGTAGAAGAGGGCGTGGATGAGGGCCTCTTGCAAAACAATTATCAATAGCAACAATTGTTTCCATCAGGATAGCACAAAAGCCCTCGAAGGGTTCGCCCGTGCATGTGAACCGGCGACTTTTCCCGCATGGCCGCCACATACTCTGAAGATGCACAGGGCTGCCGGCTGGCAGATCACGCCTGGGGTGCCACCCAGACCAGATTCCAGAGGTGGCCATCGATATCCTCGAAGCCCTGGTCATACATGAAGCCGTGGTCCTCGGGCGGATGCGGCGTGCGGCCGCCGGCGGCAACGGCCTTGGCGATCAGGCTGTCGACCTCTTCTCGGCTCTCGCAACTCAGACAGATGATGACCTCGTTGGCCTCCTGCGCCTGCGCCAGGGGCTTGTCGATCAGCGACTTGAAGAAGGTTTCCGTCAACAGCATGGCATGGATGCCGTCGACGATGTTCATGAATACCGAGTGCTCGCCACTGAATTGCGGATTGAAGCTGAAGCCGAGCGCGGCAAAGAAGGCCTTGGATTTATCCAGATCCTTGACTGCCAGATTGAAGATAATTTCTTTTTTCATGGCATCTCCATGGTAAAGGTGAATGGGCAACGGGGTGCTTCAACCTCACGACGGGCGACGATGCATGAATTCGACATGCACGCGAAAAAATACTGCGCTCATGGCACGGCCAACTTGCGCTCACTCCCACTCAAGCCAAGCCGGCGCGTCTCCACGGTTCACATAAAAGTAGGTAATGGCCTGGTAGCACTGCTCGACTTCTATGCACCAGGACAAGGGATATTCATCCACCTGCCCGTTCGCCAGCCTGAATTTGCACACTTCATCGCCCCGGTACTTGCCAGCCGAGTGAACTGAATCGTCTTCATTTTTCTGATACATCAGCCACGCATTCTGCGCGTTCCGCAACATGCACAGCATGGGGCCGGATTCGATTGATATCCACAATTCAAATTCCGGCACGGCATCGAAGCCGTTCAATGCTTCCTTTAGCTGTTCAAGAGACGTAATCGGAACGGTGCTGCCGTTGAAGAATATATCTATCATCGTAAATTCTATGGAAAGGAGGTTGCCATCTCACGCCCGAGGAAGCCGCAATCGCCGCTTTGACTAATCCCAGCCTATCAAAGACTTCAATGAATTTCTGATTCCCGAGACGACCGAATTGTGTTTCTCGAGAATCGCTTCGCCATGCTCAAATTTTTCAGGATTAAGGAAGAGAGACGGCAGGTCACACACTGCCACTCCTCTGCGCTTAGGGCTAAGTATTTCGTCAGAATACCGTATAACGGCGTCGACGGAGCTTTTGATCCTGGGTGTGCTTGCGACCTTAAGCACGTCCATAACGGCCTCTTTGAACTCCGCATGACTGGGCGCCTGCGACAAGACGGGGGCCGCAATCTGCGCCAACGGCGCCATATTCGGTGCGGGATTGCGATAGGCGACGAGCGTATCCAGTCCCATCAGCATCAGCGGCCCACCGGACTTCAACCAGGCCGCCACACGCGGCCAAGGCGCGCCCAACAGCGCAGCGCCACTGCCCCATTGCGAGGCCACCGGAGAACCGACGTTGGCCTCCAGCCAATCCAAGGCCAAATCGCTGCCGGTGTAGGCTACCAAGTGCGAGTTAGCAGAGCGTAAATTGCTGCTTTGCGCCGACAGCACTGCGCTAATCCAGCGAAATGCGTCATCGGGCGTCTGCGTCGCCAGCACCGTTGAGTACGGCTCATGCAGGGCGCGAGCATCGGCATTCTGGAGTTCGGTCATTTGCAGTAGATTATTAGGCAATACCCCTTATGGGCGGTTTCGGGCCAGGAAGGACTTTAACTCATCTCAAAAGATGCTTACCGGAATTATAGATGATTATAATTTCATTATTACCAACAATGCAGCGATCTTCCCGCCCCATTCATCGCCCGCCGCAACCGGTCATCCTCAAAAAGCAACCATTCATCGGATAGCCATACCGGTACAGGAGGGCGCTTGATACAGTGGCGCCATCACCATTCTGTGGAGCACATTATGAAAACGATCAACAAGACCTTCGGCGAATCGATGCGCGAGATCGGCGATGCCTTCAGCGGCTTCGCCCGCCACTGCCAGCGCGCGCTGGCGCGCATGTCCTGGCCCAGCCTGCTGGGCATGTGCATCGTGATGGCGCTGCTGATTACCATCCTGCCGCTGGCCCTGATGCTGTTCGCCTGCTTCCTGCTGCTCAAGCTGCTGGTCGGGAAAAATCCGCCACCGACGCGCCACTTCCCGCGCCAGCCTCATCAGCAACCGCACGAGCGGAGCAACTAAACATGGCCCTGTCGCGCGCCAAAGGAGCACTCAGCTTCGTCCGCGAAGTCGGAGAAACCGCCAGCACCCTGTGGTGGGACTTCTTCGACTGGCTGGCCCAGGTTCCCCTGCGCCAGCTGGTCGTGACCTGGGTGCTGGCTTTCCTACTGGCGTGCACTCCGGTGCTGCATCCGGAACAGGCGGCCGCCTTCGTGCTGCTGTCCTGCGGCCTGAAGGTGCTGGCGGGCGGCAAGCGCAAGGCGGAAATCGAGGCGCGCGCCGCCTCGGCCCAGGCCGGCACGGAAAGCATGGAGCGGCGCCTGGTCGAAGCCCAGATGGCCGCCCTGCAAGCCCAGGTCGAACCGCATTTCCTGTTCAATACCCTGGCCCTGATCGGCCAGCTGATCGAAACCGATCCGCCGCAGGCCGCGAAAATCCACACCCACCTGATCGAGTACCTGCGTTCCACCCTGCCGCAGATGAAGGCGCGCGGCAACGGCACGCTGCAAAAGCAGATCGTGCTGTCGCGCTCCTACCTGGCCATCATGCAGGCGCGCATGAAGGCGCGGCTGGCGGTATCCATCGACGTGCCGCCGGAACTGGAGAGCGCCACCTTTCCGCCCATGATGCTGCAGATCCTGATCGAGAATTCGATCAAGCATGGACTGGAGCCGAAGATCGAGGGCGGCCGCATCGATATCCGCGCCAGCGTCAACGGCAATATGCTGCAGGTCGATGTGCAGGATGACGGCGTCGGCTTCAATCTGCATGCGGCCGACGGCGTGGGCCTGACCAATGTACGCGAACGCCTGCGCCTGGTGTACGGCAACCGCGCCGAGCTGGTGATCGAAACCCCGCTCGAAGGCGGCTGCCGCGCCTCGATCCGCGTTCCCTTCGCCCCCGATATTTTTGCCGAGCCCAAACCATGAGCCATCCCCGTGCCACCGCCCTGATCGCCGACGATGAAGAACCCATGCGCGACCTGCTGCGCAGCCGCCTGCGCGAAGCCTGGCCCGAGCTGGAAATCGTGGCCGAGGCGGCCAACGGCATCGAAGCCATTGCGCTGGCCGGCCAGCATCAGCCCGACATCGTCTTCCTCGACATCCGCATGCCCGGCCTGTCCGGCATCGAAGCGGCGCGCATGCTGTTCAACCGCTGCCATATCGTCTTCATCACCGCCTATGACCAGTACGCGATCGAAGCGTTTGAGCAGGGCGCGCTCGACTATCTGCTGAAACCGGCCGGCGGCGAGCGCCTGAAAACCACCTGCGCCCGCCTGCAGGCAAGGCTGGGACAGCAGCCGGATAATATCGAACGCCAGCTCAGCCAGCTGCTCCAGCAAAACCAGCCCGCCAAGAAGGCCGAATACCTGCACTGGATCCAGGCCCAGGTCGGCAACAGCCTGCGCATGATCAGCACGCGCGAAATCCTGTTCTTCCGCGCCGATGAAAAATACACGCGGGTACAGACAGCGCAGGGTGAAGTCCTGATCCGCAAGACCCTGAAAGAGCTGGAAGAGGAACTCGATCCCAATGAATTCTGGCGCATCCACCGCTCCACCCTGGTGCGCGTGGACGCCATCGGCGAAGTCACCCGCGACTTGCGCGGACGGCAGATGGTGCGCGTGAAAAACTTCCCCGAGGAGCTCGAAGTCAGCCGCGGCAACACCCATTTATTCCAGCAAATGTAGCGCTTTGCTGAGTTGCGCGCGCGCCGCTTGCCCCCTCCTCCCCGCTGGGCTATATTGCCTGAAGCCCGCCCGCCATACCCCCGCAATGCCGCCACCAACCACATTGATCTGGGAGAGAAGCATGTCGAACATTCCGAAAGAAACACGCGCCACCATCATGCCCTGCATGCGCTACCGCGACGCGCCCGGCGCCATCGACTGGCTATGCAGCACCTTGGGGTTTGAAGCCTCGCTCGTGGTACCGAACGAGGATGGCTCCATCGCCCATGCCCAGCTTTCCTATGGCAATGGCATGGTGATGCTCGGTTCCATTTTCGACACCGAGTACGGCAGGCTGATGAAACAGCCCGGCGAGATCGGCATGGCCGTCACCCAGAGCGCCTACCTGGTGGTGAACAATGCCGACGAGGTTTATGAGCGCGCCCTGAGGGCGGGTGCGCCGATTCTGATGGAATTAAAGGACGAGGACTACGGCGGCCGCGGCTTCACCCTGCGCGACCCTGAAGGCCATGTGTGGAGTATCGGAACCTACGACCCCTGGAAGCAGTAAGGACTCAGGACAGCGCCGCCACCAGGGCCGCATCCGCCACCTGCTGCGGCCGGATGCGGATCAGATTGCGGTACAGCGGCGGCAGGCGGCTGCACAGCGCATGCAGCTCTTCCTCCGGCATGCCCGGCAACACGTACTGGAATTGCGCCGGATTCGACTCCGGCAGCGCACCTTCCATGGTCGAACCGTAAGCGCCCAGGTTCATGAAACTGAGCGCGCTTTCGTCCGGTCCAAGCGCAAAGACAAAGGTGCCATCCTTGGGGTGGCCCAGATACTGCCGCACCTCGATCTGGGTGGCCGCGTCGGCCCCTTCCATCAGCTTGTAGCGCAGCTGGGCGTAAGCGCGCGTCGCCTCCATGAAGGCGGTGCGGATGCCGGAAGCATTCTGCCGGCCGTGCGTGCACAGCAGCAGATTGCCGAAGGCATCGAGCAAGGCCACGGCATCGCCCTTGCCGCCCTGCGCCTTGTCGCGTGCCATCGCCTGCAGCAGATACGGCGCCAGGCCGGCATCGGGCCGCTGCGGCGTGCCACGATAGGTCAGCGCATCGGGACAGGCCCGCTTTAGGGCGCGCACGATGGCGTGCTCCGCCGGCAGCGTGGCCGGGTCTTTCAGCGCGCTGCCTGGCGGATCGATATTGAACAGGTCCATCACCCCGGCCGACGTGGCCTCGAACACCAGCGAGCACAGAGCCTGGGTCGGCTCGGCAATCGTCTTGCCGATGAAGAAGGACTTGGGCGCGGCACCCGCGCCGCGCCGTGCATAGGACGAGCTGCCCAGCACGGCGGGATAGGCAAACGTCGCTTCCGCCTGCCGCTGCAAGGGCTGCGGCAGCGAGGGGAAGAAAGCGCTGCCGTTGTAATTGATGCCGGCCTTGGTGTCCGGCGCGGCCGCCACCACATTGAAACCGGCCGACAGGATCGCGCCGCTGCACATAGCGCAAGGGTCGAGCGAGGTGACGATGGTGATCTCGTGCGGCGGCGGCAGCTCCCGGCCCTTGGCGCGCTCGGCGTAGTACCAGTCGATCAACTGGCGTTCGCCGTGCGCGGTCGGGTCGAAGATCAGGCCATGGCGGATGACGTTGTTATGCAGCGACTTCAGCACGGTGCCGAACTGGTCGAGCATGACGCCCCCGACACCGAAAGTGCCTTGGGTTTTCGCTGCAATGGCTTCGGATGCCGCAACGGCGACCGCAGCCTGAACGTCGATGGTCTTTTTCACTTTTTCTTCAGGTCGGCGCCGCCGAAAGCGTTCGGCAGCTGGGCTGCCGCCGTGGTTTCGAACACATCGCCCTTCAGATTGCTGAGCACCACCGGCAGCTCATTGCCGCCCAGCTCCAGGATCACCTGGCGGCAGGCGCCGCAAGGCGCGATCGGACCATCGGTCTCGCCGACCACCGCCAGCTTGTCGAAATCGCCCTGCTTGTAGCCTTGGGCGAAAGCGCTGAAGAAGGCGGTGCGCTCGGCGCAGTTGCACAGGCCATAGGAAGCGTTTTCCACATTACAGCCGTGGAAGATCTTGCCGTCGCTGCACAGCAGGGCCGCGCCCACCTTGAAGTTGGAGTAAGGGGTGTAAGCCTTCAGGCGCGCGGCCTTGGCTTCTTCGATCAATTTGTCGTTATTCATGCTTTACCTTTCTTGCAGTGGCGGGGGCCGGAAGCCCCCACCTTCCAATGCCGCTTATGGACGGATGGTGCGGTAGACGATAGGGTTGGCGGCTGGCGCGGCGTCGGCGATCTCATACGCGGCCTGCACTTCGCGCACGGCCTGTTCGGCGGCGGCCTGGGTGCGGGCATGCACGGTGGCCATCGGCTGGCCGGCTTGCAGCGGCTGGCCCAGTTCCACCAGGTCGGTCAGGCCGACGGCGAAGTCGATGGCGTCGCTCGGACGGCGGCGGCCACCGCCCAGCGCAACCACGGCCAGACCCAGGCCACGGCAATCGGTCTTGGCGGCGAAGCCTGCGCGCGGCGCCGGCACCGGCAGCACGATTGGCGCTTTTTCCAGATGCTTGTCCATGTTTTCCACCAGGTCGGCTGGGCCACCCAGGCCCGTCACCATGCGCGCGAAGCGCTCGGCGGCGGCGCCGGAATCGAGAGCCGCCTGCAGCTTGGCGCGCGCATCGGCTTCGTTGGCAGCCAGCTTGCCCATCACCAGCATTTCGGCGCACAGGGCCATGGTGACTTCGTGCAGGCGGGCCGGACGGAATTTGCCGGTCAGGTAGTCGATCGCGCCGCGCACTTCGACCGCGTTGCCGGCCCATGGTGAGAGCGATTCGTTCATATCGGTCAACAGGGCCGAAGTCAGCGTGCCGGCGCCATTGCCGACCTTGACGATGCTCTCCGCCAGTTCCACCGATTTTTCATAGGTCGGCATGAAAGCGCCGCTGCCCGCTTTCACATCCATCGCCAGCACGTCCAGGCCGGCCGCCAGTTTCTTGGACAGGATGGAGCCGGTGATCATGGCCACCGATTCCACCGTCGCGGTGACGTCGCGGATCGAGTAGAAGCGCTTGTCGGACGGCGCCAGCGAAGCGGTCTGGCCGATGATGGCCACGCCCACGTCCTGCACCACTTTGCGGAACAAGGCGTTGTCCGGCACGGTGCAGTAGCCGGGGATGGAATCGAATTTATCCAGGGTGCCGCCGGTGTGGCCCAGGCCACGGCCGGAGATCATCGGCACGAAGCCGCCGCAGGCCGCGATCATCGGGCCGAGCATCAGGGACACCACATCGCCCACGCCGCCGGTGGAGTGCTTGTCCATTACCGGACCTGGCAGGTTCAGTGATTTCCAGTCCAGCACTTCGCCGGAGTCGCGCATGGCCAGGGTGAAGGCCACGCGTTCATCCATGTTCATATCGTTGAAGAAGACCGCCATCGCCAGCGCGGCGATCTGGCCTTCGCTGACGCTGCCATCGGTGATGCCGCGCACGAAAAATTGAATCTCTTCGGCGCTCATTACGCCGCCATCGCGCTTCTTGCGGATGATTTCCTGGGTCAGAAACATATTTACTCTCTTGTGTTGAAAGGTACTTGGGCCGCAGCCCGGTTTCCCGGACTGCGGCCCCTTGGATCAACGGATTGTGTTAAGACTTATACGCCGTATGGAATCCAGATATTTTTCACTTGCGACGCATGCGCCAGCACGGCACGGCCACCCGCTTGCGCGGTGCTGTACCAGTCGCGGCCTTTGGCGCCACCGGTCCAGGTGCGCTTCAGCGAAGCGGCCGACAGGCGTTCCACTTCGGCGCAGCCTTCGGCCGAACCGTCATGGCGCCAGACCGCGTCCACGTCGGCGTGCGAAGCCAGGGTGCGCGCCAGCTCGTCGGCGCTACCAGTGACGATGTTCACCACGCCACCCGGCAGGTCCGACGTGTCGAAGACCTGGTACAGATCGGTGGCCGACAGCGGATGCGCCTCCGAAGGCACAACCACCACGCGGTTGCCCACGGCGATGGCCGGAGCGACCAGGGAGATCAGGCCGAGCAGCGGGTTCTCGTTCGGGCAGACCACGCCGATCACGCCGATGGCTTCGTTCAGGGCCACGGTAATGCCGTGCATCGGCGGCTGGTGCGCCAGGCCGTCGTATTTGTCGGCCCATGCGGCCCAGTAGAACAGGCGCTCGATGGAAGCCTGCACTTCCTTCTCGGGATTCTTGGCGCCGGTCATGGCGCCGATGCGGGCCGCGAATTCCTCGCCGCGCGCGGCCAGGTTTTCGGCGATGTAGTACAGCACCTGGGCGCGGTTATGCGCGGTGGCCTTGGTCCAGCCGGCGGCCTTGTGGGCGGCTTCCACGGCGTTGCGGATGTCCTTGCGGTTGCCCTCGCCCACTTCGGCGATGAACTTGCCGTCAGCGCCATGCACGGCGCGGCTATAGGCGCCGTCAGGGCGGGCCTGCTTGCCGCCGATGTACAGCTTGGCGGTGCGGTCGATGGCGAATGGGTCGGCGGAAGC
This sequence comes from Massilia sp. NR 4-1, assembly GCF_001191005.1. Classification (NCBI taxonomy): domain Bacteria; kingdom Pseudomonadati; phylum Pseudomonadota; class Betaproteobacteria; order Burkholderiales; family Oxalobacteraceae; genus Massilia; species Massilia sp. NR 4-1. Next base: position 3,376,448 of record NZ_CP012201.1, read on the forward strand.
GGCAGGAGCGGCTTTGGCTTTGGACTTCTCCACCACCGGTGCGGCGGGGCGCGCATCTTCCGACACCGGCACCAGGTATTCGTACATGCCTTCGCGGCCGCCTTCGCGGCCATAGCCGGATTCGCGGTAGCCGCCGAAGCCGCAAGCGGCGTCGAACTGGTTGGCGGTATTGATCCACACCACGCCAGCCTTGATCTGCGGCGCCACGTCGAGCGCGAGCGAAATGTTTTCGGTCCACACGCAGGAAGCCAGGCCGTACACGGTGTTGTTCGCCAGTTGCACCGCTTCGGCCGGGGTACGGAAGCTCATCGCCACCAGCACGGGGCCGAAGATTTCGGCTTGCGACACGGCGGCGGCGGTCGATGCGCCGGTGATCAGGGTGGGCGGGAACCAGGAACCGTCGGCCGGGATTTCGCAGCCGGCAGGCTGGTACACGGTGCAGCCTTCGGCGCGCGCCGAATCCACCAGGGCGGCGATGCGCTGGCGCTGGACCGGATCGACCAGGGCGCCGATATCCATCGATTTATCCAGCGGCGAGCCGAGGCGCAGATGGTCCATGCGGGCGCGCAGCTTGGCCAGGAAGCGCTGTTCCACCGATTCCTGCACCAGCAGGCGCGAACCGGCGCAGCAGACCTGGCCCTGGTTGAACCAGATCGAATCGACCAGGCCTTCGACGGCGGCGTCCAGATCGGCGTCCTCGAACACGATGAAGGGCGATTTGCCGCCCAGTTCCAGCGACAGCTTCTTGCCGCTGCCAGCGGTGGCTTCGCGGATCAGGCGGCCCACTTCGGTGGAGCCGGTAAAGGCCAGCTTGTCGATGCCTTCATGCTTGACGATGGCTTCGCCCACGCGGCCATCGCCGGTGACGATATTCACCACGCCGGCCGGCACGCCAGCCTGCACGCAGATCTCGGCGAACAGCATGGCGGTCAGCGAAGTGAATTCGGCCGGTTTGAAGACCACGGTATTGCCCGCGGCCAGGGCCGGCGCAATTTTCCACGCCAGCATCAGCAGCGGGAAGTTCCACGGCACGATCTGGCCCACCACGCCCACCGCACGGTGGCCGGCGAATTCCTCGTCCTGCAGCTGGGCCCAGCCAGCGTGGTAGTAGAAATGGCGCGCCACCAGCGGCAGGTCGGCGTCACGGGTTTCGCGGATGGTCTTGCCGTTGTCCAGGGTTTCCAGCACGGCGAACAGGCGCGCATGCTTTTGCATCAGGCGGGCGATGGCGTACAGCACGCGTGCGCGGCCATGGCCGCCCAGCGCCTGCCAGCCCGGCTGGGCGCGGCGCGCGGCTTGCACGGCGCGTTCCACGTCGTCGCTCGTGGCCTGGGTCAGTTCGGCCAGCGGCTTGCCGTCGGCCGGGTTGGTGGAGGCGAACAGCTCGCCCGGCTCGCTCCAGGTATTGTCGATGAACAGGCCGAATGTGCGGGAACGCTGTTCCAGCCAGGCTTGCGCTTCTTTCGTGCCTTCTGGTGCTGGGCCGTAGTCCATGGTCTTGAGAATCTCGTTAATAGTTGGCATGACGAATCCGTATTCTTAGGGTTGCGCGTGGCGATGGGCGGCCGAGTAGTTGCCGGTGACGTAGTGTTCGAGCTGGCGCTCGATATCGGTCAGCAGGCTCGATGCACCGATGCGGAACAGATGCGGTTCCAGCCATTCATTGCCCAGCTCTTCCTTCATCACGGTCAGGTATTGCAGCGCCGATTTGGCGGTGCTCACGCCGCCGGCCGGCTTGTAGCCGACCATGAAGCCGGTCTGCTCGTAGTATTCGCGGATGGCGCGCACCATCACCAGCGACACCGGAATGGTGGCGTTCACGCCTTCCTTGCCGGTCGAGGTCTTGATGAAATCGGCGCCGGCCATCATGCAGACCCACGACGCTTTCGCCACGTTTTCCAGCGTGACCAGATCGCCGGTCGCCAGGATCGCCTTCACGTGCGCTTCGCCGCAAGCCTTGCGGTAAGCCAGCATCTCGTCGTACAGGGCTTGCCAGTTGCCGGTCAGGACGTGCTGGCGGGTGATCACGATGTCGATCTCGGATGCGCCGGCGGCCACGCTCAGTTCGATCTCGCGCACCTTGGTTTCCATGCTGCTCAGGCCAGCCGGGAAGGCGGTGGAGACAGCGGCGATCGGCAGGCGGCCCTGCAGCACCGGCACCGCGTGCTGGATCATCTCGTGATAGACGCAGACCGCGCCCGTGGTCAGGTTCAGATCCTGCACGCCCAGCGCGTCCACCAGGTCGGCGCGCAGCGGACGCATGGCCTTGCGGCACAGGCGCTCGACGCGGCCCGGCGTGTCGTCGCCGGCCAGGGTGGTCAGGTCGATCACGCTGATGGCTTTCAGCAGCCAGGCAGCCTGGTATTCCTTCTTGACGCTGCGGCGATTCGCCAGACTGGCGGCGCGGCGGTCGGCGGCGGCCTTGTTGACGTGGATGTGGTTCAGCCAGCCGAGATCGAGGCCGACTGCCTCGTTACGCTTGAAGTCGGGGGAGATGCTCATAAGAGGTTGGTTCCGTTTGCAAGTGGTTTCACGCCGAGGTGATTGGCGATAGTCTGGCCGATGTCGGAGAAGGTCTCGGAGATGCCGAGCGAGCGTTCCTTGACGCCGGGGCCGAAGAAGATCATCGGGATATGTTCGCGGGTGTGGTCGGAGCCGGGCGAAGTCGGATCGCAGCCATGGTCGGCGGTGATCACGCACAGATCGCCGTCCTGCAGCTTGGCGATGAATTCCGGCAGGCGCGCATCCATTTCGTGCAGGGCGTTCGAATAGCCCGCCACGTCGCGGCGGTGGCCGAAAGCCTGGTCGAAGTCGACGAAGTTGACGAAGGTCAGGGACTTGTCGCCCGCCTCGTCCTGCACTTTCAGCAGCGCGTCGAACAGGGCCATATTGTCCACGCCTTTGACCACGCGGCTCACGCCTTGCGCGGCGTAGATATCGCTGATCTTGCCGAGGGCGATCACCTCGCCGCCCGCGTCCTTGACATGGTCGAGCAGGGTCGGCGCCGGCGGCGGCACGGCGTAGTCGTGGCGGTTGGAGGTGCGCTTGTAATTGCTGTCGGCGCCGACGAAGGGGCGCGCGATCACGCGGCCGATGTTGTAAGGCTTGACCAGCTCATAGGCCTTCTCGCACATCTCGTACAGGCGCTCCAGGCCGAAGTGTTCTTCGTGGGCGGCGATCTGCAGGACCGAGTCGGCCGAGGTGTAGAGAATCGGCTTGCCGGTGGCGACATGCTCGTCGCCCAGGCGGTTGATGATTTCGGTGCCGGAGGCATGGCAGTTGCCGAGGAAGCCCGGCACGCCGGTCAGCGCCTGCAGCTGGTCGGTCAGTTCGGCCGGGAAGGATGGCACGGTCTTGGGGAAGTAGCCCCAGTCGAACAGCACCGGCACGCCGGCGATTTCCCAGTGGCCGCTTTGCGTGTCCTTGCCGGTGGATTGTTCGCGCGCCGCGCCGTAAGCACCGGAGAAACCGTCGCGCTGATCGAAGCCGGCGGCCCATTCGCCGCAAGCGGTGTGGGCGGCGGCGGCCAGGCCCAGTTTTGCCATGGTCGGCAGCTGCATCGGCTGGCCGATCTTGGCGGCCCAGGCGGCGATATGGCCAAAGGTATTGGTTGCGCTGTCGCCGTATTTGTCGGCGTCCGGCGTTGCGCCGAGGCCGAAGGAGTCAAGCAAAAGGATAAAGGCGCGTGACATGATAAGTCTCGATGAGGAAGGAATTCTTGGGTGCAGGCCGCACCGGCCTGCTCTGCACTGCCGGGGCGGTCCGCACCGCCCCACCGGACGGACGCTTAGGCTTTAGGCGCCGGCGTTTTCGCTACATTTTCGAGGAAGGCCAGGATCAGCTTGATCAGGCTTTCGGCGCCGATGGCGGCGTATTTCAGGGTCTGCTCGTGCGACAGCGGGAAAGGCGACAGGCCTTCGGCCAGATTGGTGATGACGGACACGCCCACCACTTTCAGGCCGCAATGGCGGGCCGGCACCACTTCCGGCACCACCGACATGCCGACCACGTCGGCGCCCAGGCGGCCGAAGGCGCGGATCTCGGCCGGGGTCTCGAAGTTCGGGCCTGGGTAGGCGATGTACACGCCTTCGTGCAGGGTCACACTTTTTTCGGCGGCGGTGGCTTGCAGCAGCTTGCGCAGCTCGGCGTCGTAGGCATTGGCCATGCTGAAGAAGCGCGGGCCGAAACGCTCGTCGTTCGGGCCGATCATCGGGGTGCCCGGCAGGAAGTTGATATGGTCGTTCAGCACCACCAGGGAACCGGCATCGACTTCGGTGCGCAGGGAACCGGCGGCATTGGTCACGAACAGCATTTCCACGCCCAGCAGCTTCAGGGTGCGCACGGCGGACGTCATCACGCCCATGCCATAGCCTTCGTAGAAGTGGCCGCGGCCTTTCAAGCACACCACCTGCACACCGGACAGGGTGCCCATCACCAGCTGGCCTGCGTGGCCATGCACGGTGCTGATCGGGAAACCTGGCAGCTCATCGAAACCGATGGCGACGGCATCCTGCATCTGCTCGGCCAGCACGCCCAGGCCGGAACCCAGCACCAGCGCGACGCGCGGCTGGAAGTTGGCGGGCATGCGCGAACGGACAATAGCGGCGGCCTGGAATGGGGAATTATTCAACATGGTTTCCTCGTCTTGGTATAGGTGAATTCGGTGATGCAGCGCGGGCCGCGATGGTCCGGTACGAGCGTACTGTATAGGGGCGTTTCGATGACAGGCGTAACTATGCATCATCCTCTATATGTACGGCAAATACCATTTTTCTTCCCAATTTATACGTGAATTATATAAATGGGCGGCTATTATAGTTGATGATGGGCTTGCAGTCAGATCGGACAAATGTTTATACTAACGGACAAATGTTTTAACGCAGGCTGAACGTGAGCGAATTACCGAAAAAAGAACAGCTGTATGAGCTGATCCGCGCCAACCCCTTCATCTCCCAGCAGGAGCTGGCCGAGCAGATGGGCTTGTCGCGCTCGGCCGTGGCCGGCCATATCGCCAGCCTGATCCGCGAACGGCGGCTGCTGGGGCGCGCCTATGTGCTGCCGGACGAGCGTCCCGTGCTGTGCATCGGCGCGGCCAATCTGGACCGCAAGCTGCGCACCCTGGCGCCGCTGCAGATGGGCACCTCGAATCCGGCCGGCGCCAGCGAAACCTGCGGCGGCGTGGCGCGCAATATCGCCGAGAACCTGGCGCGCCTGGGTTCCCCCACCGCCCTGCTCACGGCCCTGGGCGGCGACGCCGCCGGCCAGGCGCTGCAAGCGCACGCCGAAGCGGCCGGCATCGATATGAGCGGCAGCCTGAAACTGCACGGCATGGCCAGCGGCACCTATACCGCCGTGCTGGACGCCGGCGGCGAAATGGTGCTGGCCCTGGCCGATATGGCCTTGTATGAACAATTGTCGCCCGCCTTCCTCGCCAGCCGCCAGCCGCAGCGCAGCGCCGCCGCCCTGGTGGCGGCCGACCTGAATCTGCCGCTCGACAGCGTGGCCCTGCTGCTGGCCGAGGCGCGCAGCAGCGGCGTGCCGCTGGTGATCGTGGCCGTGTCGCAGCCGAAGATGGCGCGCCTGCCGCTCGACCTGCGCGGCCTGCAATTGCTGATATTGAACCGCGGCGAACTGGAAGCCCGCAGCGGCCGCGCCCTGCCCACCGAGGCCGATGTGCGCGCCGCCTGCCTGGAACTGCAGTCGCAGGGCGTGCGGGACATCATCGTCACCTGCGGCGCGGCCGGCGTCTACCACACCATACCGGGCGACCTGCACTGGATGCCGGCGCATGAGGTGGACGTGGTCGACGTCACCGGCGCCGGCGACGCCTTCGCCGCCGCCGTCTGCTGGTCGCTGGCGCAGGGCAGCGCCGACCTGACCCAGGCTTGCGCACGGGGCTTGCAGGCAGCCGCCCTCACGCTGCAAAGTCCGCACACCGTTTCGCCCGCGCTGTCGGCTGACGCCATCGCCAGCACGGGCCATCACGCCGAACCGCAATAGAAAGGATCATCATGCACCAATATCTCTCCCTCTCGCCCGAAGTGGCGAACGCGCGCGCCGCCGGCAAGGCCATCGTGGCGCTGGAGTCGACCATCATCTCGCACGGCATGCCCTATCCGCAGAACGTGCAGATGGCGAACGAAGTGGAACAGATCATCCGCGACGCGGGCGCGGTGCCGGCCACCATCGCCATCATCGACGGCAAGATCTGCATCGGCCTGACGCCGGAGCAGCTGGAACTGCTGGGCAAATCGCCGGAAGCGCTGAAGGTCAGCCGCCGCGACCTGCCCTATGTGCTGTCGCAGAACAAGCTGGGCGCCACCACCGTGGCCGCCACCATGATCTGCGCCCAGCTGGCCGGCATTTCCGTCTTCGTCACCGGCGGCATCGGCGGCGTGCACCGCGGTGCCGAAACCAGCTTCGACATCTCGGCCGACCTGCAGGAACTGGCGCAGACCAATGTCGCCGTGGTATGCGCCGGCGTGAAATCGATTCTCGACATCGGCCTGACGCTGGAATACCTGGAAACCCTGGGCGTGCCCGTGATCAGCGTCGGCCAGCCAGGCTTCCCGGCCTTCTTCACGCGCGAGAGCGGCTTCAATGCCGACTTCCAGCTCGACACGGCGGCGGAACAGGCTTCCTTCGTCCACACCAAATGGCGCCTGGGCCTGAAGGGCGGCGTCATCGTCAGCAATCCGGTGCCGCAAGCGGACGCCATGCCGAAAGAGGAAATCGACGCCATCACCGTGCAAGCCTTGCAGGAAGCCGATGAAAACGGCGTCACCGGCAAGAAGGTCACGCCCTTCCTGCTGGCGCGCATCAAGACCCTGACCCAGGGCCGCAGCCTGGCCACCAATATCGCGCTGGTGAAGAACAACGCCCGCGTCGGCGCCGAGCTGGCGCGCGCCATGCTGGAGCATCCTGCCGCGTAAATATCGAAAGAGCCGTCCGCCATGTCCATCGATTTGAAGCAGTTGAAGTACTTCCTTGCCGTCGCCGAAGAAAAGAGTTTCAGCCGTGCCGCCGAAAGGCTGCACATCTCGCAGCCGCCGCTGAGCCAGCAGATCATGAAGCTGGAAGCGGAGCTGGGCGTGAAGCTGTTCGCGCGCACCACGCGCACCTTCGAGCTGACGGTGGCGGGCAAGGCGCTGATGGTGGAGGCGGCGGACGTGCTGGCGAAAATGCGCATGACCATCGACACCGTGCGCCAGATCGACCGCGGCGAGGTGGGACGGCTGCGCGTGGGCATCGTCGGCTCCGCGATGTGGGGGCCGATACCCAGCCTGCTCGAAGAATTCCAGAGCAAGTATCCGCAAGTGACCTGGACCCTGCACGAACTGGGACCGACCGTGCAATACGAAGCGCTGCGCGCCAAGCAGATCGACATCGGCTTCTGGCGCGAGCCCAAGCTCGACGAAGATGGGCTGCGCAACGACAATCTACGACAGGAGCTGTGCTTCCGCGAGAATGTCTGCGTGGCCGTGAATGAGCACCATCCCCTGGCCAAGCAGGAAGCCATCGAACTGAGCGACATCGCCAACGAACCGATGCTGACTTTGGCCTTGGATAAATCCGCCTTCCCGCGCTATCTGATCCAATGCTGCGTGAAGGCCGGCTTCCATCCCACGGTCTTCCAGGAAGCGACCGAGCCGCAAACCCTGCTCGCCATGGTCGGCGCCGGTCTCGGCGTCACCCTGATGCCCGAAACCACCAGCCGCATCGGCTGGCCCGGCGTGGTCTTCCTGCCGATCCGCAGCAATCCTCCCTCGGCCAACCTGTACATCGCCTACCCCGCCCTCGACGACGCGCCGGTGGTGCGTGCCTTTCTCAACATCCTGCGCCCGCCTGCCCGCGACTGAACCGGCGCAGATGCCGGGACGAAAAAAAAGCCCGCGGCCAGGGACCCGCGGGCTCAAGCCTGATCGGACGAGGATCAGAAGTTGGCTTTGAATTGCACGCCGTAGGTGCGTGGTTCGTTGACGATACCGGTCAAGTTGACGAAGTCGATGGCGCCCAGCGCTTGCACGCGGTTGGTGATATTGCGGCCATAGGCTGCCAGTTCGTATTTGCCGTCGCCGAATTTGTAGCCGACGCGCAGGCCGCCTTCAAGCAGGGACTTGGCCTTGTATTCCTTGGCTTCGTACAGGAAGAAGTTGTAGCTGGTGCGGTAGGCCCAGTCGGTGAAGGCGTAGAACTCGCCATCGCCCACCGGCACGCTGTAGCGCAGCGTGAAGTTATGCTGCCATTTCGGCGCGCGCGGCAGCGGGTTGCCGTCGATCAGGGCAGTGCCGGCGAACGGGCCGGTCGGATTGGTCACGGTGCAGCCGGTCGCTTCATTGTTCTGCACATTGCCGCAGCTGCGCACGAACAGATTGGGATCCTTGATCTTGGTGTCGTTGTAGCTGCTGCCGACGGTAGCGCTCAGGCCATCGCCGAGATTGGCCTGGAAGTCCAGCTCGATGCCGCGGCCGATGGCTTTTTCGGCGTTGATCAGGCGGTTCATATTGACGATGCCGCTGCCGGCGGTCAGCTGCTTGTCCTTGACGCGGTATTGGAAGGCAGTGGCGCTCAGGCGCGCGCGGCGGTTGAACAGGTCTTGCTTGATGCCCGCTTCATAGGACAGCACTTTCTCGGCGCCGGCCTGGGTTGGCACATCCGCCAGCGAGTCCAGGCGGCCTTGCATGGACGGCGCGCGGTAGCCGGTGGCGATGCGGCCGAACAGATTGGTGTCCTTGTCCAGCGTATAGGTGCCGCTCAGGTCCCAGCTGAAATTGGTGGAGTCGCTGTGCAGCGGGTGCAGGCTGGCGAGGCTGCCTTGGACACGGCTGGCGACGAAGTCCTTCTTGTCGCTGGTGTAGCGCACGCCGCCGCGCACCTTGAACTGCTCGTTGACGGTGTAGTTCAAGGTACCGAAAGCGGCCCAGGATTTGGAATTCTGGGTCTGGGTCGCGTAGTTCGGGTTTTTCGGATTGCCCGCCGTCAGGGAGTCGAAGCTGATGCTGTCGATCTGGATGTCTTCCTTGAAGTAGAAGACGCCGGCGATCCATTGCAGCGGTCCCTTGTAATTCGATTCGGCGCGGAACTCTTGCGAGATCTGCTTGTGGTTCGGGATCAGGTCGGCCGTTTCGACGGAGAAGGGAACGAAGCCTGGGCCCGAAGGCGGTTTGGAGGCGGTGCCATAGCCGCCGTCGACGTCGGCGCGGCTGTAGAAGTCCAGCTTCTCGTAGCCGGTGATGGAGTGCAGGGTCACGCCTTCCAGATCCCAGCGCAGGCGCATATTCGCGCCCTTGTTCTTCAGGTGCTGTTCGTTGATGCCGTCGCTCGGGTAGGATTTGAAATCGAAGCCGTCCACCAGATCGTTGCTGCCCTTCTTCAGGATATTCGAACGGAACAGGGTGGCGGTGCCGTCCATCTTGCGCGCATGGACGTTGAACAGGGCGCTGAAGTCCTTGCTCGGCTTGACCAGCACCTGCAGGCGGCCGGCATTGTCCTTATAGCCTTCGAAGTCCTGGGTGCCGGTCGGACGCGGATTGTGCACGCGGTCGTCGCGGCGCTGGGTCTGGCCGGAGAAGCGCAGGGCCACGGTGTCGCTGACCGGCACGTTGTAGGCACCTTCCAGGTTCTTCACGCCATCCTTGCCGAAGCCCAGGTTGGCATAGCCCTCGGTGCGGAACACCGGCTTGGCCGAGTCGAACTTGATCACGCCGGCCGGGGAGTTGCGGCCGAACAGGGTGCCTTGCGGACCGCGCAGCACTTCCACCTGGTCCACGTCGAAGACCGGGAAGCCTTTCAGCATCGGGTTTTCCTGCACGATATCGTCCATCACCAGGCCGACCGGCTGGGAAGCGTTCAGGTCGAAGTCGGTATTGCCCAGGCCACGGATATAGAAGCGCGGGAAGGTGCGGCCATAATCGGACTCCACGCTGACGCTGGGCGAGCGGCCGGACAGGAAGCGGATATCCTGGCCGCCGGAGGTCAGCACGTCGAGCTTTTCGCCCTTCAGGGTGGCGATCGACATCGGCACATCCTTGATGTTCTCGGCGCGGCGCTGGGCGGTGACGATCACGGTTTCCAGCTGGCCGGCCTGCTTGGCGGCGGCCGGCGCCGGCGTTTCTTCCGCCGCCGGCTGGGCGTCATCGGCGCGCGCCGCGTGCAGCGGGAAGGCGGCGGCAAGCGCCAAGGCCATCAGGGTGTACTTCGTGTTCGTCTTCATCAACCAGCTCCTTATAGGTAAAAATTCTGCCTGCCTCCAGCTAAACCTTTGCAAAACACAAAGAAATCGGGCAATAAGCGGCGATGCTAGCACGATTATTTTTGACGGAAAATCACTAAACACACCCTGTCATATATTTGTTTTTGATATAAATAGACAAGCAAAAACGTATTTGTCATACATATATCGCGTATTGCATAGTTAAGGATCGGGCTTGCGGAAAGCTAGTGCCCACCACGCCGGGAGGCCACTGGGGACTGAGCTTTCGGCGGCCTTAAGGCAGTAGCAATTTGCCATCGGTTTTGCGGCGCCTGCACAAAAAAGCAACAAGAAAAATTTGCATAAAGATATGCGCAAACCGTTGCAATAACGCTACATCTTGCTGAAAGAGTCATTACCAAGAATTAAGGCGCGTTGCGTTGCAACACGAAAAAGGAGGGGTGGCCGGCCAGCTGCCATTTGCATCAGGTTTTGCCGGCGCCAACAGCGTTTTTGCCGAGCGAAGCCTCTAATTAATAGGGTTTTCGCAGCCGATCGCGGACCAAAACTTCATGCTTCGTCCACAAAAAATATACAATATCGAACCTCCAGGAGCCAACCAATGAAAATTAAACAACTCACAGTGGCGATTAGCGCCCTGCTGCTGGCCGCCAGCGCAAGCGCGGCTGACCCGAAACTGGGCATCGTTTACGACGCCGGCGGCAAGTTCGATAAATCGTTCAACCAATCCGCTTTCGAAGGCGCTTCGCGCTTCAAGAAGGATACCGGCATCAACTTCATCGAAGTGCAGGTCAACAGCGACACGCAGGCCGAGCAGGTGCTGCGCGGCCTGGCCCGCAAGAACCTCGACCTGATCGCCTCGATCGGCTTCGCCCAGACCCAGGCCCTGCAAAAAGTGGCCAAGGAATTCCCGAAAGTACGCTTCGTGCTGATCGACGGCGTGGCCCAGGGTGCGAACGTGAACTCGGTGACCTTCAAGGAAGAAGAAGGCTCGTACCTGGTCGGCGTGGCCGCCGCCCAGGCATCCAAGTCGAAGAAGCTGGGCTTCATCGGCGGCATCGACATTCCCCTGATCCGCACCTTCGCCTGCGGCTACGCGCAAGGCGCGAAAGCCACCGACAAGAAAGTGGAAGTCTTCCAGAACATGGTGGGCACCACCTCGGCCGCGTGGAATGACCCGGCCAAGGGCGGCGAGCTGGCCCGCTCCCAATTCGAGCGCGGCGTGGACGTGGTGTTCGCCGTGGCCGGCGGTTCCGGCATGGGCACGCTGCAGACGGCCAAGGAAAAAGGCAAGCTGGCCATCGGCGTGGACTCCAACCAGAACCACCTGTACCCAGGCACCATGCTGACCTCCATGGTCAAGCGCGTGGACAATGCCGTCTACGACAGCTTCATGCAGATGAAGAACGGCACCTGGAAAGCCGGCGTGACCGCCAAGGGCATCAAGGAAGGCGGCGTCGATTGGGCGCTGGATGAACACAACCGCAAGCTGATCACCCCTGAGATCGAGAAGAAGGTCATGGGCGCGCGCAAGGATATTATCGATGGCAAGATCAAGGTCATCGACATCCGGGCCACGAACAGCTGCCCAGCCTAATTACCTGCTTCATTGAGAGAACGCGCCGGCGGGGGTTCCCGTCTGGCGCGTTTTTCAGTAAATAACCCCTGAAAATCCTATGCAGCCAGCAGTAGAATTCCGCAACATCTCCAAGCATTTCGGAGCTGTGAAGGCGAATACGGACGTCAACTTCTCCATAGCCAAGGGCGCGATCCATGGCCTGGTGGGCGAGAACGGCGCCGGCAAATCGACTTTGATGAGCATCCTGTATGGGTATTACCGCGCCGATGGCGGTGAGATCCTGCTCGATGGCAAAGTCCAGCACATCCGCAACAGCCAGGAGGCGATCCGCCTCGGCATCGGCATGGTGCACCAGCACTTCATGCTGGTCGAGAACATGACCGTGCTCGATAACGTGATGCTCGGCACCGAAGGCGGCTTCAAGCTGGCCGCGCACCGCGCCGCCACCGAAGCCAAATTGCGCGAGATTTGCGAACGCTACCGCCTGGACGTCGATCCGCTGGCCACCATCCACGACCTGTCCGTGGGCGCCCAGCAGCGCGTGGAGATTCTCAAGCAGATCTACCGCAGCGCCAACATCCTGATCCTGGACGAGCCGACCGCCGTGCTGACCGCACAGGAGACCGAGTCGCTGTTCGAGATCCTGCGCCTGTTCAAAGAACAGGGCAAGACCATCATCCTGATCACGCACAAGCTGCAGGAAATCCTCGACATCACCGACACCGTCACCGTGATGCGCGCCGGCCAGGTGGTGGGCGCCGTGGAAACGGCCCGCACCACCAAGGAAGAGCTGGCGAATATGATGGTGGGCCGTCCGATCGAAAACAATCTGCCGCGCGCGCCCTACAATCCCGGCGCACCGGTGCTGGAAGTGCGCAATCTGCAGCTGGAAGACGAGCAGCAGGTCAAGCTGCTGGCCGATATCGGCTTCACCCTGCGCGCCGGCGAGATCGTCGCCATCGCGGGCGTGTCGGGCAATGGCCAGAGCGAGCTGATGGAAATTCTGGCCGGCATGCGCCTGCCCACGTCCGGCCAGCTCGACTTCGAAGGCAAGGCCCTGCCCTTCGCCGGCCGCCATGACGTCGACGGCCTGCCGCTGGCCTTCCGCGACCTGGGCATCGCCCACGTGCCGGAAGACCGCCTGCGCGACGGCGTGGTGAAGAACTTCTCCGTCATGCAGAACACCGTGCTTGGTTACCAGGACAAGCTGACCAAGGGCTTTGGCCTGCTCGACTTCAAGCACATCACCGAACGCTGTACCGCCCTGCTCCAGGAATTCGACGTGCGTCCGCCCAATCCGGACCTGCGTATCGGCCTGCTCTCGGGCGGCAACCAGCAGAAAGTGGTGATCGCGCGCGAAGTGCTGGCCAAGCCCAAGCTGATGCTGGTGGGCCAGCCCACGCGCGGCGTGGACATCGGCACCATCGAATCCATCCACAGCCAGCTGCTGGCCCTGCGCGACGCGGGCGTGGCCATCCTGCTGGTCTCCGTGGAGCTGGAAGAAGTGCGCGCCCTGGCCGACCGCATCCTTGTGATGTGCGGCGGCCGCATCACCGGCGAACTGAAAATCGACGAATTCGACACCACCCGCATCGGCCTGCTGATGGGGGGTATGCATAAATCATGAACACCAATGACCTGCCACGCTGGGCAACCGGCTTTGTCCTGCCCATTCTGAATCTGCTGTCGGCCTTGCTGGTCGCGGCCCTGGTGATCCACCTGCTGGGCGAAGACCCGCTGGAATCGCTGCACATCCTGATCAACAGCGCCGTCATCAATCCGGAAGGCTTGAGCTACACGCTGTTCTACGCCTCCACCTTCGTCTTCACCGGCCTGGCCGTGTCGCTGGCGATGCAGGCGGGCCTGTTCAATATCGGCGCCGAAGGCCAGATGTATTTCGGCGGCCTCGGTCTGACGGTGGCCATGCTGGCCTTCGACAGCTCGATGCCGGCCATTGTGCTGATCCCGCTGGGCATGATCGGCGCCGCCCTGTTCGGCGCGCTGTGGTCCTTCCTGCCCGGCTATCTGCAGGCCAAACGCGGCAGCCATATCGTGGTGACGACCATCATGTTCAACTTCATCGCGGCCTCGCTGATGAACTTCATCATCGTCAAATACATGATTCCGCCGGGCGAGCAGAATACCGCCAGCCGTGCCTTTGCCGCTGCTGCCGAAATGCCGCGCCTGAACACCTGGTTCCCGGCGCTGGGCGACACCCCGCTCAACGTCAGCTTCCTGCTGGCGATTGCTGCCCTGGCCATTTACGGCGTGATGGTGTGGCGTTCGTCCTGGGGCTACAAGCTGCGCGCCACGGGCCTGAACAAGCACGCCGCCCACTACGCCGGCGTGAAGATCAGCGGCATGATCATCACCGTGATGCTGCTTTCCGGCGCGCTGGCCGGCCTCGGCTCGGTCAACTCCATCATGGGTTCGACCCATTACCTGAGCCTGAACTTCGTCGGCGGCGCCGGCTTCGTCGGCATCGCCATTGCGCTGATGGGCCGCCAGCATCCGGTCGGCATCTTCCTGTCGGCCGTGCTGTTCGGCGCCCTGATCCAGGGCGGCTTCGACCTCTCGCTGGAAAAACCGAACATCCCGACCGAGACCTTCATCTTTATCCAGGGCCTGATCATTCTGTTCTGCGGCGCGATGGAAAACTTCTACGCGCCGGTCATCATCAAGCTGCTGAAAGCGCGCAAGGGCTAATACCATGACTTTCGAAGATCTTCATTTAGGCAGTATCGTTGTCTCCACCGTGCGCAATGCGCCGGTGCTGATTTTCGCCGCCATGGCCGGCCTGTTCGCGGAACGCTCGGGCGTGATCGACATCGGCCTGGAAGGCAAGATCCTGGCTTCGGCCTTCGTCTCGGCCGCCGTCGCCTTCGCCACGCAGAACCCTTGGTACGGCATGCTGGCCGGCATCGCCGTGTCGGTGGCGCTGGCCACGCTGCAAGGCTATGTCAGCATTTCGCAGAAGGGCAACCAGCTGGTGGCCGGCATCGCCGTGAACATCGCCATGAGCGGCCTGACCTTCGTCGTCGCGCAATACTTCTTCCAGCAGGGCGGCCGCACGCCGGACCTGGGCGAAGCGCGCCTGTTCGACGTGGTGCTGCCGGGCAGCGCGGCCGTGGCCGACGTGCCGGTGCTGGGCTGGATCTACACCAAGCTGATTGGCGGCCATTCGGTGCTGGTGTATGTGGCGTTTGCGCTGGTGCCGCTGGTGCACTGGCTGCTGTACCACACCCGCTTCGGCCTGCGCCTGCGCGCCTGCGGCGAGAACCCGCACGCGGCCGACGCGGCCGGCGTCAGCGTGGCGCGCACCCGCTATATGGCGATGGTGCTGGCGGGCGTGCTGTGCTCCTTCTCCGGCGCCTATCTGGCCATTGTGCAGAGCGGCTTCTTCCTGCGCGATATGTCGGCCGGCGCCGGCTATCTGGCGCTGACCGCCATGGTGTTCGGCAACTGGCGTCCCGTTTACACCTTCCTCGGCTGCCTGATGTTCGGCTTCTTCGGCGCGGTGCAGATCCAGATCGAAGGCGTAGACCTGCCGGGCATCGGCCGCATCCCCGGCTCGCTGATCCAGATGGTGCCATACGTGGTCACGGTGATCGTGCTGGCCGGCCTGATGGCCAAGTCGGTCGCCCCGAAAGCGCTCGGCACGCCGTTCGTGAAGTCGCGCTAAGCTGCGCTGGCTAAAAAGAAACCCCGCTACGGCGGGGTTTCTTATTTGAGGAACAGTTCCGGCTTTGCCCGGAAAAATTGGCCAAGTCGCATAGCCAGTTGCGCACTGACAGGACGGGAGCCTTCCAATACGGCTTTTAGCTCGGCCATGTCAGCGACTCCGCTCAAGTCATCCACTGAAAGCCGGCCCATCTCCATCAAAAAACTCAATCTGTCTTTCGCCTCTGTTTCAGCGAACCGGTAATACTGGCGCTCAAACTGGTTTACCGACTGCAACAGGACATCAAGCATGCCACCGAGGGGATGGCCGTCATCACCCTTCACCATTGTCAGCAGTTGTTCAACGAGGACTTTGGCAGCGTCACAATCATTTTGATTTCTCAGGTGTGGAATTCCCGGCTCCGCTCCCAAGTGCAAGGGCACAGTCTCAAATACCGTACTCATCGCTTTCCCTTTCCTTTGCGATGTTGCTTAGTCCACTTCATATACTCATCGTGCGTATAGACGCCACGTACCAAGACCGAGCGCCGCTCGTAGATGAGTTCGGCAACAATACGGTAATGGTTTCCGCCGACATTAAACACAGTATAGGGCGAAACATAGTCTGCACTGCGAAAGGTGCGATGCAGGTCATTCAGATCTGAAAAATTCAGGGAATACAGCGTGTCCACCCAGTGCTGCATGCGAACGGCGGCCTCGGGATGGCGATGGCAAAAGTCATTCAGCAGATTGAGGTAAAGGATGAGCATTCCCCACTATATGAAGAGCGGGGAATGTCTTTTTGAGAATCAGCAAACCGAGTGCGCCATCGGGCGCATTGACCCGATGGCGCCCCAACACTTAGAAGCGGCTGGTCAGGCCGAGGAAGAAGCGGCGGCTTGGGACGTAGTAGTTGGTCTTGCCGTCGGCGCGCGGACCTTCTTCGGTCAGGTTGTTGATGCCGGCGCGCAGGGTCAGCGCCGGGTTAATGGCGTAGTTGGCCGTGAGGTCGGTGACGGTGTAGGCCTTGGCGAAGGTGACGCCGAAGGATTCGCCGCCGTGCAGCTGCTTGCCGGTGTACTGCGCCGACAGTTCCAGATACAGCGGCTTGCTGGCCTGCCAGCCCAGGGCCGAGAACAGCGACAGCTTGGGCGTAGCCAGCAGGGTGGCGCCCGTCGTCAGGTTCTTCGACTCCATCATATACGTCAGGTTGTTGCGCCAGGTCAGGGAGGAGGCCAGCGGCACATTGGCGCTGGCTTCGATGCCGCGCGTGCGGGCCTTCTGGATGTTCTTCATGCGGGTCCACCAGTAGCCGTGGAAGAAGCCCAGCGCATCGTATTCGATCTTGTCCTTGAAGTTGGTGTGGAAGTAGGTCATGCCCAGATCCCAGCCGGCGCGCTGGAAGTTCAGACCCAATTCCGCGTTGGTGCTGGTTTCCGGCTTCAGGTCGGCATTGCCGGCCATATAGCAGCCGCCGCTGCGTGAAGTCCATCCCAGCGGCGCCAGGCTGCCGCAGCCGCCGCCGCGCGACTGGGTGGCCGCGCCGGGCGTGCTTTCCTTCAGCGTCGGCGCGCGGAAGCCTTGCGATACGCCGCCCTTGACGGTCCATTCGCTGGCGGGACGGTAGACGACGTAGGCGCGCGGGCTGGTGTGGTTGCCGAACTTGGCGTCGTGGTCGAGGCGCGCACCCAGCGTCAGCGTGAAGGCGTCGCTCAGGAAGACCTGGTCCTCGGCAAACAGGGCGCTGGTATTGCGCGACAGGCTGGAACCGACGACCGCGTGGCCCAGGTAGTCGATCGGGATGGTGCCGATGGTCTGGTTATTGAACAGGGTATCGCGCTTCCACTGTCCGCCCAGCGTCAGCAGATGGTCGATGTTCGCCAGTTTCAGCGGCTGGTTGACGCGCCCGTCGAGGATGGTGCTGGCGGCGCGCGAGGAGGCGGCGCCGTCGTTATTGTCGTAGCGGTTGTGATAGAGGTTGAACTTGGCCTCGGTCTTGCCCCAGCGCCCTTCATAGCCCATACCCGCGCTCTTGCGTACCAGCTTGCTGGCGCCCCAGGACGAGATCAGGGGCCGGTCGGGCGCCGTCTGCGTGCCGGACTGGGTGGCGCGCTGGGTGCCGTACGAACCGTCGAAACTGAGCAGGTGGCCCGGCGCCAGCGTCCAGTTCAGCGCGGCGTTGAAATTCTCGTCGCGGCTGCCGCCCACGCCATTCGGCGCTTCCCGGCCGGCAGGCACGAAGCCGCCGGTGGTTTCATCCGGCTTCTGGCGCGTGACGCTGCCGCCCAGGCGCAGGCCAACGCCCTGGGCCAGCGGGCCGGCCACATTCAGCATCATCTGCGTGGCGTCGCCGCGGTCGGAGTCCTGGGGGCGGGTCAGGTTGGCCGAGGCCGAGCCGCTCCATTTCTGCGGAATCTTGCGCGTGATGATGTTGATCACACCGCCCATCGCGTCCGAACCGTACAGCGAAGACATCGGGCCGCGCACCACTTCGATGCGTTCGATCATTTCCGGCGACAGCCAGTTCAAATCCTGGCGGCCCAGGTCGGGACGGTAATTGGTGTCGGCCGAATTACCCTGGCGCTTGCCGTCGATCAGGATCAGCGTGTAGTTCTCCGGCAGGCCGCGCAGCTTGACCTTGGACTGCTCGCCGTTCGGCGCCAGGCCGCCGCTCACGCCGGGAATGCGGCGCAGCAGCGTGCCCAGGTCATAGACCGGCTGGCGTTCGATCTCTTCGCGCGTGATGACGCTGATGCTGGCGGGAGCGTCCTGTACGTTCAGCGCCACCGCGCTGGCGGTCACCACCACGGTCGGCATGGCGGCATCGCTGGCCTCGGGCGCGGGAGCCGCATAGGCGTTGCCAATGAGTAAAGTCAGGAGGGAAAGGCTTAAAGCGGCGGGTAAGGCGGGTGTCGCATGCATCTGTTTCATAAATCCCCTAGCTACATTAAATAAGAATCATTATCATTAAGGATGATAGGGGCAGGCACTCCGCGAGTCTGCTCACAATTCGTCAAGGAAGTGAAAATGTTTTGTAAAGATAAAGACCTCGGCGGCGCCGCGCGGGCGCGCCGCCCGGGCCACCATGGTCCGGCGCCGCAGCGCCCAGCCTCGCTGCTGCTGGTCGACGAGGACGTGGAATTCAGCCAGATGCTGTCCATCTACCTGCGCGGACAGGGCTTTCAGGTGGCGACGGAGGCGGACGGCGCGGACGGCATCGGCGCCGCCCTGGCCCGCGAGTACGACGCCATCATCCTCGGTGCCACCCTGCCCTCGGTGGACGGGATTGCGGTGCTGCGCCAGATCCGGCGCTACCGCGACGTGCCGGTGATCATGCTGACGGCCGAGGGCAGCCGCGCCGAGCGCATCGCCGGCCTGGAACTGGGCGCCGACGACTATCTCGACAAGCCCTGCGATCCGCGCGAGCTGGCGGCGCGCCTGCGCGCCGTGCTGCGGCGGCAGGCGCGCGCCGGCGGCCTGGCGTCCGCGCTGGCGATGGGGGGCCTGGTGCTGTATCCGCAATTCCGCAAGGCTTACCAGAACGAAGCCGCCCTGCCCCTGACGGCAGCCGAATTCAATGTGCTGCAGCTGCTGCTGCAGGCCGGGGGAACGGTGCTGAGCAAGGACGAACTGACCCGGCATGCGCTGGGGCGGCGGCGCGAGTCCTACGACCGCAGCGTCGATGTCCACATCAGCAAGATCCGGCAAAAGCTGCATGCCGGGAACGGCCATGCGGTGGAGATCGAAACGGTGCGCGGCGTCGGCTACTGCCTGCGGACGGTCAGCTAAGGCTGCGCGGTGCCGCCGCTAACGGAACAAATGCAGCGGGTGTTTGCTCATTTTTCAAATATCATGCACTATCGTGCAATATCAAGAAAAATCGTGCAAACATGCTGACCCGCCAACGCAAAGAACTGCTGCTGCAAATCCTGAAACAGGACGGCCAGATCGTCGCCAAGACCTTGAGCGAACGCTTGAACCTGTCCGAGGACACGATACGGCGCGACCTGCGCGAGCTGGCCAAGGAAGGCTTGCTGGAGCGCGTGCACGGCGGCGCCCTGCCCGCCTCGCCGGCCATGGGCAATTTCGCCCAGCGCCAGCAGATTTCGGCCGACGCCAAACCCGCCATCGGCCGCGCGGCGGCCGCCATGGTGCGTCCCGGCCAGGTGGTCTTCATCGACGGCGGCACCACGGCCGTGCAGCTGGCGCGCCACCTGCCGCGCGACCTGCGCGCCATGGTGGTCACGCACAGCCCCTCCATCGCGGTGGAGCTGGCCGAACACCCCAGCATCGACGTGCTGATGATCGGCGGCCGCCTGTTCAAGCATTCCATCGTGGCGGTGGGCGCCGCCACCATGGAGGCCATCAGCCAGATCCGCGCCGACATCTTCTTCATGGGCGTGTGCAGCCTGCATCCGGAAGCCGGCATCACCACCGGCGACTACGAGGAAGGCTGCGTCAAGCGCGCCATCAGCGCCGCCTCGCTGCGCACGGTGGTGCTGGCCTCGCAGGAAAAACTGGACACGGCCGCCCCCTTCCAGATCGCTCCTTTGTCGCAAGTGAGCGACATCGTGGTCAACGCCGGTGTAGAGGAGAGCCTGATTGCCCCCTATCGCGCCATGGGAATCAAGCTCACATTGGCGTAAGATAGGCCCAAGCACCCGTCCGGGACGATAAAGAGGTGGGAAATGGGTTTGGCAGAGAATGACCGCAGGGCGGCGCTGCGCGCGATGCTGGCCTGCATGGGTACGCTGGTGCTGCCGGCCGCCACCGCGCTGACGGCACAGCCGCCAACGCCCTTGCGCGTGGTCTATCCGCGGCGCCTGCCCGTGATCGACACCTTCTTCGAATACGACTGGGCGGTATTGCGCACGGCACTGGCGCGCACCGTGTCGCGCTACGGCCCTTTCGAGCTGAAGCCTTCGGCCGAAGCCATGTCCTCGCGCCGCGTCACACTGGAACTGGCCACGCCCAAGGGCGTCATCGACATCTTCGTGCGCGCCACCTCGCCCGACCTGGAAAAGCAGTTCCAGCCCATCCGCATCCCGGTCGATAAAGGCTTGATCGGCATGCGCGTGCTGCTGGTGCGCAAGGAAGACTTGCCGCGCTTCGCCGCCGTGCGCACGCTGCAGGACTTGCGCAAGTTCCGCGTCGGCCAGGGCAAGGGCTGGGCCGACAACGACATCCTGGCGGCCGCCGGCATTCCGGTGGTGGAAGGCACGTATTACGAAGGCTTGTTCGCCATGCTGTCGGCGCGCCGCTTCGACTTCTTTTCGCGCTCGGCGGATGAGGTGATGCGGGAGTACGAGGAGCGCCACGCCAGCGTGCCCGAGATGGCGCTGGAACCGACGCTGCTGCTGCACTACCCGCTGCCACGCTACTTCTTCGTGCGGCGCGACGCCGCGGGCGATAAGCTGGGCCAGCGCGTCAAGGCCGGCCTGGAAATGATGATCCAGGACGGCAGCCTGAACGCCTTGTTCCGCCAGCACAAAAGCCCGCTGCTGGAAAAGCTGGCCTTGCACAAGCGCCGCGTGATCGAATTGTCCAATCCCAGCCTCTCGCCCGACACGCCCTTGCAGCGCAGCGAGCTATGGCTGCCGCCGGGCAGCACGCGGCCTTGAAGCCCCGTTCAGGGCCAGATCGCCTGCAGCACGGCCGCCAGGTGGTAGCCGCCCTTGATCAGCTGCTCGCGCGCGATGGCCGACGAGGGCACGGGATAGTTGTCCGGCACGACCAGCGACCACACGGTATAGCTTTCGCCGCTGCGGCTGGTCTGCTTGCTCGACACGCCCACCTTCACGTCGGCATAGGATAGCTTGGACACGGCCAGCGCATCGTCGGCCCACTGGTAGGGCCAGGTGACGGGATCGCCGCTGTTGACCGCCACCGCCGGCTTGCTGGCGATGGCCCAGTGCGCGAACTGCTCCGGCGTGCGCGTGCCGACGCGGCGCATGGCATAGTCCACCACCGTGGTGTCCCAGTAGGAATGCAGAGGCTTGGTCGGCGCTTTCGCCGCGCCGTTGGCGGGTTTGGCGTCAGCGCCCTCTTTCGGCGCCGCCGGCGGAATCAGCTTCTCGCTGTTTGCCAGCAAGGTGGCGTCGTCCAGCAGCAGATTATTCCCGCCGCGCGAATCGAAGACGGCCAGCGAATCGATATCGGACTGCTTGTGCGGCACCACGAAGCCGCCGTCCTTGCCGACAAAGGCCGCGCCCACGTGCAGCGGCTGGTGGATGTCACCCGCCAGATGGGTCAGCAGCAGCAAGGCCTGGCGCTTGCTGAAGCGGTGCGGATTCGTCGCCGCCGTGTCCTTGCCCTGCAGGACCAGGATGGCCTGCTTCAGCGTCTGCACCACATCCTCCTCCGCCGTGCCGACGCCGTGATCGTGGTATGCCGGCAGCTGGAACGGCACGTCGGTGTAGTGGTATTCGCTGTGCTTGGGATTGGCCGTGGTGTACGCCACCATTTCCGGCGTTTGCGGGCCGCAGTACGTGCCTTTCACGCAATCGGCCCAGCTGGCGACGCCGGCCAGGCTTTCGCCTTGCTGCAGCAGGGCCGCCACCTGTTTCTCGGCATTCGAGCCCTGGATCAGGCGGTCGGCGATGGCGCCCACGATGCGGTGGCCGTCATTGCCCCAGGCCAGGGCGTTGTTGGCGGCAAAGGCGGCGCCCAGCGCCAGGATGCAAACGAGCTTCTTCATTCTTCGCGTCCCTTGACCGGTTTCGGATAGTTCTTGTTCACGTCCAGCGGCTGGGCGTAGGACGAATTCCAGATCTGTTCATGCACGGCGGCCACGCGCTGGGCCATCTGCTCGTTGCGCATCACCACCTCCAGATTGCGCGACAGGTCGAAATAGCCGCCGGCCCAGTTGCTGGTGCCGACCCAGGCCAGCTTGCCGTCGATGCTCATGGTCTTGCTGTGGATGACGCGGGCAAAGGGAATGAAGCCGGTCGATGCCTTGGGAATGGTGACGATGCGGATTTCCACATTCGGCAGCATGGCCAGGCTTTTCAGATAGGCCAGCGCCGGCGCTTCGGTATTCCAGTGCGACACCATCAGCTTGATCTTCACGCCGCGGTTGGCGGCCGCGCGCACCGCGTTGTCGACCACGGCGTAATAGGGACGCGTGCCTTTCGGGCCATAGCTGAGCGGCGCATAGTCCAGCAGCTGCACGCGCACCTCGCTTTGCGCTTCGGCCAGCAGGGCCGGCAGCGCGGCTTCGGAATCGGCCACGCCGGCGGGATTGAAGGCGGCCGGGCTGGCCAGCAGGAAGCTGCCCTGCTCCAGCTTGGGCGCTGCCAGGCTTTTCGCCTGCAGCGGCGCCACCGCGCGGCCTTGCGCCAGCGCCGCCTGGGCGTTCCAGTCCTGTTCGAAGATGGCGTGGATCTGGCCGACGATTTTCTCGTCGGTGATGCGCAAGCCGGTTTCGTGGATATGGGTGAAGGCGCGCCAGTCGAAGTTCTGGCTGCCGACGAAGGCCGTCTTGCGGTCCACCACCAGGTATTTGGCGTGGATGATGCCGTTGCCGGTCAGCTTGCTGAAGTCGAGCACGCGCAGTTCCAGGTTGGGAATCGCTTTCAGCTGGGTCAGCGTGTCCGGCTCGGACAGGCCGACGCCCTTCTGGTCGATCAGAAAGCGGATCTTGACGCCGCGCTGGCCGGCGGCGGCCAGGCGTTCGATCACTTTGTTGAAGGGCGCGCCCGGTACGCTGGCGGCGTAAAACTGGCCGATCACGATTTCGGTCTTGGCGTTGTCGAACAGCTCGGACCAGACCGTGATCGGGTCGCGCAGGTCGGCGTTTTTCAGCGTGGTTTCGACGGGTGCGGTCTGCACCAGCTCAAAACCGGGAATGGCGAAGTCGGCCTGCGCACTGCCGAAGGCGGTGGCGAGCAAGGCGGAAACGAGGATACGGCGCATGTTTACTCCTGTTGATTACTTGAGGCGCTGAATGCGCGGTTCTTGGGCGGTGACGGAACCGGCCGGCTTGCGGTCCTGTTCGCACTTGATCAGATAGGCGGTCAGCGAATCGATGTCGCGCACGGCGGTGATGACGCGGTTCGTGCCTTTGGCGAATTCGGGGAAGGCGTCGCCGCCGGCGGCGATGAAGGCGTTGGCGGCGACGCGGTAGCTGGCGCCGTCTTCCAGCGGCACACCATGCAGCATGACGCTGCCGGGCACCACGCGGCTGCCTTCCGGCTGCTGCGGGTCCCATTGATAGGTAAAGCCCTCGGACAGCTGCAGCAGGCCGCGCGAAGCGACCTTATCGTCCACCCATTGCTGCTCCAGCAGGGTCTTGATCTGGGCGCCGGTCATATTCATCACGGTCAGCGTGTTCCCGAAGGGCAGCACGGCCTGGGCGTGGCCGACGGTGGCAAAGCCGCCGGCATTGCTTTCCAGGTTGGCGCGCACGCCGCCGTTATTCATGAAGGCGATCTGCGCGCCGAAGGGGCGGCCGGACAGCAGGGTGGCGTCGGCCACCAGATTGCCCAGCGCGGATTCGTCGCCGCCATGGCGCTCGCGGCTGATGGTGGCGGCGCCGAGGCGGGCCACCGGACGCGCCAGCTCCTGTTCGCTGCGCAGCTTGACCTTCTTCAGGTAAGCATCGACTTCCGGCACGGGGTGATACCAGTTCGGCTGCATCACCACATTGCGCGCACTGACGCTGCGCACGGTGTTGGCGGCCTTGTCCACGGTGAGCTTGATGCGCGAGAGCATATGCCCGCCCATCTCGGCCTGCGTCACCAGCTTGCCGTCAACCCGGCACAGATAGCCCTTGTGCGAGTGGCCGCTGACCACCAGGCGGATGGCGGGATCGAGGCGCTTGACCACGTCCACGATTTCGCCTTTCAGGTCGCTGCAATCCTGCTTGTCGAAGGCCGATTCGGTACGGCCGCCCTCGTGCATCAGCACCACGAACACGCCCACTCCCTGCGCCTTCAGCTCGGGCAGCACGCGGTTGATGGACTGGGCCTCGTCCTCGAACGCCAGGCCGGCGATGCCGGAGGCCAGCACCACGGACGGCGTGTCTTTCAGCACCGCGCCGATCAGGCCCACTTTCACGCCATGCGCTTCCACGATCTCATAGGCGGGCAGGATGGGTTTCTTGGTCACCAGGTCGATCACATTGGCGGCCAGGTAGTTGAACTTGGCGCCCTCGTAGGTCGCCGAGAATTTACAGGCCTTGTCGGGGCGCGGCGAGTTGCAGCCGCCCTTCTGCTGGCGCAGCAGCTCGATGCGGCCGGCGTCGAATTCGTGGTTGCCCACCGCCGTCGCCTTCAGGCCCAGCATGTTCAGCGCGCCAATGGTCGGCTCGTCGGCCCACATCGATGAGATGGCGGGACTGGCGCCGACCATATCGCCGGCGCCCACCAGCAGCAGCTCGCGGTCTTCCTTGCGCCATGCCTGCAGCGCGGCGGCGATGGTGTCGATGCCGCCCGCCTTGAGCATGGTCTGCCTGCCAAAGAGGCCGCCCTTGTAGGTGAACTTGCCCGCTTCCAGATGGCCATGCAGATCGTTGAGCGCGACCAGATTGATCTCGACAAGATTATTCGCGGGAGGCTGGCTGGCGCAGCCGGCCAGCATGGCCAAAGCCGTGGCGAGAGCGAGGGTGCGAAGTGCTGGTTTCATGAGATGGATGCCGGAGACAATCGATTATTGTACAGGCCAATGGCGCGCTGCTGTGCGGTCGCCATACGGGCGAAACTTTACGTTACAGGCGAGGCAAACGAAAAAACGGCCGGTGTCGCCACCGGCCGTTTCATCGGGAACTAAAGCTGTTGAGGCTTAGAACTCATACTTCAGAGTAGCCTGGATGGCCCACTGGGATTCGCCCTTGTTCTGGCGAACTTCCAGATCTTCCACCTTGTCGCGGACGCGGTAGATGTAACGGCCCTGGCTGTCCAGACCCATGTAGTCCACGAAGCTACGCGCTTGTGCACCGTCGGTCTGATAACCCACTTCGTTGATGCGGCCCCATTTCTTGTTCAGCAGATTGCCGACGTTGAAGACGTCCATCGTGAAGGTCGCTTTGTGGCCTTTGATGAAGCTTGGGATTTCCTGGCTTACGCGCAGGTCGAAGCTGTTGGTCCATGGCGAGTAGCTGGAGTTGCGGTCCACCACTTTGCCGGCCGAATTGCGCAGGCCACGGTTGGCATCGACGATAGACCAGAACTTGTCTTCGTTGCCCTTGTTGGTTGCGGTATCGCCGTAGAACACCACTTCGCCTGAACCTTTTTTGGACGGGATGTACATCAGGTCGTTGCCGCCCTGGCCGTCGCCGTTCAAGTCGTTGTTGACGGTCCAGCTGTATGGCTTGCCTTGACGGCCTTCATAGAACAGACCGAAGGTGGTGCGATAGGTGCCGAAGAAGGCGCGGCGGAAGTTAATCACCGCGTTCACGCGGTCCTTCACCAGGTAACCCGAGTTGGCGTTGGTTTCTTCGTTCGGGTTCATGATCGAACGCGAACGCCAGTTGGTCAGCGCCACCGAGGACGTCAGCGGCGAGACTTCTTTCGCATCGGTGTAGGTGTAGGAAGCGGACCAGCCGAAACCTGCGATCAGCGGACGGCTCAGGGACAGGGTCACCAGGCTGCTGCCGCCTTTCTTGGTGCGGGTCGCCGCCATCACGTTGTTGAAGTTCTGGTTGCTCAGCGAACGGCTGGAGATGCCTGCGCACACACCGCTCGACAGCTGGCCGCCGGTGGAGTTCCAGCACGCTGGGTTGAAGCCCTGGTCGTTCCAGTACAGTTCGCGACCGTCGGAACCGGTGCGGGTGGCTTGGCCGATGTTCAGGTTGCGGTAGTAGATACCATCGCGGTTCTTGGTGTTCAGGTATTCCGCGCTGAACACGATGCCGTACCATGGCAGCTCGTGGTCGAAGGCCAGGTTGGCTTTCCAGACGGAAGGCTGACGCAGACCCGGGGTCAGGACGTCGACGTTGGCCACGTTGTTGTCGCCGAAGCGCGGCTGGTTGTTGATGTCGGTGCTGAACTTGCCGGCGGTATCGTAGGTGTTGCAGTTCTTCAGGCCGGTCACGCCGCAGCCGGTGATGGTGGTCACCACGCCTGGGTTGGCGAAGGGGTTGGACATCCAGACATTGGCTGCCGCGCCCTGGAACAGGCCGCCGCCGCCGCGGATCTGGGTCCGACGCTCGGTGTCGAAGCTGTAGTTGAAGCCAGCGCGTGGCTGCCACAGTTTCTGGCCATCCAGGGTCAGGGTGTTGTCCATGCCGAAGCCGCCGGTCTGGCGGGTTTTGGTCGCGGCATTGCCGGCGATCACAGGCATGGCCACCACGGCGTTGGCGCGTGGACGGTCGTTGACGGTGGTCTCATCCAGACGCACGCCGTAGGTCACGGTCAGGCGGGGGCTGACGGTCCAGGTATCCTGTACGAAGACGCCGGTGTTCTTCATGGTGAACTTGGCGGCGGTGTCTTCGCGGGTCAGGCCGGCGTTGACGAGCTGGGTCTGGTAGCTGGAGAAGCGGCCGCGGGAGAAGTTCTCCAGCACGGCGGCTTCCACCTGGGCGGCCGTCGCCTTGGAGCAGTCGGCGATATTGCCGAAGCTGTAGGTGAAGGCGCTGCCGACGGTGTTTTCGCAACGGAAGGTGTAGTTACCGTAGATGTTCTGCAGGAACAGGTTGTAAATCTTGTTGCGGGTCAGGTCGGCACCGAATTTGACTTCGTGGTCGTTATGCGACCAGTTGGCGCCGAAGTAGGCGTCCATGGTCTTGGTGCCCAGCACGTTGGCCATGCGGCTTTGCTCGGTACCGAAGTTCAGGAAGCGGTTGCCGGTGGACAGGCTGGAAGGCGCGCCAGCTGGCAGGGCGCCGCTGAACTGCAGGCCCATCGATGGCATCTGCGCGTGCAGGGACGGGGCGCTGTCGAAGTCGCGGTTGGAGATCTTCAGCTCGGTGCTGAAGGTCGGGGTCCAGTCGGCGAACCACTGGCCCACCAGGGTTTTCACGCTTTTCTTCTGGTCGTACCAGTAGGAATCCAGGGACAGGCCGGTGCCGCTGAAGCCAGGCGAGAACGGCTCGGTCTGGTCGGTCTTCGAGTAGCGCAGCATGGCGCGGTGGTCATCGTTGATGTTCCAGTCCAGTTTCACCAGCTTGTCTTCCACGACCAGCGGGGCCGGGCTAGGAATGCCGCCGATGTCCAGGTTGTACTTGCTCTTGGCGACGTTCTGCGCGGCGGCGATGGCCGATTGCGAAATGGCGACGTTGGTCAGGTCGCTGCCGATCGGGCCGAAGGACGGCGCGTTGCGACTAGGAGCCGATTCCAGCTTCTCGTAGTTGGCGAAGATGAACAGCTTGTCCTTGATGATCGGGGCACCCAGGGTGAAGCCCTTGGTGGTTTCCTTGAACGCGGACGGCGCATAGTAGCTGTCGTTGGTCGAGTTGTAGCGGTCGCCGGCCAGCGAGTCGTTACGGAAGACGTAGTAAACGCTGCCCTTGACGGTGTTGGTGCCCGACTTGGTCACGGCGTTGATATTGCCGCCGGTGTAGCCCTTCTGGGTCACGTCGTAGTTGGCCACGTTGACCTGCACCGACTGGATCGCTTCGATCGAGATCGGCTGCTTGGCGGTCGGGGAACCGTTCGACTCCAGGCCGAAGGTGTCGCTCACGGACACGCCGTCGATGGTCATCGAGTTATAGCGCGAGTTCTGGCCGGCCACGGACATTTCGCCGCGGTCTTTGTCGGTCTGGGATACGCGCGGGTCGGTACGGGCGTAGTCTTGCAGGTTGCGCGAGATCGAACCCTGGATCGCCAGTTCGGCAGCGCTGATGCTGGTGCCGGAGCCCATGGTGGTCTTCGAGAATTTCTCGTTGCGGCCACCGGCCACGCCGGCCACGGTCACGGTCTGCATGGAGGCGCCCAGTTGCGCGTCCACGCTGGCGGTCTCAGCCACTTCAACGAAGACGTTTTCACGTTTTTCGCTGACGCCGTTCTTGGTGATGGTGATCGTGTACGGACCGCCGGCGCGCAGGCCGCGGGCAACGTAACGGCCTTCAGCGTCGGTCGTGACATTGCTGACCGAGCCGGACTCGACGTGCAGAATGGTCACAGTCGCGCCGCCGGCTGGCTTACCGTCGCTAGCGGAGATGCGGCCGCCGATGGCGGACGTGGTGTTCTGAGCAAAGGACGGCGCTGCCGCGAGAGCGATAGACAGGCTTAGCGCAATCTGCGTCAGCCGGAGCCGTTTATGATTCATCATTGTATTACCCCTAAAAGACTAATTATTCGGTATGTTCACTGTTCTTTTGGAAACAGCTCGCATCCCCTCTTTACTGTGTTGCAACTGGTTAGCCAACCCGTGAGTCTATCCGGACTAGGTTTCATGAAGATGACAGGTTTATGACAACTTTATGACATAGTTAAGCCGGAATTGCGGCAAAATGACGTGATAATCCGGCAATATGCAGCAAGCCCCAAACGATGACAAATTCAATTTAGCTTGCATATTCATATGCAAAACGAATAAATAGCTCGACTTTTGATCGTGTGTGAGTGGTGCCTAGGCGGCTTTAAGGCGGCATTATAAGCGAGCGGCCCCAAGCTGAAAAAATTTCATAAGAGGCACCCAAAAACGCATAAGCGCGTTTGCGCTTGTGTAGCAGCTTTGCCACACAAATATCCAACAGGAAATGAAGAAGGGGAACCCGGCAACAGGACGCTGCCGGGTGGAAGGAAATTACTTGCCCGCTTTGCGCTGGGATGCGGCGATATCTGCTTCGAATTTGGCGAAACGCGCATCAAGCTGCTTGAGCAGGCGCTGCTTCTCGCCCTCGTCGAGGAAGGCATAACGCAGACTGTCGTACGAGAGTTTCTTGACTTCCGCATAGTCGGTCTGATAGCGGCTGGCGAACAGCACGTACTCGTTCGACAGCGTGTGGCGCGTGACGCCGGCGTCATCGGTCGAGATCACGAAGGGAACGCCCTGCTTACGGTAGAGATTGATCGGGTGGGCTTCACCCTTGATGCCGAGGATGAACTCGTTGCTGGTCAAATTCACCTCGACCGGAATGCCGCGCTCGCGCATGGTCCGCATCACCGACAATGCATTATTTTCATGCGCGATGTCCATGCCGTGGCCGATGCGGTTGGCGCCCGCCACATGCACCGCTTCGGCAATGTGGAACTTCAAGCCTTCCGGCGGCACCATGCCCATGGCCAGCTCGCCTGCATGCTGGGCAACCTTGACCTTCGGATATTTCGTCTTCAGGAACTTGAACATCTGCATATGCATGCTGTAGTCGCGCATGGAGACATTGAAGTTCTCCGCGCCGACGATGTTCACGCCGACGATTTTCTTTTCCAGCGTGGCCGCTTCGAAAGCGCCGACCATTTGCGAGAACACCAGCGAAGGCGAAAGGAAGCGCAGCACATAGGGCTGGTAGCGCATGGTGAAGTGCTCGTCATCGACACCGGCGCTGCTGCTTTGCACATTGGCGATGTAAGCCTGGATGGCTTGTTTGAAGCCGGCATCCTTTTCCAGCTGCGGCAGCCAGGCTTCCATCTGCGCCTGCAGCTTGGCCGCGTCCGCGCCCTGCACGGCCTGATCGAACTGGGCGTTCATGGTCATGGGCGCCAGCTCGAAGATAGTTTCGATATAGCTCAGGTTCTCGGCAATTGCGCGCTGTTTCAGGGTTTTCAAACCCTCGTTCGTATTCGTCGAAGCGACCGGGCCGAAGTAGCCGAAGGTGTCGAAGAAGGCGCGGTCCGGCGGCGGCTGCACCGCACCGTGGTTGTAGAAGTCCTTGGTCGACCAGCGCTGCAGCAACTCACGGTAAGTGGCGTTATCGGCGATCAGCTCCGAGGAGTTGACGCAAGTACGCTGGGCAGCCGGTTTGGCGCGCTCCGCCTCGACCACCTCTTTCTTGGTTTCGATCTGATAGCTGGTTTTGTTGACGCAGAAACCTTGCTTGTCGACCCACTCCAGATACTGTTCGGCGTAGATGGCGCCCGAATAGTGGTGATGCAGATCGCCGCCCTTGGGCATCATGGTGAAGAACAGGGTCAGCTCGGCCAGCTTGGGCTGGCTGCCCGCCACCAGCGCGGCGAAGTGGCGCTTGGTGATGTCTTCGTTGCTGGCGGCGTGGACGGCGGGCGCGGCACAGGCGGATGCCAGGGCCAGCGCGGCCATCAGGTTCGGGACGGTTTTCTGCATGGGTGCTCTCTTCGGGTTGATCGGAAGGTCAGCCCTGCTTGCGCTCGTGCACCAGCCGGCCCGCGGCGTAGGTGGCCGCAATGGCGCGGTCGTCGCCCAGCAGGGCCAGCGCGAACAATTGTTCTTCCAGGCTGTTGCAGGTCGCGCGGCGGCGCTCCAGCAGCGGCGTGGCGCCCGGATCGAGCACGATGAAATCGGCCTCGTTGCCGGCGGCCAGGCTGCCGATCGTACCTTCCAGCTGCAGGCTGCGCGCAGCGCCCAAAGTCGCCAGGTAGAACATGCGCATGGCAGGCAGATAACTGCCCTTCAAGCGCGCTACTTTATAGGCTTCGTTCATCGTTTGCAACATTGAGAAAGAAGTACCGGCGCCCACGTCGGTGGCCAGCGACATCAGCATGCCGGCCTGGTCGGCGCACTCGAAGTCGAACAGGCCGCTGCCCAGGAAGAGGTTGGAGGTCGGGCAGACGGCGGCGGCGGCTTTGGTGTCGGCCATGCGCGCGCGGTCGCCGTCATCGAGCCAGATGCAGTGGCCGTAGACGGCGCGCGGACGCAGCATGCCGTAGCGGTCGTATACATCAAGGTAGCTGCGCGCCTGCGGATACAGGCTCTTGACCCAGCTGCACTCGTCCTGGTTTTCCGAAACGTGGGTTTGCAGATAAGTGTCGGCGTACTTGCGCGCCAGCTCGCCGGCCAGCTGCATCTGCGCCTCGGTCGAAGTAGGGGCGAAGCGCGGCGTGATGGCATACAGCGAGCGTGCGTGCTTGTGCCAGCGCTGGATCAGTTCCTCCGTTTCACGCGCGCCGCTTTCGGCCGTGTCGCGCAGGAAGTCGGGGCAATTCCGGTCCATCATCACCTTGCCGGCGATCATGCGCAGGCCGCGCCCTTCGCTGGCGGTGAAGAAGGCGTCCACCGATTGCGGATGCACGCTGCAATACACCATGGCCGTGGTGGTGCCGCAGCGCAGCAGCTCGTCAAGGAAGAAGTCGGCCACTTGCGCCGCGTGGGCCGGATCGGCG
This sequence comes from Massilia sp. NR 4-1, assembly GCF_001191005.1. NCBI lineage: Bacteria > Pseudomonadati > Pseudomonadota > Betaproteobacteria > Burkholderiales > Oxalobacteraceae > Massilia > Massilia sp. NR 4-1. Next base: position 3,408,078 of record NZ_CP012201.1, read on the forward strand.
AACTGGCGCTCGGTCGGGAAGGTGTAGGTCTCCAGCCAGGGCAGCAGGCCCGGCGCCGGCGAGGCGATCATGTCCGTCTGCGGATAGTGGACGTGGGCGTCGATGAAGCCGGGCATGATGATCTTGCCGCGATAGTCCCGCACCTGCACGCCGGACGGCACTTCGCCCTGCAGCGTGGCGTAGTCGCCGGCCGTCAGGATTTTGCCGTCGGCGACCAGCAGCAGGCCGTCCTCATGCCAGGCATGGGCGTTTTCGGCCAGGGCCGGATCGGCGTGAAAGTACAGCAAGCTGGCTCGGTAAGCTTGCACGTTTTGCGTTGCAGTCTGCATTTAGTTCTTTCCGGGAGAGGGGGAAGCCGCTTGTGCTTCCCAAACTGTCAGTAGTTGGGCGCAAACCGATGCCGCGATCACGGCCGGCGCCTTGTTGGTGATACCCGGCAGGCCCACAGGGCATACCATGGCGGCGATGCGTTCTTGCGCAAAGCCGCGCGCCTGCAGACGGTGCTCGAACTGCATGCGCTTGGTTTTCGAGCCGATCAGGCCGAACCAGCCCACCTGTCCGCGCGCCAGGATCGCCTCGGTCAGGCGCTGGTCGAGCGGATGGCTGTGCGTCATTACCAGGTAACTGCTGCCGGGCGGCGCTGCTGCCACCAGCGCTTCCGGCGCGTCCGTCGCTTCCACCGTCACATTCGGCGGCAGATCGGCGGGGAACATCTCTTCTCTTTCATCGACCCAGGTCACGCGGCAAGGCAGCTCGCCCAGGGCGCGCACAATGGCCGCGCCTACATGGCCGGCGCCGAACAGCACGAGGTGGGCGCGCGGCGCCAGCACGGGATCGATCAGCCAGCGGCGGCCACCGTCATCGGCGACGACGCGGGCAACTGCTGCTGTGCCGCCGCCGTGATCGCTGACTAAGGCCGCTAAGCTCGGGGCGGCCTCGCCGGCCAGCAGCTGGCCGCGGGCATCGAACAGGGCGCTGGCTGGCGCACCATCGATGGCGCTCAAGCGCCAGCTGTCTTCGTTGCGGCGCTGGCGCAGCGCATCCAGCACCACCGCCAGCGCACCCTGCACCGGCTCGAAACTGAGCCAGACCACGCCGCCGCAGCACTGTCCCAGACTGGGGCCGAGCGGAAAGCGCTCGTATTGTACGGCAGGCTGCGCGGACGCGACGAGCATGGCGCGCGCCATATCCACCGCGCGCAATTCCAGATGGCCGCCGCCGATGGTGTCGAACTGCGTCGCCGCCGTCACCAGCATCTTCGTGCCGGATTCGCGCGGGGCAGAGCCCTCCACCTTCGCCACCGTCACCAGCACCGCCGGGACCGTGGCTGCCGTCAGGCAATCGTTCATGTTTGCGCTCTTTAGCTTGCCGCTTCGACCGCCGCGATGGCGCGCAGGATTTCTTCGCTGGTGGCGGGCGCGTTCAGCGGCGGATTGACCTTGTGACCGCCGACGCTGGACACCGCGTCGCGGATGGCGAAGAAGACCGAGAACGGCAGCAGCAGCGGCGGCTCGCCCACGGCTTTGGAACGGTGGATGCTGTCCTCCACATTGCGGTTCTCGAACAGGCGCACGCGGAAGTCTTCCGGGCAATCGGAGATGCCGGGGATCTTGTACGTCGAAGGCGCATGCGTCATCAGCTTGCCCGCCGGGCTCCACCATAATTCCTCAGTGGTGAGCCAGCCCATGCCCTGGATGAAAGCGCCCTCCACCTGGCCGATATCGATGGCCGGATTCAGCGACTGGCCCGCGTCGTACAGCGCATCGGCGCGCAGCAGCTTCCATTCGCCGGTCAGGGTATCGACCACCACTTCGGCCACGGCAGCACCGTAAGCATAGTAGGAGAACGGGTGGCCGTTCATGGTCTTCGGATTCCAGTGCAGGTGCGGCGTGGCATAGAAGCCGTCCGACCACAGCTGAACGCGGGCCAGGTAAGCCTTCTGCACCAGCTCGGAGAAGCCCACGCTCTGGCCATTGGCATGCACCTGGTTGCCGAAGAAGCGTACGTCGCCGGCCCCGCCGCCATACTGCTTCGCCGCAAATTCGGCCAGGCGTTCGCGGATCTGGCGCGCCGCATCCTGTGCCGCCTTGCCGTTCAAGTCGGCGCCGGTGGAAGCGGCGGTGGCCGAGGTATTGGCCACCTTGCTGGTATCGGTGGCGCTGGCGCGCACATGCTCCAGGTCGAGGCCCAGCTCGTGCGCCACCACCTGCATCACCTTGGTGTTGATGCCCTGCCCCATCTCGGTGCCGCCGTGGTTGACGATCACCGAGCCGTCCACATACACATGCACCAGCGCACCGGCCTGATTCAGGTGGGTCACATTGAAGGCGATGCCGAATTTGACGGGGGTGAAAGCCAGGCCTTTTTTCAGCACCGTGCTGCCGCTGTTGAATGCATTGATGGCGGCGCGGCGCGCACGGTACCCGCTGCTTTCTTCCAGCTCGGCGCACAGCTCATCGATGATGTTGTCGACGATCTCCTGGCCGTAAGGCGTGACGTTGTTTTCCGTCTTGCCGTAGAAATTCAGGCGGCGGATATCGTAGGCATCGCGGCCCAGATTGCGGGCGATTTCATCGATCACATATTCGATGGCGATGGCGCCCTGCGGGCCGCCGAAGCCACGGAAAGCCGTGTTGGACTGGGTATTGGTCTTGCCGCAGGCGGCGCGGATATCCACGTCCGCCAGGTAGTAGGCATTGTCGAAGTGGCAGACGGCGCGCGTGGCGACGGGACCGGACAGGTCGGCCGAGAAGCCGGCGCGCGAAGTCATATCGACCTTGGCGGCGACGATCTTGCCGCTGTCGTCGTAGCCCACTTCATACTCGTAGTAGAAGCAGTGGCGCTTGCCCGTCACCATCATATCGTCGTCGCGGTCGGCGCGCAGCTTGACCGGACGCTTGGTCTTCGAAGCGGAGATGGCTGCCGCCGCGGCCCACAAGGCCGACTGCGATTCCTTGCCGCCGAAGCCACCGCCCATGCGGCGGCATTCGACCTGCACATGGTGCGAATGCAAGCCCAGGGCATGCGCCACCACATGCTGCATCTCGCTCGGATGCTGGGTCGAGCACTGCACCAGCATGCCCTTATTCTCTTTCGGAATGGCGTAGGCGATCTGGCCTTCCAGGTAAAACTGCTCCTGGCCGCCCACATACAGCTTGCCCTTGACCACATGCGGTGCGCGCTCGAACGCGGCCTGGGCGTCGCCGCGCTGCAGCTGCATCGGCGGCAGCACATAGGACTGCGCGGCCTTGGCTTCCTGCGGCGTCAGGATGGCGGGCAATTCCTGGTAATCGATCTTGGCGCGGCGCGCGGCACGGCGCGCATTGTCGTGCGTATCGGCCACCACGATGAAGACAGGCTGGCCCACATACTGCACCAGGCCATCGGCCAGGATGGGATCGTCGTGGATGATCGGGCCGCAGTCGTTCGTGCCTGGAATATCGGCCGCCGTGTACACCGCCACCACGCCCGGTGCGGCGCGCACGGCGGACAGGTCGGCGTCCAAAATCTTGGCATGCGCCTTGGACGACAGGCCTAGCGCAGCATGCAAGGTGCCCTGCACTTCCGGGATATCGTCGGTATAGGTGGCTTGGCCGAGCACATGCAACTCAGCCGATTCGTGCGGGCGCGACACGCCCACGGCGGTCCACGCCGCGGCTTTCAGTTCAGGGGCGCCAGGGTAGTTCATGCTGATTCCTTTCAGGCGCGGCAGGCGAAGGCGTTGACGGCTTCGGCCGCCAATGGCGCATCGCTGCGTGTTTCAAGCCAGTAGCGGCGCAGCAGGTTCTGCGCGGTCTTCATGCGGTACTCGCTGGAAGCGCGCATATCGCTCAGCGGCGCGTAGTCGCGCGCCAAGGCCTGCATGGCGTCCTGCACGGCCGACTCATCCCAGCGGCGGCCCTTGAGCAGGGCTTCGGCCTGCGCGGCGCGCTTGGGCGTGGCAGCCATGCCGCCGAACGCGATGCGGGCCTCGGCCACGGTATCGCCGTCGAGCGTGAAGGCGAAGGCGGCGCAGACGGCGGAGATATCCTGGTCGAAGCGCTTGGCCAGCTTGTAGGTGCGGAATTGCACGCCGGCGCGCGGCAGCGGCACGCGTACGGCCTGCACGAATTCGCCCGGCTGCAAATCCTTCTTCATATAGTCGAGGTAGAAATCTTCCAGCGCCAGCACGCGCTCGCCGGCCTGGCCACGCAGCACGATCTCGGTGCCGAGCGCGATCAGCCACGGCATGGAGTCGCCGATCGGCGAGCCGTTGGCGACATTGCCGCCCAGCGTGCCCGCATTGCGGATCGGCAGGGAGGCGAAGCGCTGCCACATTTCCGACAGCTCTTTCGGATAGTGCTGGCACAGGGCTTCGTAAGCATCGTTGAGCGAGACGCCGGCGCCGATTTCCAGCTTGCCGTCCACGCTGCGCACATTTTTCAGCGCATCGACGTGGCCCAGATAGATGATGTCGCCCAGTTCGCGCATCTGCTTGGTGATCCACAGGCCGACGTCGGTGGAGCCGGCCAGCAGCACGGCCGATGGATTGGCGGCACGCAGCGCCACCAGCTCATCCAGCGTGCGCGGCGCCATGAAGGCCTGGCCGCGCGCGCTGTAGACGGCGAGCTTGTCGCGCTTCAGCGCTGCCAACTGCTGGACCAGGGCAACACGGTCGAATTCGACCTTGGGCAACTCGCTCATGCGCTGGGCCGCCTCGATGATGGGACGGTAGCCGGTGCAGCGGCACAGATTGCCGGACAGGCAGTCGTCGATCTGCTTGCGCTCGGCGCGCCGGCCATCCTGCTTCAGATACATGCCCCACAGCGACATGGCGAAGCCGGGGGTACAGAAACCGCATTGGGAGCCGTGGCATTCGACCAAAGCCTGCTGCACCGGATGCAGGGCGCCATCGGCCTGCTGCAAGTCTTCCACGGTGAACAGGGCTTTGCCGTCCAGCGTGGGCGTGAGCTGGATGCAGGAATTGACGGCCTTCAGTTCCAGCTGGCCGTTGACCAGGCTGCCGACCACGACGGTACAGGCGCCGCAGTCGCCCTCGGCGCAACCTTCCTTGGTGCCGGTGCAGTGCAAGTCCTCGCGCAGGTGCTGCAACACCGTCTGCGTCGGGGCGGCGTCGCGCACTTCGTGCACGTTCCCGCGGTAGTAAAAACGAATTGAATCAGACATCTTGGCCTCGGCTTTATCCCAGCTTACAGATTAACACCCGGGGACACCGACCATTATAATCAATCGATGATGTCCGTTATCAGCGTTTTCACATGGCAGGCGCAGGGTGGTGGCGGTGCCAGTGCTCGGCGATATCGATGCGGCGCGTGATCCACACGCCCTCATGGCCCTGCACATAGTCGAGGAAGCGCGCCAGCGCGGCGGCCCGCGCCGGGCGCCCCACCAGACGGCAGTGCAGGCCGATGGACAGCATCTTTGGCTGATTCAGGCCATTCGGGTCGCCCTCCTTATAGAGTACGTCGAAAGCATCCTTCAGGTAATCGAAGAATTGCGTACCGGAGTTGAAGCCTTGCATGGCGGCAAAGCGCATATCGTTGGTGTCCAGCGTATAAGGCACGATCAATTGCGGCTTGATGGCGGGCACGCCGTTGGCGTCGCGGCATTCGACGTTTTGCCAGAAAGGCAAGTCATCGCCATAGTAATCGGCGTCGTAGCGGAAACCGCCGTGCTCGACCACCAGGCGGCGCGTATTGGGCGAATCGCGGCCGGTGTACCAGCCCTGCGGCGCGCTGCCGGTCAGCTCGCGGATGATGGCGACCGCTTCTTCCATATGCGCGCGCTCGCTGGCCTCGTCCATGTTCTGATACGAAATCCAGCGCAGGCCGTGGCAGGCGATTTCGTGGCCCAGCTCCTGGAAAGCAGCCACCGCCTCCGGATGGCGTTTGAGCGCCATCGCCACGCCGAAGATGGTCAGCGGCAGCTTGCGCTCTTCGAACATGCGCAACAGGCGCCACAGCCCGGCACGCGAGCCATATTCATAAATCGACTCCATGCTCATGTGGCGGGCCGGGAAAGCGGCCGCGCCGATGATCTCGGACAGGAAGGTTTCCGAGGCCGCATCGCCGTGCAGCACATTGTTCTCGCCGCCCTCCTCGTAGTTCAACACGAATTGCAGCGCGACGCGGGCCTGGCCCGGCCATTGCGGATGGGGCGGCGTACGGCCGTAGCCGATCAGATCGCGGGGATAATTTTGATAAGTGTCCATGGTCTCAGGCGCAGTGGGGGTATATCAGCGATCATATATTGGCTTCCTGTCACCAGTATATGATTTGCGCGATACGCCAATTTACCGAGACTTATAAGGAGATAATATGTCCAAACTGACGACGCACGTGCTCGACACCGCCCACGGCCGCCCCGCCGCCGGCGTCAAAATCGCCCTGTTCGCGATCAGCGGAAAAGAAAAAACCCTGGTAAAAACCGATGTGACCAATGCCGATGGCCGCTGTCCCCCGCTGCTGGAGGGCGCGACCATGCGCAAGGGACGCTATGAACTGGTATTCGAGGCCGGCGCCTACTTCGCAGCCTCCGGCGTGCCCCAGCCCAATCCGCCTTTCATCGAGCAGGTGACGGTCGCTTTCGGCATTGCCGATCCGGAGCAGAATTACCATGTGCCGCTGGTGGTCACGCCATGGTCGTACTCGACGTATCGCGGCAGTTAAGGAGAAGCAGCGCCCGCGTGCCGCAGGCGCTGCCGGGAACCGCTTAGAAGACTACCGCATCCTGCTCGACATGCACGCCAACCAGCAGCACATCGGTGGCGACGTGCGCCTCAACCGGCGCGGCATCGTGCGCGGCCGCATTCAGGCCCTGCTGGTTCAGCGCATTCACCACGCGCTGGTTCAGATAGACCAGATCGGCACCGGTGGCGGCATCCGCCATCTGGATGTTCAAATCGGCGATCGAGGTGTGATCCACCAGGGCGCCGATATATTTCACTGCCCAGGTATTCAGTGCCTGCATATCCGGATTATGGCCAAACAGATTGTTGTAGACCTGGACCATCAGACCGGTGCCGGTGGTCCACTCATGACCACCATACAGCGCCTGGAATTCCGCCGATTGCTCGATGGCGTGGGCGATACCGGCCAGATTGCCGCCACTTTTATTGTATTCATTCACCCAAAAATTCAGGCCAGCGCTCTCTGCAGGGCGGTTCAGCAGTTCAATATACAGCTTTTCAATTTCATAGATCGGCGACGACATCGTTTCCCCTATTAGCAAATGGTTTAAAGCCACAATATGAATAAAATTCACCGCGCAATGTTAAATATAAACAAAAGCAATATTTATATTTAATTAACTGCACGGCGATTCTAATATTTTTTCAGGGAAATGTCAGAAATATTTATACTTTAATAATGAAAGCTTATCGCGCAAGCTCGCTGTAATGGCGGTTGGACTTGCTGCCGCGGACCTTGCGACGCAGCTGCATCAGGCCGTAGAGCAGGGCCTCGGCCGTGGGCGGGCAGCCGGGCACATAGATATCGACCGGCACGATGCGATCGCAGCCGCGCACCACCGAATAGCTGTAGTGATAGTAGCCGCCGCCATTGGCGCAGGAACCCATCGATACCACGTAGCGCGGCTCCGGCATCTGGTCATACACCTTGCGCATGGCGCGTGCCATCTTGTTGGTCAAGGTGCCGGCCACGATCATCAGGTCCGCCTGGCGCGGCGAGGGGCGCGGGCAAAAGCCGAAGCGGTCCATATCGTAGCGCGCCGAAGCCGCCTGCATCATCTCCACCGCGCAGCAGGCCAGGCCGAAGCTCAGATACCACATGCTATTGGTGCGGATCATATTGACCAGCTCATCGAGCGAGGTCAGCATATAACCATCGCGTTCCAGGGTTGCTTCTTCGATCATCGTTACTCTCCCGTTTCAGTCCGGGAGCACGATAGCCTAGAGCTGGCGGCAAATATTGTACGGAAACGACATGCGCCTGCCTGCTCTTCAAGCCTGCCCGGCAACCACCTGGCGATGCGGATCGTCGTAGCGGAACAGGCGCAACAGGCCCTCCTCCTCGGCGCCCTCCAGCGCCAACAGGCTGCCGGGGCGGCGGCCCGTGAAGTGGATGAAGTCGCGGATCATATGGGCCTGGTCGTGGTAGCCGCAATCCATGGCGATGCGCGTCAATAGGCCACGCCGGGGCGGCAGGCTCAGCATCATCGACAGGGCGCGCACATAACGCCGCATCTTGCGCTCATCGCGCAGGCTCTGGCCATAGGAAGCGAGCATGCCGCGCTCAAGCTGGCGCAGGCTCAGGCCGCAGCGGCGGGCAACCTCCTCTGCCGGCTGGAACAGCATGCCGGCTGGCAGCGCAAATGCCGGGCGGATACGGCCGGCGCGCTGCGCCAGCAAGCCCAGCAGCCAACCGGACAGCAAGGCCAACCACTGTCCCGGATCAGCGCTGGCGCGCAGGCCATCCTCCAGCTCACGGGTCGGCAGATGCGGCAGATATTCCGCCACCAGCACCGGAAAATTGCGCAACTCCACCAGATCGGCGTCGAACAGGCGGCCAAACTGCCCCGGTTCGATCAGGGCGCTGATGAAGGTGGTGCCCGGTTCCCAGCGCACCAAGGCGGGCACGGTCTGCGGTCCGCCCAGCATGGGACGGTCCATGAGCGGCCCCGGGTGCGCCCCCAGCATCGGCCGCGAACCGCCGGCGATAAAGAAGGTAATCTCGGGACAGGGCGTGGCCGGTACCAGCACCTCTCCCCCGCTGCCGCGCTCGATATGGAAATAGCGCACGATCCCGGCCAGCGCGGGCGGCGGGAGCAGGGCCAATCGCTTAGCATCTCCGTGCGGCAATATCATGCGGCGCATTATAGCCGCCTCTTCCTTGGACGAAGCCAAGGGGATTGCTTTCAGGGAAGTTGGCAGGCTTGCATGGGGTCAGGGCTTCCCGTAGAATTTGGAACTCTGCGGCCGTGTGGCCGGTCTTTTTGCGGGGCGCCGCGGCGCTCTGACCTTCTCTTGGACAACGTTCCCCTTTGGGCGCAACTTTCTGCGCTGGCTTTCCTGATTTTTCTGTCGGCCTTCTTTGCCATGGCTGAAACCGCCCTGATGGCGGCCAACCGTTTTCGGCTGCGCCATGAAGCCAAGCGCGGCAGCCGCCGCGCCATCGCCACGCTCTGGCTGCTGGAGCGCACCGAACGCCTGCTGTCGCTGGTATTGATCGCCAATACGCTGATCAATGCGATGGCCATCGCGCTGGTGACAGCGATTGCCATCACCAACTTCGGCATGGAGGAGCGGGTGATCCTCACCTCCACCGCCCTGATCGTGTTCGTGCTGATCGTACTGGCGGAGATTTCGCCAAAGATCATCGGCGCGCGCTATGCCGACCAGATCGTGCTGCCGGCCTCCATCGTGCTGCGTCCGCTGCTGTCGGCGGCGCGGCCCGTGATCTGGTTCGTGCACCTGTTCGTGAACAGTTTGCTGGGCCTGTTCCGCGTCAAACCGTCGGGGCCGCTGCATGAGCCGCGCCTGTCGCCCGACGAGCTGCGCTCGGTGCTGCTGGAAAACAGCAGCTTCATCCCGCAGCAGCATAAGAATATCCTGCTCAATCTGTTCGACCTGGACGCGGTGTCGGTGGAAGACATCATGACGCCGCGCGCCCAGATCGAGGCGCTCAACCTGTCGGCGCCGATCGCAGAAATCGTCGAACAGCTGACCACCTGCTACCACAACAAGCTGCCGGTCTACGACGGCGAAATCAACCAGATCGCCGGCATCTTGCACGTGCGCAAGGCGCTGGCCCTGCTGCACCAGCACGAGGAACTCAGCGCCGGCGATTTCCGCGCCCTGCTGAGCGCACCCTATTTCATCCCGCAGGATACGGCGGTGTTCGCGCAATTGCAGAACTTCCAGGAGAACCGCGAGCGCCTGGCCATCATCGTCGACGAATACGGCGAGCTGCAAGGCCTGGTGACGCTGGACGACATCATCGAGGAAATGATCGGCGATTTCACCACATCGACGCCGGGCGCCGCGCGCGCCGAAAGCTTCGGCTGGGACGACAAGGGCGAATGCCTGCTCGAAGGCAGCACTCCTTTACGTGACATCAATAAGCGCCTGGGGTTAAACTTTGCCCTGGATGGCCCCAAGACCGTGAACGGCATGCTGCTGGAGTTATTGCAGGAAATACCCGATGCGCCCATCAGCCTGAAAGCCGGCGGCTGCATCGTCGAGGTGGTGCAGGTGCAGAACCAGGCCATCAAAGTAGTGAAATTGCGACGCCCGGATGGCAAGCGCCCGCACTGAGCAGTGCGTGACTTTACAAATGCAATGCCTGGGGGCATGATCGGACAGATAGGGCGAGCCCCGAGCTCCTCCCAAGACCTGATAGCGCGCTTCTATGGCAGCAGTCCAACCCAGTGCGGTCCCTGGCGCCCCCATGCCGGGCCTGGGACGGGCTTTGATCCAGGCCGGCCGGCTCAGCGCGCCGCAGGCCGAGGCGCTGCAAAAAAAATCCCTCAACGATAAACTGGCGTTCATCGATGCGCTGCTGGGCAGCGGCATGATGGACGCGCGCGAACTGGCCGCCTTCTGCTCCGCCACCTTCGGCTATCCGCTGATGGACTTGCAGGCGCTGAACCCCGACGCCCTGCCGCCCAAGCTGATCGAGCCGCGCCTGATGCACGGCCAGCGCGTGCTGGCCCTGGCGCGGCGCGGCAACAAGATCGCCGTCGCCATCTCCGATCCCACCAATACCCAGGCCCTGGACCAGATCAAGTTCCAGACCGAGTCGTCGGTGGAACCGGTGATCGTGCCGCACGACGCCTTGCTGCGCCTGCTGACGGAGCTGGGCAAGGACAGCGAACAGGCGATGAACGAGCTGGCCGGCGAGGAAGGCGAGATCCAGTTCGCCGAGGAGGAGGAAGCGGCGGCCGCCGCGCCCGACGCCGCCGCCAACGAGGTCGAGGACGCGCCCATCGTGCGCTTCCTGAACAAGATGCTGATGGATGCGGTGGGCATGGGCGCCTCCGACCTGCATTTCGAACCGTTTGAAAAGTTTTACCGCATCCGCTTCCGCGTCGACGGCGTGCTGATCGAGCATGCGCAGCCGCCGGTGTCGATCAAGGACAAGCTGGTGTCGCGCATCAAGGTGCTGGCCAAGCTCGATATCTCGGAAAAGCGCGTGCCGCAGGATGGCCGCATGCGCCTGATCGTTTCGCCCACCAAGACCATCGACCTGCGCATCTCGACCCTGCCCACCCTGTTCGGCGAAAAGACCGTGATGCGTATCCTGGACGCCACGCAGGCGCAGATGGGCATCGACTCCCTCGGCTACGAGCCGGACCAGCGGCAACTGCTGCTGGATGCCATCCAGCGTCCCTACGGCATGGTGCTGGTGACCGGGCCGACCGGCTCGGGCAAGACCGTGTCGCTGTACACCTGCCTGAACATCCTGAACAAACCGGGCATCAATATCTCGACGGCGGAAGACCCGGCCGAGATCAATCTGCCCGGCGTCAACCAGGTCAACGTCAACGACAAGGCGGGCCTGACCTTCCCGGTGGCGCTGAAATCCTTCCTGCGGCAAGACCCGGACATCATCATGGTGGGCGAGATCCGCGACCTGGAGACGGCCGATATCGCCATCAAGGCGGCACAGACCGGGCATATGGTGTTCTCCACCCTGCACACCAACGACGCGCCCTCGACCCTGACGCGGCTGATGAATATGGGCGTGGCGCCGTTCAATATCGCCTCCTCCGTGATCCTGATCACGGCCCAGCGCCTGGGCCGCCGCCTGTGCAGCTGCAAGCAGCCGGTGGAGATCGCGGACGAGCTGCTGCTGCGCGCCGGCTACCAGCAGGAAGAGCTGGATGGCAGCTGGAAGCCGTATGGCCCGGTGGGCTGCGAACGCTGCAACGGCACCGGCTACAAGGGCCGGGTCGGCATTTACGAGATCATGCCGATCACGCCCGCCATCGAGTCGCTGATCCTGGCGCATGGCAATGCGATGCAGATCGCCGCCCAGGCACAGGCCGACGGCGTGAAGTCGCTGCGCCAATCGGGACTGGTCAAGGTCAAGGCCGGCCTGACCAGCCTGGAGGAAGTGCTGGGCTGCACCAACGAATAACACGCAATAACACGTTTAAGCAGGCCGCGCGCGGCCACCTGGGAGGGACCGGCACCATGGCAAGGAATGCGGGCAACCAGATCAAGGAATCGGTCTTCGCCTGGGAGGGCAAGGACAAGAGCGGCAAGACCGTGCGCGGCGAGCTGCGCGCCGGCGGCGAGGCGGTGGTCAACGTCACCCTGCGGCGCCAGGGCATCGTCGTCACCAAGGTCAAGAAAAAAGTCTACCGCTCCGGCAAGAAGGTCAGCGACAAGGACATCACCCTCTTCACGCGCCAGCTGGCAACCATGATGAAGGCCGGCGTGCCGCTGCTGCAATCGTTCGACATCGTGGGCAAGGGCCACGCCAATCCTTCCGTGTCCAAGCTGGTGATGGATCTGCGCGCCGATATCGAGACCGGCACCAGCCTGAATCAGGCCTTCCGTAAATTCCCCCTGTACTTCGATCCGCTGTTCTGCAACCTGGTGGGCGCCGGCGAACAGGCCGGGATCCTGGAGGACTTGCTGACCCGGCTCGCCATCTACAAGGAAAAGACCCTGGCCATGAAGGCCAAGATCAAATCGGCCCTGATGTACCCGGTGTCGATCCTGGCGGTGGCCTTCATCGTCACCGCCGTCATCATGATCTGGGTGGTGCCGGCCTTCAAGGAAGTGTTCAGCAGCTTCGGCGCCGACCTGCCCGCACCCACCGTATTCGTGATGACGGTGTCCGAATACTTCGTCAAATACTGGTACGTCATTTTCGGCACCTTGTTCGGCGGCCTGTATTTCTTCTTCCAGTCCTGGCGCCGATCGGTCAAAATGCAGCAGGCGATGGACCGCTTCCTGCTCAAGATCCCCGTTTTCGGCGACGTGGTGCGCAAGGCGACCATCGCGCGCTGGACGCGCACCCTGGCCACCATGTTCGCCGCCGGCGTGCCGCTGGTGGAGGCGCTGGACTCGGTGGGCGGGGCTTCGGGCAACCATGTGTACCTGGAAGCGACGCGCCGCATCCAGAATGAAGTCAGCACCGGCACCAGCCTGACGGTGGCGATGCAGAATGCCGACGTCTTTCCGAACATGGTCACGCAGATGGTGGCCATCGGCGAGGAGTCCGGCGCGCTGGACGCCATGCTGGGCAAGGTGGCCGACTTCTACGAGGAGGAAGTGGACGAGGCGGTGGCCTCGCTGTCCAGCCTGATGGAGCCGATGATCATGGTGATCCTCGGCGTATTGATCGGCGGCCTGGTGGTCGCCATGTATCTTCCGATCTTCAAGCTCGGCTCAGTAGTGTAAAAATACAAAACGAAAGAAAGCGTATCGATGCCTGAATACCTCATGCTGTTTTCGCCGCCCGGCACGCCGGGCGCCGCCATCATCGCCGGCATTTTCGGCCTGATGATAGGCAGTTTCCTGAACGTGGTGATCTACCGCCTGCCGAAGATGATGCAGCGCGAGTCGGACAATTATGTGGCAGCCGAATCGGGCAAGCAGCTGCCGCATACCGACCGCTTCAACCTGATGGTGCCGCGTTCGGCCTGCCCGCACTGCGGCCACCAGGTGACGGCACTGGAAAACGTCCCCGTGTTCAGCTGGCTGGCCCTGCGCGGCAAATGCAGCGGCTGCAAGAACCCGATCTCGGCGCGCTATCCGCTGATCGAGGCCTTGACCGCCCTGCTGTCGGCGGGCCTGGTGTGGCAATTCGGCAGCGGCTATATGGGCCTGGCCACCCTGGTCTTCGCCTGGATGCTGATCGCCATGACCTTCATCGACGCCGATACCCAGCTGCTGCCGGACGACCTGACCTACCCGCTGCTGTGGGCCGGCCTGCTGGTGAACCTGAACGGCACCTTCGTGCCGCTGCGCGATGCCGTGATCGGCGCCGCCGCCGGCTATCTGGCGCTATGGAGCATCTTCTGGCTCTTCAAGCTGGCGACGGGCAAGGAGGGAATGGGGTATGGTGACTTCAAGCTGCTGGCGGCGCTGGGCGCCTGGCTGGGCTGGGCCATGCTGCCATCGATCATCCTGCTGTCCTCGGTGGTGGGCGCGGTGGTCGGCATCTGCCTGATCGTCTTTGCGCGGCACGGCCGCAACAACCCGATTCCCTTTGGTCCTTATCTGGCGGCGGCCGGCATGATCGCGCTGATCTTCGGCGCACCGATCAGCCGTTTCACCAGCAGCCTGGCGGGCTAAGGCCGGCCACATCGAGGAAAACATCGAAGCATGCAGCACAAGCCAGTTAATAAAAAATTCACTATCGGCCTGACCGGCGGCATCGGCAGCGGCAAAAGCCTGGTGGCCGATATGTTCGCCGCGCGCGGCGCCAGCATCGTCGACACCGACCAGATCGCCCACAGCCTGACCGGCCCGCACGGCGCCGCCATGCCGGCCCTGCTGGCCGCATTCGGCCCCGGGTTCGCCGACGCCAGCGGCGCCATGGACCGCGCGCGCATGCGCGCCCTGGTCTTCAGCGACCCGCAGGCCAAGCAACGCCTGGAAGCCATCCTGCATCCGCGCATCCGCGAAGCCACCATGGCCGCCGCCGCCATGGCCGAAGGCGATTACGTGTTGCTGGCCGTGCCGCTGCTGGTGGAATCGGACAATTGGAAGGAGCGCGTGGACCGCGTGCTGGTGGTCGACTGCCCGGAGGAGGTGCAGCTGGCGCGCGTGATGGCCCGCAACGGCCTGGCCGAAGCGCAGGTGCGCGCCATCATGGCGAACCAGGCCAGCCGCCAGCAAAGGCTGGAGGCGGCGGACGACATCGTCGACAACAGCGGCGAAATTGCTGCACTGGAAGCACAAATTGCGCGTTTACACGATTTATACCTGGCATTTTCCGTAAGAACGATAACAATACCTTCGCAACGTTTGTAATTTTGCCTCGCATGGTTCAGAATCACGGGAATTGTTACCAGCCCACCAATAAAGGGATGTTATTTTGATCGTCTACGAATATCCTTTCAACGAGCGCATACGCACGTTGTTGCGGCTGGAAGATTTGTACGAAAAATTTAAGTTCTTTGTGCAGCAAGAGCATCCGATGCAGCACCACGTTGCCCTGGCAACGATCTTCGACATGCTGGAAGTGGCCGGCCGCGCCGACCTGAAGTCCGATCTGCTGCAGGAACTGGAGCGCCAGCGCCAAAGCCTGCTGGGCTACCGCTCCAACCCGAATGTGCAAGCCGACATGCTGGACGCCATCCTCAACGAACTCGATGCCGTGAGCACCGCCCTGGTCGCGGCGCAAGGCAAGACCGGCCAGAATGTGCGCGACAATGAGTGGCTGATGAGTATCCGCGGCCGCACCATCATCCCTGGCGGCGCCTGCGAATTCGACCTGCCCTCCTATTACGCCTGGCAGAAACGCTCGGCCGAGCAGCGCTTCAACGATATCGTCGGCTGGTTCACGCCGCTGGCGCCGCTGTTCGACGCGCTGGCCCTGGTGCTGCGCCTGCTGCGCGATTCCGGCGCGCCGGTCAAGATGATCGCCAACACCGGCAGCTACCAGCAGATGTTGCAGGGGAAGGTGTACCAGATGCTGCGCCTGAATGTGGACGAGGCGCTGGGCGCGATTCCAGAAATCTCGGCCAACAAATATATGCTGTGGGTGCGCTTCACTTCCCAGGGCGGCGACCTGAAACCGAAGCCGCTGGAAGAAGACGTGCCCTTCGAGCTCACGCTCTGTAATTTTTAACGATTTAGCAAGATGCCTACCGTTGTCGACTGCCCTACCTGCTCCAAGAAAGTGGAGTGGAGCGAAAAGAATAAATACCGCCCCTTCTGCTCCGAGCGCTGCAAGCAGATCGATCTGGGCGCCTGGGCCGAGGAAAAATACACCATCCCCGGCGCCGCCCCCACCGATCCGCTCGATGACGAGCTGAAATCCGAGTAAGGCCCTTTCCGCGCCCATCCCGCCAAGCCGTCGCCGGCAGGCGCCATTGCGCCCGGCTGGCGCGGACAGTGCGATGAACGCCGCCCGCTCTTCTTAAGCCACGTCTTAGTAGCGCACCCGGTCCAGCCACTCCAGCAAAGGAATCGTGGCTGGCAGCAGCGGCTCCACGCCCACCGCGCCTTGCCAGGCGAAGGCCTGGCCTTCCAGGCTTTGCGGCTCGCCGCGCCATTCGCGGCTGATGAAGAAGTGCAGGCGCACATGGGCGTGTTCATACACGTGCTCGACACCGCACCACTCTTCGGCGCTGATCACCTCGATGCCCAGCTCTTCGACGAATTCGCGCTGCAAGGCCTGGAAAATGGTTTCGCCGGGATCGACTTTCCCGCCGGGGAATTCCCAATAACCCGCATACGGCTTACCTTCCGGGCGCTGGCCCAGCAGCACGTCGCCATTGGCTTGCATCAGGATGCCGACGGCAACGTCGACCGGGCGTTTCTGTGTTTCTGTCATTCTCTACTCATGGATAACTTGCCCGCATAATCGCGGGCGAACTGCCAGGCCACGCGTCCCGAACGGGAGCCGCGCTGCAAGGCCCAACGCAGGGCATCGGCGCGCGCCGCTGCCACCTGTTCGGCCGTGCAACCGAAGGAGGCCAGCCAATGGGCCACGATGTCCAGGTAATCGTCTTGCTTGAAGGGATAGAAGGAGAGCCACAAGCCGAAGCGCTCGGACAAGGAGATCTTCTCCTCCACCGTTTCGCCCGGATGCAGATCGCCGTTCTCGTCGGAGCGGTAGCTATTGTTCTCGGACATACGCTCCGGCATCAGGTGGCGCCGGTTCGAGGTGGCATAAATCAGCACATTCTCCGATTGGGCCGAAACCGAACCGTCCAGCGCCACCTTCAGCGCCTTGTAGCCGCCCTCGCCCTCTTCAAACGACAAGTCGTCGCAAAAGACCACGAAGCGTTCCGGCCGTCCCGCCACCAGCTCGGTGATGTCCGGCAGGTCGGCCAGATCGGCCTTATCGACCTCGATCAGGCGCAGACCCTGGTCCGCGAACTGGTTCAGGCAAGCCTTGATCAGCGAGGACTTGCCGGTGCCGCGCGCGCCCGTCAGCAGCACATTATTGGCCGGCAGCCCGGCCACGAACTGGCGCGTGTTCTGCTCGATCTGCTGCTTTTGCGTGCCGATATTGTGCAGATCGTCCAAGGCGATGCGGGCCGGATGGCCCACGGCCTGCAGCCAGCCCATGCCGTCGCGCCGCTTGCGCCAGCGGAAGGCCTGGGCCGCCTGCCAGTCCGGCGCCGGCGGCGCGGGCGGCAGCAAGGCCTCCACGCGCGCCAGCACCGCTTCGGCGCGCGCCAGGAACAGTTCGAGGCTGGCCGTCATCGCTCAGGAACGATAGTCGGCGTTGATCGACACATAGTCGTGCGACAGGTCGCAGGTGTAGACGGTGGATGCCGCCGCGCCGCGCGCCAGCTTGACGCGTACCGTGATTTCGCTCTGCTTCATCACGCGCTGGCCGTCTTCTTCCTTGTAGTCGGGATTGCGGCCGCCGTTCTTGGCCACCCACACATCGTCCAGGTACAGATTGATCTTGCTGACGTCCAGGTCGTCCACGCCGGCATAGCCGATGGCGGCCAGGATGCGGCCCAGGTTCGGGTCGGAGGCGAAGAAGGCGGTTTTCACCAGCGGCGAGTGGGCGATCGAGTAAGCGATCTTGCGGCACTCTTCCATGCTGGCGCCGTCTTCCACGGTGATCGAGATGAACTTGGTCGCGCCTTCGCCGTCGCGGATGATGGACTGGGCCAGGAACACCGACAGCTCGGTCACGGCCGCCGCCAGCGCCTTGTATTCAGGGCTGTCGACCGAGTTCACTTCCAGCGTGCCGGCGCCGGTGGCGATCAGCATGAAGGAATCGTTGGTCGAGGTGTCGCCGTCGATGGTGATGCAGTTGAAGGATTGGTCGGCCGCTTCTTTCACCAGCACGTCCAGCACCGGCTGCGCCACTTTGGCGTCGAAGGCCAGGTAGCCCAGCATGGTCGCCATATTCGGCTTGATCATGCCGGCGCCCTTGCTGATGCCGGTCAGCGTGACCTGGTGGCCGGCGATGTCCACCGTGCGCGAGCCGGCTTTCGGCTGGGTGTCCGTGGTCATGATGGCTTCGGCCGCGTTGAACCAGTTGTCCGGCTTCAGGTTGGCCACGGCGGCCGGCAGGCCGGCCTTGATCTTCTCGACCGGCAGCGGCTCCAGGATCACGCCGGTGGAGAACGGCAGGATCTGCTGCGGCGCGCAGCCCAGCTCGGCCGCCAGCGCGGCGCAGGTGGCCTGGGCGCGGGCCAGGCCCTCTTCGCCGGTGCCGGCGTTGGCGTTACCGGTATTCACCACCAGGGCGCGGATAGCCGCGCCGCCCGCTTTCACGGCCGCCAGATTGTCCTTGGAAATCTGCACCGGGGCGGCGCAGAAACGGTTCAGGGTGAACACGCCGGACACGGTGGCGCCCTCGGCCAATTTCATGACCAGCACATCCTTGCGGTTCGGTTTCTTGATGCCCGCCTCGGCGTAGCCGATTTCAATACCGGCAACAGGTTTCAGGTCGGCAGCGACGGGGATGGGGGAATTGACGGCCATAGCTCTCTCTAGCGGAAAAGGAGATAAAAGAAGCCGTTATTGTAATCCCTGATGGGCGCTGCTCTTCTGAAACTCTCAGTCACTTTACAAGCTTGCTTGTTGGCGAAGTGTCACAAATGGCAAGCTTGATACCTTATCCATGAGGCAGACATAAACGCTGTCGAAAATTCAAGAGAAATGCCACAAATACGACAAAAAACTAGAGTCTAGCCACTATTCCATAAATTCCGTTTCGTGCTCCATGGAAATTGTTTTAAGGTGTCAAGCGCACACAAAAGCCACTTGCAGCGGCCGCACAAGCTTCGCGGCCCAGTTCGGCGGAGTAATCCTCCCAGCCACCAAAACAATAAACCTATTGGATCTCAAGAGATGAAAAAACAACTTTTAGTAGCATCCGTTCTGGCCGCCGTTGGCCTGATGCAAGCTCAAGCCGCCACCCTCGGCGACGATAAACTGAGCATCAGCGGCTTCGGCACCCTCGGCGTCGCCAAAAGCAATACCGACGATGCCCAATTTGCCCGCTACAACCAGGCTGTGGGCGTGGCCGACTCGCCGCGCATCGGCCTCGATTCCAACCTGGGCCTGCAAGCGAGCTACCAGTTCAGCGACCAGCTGTCGGGCACGGTGCAGGTACTGACCCGCAAGAACACCAGCCCGCAGTTCACCACCGACCTGACCTGGGCCTTCCTGAAATACAAGATCAATGACGAGACCTCGGTACGCCTGGGCCGCGTGGTGCTGCCGGCCTTCCTGATCTCCGACTACCAGAACGTGGGCTACGCCAACACCATGATGCGTCCGCCGATCGAGATGTACGGCCAGGCGCCGATCGAGAACGTGGACGGCGTCGACGTCAACTGGCAGCATGGCTTCGGCGACACCAATGTGACGGTGCAAGCCTTCGTCGGCAAGAGCCGCGGCAAGCTGTTCATCCCGACCGGCGGCGGCATCGTCGCCAAGCACCAGTCGCCGGCGGCCGGCTTCTCCATCAGCGCCGAACGCGGCCCCTTCACCGTGCGCTTCGGCCACGTGCAAGGCAAGATCCAGAGCGACGGCATCGTCCCGATCAACACCCTGACCAGCACCCTGAGCGCCATCGGCTTCACGCAACTGGCCGACGACCTGACCCTGAAAGAGCGCAAGCGCATCGCCTTCACCTCGCTCGGCCTGACCATGGACTGGAACAATATCGTGCTGCAGTCCGAGTACGCCCAGCGCCGCGCCAAGCAAGCCGTCTACATCCCCGACACCAACGCCTGGTACGTGATGGGCGGCTACCGCATCGGCAAAGTGCTGCCTTACTTCGCCCACGCCCAGTACAAGGACGCCGGCTCCTCGGTCAACGTGCCGGCCGCGCTGGCCGCCGTGCCGCCGCTGAACGCCACCGTGCGCGGCCTGCTGCTGTCGCCGGAGCAGTCCTCCAACCTGGTCGGCGTGCGCTGGGACTTCGCCAAATCGATGGCCCTGAAAGTGCAGGTGGACCGCGTCAAGCCGAAGACCAAGGGCGGTTCCCTGATCTTCACGCCAACCAGCTTCAAGGATAGCGTGACCGTGGTCGGCGCTGCCGTCGATTTCGTCTTCTAAGGTGCTACCCATGAAAAAACTGATGTCCTCGCTGATCCTGGCCGCGCTGGCCGCAGCCGCCGTTCCGGCCTCGGCCGAAATCGTGGTGATCGTCAACCCGAAGAATCCGGCCACGCGCATGTTCTCGGAACAAGCGTCCCAATTCTTCCTCGGCAAATCGGCCATGTTCACGCCGATCGACCAGGCCGACGGCTCCCACATCCGCAACGAGTTCTACCAGAAGGTGGCGGACAAGGACGCGGCCCAGGTCAAAGCCCTGTGGTCCAAGCTGGTGTTCACCGGCAAAGGCACGCCGCCGAAAGAGTACAAATCCAACGCCGAAGTGAAAAAAGCCGTGGCCGACGATCCCAAGGCCATCGGCTACATCGACAAATCGGCCGTGGACGACAGCGTCAAAGTCATCCTGACCCTGCCGTAAAGCGCAGTCGCCCCCGCAGCATCCAGCCCGGCCCCGCGCCGGGCTTTTTGCATCCACAGCCCAGCCCGTGTCCGATTTTGGGGCCAGACCCCAAAATCGGACACGGGCTCGGCGGTAGATTGGGGCGGTGGTGGAGTGGCTTGCTAAAAGGATACAATCCCGGGGTATCCAGATGAGGAGTGCCGATGAGACTGCCCCTGCGCGTCAAATTCCTGCTGCTGAGCGCGTTTATCCTGGCGCTGGTGGTGGGCGTGCTGATCGCCAATAGCCTGCGGCTGATGGAGAACGCGGTCAGCCGCAATGCCGAACGGGTCGCCCATGAGTACGCCGTCACACTGAACCTGACCCTGAGTCCCTACGCCAGCACCGGCCGGCTCAACGAATTGAGCAGCTACTGGAACGAGATGCTGGCCGAGCCGCGCGACAGCCTGCTGCGCTATATCGTAGTGCTCGACGCCTCCGGCCGTTCCATGGCCCAGGCCGGCGAACAGCCGCTGCAACTGCCGCCGCTGCTGCGCCGGGGCAAGGCCGACGAGGGAGGCGTGCGCACCCTGTTCGAGGAGCATATCCTGCACGTGCGCGCCCCGCTGCTCTTGAACCAGAACGAGATCGGCTCGCTCAACTTCGGCCTGTCGACGGCCGAACTGGGCAAGGCGCGCGACGAGGTCATGCTGCAGGGCAGCGCCATCGCGCTGACCGGCTTCGGCGTCGGCCTGCTGCTGTTCGTCGCCCTGACCCACGGCATCGGCCGCCGCCTGCAGGCGCTGACCGAGCAGTCGCAGCAGCTGGCCCAGGGCCAGTACGGCCGCCAGCTGCCCGAGCGCGGCGGCGACGAGCTGCAGGTGTTCACCCACTCGCTGAATACCATGAGCGCCACCCTGCGCGACCGCATCCTGCGCCTGGAAGAGTCCGAGCTGCGCCTGTCGGAGTCGGAGGCGCGCTTCCATACCCTGTTCGATATGACGCCGCTGCCGCTCAGCGTCTCGGGCCAGGATGGGCGCGTGCTCACCGCCAACCGCGCCCTGCTGCGCACCTTCCACCGCGAGTTGTCCGACGTGGTCGGCAAGCGTTCGGACGAGCTGCCGTTCTGGGCCTCGCCGGTCGAGCGCAACCGCATCTGGCAATTGCACCAGCGCCAGGGTGCTGTGCGCGGCGAGGTGGCCGACGTGCAGCTGCCGGACGGCAGCCAGGGCAGCGTGACGATCTGGTCCTCCTCCCTGCTGCTCGATGGGCAGCAAGCCATCATCTGGGCCTTGCTCGACCTGACCCAGGAGCGCAAGGCCAAGGATGCGCTGCAGGAACTCAACGCTTCGCTGGAACACCGGGTGCGCGAGCGCTCGGCCGAGCTGGAGCACGCCAACAGCGAGCTGTCGCATACGCTCGACACCTTGAAGCGCACCCAGCACGACCTGATCGCGGCCGAAAAGATGGCCTCGCTCGGCTCCCTCGTGGCCGGCATCGCCCACGAGCTGAACACGCCGATCGGCAACAGCCTGCTGGCCTCGACCGCGCTGCGCGACCGTGTCGAGGAATTCGACGCCGTGGTGGCGGCCGGCTCGCTGCGGCGCTCGGCCCTGACCAGCCATCTGGAGGAAGTGCGCCTGGCTTGCGGCCTGATCTCCAGTTCGCTGCAAAAGGCGGCCGAGCTGATTTCCTCGTTCAAGCAGATCGCCGTCGACCAGACCAATGACCAGCGCCGCTGCTTCAGCCTGCTCACCGTGGTCAGCGACACCACCGCCACCTTCATGCCGCGCCTGCGCCGCGCCAACTGCCGCGTCAGCCTCGACGTGCCGTCCAGCCTGATGCTCGATTCCTACCCGGGCAGCCTGTACCAGATCTTCACCAATCTGCTCAATAATGCGCTGATGCACGCCTTCGAGGGCCGCAGCGCGGGCCAGATCGTGATCCGCGCCGAGGCCACCGGCACGGCGATGGTGGACATCAGTTTCAGCGACGACGGCGTGGGCATGGGCGAGGAAGTGCGGCGCCACGTCTTCGACCCCTTCTTCACCACCAAGATGGGCCAGGGCGGCACCGGCCTCGGCATGAACATCGTCTACAACATCGTCACCGGCGTGCTGGGCGGCCGCATCGCCATCGATGCGGCGCCCGGCGCCGGCACCGTGATCCGCCTCAGCCTGCCGCTCAGTTCGCCGCTGCACGACGCGCCCGGCGCTTGAAGCGGGACGCGGCGGCTCAGTGGATTTCCAGACGCCGGCTGCTGCCGCCGGCTTTCTTGGGCAGGGTCAGCTCCAGCATGCCGTCGCTGAATTTCGCCTCGGCCTGGGCATCGTCGATCGCTTCCGGCAGCTGGATGGTGCGGCGCAGATCGCCGAAGAAACGCTCGCTCGACAGCACGCGCTCCTGCTGGTCGCGCACCACATCCTCTTTGCGGCACTGGGCCGACAGGGTGACGCGGTTGCCATCGATGCTGACGTTCACATCGTCCTTGCGGATGCCCGGCAGCTCGGCCAGCACGCGGTAAGCCTGTTCGGTTTCCGTCACATCCATGCGGATATTGCGCAGCTCGTCGCCCCAGCCATCCTCGCGCAGGCGCTGGCTCAGCGGGCGGAAGGTGGAACGCACCAGATTGTCGAGCAGATCGAAGGGTTCATAGGGGGTAAGCATGGCCATGATGTCCTCCTTTCGGGTCGGTCATACGCCCATGATATGAAGCACGATTGCCGATTTCAAGCCGGCGCGCGGGCGTAAAAAAACCGGGGACGCATCCCCGGTTTTTTGTTGTCCGCCGGCTTAGGCCAGCTTGCCGTGGCAAGCCTTGTACTTCTTGCCGCTGCCGCAAGGGCAAGGGTCGTTGCGGCCGACCTTGACGCCCATGCTGACGCTGGCTTCGCTGCCGCCGTCGGGCAGCGCGGTCGGGGCCAGCAACTCTTCCGGCGCCGCGTTCGGGTTGAAGTCGGCGTGCTGGTAGTGCACGTTTTCCACATGCGACTGGGCCATGGCCGCTTCGGCCGCGTCGATTTCCTCGCGCGACTGGATGCGCACGGTCTGCACCAGCTTGATCACATCGTTCTTGATCATGTCCAGCATCTGGCCGAACAGCTCGAAGGCTTCGCGCTTGTATTCCTGCTTCGGATTCTTCTGCGCATAGCCGCGCAGATGGATGCCTTGGCGCAGATGGTCCAGCGCGGCCAGGTGTTCGCGCCAGTGGCTGTCCATGCTCTGCAGCATGACATTGCGCTCGAAACCGGCAAACGCTTCCTTGCTGACGATCTCGACCTTTTCCTTGTATTGCGTGTCGGCCGCGGCCAGCACGCGTTCCAGCAGCTCGTCGTCGCTCAGGTTCTGCTCGGCTTCCAGCATCTGGGTCAGCGGCAGCTGCAACTGCCATTCGCTGGCCAGCACTTTTTGCAGCGCGGCCACGTCCCACTGCTCTTCCACCGATTCTTCCGGCACGTACACGCGCACCAGGTCGGTGAACACGCCGTGGCGCAGCGATTCGATGGTTTCCGAGACGTCGGTGCTTTCCAGCAGCTCGTTACGCTGCTGATAGATCACCTTGCGCTGGTCATTGGCGACGTCGTCGTATTCCAGCAGCTGCTTACGGATATCGAAGTTGCGCGCCTCGACCTTGCGCTGGGCCGATTCGATCGAGCGGCTGACGATGCCCGCTTCGATCGGTTCGCCTTCCGGCATTTTCAGGCGGTCCATGATGGCGCGCACGCGGTCGCCGGCGAAGATGCGCAGCAAAGGATCGTCGAGCGAGAGGTAGAAGCGCGAGGAACCCGGGTCGCCCTGGCGGCCGGAGCGGCCGCGCAGCTGGTTGTCGACGCGGCGCGACTCGTGGCGCTCGGTGCCGACGATGTGCAGGCCGCCGGCCGCCACCACCTGCTCGTGCAGCGCCTGCCAGCCGTCGCGCAGCTTCTGCGCCTGGGCCGCCTTGTCGGCGTCGCTCAGTTCGGCATTGGCTTCGACGAACTGGATTTGTTTTTCAACGTTACCGCCCAACACGATGTCGGTACCGCGGCCGGCCATATTGGTGGCGATGGTGATGGCTTTCGGCGAACCGGCCTGGGCGATGATTTCCGCTTCGCGCGCGTGCTGCTTGGCGTTCAGCACATTGTGCGGCAGCTTGGCCTTGTCCAGGATGCCGGACAAGAGCTCGGAGTTTTCGATCGAGGTGGTACCCACCAGCACCGGCTGGCCGCGCTCGTAGCAGTCGCGGATGTCCAGCATCATGGCGTTGTACTTCTCGGCATTCGATTTGTACACCTGGTCCTGGCGGTCCTTGCGCTGCGAAGGACGGTTGGGCGGAATCACCACGGTTTCCAGCGCGTAGATTTCCTGGAATTCGTAGGCTTCGGTGTCGGCCGTGCCGGTCATGCCCGCCAGCTTGGCGTACATGCGGAAATAGTTCTGGAAGGTGATCGAGGCCAGGGTCTGGTTCTCGTTCTGGATCTTCACGCCTTCCTTGGCTTCGACGGCCTGGTGCAGGCCATCGGACCAGCGGCGGCCCGTCATCAGGCGGCCGGTGAATTCATCGACGATCACCACTTCGTCGTTCTGCACCACGTAATGCTGGTCCTTGAAGTACAGGGCGTGGGCGCGCAGCGCGGCGTACAGGTGGTGCACCAGGGTGATATTCGCCGAATCGTAGAGCGAGGCGCCTTCGGGCAGCAGGCCCATGCGGGTCAGGATGCCTTCGGCCTTTTCGTGGCCGGCTTCGGTCAGCAGCACCTGGTGCGCTTTCTCGTCCTTGGTATAGTCGCCCGGCACTTCGATCTTGCCCTTGCCGTCGGCGGTTTCCTCGCCCACTTGCAGGGTCAGCAGCGGCGGCACGCTATTGATCTTGTGGTAGAGGTCGGTGTGGTTCTCGGCCTGGCCGGAAATGATCAGCGGGGTCCGCGCTTCGTCGATCAGGATCGAGTCCACCTCGTCGACGATGCCGAAGTTCAGGGCGCGCTGCACGCGGTCGCGCGCCTCGAACACCATATTGTCGCGCAGGTAGTCGAAGCCGAATTCGTTATTGGTGCCGTAAGTGATGTCGGACGCGTAAGCCTGCTGCTTGGCGGCATGCTCCATCTGCGACAGGTTGATGCCGGTGCTCAGGCCCAGCCAGCGGTACAGGCGGCCCATGGTTTCGGCATCGCGCTGCGCCAGGTAATCGTTGACGGTCACGATGTGCACGCCCTTGCCCGACAGCGCATTCAGATAGGCCGGCAGGGTCGCGGTCAGGGTCTTGCCCTCACCGGTGCCCATCTCGGCGATTTTGCCATAGTGCAATACCATGCCACCGATCAGCTGCACGTCGAAGTGGCGCATCTTGAAGACGCGCTTGGACGCTTCGCGGCAGACGGCGAAGGCTTCGGGCAGCAGGCTGTCCAGCGCTTCGCCGTTGGCGATGCGCTCCTTGAAGGCCGGCGTTTTCGCTTGCAGCTCGGCATCCGACAGCTTTTCGTATTCCGGTTCCAGCGCATTGATCGCTTTCACCGTCTTTTGGTATTGCTTGAGCAACCGCTGGTTACGGCTGCCGAAGATCTGGGTCAGTAAGGACATTGCTTGAATTCTTGTATAAACGCCGTTAAAAAAAGCTCGCTTCGCGACCTCGCCCAGTGGGCGGCCCTACCGCACCGAGTCCGCCTATGGCAAAAGACGGTGATTCTATCATGCGTTCCCGGCAAGGTTGGGTTCCTGGCCCTATAACACAATAGGCAAGGGGGAAATAAATTGCCCCCACGGCCCCGTCCGCTCGGCATGGATGAGCCGGCTATGGTAAGGTGGGCGCATGCGATTCGACTCCTTCAACCGCTCGCGCCGTCCGGCCGAAGCCACCGATTTCCTGCGCCGCCACGACCGCCTGGCCGCCCTGCTGCCGGCCGCCGAACGCATGGGCGCCCTGCAGGCCGACTGCGCCGCCGCCCTGCCGGCCGCTTTCAAGCTCAGCGAAATCCTGGCCTGCGAAGACGGTCAGCTGCTGCTGTCGGTGCCCAATGCCGCGGTTGCCGCCAAGCTTAAGCAACAATTGCCAAAGCTACAAGAGGCATTGCAACAAAAGGGGTGGCAAATCAACAACATCCGTCTGCGCGTGCAGATGATGAAATCGGTCCAGCCCCTGCCCGTCGAACGCCGGCAGCTGGCCTTGCCGGACAGCGCCGTCAACTCCTTCGAGCAGCTCAGCAAGGAATTGGAAGAGACCGCGCAAAACCGCCCCCTGATCGCCGCCCTGCGCGCCATGGTCGCGCGCCGCCGCCCCGCCTGAGAACCGCGCTTTGCACGCCGGATCAAGGCTGGCTGCGCAACGGACTTAGTTGTAGGACCACTCTTGGGCGAGCTGGCGGGCGTAGGAAGGCGGTGCCTTGCTGACGTCGTCGTAGCTGACGATTTCGTAGGCGTCGGGGTGGGAGAGCAGTTCGCGCAGCAGCAGATTGTTCAGGGCGTGGCCGGATTTATGCGCTTCGTACGCGGCGATCAGCGGGTGGCCGACCAGATACAGGTCGCCGATGGCGTCCAGAATCTTGTGGCGCACGAATTCGTCGTCATAGCGCAGGCCGTCGGAGTTGAGAATGCGGTATTCGTCCATGACGATGGCGTTTTCCAGCGAGCCGCCGCGCGCCAAGCCGATGCCGCGCAGCATTTCCACATCCTGCATGAAGCCGAAGGTGCGCGCGCGCGCCACGGCCTGGATATACGAGACGTCGCCGAAGTCGACATTGGCGCGCTGGGCCGTGCCGTCCACCGCCGGGTGGTTGAATTCGATGAAGAAGTCGAGCTTGAAGCCATCGTGCGGCACCAGGCGCGCCCATTTCTCATTGGCGCCTTTGCCGTCGCGCACTTCGACCGCTTTCAGCACGCGGATGAATTTCTTGGGCGCGTCCTGCTCTTCCAGGCCGGCTTGCTGCAGCAGGTACACAAAGGAGGAGGCCGAACCGTCCATGATGGGAATTTCTTCCGCGCTCACGTCGATATACAGATTGTCGATGCCGAGGCCGGCGCAGGCCGACATCAGGTGTTCGACCGTGGAAACGCGGGCGCCATCCTGGATCAGCACCGACGCCATGCGGGTATCGCCCACCGCCATGGCATTCGACGGGAATTCCACCACCGGGTCGAGGTCGACGCGGCGGAAGATGATGCCGGTGTCCGGCGCGGCCGGACGCAGGGTCAGCACCACCTTGGTGCCGGAGTGCAGGCCGACGCCCGTGGTGCGGATTAACTCTTTGATAGTACGTTGTTTTAGCATGCTGAGATTATATCGGCTTTGCCCGGCCCGCGTTCACGGCCGCGCCCGCCGGACTCAGGGATGCTCGGCTTCCGCATGCACCGCTTCGCGCCGCACCAGGTACAGGCCACTGCCGATGATGATGGCCGCGCCGAGCAGGGTGTAGGCGTCGGGCAGCGTGCTCCACAGCACCCAGTCGATGCCCACGCCCCAGGCCAGGGCCGAGTATTCGAAGGGCGCGACGATCGAGGCCTTGCCGCGGCTGAAGGCCACGGTCAGGGCCAGTTGCCCGAGGAAGCCGCTGACGGCCAGGGCCAGCAGCACCGGCCAGTCTTCCATGCGCAGCGGCACCCAGCCCTGGTAGCTGAGCGGCAGCGCGCCCGCCCCCATCAGCACCAGCACCCAGAACATGATGTGTTCGGGCGCGTCGCTGCGGCTGAGGATGCGGCTGACGACGGCCGAGATGGCATAGCAGGCGGCCGAAGCCAGCACGGCCAAGCCCGCCACCGAAATGAAGCTGCTGCCCTCGGGCCGCAAGACCACCAGCACGCCGCCCAGGCCGACCGCGATCGCCAGCCACTGCGCCGTATCCACCTTTTCCTTCAAGACGAAGACGGACAGGGCCGTGATCAGGGCCGGCGCGATAAAGAAGATGGAGTAGGTTTCCGCCAGCGGCAGCGATTTGAGCGCATAGGCAAACAAGGTCAGCATGGCGATGCCGAGGGCGCCGCGCAGCAGGTGCAGCGGCCAGCGTATCTTGAACACATGGCCGAACTTGCCGCGCCAAGCCATGTAGGCGCAGACCAGGGGCAGCGAGCACAGGCAGCGCAGCGCCGTCACCTGCATGGCGGGATAGTGGGCGGCGAGCAGCTTCATCGTCGTGTCCATGAAGGCGAACATGGCGACGGCGGCGAGCATGGCGTAAATGGCTTGCAGGTTTTCTTTCGATTGCGGGGTCACGCGGGCGGTCCGGATAGTTGAGCGGGACCGTCCATTGTACGCAAAGCCCGCCAATCATGCTGCCCCAGGGGAAGCGTCGCCGCGCATGCGCCACGCGGGGAATGGCCGGCACCAAGCGGGAACGGCGCAACGCCACGGAGCAGGTTATGATTAGCGCCATGACCATGCCCGCCTCCCTCACCGACTCCGCCAGCCAGTCCACCGCTTCCGCCGTGTGCGAGGTGCACAACTCATCCATCCATGGCCAGGGCGTGTTTGCGCTATGCGCCATCACCCCCGGAGAACGCATCATCGAATACACGGGCGAACGCGTGAGCTGGGAGGAAACCTGCCGCCGCAACGAGGAAAAAGGCGGCCCCATCAACCACACCTTCTTCTTCAGCCTGGATGACGGCATGCTCATCGATGGCGGCATGGGCGGCAACGAGTCGCGCTGGATCAACCATTCCTGCGAACCGAACTGCGAGGCGGTCGAGGAGGAGGGCCGCGTCTTCATCCACGCCCTGCATCCGATCGCGCCGGGAGAGGAACTCAAGTAC
The DNA here is from genome assembly GCF_001191005.1 of Massilia sp. NR 4-1. Classification (NCBI taxonomy): domain Bacteria; kingdom Pseudomonadati; phylum Pseudomonadota; class Betaproteobacteria; order Burkholderiales; family Oxalobacteraceae; genus Massilia; species Massilia sp. NR 4-1. Next base: position 3,437,357 of record NZ_CP012201.1, read on the forward strand.
AACTACGGCCTGATTTACGAGGCGCGCCACACGCCGGCCGTCAAGCGCGCCTTCGCCTGCTTCTGCGGCGCGCCCACCTGCAGCGGCACCATGCTGGCGCCCAAGCGCGGCAAGAAGCGGCCTTGATCCCCTCCTGCCGCCCACCATGCAAAGCGCCTAGTAGCGTCCATTCTCCAGGTCTTCCAGCCGCTGCAAAGCACGCTGCACCTCGCCCAGCGCATCGGCCACCGGCGGGTGGTTCTGCAAGGCGAATTGCCGCCGCTGGAGCAGCTTGTCGCGCAAGCCGGCAATGCTGCCGTACACGCGCAAGACCTGGGTCGCCGCCAGGACCGGCCCCTTCGGCTTGCCGTACAGTTCCTTGAGCGTGGCGAAATCCCCTTTTGAGGGCGCAATGACATCCTTGTCCCGGCGGCAGGGATTCACTTCGGGCGGCCTTTGCACGTAATACTTGGCTGCGAAGTTGTACTGCATGATGGATAACTTATCGTATCCGCCCACCGTCTGGTAGCGGATGGTCAGATCGGTGAGCGGGGCCAGATTCAGCGCGGCATCCGGCTTGCTCCATCCCTGGTCGCTGGCCAGCGTATCGATGTCGATCCAGCCCGCGCAGACCTTGGCTTGAAACTCATGCAGCAGGCCCAGGGCATGGCCAAATTCATGGCCCACCGTGAAGTCCAGCTGGTCCAGATCGTTCAACGCAAGCTTGCCGGCCGCCTCCGGCAAATTCACGGTGACATCGTAGCGCACGTCCCTGCCCTCCCCTATGGGCGGGAAATTGCCTTGGCGTCCGATCAGCGACCAGTTGCCATTGCGTTCCTGCCCCGGGAAGTAGCGCAGGGCCGCATCCTGGCCGTTCAGCGAAACCCGGATATCGGCCGTATTGGCGTTGACGCAGCGGCGCGTCTTGCCGGACGCCTCGTAGAAGTCGAGCGCGATGCGCGATGCGCTGTTCCAGCGCTGCGCGCTTTTGGCCACCGCCAGGCGCGCCGCTTCCTCGCCATTCCAGAAACACACGGAGATTCTCTCGCTGGTCCACAGCGCGGAATTTTGGGCGATCGATCGGGCGGCGGCGATGCTTTCCACGAAAAAGCCGGACTTTTCCGTATTGCGATCGGCCACGGCAATGGCATCCAGGATCAGGCGCTCAAACACGCCGGCGGGATTGACGGGCAGCACGCTATCGCTGGCCTGGCAAGACGCTGCGCACAGCAGCAGCATGCCGGCCAGGGGCCGCAATGCGGCCGGCATCCTGCGCACGGTCATTTATCGGCCCCTTTGATGGCCTCCGCCTGCTTGAGCAGCTCCGTCATCGCCGCCACGCCCGCCAGCGGGTCCGCCGTGCCATCCGTCTTGACAGAGACCCCGCATTCCGAATGCATGGTGATGACGCCCTTGAACGGATAGTGCACATACTGCAGGAAGTCGGGATCGGCCACGCGGACGATTTTGACCAGCGGCTGCCGGTTCGCATCCGGATAGCGGACCGTGATGGTGGCGCTGCGGCAGGCCGAATAGAAATACGCGCTGGTTTTTTTGCCCCAGGGGTAATCCTCCACGGGAATCGCATCGAGCGGCACACCCTGCAGAGTCACCGTAATGCAAGCGCTGGCCGGATTGCTTTTATCGAAGCGCGCGGTAAACGACTGCGAAGCTTTTTGCTTCAGCGCCGAGCTCAGATCGACCGTGGCGACTTCGCCCAGTTTGACGCTGCAGGATTCGGCGCCGGCCGCTTGCGGCTGCGATGAAGGCGCGGCCAGGGCGACCGCTTTCGCCACCAGGCCACCGACGGCGGTGATGGTGTCTTTCAGATTGTCCTTGGTTTCGCTGCCGCCGCTCGCATAGCGTTCGCTGTTCTCCGGCTTGGTGATGGTGATCTTGGTGGTGTTGAGCAGATTATTGACCGGTTCGATGCCGATCTTGAAATCGCGGAATTCGGTGGGCGTGGAGGCGATGACGTAGGTCAGCGGGCCGGGCTTCTGCGGATCCTTGGGTTCCTGCACGCTGACGCTGACCACGGAGGCGTTGCGGTAATAGGAGTCGGCGATGTTTTCCTTGTAGGCCGCCGGCGTGCTGCTGTCGATCTTATGGTAGACCAGCTCGGGTTTCGCCGCACAGCCAGCCAATACGCAGCTTCCCAGTACACAATAAATTCGTTTCATTGCATTTCCCCCCAGTAAGTTGGTCCAAAACGCAGCCAGAAACTAGCGTTTTGAAAGATGTTTTTTTACAAACAGTGCAACTTGCGGGAGTATGCGACAAGATGAGATGCATAGACGAAATTGCTTATTATTTATAGCAATTTGTTGTCATATAAATACATATTGGCTATGCCGGCGCTGGCCTGAAGACCAGGCGGCGGGAGAAGCGGCGGCGGCCGTTTCTCCGCGCGGGGGACTACAAATTACAGCTGGCCCAGCATGGTTTCGGCGTTCGACACTTCGAACTTGCCGCCCTGCTCGACGTTGAGCTGCTTGACCACGCCGTCTTCCACCAGCAGCGAGTAGCGCTGCGAGCGGGTGCCCATGCCGAATTTGCTGAAGTCGGCGTCCAGGCCCAGTGCCTTGGAGTAGGCGGCATTGCCGTCGGCCATCATGCGCACGATGCCGGTGGCTTTCTGGTCGCGGCCCCAGGCGCCCATCACGAAGGCGTCGTTGACCGAGATGCACCAGATCTCATCCACGCCCTTGGCTTTCAGCTCGGCGGCGTGCTTGACATAGCCCGGCACGTGCTGGGCCGAACAGGTTGGGGTGTAGGCGCCTGGCAGGCCGAAGATGGCGATCTTCTTGCCTTTGACCAGATCCTGCACATTGAAGGTGTTCGGACCCAGGGCGCAACCCTCGGTTTCGGTTTCGATAAATTCAGACAGGCTGCCTTCCGGCAGGGTGTCGCCGATCTTGATGGTCATGGCGTGACTCCTCTTTTCTGGTGTGGAAATAAAAAACCGCGCGGCGCGCGGCATGCCCCGGCAGCAGTATGCCAGAGCCGAATAAAGTGTGCAGGAATGCCCGCGCCGCCGCGCCGCTCCGGGTAGGAAGCGGGCGGCGGCGCGGCCGACCGGGCCGGTCTAGTCCGGCTTAGTCAGCCTGCTTGCGCAGGAAGGCGGGAATGTCGTAGGTCTCCATGCCATTGTTTTGCAGCGCGCGCACCTGTTCCGACGCGGATTCGCGGCGCCATACGGCCGGCGCTTTCATGCCGTCGAAAGCTTGCGCGCCGCCGCCGGTCAGGCCGCCTGCCGCGCCCATCGACACGGAAGTGGTGGCCGTGCCGCCGCCCAGCGCTGCCGACGGGGTCAGCGGGCTGTTGTGGGTGCCGGTGCGCAGCACTTGCTGGGGCACCAGCTGCACATGCTTCTTGGCCTTGCCCAGGCCGGTCGCCACCACGGTGACGCGGATCGAATCGCCCATATCGTCGTCGTAGGCGATGCCTTGGGCGATCGACGCATCCGGTGCGGCGAAGGCGCGCACGGCGGCCATGACTTCCTTGATTTCCTTACCTTTCAGGCCACGGCTGGCGGTCACGTTGACCAGCACGCCGCGCGCGCCCGACAGGTCGACGCCATCCAGCAGCGGCGACGCCACGGCCTGTTCGGCGGCGATGCGCGCGCGGTCCACGCCGGAGGCGGTGGCGGTGCCCATCATGGCCTTGCCCTGCTCGCCCATGATGGTCTTGACGTCGTTGAAGTCGACGTTGATATGGCCCGGCACATTGATGATCTCGGCGATGCCGGCAACGGCGTTGTTCAGCACATCGTCGGCGTGCTGCAGCCACTCGATCAGGCTTTCGTCTTCGTAGATCTCTTCCAGCTTCTCGTTCAGGATCACGATCAGCGAGTCGACGTTCTGCGACAGCTGCTCCAGGCCTTCTTCGGCGATGTCCATGCACTTCTGGCCTTCATGCGAGAACGGCTTGGACACCACGGCCACGGTCAGCGCGCCCAGGGACTTGGCCACTTCGGCCACGATCGGCGCGGCGCCGGTGCCGGTGCCGCCGCCCATGCCGGCGGCGATGAAGACCATGTGCGCGCCGCGCAGGGAGTCTTCGATGCGGGTGCGCGATTCCTCGGCCAGCTGGCGGCCGACGTCCGGCTTCATGCCGGCGCCCAGACCGCTCTCGCCGATCTGGATGATGTTGTTGGCCTTCGACGCGGACAATGCCTGCGCGTCGGTGTTGGCGGCGATGAATTCGACGCCGCTCATGCCCTTGTTGATCATGTGCTGGACCGCATTGCCGCCGGCGCCGCCAACGCCGACAACCTTGATGACCGTTCCCAGTGCTGCGTTATCGACCATATCAAACTCCATGATGTACTCCTAAAGAATGCGGTTTTCAAGCGCCAGTGCTCATATCGGTAGGAGAACTGGGGATTGAAAACTGCGTTTGTTTATCAATATCTCTTAAAGCTTTGCTCTTGTACTGCCCTGCCACTACAAAAAAATCAGAAGTTCCCGAGGAACCATTCCTTCATGCGCTGCCAGACCGCCTTCACCGAACCGTCCTGGCGGGTCACGATGTGGCCGCGCAGGTATTGCTTCTTCGCTTCCTGCAGCAGGCCCAGGACCGTGGCGTAGCGCGGGCTGCGCACCACGTCGGCCAGCTGGCCGCGGTAGTCCGGCGTGCCCATGCGCGCCGGCTTGAGGAAGATGTCTTCCGCCATTTCGACCATGCCGGGCATGATGGAAGTGCCGCCGGTCAGCACGATGCCCGAGGACAGCACGCCTTCATAGCCGGACTCGCGCACCACCTGGTGCACCATGGCGAACAGCTCTTCCACGCGCGGCTCGATGACGGCAGCCAGCGCCTGGCGCGACAGATTGCGCGAACCGCGGTCGCCCAGGCCCGGCACTTCCAGATGTTCGCCGGGGTCGGCCAGCACCTGCTTGGCGACGCCGTAGCGGATCTTGATTTCCTCCGCTTCGGCCGTCGGCGTGCGCAGGGCCATGGCAATATCGTTGGTGATCTGGTCGCCGGCAATCGGAATCACCGCCGTGTGGCGGATCGCGCCGTCCGAGAACACTGCAACGTCGGTGGTGCCGCCGCCGATATCGATCAGCACCACGCCCAATTCCTTCTCGTCGGTGGTGAGCACCGCGTCGGCCGAAGCCATCGGCTGCAGGATCAGGTCCGATACTTCCAGGCCGCAGCGGCGCACGCACTTGACGATGTTCTGCACCGCGCTCACGGCGCCGGTGACGATATGCACTTTCACTTCCAGGCGGATGCCGCTCATGCCGATCGGCTCGCGCACGTCTTCCTGGCTGTCGACGATGAACTCCTGCGGCACGGTATGCAGCAGCTGCTGGTCGGTCGGGATGTTGACCGCCTTCGCCGTTTCGATCACGCGCGCCACGTCGGTCGCGGTGACTTCCTTGTCCTTGATGGCGACCATGCCGCTGGAATTGAAGCTGCGGATATGGCTGCCTGCGATGCCGGCATAGACATTGCGGATCTTGCAGTCGGCCATCAGCTCCGCCTCCTCCAGCGCGCGCTGAATGGATTCGACCGTCGCCTCGATATTGACGACAACGCCCTTCTTCAAGCCCTTCGATTCGTGCTGGCCCAGGCCAATTACTTCGTGGCGTCCATCGGCCATCACTTCGGCCACCACCGCCACCACCTTGGAGGTGCCGATGTCGAGGCCGACGATCAGGTTTTTCGCGTCTTTAGTCATTTCCTATGCCTACTGTAAATTCACTCATTCTTTTATTTGCCGGTTTTCTTCTCGGCCGGGATTTTCAGTCCCGTCGCGCTCAAGGCCAGGCCGTTCTGGTAGCGCAAATCGATCGTTTCAATGTTCTGTACCCGGCTTGCCAGCTGCGGCCAGATGCCCACCAGCCGGTCCACCCTTTCCTTCAGCATGCTGTGGTGCTGCTCGCGGCCCAGCGCCACGCTCATGCCGTTGTCCAGCTTCACCGTCCAGGCATAGCGGCTCGACAGCGCCACGCTTTCCGGCGCCAGCTTGATCGGCTCGAACCACTTGCGCAGTTCGGCGTAGCGCGCCAGCACTTCCTTCTCGCTGCCGTCCGGTCCCGAGAACCCGGGCAGCTCGTGATCCTCTTCCGCCTCGGCCAGGTTGGCGGTGAACACATCGCCCTTGGTCGAGAGCAGGCGGCCATCCTCGCCCCAGGTGCCGAGCGCCTCGTGCTCTTCCAGCGCCACGATCAGCTGGTCAGGCCACTCGCGCCGCACGGTGGCGCGGCGCACCCATGGCACGGCTTCGAACACCTGGCGCACCGTCTCCAGGTTGGCGGTGAAGAAGTTGCCCCGGATGCGGCCTTGCGTGCCGTTGCGCAGGGTCAGGTGGTTCACATGCTTCAATTCCGTCTTGTCCAGCGTCTCAACGCGGATGGTGCGCAAATCGAATACAGGACGCTGCGATACCCACCACACGCCGCCGGCCGCGCAGGCCAGCAGGGCCAGCGCAAACAAGCCGCTGGCGGTCGCGTTGAGGGCTTTCACGTCATGCCACATCGTTCTCTCGCTCCTAGGCTTTCGCCAGTTTCAGGCGCGCCGCGCGCAGGATTTCCACGCACAGGTCTTCGTAACTCAGGCCGGTGGCGCGCGCCGCCATCGGCACCAGCGAGTGGCTGGTCATGCCGGGCGAGGTGTTCACCTCCAGCAGGAAAGGCTGCTTGTCGCTCTCGCGCAGCAGCACGTCGACGCGGCCCCAGCCCTCGCAGCCGACAGCGCGGTAGGCGGCCAGCGCCAGGCGCTGCATCTCGGCCTGCATGGCGGCGTCCAGCTGTGGCGGGCAGAAATACTGGGTGTCGTCGGTGAAGTACTTGTTCTGGTAGTCGTAATTGCCTTGCGGGGCGACGATCTCCACCACCGGCAGGGCGCGCGCCGTGGCGCCGCCGCCCAGCACGGCCACGGTGAATTCGCGGCCGCTGACGAAGCTCTCGGCCAGCACGGAGTCGTCCAGCGCGGCGGTGGCTTCATATACGGCCTGCATGTCGGCGGCGTCCGCAACCTTGGTGATGCCGATGGTCGAGCCTTCGTGCGGCGCCTTCATCATCAGCGGCAAGCCCAGTTCGGCCACCACCTGGGCCAGGTCGGAACCGGCGTCCAGCTGCGCGTAGCCGGGCGTCGGCAGGCCGGCTTTCACCCACAGATTCTTGGTGGTGATCTTGTCCATGCCCACGGCACTGGCCATCACGCCGCTGCCGGTGTAGGGAATGCCCAGCAGTTCCAGCGCGCCCTGGATGCTGCCGTCTTCGCCGTAGCGGCCATGCAGGGCGATGAAGACGCGGTCGAATTTTTCGGCCGCCAGTTCGGCCAGCGAACGCTCGCCGGTGTCGAACAGGTGGGCGTCGATGCCATGGCTTTGCAGCGCGGCCAGCACGCCGCTGCCCGACATTTTCGATACTTCGCGCTCGGCTGAGCGGCCGCCGTACAGCACGCCGACCTTGCCGAATGCTTGCGCTTCTTGTGCAGTAATCTTGTTCACGTCAAACCTTTTGATACGTAGTCAGTTTGTTCGGCACGCCGCTGATCGAGCCCGCGCCCATGGTCAGCACAACGTCGCCGTCGCGCACCACATTCATAATCGTTTCCGGCATATCGGCGATGTTCTCCACGAATACCGGTTCGGCCTTGCCGCGCGCGCGGATGGCGTGCGCCAGGGCGCGGCCGTCGGCAGCCACGATGGGCTGCTCGCCCGCCGCGTACACATCGGCCAGCACCAGCACATCGACGCTGCTCAGCACCTTGGCGAAGTCCTCGAACAGGTCGCGCGTACGGCTGTAGCGGTGCGGCTGGAAGGCCAGCACCAGGCGGCGGCCCGGATAGGCTGCGCGCGCGGCGGCCACCGTCACCTCGGTTTCGATCGGATGGTGGCCGAAATCATCCACCAGCGTAAAGCTGCCGCCGTTCGGGATCGCGATCTCGCCGTATTTGGTGAAGCGGCGGCCGACGCCGGCAAAACCGGCCAGGCCGGCTTGCGTGGCGCTGTCCTCGATGCCGATTTCGCGCGCGATGGCGACGGCCGAGCAGGCGTTCTGCACATTGTGCATGCCGGGCTGGTTCAGCACCACGTCCAGGTCGGCGTAGCCTTCCTGGATCACGGTGAAGTGCATCTGGGTGCCGACGGCGCGCGCGTTCACGGCGCGCACTTCGGCCTCCTCATGGAAGCCGTAGGTGGTGATCGGCTTGGTCACATGCGGGATGATGGCGCGCACATGGGCGTCGTCGATGCACAGCATGGCGCGGCCGTAGAACGGCAGGCGGTGCGTGAACTGCACGAAAGCCTGTTTGAGCTTTTCGAAATCGTGCTCGTAGGTTTCCATGTGGTCGGCGTCGATATTGGTGATCACCTCGATCATCGGCGACAGGTTCAGGAAGGAGGCGTCCGATTCATCCGCCTCGGCCACCAGATAGTCGCCGGTGCCCAGCTTGGCGTTGGCGCCGGCCGCGGTCAGGCGGCCGCCGATGACGAAGGTCGGATCGAGGCCGCCCTGGGCCAGCACCGAAGCCACCAGGCTGGTGGTGGTGGTCTTGCCGTGCGTGCCGGCGATGGCGATGCCGCGCTTCAGGCGCATCAGCTCACCGAGCATGACGGCGCGCGGCACCACCGGAATCTTGCGGCTGCGCGCGGCCACCACCTCGGGATTGTCTTCCTTGACGGCGGTGGAGGTGACGACGGCATCCGCCGCGCCGATATTGCCGGCGGCGTGGCCCTGGTGCACGGTGGCGCCCATATCGCTCAGGCGCTGGGTCACGGCATTGCTGCCCAGGTCCGAGCCGCTGACGCTATAGCCCAGGGTCAGCAGCACCTCGGCGATGCCGCTCATGCCGCTGCCGCCGATGCCGACGAAGTGAATGTTTTTTACCTTGTGTTTCATGCTGCTTCTTCCAATACTTTTGCGATCGCGTCGTTGGCGTCGCGCTTGCCTGCTGCCCGCGCTGCTTCAGCCATGTGCTGGCAGCGCTCCCGCGTCAGCGTCTGCAGCAGGGCCGCCACGCTGTCCGGGTTCATATCCGTTTGCGGCAGATGGATGGCAGCGCCCTGCTGCTCCATCCATTGCGCATTGTCGCGCTGGTGGCTGGTGGTCGAAGCCACCAGCGGCACCAGTACGCTGGCCACGCCCGCCGCCGTCAATTCGGAAACGGTGATGGCGCCGGCGCGGCAAATCACCACGTCGGCGTTGCTATAGGCTTGCGCCATATCGTCGATGAAATCGACCACGTTCGCCTCCACCTGGGCCTGGGCATAGGCGGCGCGCAGCGCGTCGATATTCTTCTTGCCCGACTGGTGCGTCACCACAGGGCGCTGCGCCACGGGGATGCGCGCCAGCGCGGCCGGCAGATTGTCGTTCAGGGCTTTCGCGCCCAGGCTGCCGCCCACCACCAGGATGCGCAACGGGCCGCCGCGGCCGGCGAAGCGCTCGGCCGGCGCCGGCAGCGCCAGGATTTCCTTGCGCACCGGGTTGCCGGTGACGGTGGCCTTGCCGGCGGCGCTGCCGAAATCGGCGGGGAAGCCGAAGCATACCGTTTTTGCCATCGGCGCCAGCGTCTTGTTGGACAGCAGCAGGGCCGCGTCGGCGTTCACCAGCACCAGCGGCACGCCGCGCAGGCGCGACATCATGCCGCCCGGGACGCAGACATAACCGCCCATGCCCAGCACCACGTCCGGCTTGCGGCGGCCGATATAGCCGAAGCAGTCGGCAAAGGCGCCCAGCATCCTGAACGCGCCGGTCAGCGTGTGCAGCAAGCCCTTGCCGCGCATGCCGCTGAAGTGGATGGCGTCCATCGCCACGCCGTTCTTCGGCACCAGTTCCTGTTCCATGCCGTGCGAAGTGCCCAGCCAGCTCACTTCCCAGCCGCGCGCGCGCATGGTCTGCGCAATCGCCAGGCCGGGGAAAATATGGCCGCCGGTACCGGCCGCCATGATCATCAGTCGTTTCATAGTCTGCCGCCTCGCATCAGGATACGGTTCTCGTAGTCGATCCGGAGCAGGATCGCCAACCCGACGCAATTGATTAACACGCCCGTGCCGCCATAGCTCATCAGCGGCAGGGTCAGGCCCTTGGTCGGCAGAAGACCAAGGTTCACGCCCATATTGATAAAGGTCTGCACGCCGATCCAGATGCCGATGCCCTTGGCGGTCAGGCCGGCAAAGGTCTGGTCGATGGCGATGGCCTGGCGGCCGATGTCGAAGGCGCGCTTGACGATCCAGTAGAACATGGCGATCACGATCAGCACGCCCACCAGGCCCAGTTCCTCGCCGATCACCGCCAGCAGGAAGTCGGTATGCGCTTCCGGCAGATAGTGCAGTTTTTCCAGGCTGCCGCCCAGCCCAACGCCAAACAACTCGCCGCGCCCGAAAGCGATCAGCGAGTGCGTCAGCTGGTAAGCCTTGTTCAGCGCATTTTCTTCTTCCCAGGGATTGAGGTAGGCGAAGAAGCGGTCGCGCCGGAATTTCGACAGCGCGATGATGGAGACGAAGATCGTCACCAGCATGGCGCCGATGCCGCCGAACCAGATGGCGTTGACGCCGCCCAGGAACAGGATGCCCATGGCGATGCAGACGATCACGCCGAAAGCGCCCAGGTCGGGCTCCAGCAGCAGCAAGAGGCCGACGAAGCTGACCGCCAGCGCCATCGGCATGAAGCCCTTGGTCAGCTTGTGCATGTATTCCTGCTTGCGCACCGTGTAGTCGGCCGCGTACAGCACCACCACCACTTTCATCAGCTCGGAAGGCTGGAAGTTCATGATCTTCAGCGACAGCCAGCGGCGGCCGCCGTTGACCACCACGCCCAGGCCGGGGATCAGCACCAGCACCAGCAGCACCAGGGTGCCGATGAACATATACGGCGCGCCGCGCTGCCAGTCGGCGATGGGGATGCGGAAGGCGATGGTGGCGGCGAGCGCCGACAGGCCGATGAAGATGGCCTGGCGCGTCAGGAAGTAGGAGTTCTTGTAGGCGGCGAACTTGGGCGAATCCGGCAGCGAGATCGAGGCCGAATACACCATCACCATGCCCAGCAACATCAGCAGCAGCGTGACCCAGATCAGCGGCTGGTCGTATTCCATCATCTTGGACTGCCGCGCACGGCTCTCCATCGCCGACGAAGCCGACGAGGAACCGAAACGGAATGGCAGTTGCAAAGGCATCAGAGCTCCTGTCCCGCATCAAGCGCCAGTTCGCGCACGGTGTCGATGAAGACCTGGGCGCGGTGGGCGTAGTTCTTGAACATGTCCAGGCTGGCGCAGGCCGGCGACAGCAGCACGGCGTCGCCGGCGTGGGCCAGGGCGGCGCCGCGTTTCACGGCGTCTTCCAGCGTGGCGCAGTCTTCCAGGCGCACGCCGCTGCCAGCCAGGGCGGCGCGGATGGCCGGCGCATCGCGGCCGATCAGCAGCACGGCGCGCACATAGCGGCCCACCGGTTCGGCCAGCGGTTCGAATTCCTGGCCCTTGCCGTCGCCCCCGGCGATCAGCACCAGGCGCTGGTTTTCGCCGGCGAAGCTCTTGCCCAGGCCATTCAGGGCGGCCACAGTGGCGCCCACATTGGTGCCCTTGCTGTCGTCGTAGAACTCGACGCCGTTGATGGCGCTCACCAGTTCCACGCGGTGCGGCTGGCCCTTGTATTCGCGCAGGCCGTGCAGCAGCGGCGCGAAAGGCAGGCCGATGGCGCGGCACAGGGCCAGCGCCGCCAGCGCGTTGGAGGCGTTATGCATGCCGCGGATCTGCAGGGCATCGGCCGGCATCAGCTTCTTGATCTGGCATTCCACCGGTTCCGGCAGCGGATCGTTCTTGCGGCGCTTCTTCGGTTCCGCTTCCTCGCTCGGCTCGGCGGTGGAGAGCCAGAAGATGCCGCGCTCGTTGACCAGGCCGAAGCTGCCCGCCAGCGCCGGCTCGTCGATGCCGAAGCTGACGTTTTCGCCCACCGGATTGGCCATCTTCATGACCCAGGCGTCGTCGCGGTTCAGCACGCGCACGCTGGTTTCGCCGAAGATGCGCGCCTTGTCGGCGGCGTAGGCAGCCATATCGCCATGCCAGTCCAGGTGGTCCTGGGTCACGTTCAAGACGGTGGCGGCGTCGGCGTTCAGGCTGAAGGTGGTGTGCAGCTGGAACGAAGACAGCTCCAGCACCCAGGCTTGCGGCAGGGTGTCGTCGGCCATGGCTTCGCGCAGCACGTCCAGCGCGGCCGGGCTGATATTGCCGGCCACGCGGGTGCTCAGGCCGGCACGCTCGCACAGCTGGCCGGTCAGGCTGGTGACGGTGGTCTTGCCGTTGGTGCCGGTGATGGCGATGACTTTCGGCGCATAGGCGCGGTCGTCCTTCAGCCATTTCAGCGCCTGGGCGAACAGCTCGATCTCGCCCCACACCGGGATATTCTTTTCGGCGGCGGCCGGCATGATGGCGGCCAGCTCGCGCTTCGGACCCAGGCCGGGGCTGACGGCGACGAAGTCCACACCATCCAGCAGGGCCGCGTCGAAGGGACCGGAAATGAACTGCGTGCCGGGCAGCTGTTCGCGCAGCGTGGCCAGGCGGTCCGGCACGGGACGCGTGTCGGCCACGCGCAGCAGCGCGCCGCAGCGGGCCAGCCACTGCGCCATCGCCAGGCCGGATTCTCCCAGCCCGAGTACCAGAGCGATTTTGCCGTTATAGATCATCAGCGCAGTTTCAAGGTAGAGAGACCGATCAGGACCAGCATCATCGTGATAATCCAGAAACGCACGACGACCTGGGTTTCTTTCCAGCCCTTTTGTTCAAAGTGGTGGTGCAGGGGCGCCATCAGGAACACGCGGCGGCCCGTGCCATAGCGTTTTTTCGTGTATTTGAACCAGCCCACCTGGATGATGACGGACAGGGTTTCGGCCACGAAGATGCCGCCCATGATGAACAGCACGATTTCCTGGCGCACGATGACGGCGATGGTGCCCAGCGCGCCGCCCAGCGCCAGCGCGCCGACGTCGCCCATGAAGACCTGGGCCGGGTGGGTGTTATACCAAAGGAAGGCCAGGCCCGCGCCGGCCATGGCGCCGACGAAGATAATCAGCTCACCCGCGCCGGGAATGTGCGGGATGAACAGGTATTTGGAATAGGTCGCACTGCCGGTCAGGTAGGCGAACAGGCCCAGGGCCGAACCCACCATCACGGTCGGCATGATGGCCAGGCCATCCAGGCCGTCGGTGAAGTTGACCGCGTTCGAGGTGCCGACGATGACGCAGTAAGTCAGCGCGATAAAGCCCCACACGCCCAGCGGATAGCTGATGGTCTTGAAGAACGGCACGATCAGGTCGGCCTTGGGTGGCAGGTCCATCGAGAAGCCCGACTGCACCCAGGCGAAGAACAGCTCGAACACCTTGGCCGGCGTAGGCGCCGACACCGAGAACGCCAGATACAGCGCGGCGCCGATGCCCACCAGTGACTGCCAGAAGTATTTTTCGGCCGAACGCATGCCTTCCGGGTCCTGGCGCACCACCTTGCGGTAGTCGTCCACCCAGCCCACGGCGCCAAAACCGGCGGTCACGATCATCACCGGCCAGATCAGGCGGTTCGACAGGTCGCACCACAGCAGGGTGGCGGTGCCGATGGCGATCAGCACCAGCACGCCGCCCATGGTCGGGGTGCCGTGTTTTTTCAGGTGGGTTTCAGGACCATAGGCGCGCACCGCCTGGCCGTATTTCATCTCGGTCAGTTTGCGGATCACGGCGGGACCGGCCAACAGGCCGATGAGCAGGGCCGTGATGGTGGCGAACACCGCGCGGAAGGTGATGAAGTTGAAGACGCGCAGGAAGCCTATGTCGTCCTGGAACATCTGTGCGAGCCAAAGCAGCATGATTAGTGTTTTCCTATGTTAGCTTGTTGCGATCCAATCAAATGCTGCACGACCCGTTCCATTTTCATGAAGCGGGAGCCCTTGATCAATACCGTTGCATCCGGCCCTGCCGCCGCATCCACCGCGGCCAGCAAGACATCGAATTCGTCAAAATGGCGGGCTTGCGGAAGCATATGCTTCGCCAGCTCGCCGGTTGCCAGCACCGTTTCGATGCCTTTTTGCGCCGCGTAAGCGGCAATCTCTTCGTGGAACTCGCGTCCCTGCGTGCCCACCTCGCCCATATCGCCCACCACCAGCACGCGCGGTGCGGCGGACTGCGCCAGCACGTCGATGGCGGCGCGCATGGAGTCGGGGTTGGCGTTATACGTGTCGTCGATCACGGTGGCGCCGTTCATGGCCTGCTTTTTCTGCAGGCGGCCGCTGACCGGGGCAAAGCTCTCCAGGCCGCGCTGGATGGCTTCCGGCGCGATGCCCGCCGCATGGGCGCAGGCGATGGACGCCAGCGCGTTCAATACATTGTGGTCGCCCGCCGCTTGCAGGCCAACCTTGAATTGCAGCGCCGCCCCGCCCTGCTGGCGTACGGTCACAGCCAAGTCGCTGCCGAAAGCGCCGGCGCTGTAAGTGCAGCTGACATCCGCCTCTGCCTGCAGGCCGAAGGTCAGGACGCGGTGGCCGGCGGCCAGCTCGCGCCAGAGCGGCGTAAATTCGTCGGCATGCGGGAAGACCGCCACGCCGCCGGCGGGCAGCGCGGCCAGCACGCTGCCGTTTTCGCGCGCCACCGCTTCCACGGTGTGCATGAATTCCTGGTGCTCGCGCTGGGCGTTGTTAACCAAGCCAACGGTCGCTTCAGCGATGGCACTCAGGCGGCCGATCTCGCCGGGATGGTTCATGCCCATCTCGACCACCGCCGATTTGTGTCCGGCGCCCAGGCGGAACAGGGTGAGCGGCACGCCGATCTCGTTATTCAGGTTGCCGCGCGTGGACAGGCGGCCATCCTCGCCATGGGCGGCGGCCAGGATCGAAGCGATCATTTCCTTGACCGTGGTCTTGCCATTGCTGCCGGTGACGCCGATCAGCGGCAGGCTGAATTGGCGGCGCCAGAAATTGGCGATCTGGCCCAGGGCCACCAGGGTATTCGGCACCACGATGGCAGGCAGCGGATAGTCTTCCGGCAGTTCCTCGGCCACCACGGCGGCCACACCTTTTTCCGCCAGCTGCGGCAGGAAGCTGTGGGCGTCGAACACCTCGCCGCGCAGGGCGACGAAGATGCAGCCCGCAGGCGCGCTGCGGCTGTCGGTGGAAACGCCTTCAACGGCCAGTTCCAGCGCGTCGTCATTGGTCTGGGCGCGATGGATCAGGGTCGCGTCCGGAATTGCCTTCAGCAGTTGGGCAAGCGTGGCGCGCATCAGTTGGGCCTCATCATGGTGAGGCGGGCGGACAGCGCCAGCTGGGCGTGGTCGGCATCCGAGAACTGCAGCTTCTTGCCCTTGATTTCCTGGTACGGCTCGTGGCCCTTCCCTGCCAGCAGGATCACGTCCGGCTTGGCGGCATGCTTGATGGCCGAGAGGATGGCGGCGGCGCGGTCTTCCACGGTCTGGAACACCGAACCTGGATGGTTCTGGTCCATGCCGGCCACGATCTGGGCGATGATCTGGTGCGGGTCTTCGCTGCGCGGATTGTCGCTGGTGACGAGAACATGGTCGGCCATCTGCGCGATGCGGCCCATCTGCGGGCGCTTGCCCGGATCGCGGTCGCCGCCGCAGCCGAACACGCACCACAGCTGGCCGCCGCGCTCCTGGGCCACCAGGCGCAGGGTTTCCAGGGTTTTTTCCAGCGCATCCGGGGTATGGGCGTAGTCGATGATGATCATCGGCGCATCCTGGCCGCCGACCTGCTGCATGCGGCCCGGAGCTGGCACCAGCGCCTCGATGGCTTCCACCGCGGCGCGCAGCGGCGCGCCTTTGGCCAGCAGGGTGCCCAGCACGGCCAGCGCGTTGCTGACGTTGAACTGGCCCACCAATTGGGTCTTGACCGTGGCAGTGCCCTGCGCCGACTCCAGCTGGAATTCGGTGCCCAGGCTGCGGCTGCGCAGCTGGCCGGCGCGCAGCATCGATACGCCGGCGATATCGGCCAGCGTGGCGGCATCGGCCAGGGTGTAGCCAGTGATGGCGGTGGCCGGATTGTGCGCCTTGACATGTTGCACCAGGCGCAGGCCGGCCGCATCGTCCAGATTGACGATGGCGTGCTTCAGTCCGGGCCAGGCGAACAGCTTGGCCTTGGCGGCCTCGTAGTTTGCCAGGTCGCCGTGATAGTCGAGGTGGTCGCGCGTCAGATTGGTGAAGATGGCGGCGTCGAAATGCATGCCGGCCGCGCGTTCCTGGTCCAGGCCGATGGACGAGACTTCGATCGCCAGCGCGGCCGCGCCTTCGTCGCGGCTCTCGGCCAGCTTGCGCGCCAGCAGCACGGCGTCCGGCGTGGTGTAGCCGGTGACGTCGAACCCGGCTTCGGCGCGCGGACGGAACAGGCCAACGCCCAGGGTGCCGACGACGGCGGTGACATCGCCCAGGCGCGACATGGCCTGGCCCAGCCACACGGCGCAGGAAGTCTTGCCATTGGTGCCGGTCACGCCGGCGGTGAACATGGCGCTGTCGGGCATGGCGTAGAAAGCGTGGGCAATCGGGCCTGCCTGTTTTTTCAGGCCGGCCACGGCCAGGTGCGGCACGTTCCAGGCCGCGTCCCAGCTTGCGCCCTGCTCTTCATACACGACGGCGGCGGCGCCCTGGGCGATGGCGGCGGCAATATAACTGCGGCCATCGCCGGCTTCGCCGGGATAGGCAAAAAACACATCGCCCGCCTTGATGCGGCGGGAGTCCGAGGCCAGCTGGCCTTGCGGCGCGGCTTGTTGAATCCAGTTGCTGATTTCTTTGATGGTCATGGCTGTCATTACATGGCCTCCGGTCCGGTATCGGTCGGGATCACGATTTCGGTGACGGAAGAATCGGGCGGCACGTTCATGGCGCGCAAGGCGTTGGCTGCCACGGCGGCGAAAGTCGGCGCTGCGACCTGGCCGCCATAGTGGCCGCCCTGGGTCGGTTCGTCGATCATGACTGCGATGATGAAGCGCGGCGCCGACATCGGCACCATGCCGACGAAGGAACCGATGTATTTGCGCGGCATGGCGTAGCGGCCGTTTTCCACCTTGTAGGCGGTGCCGGTCTTGCCGCCGGCGCGGTAGCCGGGAATCTGCGCCTTCTTGGCCGTGCCGTGGTCGCCGGAAACGACCGACTCCAGCATCTCGCGCATCTGGCGCGCGGTCTGCGATTTGATGATCTGCTGGCCCGCCGGCAGCTCGTTCACTTTCTGGAAGGAGAGCGGGATGGTGTCGCCGTCGCGGGCGAACATCATATAAGAGCGCGCCAGCTGGATCAGCGATACCGAAATGCCGTTACCGTAGCTCATGGTGGCCTGTTCCACCGGACGCCAGGATTTGTAAGGGCGCACACGGCCCGCCACCGCGCCGGGGAAGCCCCACTTCGGCTGCTGGCCGAAACCGACCTTGGTAAACATTTCCCACATTTCCTGGGACGGCATGCTGAGCGCCATCTTCGAGGTGCCGATATTCGAGGACATCTCGATAATCTGGGCGACGTTGATCACGCCATGGCCCTTGGTGTCGGTGATGGTGCGGTCCAGGATGGTGTAGCGGCCAGGTCCGGTGTCGATCAGGGTGCTCGGCTTGACGCGGCCGCTGTCCAGCGCCAGCGCCACGGTGATCGGTTTCAGCGTGGAACCCGGCTCGAAGGAGTCGGTCATCACGCGGTTGCGCAGCTGGGCGCCGGTCAGGGCGCGGCGGTTGTTCGGGTCGTAGCTCGGGTAGTTGGCCAGCGCCAGCACCTCGCCGGTATGCACGTCCAGCACCACGGCGCCGCCGGCCTTGGCCTTGAACTTCTCCACCGCATCCTTCAATTGGGTGTAGGCGATGTATTGGATCTTGCTGTCCACCGACAGGGTCAGGTCCTTGCCGTCGTGCGGCGCGCGCGTGGTGCCGATATCCTCGACGATGTGGCCCAGGCGGTCCTTGATGACGCGGCGGCTGCCGGGAATGCCCACCAGGTTTTTCTGCTGCGCCAGCTCCATGCTTTCCTGGCCCACGTCTTCCACATTGGTGAAGCCGACCACGTGGGTCATCACCTCGCCCTGCGGGTAGAAGCGCTTGTATTCGCGGCGCATCACGATGCCGTCGATATCGAGTTTGGCGATCTTGTCGGCCACCTCCTGCTCCACCTGGCGTTTCAGGTAGATCAGGTTGCGGTCGGAGTCCAGCTTCTTGCGCAGTTCGGCTTCGCTGATCTCCAGCAAGCCGGCCAGGGCGCGCAGTTTTTCCGGCGGCGCTTCCAGCACGTTGTCGGGCACCGCCCACACGGCTTTCACCGGCACGGAAGAAGCCAGCACCTGGCCGTTGCGGTCCATGATCTTGCCGCGCGTGGCCGGCAGGTCGAGCGTGAAGGCGTAGCGGCTCTCGCCCTGTTTTTGCAGGAACTGGGTGGACACGCCCTGCAGCCACAGGGCGCGGGCGCCGAGCGCGGCGAAGGCGGCAAACATCACGAACAGCACGACGCGCGAGCGCCATACCGGCAGACGCACTGCCAGTACGGGGCTCTTGCTGAAAGCGACGCCCTTGGACGCCGCCACGCGCGAGCTGCCTGCGTTGCCGCCACGGATCATTCGCCGCCCTCCGTCAGGTATTGGGTACGATTCGCCGTGAGCTGGGTCATGCCCAGTTCGCGGTGCGCGATCTCTTCGATACGGGCATGCTTGCCCAGGGTCGACTGGTCCAGCTGCAGCTGCGCCCACTCGATGTCGAGCTGGCGCGCGCGCAGCTTGGAGCGTTCCAGTTCGATGAACAGATGGCGCGCCTGATACTGCGCGTTCACCACCGACAGGGCGCACCCCACCAGGATGGCGACCAGCACCAGGCTGATTTTGCCGCTCATTGCGCGCCCTCCGGCAGCGGCAGGCGGCGCGCCACGCGCATCACGGCGGACCGCGCGCGCGGGTTGGCTTCCACCTCGGCGTCGGATGGCTTGATCTTGGCCAGCAGCTTCATTTCCGGCTGCGGCAGGTCGACGGCGCGGATCGGCAGGCGGCGGTCGGGCTGCTCCACGTTCGCCTTGGAGGCGAAGAAGCGCTTGACCATGCGGTCTTCCAGCGAGTGGAAGCTGATGATGGCCATGATGCCGCCGGGCGCCAGCGCGTCGAAGGCCTGGTTCAGCCCAGCCTCGAGGTCTTCAAGCTCTTTATTGACGAAAATCCGGATAGCCTGAAAAGTGCGGGTTGCCGGATCCTTGCCCTTCTCCCGTGTTTTGACCGCGCCTGCCACGATGCCGGCAAGCTGTCGTGTGCTTGAAATTGGCTCGACTGCCCGGCGAGCAACAATCGCCTTTGCAATCTGAAAAGCAAACCGTTCTTCCCCATAATCTCTAATCACCTTTTCCAGTGTCTGTTCGGTTTCAGTGGCAAGCCACTCCGCCGCCGACATGCCGCGCGTGGTGTCCATGCGCATATCGAGCGGTCCGTCGTTGCGGAAACTGAAGCCGCGCGCGGCGTCGTCCACCTGGGGCGAAGAGATGCCCAGGTCGAGCAAAATGCCATCCACGGCGCCAATGCCACGGTCGGCCAGCGCGGCGGACATGGTGGCGAAGCTGTCGTGCACGATCGTGAAACGGGAATCGGCCACCTGCTCGGCGGTGGCGATGGCTTGCGGGTCTTTGTCGAAAGCGATCAGGCGCGCGTCCTGGCCCAGGCGGGACAGGATCAGGCGGCTATGGCCGCCGCGGCCGAAGGTGCCGTCGATGAAGATGCCGTTGGCGCGCACGCCGGCCAGGTCGAGCGCATCGACCGCTTCATCTAACAGCACCGTACGATGCTGGAATTCTGGCACCGCTGTAGTCGTCATGGAGGGCGGGCCTTAGAAAGAAAAATCGGAGAGGGTGTCGGGCATGCCGGCATCGATGGTGGCCTGCTCGTTCTCGGCGCGTTTGGCCGGGTCCCAGATCTCGAAGTGGGTCAGCATGCCGGACAGCAGGACTTCGCGGCCCAGGCCGACGGCGTCGCGCAGCTCGGGCGCGATCAGGATGCGGCCGGCCGAGTCCATCTCGACGTCGCAGGCGTTGCCGAGCAGGATGCGCTGCCAGCCGCGGGCCGACATGGGCCAGCTGGCGATCTGGTCGCGCTTGGCTTCCCACACATGGCGCGGGTACATCAGGAGGCAGCCGTCGGGGTGTTTGGTCAGCGTGAGGCGGCCCTCGCACTGGATGGCCAGGGCGTCACGGTGCTTGGCGGGGATGGACATCCTGCCTTTCGCATCGAGATTGATTGCGGACGCGCCTTGGAACACGGGAACCTTCTTTGACCTCAGTTTTGGTTAGCTAACTTGTGCCTGGAATTTCTGATCAAAAAATCCCACAAAACGACACTTTTTCACACAGATGCCCACTTTAGAGGAAGCACTTGTAGTGGTCAAGCGATTTCCCGTTAGCAAAACGCGGATTTTATTAATGAAATTAAGGACTTAGCGCCGATCCTTGAAGCGACCTCCAGTAAAAATACCTCTACAAATCAGGACATTATGAAAGATAGTGAAAGTGCTACCTTATCTAGAGGGCGTTTTTGGGCGTCGCAAAATGGACAAAATAAAAATCAGAAAAAGCCATTAAGTTGCCCGCTGACAACGGAGCCTTAGTATTTTTGCAAGATACCAAAAATCTTGGTTTGATGAGTAAAAAACAGGCGGAAAATGGGGGCGGTCTCGGGGAAAAGTCCTGTCTGCCACGCTTTGCGCGCGATCCGAAGCTGGGGTTCTCAGGTGGGGATATTGCTCTTTCGGCCTAGCCAGTGCTTGATTCTTCAGCAAAATTTTTATTGCCACAAACCAATTTGTATATACAACTTATGAACACTTTCCATCTCCGGCGCCTGCGCCGGCCGCCTCAATTATACCGGCCGGCGCAGGCGGATCAGGAAAGTGTATCAGTCGTATAAAGCCGCTACCGACAGGCCGCTGAACGGCTGTTTCGCGTCCAGCAGGATGTAATACCAGCGTCCGGCGGCGGGGCTGCCGATGCCGATATTTTCAGCATTGCCGGAAGCGGCCGACAGCGCGTCATACGATGCCGTGGTCGGATAGCGGTCCAGCGCCAGGTAGATATTCGCGTCGCCGCTGCCGCCGCCGCTGACCACGCGCACGTTCTTGGCGCCGGCCGGCAGCATCAGGTAGACATAGCTGCGCGAGCTGGAAGACAGATTGCGGATCGCGCAATTCTTGCCCAGATACGTGGCGGAGGAACAGGTGGGCAGCGTGCCCAGTTCGTCCGGCAGCTGCGGTTCGCCGGCCGTGGTGGCGGCATCGGCCCAGGCGGCGAATTCGCCGTCGTAGCCGCTGCCGATCTGGCGCACGAAGTCCTGATAGCGGCTGTAGTCGCCGGTACGGAACCTGGCCAGCACCGTATCCACGTCGCCGCGGTGGCGCTCCATCATGAAGCGCGCCGCCATATAGCCCCAGCGGTAAGCCCGGTCCACGTAGTCGTTCATGCTGTAGGTATTGCCGAAAATCTCACTGAGCTTGTATTTGCGGCTGCGCGCCATATCGATCGCGGCCTGGTTGTTATTGCGCAGCGAGAGATATTCGGCGATGCCCTCGATCCACCACACCGTCGGCACCGAAGTGCTGGCGCCGAAGTCGCCGTACATATTGAAGCGGCCATCGAGGTAGTGGACATACTCGTGCTCCAGGTTCCACACCTTGAAGCTGGGGCGCAGCCACGAAGCCTCGTGGGCGATGAAGCGCGCCTGGTTGCCCGCTTCGGCCGGATTGCCCTCCAAATACATGCCGCCGTTATCGGTGTCGATATCGTAGATGATGCTGGCGTATTTGCTGTAGTTGCTATAGTCGTCGAAGACCACCAGCTCCAGCGCCGTATTGTTATCGTGCGCCACCGGCGTGCGCTTGGTTTGCAGCATGGCGTGCACATAGCCCTCCTCGTTGGCCAGTGCCGTGCACACTTCCTGCACCTGGGCCGGAGTCATCTCCTGGGCGCGCAGGCGCAGGCTGGGGCTGCAGGCATGGTTCACCTTGAGCACCTCGTTGGCCAGCTGGGTCTCGAAATTGCAGGTGCCGTACTGGCTGCAATTGGCGTTGTCGTAGTACTTCACAGCCTGGGCGGCGGCCAGCCACAGCATGGAATCGCCACCCGTCATGGTGGTCGTCGCCAGCATGTTCTGCACCATCGGCTTGACGCCGGACTTCAGGGTCGGATACTGCAGGAAACGGAAGGCTTCGTTGGCCGCGTCCTGCAGCTGGAAGGCGGCATAGCTGCCCAGCAGGGCTGCCTTATTATTCAGCAGGAAGGTGTTCAAGGTGCTGGCGTAGGACAGGTCGTTCTGCAGCAGGGCAGCACCGCCGGGCGCCGTGTGGGCGGTAAACAGCACGATCAGGGCGCCGGTCAGCGCGCCGCTCACGCTTTCCTGTTTCAGTGCCTCGGCCGCGTTGGGGACGCCGGCGCGGTTGGTAAAGCGCGTCACCACGCCCTTCACGTCCGCCACATGGTAGGGCGTGTCGTTCATATTCGTGATCAGCTTGAACACTTCCAGCGCGGTGGACGGCGCCACCGTATTCGGCTGGTACAGGCTGTTGCCCTGCACCAGCTGGCGGATGGTGGCGCGCAGCGGCGCCACCAGGGAAGCCGGCAACGCGGGCTGGGTGCCGCCGCTGGCCAGGTAATAGCCGGCGCGCAGATACAGCACCAGGTTGACCACGGCCATATTGCTGCCGTTATAGCTGGCGGCCTCGCTGGCCAGGCGGCTGGCGACGGCATTCAGGTTGGCGCTGGAATAGATGGTGGCCGCCTGCGCGGAACTCAGGGAAAACAGCGGATAAGTGCATTCATAGTCCGGCAGGCCGACCAGATAACTGGCCAGGGCCGCGCCGCTGTAGGTGGCCAGCTTGTTCATATCCTTGCAGTCCTCGGTCGCCGCCAGGGACTTGGCGCTGCTGCGCTGGTTGCGCGGCAGCAGATCGTTGCGCGGCTTCTTGCTGACCGAGAGGCCGTAGCGCGACTGCTCGTCGGACGGCGGCAAGGTCTGGCGCTGGTGCGGCATGGGCGCCTGCTTCAAACGTTCCTGATGCGCGTGCGGATGGGCCACGCCGGTGTCGGCCTGGGCCACGGCGCCAGCCAGCAAAGCCGTCAGCAAGCCGGCCGTGAATGCGGTATTCCGGGAAAAAGACATATCTACCACTCCTCTATATGGGTGCGTGCCTGATGTTCGTTTTATGGAATGCCAGCGGGCCCACTGACGAGGAAATACTATCTTGGCAAGCTTGCCGGCATGGCGGCGCAAGCCGCCGCTTTTGGCGGTTCGCTATATTTCGACGGGCAGGCCGCTGCGATCGGCACAGCGCGCAGGGCGAAAATGATACAAAACACTCAAGTCTTAGGCTCGGTCTTGTGGCATTGCAGGCGGTATTGCATCGGCGTCTGGCCGGTGAAGGCCTTGAACTGGCGGCTGAAAGCACTGTGGTCGGTGTAGCCGCACTCGATGGCGATGTCGGCGATGCTGCGTTCCGGATCGGTTTCGATCAGGCTCAGGGCGCCGTTCAGCCGCGTTTGCAGCAGCAGCTGGCGCGGCGTGTAGTGGAAGACGCGCTGGAACAGGCGCTCGACGCGCGCCAGGCTCAGTCCCTCCTCTTTTGCAAGCTCGTTCAGGCTGAGGGGCTGGCGGTGGTTGTCGCGGATGCGCTGGGCGATATTGGCGATCTGGCGGTAGACCGGATGCACTTCATCGGCCAGTCCCAGGTCGTGCGAGGTGCCGACCAGGCCAATGATGGCGCCCGACTCGTCGCGCAAAGGCGTCTTGTGGGTCAGGCACCAGCCGCGCCGCCGGTTTGGGTAGAGATGCAGTTCCAGATGCTTGCGGATGGTGCAGCCGGCTTCGATCACCTGCCGGTCCTGGTCCATATAGGCCTGGGCCAGCGGACGCGGATGCACATCCAGCACCGTCTTGCCCAGCAGCTCCTGCTTGCTGCGCAGGCCGCAACGGCGCGCCAGCGTGTGGTTCACGGCCATGTAGCGGCCGGCGCGGTCCTTGACGAAGAAGGCGACGTCGGTCAGCGCGTCGAACAGGGTTTCGATGGCGGCCAGTTCGACGCCGAAAGGGGGCTGCAGCGCATCGGCCAGCGCGTGGCCCAGCAAGGCAGGCTGCTGCTGCGCAAAGTCCTTCAACATGGCCGCCCTCCCCTTCGCTCTCCCTCCGCCGTGGCGGTGGTGGTTATCAATATGCGAGGAAATATACCTTATGCGGCGGCGCGCACGTTTGCCGGTCTTTAAACGCCGTGCTCCCAGTCGCGCGCGCGTTCCACCGCGCGCGCCCAGCGCGCCAGCAGATGTTCGCGCTGGTCGGCGCTCATGGCCGGCTCGAAGCGGCGCTCGCATTCCCACTGGGCCGCGATCTCTTCCTGCGACTCCCAGTAGCCGACCGCCAGGCCGGCCAGATAGGCCGCGCCCAACGCCGTGGTTTCCGTCACCTTGGGCCGCACCACCGGCACGCCCAGCAGGTCGGCCTGGAACTGCATCAGCATATCGTTGCGGGCCGCGCCGCCGTCGGCGCGCACCTCGGCCACCGGAATGGCGGCATCCTTCTGCATCGCCAGCAGCAGCTCGGCGCTCTGGTAGGCGATGGCTTCCACGGCGGCGCGCGCAATATGCGCCTTGCTGCTGCCGCGCGTCAGGCCGACGATGGTGCCGCGCGCATACGGGTCCCAATGCGGCGCGCCCAGGCCGACGAAGGCCGGCACCAGCAGCACGCCGTCGCTATCGGGCACGCTGTTGGCCAGCGCCTCCACATCGCTTGACTGCTGGATGATGCCCAGGCCGTCGCGCAGCCACTGCACGGTGGCGCCGCCCATGAAGACCGCGCCTTCCAGCAGGTAGTCGGTGCGGCCATCGACGCGCCAGCCCACCGTGGACAGCAGACGGTTGTGCGACACGCGCGGATGCCGGCCGGCGTGCATCAGCATGAAGCATCCCGTGCCATAGGTATTCTTGACCATGCCCGGTTTGTGGCAGGCCTGGCCGAAGGTGGCGGCCTGCTGGTCGCCCGCGATGCCGGCCACCGGGATCGATGCGCCGAACAGGGCGGCCTTGGTATTGCCGATCTCCTCGCTGGAGGACACCACCTGCGGCAGGATCTCTTCCGGAATATCGAACAGCTGCAGCAGGTCGGCATCCCAGCGCATCAGGTGGATATTGAACAGCATGGTGCGCGCCGCATTGCTGACGTCCGTCACATGCACGCCGCACAGCTTCCAGGCCAGCCAGCTGTCGATGGTGCCGAAGGCCAGCGCGCCATGGCGGGCGCGTTCGCGCGCGCCGGGCACATGGTCGAGCAGCCATTTCAGTTTGGTGGCGGAGAAATAGGCGTCCAGTTCCAGGCCGGTGGCGTCGCTGATCAGCTTGGCCTTGCCGTCGGCGCGCAGCTGGTCGCACATCTCGGCGGTGCGGCGGTCCTGCCAGACGATGGCGGGCGCGATCGGCTCGCCGGTCTTGCGGTCCCAGACGATGGTGGTTTCGCGCTGGTTGGCGATGCCGATGGCCAGCACCTGGCTGCCTTCCACGCCGTTGTCGTGCAAGACCTTGCGCGCCACGGTGAGCTGGCTGTTCCAGATTTCGTTGGGATCGTGCTCCACCCAGCCGGGGTGGGGATAGTGCTGGGGATACTCCTGCGCGGCGCTGCCGCAGATCTGGCCGCGGTGATCGAAAAGGATGGCGCGCGAGCTGGTGGTGCCTTGGTCTAAAGCCAGGATGTATTTTTTCATCGAGTTACGAAGAAAATCGAATTCAAGTGAAGCAAGCCGATAGGCCGGATTTTGTTACGGCGCCGGCCCTTGCGAACCGGCGCTATGACAGCCATTCCTCTAGGCGCCGAATTACTCCGGCGCTCAAGCTTTCTACCCGCACGCTCCGCGAGCAACATCATCGCGTGCCTATTTGAAATTGCACCAGGTGGAGGTTACCGCGTTTCACCGTAACTTAATACGCTCGTCTCTGTGGCCCTATTCCTCGCCTTATACCCTACCCCGGCTTGCGCCGGATCAGGCTTTCAGCGGACGGCCGTTAACCGTCACCCCGCTCTATGGAGTCCGGACCTTCCTCCCGCCAGTGCATTGCTGCACCGGCCAGCGGCTGTCTGGCTTGCTTCACCCGCTATTGTAACCTGCCGCCCCCGCCCCCGGCAAAAAGCGCCCCGTTCCGGAGTAGACAAATGAAAAATGGTGTCGCCATTTCAAAAGCCGCTCCCCTGGCGCCGTTCTAGAATGGCGGATCATCAGGATTTCTACCCCGTTTTTTTACAGAGGCTAGCACCATGACGCAACCATCCCGTTCCGGCGGCCAGATTCTGGTCGATGCACTGAAAGTCCACGGCGTCGATACCGCCTTCGGCGTTCCCGGCGAAAGCTATCTCGACGTGCTCGACGCCCTGCACGATTCCGGCATCCGCTTCATCATCAACCGCCAGGAAGGGGGCGCCGCCTTCATGGCCGACGCCTACGGCAAGCTGACCGGCCAGCCCGGCATCTGTTTCGTCACGCGCGGCCCGGGCGCCACCAACGCCTCGATCGGCGTGCACACGGCCTTCCAGGACTCGACCCCGATGATCCTCTTCATCGGCCAGGTGGGCGGCGACTTCATGGACCGCGAAGCCTTCCAGGAAGTCGATTACCGCCGCATGTTCGGCCAGATGGCGAAATGGGTGGCCCAGATCGACCGCGCCGAGCGCATCCCCGAATACCTCGCGCGCGCCTTCCAGGTGGCCACCAGCGGCCGTCCCGGCCCCGTGGTGCTGGCCCTGCCGGAAGACATGCTGATCACCCAGGCCAGCGTGGCCGACACGCGCCGCTACCAGCCGGTGCAAGCTTCGCCTTCGCGCGCCCAGATCGGCCAGCTGCGCGAGATGCTGGCCGAAGCCCAGCGCCCGCTGCTGCTGCTGGGCGGCGGCGGCTGGAACGCGCAAGCCTGCGCCGACATCCAGCGCTTTGCCGAAGCCAACGCGCTGCCGGTGTCCTGCGCCTTCCGCTTCCAGGACTTGCTGGACAATAGCCACCCGAACTATATCGGCGACGTCGGCATCGGCATCAATCCCAAGCTGGCGGCGCGCGTCAAGAACGCCGACCTGATCATCGCCATCGGCCCGCGCCTGGGCGAGATGACCACCAGCGGCTATTCCATCATCGCCTCGCCGCTGCCGGCGCAGCGCCTGGTGCATTTCCACGCCAGCGCCGAGGAACTGGGCAGCGTCTACCAGGCCGAATTGATGATCGCCAGCGGCATGCCGCAAGCGGCGGCCATGCTGGCCGAGATGGAACCGGTCGACAGCGGCGCATGGCGCGGCAGCGTGGCCGAAGCGCGCGCCGAGCTGGCGGCCTGGCAGGAAAAGCCGCCCATCTTCCAGGACGGCAAAGCGCCGCTCGACCTGTGGCAGGTGGTGCAGGATATCCGCGCCCAGACGCCGGCCGACACCATCATCACCAACGGCGCCGGCAATTACGCCACCTGGGCGCACCGCTTCCACACTTACGGCGGCATGCGCACCCAGCTCGCGCCCACCAGCGGCGCCATGGGCTATGGCGTGCCGTCCGGCGTGGCCGCCAAGATCGTCGCGCCGCAGCGCACCGTGATCACCTTCGCCGGCGACGGCGAGTACATGATGAACGGCCAGGAACTGGCGACGGCGGTGCAGTACCGCGCGGGGCTGGTCATCATCGTCTTCAACAACCAGATGTTCGGCACCATCCGCATGCACCAGGAGCGCGAATACCCGGGCCGCGTCTCGGGTACCACCCTGCACAATCCGGACTTCGCCGCCATGGCGCAGGCCTACGGCGCGCGCGGCGAAGTGGTGAACACCACCGCGGAATTCGCCCCCGCCCTGCAGCGCGCACTGGCGCACGCACGCGAGCAGCAGCTGCCCGCACTGATCGAACTGCGCTATGACGGCAATCTGATCACGCCGGGCGCGACGCTGGAAACCATCAGCAAGAACGCGCTGGCGGCAAAAGCAGCAAAATAAGAAAGCAGGAAAATAAGAAAGCAGGAAAATAAGAAAGGCCGGGAAATTCCCGGCCTTTCTTTCAAGAGCGCAGCCAGCAGTCCGCGCCCCAGCCCACCGGCCCTGTCCGGACGCAGCGTTCAGGCCTGCGTCGGTGGGGCCGGCTCCCATTTCGGGGATGGCTTCGGCTCCGGCTGCGGCTCCTCCCCATGCGGCCGCGCCTTGGATGGCGGGCAGGCCTTGCAAGTCTTCGGCTTGGCACCAAAGTCGCGCACCAGCGGCAGCTGCATGGGCGGCCCCTGTTCGCCGCAATAGCTGCCCTCCAGCGTCAGCATCCTGCCGTCGGCCGAGAAGCTGCCGCTGATGGTCTTCTCATCCTGGTCGGCCGGCTGCACGGTAAAGTAGAACAGCTTGCCGCGCGGGTCGACATTCACATCGCCCGCCACCACCGGCCAGCTCAAGCCGCCGGCCGTGTATTCGTAGATCACGGTATCGACTTCGGCAAAGCGCTGCAGCGTGATGCGCTGGCCGCCGAATTCCCCGCTCTCGGGATGGATGCACAGATCCGAATACACCCACATGCCGTGGCGCGGCAAGCCATAAGGCTTCTCCTTGCGCACCGTCTTCGGCGCCGCCAGCGCGGCGCAGGACGCAAACAGGATGGCGAGGGCGTAGCGAGTATGGGTTTTCATAAGCGATATTGTAGCGGTAAAAAAAAACCGGCTGCCGAAGCAGCCGGTTTTCGATCAGGCGATCAGGTTCCGATTAGAACGAGTGACGCACGCCGATGTTGAAGGCTTTGTCGCCGGTGCCAGCTTCGGAGTTGTTGCCAACGGTGTAGCCTGCGCCGTTTTTGTTTTTGATCTTAGCGTAGGCCACGTAGGTAGTGGTGCGCTTGGACAGATCGTAGGTGTAGCCCAGTGCCCACTGGTTAGCGTCTTGGTTCAGGTTGGTTTTATCGTTCTTGTTGATGTAAGAAGCGATGAACTTGCCTGCGCCGCCCACTGGCACGGTCACGCCGATCAGAGCGTCAGCGCTCTTGGTCGATGCAACTGGAGCCACGGTGGTGCCGTATGGGTTGGTGGTGTTGGCCAGAGCGGCGCTGTTCAGACCTTTGTTGTCGCTGTACATGAAGAATGCTTTAGCAACTTGGAAGTCGTAGTTCACAGCCAGCAGGGTGTTACGGCCGGTTTCTTTTTCAGCAACTGGACCGCCCAGCACTGGCTGGTCGTCGTTGTTACGGTTGTTGTACGCCAGACGCGCGTTCAGCGGGCCGTTGGAGTAGTTCAGCGACGCGCCAACTTGACGCTGGGTCGAGTTAGCCGATTTTTCGCCGAAGCCGTAGAAGAACTCAGCGGACACGCCGTTGTAGGCTGGGGTCGCGTACACAACAGCGTTGCTGTTACGGGTGTTGGCGCCAGCGACTGGGAACAGGTTTTTCGCGGTACCAGCCAGGCCAGCGGCGAACGGGTCACCCACTTGCGACAGGGCGTTGTAGAACGGGGTGTACTGACGGCCCAGGGTCAGGGTGCCGGCTTCTTTGGAACGCAGACCAACGAAGGACTGACGGTTGGCGATGGAGCCAGCCACGTCGGATTCGCCGGTGTCAGCCTTGATGCCGCCTTCCAGCACGAACAGAGCTTGCAGACCGCCGCCCAGATCTTCGGTGCCTTTGAAGCCCAGACGGGAAGCGTTGGCCACGCCGCTGGTTACTTTGTTGACGCTGCCGGATTTGCCGCCGCGCTCTGCCACGATACCGGCATCAACGATACCGTAGATGGTGACGTTCGACTGTGCGAAAGCAGCGCTGCTCATGGCGCCCAAAACTGCGATGGAGATTAGAGTTTTTTTCATTACAAAGTTCCTTCAGTTGTTTGCAGCAAAAATTTAAAAGCTTTGATACCGCTAAATTCGGTCTTGATCGGCGCCCCACCCTGCGGCGCCTCTTATCCGTGAGGGCAAACTCCCCGATTGCCACTATGCTGTTCCGCTCCGGAACGCGTTCACTTTATCTGCGGCCGAGTTCATCGATGCCGGCTTGTCGCAGTGCTCTAAGGCACTGGAGGCGGCACTATACTGATGGATCGGCAATCCATCAAGTGTAAGATGCTTGCGAATTCAGCAAATCCTCCGGTTCTATCCTTTCCCCCGTTGGTCTAAACGCGCAAGCAACTTTGCCACCCGGCAATATTCTATCGCATCGCAATAGAAGCTGCCCGAACGGTCGTTCGGAAACTTTCCATTCCAAACAGAAGGAAAGACGTCCCTTTCGATCATTATGACTATTTTATACCGCTTTTCAGAACGTTGCTCACCTGCACACTAGTTATACGGATTCCGCGCGAGAGAATATTTGGATGAGGCATACGACTTTCAGTCACAGCAGGCGAGCCACGCTCTAGAGGAAGATTACTTCATGGCTGAACCTTGACATCTACTTTCAGTATATGCTGCGTTGCAAAAAGTTACATCTCGGCCCCGCAGGCGTTGACAGCCCGCCACGCCGAGCGCCGCGTTTTACCGCTGTACAACACTGCAACAATTTATTTTTCCCACGATCTTGTCCAAAACAAATATATAAGGAACTTGCGATTTGTCAGGAATTTGACACAGGGCAACATTGTGTCGTGGACAAGGCGCGCCAACAATGCTTTGCAAGCTCCCAACAGCCTTGTCTAGCGAACACTTCACCGTCAAAAACGCGAGTAGAATTGGTCAGATAGGTCGTCAAGCCCGCGCCTACCTAAGACCCGTAGCCGCCTTTGCATGAACACTTCAAGCCCATCACAGTCCGCCCCCAGCACCATCAGCGACGTTGAACGCGACACCGGCGTAGCCAAGGAAACCTTGCGCGTCTGGGAGCGCCGCTACGACTTTCCGCGCCCGCAACGCGACGCCTTCGGCGAACGCGTGTACTCGGCCGACCAGGTGCACAAGCTGCGCCTGGTCAAACGCCTGATCGACCTGGGTTACCGGCCCGGCAAGGTGATCCAGTTCGGCAGCGCCGAACTGCAGGCCATGGCCGAACAGGCCGCCGGCCGCCAGCAGCCGGTCAGCGCGCCGCATCCGGAACTGCATACATATATAGAGCTGTGCAAAACGCACCAGATGGAAGCGCTGCGCCGCAAGCTGTCGCAGGCCATGCTGGTGATGGGCCTGAAAAACTTCGTCATCGAATTGGTGGCCCCGCTCACCGCCCACCTTGGCGAAGCCTGGGCCGGCGGCCAACTGGCCGTGTTCGAAGAACATCTGTTCAGCGAGTCGCTGCAGATCGTCATGCGCAGCGCCATTTTCTCCATTCCGCAAGCGCACCACCACCACGGCGCCGCGCCGCGTCCGCGCATCCTGCTGGCGACCCTGCCGCAGGAACGCCAGGGCCTGGGCTTGCTGATGGCCGAAGCCGTCTTCGCCGCCGACGGCGCCCACTGCACCTCGCTGGGCGTGCAGACCGCCCTGCCCGATATCGTGGAAGCGGCGCGCAGCCTGCACAGCGATATCGTGCTGCTGTCGTTCTCGCCGCTGGCCAATCCGCGCCAGGTGGGCGATGCCTTGAAAGAGCTGCGCGCGCGCCTGCCGGAAGAAATGGAAATCTGGGCCAGCGGCAGCAATGCCGCGCTGCGCAAGCGCGCCGCCGGCGCCGCCCAGGTGTATGGCCTGGCCGAACTGGGCAAGGGCATCGCCGAATGGCGCCAGCGCACGCACGGCCAGGCCGCCTGAATCCCGCGCCGGGCACGCCGCCGCCCGCGCGCCGGCTGCCCGGCCCAGCCCTCTGCCGGCCGCCCTGTTTCCCGTCCATAGCGCTCTGGTAGAATGTGCGCTTATTTTCAGCGCCCGACCGCCTACCCAATGTTCAGTTTTTTCAAGAAGAAAACCACCGCCGCCGAAGCGTCGCCGGCCGCGCCTGAAACGCGCCCCGCCGCGCCAGCCGCCGTTCCCGCTGCCGCCGTCCCTGCCGCTCCTGCCGCCGCTGCCGATGCCGCGCTGTCGGCCGCCGATTTCGAAACCGCCGCCAAGCCCGAATCGAAGCAATCGTGGATGAGCCGTCTGAAGGCCGGCCTGTCCAAGACTTCGGCCAATCTGTCCCTGCTCTTCGTCGGCGCGCGCATCGACGATGAACTGTATGAAGAGCTGGAAGCGGCCCTGCTGATGGCCGACGCCGGCATCGACGCCACCCAGTATCTGCTCGATGCGCTCAAGCGCAAGGTCAAGGACGACAAGCTGACCGAGGCCGCCGCCGTGAAAACGGCGCTCAAGGAACTGATGATCGACCTGCTCAAACCGCTGGAAAAGCCGTTCGAGCTGGGCCGCCACCAGCCCACCGTGATGATGATCTCCGGCGTCAACGGCGCCGGCAAAACCACCACCATCGGCAAGCTGGCCAAGCATATGCAGGCGCACGGCCAGTCCGTGCTGCTGGCCGCCGGCGACACCTTCCGCGCCGCCGCGCGCGAGCAGCTGATGGTCTGGGGCCAGCGCAATAACGTGACGGTGATCTCGCAAGCCTCGGGCGATCCGGCCGCCGTCTCCTTCGACGCGGTCCAGTCGGGCAAGGCGCGCGGCAGCAACGTGGTGATGGTCGATACCGCCGGCCGCCTGCCGACCCAGCTGCACCTGATGGAAGAACTGAAAAAGATCCAGCGCGTGATCGGCAAGGGCATGGAAGGCGCGCCGCACGAGACCCTGCTGGTCATCGACGGCAATACCGGCCAGAATGCGCTGGCCCAGGTCAAGGCTTTCGACGATGCGCTGCAATTGTCCGGCCTGATCATCACCAAGCTCGATGGCACGGCCAAGGGCGGCGTGATCGCCGCCATCGCCCGCGTGCGCCCGGTGCCGGTGTACTTCATCGGCATCGGCGAGAAGATCGAAGACCTGCAACCTTTCAATGCGGCCGAATTTGTTGAAGCCCTGCTTGCCTAAGGCACCATGATCGAATTCCAGCAAGTCAGCAAACAATACTCCGCCGAGGCCACGGCCTTGCGCGACATTACCTTGAATATCGAGAAGGGCGAGCTGGTGTTCCTGGCCGGCCCTTCCGGCGCGGGCAAGTCCACGCTGATGAAGATGATCGCCGCCATGGAGCGCCCGACCTCGGGCAAGGTCATCGTCAACGGCCAGGACATCGGCAAGATCCGCCGCGCCGGCATTCCCTTCCTGCGCCGCAACCTGGGCCTGATCTTCCAGGAACAGCGCCTGCTCAACGACCGTTCGGTGCTGGCCAATGTGATGCTGCCGCTGACCGTGAGCGGCGCCCCGCGCGCGGCCGCCGAGCAGCGCGCGCGCGCCGCGCTGGACAAGGTGGGCCTGCTCGACCGCGCCGCCGACGAGCCGCTGGCCCTGTCCGGCGGCGAGCAGCAGCGCGTCTCGATCGCGCGCGCCATCGTCAACCGGCCGCAGATCATCCTGGCCGACGAGCCGACCGCCAATCTGGACCGCGCCAGCGCCACCCGCGTGCTGGACGCGCTGAAAGCCTTCCACTCGGTGGGCGTGACCTGCCTGATCTCCACCCACGACGAACTGGTGCTCGAAGCGGCGGCGCGCGTGATCCACCTGCAGCAAGGCGAATTGCTGAAGGAGGCCGCATGAGCATCTGGCTGCGCCAACACGGCTTCGCGCTCGGCTCCGCGCTGATCCATCTGCGCAAGGCGCCCGGCAGTTTCCTGTTCAATATCCTGGTGGTGGCGATCGCATTGGCCCTGCCCTTCACCGGCCTGACCCTGCTCAATAATGTGCGGCCGATGTCGGAACAGATGTCGGTCGATCCCGAGCTGAGCGTGTTCATGAAACAGGACACGCCGCGCGAGCAGGCGGCCGGCATCGCCGGTTCGCTGCGCGCCGTCGTCAAGGATGCCAAGATCGTCTTCGTACCGCGTGAAAAAGCGCTGGAACAGCTCAAGGACAAGAGCGGCTTGAACGATGTGATCAGCACCCTGGGCGAAAACCCGCTGCCCGACAGCTATATCATCAAGCTGGACGCCTTCCAGAGCGCGGCCGAAGGCGCGGCCATCGACGGCATCGCCGACCAGATGCGCGCCCTGCCCGGCGTGGAATCGGTGCAGGTCGATTCGGCCTGGGTCAAGCGCCTGGCCGCCCTGCTCGGCGTGCTGCGCCTGGCCCTGCTGCTCCTGGCCGCGACCCTGGGCACGGTGGTGGTGGCCGTGGTGTTCAACACCATCCGCCTGCAGGTCATGACCCAGCGCGAGGAAATCCTGGTCTCCAAGCTGATCGGCGCCACCGACGCCTATATCCACCGCCCCTTCTATTACAGCGGCGCCCTGCTCGGCCTGTGCGCCGGCGGCGTGGCCCTGGGCGCCGTGGCCCTGGCGCTGCGGCCGCTGAATACGGCGATCGCCGAATTCGCGCGCCTGTACGCCTCCGAATTCCAGCTGGCGCCGCTGGAACCGCTGGCCATGGCCGGCTTGCTGGCCCTGTCGGCCGGCCTCGGCCTGGTGGGCGCCCTGCTCTCCGTACAGCGCCACCTGGCCCGCCTCAATTAACTCTCCGGCACGCCTGCGTGCGTTCTCGCACAGAGAACGCACCGGCGGCGCCCGTATCCTGTTCCCATTCCCGCTCGCATGCCAACAGCCCATCGGCTCTTTGGAGTCGATAGCTTTTTGCTATAAAGCCAATCATTTCGGCCGATTGGCACTCATCGATGGAGAGTGCTAATATATGTTCAAGAGCAAGTTTGAAACATGCTTCGGAGCAAGTTTAAGAGCCGATTAAGTTCCATCCGGCATTCTGCATCCGAACGGTAAAGAACCGTAACAGTCCATGTGCCCGACAATTCCGCATGGCATATTGAGACTAAAGCAACACCTTCGAGCGAGGAAAGAATATATGACTACGATGTCCGCACAATCCGCCCTGGTACCCGCCGGCAACAGTGCACTGGGCCTCGGCTTCAGTGGCAACCTGGGCAACCTGGACGCCTATATTTCGGCCGTCAACCGCCTGCCCATGCTGTCGCATGAGGATGAGGTGCGCCTGGGCCGCCGCCTGAAGGAAAACAACGACCTGGGCGCCGCCCAGGAGCTGGTGCTGTCCCACCTGCGCCTGGTGGTGTCGATCGCGCGCGGCTATCTGGGCTATGGCCTGCCGCACGCCGACCTGATCCAGGAAGGCAATATCGGCCTGATGAAAGCCGTCAAGCGCTTCGACCCGGACCAGGGCGTGCGCCTGGTGTCCTATGCCATGCACTGGATCAAGGCCGAGATGCACGAATACATCCTGAAGAACTGGCGCCTGGTCAAAGTGGCCACCACCAAGGCCCAGCGCAAGCTGTTCTTCAACCTGCGCAGCCACAAGCAAGGCCTGGATGCCATGTCGCCGGCCCAGATCGACCAGCTGGCCAAGCTGCTGGACGTCAAGCGCGAGGAAGTGATCGAAATGGAAACCCGCCTCTCCGGCCGCGATATCGCGCTGGAAGCGCCGTCCGACGACGAAGACGACAAATTCTCGCCGATCGCCTACCTCTCGTCCGACCAGAACGAGCCGACCCGCGTGCTGGAAGCCGAAGCCGTGACCCGTCTGCAATCGGAAGGCCTGGAAACTGCGCTGGGCAAGCTCGATCCGCGTTCGCGCCGCATCGTCGAAGCGCGCTGGCTGGCCAATGACGACGGTTCCGGTGCCACCTTGCACACCCTGGCCGACGAATTCGGGGTTTCGGCCGAGCGCATCCGCCAGATCGAAGCGGCCGCGCTGAAGAAGATGAAAGGCGCGCTGGCCGCCTACGTCTAAGGCGCCTTGTTGGCTGCCTGAATTTTCAGAAAACCGGGGTTCGCCCCGGTTTTTTGTTTTATGCTCGCAGTTCAGCGGTGCGCCGCCGATGATGCAATTTGCTTAATATTTTCCTCGTGAGTGCCAGCTCGACAGGAGACCCTATGCAGCCCAGAATCATCAGCTTCATGCTGTGCCTCTGCATCTTCAGCATCATTGCCGCCTGCGGCATCGCCCGCAGCACGGCGCAGGACAACCGCCCGAGGACACCCATGCGCACCAGTGCCAGCTACACCTTGACTGCCGGCCAGACCGTCCCGCTCGCCGCCGGCGCCACGCTCACGCTCGACCGCATCAACGACAGCCGCTGCCGCAAGGGCGCCGTCTGCGTCTGGGCCGGCTATATCAGCTTCAGTTTCACCGTCAACAAAGGCGGCGCCAGCCAAAGCTTCGTGCTGGCCGAAGACATGCCCAACGCCGGCAAGACGCAAGTCCTGGACGGCCTTACCTACACCCTTGAAAGCCTGGTGCCGCCCGATCCGCCGGCCGTCGACGCCCCCTCGCCCGACTACCGCGTCACCGTGCGCGTCACGCTCACCCCACCCTGAGGACACCCGGGTTCAGCCATGGCTTCAAGCCTGATGCCGGCTGCGGCTGTCGGCGGGTGCCTGCGCCCGCTCGTGCAAGCCGTAATCACGCATGACGCTGGCGATGCGTAGGCGGTAGTCCTCAAACAGGGTATCCCGGCCGGCGGATTGGGCGGCGCGGTGGGCCTCCAGGCGGCGCCATTCGGCGATGGCGGCCTCGTCGCGGAAGAAGGATAGCGAGAGCAGCTTGCCGGGCTGGCTCAAACTCTGGAAACGCTCGATGGAGATGAAGCCGTCGATCTCGTCCAGCAAGGGGCGCAGCGCGGCGGCGATGTCGAGGTATTCCTGGCGGCCTTCTTCTTTGGGACTCACTTCAAAAATGACGGCGATCATGCGGCTTCTCCTGGCTTGAAAAATTCGGGGATGCGGGCGTTGTGCGATGGACGGTAGCGCCATGCGTACATGCCCTGTTGCAATGCCTGCGCTGGCAGCAGGACGTCGATGGCAGCAGCGGCAATCGTCTCCGCCAACGCCTGGCCTGGACAGGTGTGCGCGCCGTGTCCAAAGCCGAAGGCCTGGTTTGCCGCATCGGATGCGCGGCTGGCCGCGGCCAGCACCAGCAGCACCACGTCGCCGGGCCGCAGTTCGACGCTGCCGATGCGCGTGGCCTCCGCCACGAAACGGCGCGTGTTCTGGATTGGCGGGTCGTTGAGGGCTACCTCCCGCACCAGCGCCAGCCCGCCTTCGCTGGCGCGCTGCGGCGCCTGCAAGAGCGCGACGATGGCATTGCCGATCAGTCCCGCCGTGGCTTCATAAGTCTGCGACAGCAGGCCCACCAGATTGGCCAGGATCGCTTGCGCATTATTCCAGCCAGCCGCTTCGGCTTCGGCCAGCACTGCGCCCAGCAGGCTCTCCGCCGCGACCGGCGCGCTGCGCAGCAGATCGCTGAAGCTGTCGAGCAGGCACTGTGCCGCGTGCTGGGCCAGTGCCAGCTGTTCCGGGCTGCTGAGCGGGGACAGGCAGGCGACGAACTGGCGCATCCACAGCGACAGCGCCGGCAGCTGGGATGGCGCGAAGCCGAGCAAGCTGGCCACCGTCTGCAGCGGCACATCGAAGGTCCAGGCAGACAAGCGTCGCCCCTCCAGCCACGCGGCGCCGGCAGCCATCGGCACAGCCCCCGTTCTGCCGTGCAAGCCGGCTGCGGGCGGCACGCCGGCTTCGCCGGGGCCGGTCAGCAAAGCCTGCGCCAGCAAAACAGCGCGCCACCGCGCCACTTCCAGCGGTAGCGCCGCCAAGGCGCGCTGCAGGACCAGCTTGGGCGCGGCGTGGCGCGCGCCATCGTTCATCCTTACCAGCAGCCCAAACACCTGCCCGGCACTGCCGCCTGCGATGGCGGCCGGCACCGGCTCCGCCACGGGACGCACGCGGCATGCGGGATTGTCCATCACCGCGCGCACCAGGGCCGGACTGCCCGCCAGCCACAGCTTGCGCGCCTGGTCGAACACCAGCTCGGGCCGCGCGGCCAGGGCGGCATAGCCTGGATAGGGATCGTTCTGGGTGACTGCCGCTATCGGATCGAAAGACATGGATTTCCTTTGCACGAGTGGGATGGCTGCAGTATGCTGAAAAGCCCCACCCCACACTTCGCCCTGGACCGAAATATGGATGCACAAGCCGACAACCACCTGTCCCGCATCGCCGGCGCCATCGCCGAACCGGCGCGCGCGCGCATGCTGTGCTGCCTGCTGGATGGCCACGCCCGCACCGCCACCGAGCTGGCGGCGGTGGCGGAAGTCGGCGCCTCCACCGCCAGCGCCCACCTGGCGCGCCTGAAGGAAGAACAGATGGTGGAACTGCTGGTGCAGGGCCGCCACCGCTACTACCAGCTGGCCGGGCAGGACGTCGCCACCGCGCTGGAAGCGCTGCTGGTGGTGGCCGGCCTGCCCCGTCCCGAGTTCAAGCCCGGCACGCCGAACCGCCTGCGCAAGGCGCGCACCTGCTACGACCATATGGCCGGCTCGGTCGCCGTCGCCCTGCACGACCACTTTGCCGAACAAGGCTGGCTGGAGGCGTTCAGCGGCACGCCCAATGAATACCAGCTGAGCGCAGCGGGCGAACAAGGCTTCGCCGCGCTGGGACTGGACCTGCCCGCCACGCGCAAGCTGCGCCGCCGTTTCGCCTGTCCCTGCCTGGACTGGAGCGAACGGCGCCCGCACCTGGGCGGCGCGCTGGGTGCGGCCCTGCTGCAGATGGCGCTGAAAAAGGGCTGGGTGGAACAGGATCTGGACAGCCGCGCGCTGAGCGTTGCGCCCAAGGGACAGCGGCAGATGCTGGCGGCCTTCGGCCTAAGCATCGCTTAAGCTGCCTGCACGACGATGCAAGGACTTCAACAAGGAGTCATCATGAAAAACTGGGCGCGCGAAAACAAAGGCTTCCTCGTCTTCCTGGCATTGTTTGGCATCTTCCGCACCGCCATCGCCGACTGGAATCCGATTCCATCGGCCTCCATGCATCCCAATCTGCTGGAAGGCGACGTGGTCTTCGTCAACCGCGTGGCCTATGACCTGAAGGTGCCGCTGACCGATATCTCGCTGGCGCGCCTGGGCGAACCGCAGCGCGGCGACGTCGTGACCTTCTCCTCGCCCAAGGACGGCACGCGCCTGATCAAGCGTATCGCCGCCCTGCCCGGCGACACGGTGGAGATGCGCGGCGAACGCCTGATCGTCAACGGCAAGCAGGCCGAGTACACGGTGCTGGGCAACCACAGCGAGGACATGGGCGTGGCCGGCCAGTTGCAGGCGCTGCAACTGAGCGAAGCCAATGGCGACGCCAGCTACCGCATCCAGATCCTGCCGCAAGTGCATGCGCGGCGCGACTTTGCACCGCTGGTGATCCCGGCCAACCAGTTCCTGATGCTGGGCGATAACCGCGACAACAGTAGCGACTCGCGCTACATCGGCCTGGTGCCGCGCGACCTGCTGATCGGCCGCGCCGAACGCATCCTGGTTTCGGCCAATATCACCGACCGCTGGCAGCCGCGCTTCGAGCGCATCGGCGCCAGCCTGCGCCCCCAGTAATCCCCGTGGCGGCCGCCCGCCGCCACTTCCCGATTGCCATCCGCCGCCAAATCGCGCTAAAATGAGAATAATTCTTATTTGCGTTTGATTTGGCGATGGCGACGGCGACCACTTTGCAGCTTGATCCGGGCGTGCTCTATCACGAGCATCACGCCTGGCTATTCGGCTGGTTGCGCAAAAAGCTGGGCTGCGCCCACCACGCTGCCGACCTGGCGCAGGACACCTTCTTGCGCATCGTCGCCGCGCGCGACACCCTGCCGCAGCTGGCCGAACCGCGCGCCTGGCTCACCACCACCGCCAAGCGCCTGCTGATCGACCGCCAGCGCCGCGCCCTGATCGACCAGGCGTATATCGCCGAACTGGAACTGCTGGCGCAGGAACTGCCCTGCTATCCCTCGCCCGAGGAAATCCTGCAGGCGGCGCAGGCGCTGAACGCCATTGCCCGCGTGCTGGAAGGCTTGTCCAACAAGGCGCGTGAAGCCTTCCTGGCCCACTATCTGGATGGCGAAAGCCACGCCGCCATTGCCGCCCGCCTGGAAGTCTCGACCCGCATGGTGCACAAATACCTGGTGCAGGCGCTGATGCGCTGCGGCGAGGCGCTGGACGAACCATGTCTGTAAGTCTGCCGCGCAAACTGTCCGAGCAAGCCGCCGAGCTGGTGGTCGCGCTCACGGCCGACACGCCGCAGGAGCGCGCCGCCGCGCGCAACGCGCTGGATGTCTGGAAGGCCGCCGATCCGCGCCATGCGCAGGCGGCCGAACGCATGGAATATCTGCTGGGCCAACTGGAAGACGTGCAGCGCATCGGCGACAGCCGCCCCGCCCGCGCCGCCATCCACGCCGCGCTCAAGCCCGCGGCCAACGGCAAACGGCGCGGCGCGCGTATCGCCACCGCCGCCATGCTGGCATTGAGCCTGTGCGGTGCGGCCTGGCTGGGACTGCAGCACTATCCGCCGGCCCTGCTCAGCGCCGACCTGCGTACCGGCACCGGACAATGGCAGGAATACACCCTGAGCGACGGCAGCCGCCTGACCCTGAACAGCGGCAGCGCCGTCAAGCTGGCCTACACGCCGCAGCAGCGCACCGTGCGCCTGGTGCAGGGCGAAGTGCTGGTGGATGTGGCACGCGATGCCGCCCGCCCCTTCATCGTGCAAACGGAAGAAGGCAGCATCCGCGCACTCGGCACGCGCTTCGTGGTGCGCCGCGTCGACGGCGTCACCGAACTGTCGATGCTCGAATCGAAGACCGCCGTGCAGACCGCCGCCCAGGCCGCGCAACTCAGCCGCGAGAATATGGTGGTGACGGCCGGCCAGCGCCTGCGCATCGAAGCCGGCGCGCTTGGCCCGCTGGGCCGCATCGACGCCGGCAGCGTCTCCGACGCCTGGCGCCTGCACCAGCTGGTGGTGCAGGACCGTCCCCTGGGTGAAGTGCTGGACGAACTGGCACGCCACCGTCCCGGCGCCCTGCGCTACGACCGCGCGCAGCTGGATGGCATCCGCGTCTCCGCCGTCCTCCCGCTGGACGACACCGGACGCGCCCTGCACCTGCTGCTCACCAGCTTCCCCCAGCTGCGCATCCGCACCGTCACCCCCTATCTGGTCCTGATCGACGCCCCCACCAGCTAAGCCCCCGCAGAAAATATTTTTCCCGGATGCGGTTCCGGTTTGGCGCGGCCGTCCGTCAAGGTAGGTGAAGCAGCGAATATTTGTCCCGCGTACAGCGGGCGTCACCGTCAAGAACGAGAAGGAATCAGAGCATGTCCAGGCAATACCAGGGCGCCGCGCGCGCCGCCACTTCGTCCCGTCGTACCCATCTTGCACCTCTGGCGCTGGCGATCCAGCTGGCCTTCGGCGGCGCGCTGGCGGCGGCTCTACCGGGCGTGGCCCTGGCGCAGGCGGCCGGCGCGCAGCAGGCGCAGTACGATATTCCAGCCGGCCCGCTGGCGGAATCCCTGAACCGCTTCGCGCAGCAGGCCGGCGTGGCCATCGTGCTGGATGCGCAAAAAGTACAAGGCTTGCGCAGCCCTGGTCTGAAAGGCAGCTATGGCGTGGAGGACGGTTTCAACGCCCTGCTGCGCGATAGCCAGTTTGTGATCGGCAAGACCAGTTCCGGCTATCTGCTGCTGGCGAAACCGGCCCAACGCTCCGCCGGCGCCGCTGCCGGCGGCGCCCAGCCGGAACAGACCCTGGCCGCCGTGAACGTGAATTCCACCCTGCTGGCCGACGAGCTGCCGCGCGCTTATGCCGGCGGCCAGGTCGCCCGTGGCGGCCAGCTCGGCTTCCTCGGCAGCACCAGCACCATGGACGCACCCTTCAATCTGACCAGCTACACCGCCGAGCTGGTGGCCAACCGCCAGGCCAGCACCGTGGCTGCCGTGCTGTTGAACGATCCTTCGGTGCGCTTCACCACGTCCGAAGGCCATATCTACGAGAACTTCAGCATCCGCGGCTTTGAGATCAATGGCGAGGACTTGGCGTTCAACGGCCTGTATGGCGTGGCGCCCAGCGGTCATGCACCGACCGAATTCCTCGAGCGCGTGGAGGTACTGAAGGGTCCGGGCGCCCTGCTGGGCGGCATGTCGCCGCAAGGCGCCGTGGGCGGCATCATCAACCTCATTCCCAAGCGCGCCACCGACAAGCCGCTGTTCCGCCTGACCACGGACTACACCTCGCGCGGCCAGTACGGCGTGCACGCCGATG
Source organism: Massilia sp. NR 4-1 (assembly GCF_001191005.1). Lineage (NCBI taxonomy): Bacteria > Pseudomonadati > Pseudomonadota > Betaproteobacteria > Burkholderiales > Oxalobacteraceae > Massilia > Massilia sp. NR 4-1. The sequence goes on from NZ_CP012201.1 coordinate 3,479,318, forward strand.
CAGGCCAGCGCTTTGGCGAAAACAATCGCTGGGGCATCCGCGTCAACGGCGCCTACCGCGACGGCAAAGTCGGCGTGAAGGACCAGGAAAAAGAACGCATCCTCGCTTCCGTCGCGCTGGATTATCGCGGCCCGCAGCTGACCGCCAGCATCGATGCCTACAGCGACCGCGAAAACATCGACAACGGCAGCTCGTGGATGGCGTCCTTTCCCGCCACCGGCGTGATCGCGCCGCCGAAAACCGGCACCAATCTGCTGCGCGGCATCTACGGCAAGCTGAAAAACGATGCGATCATGGCGCGCGCCAGCTATGAGTTCAACGACAACGTGAGCATCTACGGCGCCCTGGGCAAGCTAAAATACGAGTACTCGGGCTATGTGAACGGCACCCGCGCGGCGATCAAGAACGCGGCCGGCGACTACACCGCCAACACCTATCACCAGCGCGGCACCACCGACACCACCTCGGGCGAAGTAGGCATGCGCGGCCGCTTCACCACCGGGACCGTCCGCCACCAGGCCGTCGCCAGCGTGACTTCGCTGAACTACGACACCGGCCGCGCCAACCCGGTCAACAGTCCCACCTTCAACTCCAATATCTACAACCCGACCCTGCCGAAATTAGCGGCCGATCCCGGCCCGGCGCCGCACACCAACGAAACCACGCTGCGCAGCTTCGCCTTCGCCGATACCATGTCCTTCGCCGAAGACAAGGTGCTGCTGACCCTTGGCGCGCGCCGCCAGCAGGTAAAGACCGAAGCCTTCGATCCCGCCACCGGCGCGCGCAAGTCGGCCTATGACCGGAAAGCGACCACACCGGCGGTCGGCATCGTGGTCAAGCCATGGTCGCCATCGGTCTCGCTGTATGCAAACATGATCGAAGGCCTGAGCCAGGGCGGCACCGTAAGCGACTTGACCGCCAAGAACTACGGCGAAACCTTCGCTCCCTTCCGCAGCAAGCAGCTGGAAGCGGGCGTGAAATGGGATCTGGGCGAGATCGCCAATACCTTCAGCGTTTTCCAGATCAAGCGCCCTTCGATGATCAAGAATGTCGCCACCAATATCTACTCGGATGATGGCGAGCAGCGCAACCGCGGCGCGGAGTGGAATCTGTTTGGCCAGATCAACCCTTCGCTGCGACTGCTGGGCGGCGCGGCCTACACCAGCGCCAAGCTGTCGCGCGCCTCTGAAGCCAAGCTGGATGGCAAGACGCCCTACGGCATCCCGAAATGGAAGGCGAATATGGGCGCCGACTGGGACGTTCCTGGCGTGCCTGGCCTGATCCTGAACGGCCGCGTGGTCTACACCAGCAGCCAGTTCGTCAACAACGCCAACACGCAGAAGATCGGCAGCTGGACCCGTTTCGACCTGGGCGCCCGCTTCGTCACCCGCGTGATGGAGAAAGAACTGCAACTGCGCGCCAACGTGGAGAACGTCGCCAACAAGAGCTACTGGGCTGGCTCCTTCAACGACAACTACGTGACCCAGGGCGCGGGCCGCATCTACAAACTCTCGGCATCGGTGGACTTCTGATGAAGGCCGCTCAAGCGAAAAAGGCGCCCGCGCGGCGCCGCTGGCTGGGCGGCGCCGCCGCCCTGGTGGCGGCCGGACTGGCGCCGGCCCTTGCCTCGGCCGCAGCCGACGCGGCAGACAAGGCTGGCGCAGGCAATGCCAGCGGCGCGACCGCCGATGGCACTTGGGTGCAGGCCGCGCTGCCGCAAGCCCGGCAAACCGACCTGCGCTCGCGCCACACCGGCCAGCACTACCGCATCTTCATCAGCATTCCCGAGACACCTGCGCCGGCCGCTGGCCATCCGGTGATCTACGCGCTGGACGGCAATGCCTCCTTCCCCTCGCTGGCCTTGATGGCGCGCACCGTCGCGCGCCGCAGCAAGGTGACGGGACGCAATGCGCCGGTTGTCGTCGGCATCGGCTACGCCAGTGGCGAGGATTACGATGGCGTGGCGCGCAGCCGCGACTACACGCCGCCCTCGGCCAAGGCTAGCGACAAGGAAGGCGGCGCCGACCGCTTCCTCGACTTCATCGAGCAGGAACTCAAGCCGCAGATTGCGGCGCTGGCGAAAATCGATCCGCAGCGCCAGGCACTGTTCGGCCACTCCTACGGCGGCCTGTTCACCCTGCATGCCCTGTTCACGCGCCCCGCCGCCTTCCAGACCTTCATCGCGGCCAGTCCCTCGATCTGGTGGGGCGAACGCTTCATCCTCAGCGAGCAGGCCGGACTTGCCGCGCGCGCAGCCGCCGCAACGCACAAGCCGCAGCTGCTGTTGACGGTGGGCGAACTGGAACAGGCGGTCGCGCCGGGCAAGCAGCTCAGCGAACGCAGCGCCATGCTGATGGAAAAACGCATGGTCGATGCAGCGCGCGATCTGGCGGCGGACCTGCAAAAGCAGTCCGCTTCGGATGCCGGCAAGGCTGCGCTGGCCCGCGTGCGCTTCCTTGCGCTGGCTGGCGAAGACCACGGTTCCGCCTTGTTCCCGGCCCTCTCGCGCGGCCTGGAATTCTTCCTGGAGTAGGCATGGACGGCAGGATCATCCTTCTGGCGCTGGCTGTGAATGCGGCCGCCATCTTCTGTTTCTACCTTTCGGTGGAGCGCCAGCAATGGCTGGCGCAGCCGCTGCCCGCGCGGCCGGGACGCTGGGCAGGCAGCATCCTGATGCTGGGGGCAGTCCTGCTGTGGTGGTCGCAAGCCACCTTCAGCACCATGCTGTTCGCGGTGCTGACCATCTCCATGCTGCTTGGCTCCCTCGTCCCATACCTGGCCGCCCTGCGCACCATACTGAAAGGACGGCAGCCATGAGCGGCAAGTCCAAAAGCACCATCCAGCCCGACTGGATCAGCAAGACCCTGGCCGGCGTGCTGCTCGGCTTCGCCCTGTGCATCGCCATCAGCGGCCTGTTCGCCTGGCTGACGCCGGGCGGCCCCGCCGCACCGCAGAAATCGCAGGCGACGATGTGGATCACCATGCCCGTCTGGGGCACGGTCCTCAGCTTTGTTTATCTGTTCCGCAGCGGCGCGCAGGCCTGGCGCTGGCTGGGCGGCGCCACCGTGCTGGCCTACGCCCTGCTTGCGGCCTGCCGCCACTTCCTTCAATGAGCCAGCCCATGCGCGCCGAAGTCATACGCATCTACAAATCAGTCCACACCTGGACCGGCATCGTCGCCGGCTTCATGCTGTTCATCGCCTTCTATGCGGGCGCGCTGACCATGTTCGAAGTGCCGCTGAACCGCTGGGCGGCCCAGGAGCAGCGTGCCGCCATGGCGCCGTTCGAGCAAAGCGAGAAGCTGATCGCCGACACCCTGGCCGCGCGCCCCGACGCGCGCAAATCCTTCACCCTGCACCTGAACGACGAAGAGCACATCCCCGGCCGCATCACCTGGTCCAAGGGACGCGGCGACAAGTCGCCCTGGTCAGCCGACTATGCCGCCGACGGCAGCCTGCATGTCGAACGCAACACGCCGTCCGGCATGGCCCAGCTGATCGACCATGTGCACCGCACCGGCGGCCTGCCGGGCGATGGCGAAGTGACGGAGCTAATCATGGGCGTGGTCAGCACCCTGTACGTGGTGGCGCTGGTCTCGGGCCTGATCATTCTGCTGCCCTCGCTGAGCAAGGATTTCTTCGCCCTGCGCGTCGGCAAAAACCTGAAGCGCATGTGGCTCGACGCGCACAATGCCATCGGCATCGCCAGCCTGCCCTTCCACATCGTGATCGCCGTGACGGCCGTGGTCTTCGCCTTCCACGACCAGATCTACGATATCCAGGATACGGTGGTGTATGGCGAAAAAGTGAAGGCGCAGATGGCAACGGCCAACGCCAAGCCGAAACCTGACCGCAAGCCCGCCGCCATGCTGCCGCCCGATGCGCTGCTGGCCAAGGTGCGCGAACTCAGTCCCGAATTCCAGCCGACTGCGATGCAGTACACCGCGCCGGCCACCGCCAGCGCCACCGTGCGCATTGCCGGCGAAGACCCGCGCTACGTGCTGCGCCGCGACGGCTCGATCACGCTCAACGCCATCACGGGCGAAGTGCTGAACCAGAGCACCTTCCCCGGCAACTACAATACCTGGGCCGCCCCCGTGGCCGGCGCCTTCGCCCTGCACTTCGGCACCTTCGGCGGCACGCCGATCCGCTGGACCTACTTCCTGATGGGACTGGGCGGCGCCTTCCTCTTCTACAGCGGCAATCTGCTGTGGATCGAGACGCGCCGCAAGAACGCCCGCAAAGGCGGTGAGGTGGAACAGAGCCGCTCCACGCGCTGGCTGTCCGCCGCCACCGTCGGCGTCTGCCTGGGATGCGTCACCGCCCTGTCGCTGACCATCGCGGCGGCGCGCCTGCTGCCGGCGCAAGGTGCGCAGCTGAACTCCTGGCATGAAGCCGTGTACTACGGCGGTTTCTTCCTGTGCGTGCTGTGGGCCTTCCTGCGCGGCGCGCCGCGCGCCGGCGTGGAACTGCTGTGGGCCAGCGCCGCCAGCACCCTGCTGATCGCTGCCGCCACGGTGTGGCGCGGCTTTGCCATCGGCGCGGTCGATATCGGCGCCGTGGTCATGGCCTGCGGCTTTGCCTGGATGGCGCTTGCCACCATGCGCCGCCAGCGTCTTGGCGCAAGCGACAGCGTCTGGTCGCGCAAGCGCGCGGCGGCTACACCAGCCTAAGCCCGTGCAGCATCGGGCTGGCCAGCGCTTGCGCCGCCAGCCCGCCCCTCCAGCTAGCGCTCATACGTTCTGACTTCGATATTGTGCCCATCCGGGTCATAGAAGTACCAGGCATCGGCCAGGCCGCGCGCACCATGCGACTGGCGTACCGGCCCGCCGCTGCGGTCGAACGGGTCGCTGCCATACGCAATGCCTTGCCCGGCCAGACGGCGCTGCACCGCATCGAAGCTGGCGCGATCGATGCGGAAAGCCAGATGCACCGGATCGCGCGGCGCTTCAGCCAAGAGATCGAGTGTGAAATCCTCGTTCACGCGCAGCACGTCAAAGGGCATCAGCTTGCCCTCGTAGGCAAAACCCAGCACGTCCTGATAGAAACGCACGGAAGCTGCGGGATCGCTCACCCGCAAAATCATATGGTCGAGAACCGGCATCGTTTTCCTCCCGCTTAGTTCATGACGCGGCCACCCGCGATATCCAATGTTATACCCGTGATCCAGGACGAGCTTGCGGACAGCAGGAACAGCGCGGCGGCGGCGATATCATCCGGCTGGCCCAGGCGTCCCAGCGGGAAAGCGGCCAGCATGGCTTGCTGCTGCGCCGGCGGCATGCGCTGCGCGGTGCGCTCGGTCAGCACGGCCGAGGGCGAAATGCAGTTCACACGGATGCCTTGGCGGCCCACCTCGTTCGCCGCGTGGCGGGTCAGCATGATGACGCCGGCCTTGGCCGCGCCATAGCCGGCCGGCGCGCCCGAAGCCATGCGTCCGCCGGCCGAGGCCATGGTCACGATGCTGCCATGGCCGCGCGCCAGCATCGCCGGCAAAAAGCACTTGAGGGTGAAGAAGGTCGAGGTCAGGTTATGGTCGATGCTGGAACGCCAGTCCTCCTCCGTGATCTCGGCCAGCGGCAGCGGACGTCCGCTGCCGCCGCCGGCGAAGGCCAGCAACAGTTCAGGCGCGCCAAAATGGTCCTCGATGGCGGCGCGCATATCCTGCACGGCGGCCAGGCTGGAACAGTCGGCCGGCGCCGCGAAAGCCGCGCCGCCCTGGTCGCGGATGGCCGCCACCGTGGCGCCGATGGCATCGCGGTCGCGGCCATTGACGGCGACTTTCACGCCGCTGCGCGCCAGCGCCAGACAGGCCGCCGCGCCGATGCCGCGCGATCCGCCGGTAACGAGAGCGACCTTGCCTTGCAGGTCGGGATAGACAGGAATCGGGCTGCTCATGCTCATCTCCAGTGATTGCTTGACGCCAGATTACAAACCGCCTAGGCTTAAATCAAATCATGAATTATTAGGCCATCCATAAATAAAACGATGTCTTACCTACTTCATCTGCGCAGCTTCCTCAGCGTCTACCGCCACAACTCGATTTCGCGCGCGGCTCTCGCCTTGCAACTGACCCAGCCCGCCGTGTCGCGCCACATCAAGGTACTCGAAGCCCACCTCAACACCCAGCTCTTCACCCGCCTGCCGCGCGGACTGGCGCCGACGCCGGCCGCCATCGAACTGGAACGCCAGAGCGGGCCGCATCTCGATGCGCTCGACCAGATCGCCGGCAGCGGCGGCACGCAGCGCGTCGCGCTGGCCGGTCCGCTGCATCTCGGCACCAGCAGCGGCTTCGCGCGCCTGCTGCTGGCATCATTGAATACGCTCCCGGGTCACGGCATCCGCCTCAATCTGCGCGCCATGCCGCCGCCGGCCCTGGTGACCGCCCTGGCTGACGGAGAACTGGATATGGCAGTCACGCTGGCGCGCATCCCGCACAAAGGGGTGGAATATGAACCGCTCTACGAAGGACGGCTGCAAATGGTCTGTAGTCCCGCGCTGCGCGAACGCTTGCCCAAATCAGCCGCGCCCAAAGGCCTGCCTCTGATCGACCTGCAAAGCCCCGTGCCGCCCTTGGCCGGTTTCTGGCGCGACGTCTACGGCGGTGTCGCCGATGCGCCCAGCGCCGTGGTCCCGGACTACCAGGCCGCCCTCGAAGCCGCCGCTGCCGGCATCGGCCTCGCCGTCGTCCCCGAGTGCCTGGGCCGCCCGCTGCTGCACAACGGGCAATTGATCGCCCTGCCCCTGCCCAAACGCGCGCCGCCGTTCAATCTCCACATCGCAAGCGCCAAAGGCGGCAGCAAAGCCGCCGGCCGTGTCACGCTCTGCCGCCAGCATCTCATCGACGCCGCCCGCTACTGGTAGCCCTTGCATCGGCATAAAAAAACGGCGGTCCGTTGCCGGAACCGCCGCGAAGGAAGACGCCATGGGGTCGGCGCTTGTGAAACTCTTTACTGATTCAATCTTTACAGATGCGCAGCGATTTGCGGCATCAGGTCATCAAACGTGCGGCCAGTGCCGTTTTCGCCGATTGCATGCATTTTCCATTCGCCGTTGTGGCGATACAGCTTGGCCATGATCTGCGCCGAGTGCGAGCCTTGCACCGTCAGGTTGAAGCGCGCGACTTCCTTGCCGTTGTTGGCGTTCACCAGGCGGCAGTAGGCATTCTCCACTTGCGAGAAGCTTTGGCCGGTGAAGCTGTTGACGGTGAAGACGATGCTCTTCACATGCTCGGGCACCTGGCCCAGCGTGACGTTGATTTGTTCGTCGTCGCCATCGCCGGCGCCGGTGCGGTTGTCGCCGGTGTGGAAGACGCTGCCGTCACGGCTTTTCAGCTGGCGGAACCAGACCACGTCCAGTGGGCGATTGGCATCGTCGAACAGGACGCAGGAGGCGTCCAGGTCGATGTCGGCGCTCTTGGAACCGAAGCCGAGGAAGCCCTTGCTCTTGACCGCATCCCAGCCCAGGCCCATGGCCACGTGGTTCAGGGATTGGCCAGCTTCCTTCTCCAGCGAGATCTTCTGGCCTTTTTGCAGATTGACAGACATGTTTACTCCTTAATTCAAATTACTGCTTGCGCTGGCTGCTTAACCAGCCAACGAAGGAACTGCGGTTGCGCGAGCAGATCAGCACCTTGCCCTGGCCCGAGAAGCGCAGCACCATGCCCTCGCCACTCGTCACGCTGTTCACCAGATTGCTGAACAGGCCTCCGCCGCTGCCCGTCGCCACCGAGATTTCGTAGCGCAGCGAACTGTCCCAGCAGACGACGTGGGCGTTGTCGATCACCACGTCCTTGCCTGGTGCGACGTCCAGCTGGAACAGGGAGCCGAAGCCCGACACTGCCAGCTGGCCGCTGCCGGCGGTTTCGGTGATGAAGAAACCGCCGCTTTGGCCGAACAGGGCATTGCCCACGTTCTGCGTGCGCACCTTCAGATCGACGCCGAAAGTGGCGGCGACGAAGGCGCCGTCGCTCAGCATGTACTGCTGCGGGCCGACGTCGATCACTTGCATTGCGCCCGGCAGGGTTGGCGACAGCAGACAATCACCGTCGCCGCGTACTGCCTCGATATGCTGCTGGAAGAAGGATTCGCCGTTGGCAAAGGTGCGCATCAGCGCACTGCCCAGGCCACCGCTCATCTTGCCTTTCAGCTCAAGCGCGGATTCCATCATCACCATCGCGTCCGATTCGCAATAAATCTTCTCGCCCTGGCGCAGCGACACATGCAGGAAGGGATCTTCGCTGCCGGTTACGGTGAATGTCGCCATGATTAAACGCCTACGCCGAAGTTCGAAGCCAGCGCGCCCAGACCGCCTTTGTAGCCCTGGCCAACAGCCTTGAATTTCCAATCGCCGTTGTTGCGGTACACCTCGCCGAATACCAGCGCGGTTTCGGTGGAGCCGTCTTCCGACAGGTCGTAGCGGGCGATTTCGCCGTTGGTGGCGGCATTCACGCAGCGCACGAAGGCTTTCTGCACCTGGCCGAAATTCTGGCGGCGCGCATCGGCTTCGTGGATGGTCACGCACACTGCGATACGTTCCACATCGGCCGGCACCTTGCCCAGATCGATGCTGACGGTTTCGTCGTCGCCATCGCCGGCGCCGGTGCGGTTGTCGCCCGAGTGGGCCACCGACTGGTCCTGCGATTTCAGGTTGTTGTAGAAGACGAAGTCCAGATCGTTGCGCACTTTGCCGTCCACTTTCAGCAGGAAGGCCGAGCTGTCGATATCGAAGGCAGCGCCGTCGGTGTTGCGCACATCCCATCCCAGACCCACGACCAGTTTGGACAGGCCCGGAGCTTCCTTGCTCAGATTGACGTTGCCACCTTTTTGCAGACTGATTGCCATGATTTACTTCTCCTTGGTTGGTTGTGACACCCGTACTACATGCGCAGCGTGCCGGTGTCGTATATCGCACGCCGCGCTTTTCTTGCCGCCCTTACGCTGCTTTCAGCGCCAGGGCTTCCTGTTTTTTCCGGTATCGCACCGAGGACCAGAGCGACGCCAGGATGAAGGCCACGCCTATCAGGCCGGTGAAGATCTCGGGAATATGGAACTTCATACTCGCCAGCATGATCACCGCCAGAATGCCGATGGCGTAGTGCGCGCCGTGCTCCAGGTAGACGTATTGGTCGAGCGTGCCTTTGTGCACCAGGTACACCGTCATCGAGCGGACGAACATTGCGCCAATCGCCAGGCCCAGCATGATGATCACGACGTCGGAGGTGATGGCAAACGCGCCGATCACACCGTCGAAGCTGAACGAAGCATCCAGCACTTCCAGGTACAGGAAGCCGCCAATACCGCCGCGCTTCACCATATCGCCGACATTCGAGCCTTCTTCTTCCTTCTCCAGCAGGTTGCTGATCGCATCCACGCCGACGTAGACCAGAATGCCCCACATACCCGACACCAGCACCACCAGCTTCTGGCCTTCCGCGACCAGCGACAGGGAACCGAGCAGCACGCCCATGGCCACCATCACCGCGATCGAGGACACCTTGCCCAGCGAGCCGAGTTTTTTCTCGACGTTGCCCAGCCAGTGCATTTCCTTCTCGTGATCCAGCAGGAAGTTCAGGAACACCAGCAGCAGGAAGATGCCGCCGAATGCCGCCACTTCAGCATGGTGATCGGTCAGGTGCTTCGAATACGTTTTCGGGTCGTTCAGCGCCAGCGTCCACACATCGAAGATGCTGATATCGGCCGCCACGGCCACGATCACCAGCGGGAACAGCAAGCGCATGCCGAACACCGCGATGATGATGCCCACGCCGAGGAAAAGCTTTTGCCAGAAAGCGTCCCAGGTCTTCAGCACGGAGGCGTTCACCACCGCATTGTCGAATGAGAGCGAGACTTCCATCACGCCCAGAATGACGGCGATACCCAGCGCCGTCAGCGCACCGGACCAGCCGGCCGATTGGTAACCCCACCACCCTGCGACAGCAAGACAGATGAAAGTCACCAGGAATGAAATCCTGAAGTGTTTCATCGCTAGAACCCTTTCTTGTTTTGATCGATGTCATGCAGTGTAGAGAAAACCCGTGATTTGAAAAATAGAAGATAATTGAAGTATTACTTCGGAAAAATCGAAAATGAAAACGACAGGACTGAATTTCCGCCACCTGTATTTCTTCCGCGTGGTGGCCGCGGAAGGCAGCGTCACGCGCGCAGCCGAGCGGCTGGGACTGGCGATCCAGACCGTCAGCACCCAGATCGCGGCGCTGGAGCAGTCGATCGGCAAGTCGCTGCTGACCCAGCAGGGCCGCCGCCTGGTGCCGACCGAGACGGGCCGCGTTGCCCTCACCTACGCCGAGCAGATTTTCGAGCTGGGCGACCGCATGCAGGAGGCGCTACAGGAAAGCGATGCGGGCAAGATGCGGCTGACAGTGGGCATCTCCGATTCGCTGCCCAAGCTGATCGCTTACCGGCTGCTGCAGGCATCGATGAATATGAAGGTGAAGGTCAAGCTGGTTTGCCTGGAAGATGAATTCGACTCGCTGCTGGCCGATCTAGCCCTGCATAAGCTGGACGTGGTGCTGACCGACCGCTCGATCCGCGCCACGGCCAGCCTGCGCGTGTTCAGCCACCTGCTGGGCGAAAGCGAGATGCAGCTGTTCGGCGCGCCAAAGCTGGCGCGCAAATACCAGCGCAATTTCCCGCATAGCCTGAGCGGTGCGCCCCTGCTGCTGCCGACGCGGAACAATGCCCTGCGCGGGCGCATCGATAAATGGCTGCTCGACCATGAGGTGCAGCCGGATGTGGTGGGTGAATTTGAAGACAATGCGATGCTGAACACTTTCGGCCGCAATGGCCTCGGCCTGTTCTTCGCGCCTTCGGCGCTGGCCATCGACCTCAAAGAGCAGTTCGACGCGGTCCTGGTCGGTAATGCGCCTGAGCTGCGCGAGCAGTTCTACGCCATTTCCAGCGAGCGCCGCATCAAGCATCCCGCCGTGGAAGCGCTGCTGCAAGCCACCCACAGCGGCCTGTTCGCCTGAGCCGCAGCGGCGCGCTCAGTTTTCGCTATGAGCTTTGCGGTAGCGCGCCGCGAGGGCATCGAGTCCAGCCAGGGCGTAGCTCAACAGATCGTCAGTCAGGGCGTCGAGATCATCGCTCAGGGCCGGGAACACATCTTCGCGCATGGCGCGCGGCGCCATCAGCAGCGACAGGCAGGGCGCCATCAGGAAGAACAGTCCCCGCTGCAGGCCGGGACTGTCGGGCGGCAAATCGAGAATTTCGCTGACGATGCCCAGCATGACCATGGCCTTGGGCGCGATCGCCTTATGCACCAGCGCCGGCGCATAGGCCGTCGGCGCCAGCAGCTCGCGGATCATCACGCGCGCGCTCCAGTGCGCGTCCGGCCCTGCCGCGCGCTGCACCACGCCGCGCAGAATCGCGCGCAGTTTCTGGTGCGGCGCCAGCTCGGCGCCGGCCACGGCCTGCATCTCCTCCAGCCGCAGCAGATGGTGGTGCGCTTCCACCAGCACCGCCTCATACAGCTGCTCGCGGCCGCCGAAGTGGTAGTTCACGGCGGCGATATTGGTGCCGGCGCGGCTGCAGATTTCCTTGCTGGTGGCGTCGGCGAAACCCCGCTCGGCGAAGACCTGCCCCGCCATATCGAGCAGGGTCTGGCGGGTGGCGTCGCCATCCTGGCGGGCGGTGCGCGATGGCGCGGGGGAAGGTTTTCGCATGGAAGTCGGCATGGGCAGCATTGTAGCCAGAGACTGAAGTATCGCGCACTACGCAAATAAATTCAAATTCAAATTTCAATTTGATGTAATATGCCTATAAAATCAGCACATCGACCAAGGATGCCAGCCATGCGCAAGAAGATCGTTTTCGCCCTTATCGTCCTGCTGGGCCTTGCCGCAGGCGCGGCCTGGTATGTGCAGCGGCCGGCGCGCGGCGGCACGGAGCTGGTCCTGCATGGGAATGTCGATCTGCGCCAGGTCGCGCTGGCGTTCAACGGCAGCGAACGCATCGCCCGCCTGCTGGTGCAGGAAGGGGAACAGGTGCGCGCCGGCCAGGTGCTGGGCGAACTCGATACGCGCACGCTGGATCTGCGGCTGGCGCAGGCGCGCGCCCAGGCCGAAGCGCAGCAGCAGGTCTTGCGCCGTCTGCGCGCAGGCAGCCGTCCGGAGGAACTGGGGCAGGCGCGCGCCGCGACCACGGCGGCCCAGGCCGAAGTGGATCTGGCCAAGCAGCAGCAGGACCGCTACGAGGCGCTGGAGCGGCGTGCCGTCAGCCAGCAGGATGTCGATACGGTGCGCGCCCGCTACAAAACGGCGCTGGCCCAGCTGGACAGCGCGCGCAAGGCGCAGCAGCTGGTGCAGAATGGCCCGCGCAACGAGGACATCGCGCAAGCCAGCGCCCTGCTGGATGCGGCCAATGCCGACGCGGCGCTGCTGCAGCACCAGCTCAACGAGGCGCAGTTGAAGGCACCCATCGATGCGGTGGTGCGCGCACGACTGCTGGAACCGGGCGATATGGCGTCGCCGCAGCGGCCCGTGTACACGCTGGCGATCAATAATCCGAAGTGGATACGCGCGTATGTGAGCGAAACCGATCTGGGACGCATCCGTCCCGGCATGGCGGCCCGCATTGCCATCGACAGCCTGCCGGGAGAGACGCTGCCGGGCAAGGTTGGCTTTATTTCCTCCACCGCCGAGTTCACGCCGAAAACGGTGCAGACCGAGGAACTGCGCACGGCACTGGTGTACGAAGTGCGCGTGCAGGCCGAGGACAAGGCCGACCGTCTGCGCCTGGGCATGCCGGCTACCGTCCGTATCGCCAAACAGGACGGCGCGGGGCGTTGACCATGGCTGCAGCTCCCTCTTCCCTTGATGCCCCCACGGCAGCCTGCGCCCTCTCCGCCCGGCAGCTGTGCAAACGCTTCCCGCTCAAGGGGTCGAAACAGGACAGCGTGGCGCTGAATGGCATCAGCCTGGATATTCCTTCCGCCGCGCTGACAGCACTGGTCGGCCCGGACGGTGCCGGCAAAACCACCTTGCTGCGCCTGGCGGCGGGGCTGCTGCAGGCGACATCGGGCTCCTTGCAGGTGCTGGGCATCGACGTGGGACATGATCCGCAGGCGGTGCAGGACCGCATCAGCTATATGCCGCAGCGCTTTGGCCTGTATGAGGATTTGAGCGTGCAGGAAAATCTCGATCTGTATGCGGACCTGCACGGCGTGCCGCGCGATGTGCGCCAGGAACGCTTCCAGCGTCTGATGCGGATGACCGACCTGGCAAGCTTTACCTCGCGGCCCGCCGGCAAACTCTCCGGCGGCATGAAACAGAAGCTGGGGCTGGCCTGCACGCTGGTGCGCTCGCCCGAGCTGCTGTTGCTTGATGAACCGACCGTGGGTGTGGACCCGCTCTCGCGCCGCGAGCTGTGGCAGATCGTGCAGCAATTGGTGCAGGATGAAAAGCTGTCGGTGCTCGTCAGCACCTCGTATATGGACGAGGCGGAACGCTGCGCCCAGGTCTTTGTGCTGCATGAAGGCGGCATCCTGGCGCAAGGCAAGCCGGACGCCATACGGCAGCGCGCCGCTGGCCTGTGCTTCAACGCAGCACCGCCGCCCGGGATGCCGGCCCGCGCGCTGCAGGCGCGCCTGCTTGACGCAGCCGGTGCCATCATCGACGCCGTGCCCGAAGGCGGCAAAGTGCGTTTCATCGGACGCAGCGGCGCGGACCATTCGTCCTTGCTGGCGAACGTCGAAGTCACGCCCGTCGCGGCAAGACTGGAAGATGGCTTCATGATGATATTGCGCGCGCCGGACGCTAGCTCCAGCGACGGCAGCACCAGCGCCGAGGAGGACGGTCTCGCCTCCGCGAGCAAGGCCGGCGGCCGCGCCGGTCCAGGCAGCACAAGCGTTACCGCTCCGATTGACCGGCGCACGAACGGAACATCGGCTGTCATCGAAGTACGAGACCTGGTACGCAAGTTCGGCGACTTCACGGCGGTTGCCAGCACCAGCTTCAGCGTGCGGCGCGGCGAGATCTTCGGCCTGCTGGGGCCCAATGGCGCGGGCAAGACCACCACCTTCCGCATGCTGTGCGGCCTGCTGCCCGCGAGCAGCGGCTTTCTGCAGGTGGCGGGCGTGAACCTGCGCCACGCGCGCGCCCAGGCCCGGCAGAAGATCGGCTATGTCGCGCAGAAGTTCGCGCTGTACGGCAATCTGACGGTGGCCGAGAACCTGGCTTTCTTCGGCGGCGCTTACGGCTTGCACGGCGCGCGCCTGCGCGAGCGCACGCGCGAGGTGCTGGCGCAATTCCAGCTGAACGGACAGGAGGAGCGGCAAAGCGGCCTGCTGCCGGGCGGTTTCAAACAGCGGCTGGCCATGGCGGCCGGCCTGCTGCACGAACCGGAAATCCTGTTTCTGGACGAACCCACCAGCGGCGCCGATCCCCTCGCCCGCCGCGAATTCTGGCGCCGCATCACGGCGCTCTCGCAGGCGGGAGTGACGGTTGTCGTCACCACGCACTTCATGGAGGAAGCAGAGTACTGCGACCGCATCGTGATCCAGGACGCTGGACGCCTGCTGGCCATCGGCACGCCGGCCGAGGTGCGCCGCCAAGCCGGCGATGTCGCCAATATGGAGCAAGCTTTCATCGCCATCGTTGAAAGCAACCGTGCCGGCCATGGCGGCCACGCCCCGGGAGCCGCGCCATGAATACCCGGCACTCCGCCAGCGGCTTTGCGCGCCGTCTGATCGCGCTCACGCGCAAGGAGTTCCGCCAGCTGCTGCGCGACAGCAGCAATCTGGCCATCGGCGTGGCGCTGCCCATCTTGCTGATTCTGATCTTCGGCTACGGCCTGTCGCTGGACGTGAAGAACGCGCCCATCGCCATCGTGCTGGAAGACAGCTCCCCCGCCGCAATGGACGCCATATCCGGCCTGCAGCTTTCACCGGTCTTCTCGCCGCTGCTGCTGCCGTCGATGCGCGAAGCCGAGCAATTGCTGCAGGAACGCCGCGTCGATGGCATCGTGCGCGTGCCATCGGACTTCTCGCGCCGCCTGGCCAGCGGCGATGCCCGTATCCAGCTGCTGGTGCACGGTTCGGAAGCCAGCCGCGCCAGCATCATCCTCAACTACGCCAGCGCGGCGCTGATGCAGTGGCCCGAACGCCAAGCCGAACGCGCCGCTTCGCGTCCAGATGCCGCGGATGGCGGCGCCGCGCTGCCGCCGGCGGCGCGCGCCAGCATCCGCATCGAGCAGCGCATGTGGTTCAATGCCGCCAACACCAGTACCTGGTATCTGGTGCCTGGCCTGATCGTGCTGATCATGACGCTGGTGGGTGCCTTCCTCACCGCCCTCGTCATGGCGCGCGAGTGGGAACGCGGCACGCTGGAGGCGCTGTTCGTTTCACCCGTGCGGCCGGTGGAAATCCTGCTGGCCAAGATCATTCCCTACTTCTGCGTCGGCATGGGCGGCCTGGCTCTCTGCCTGCTGGCGGCGCGCTTCCTGTTCGGGGTACCGATGCAAGGTTCGCTGATCGTCTTCCTGCTGTGTTCCATGCTCTACCTGTTTGTCGCCGTCGGCATGGGACTGCTGATCTCCTCCATCACGCGCAACCAGTTCCTCGCCAGCCAGGCGGCGCTGCTAAGCAGCTTCATGCCCTCGCTGATGCTGTCCGGCTTCCTGTTCGACTTGCGCAATGTGCCGGCGCTGATCCGCTATATCGGCAACATCCTGCCCGCCACCTATTTCATGGAGCTGATGCGTACCCTGTTCCTGGCCGGGAATGTGTGGCCGCTGATTCTGCGCGACTGCGCCATCCTCGCCGCCTATGCCGTGCTGCTGCTTGGCCTGGCACGCGCCGTCACCCGCAAACGTCTGGACTGAGACCATGTTCACCGCCCTGCTGCGCCGTCTCGCCGCCTTGTGCCGCAAGGAGTTCCTGGCCGTGCTCAAAGATCCGGCCAGCCGCGCCATCCTGATCGCCCCGGCGCTGGTGCAAAGCCTGCTGTTCGGCTACGCCGCCACCTATGACTTGAGCCATGTGCCGTATGTGGTGCTGGACGGCAGCCGCAGCGCCGCCTCCCGCGAACTGCTGGCGAAGCTGGACGGCGGCGGCATCTTCCAGCGCGTCGCCAGCGTGGAGACGCCGCAGCAGGTGCGCCAGGCCATCGACACCCAGCAAGCCCTGCTCGCCATCCAGCTGCCACCCGATTTCGAGCGCCGCCTGTATGCGGGCGACGCCGCGCCGCTGCAGTTGATCCTCGATGGCCGCAATTCCAACACTGCCGGCTCCGCCGCCGCTTATGTCGGCGCGGTGGCCGCCAGCTTCAGCCAGCAGTGGCGCACCGCCCACGGCGGCAGCGCGCCGCCGCTGCAGGTCGAAGCGCGCGCCTGGTACAACCCCAATCTGGAAACGCGCTGGAACCTGATGCCCGGCCTGATGGCCGCCCTCAGCATGCTGCAAACCCTGCTGCTCACGGCCTTGTCGGTGGCGCGCGAGCGCGAACAAGGCACCTTCGACCAGCTCCTCGTCACCCCGCTCACGCCGGCCGAGATCATGGTCGGCAAGGCCCTGCCACCCATGCTGATCGGGCTGACGCAATCCTCGCTCATCCTGCTGGTGGCCCTGTTCTGGTTCCAGGTGCCGCTGGCCGGTTCGCTGCTGCTGATCTATGCCGGGCTGGCGCTGTTCACCCTGGCCTGCGTCGGCATCGGCCTGTCGATTTCCGCCGTGTCGGCCAATATGCAGCAGGCCATGCTCTACACCTTTGTGCTCATCATGCCGCTGATGCTGCTGTCCGGCCTGACCACGCCGGTGCGCAATATGCCGCCCGCGCTGCAAGTGGCGACCCTGGCCAATCCGCTGCGCTTTGCCATCGACCTGGTGCAGCGCGTGTACCTCGAAGGCGTGGGCTTGAGCGTGGTCTGGCCCGATCTGCTGCCCATGGTGGCACTGGCCGCCGTCACGCTGCCGCTGGCCGCATGGCTGTTCCGCCACCGCCTGGTGTGAGGGCGCCGACGCTATCAATTTGCCATGATTTTTTGAATTTTACGCAGCGATGGCGGCGAGTCGGCTAAGATGATGCTTTCAACTACCCGCTTAAGTGCGTTTTATGCACAACCTATTGCTCGTCCTGCTGGCCCTTTTCCTCGTTGCACTCAATGGTTTTTTCGTGGCGGCCGAATTCGGCATCGTCACCCTGCGTCGGACCCGGGTCCGCGCCATCGCTAAAACCCAGGGCTTGAAAGGACGTATTCTCGCCAAAGTCCATGGCGAACTGGATGCTTATCTCTCCGCCTGCCAATTGGGCATCACCCTGTCCTCGCTGGGCCTGGGCTGGATCGGCGAACCCGCATTCGCCAGCCTGCTGGAACCGCTGCTCACCGCCATCGGTGTCACCGCGCCGGAAATCGTGCATGGCATTTCCTTCGTCTTCGCCTTCGTCACCATCTCCTTCCTGCACATCGTGGTGGGCGAGCTGGCGCCGAAATCGCTGGCCATCCGCCTGCCGGAAGTGATCGGCCTGTGGAGCGCCGTGCCGCTGTATGCCTTCTACTGGGCCATGTATCCGGCCATCTGGGTGCTGAATGCCAGCGCCAACTTCGTGCTGCGCGTGGCCGGCCTGGCCGGCGCGGGCGGCCATGAGTCGCATTATTCGACCGATGAACTGAAACTGATCCTGCGCACCAGCCAGCCCGGCGAACAGTTCAACCATGATGAGCGCAATATCCTGGCCAATTCGCTGGATTTCAGCCAGATGCGCGTGTCCGACCTGATGCGCCCCATCAATGAGGTGATCGGCCTGCACGCCGCCAAGCCGCTGGAAGAGAACCTGGAAACCGTGGTGCGCAACCGTTTCAGCCGCTACCCCTATTTCGACGCCAGCGGCGACAATGTGCTGGGCGTGGTGCACCTGAAAGACCTGTTCTTCGCCCAGCAGTCGGGCAAGGCCATCAAGTCCATGGCCAGCTTCCTGCGTCCGGTCGAAACGATTTCCGCGCGCACCCCGGCCATGGAGCTGTTCCGCCGCTTCCGCGACGGTGCGCCCCACTTCGCCCTGATCGGCGAAAAAGGCAAGCGCCCGGTCGGCTTCCTGACCCTGGACAATCTGCTCGGCTCCATGGTCGGCGAGATCCACGACGAATTCCGCCTCAATGAAAACGATTGGCTCAAGCAGCCGGACGGCGCCCTGATCGGCAAGGCCAGCCTGCCCATCGTCTCGCTGGAACGCGCGCTGGGCCTGGACGTGGAAAACGAAGACCTCGGCCTGGACGAGGTGGAATCGGTCGGTGGCCTGATCATGCTGAAGCTGGGCGATATCCCGAAACAGGGGCAGCGCGTGAGTTTCGACGCCTTCGATATTGTGGTGAAAAAGATGAATGGCCCGCGCATCTTGCTGGTCAAGGTCATTCCGCGCCACCCGCGCGGCGGCGACAGCGATGAGCAGGATTGATCGCAAGCGCTGATTTGCGCGTTATACTCTTGACTTTATACCGCGACGAGGATCGAGCCATGCTTTTATCGTATCGCCCACTGCGCAATGCCGCTTTGCTGACCTGTCTTCTGGCCGCAGCCGGCGCGGCCAGCGCGGCCGCCCAGTATGTGGCGGTCGGCTCGCAGCTGCCGCGTTTCGGCCTGCTCAAGGAAGGCAGCCACCGCTACCTGCGCTTTATCCGCACGGCCGACAGCAACACCCCGATCGATATCTGGCAGCGCGATATCCGCTTCGAAAACGGCCGCATGCAGATCCGCCAGCGCTGGGACGCGATCGCCCCCGTAGCCTCGGTCAAGCAGATCGACTCCTGGTTCGAGCTGGGCACCTTCCGTCCGCTGACCCATGAACGCGTGACGACCAAGGAAGGCAAGCGCGTGGTGGAAGGCTTCTCGTTCGCGCCGACCCGCATCACCGGCCTGCCAAATCTGGCCGAGAACACGCAAAAAGAGATCGCCGTCACCTCGCCCGAAGGCACCTTCAATTTTGAAACTGACATCGAGCTGCTGCAGGCGCTGCCGCTGGCCATGGGTTACGAAGCCGAGATCAACTTCTACCACCCCGGCTCCGGCGCACCTTCGCGCTACACCTTCAAGGTGGTCGGTTCCGAACTGGTAGCCGGTCCCGCCGGCCCGGTCGACTGCTGGCTGCTGACCACCGACTACAACAAAGCCGGCTACATTGCCAAATTCTGGTTCGCCAAAGGCAGCCAGCTCATGGTCCGCAACGAAGGCCTGATGCAGGACGGCCGCCTGCTCGTCAAAACCCTGATCGACTAAGTCAACAGCCCAATCCGTGTCCACCTAGGTGCCAGGCACCAAAGTGGACACAAACTCAGCAGTAACATCCACCGACAACATTTTTGGCCATATGGCCGAGCCCGTGTCCGGTTTTGGGGTCTGGCCCCAAAACCGGACACGGGCTCTACTGTTATTCGGATGCGGTGTCGGTCCAGTTGCGCAGCAGGCCGAGGGCGACGGCGAGCAGGGTCGGGCCGATGAAGAGGCCGACGAAACCGAACGCCAGGACGCCGCCCATCACACCGAGCAGCACCAGCAGGAAGGGCAGGCTGGAACCGCGGCTGATCAGCATGGGCTTGACCACGTTGTCGACGCCGCTGATCAGGAACACGCCCCAGATGGCCATGAAGATGGCCCAGCCGGTGCTGCCCTGGTTGAACAGCCAGATGGTGGCGCCGCCCCAGATCAGCGGCGGGCCGACCGGGATCAGCGAGAACAGGAAGGTGGCGACCGAGAGCAGCGCCACGGCCGGCACGCCGGCGATCAGGAAGCCGACCGCCGCCACCGCAGCCTGCGCCAGCGCGGTGCCGAGCAGGCCGTACATCACGCCACGCACGGTGCGACTGACCGTGTCGGCCACCGGGTGGGCATGTTCGCCCATGACTTTTTCCATGCCCACGCGCAGGGCGTTCAGCAAGATCTGGCCATCGCGGTAGAGGAAGAAGGAGACGAAGGCGGCCAGGCTGACTTGCGCCACGCCGCTGCCCAGCATTACGCTGCCGCCCAGCAGGATGCGGCGTGCCGGCTCCATATAGCGCTTGGCGAGGGCCAGCAGCTCTTCGCGGTTGCCGATCAATTTGTGCAGATAGGCGTCGACCGATTCGCCCACCAGGGGGATTTGCTTGATCCACTCGGGCGGTGCCATGGTGCCGGCATCGAGCGCTTCGCGCACGCCGCGGTACACGTGACCGGCGTTGTCGGCGATATTCCACGTCACCATGGCCAGCGGCACCAGGATCACCAGCACCAGTGAGATGGTCATGGTGGCGGCGGCTAGGGTGCGGCGCTGTTTCATGCGTTCCAGCAGCCGTTCGTACAGGGGCCAGCTGGAGATGGTGATGGCGGCGGCGAACAGGATCGCGGCCAGGAAGGGACTCAGCACCCAGAGGCAACCGATCACCAGGAAGACAATGGCGGCCAGGCGGGTATAGGGTTGAAAACGTTTTTCCATGCGGGTTCCCTTGCGATTTTCCATGTGTATGCAGGCCACAAGCTTATCAGGAAAGCAGCAATTGCAGCATAGTAATATCTTAAGCGCCCGCCGTAAGGTCCCGCCGTAAGGCCTGCTTAGCTAAGAAGTGCGCAAGCACGGACATCATTCCCTACATTCCCCATGCTAGGATCGCGCTTCCATCCACCCCACCCCGAAGGGAATGACATGCTGGAACTCCGGCCTGGCTGTGAACACTGCAATAAGGCGCTGCCGCCTGCCTCCACCGAGGCGCGCATCTGCACTTACGAATGCACTTTCTGCGCCGACTGCGCCGAAAATCTGCTGTCGAACGTCTGCCCCAACTGCGGTGGCGGTTTCGTGCCGCGTCCCGTCCGGCCAGCCAGCAACTGGAAGGGCAATAACTATCTGGGCGCCGATCCGGCCAGCACCACGGTCAAACACCGTCCGGTGAATTTCGAGGAGCATGCGCGCATCGTGGCCGCGCAGAACGGTCTGCCGCCCGAGCAGCGATAAAAAAAATGCCCGCGATCTTGCGGGCATTTTTCATCGACTGCTTGCAGATCAGGAAAGCAGCAGCTTCAGGTCGTGCACCACCGGCGCCGGACCCTGTCCATGGCGCAGGAAGAGGCGGATCTTGCCGCTCTTGTCGAACACATAGCTGCCTGCGGTGTGGTCGATGGTGTAGCTGCCCGGCTCCTTGCCCGGCACCTTGGAGTAGAACACCTTGAAGTCCTTGGCAGTCTGCATGATGCGCGCCGGGTCGCCGTACAGGCCGACGAAGCGCGAATCGAAGGTCGGCACGTATTGCGCCAGCAGTTCCTTGGTGTCGCGCTCGGGGTCGAGGGTCACGAACAGCACTTGCACCTGGTCGGCTTGCGGCCCCAGTTCCTTCATCACGCTGGACATTTCGGCCATGGTGGTCGGGCACACGTCGGGGCATTGGGTGAAGCCGAAGAACACCACCACCACCTTGCCTTTGTAGGTCTCCAGCGTGA
This sequence comes from Massilia sp. NR 4-1, assembly GCF_001191005.1. Lineage (NCBI taxonomy): Bacteria > Pseudomonadati > Pseudomonadota > Betaproteobacteria > Burkholderiales > Oxalobacteraceae > Massilia > Massilia sp. NR 4-1. Next base: position 3,500,731 of record NZ_CP012201.1, read on the forward strand.
CCGGCTTGCCGGTGTGGTCGTTGAGGGCGAAGCCCTTGGCGTAATCCAGGCCGGTCAGATCGGTATTGGTGAATTCGAGTTTTTTCTCGGCACAGCCGGCCAGCGCCAGCAGCATGCAGACAGCAGCAAACAGTTTTTTCATATCAGAACTTGAAGTAGTGATCTACCAGTAAAGCTCCGAACAGCAGGGCAAGGTAGATGATCGAGTAGGCGAACGCCTTGCGGGCGATCAGGTCAGTGTAGTGGCGGTAAATGCGCCATCCGTACCATAGGAAGACCGTATCGAGGGCGACCGCACTGGCCAGGTAAATCAAGCCGCTCATCTTGACGGCGAAAGGCAGCAAGGTGGTGGCAGCCAGCGCGATCGAGTACAGCCACACATGGAATTGGGTGAACGGCAGGCCGTGCGTCACAGGCAGCATCGGCAGGCCGGAGCGCGCGTAGTCGTCGCGCCGGTACATGGCCAGCGCCCAGAAGTGCGGCGGGGTCCAGATGAAGATGATCAGCACCAGCAGCCAGGCTTGCATCGGCACGTCGTTGGCGACGGCGGCCCAGCCCAGGGCCGGCGGCATGGCGCCCGACAGGCCGCCGATCACGATGTTCTGCGGCGTGGCCGGTTTCAGGATCATCGTATAGATCACGGCATAGCCGACGAAGGTGACGAAGGTCAGCCACATGGTGAGCGGATTGACCAGGGTGTACAACACCCACATGCCGGCGCCGCCGATGATGGCGGAGAACAGCAGGGTCTCGCCGGGCGAGATTTCGCCCGTGGCCAGCGGGCGGCGCGCGGTGCGCGCCATGCGCGCATCGATCTCGCGCTCGGCCAGGCAGTTGACGGCGAAGGCGGCGCCGGCCAGCAGCCAGATGCCGAGGGTGGCGGCGACCACCACGCGCCAGTCAGGCATGCCGTCGGTGGCCAGGAACATGCCGATTACGGCACAGAACACGGCCAGCTGGGTGACTCGCGGCTTGGTCAGCGCCCAGTATTGGGCGATGCGGTGGTTCTGTTTATGGGTCGCGGTGTGGGTCGTCATTAGTAGTGTCTTGCTAGGCACTCGCGCCGGTCAGCGCAGCGCGGTGTCGAATTGGAACTTAGCCCGGTAGTTTAACATGGTCAGCAAAAGCACCAGCAGGGCCGCCCCGGCGTTATGCAGCACGGCGATGGCGAGCGGGTAATTCAGGTAAATCGTTGCCAAACCGGTCAATGCCTGCAACAGCAGCACGGCCAGGATGCCGCGCGCCAGGCCGCGCAGGCCGGCATGGCGCCAGGCCGCGGCGGCGGTCAGGCCCAGCACCAGCACCACCACGGCGGCGAAGTTGCGGTGCACCCAGTGGATGGCGGTCAGCGCCGAGAATGGCAGGTAGTGGCCGGCGGCGGTCTTGCCCAGTTCGCGCCACAGGTGGAAGCCGTGCTCGAAGTCCATCTCCGGCACCAGCTTGCCCTGGCAGAGCGGGAACTCGTTGCAGGCCAGGGTGGCGTAGTTAGTGCTCACCCAGCCACCCAGCGCGATCTGCACCAGCAGCACCAGGGCCGACAAGGCGGCCAGCCGGCGCAGCCGGCGGATTGCCGTGGCCGGGGCGTCGCTGCGCGGCAGCGGCGCCACGTACTGGTCCTGGCGCGCGCCGAACCAGGCCAGCACCGCCAGCAGGCCCATGCCCAGCAGCAGGTGGATGGTGACGATCACCGGCTGCAGTTTCAGGGTCACGGTCCAGGCGCCGAACGCGCCCTGCAGGCAGATAAAGAAGAACAGGACGGTGGGATAGCCGGGCGCGAAGCCGGCGCCATAGCCACCGAGGCCTTTGCGGCTGTCGCGCCAGCGCAGCCAGGCCACGGCCATCATCGCCACGATCAAGACGCCGATGCCCATGGCCAGGTAGCGGTGGATCATCTCGACCCAGGCCTTGAACATGGTCACGGGGCCGCTCGGCATCAGGCTTTCGGCGGCGCGGATTTCCTCATGGGCGAGGAAGGGATTGGCCAGGCCATAGCAGCCCGGCCAGTCCGGGCAGCCCAGGCCGGAATCGGTCAGGCGCGTGAAGGCGCCGAACACGATCAGGTCGAAGGTCAGGAAGACGCTGACCCAGACCAGCTTGCGGTATTTGCTGACATCCTTCGAGATCCACACCATGGACAGCGGCAGCAGGGCTACCATCAGGGCGGTGATGGCCATCTGGGCCAGGGTGACGTGGTGCATGCGTTCTACCTTAACCGATGGCCGAAGCCTTCAGCAGCTTGCCGATATCCTTCTTCATCTTCGATGGGTCGGGATTTTTCGGGAAGCGCATCATCAGATTGCCGAGCGGGTCGATCATATAGATATGCTCTTCGGCCTTGCCGCCCTGCTCCACCGGCAGCCATTTGGCGATGGCGCCGGCCGGCGCGCGCAGCATGCGGGTGCCGTCGTTCACGCGCAGCAGCATGGTTTCCAGCGGTTCCTGGTCGGTGATCAGCCAGACGCGCTCGATGCGCTCCATCTCCTTGCCCTGCATGGTGCGCAGCTGGCGCATGGCGAACAGCTGGTCCTGGCAGGCTTGCTGGCAGTCGGAACCGCCCACCTTGAGCATGATCCACTTGCCTTTCAGCTCGTCCAGCGTGGCGGCCTTGCCGTCCAGCTCCGTGCTGGCCATGGCCGGAATCGGGTACTGGCGCGGATCGATCAGCGCGCCGTAGTTGTTGCGCGAAGTCGGCTTGAGCACGTAATACGTGAAATAGGAAGCCAGCAGCGGCGTCGCACACACGGCCAGCACGGCCAGCAGCTTCCAGCGGCCAGTGCGCTTGCGCTGGCTGTCGTCTTTATTTGTTTCCACGTCTGAATCCAGTAATCACAAAGAAAAGGAAGGCCATGGCCGCCAGCGCGTACCACTGGAAGGCATAGCCACGGTGTTTTTCCACGCCCAGCGCTGGCGCCGGCCAGTCGCGCACTAGCGGGCCGGGTGCCTGCGCCGTTTCGCCGGCGTCGCGGGAAGTCTGCTCCAGCACGAAGGGCTGGAAGCGCAGGCCGCTGGCCGCGCCGACCGTGGCGGCATCGGCGTTCTGCACGATGGCGCGCGGCGTCAACGGCGGCTGGCTGCCCAGCTCCATCACATGACCGGGATTCAGGCGCGCCACGCCCTGCACGGTGACGGGACCGGACGGCGTGGCATAGTCGGGCAGCTTGCTGCGCTCGGCCATATCGCGCGGCAGCCAGCCGCGCGCCACCAGCACATGCATATCGGAGCCGGCCACGCGCAAGGGCATCAGCAGATAGAAACCGGCGCGGCCCTTGTAGGGGCGGTTGTCCAGGTATAGCGGCCAGCCGGCGACGAATTCGCCGCTCACGCTGACGCGGCGGAACTCGGCCTCGGAGGCGGACAGCGGCGCCGCGCCCACGTTCAGCGGCGCGGCCGCGTTGCCCGCCGCCAGCCTCGCTTCGCGCGCGCTTTTCTCGGCGGCGCGGCGGTCCTGCCACTGGCCCAGCGACACGCCGAGCGCCACCAGCAGCAACATGGCAATGAAGGGAATCAGCTTAAAGCGAAAGGCGATACGCATTACAATGAAGTCCTGACTGATCCAATCTTCCACAGACCATGAAATATATCGTTGCCCTCGCCTTTGTGCTCATCATCGGCAGCCTGGCGTCGGCCTTTTTCTACCTGATGCGCGACCAGGGCCGCAGCAACCGCACGGTGCGCGCGCTGGCCATGCGCGTGGGCTTTTCCATCGCCCTCTTCCTGCTGCTCCTGCTGGCCCATAAACTGGGCTATATCCAGCCGACCGGCATCCGCCAGTAACAACGGCAGCAAAGAAAAAGCCGCCCGGACTACCGCGGCGGCTTTTTATTATGTGCGGCTTTCGCTACGCGCTACCAGCCGCGCATTATACCCACCTCTTACATCCAGTACACGACGACGTACAGGCCGAGCCAGACCACGTCCACGAAGTGCCAGTACCAGGCCGCGCCTTCGAAGGCGAAGTGGTTGTCCGGCGTGAAGTGGCCCTTCAGCACGCGGCCCAGCACCACCGACAGCATGATCGCGCCCATGGTCACGTGGAAGCCGTGGAAACCGGTCAGCATGAAGAAGGTGGAACCGTAGATGCCCGAGGTCAGTTTCAGGTTCAGCTCATGGTAGGCGTGGATGTACTCGTAAGCCTGGAAGCCCATGAAGACGGCACCCAGCAGCACGGTGGCGGCCAGCCAGAAGGCGGTCGCACCGCGATGGCCGGCGCGCAGCGCGTGGTGCGAAATGGTCAGGGTCAGGCCCGAGGTCAGCAGCAGCGCCGTGTTGATGGTCGGGATCGGGAACGGGCCCATGGTCTTGAAGGTCTCGACCACGCCGGCCGGACCGGTGCCGCCCCACTGGCCGGAGAAGTCGGGCCAGATCATCTTGTGGTCCAGATCGCCCAGCCAAGGCATGGTGATCGAGCGCGCATAATACAGGGCGCCGAAGAAGGCGCCGAAGAACATCACTTCGGAGAAGATGAACCAGCCCATGGACCAGCGGAAGGAATGGTCGATGCGCTTGGAGTACAGGCCTTTTTCGGATTCGCCGATGGCCTCGCCGAACCAGCACCACAGCACGGCCAGGGTGCACAGAATCCCCAGCAGATTGGCATACATGCCCCAGGATAAGTCATTGACCCAGGCCGACGCGCCGATCATGGTCAGCAGCAGCGACATCCCGCCAAGCATCGGCCAGCGGGACGGACCTGGCACGAAATAATACGGCGCCGCGGCGTTATTCGAACTCATTTTCTTCTCCCCTTAAAAGCTTCCGAGAACTGCACAGTTATTTTGGAACGACCAGCTTGACGACCGTGATCAGCAAGCCGATAAACATGGCGACGGCCAGCAAGGCAGCGATGACGATATGGAGCGGGTTCAGTTTCGCCGAGTCCGTATCGAAATCGCGCTTGCGGCGCAGGCCGAAAAACGACCAGACCACCGCCTTCATCGAATACATGAAAGAAGCGTACTGCTGCTTCCCTTTTAAATCATCCATGCGCGCCTTCCTTTAATTGGAGGCCGTTTTTTCCAGACCGGCGATTTCGAAGAAAGTGTAGGACAGCGTGACCGTCTTCACTTCCTTCGGCACGGCCGGGTCGATGTAGAACACCACCGGCATCTGCCGCGCCTCGTTCGCCTGCAAGGTCTGCTGCTTGAAGCAGAAGCATTCCATCTTCTTGAAATGCGGCGTGACGCTGTGCGGCGCGTAGCTCGGAATCGCCTGGGCGTGCACCGTGCGCGGCAGGCTGTTGACCACCTCGTACACCACCGTGGCCATTTCGCCCGGGTGCACCGTGATGCTGCTTTGCGTGGGACGGAAACGCAGCGTCCCCTGCACATTGCTATCGAGCTCGATGGTGATGGAACGGCTGGTGTCGACCTGGGTATTCTTGCCCACGTCGACGCTGCCGTCGCGCTGGGTCAGCACATTGATGCCCAGCACCTCGCAGATATGCTTATAGACCGGAATCAGCGCATAGCCGAAGCCGAACATCATCACGGCGATGACGATCAGCTTGACCAGCATCTTGCGGTTGGAATCGCCGGTATCCTCGCTCATATCAGCTCAGCAGTGCGCGCTTGGCAAATACGGAAATAAAGAACACCAGGGCGATCGAACCCAGGATCAGGGCCAGACGCAGATTGTTTTTTGGCTTGTTCGAGTCGGACATGCTGCTTCCCATCTACACCAGTCTAGTCGGAACGGGCCGGCCGGGCCGGCCCATCCATCATGCGTATCACTTCACGGTCGGCGGCACTTCGAAGGTGTGGAACGGCGCCGGCGACGGCACGGTCCACTCCAGGCCGTCAGCGGCTTCCCATGGCTTGTCGGCTGCTTTCTTGCCGCCGCGGATGCATGGCAGCACCACGCAGAACAGGAAGAACACCTGGCACAGGCCGAAACCGAAGGCGCCGATGGAGGCGATCGTGTTGAAGTCGGTGAACTGCGCCTGGTAGTCGGCGTAGCGGCGCGGCATGCCGGCCAGACCCAGGAAGTGCATCGGGAAGAAGGTCACGTTGAAGGTGATCAGCGAGGCCCAGAAGTGGAACTTGCCCATCGTTTCGTTATACATATGGCCGGTCCACTTCGGACCCCAATAGTAGAAGCCGGCGAACAGGGCGAACAGGGAGCCGGCCACCAGCACGTAGTGGAAGTGGGCCACCACGTAATAGGTGTCCTGCAGCTGGATGTCGATCGGGGTCACGGCCAGGATCAGGCCGGTGAAGCCGCCCATGGTGAACACGAAGATGAAGCCCACGGCGAACAGCATCGGGGTTTCAAAGGTCATGGAACCGCGCCACATGGTGGCGATCCAGTTGAACACTTTCACGCCGGTCGGCACCGCGATCAGCATGGTGGCGTACATGAAGAACAGCTGGGAGGTCACCGGCATGCCGGTGGTGAACATGTGGTGGGCCCAGACGATGAAGGACAGGATCGCGATCGACGCGGTGGCGTACACCATCGACGCGTAGCCGAACAGCGGCTTGCGGGCGAAGGCCGGGATGATCTGCGAGACGATGCCGAAGGCCGGCAGAATCATGATGTAGACCTCGGGATGGCCGAAGAACCAGAAGATGTGCTGGTACATCACCGGGTCGCCGCCGCCGGCGGCGTTGAAGAAGGAGGTGCCGAAGTGGCGGTCGGTCAGGGTCATGGTGATGGCGCCAGCCAGCACCGGCATCACGGCGATCAGCAGGTAGGCGGTGATCAGCCAGGTCCAGCAGAACATCGGCATCTTCATCAGGGTCATGCCAGGCGCGCGCATGTTCAGGATGGTGACGATGATGTTGATGGAACCCATGATCGAGGACGCGCCCATGATGTGCATGGCGAAGATGCCCATGTCCATGCCGATGCCCATCTGGGTCGACAGCGGCGCGTACAGGGTCCAGCCGGCGGCGGTGGCGCCGCCCGGCACGAAGAAGGAACCTGCCAGCAGCAACGCCGCCGGCGGCAGCAGCCAGAACGAGAAGTTGTTCATGCGGGCGAAGGCCATGTCGGAGGCGCCCACCTGCAGCGGGATCATCCAGTTGGCGTAGCCGACGAAGGCCGGCATGATGGCGCCGAACACCATCACCAGGCCGTGCATGGTGGTCAGCTGGTTGAAGAACTCAGGCTGGAAGAACTGCAGGCCCGGCTTGAACAGCTCGGTGCGGATCATCAGCGCCAGCACGCCGCCGGACAGCAGCATGATGAAGGAGAACCACAGGTACAGGGTGCCGATGTCTTTGTGGTTGGTGGCAAACAGCCAGCGTTTCAGGCCGGTCGGATGGTCGTGTGCATGATCGTGATCGTGGCCATGGGCGTGATCGTGGGCGTGATCGAGTGTGCTCGTGCTCATCTAAAGCTCCTAATTACTTGTTGCGTGCAGCCACAACTTCGGCTGGTTGAACGATGTTTTCGGCTGGCTTGTTCGACCAGTTGTTACGGGTGTAAGTGATTACAGCCGCAATATCGGTATCCGACAGTTGTTTCCATGCCGGCATTTCAGATGGGAACTTGCCGCTCTTCTGGCCGTTCAACAGCACGTGGATCTGCTCGGCTTTCGCGCCATTCACGATGGCCGAGCCGTCCAGCGCCGCAAACGCGCCCGGCACACCCTTGCCCGTTGCCTGGTGGCAGACGGCGCAGTTGGCGGTATACACCTTCTCGCCCTTGGTTTTCAGTTCGTCGATGGTCCAGGTCTTGTTCGGATCGTCGGCCAGGGCCGCCATTTCCTTCTTCTTGCCCTCGACCCAGGCACTGTACTCCTCGGCCGTCACCACGCGCACCACGATCGGCATGAAAGCGTGTTCTTTGCCGCACAGCTCGGCGCAATTGCCGCGGAAGACGCCGGTGTGCTGCGACTTGAACCAGGTATCGCGCACGAAACCGGGGATCGCATCCTGCTTGACGGCGAAGGCCGGGATCATCCAGGCGTGGATCACGTCGTTGGCGGTGGTCACGATGCGGATTTTCTTATTCACCGGCACCACGACTTCGTTGTCGACTTCCATCAGGTAGTTTTCGCCGCGCGCTTCGGTCGGGGCGACGCCCGGGGCGCCGATCTGGGCGCGCGGGGTGGACAGGTTGGAAACGAAGGAAATGCCTTCGCCCTCGCCTTTCAGGTAGTCATAGCCCCATTTCCACTGCATGCCGGTGGCTTTGATGGTGATGTCGGCGTTGGAGGTATCCTTCATGCCGACCACGGTGCGGGTGGCCGGCAGGGCCATGCCGATCACGATCAGGAACGGCACCACGGTCCAGGCGATTTCCACCGCGGTCGATTCGTGGAAGGTGGCGGCCTTGTGGCCCAGCGATTTACGGTGTTTCAGGATCGAATAGAACATCACGCCGAACACGGCGACGAAAATCACCAGGCAGATGATCATCATCAGATTGTGCAGGTCGTACACCTCGGTCGCGATGGCGGTCGAAGGTGGTTGCAGGTTCAGCTGGTGCGGTACTGGACCGCCGGTACCGCCGGTGGCTGCTCGATAAGTGCCGGCTGCCGTCGTTGCAGGCTCGGCCCAGGCCGGCATTCCGGCGCTTACTGCGGCCAGCCCGAGCATCAACGCTTGAAGTCGCTTCGCAAGTTTCATGTTTTCCCCAACCACCCAAAAAAATAGAAAATTTTTTTCATACCGCGCCGCCCGCCGAACCGGAGCAACGCTGGACGCTAAAACACCTAAAGGCTCCGCGCCGATACCCATGCAAAATAAAAATTGCTAAGAAAACCGACTGGAACCTTGAGATCGCCGCCAGTGACCATATATCACAATAGACGTTGGCGATTTAATGCCCTTATTGCCACGTGCTACAACCAGCCTGACAAAGAACGCTTTTGTGTATCACTGCCGGGTGGTTGGAATACTGACAAAATTAGTCAAGGATTATAAGCAGGAACAATAATATACATCAAGAACAATCCCCGTCCGTGCGGGGATTGACTCTTGAATGCAGGCGTGATTTGCCTAATTTTTGGGCTTGCGCGGCAGGTCGAAACGGATAATTGCTTCGCCGTTTTTAGTAACACGCGGCGTTGGCCGGAATGCATGGCCATAAATAATTTCGAAAGTTAGTTTCAATTTGCCATCCGCGCCGCGCTGTTTTTCCAGCGCCGCCAACATGCGCTGCCAGGCCGCGCGCCCGATCAAACCTTGGCGCCGCGTACTCAGCGGATTCCCCCCCAAAGCACGCACATCGGCCAGCAGTTTTTGCGGCGACTCGTAAGTGACGGTTATCTTTTCCATATCCATTACTGGTGTGGAAAAACCGGCTTCCACCAGCTGGTCGCCAAAATCGTGCATGTCGACAAAAGGCAACGCATGCGGCGCCAGATCGAGCTCGGCGAAAGCCGCGCGCAGCTCCTGCAGGGTGTCCGGGCCGAAGCAGGAAAACATCAGTAAACCATCGACGCGCAGCACGCGGCGCCACTCGGCGAAGACGCGGTCCGGCTGCGGATGCCAGTGCAGGGCCAGGTTCGACCACACCAGGTCGATGCTATTGGCGGCCAGCGGCAGGTCGGCGAAATCCCCCACCAGCAGGTCGATGCCGGCCTTGGCCGGCAGCAGCTTGCTGAGGAACTGGTTCAGCGGCGACTGGCGCGCGCCCTGGCCGCGCGCGGCCGCCAGCATGGCTTCCGAGGCATCGATGCCCACCACCTGGGCGGCAGCGTAGCTTTTTTGCAAATTTGCCAGGTCGGCCCCCGTGCCGCAGCCCGCATCGAGCACGCGCTGCGGATTGACCTTGACCACGGCCAAGCGGTCCTGCAGGCGGCCGGCGATCTCGCGCCGCAGGAAATCGGCGGGCTGGACGCGGCCGGGATGGCGGAACAGGGCGCGCACGCGCTCCAGGTCGATGGGAGCACTCAATTTCGGCGGCTTGGCAGGGACTTGCATATAGTGACAGACATAGATGAGATAATGTGCGCAGTTTACCTGTTTGGGGCAAATCGTGATGGCTGGCGCCTTTTTGGCCATGCTGCTGCCGGCCGGCTGCCTGTTGTGCGGCGGGCGTGGCGGCGATGGCCTGTGTCCGGACTGCCACGCCCGCTTCTTCGGCAGCGGCCGGCCGCGCTGTTGCATTTGCGCCAATCCGCTGACCGGCGAAGCGGCGGAAGCCGGTTTTGAGGCTGACCGCGGGCAGGCTTTGGTGACAGCGCCGTTCGCCGCCAGGGACCAGCCGGCGGTGGCAAGCACCGGGGCGGGAGCGCGATCAGCGTCCGCCGCCGAAGCCAAGCCAGCGGCGGTAAACGCCGGAACCGTAGTAGCAGCGCGGGACGCAGCCAAGGCTGACAGCGCAGCCGGGCTGGCCATGGCACCCGGCGACCGCTGTTGCGGCCGCTGCCGCCGCCAGCGGCCCGCCTACGATGCCACGGTGACGGCCGCCGACTACGCCCTGCCGGTGGACCGCCTGGTCTTGCAGCTGAAATTCGGCGCGCGGCTGGCCCATGCGCGGCTGTTCGGCGAACTGCTGGCAGCGGCCTGGCAGGCCTCCAGCCAGCCGAGCCTGCCGCAACTGCTGTGCCCGGTGCCGCTGGGACCGCGGCGCCTGGCCGAGCGCGGCTTCAACCAGGCGCTGGAAATCGCCCGCCCGCTCGGCCGCGCCCTCGGCGTCCCGGTGCGCGCCAGGCTGGCGCAGCGGCAGCAGGACACGCCGCCGCAAAGCAGTCTGGACTGGGGCCAGCGCGCCGCCAACGTCGCCCGCGCCTTCACGCTCGACAGCGAGGCCGCGCTATATGGCCGCCACGTCGGCCTGGTCGACGACGTGATGAGCAGCGGCGCCACGCTGCAAGCCCTGGCCCTGGCCTGCAAACAGGCCGGCGCCGCGCGCGTCAGCAACCTGGTCTTCGCGCGCACCCCGCCCGAGACCCACCAATATTAGGAGAAAGCAGTGTTTCACGTCGTACTAGTATCGCCCGAGATTCCGCCCAACACCGGCAACGTCATCCGCCTGTGCGCCAACACCGGCGCCCAGTTGCACCTGATCGAGCCGCTCGGCTTCCCGCTCGACGACGCCAAGATGCGGCGTGCTGGCCTCGACTACCATGAGTACGCGCGCATGCAGGTGCACAAGGATTGGGCCGCCTTCCTGGCCGCCGCCGCGCCCGACCCGGCGCGCCTGTTCGCCATGACCACGCACGGCTCGCGCCCCTTCGCCGAACTGCAATTCCAGCCCGGCGACGTCTTCGTCTTCGGCAGCGAAACGCGCGGTCTGGAGCCCACGTTCCGCGACAGCTTCCCCAACGAGCAGCGCATCCGCCTGCCCATGCGCCCCGACAACCGCAGCCTCAACCTCTCCAACACGGTCGCCGTGGTCGTCTACGAAGCCTGGCGCCAGCACGGCTATCCCGGCGGCGCCTGACAGCGCCGCGGCACGCTCAGGCGCTGAACTTGCGCACTTTGGCCAGCAGCTTGGTGGTGGAGCGGTCATGCTGGAAGTCGATGGCGACGGCCTGGCCGCCATACGCCAGCACAGCCTGGCCTTCGGGGATGGCGCGCATATCGTAATCGCCGCCTTTGGCGTAGATGGCGGGACGGGCTTCCTGCACCACCTCCAGCGCGGTATCCTCGTCAAACGGCACCACCAGGCTGACCGCTTCCAGCGCAGCCAGGACGGCCATGCGGTCCTCGCAGTTGTTCAAAGGCCGGTCGTCGCCCTTGCCCAGGCGCTTGACCGAGGCGTCGGTGTTGGCCGCCACCACCAGCGAGGCGCCCAGCGCGCGCGCCTGCGCCAGATAGGTGACGTGGCCGCGGTGCAGGATGTCGAATACGCCGTTGGTCAGCACCACGGGCTGCGGCAGGGTGGCGATGCGCGCGGCCAGTTGCGCGCGCGTGCAGATCTTGTCTTCAAATTCAGGCATGGGACTTTCGTTTCAGTGTGAGCCGGGTTCTTCTTCGTCTTCCTCGTCCATCTGCATGCTCAGTTCGGCCGCGCCGCCGGCAGCGGCCGCGCCGCCTGGCTCCTTGCGGTCGCCGCGCAGCTTGATCTGCAGACGCAGGCCATTGGCCGAGTCGGCGTTGCGCAGCGCTTCTTCGTATGAGATGTAGCCCTTATTATAAAGTTCGTACAGCGCCTGGTCGAAAGTGCACATGCCCAGCTCGCGCGATTTGTGCATGATTTCCTTGATGGTCTGGAAGCTGCCCTTGAAAATCATCTCGGCAATCGTCGGCGTGTTCAGCAAGATTTCAATGGCGGCCTTGCGCCCTTTGCCGTCCTCGGTGCGGATCAGGCGCTGCGAGACGATGGCGCGCAGGTTCGAGGACAGGTCCATCAGCAGCTGGTTGCGCCGCTCTTCCGGGAAGAAGTTGATGATGCGGTCCATGGTCTGGTTGGCGTTGTTCGCGTGCAGGGTGCCCAGGCAGAGGTGGCCGGTTTCGGCGAAGGCGATGGCATGCTCCATGGTTTCGGTATCGCGGATTTCGCCGATCAGGATCACATCCGGCGCCTGGCGCAAGGTGTTCTTCAGCGCGTTGTGCCAGCTGTGCGTGTCCACGCCCACTTCGCGGTGCGTCACCAGGCAGCCCTTGTTCTTGTGCACGTATTCGACCGGGTCTTCCACCGTGATGATGTGGCCGGCCGAGTGGCCGTTGCGGTAGTCGATCATGGCCGCCAAGGTGGTCGATTTGCCGGAACCGGTGCCGCCCACCACCAGCACCAGGCCGCGCTTGGTCATCACCACGTCTTTCAGCACCTCGGGCAAGTCGAGCTTGTCGAAGTTCGGGATTTCGGAGGCGATGGTGCGGATCACCATGGCCACATTCTGCTGCTGCACGAAGACGTTGACGCGGAAGCGGCACACGTCCGGCAGCGAGATGGCGAAGTTGCATTCGAGCTCGGCCTCGAACTCCTGGCGCTGCTTCTCGTTCATGATGGCGGAGGCCAGGGCGCGCGTCACCTCGCCGCTCAGGCGCTGCTGGCTGAGCGCCTTCATCGCGCCCTGGGATTTGATGCTGGGCGGGAAGTCGGCCGAGATGAACAAGTCCGAACCGCCCACCTGGTGCATGGCTTTTAGCAGCTTGTGCATATATGCCTGTGCTTCTTCGTGGCCAAAAATCGACGACATTGCAGCCTCCCCGGTTTGCCCCCGCATTTGCCCCACCATTATAGGCAGTGCATTCCGCTACAATAGGGTTTCTTCGCGGCCTTGCCTGTGTTCAAATAAAATCATGACACTGACCGAACTGAAATACATCGTAGCTGTTGCACGGGCAAAACATTTTGGACATGCCGCCGAGGCCTGCTTCGTTGCCCAGCCCACCCTCTCCGTCGCCATCAAGAAGCTCGAAGACGAGCTGGGCGTGGTGCTGTTCGAACGCGGCGGCGCCGAGATTTCCGTCACGCCGCTGGGCGCCCAGATCGTGGCCCAGGCCGAGCGCGTGCTGGAGCAGACGGCCGCCATCAAGGAGCTGGCCAAGCAGAACAAGGACCCGCTGTCCGGTCCGCTGCGCCTGGGCGTGATCTACACCATCGCGCCCTACCTGCTGCCGCCCCTGGTCAAGACCATGATCGCCAGCACGCCGCAGATGCCGCTGGTGCTGCAGGAAAATTTCACCGTGAAGCTGCTGGAAATGCTGCGCCAGGGCGAGCTCGACGCGGCCATCATGGCCCTGCCCCTGCCGGAACATGGCATGTCGCTGCAAGCGCTGTACGACGAACCCTTCGTGGTCGCCATGCCGTCCCAGCATCCATGGGCGGCGCGCAGCCGCATCCCGGCCGAGGACTTGAAGTCGGAAACCATGCTCTTGCTGGGCAACGGCCACTGCTTCCGCGACCAGGTGCTGGAAGTCTGCCCGGAAATGTCGCGCTATTCGGCGCCCGGCAACGGCATGCAGCGCACCTTCGAAGGCTCCTCGCTGGAAACCATCCGCCATATGGTGGCCAGCGGCATCGGCCTGACCGTGCTGCCGCGCGCCTCGGTGCAGGATATGGAGGGCCGCGACGGCATGCTGCAATTCCGCTATTTCGAGAATCCCCAGCCGACGCGGCGCGTGGTCCTGGTCTGGCGCAAGAGCTTTACGCGCAAGGCCGCCATCGACGCCGTGTGCGAGGCCGTGGCCCAGTGCAAGCTGCCGGGGGTGACGCCGGTGGCGAAAGGCGAAGCGCAGTAAAATAGTACATTCACGTACTAATTCCGAGCTTGCCGTGCAAATTTCCACCCCCGACCCTCGCCCCACTCCCGAACTGAGCCGCCTGGCCCTGTATGCCCGCCTGGTGCGGCTGGACAAGCCGATCGGCACCGTGCTGCTGCTGTGGCCCACCCTGGGCGCGCTGTGGATGGCGAATGGCGGGCCGCCGGCCTGGCAGCTGATCCTGATCTTCTCGCTCGGCACCCTGCTGATGCGCTCGGCCGGCGTGGCCGTCAACGATTACCTGGACCGCGATTTCGACCGCCATGTGAAGCGCACGGCCGAACGGCCCATCACCAGCGGCCGCGTCAGCGGCAAGGAAGCCATCGGCATCGCCGTGCTGCTGGCCATCATTTCCTTCTGCCTGATCCTGCCGCTCAACCTGCTGGTCAAGCAGCTCAGCGTGGTGGCCCTGGGCATCGCCGTCACCTATCCGCTGTTCAAGCGCTTCTTCCCGGTGCCGCAAGCCTATCTGGGCGTGGCCTACGGCTTCGGCATTCCGATGGGGTTTGCCGCCATCCAGAACACCGTGCCGCCGGTGGCTTGGCTGCTTCTGCTCAGCAATATGTTCTGGTCGGTGGCTTACGACACGGCCTACGCCATGGTCGACCGCGACGACGACCTGAAGATCGGCATCAAGACCTCGGCCATCACCTTCGGCCGCTACGACGTGGCGATGATCATGCTGTGCTACGCCGTCCACTTCGGCATCCAGCTGTTCTGCGGCTGGTATTTCGGTCTGGGCTGGCCATTCCTGGGCGGCATGGCGCTGGCTATCGGCTGCTCGGTCTACCATTACTTCCTGATCCGCGGACGCGAGCGTGCGCCCTGCTTCCACGCCTTCCGCCACAATAACTACCTGGGCGCCGCGGTGTTTGCCGGCATCGCGCTGGACTACGCCTTGCGCTGACAGCATGATTGCCAAGGCGTAACGCAAATGCTGGGCCGCGGCCTATACTAGAGATTGCTTTCATTTACTCAGCGAGGCGAACCATGGAACAGACCGTACAATCGACGAGCAAAAGCAGCAACGGCATCGGCAACGGCATCAACCACCATGCGGACAGTGCCGAGGCGCGCGAAAAACTGATGACCGATCTGAAGCAGTCCATCCAGGACGCCGAACAGTGGCTGCGCAGCGCCAGCCTGGCCGGCGCCGCCGACCTGGGCCAGGTCAAGGCCAGGTTCGAGGACAGTCTGCGCACCGCCAAGATCGACCTGCTCAAGCTGGAAGACAGCGTGATCGCGCGCACCAAGATCGCGGCCAAGGCCACCGACAACTACGTGCACGACAATCCCTGGAAATCGGTGACGGTGGGCGCCACGGTGGGCCTGCTGCTGGGCGTGCTGATCGCGCGCCGCTAAGCTTTCCGCCCGGCGCGGCGCGCCAGGCGCGCCGGCGGGCGCATGCCGCGCCCCTACGCAGCCTCACGGCGCACCCGCGCTATTCACGGGCGCGCCGCATCTCCTATCCGGTATTTCTGGCGCAGCTTGTGCACCAGGCCCTGCTCGCGCTGCAGGAACTGGCTGAACTGCTCCACCACCTCGGGATGCTGCAAGGTCGAGAGGCGGAAGTCCGAGCGCGCATGCGGCAGGGCCGGATCGAAAATCAGGCCGCCCGGCGTTTTCAATTCCTCGGCCAGCAGATAGTTGGCCACATCCACATTCATATACACCACGTCGATATGGTCGGCCAGCGCGTGGCGCAGCAGGCCGTCGAAGCTGTTGCCGGTGCTGACGGCGATGGCCTTGCTGTCGATGGCCTGGCGGTAGGGCCACGGCGTGAAGCCGAGCACCGTGCCTATGCTGCGCACCTCGCTCAGCGGACGGCCGCGGTGGCGCGGCAGCACCATCGCGCCCTCTTCGGTCGACACCACCACATTGCTATAACTGAGCTTCAAGCCGTGGCGCAAGTCTTCGCGCCATTTCGGATGGTCGGGATATTTGAAGTCGAGCGTGCGCTCTTTCAGGAAGCGCGTGTACAGGCGGTTGATCGGCAGCGGCACGTATTCGAAGGCATAGCCTTGCTGGCTGGCGAAAGCGTCCAGCACATCGCGCGCAAAGCCGCGGTAACGGTTGGCGCCATCCACCGTGTGCAGCGGATAGTACTGCAGGTTTTCGACGCCGACCGTGAAGCGTTTGGGCGGCGCGGCGCTGCCGGCGGACGGCGGGGCGCCAGGCGCCCCGGCGGCCGATGCGGCAGTGACGATGGCCAGGACAGCAGCGCACAGCAGGCGGGCTTGCCACCGCAGCTTGATCGTCATCGCTCCCCCAGCAGGCTGCCGCCCCATGGCGGCCGGCGTTCAGCATACCCAAAAGCTTGCCTAAATGCCAGCTTTCAATGGCTGCCGATGCGCGCCGCACAGCGCCATGGCGCGCATGGCCCAAGCCTGCGCGGCCCAATCCTGCGCGGCTCAGCCCTGGGTACCGAGCTCCTCGCCGAGCTGCTTGCCGCGCGCGGCGGCGGCGCGCATGGCGGCGCCGATGGCGGCTTTAACGCCGCTTTGTTCCATGCTGCTCAAGGCCGCATAAGTGGTGCCACCCTTCGAGGTGACGCGCTCGCGCAGCACGGACACCGGCTCGTCCGACTGCAGCGCCAGCTGGGCCGCGCCGGCGAAAGTGGCCAGCGCCAGCTCGCGGCCCTGCGCGGCCGTCAGGCCCAGCTCCTCGGCCGCCGCCTGCATCGCCTCGATGAAATAGAAGACATAGGCCGGACCGCTGCCCGACACCGCCGTGACCGGATCGATCAGCTCTTCCTTCTCCACCCATACGGTGGTGCCGACGGCGCGCATGATATGGTCGGCCGCGTCGCGCTGCTGGGCCGTGACGCCGGGCGCCGCCACCATGCCCGTCACGCCCTGGCCGATCAGGGCCGGCGTATTCGGCATGGTGCGCACAATCGCCGCATAGCCGCCCAGCCAGCGCGCCAGGTCGGCGCTGCGGATGCCGGCCGCGATCGACAGCAGCAACGGCTGGCGGCCCGCCTGCTGCGCCAGGTCGAGCAGAGGCTTGAGCTGGCCGGCCACCTCACGCATGCTTTGCGGCTTGACCGCCAGCACGATCACCTCGGCCGCCGGCACCCGTTCATCGAGCTCGGTCGCGGCCGACACGCCATGCGCCGTAAACAGTTTGTCCAGCGCGGCTGGATTCGGATCGACCACGTGGATGTTGCCGCCCGGCGCCAGCTTGCCGGCCAGCCCGGCAATCAGGGCGGAAGCCATATTGCCGCCGCCGATAAATGCAATCTTCATTGTTCTTCCTTGTTGTAGTGGCGCGCGCCGAAAATCGCGCTGCCGACGCGCACGATGGTGGCGCCTTCCACGATGGCGGCCCGCATATCGGCCGACATGCCCATCGACAGTGTATCGAGTTCCAGCCCATCGGCGCGCAAGCTATCGAACAGCCGGCGCAGCGCGGCAAAGGCAGCGCGCTGGCGCGCGAAATCGTCTTCCGGCTCCGGAATCGCCATCAGGCCGCGCAGGCGCAGATGCGGCAGGCCCACGACCTGGCGCGCCAGCGCCGCCACCTCCTGCGGCGCCACGCCGCTTTTGCTGGCTTCGCCGCTGATATTGACTTGCAGGCAGATGTTGAGCGGCCCGCGCTCCGGCGAGCGCTGTTCCGACAGGCGCTGCGCGGTCTTCTCGCGCTCGACCGTATGCACCCAGTCGAAGTGGCTGGCGATGGGGCGCGTCTTGTTGCTCTGGACCGGGCCGATGAAATGCCACTCCAGCGCCGCATCGGCCAAACCCAGGCCCGGCAAGGCTTGCGCCACGGCCGCGACCTTGTCCACGCCTTCCTGCACATAGTTCTCGCCGAAGGCGCGCTGGCCGGCCTGGGCGGCTTGCAGCACCGCATCCGCGCCGAAGGTCTTGGAGACCGCCAGCAATTGCACGCCGTCCGGCGCCCGCCCCGCCTCGCGCGCGGCGGCAACAATGTTCTCGGTAACGGCTTGCAAGTTCTGGGCGATTGTGGACATAATCAAATGGGCTGGTTCAGGGTAGCGGATCAGGCAGCGCGGCAAACGCCATCTTTTCAGGCACAGGGATTATAAATGGACATCTCCGAACTTCTCGCATTCTCCGTCAAGAACAAGGCATCGGACCTGCACCTCTCGGCCGGTCTGCCGCCGATGATACGGGTGCATGGCGATGTACGGCGCATCAACCTGCCGCCGCTGGAGCACAAGGACGTGCACGGCATGATCTATGACATCATGAACGACGGCCAGCGCAAGGCGTATGAGGAGATGCTCGAATGCGACTTCTCCTTCGCCATACCGGGCCTGGCGCGCTTCCGCGTCAACGCCTACAACCAGGAGCGCGGCGCCTCGGCCGTGCTGCGCACGATTCCATCCAAGATCCTGTCGCTGGAAGAGCTCAACGCGCCGCGCATCTTCGCCGAATTCGCGCTCAGGCCGCGCGGCCTGGTGCTGGTGACGGGGCCGACCGGTTCCGGCAAATCGACCACGCTGGCGGCCATGATCAACCATCTCAACGAAAACGAGTATGGCCACATCCTGACCATCGAAGACCCGATCGAGTTCGTGCACGAATCGAAGAAGTGCCTGATCAACCAGCGCGAGGTGGGGCCGCACACCCTGTCCTTCAATAATGCGCTGCGCTCGGCGCTGCGCGAAGACCCGGACGCCATCCTGGTGGGCGAGCTGCGCGACCTGGAAACCATCCGCCTGGCGCTGTCGGCGGCGGAAACCGGCCACCTGGTGTTCGGCACCCTGCACACCTCGTCGGCCGCCAAGACCATCGACCGTATCGTCGACGTCTTCCCGGCCGAGGAAAAGGAGATGGTGCGCGCCATGCTGTCGGAATCGCTGCAGGCGGTGATCTCGCAGACCCTCCTGAAAACCAAGGACGGCTCGGGCCGCGTGGCGGCACACGAGATCATGGTCGGCACGCCCGCCATCCGCAACCTGATCCGCGAAGCCAAGATCGCGCAGATGTATTCGGCCATCCAGACCGGCAGCAATGTGGGCATGCAGACGCTGGACCAGAACCTCACGGACCTGGTGCGGCGCAATGTGATTTCGGCCGCCGCCGCGCGTTCGGCCGCTAAGATTCCGGAAAACTTCCCCGGCTAAGCAATCCAGTAAAGGCAGAGACGCACCATGGAACGCGACCAGGCATCCAAATTCATGTTCGACCTGCTGCGCCTGATGGTCAGCAAAAAAGGCTCGGACCTGTTCATCACGGCCGGCTTCCCGCCCGCCATCAAGATCGACGGCAAGCTCACGCCGGTGTCCAACCAGGTGCTGACCCCGGCCCACACGGCCGACCTGGCGCGCTCGATCATGAACGACAAGCAGACCGCCAGCTTCGAGCAGACCAAGGAAGCCAATTTCGCCATCAGCCCCGGCGACCTGGGACGCTTCCGCGTTTCGGCCTTTGTGCAGATGAGTTCCGTCGGCATGGTGCTGCGCACGATCAACAGCGCCATCCCCAAGCTGGAAGACCTGGGCCTGCCCGAGGTGCTGAAGGAAATCATCATGGCCAAGCGCGGCCTGGTGATCATGGTGGGCGCCACCGGTTCCGGCAAATCGACCACGCTGGCAGCCATGGTGGGCTACCGCAACGAGAACAGCCACGGCCACATCATCACCATCGAAGACCCGGTGGAATTCGTCCATCCGCACAAGAACTGCATCATCACCCAGCGCGAAGTGGGCGTGGATACCGAGGACTGGGAAGTGGCGCTGAAAAACACCCTGCGCCAGGCGCCGGACGTAATCCAGATCGGCGAGATCCGCGACCGCCAGACCATGGACCACGCCATCGCCTTCGCCGAGACCGGCCACCTGTGCCTGGCCACGCTGCACGCCAACAGCGCCAACCAGGCGCTCGACCGCATCATCAACTTCTTCCCCGAGGAACGGCGCCAGCAACTGCTGATGGACCTGTCGCTCAACCTGAAAGGCATGATCTCGCAGCGCCTGATTCCGCTCAAGGAAGCCAAGGGCCGCGCGGTCGCCATCGAGATCATGCTCAATTCGCCGCTGATCTCGGACCTGATCTTCAAGGGCCAGGTGCATGAGATCAAGGAGCTGATGAAAAAATCGCGCGAGCTGGGCATGCAGACTTTCGACCAGTCCCTGTTCGACCTGCACGAAGCCGACAAGATCAGCTACGAGGACGCGCTGCGCAACGCCGACTCGGTCAACGACCTGCGCCTGACCATCAAGTTGGAAGGCAAGGCCGCCAAGACGCGCGACCTGTCGGCCGGCACCGAACACCTGGGGATCATCTAATGACCACCGTCTTCGACTTCCAGGCCGAGAGCCTGTCCGGCCAAAAGGTCGACCTGGCCCAATACCGCGGCAAGGTGCTGCTGATCGTGAACACGGCCAGCAAATGCGGCTTCACGCCGCAGTACGAGGGCCTGGAAGCGCTCTACCGCCAGTTCCAGGAACGCGGCGTGGTGGTGCTGGGCTTCCCCTGCAACCAGTTCCTGCAGCAGGAGCCCGGCACCGCCGACGATATCGCCGCCTTCTGCACCTTGAACTATGGCGTCAGCTTCCCCCTGTTCGCGCGCATCGACGTCAATGGCGAACATGCCCATCCCCTGTTCCAGCACCTGAAGAAAACCGCACCCGGCTTGCTCGGCACGGAAGCGATCAAATGGAACTTCACCAAATTCCTGATCCGCAAGGATGGCAGCGTCTATGAGCGCTACGCCCCGGCCACCAAGCCGGCCGAGATTTTGCCCGATGTCGAAAAGCTGCTCGCTGAATAAACTTCGGCAATCAGCCCGCAATCCGCATCTAAACAGGAATAAGTCTCGTTTCGCCGATAATGAAATCGTTTTCATTTCTCTTGTGCATTTAAATAGCTTTCAGAGTAATAATTAAAAAAACTACTCGATCGTTTAACAATGCAGCTGCTGGCGAAATTCCTGTCGTCCTGGATGCGGATGGGTACGTACTCTCGCCTGTTCCTTCCGATTTTCCTCATCATCGCCGTGGTGGTGGGGCTGCGCTATACGCTGCTGATCGAGTCAGAAAGCGCCAGCGAGCAGGCGCGCTACCAGTCCGAGTCGCAGCAGTTCGCCACCTGGCTCGCCACCACGCTGGCGCCGGCCGCCCTGCACGGCCAGGCGGCCGATATGGCCGCGCAGCTGGCCAAGGCCGCCAACCTGAACGGCGACGTCGCCATGATCCGCTGGGAAGATGGCGAGGGGCTGCGGCGCGCCTCTGCCGCGCGGCCGCTGGGCGATCCGCGCTATCCGGCCTGGCTGGAGAATCTGGCCGGCATGCAGGCCGACTACTACCTGGTGCCGCTGCCCCCGGCCGAAGGCGGCGGCCTGCTGGAGCTGTGGTTCCAGCCCGCGCGGCCGCTGGCCCGCGTCTGGCAGACGCTGCGCCAGCAGGCACTGATCTCGGTGCTCAACATCTGCATCATCTACGCCCTGCTTGGCCTGCTGATCTTCGCCAACCACCGCATGCTGCGCCGGCTGGCGCGCGCCACCAGCGCCTTCCGCAACGGCCAGCACGATGTGCGCATGCACGTCGGCGGCAGCCTGGAAGCGCGCGCCCTGGCCACCACCTTCAACGACATGGCGGAACGGGTGCAAGGCTTGCTGCAGTCGCTGCAATCGGAAAAGGAGCGCATCGAAGTCACCCTGGCCTCGATCGGCGAAGCCGTCATCACCACCGACCTGGAAGGCAGGATCGTCAGCCTGAACGAGGCGGCGCAGGCGCTCACCGGCTGGCCCGCTTCACGCGCCGGCGGGCGCGAGCTGCACGCGGTGCTGGTGCTGGCGAACAGCTTCGGCCAGCGCACCCTGCTCAAGACCATGGCCGGCATCTACGCCGGCGGCGGCGTGGTCAAGGCGCAGAACCAGAGCCTGCGCCACAACTCCGGCGTGCACTTCAATGTCGAGTATTCGGCGGCGCCGATCCGCAAGGCCAGCGGCGAGGTGCAGGGCGCGGTGCTGGTGCTGCGCGACGTCAGCGAGAAGCGCAACCTGCTGCAGCAGATGACCTGGCAAAGCCAGCACGATGTGCTGACCGGCCTGCCCAACCGCAATGCGCTGGCCGCCCGCTTCGAACAGGAGCTGGCGCAGGCGCGCGAAGACCGCAGCCTGCTGGCCGTATGCCTGTTCGACCTGGACCACTTCCAGCAGGTGAACGAGCGTGGAGGCCAGGGGCTGGGCGACGATATCCTCAAGCAGGTGGCCAGCCGCCTGCATGATTTCGCCATGCCGCGCCACTATGCGGCGCGCCTGGGCGGCGACGAGTTCGTGCTGCTGCTGCCGGGCCAGGGCAGCCGCGCCGCCGTGGAAGAGGTCATGGCCCAGCTCATGGCGGTGCTGGGCCGCAGCTACCGCTGCCAGACGCAGACCGTGTCGATCAGTGCCAGCGCCGGCGTGGCCCTGTATGAAGGCAATGAGATCAGCGCCGACAATCTGCTGCGCCACGCCGACCAGGCCCTGTACCAGGCCAAGGTGCGCGGGCGCGGCACCGTGCACTTCTTCGACGCCGATCTCGACCAGCAGGTACGCACCCACCACAACCGCCGCACCGAGGTACGCGAGGCGCTGGAGGCCGGCGAGCTGCTGCTGTACTACCAGCCCAAGATGGATATGCGCCAGGGCCGCATCTTCGGCATGGAGGCGCTGCTGCGCTGGCGCCATCCCAAGCGCGGCATCGTCGGCCCGCTGGATTTCCTGCCCATCGTCGAACATACCGAGCTGATTGCCGATATCGGCGAATGGGTCATGCGCCAGGCGCTGCGCCAGCTCGACGCCTGGCAGCGCGAGGGCCGCGCCTGGATGGTGAGCGTGAACGTGGCCGCCTACCACCTGCAGCGCGCCGATTTCGTCGAGCGCCTGCAAAGCATCCTGGCCGAATTCCCGGACGTGCCGCCGCAGCAGCTGGAGCTGGAAATCCTGGAATCGTCGGCCCTGCGCGACCTGGCCCATGTGCGCGCCACCATCCTCGCCTGCCAGCAGCTGGGCGTGAGCTTTGCGCTCGACGATTTCGGCACCGGCTACTCCTCCATGTCCTATCTGAAGCGCCTGCCCGCCAATGTGCTGAAGATCGACCAGGGCTTCGTGCGCAATATGCTGGAGGACCGCGACGACCTGCACCTGGTGAACGCGGTGATCGGCCTGGCGCGCGCCTTTGGCCGCGGCGTGATCGCGGAAGGCGTGGAAACGGTGGCGCATGGCGCGCTGCTGATGCGCCTGGGCTGCGATCTGGCGCAGGGCTATGGCATTGCGCGGCCCATGCCGGGCGACGCCGTCGGCGCCTGGGCCGACAGCTTCGTCGTCTCGCCCGAGTGGCAGGCGGCGGCCCAGTTGCCGCCGCTCAGCAACCTGCACGAGATCGGCGGCGGGCCGGCCGAGCAGCCGGCCCTGTTCAGTCCCGGCTAGCCGCGGCGGCAAGGGCGCGGTCGACCAGCTCGATCCAGTGCTCGACCGGCGTGTCCGTGCCCGCCTGCAGATGGGTAAGGCAGCCGATATTGGCCGACACGATGCGGCTGGCCCCCGTTTCCGCCAGATTTTCCAGCTTGCGTTCGCGCAGCTGCAGCGCCAACTCCGGCTGCAGCAGCGAATACGTCCCGGCCGAGCCGCAGCACAGATGCGCGTCGGCACACAGGCGCACATCGGCGCCGATGGCGCGCAGCACGCCCTCCACCTTGCCGCGGATCTGCTGGCCGTGCTGCAAGGTGCAGGGCGGATGGTAGGCGATGCGCTCGTCGACCGGGCCGATGCGGCGCGCCAGCTCCTGCTCGAACGCGGGCAGGATTTCGCTCAGGTCGCGCGTCAGTCCTGAGATGCGCTGCGCCTTGGCGGCGTAGCGCGCATCGTGCGCCAGCAGATGGCCGTATTCCTTGACGGTGACGCCACAGCCCGACGCCGTCATCACGATGGCTTCCGCACCGGCTTCCACATAGGGCCACCAGGCGTCGATATTGCGGCGCATATCATGCAGGCCCGCCTCCTGGTCGTTCAGGTGGTAGCGCAGCGCGCCACAGCAGCCGGCCTTGGGCGCGCGCTGCAATTCGATGCCCAGCGCATCGAGCACGCGGGCGGCGGCGGCATTGATATTCGGCGCCAGGCCGGGTTGCACACAGCCGTCCAGCAGCAGCATCTTGCGCGCATGGCTGCGCTGCGGCCAGGCGCCACCGCCGCGCATGGGCGGCAGCTTGTCCTGCAAGGACTTGGCGAGCAGCGGCCGGAACAGCTGGCCGGCGCGCAGGGCGGCGGTGAACAGCGCCTTGCGCGGCAAGCCTTCCTTCAGTACGTAACGCTGGATGCGCTGCGGCAGCGGGCGCGGCACGCGCTGCTCGACGATCTTGCGGCCGATGTCCACCAGGCGGCCATATTGCACGCCGGAGGGACAGGTGCTTTCGCAGTTGCGGCAGGTCAGGCAGCGGTCGAGGTGGGTCTGCGTCTTGGCCGTGACGGGCGCGCCTTCCAGTACCTGCTTGATCAGGTAAATGCGGCCGCGCGGACCATCGAGTTCGTCGCCCAGCAGCTGATAAGTGGGACAGGTGGCCGTGCAGAAGCCGCAGTGCACGCAGGTGCGCAGGATGGCTTCCGCCTCGTCGCCGTCGCGCGTGTTCTTGATGAAGTCAGCCAGGTTGGTTTGCATATGCTCAGTACATGCGGCCGGGGTTGAAGATGCCGGCCGGGTCGAAGGCCAGCTTCAGGCGTTCATGGATGCGCGCCACGGCCGGCTGCAGTGGATGGAACACCGATGGCGCATCCTGCGGCGCGGCATCGCGCCGGTACAGGGTGGCATGGCCGCCCGCCGCCGCCACGCTGCGGCGGATGCGATCCGCATCGGCGTCGGCCGCCTTGAGCCAGCGCTGCGCGCCGCCCCATTCGATCAGCTGTTCGCCACGCAGAACCTGGGCGCTGGCGGCCGGCGGCAGCGCCAGCCGCCACAGCGCGCCGCCGCTGAAATACTCGTGCGTCTGGTCGCGCAAAGCCGCCCAGAACGCCGCGCCGTCGTCCAGCGGCGCGCCGCCCAGACGGCGCAAGGCCGCCTGCACCGCCGCTTCGGCGCCGGACAGGCGCACGGTCAGGACATCCCGATGCCAGCAGGAGGCCGAGATGGGCAACGGCTGCCCGGCCCACTCGTTCAGATAACGCAGGGCGCCAATTTCGTCCATCTCGAAGCGGATGGTCGCCTCGCGCGGCGGCAGCGGCAGCACTTTCAGCGAAACCTGCGTAATCAGCCCCAGCGTGCCGAGCGAACCGGCCAGCAGGCGCGCGACGTCGTAGCCCGCGACATTCTTCATGACCTGGCCGCCGAAGTTGAGCACCTCTCCGCGCCCATCCAGCAGCTGTGCGCCCAGCACGAAGTCGCGCACGGCGCCGGCACTGGCGCGGCGTGGCCCCGAAAGGCCCGCCGCTACCACGCCGCCGATGGTGCCGCCGTCGCGCAGCCCGGGAACCCGCGCCGCACCGGCATCCGCGCTGCCGCCTTGGCTGAAGCGCGGCGGCTCGAAAGCCAGCATCTGCCCGTGCTGCGCCAGCAAGGCTTCGATCTCGGCCAGCGGCGTGCCGCAGCGCGCCGTGATGACCAGCTCCGTCGGTTCGTAGTCCACCACGCCGGAGTAGGAGCGCGTGTCGAGCACCTCGCCTTGCAGGCTTTGCCCGTACCAATCCTTGCTGCCGCCGCCGCGCAGGCGCAGCGGCGACTGCTGCGCCGTGGCCGCGTGGATGCGTTCAATGAAACCCGCCAGTATCGACTGCAAAATCGCTCCTTCAGAAACGCGGCAGGCCGGCGTGCGGCAGGACGCCGCCCGTGACCCGCATCTTGCCGAATTCCGCGCAGCGGTTCAGCGTGGGGATGGCCTTGTTGGGATTGAGCAGTCCGGGCGGATCGAAAGCGCGCTTGAGGCCAAAGAAGGCTTCCAGCTCGGCCGCCTTGAACTGGGCGCACATGGAATCGATCTTTTCGATGCCCACACCATGCTCGCCGGTGATGGTGCCGCCCACTTCCACGCACAGGGCCAGGATCTCGGCGCCAAAGGCTTCAGCGCGCTGCAGCTCGTCCGGCTGGTTGGCGTCGAACAGGATCAGCGGGTGCAGATTGCCATCGCCCGCGTGGAAGACATTGGCGCAGCGCAGCCCGTACCTGCCCTCCATCTCGGCGATGCCGCTCAGCACCCGCGCCAGATGCTTGCGCGGGATGGTGCCGTCCATGCAGTAATAGTCGGGCGAGATGCGGCCCGCCGCCGGGAAGGCGTTCTTGCGGCCGGACCAGAAGCGCATTCTTTCCTGCTCACTGGACGAGACCTGGATCGCGCCGGCGCCCGCCCCTTCCAGCACCGCCTTCATGCGCGCGATCTCCTCCTCCACCTCTTCCGGCGTGCCGTCCGCCTCGCACAGCAGAATGGCGGCGGCCCCGGTATCGTAGCCGGCCTGCACGAAAGGCTCGACCATGCGCACCGAGGTCTGGTCCATCATCTCCAGCCCGGCCGGGATGATGCCGGCCGCGATCACCTGCGCCACGGCATTGCCGCCCGCCACCACGCTGTCGAAGGACGCCATGATGACGCGCGCCACGGCCGGCTTGGGCACCAGCTTGACCGTCACCTCGGTGACGATGCCGAGCATGCCTTCCGAACCGATGAAGGCGGCCAGCAGGTCCAGGCCCGGCGCGTCGAGCGCCTCGCCGCCCAGCTCCACCACATCGCCCTCGATGGTGGCCATGCGCACGCGCAGCACATTGTGCACCGTCAGTCCGTATTTCAGGCAATGCACGCCGCCCGAATTCTCGGCCACATTGCCGCCGATGGTACAGGCGATCTGCGAGGACGGGTCGGGCGCGTAATACAGGCCATACGGCACCGCCGCATCCGAAATCGCCAGGTTGCGCACGCCCGGCTGCACCACCGCCGTGCGCGAATAGGCGTCCAGGCGCACGATGCGGTTCAGGCGCGCGGTGGACAGCACCACCCCATCGGCAATCGGCATCGCCCCGCCCGACAGGCCGGTGCCGGCGCCACGCGGCACGATGGGCACCTGCATGTCGCGGCAGACCTTGAGCACGGCCAGCACTTCCTCCTCCGAATGCGGCAGGGCCACCACCATGGGCGGCTGGCGGTAGGCCGACAGGCCGTCGCATTCATAGGGACGGGTGTCCTCCAGTTCGGACAGGATGCTCGCTGGCGGCAATACCGCGCGCAGGGCCGCCGCGACGCTCTGCTGGCGCGCGGCGCTGAAGGCCGGCTGGGGTCTGGCAAGAGTCATGGATTCGTCGTGAAAACGCAGGTCGAACCCCGATTGTATGTTCAAAAACGCAAGCCGGGCGAAAAGCCGGGGCGTGGACGGCGATTTTGTCGTATCCTCCCAGCATTCATAAACGCGCAAGGAAGACACCATGGGCAATCGACTTTCGAAAATCGCCACCCGCACCGGCGACAACGGCACCACCGGCCTGGGCGACGGCAGCCGCACCGGCAAGGACAGCGTGCGGGTGCACGCCATGGGCGATGTGGACGAGCTGAATTCGACCATCGGCCTGCTGCTGTGCGAAGCCATGCCGGATGAGATGCGCGAAGAGCTGGTGATGATACAGCACGACCTGTTCGACCTGGGCGGGGAGTTGTGCATTCCCGGCTACCAGATGATCAAGGAAGAGCATGTCGAGCGCCTCGACGCGCTGCTGGAAAAGTACAACGCCACCCTGCCGGCGCTGACCGAATTCATTTTGCCGGCCGGTTCGCGTGCCGCGTCGATCGCGCATGTGTGCCGCACCGTGTGCCGCCGCGCCGAACGCGCCATCGTCACGCTGGGCAAGGAAGAGAGCATCCACGACCATCCACGCCAGTATGTGAACCGGCTGTCCGATCTGATGTTCGTACTGGCGCGCGTGCTGAACCGCTTTGCCGGCGGCAGCGACGTGCTGTGGCGCCACGACCGCAAACGCGGCTAGACCTCAAAAGACGGCGAGCCGGAGTTCCGCCTCGCCGCCTCGTCTCACGGCGTTCAGATGCCGACACCCCGGCACTTGTTGATGCAAACGCGGTAGGGGGTAAAGCAGACCGACGGGCGCGGATTGCTTTCCATGCAGGCATTGCGTTCGATCAGGCACTGCTCGCGGCATTCAGCCTCGCTGCCATCGGCCATGGCGTAGGAGCTGGCTGCGGCGCAGGCGAAGAAAAAGAATCCCAATTTCTTAAGCATCATATTTCTCCTTTTCGAGGACAGGACTGTGGACTTAGCGGGTGCAGCGCTTGATGCAGCGGGCGTACTCGTTGTGGCAGACCGCTCTCGGCGTGCTGCTTGCTTCGCAACGTTCCATGCGGCGCTCGCAACTGACCTCGCAGTTGTCGGCAAAGGCGTAGGAGCTGCCCATGGCGCAGGCAAAAATGAAGAGTCCCAGTTTTTTAAACATCTTATGTTCCGTTCATGAATAATTGAGGATGGTGCCGTCGCGCTTGGCCAAGGCCAAGGCGATCATTAGCTGTGCTTAGGAGCAGTTCGTGATGCAATCGGAGTACTGTTCCGCACACTGGTCCTGAGGCTTGCCGCTGTTGATGCAGCCCTTGTATTGGGTGAAGCAGAAAGAGTCGCAGAAAGGCGGACGCGCGGTGGCGACAGTTGCCGACAGGGCGGTCGCGGTGGCAAACAGGAACAACGCTAGTTTCTTGTACATACTGATTCCTTTGTCAAAGAGAGAAAACAAACCCTAAGGCCGGAACGGTAAAAACCCGGCTGGCCTGTGCCCTGCTGCGCCAGCCGGATTGGGGCTATGCCTCAGGGACAACGCTGGATACAGGTGCGCAGCTTGACCCAGCAGCCTGCCTGGCCTGCATTGCTGCAGGACTGGAAGTTCTCATGACAGATTTGTTCACAGGCCGACGTGGCATTCGCCGTGCCGTAAGCCGTGCTCAAACCCAGCGCAAATATGAATGTGATTTTTTCAGCATGACGACCCCAGATCGTGGTGAATGATAGATAGCGCGCTCACACACAGTCTGAAGCCAGGCATTCTTGCTGCTCCAGCTTACACTGGGCCTGAGGGTTGCCTTGCTTGATGCAAGCGCTGTACATGGCGCGGCAGAAGCTTACGCAAAACGGGGGCTGGGCAGTAGCCAGGGACGCCGACAGCGTAGTGGCGGCGGCAAACAGGAACAGCGCGAGCTTTTTGTACATGGTGTCTCCTTTCTTATGGTTGAAATAGACCCGGAAGCGCTGCGCCGCCTGGCCTGCAGCATAGGCGCCGCAGGCCAGGCGGAATGACTCAGGGCGGCGGATAGCGGCAATCGCGGTTGCACTGCAGGAGCTCGCGGCGGCAAGCTGCTGGATCAATGCCCGCGTCGAGGCAATCGCTGTAATCGAGGCGGCACTGGGCCAGGCAGGCGCCGGGGGCGGCGATGCTGATCGATGCCGACAGCGCGGCAGCGGCGGTGAACAGGAACACGGCAAGTTTCTTGAACATGGAACGCTCCTTCGGATGGGGTTCAGGAACCGAAATCACTGCGGCCGATACAGCACCGCGCCAATTTTCAAAAGACGCTTCACAGAGACTGGCGCCAGCGCCAGTCTCCCGTACCCTTAGGGAATCTGGATGCCGCAGGCTTGCAGACATCTCCAATAGTTCTCCTCGCAGGTTTCCTGATTGGCGTTAGGATTGCCGTTGCAATGGTTATGCTCGTAATAGCACATATTGCATGGATCGAAGCTGGCGCTGGCCAAGGACGAGGACAGTGCGGCAACGGCGGCAAATACGAACAGGGCAAATTTCTTGTGCATATTGATCTCACTGAATAAAGTTGAAGAGCGGAGCGTACAGTGGCTGCAATATCACCTTATTGGCCGATAGCCCGGCAACGATCGATGCAGCGGCTGTACTCGGAAAAGCAGTTGGAAGGTTTCGGTTCCTGGTCCACGCACTCGAAGCGGTCGTACAGGCATTGCTGACGGCACTCGGTCTGAGCGAGCGTTTCGGAGCTGCTCACCGCATAGGACGAGCCGGCGGCACAGGCAAAGAGGAAGAAGGCCAGTTTCTTGAACATCGTTTTTTCCTTTCATTGATGGTTGTACTACAAACGCAGCCGCGAATTACTCCATTCCCGGCATCTTTTGCAGCCAGCGCTGCAACTCCTCGATAAACATGCGCGCCCTGGCCGGCTGGTAACGGCGCGAGGGGTACAGCAGATGCAGTTCCTGCGCCTCACCGCGCCACTTCGGCATCACGTGGCGCAGCTGGCGCGCCGCCACCAGATCGTGCACCAGCCAGGCCGGGCAAAGGGCGATGCCACTGCCCTGCAACAGGCTGTCGCGGATGGCCAGCGCATTGTTGACCCGGTAGCGGCCCTGCGTCTGCACCGCCACCTCGCGCTCGCCGTTACTTAAAACGACGCTGCCGCTGCCGCTCCACGCATAGCGGATATAGTTGTGCTGCGCCAGTTCCTGCGGATGGCGCGGCGCCGGATGGCGGCGCAGATACGCCGGCGACGCCACCAGCCAGCGCGGCGAGCTGCCGACGCGGCGCGCCACGGCGTTCTGCGGCAGGTCGCGGCCATGGCGCAGCACCACATCGACGCCCTCCTCCACCATATCGACCATGCGGTCGTTCAGGATCAATTCCACCTCCATGGCCGGATAGCGGCGCAGGAAATCCTGCACAAAGCCATTCAAGCTGAACTGCCCCAGCGCCACCGGCGCATTCACGCGCAGCAGGCCGGAACTGGCGGCGCCTTCGCCGCGCACATCGGCCACGGCTTCGGCATATTCATCCAGCACGGCCTTGGCGCGCTCGTAAAAGCGCCGGCCCTGCGCCGTGGCGCTCAGGCTGGCCGTGCTGCGTTCCAGCAGGCGCACGCCGAGATCGTCCTCCAGCGCGGCCAGCACCTTGCTCACCGTGGGCTGGGTCGTATCCTGTTCGCGGGCGACAGCGGAAAAACTGCCCAGCTCCACCGCCCTTACAAAGAAATGCAATGATCGTATTGTGTCCATAGCCATCCATCATTCGTTTTTGGAATGATAGCAGCCATGGACACGGCTGCTTTCCGCTTCCAGCGCTTCCTTACAGCGGGCACCTGGCCAGGCACTGGCGCAGAATGCGGGCGCAGATAGGCGGTTTGGTGCCCAGGTCCAGGCAGTACTGCTGATCTTCGTAGCACATTTCCTGGCAATCGTTGGCGCTGGCGAAGGAGGCCGACAGGGCGGCTGCGGCGGCGAACATGAAGATGGCGGCTTTTTTGTACATGGGATTCCCTTTCTATTGAGAGAAGAAAAAAAGTACCTGGCTCAATAACTACCTTGGCATGCTTCCATGCAGCTCTCGTACACCCGCGTGCAGTATTTGACGAGGTAGGGGCTGAGCGGATGCGTGGCATAGCAGACGTTGACCTCGCCTTGGCAGGTTTCACGGCAATCCGGTTCCGCCATTGCGTAAGAGCTGCCCATCGCCAGTGCAAAGACAAAAAGAACTTTCTTAATCATTTTCTTCCTTTGTATGCTTGGTTAATACAAAGCGGACCACGGGGAGATCAATACTCGCAACGGCGCCAGCATTCCTCGTAGATCCGATCGCACAGGCCAGCGCGCACGCCGCGCTCCAGGCAACCGTGATACTCCGAAAGACACAGGCTGCAATCCTCTTCGGCACTCGCCGCGCCGTAAGCCATGCTCAGGCCCAGCGCAAATATGAATGTAATTTTTTTCAGCATCGTGGCCTCACTTAGTCGCGCGACGGGTGGCACTGCTCCCGGCACGCGCTCCATTCAGCCGCGCATTCGGACGCTGGAGCGCCGCTATCGATGCAAGCCCTATGGTTTTCATTGCACATCGTCTCGCACAGTGGCGGCCGTGCAGTAGCGATGGATGCCGACAGGGCCGCAGCGGCGGCGAATACGAATAAAGCTGTTTTCTTGAACATTTTTATCTCCTTAATCAATGCTGCGGATATGCGCAGCACCGGAGCAAGATGGAACGGCACTCCACCACATCATTGCCGGCGCTGATGCAGGCATGGTAGTCGACATAGCACTGGGGGTGGCAATCGGGACGTGCGGTGGCGAGCGATGCCGACAGGGCGGTGGCGGCGGCAAACACAAACAAGGCTAATTTCTTGAACATGGAATTCTCCTTGGAATCAGGTTCAGACACCGAAATCGCAGCGGTCGATACAGTTGCGGTACTCCATGCTGCACAAGCCCGGCGGTTTGCCATGCGCATTGCAGAAGGCGAACTTCTCGGCGCATTGTCCTTCGCAGGAGCCGGCAGCCATGGCGTAGGAAGCACTCAAGCCCAGAGCAAAGATGAAAGCGATTTTCTTCAACATCGGATTTCCTTTTTTTTAGTATGGACACAAAGAGTGTTGCGGATAGCGCCTGTCCTTTAACGCCACCCATTCCAAATGAGAATAGGCCTTAGTCGCTTATGCCGTCTTCTCGCATGAAACCACGTTAGTTAAGCTTCCCTTGTCCTTGTTTACTACGGAGAAAGCTTCATGTTTCTGTCCCGACCACTCGCTACCGCCGCCATGCTGGCGACACTTGCCATTCCGCTGCACCACGCCGCCGCTGCGCAGACGCAATGGCAGACCAGCTGGTACAGCGCCGCGCATCCCGCCTGGGATGCCGATTTCATCCTGCCGACCAATATGCCGGCCCAGTTGCAGCAGCAAACCGTGCGCGAAGTGCTGCGTCTCAGCAGCGGCGGCGCACAGTTGCGCGTCACCTTCTCCAACCGCTACGGCAGCACGCCGCTGGTCATCGGCGCCGCGCAGGTCGCGCGCACAGCGGGCAGCGACAGCGATGCGCAAGCTGCCACCTCTGCCATCGATCCCGCCAGCAGCCGCGCCTTGAGCTTCGGCGGCCAGCCCGGCGTGACCGTGGCGCCCGGCGCCGTCGCCACCAGCGATCCCCTGCCCTACCCGGTGCCAGCCCTGCAGCGCCTGAGCGTTTCCGCCTGGCTGCCGCAAGCCGCGCCGCTCAGCACCTTCCACTGGGGTGCGCAGCAAACCGGCTTTATCGCCGCCGGCAACCTCGCTGGCGCCGCTAACCTGCCCGGCAGCCTGCCGCTGCAAGGCCGCACCTTCCTGAATTCCGTCCAGGTGGATGGCGCGGCACCTGCCGCCTTTACCATCGTCACCCTGGGCGATTCCATCACCGACGGCAATGGCTCCACCCCCGACCGCAACCGCCGCTGGCCCGACTACCTCGCCGCGCGCCTGGCGCAGCAAGGCATTCCGGCCGGCGTGGCGAATGCCGGCATTTCCGGCGCCCGCCTGCTGAGCGACGGCATGGGCGTCAAAGCCGCCGATCGCCTGCAGCACGATGTCCTCGACCAGCCCCACGCCGGCGCCCTCGTCCTCATGCTTGGCACCAACGATATCGGCTGGCCCGGCAGCGCTCTGGCGCCCAAGGAGGCGGCCATGACGGCCGAGCGCCTGATCGCCGGCTACCGCGCCCTCATCGAACGCGCCCGCCAGCGCCAGCTGCGCGTAGTCGGCGCCACGCTGCCGCCATTCGCCGGGGCGCTGAGCGGCACGCCGATCACCGGCTACGACTCGCCGGCCAAGGACGCCTTGCGGCGCCAGGTCAACGACTGGATCCGCAACAGCGGCGCCTTCGATGCCGTGGCCGATTTCGATGCCGTGCTGCGCGATCCCGCCCATCCCGAACGCCTGCTGCCCGCCTACGATTCCGGCGACCATCTGCATCCCAACGATGCCGGCTTCCAGGCCATGGCCAATGCCATCGATCTGCCGGCCTTGTTCAAAAACTCCGCACTCTCCCGCTAAAGACAAGGGGCGCCGTTCATGAACGGCGCCCCGCTTTCATTCAGGGATATTTCACCGCGCACTGCGCGCGGCAGCGATCCAGCTCGCGCACACAGGCTTGCGAACCTGGACGCTGCGGCGTTTGCCGGCACATTTCCCAGCTCGCTTCGCAGCTGTCGACGCATAGCTCATAGCCCAGGTTGGCGGAAGCATAGGACGTCCCCAGACCCAGCGCGAATACAAAGAAAGCGATTTTCTTCAACACAAACTGCCCCTTTCGCTTAGTTGGCTTTGCAGTACGACATGCACTGCTTGTAGTTGCGCAGGCAGGTCGGTGGTTTAGGCCAGCCGTTATCCAGGCAGGCCTGGTAAAAATCGAAGCAATTGCTCTCGCAATCCTCGTCGGCTGCGAATGCAAAACCGCTGCCCATCGCCATCGCAAAAATGAAGAAGCCGAGTTTTTTCAACATATTGTTTATCTCCTAGTAAAAATGCGGACGACAGGACTCCCGCAGTGCCAGACCGTCCGGTATCTGGCGCTGTTTTCTGAAGCGACGATGGGATTAGTTAGCGAACTTCTTCAGTGCATCCTCGACGGCTGCCTGGTTGAAGCCTTCGATGCGGCGATTGCCGATAAGGATCATGGGGACGCCGCCGCCGCCCAGTTGCGCGAATTCCTTCTTGGCCTTCTCCGACTGGTCGACGTAGAGATCGGCGAAAGCGATATTGTGTTCCTTCAGATAAGCGCGGGTCTTGATGCAGAAGGGACAGGTTTCCGTGCCATACACCACCACCTTGGTCGTGGTGTCGGGGAAATAGGCCGCGTAGTTGCCTTCGGTGTAAGGCTTCTTGAACATGGCGGGCAGCTTGGCGATCGCCAATCCCGCGCCCAGGCCTGCCGCCAGAATCACCACATAGGCCGCAGCCGTTTTCAGTTTTTTACCGATCATTTGTCTACCTCTATCCCTAAACACAAAAATTTTAAAAACAGCCAGCCACGCCGCAAGCCATGACAGACTCGCAGCTTCAAAAACCAGCTATCAAAAGAGAACTAAACGCTTATGTGGCAGGGAGGCAAGCGGTAGTACAGGAAGTGCTCGAACCCAGCGTGGGTGTAAAGGAAAATTTTTTTAGCATTTTTGTCTCGTATTGTGAATTATCCACGGCGACAACTGCATTGCGCGCCACCGTTTAAACGCAACTTATTTCAATTCCGACGACATTTTATATTTGGCAATAATTCCGCCAAGGCCACAATAAAACAGCAAAAAAGCTGTGTCAAGAAATTCATGAGAATAGAAGAAATTCTCATTAAAAATACGACGCTATTAATTTAATAGTAATTTCATGCATAGGGTGAATGCCTGCGCATTCCGGGCCGGCCATCCAGCCTATGCGGATGCCGGCCCCTTTTCAACGGCGATTACCGGGAGGCAATCGCACGTGCTGCGGCCACTGCACAGCCGCGATCCCGCTTAGGAGTACAACTGCTTGCAATTCCAGAAGCAACGCTGTCTCTCATTGAAGCAGGCATTGGGGTCGAGCCAAGTCGGATTCGAGCTGCAGTTTTCCCAGGCTGCGCCGCAATCGTCGAGGCACAGCATGTATTCCTGGCTGGAGGCGGCATAGGCCGTTCCCAGGCCCAGGGCAAAAACAAAGAAAGCGATTTTCTTCAGCATAATGCTTTCCTCCGCTTAAGGTTCGCAATGAGTCTGGCAGTACTGGTAATTGCGCAGGCAGACGGCAGGTTTCGTCACGCCGTTTTCCAGGCAAGCCTGGTAAGTTTCGAAGCAGTCACCAGTGCAGATGCCACCGGCAGCCAGCGCAAAGCCGCTACCCAGTGCCATTGCAAAAACGAAGAAACCAAGTTTTTTCAGCATAAGACCATTTTCCTTGAGAAAGTACGGACGATAAAGGTCCTAGCGCCAGACTGTCCGGGATCTGGCGCCATTTCTGAAACTATGGGATATGTTACTCAGCAAGCTTCTTCAGCTTCGGTGCAAAATTTTCTTACAAAGGTTTGCCCCGAATTCCGAATTAACAACGACGGCATCTCATGCTGCGACACCGTTCAAACATCACTTATTTTGCTTCCAGCGATATTTTATATTTGGCAATAGTTTCGCCAAAGCCACGATAAATCAGCAAAAATTCCATGTCAAGAAATTCATGCAAGTTTATCGAATTCACATAAAAACAATAAACTATTAATTTAATAGTAATTCTTTGGAATGCGCTATTCGCCGAAAAGACGGGCCATGCCGCGCGCGGTGGCCTGGCGCGACCAAGGCAGCGGATAGGCATCCAGCAAAGCGCCGCCGCCCTCCCCGGCCGCCAGCTTGCGGTAGAAGCTGACCATGGCGCTGGCAGGCCAGCCGGCACGGTGGGCCAGCACCATGCCCAACTGGTCGGCTTCGCGTTCCTGCAGATGGCCGAGGGTGGACAGGTGCAGCTGCAGGCCAAGATCGGAGTCGAGCCGTTCCAGCATCACGTCCGGCGGCAGGGCATAGGGGCGGACCAGCAGCAAGGCTTCGGACAGGGTTTCACGGTGGTGCTCGGCCACGGCATGCGCGATCTCATGGCCCAGCAAGGTCGCCAGCTCGCCGTCATCCAGCATCAGGCGGCCGACGAAAGCCGCGCCGACCAGGATTTTTCCGCCCGCCAGACACATGGCGTCGACCTCGGGGGCGCTGGTCACGTGGAACTCCCAGTCCCATTGCGCGCTTTCCGGCTTCAGTTCGGCCGCCGCCTGCAGCAGGCCGGCGCCGATCGCCTGCAGGCGCCGTAGCAGCGGGCGGTCTTCATCCAGACGGCCTTGCGCCGCCAGCTCGACCACCTGGCTGATATAGCGGTCCTCCATCGCCAGCGCCACTTCCTCGGATGCGTAGCGCAGCTCCTGCCAGCGGCCGGAATCGGGGACCTGTCCGCGCGCTCCCGTGCATAGCGCCAGCGCCAGGCAGAATGCCAGCAGCGGTGCGACGATCTTCATGGCCGCCTCGATATAAACTGTTTATATCAATATAGCCAGCACTGGGCGGCATGCAAGGAATGGTGCTGAAAAACAAAACGCCGCGGAAGGCGGCGTTTTGTTCTGATGCGGTGGCTCGACAGGCCGCCGCGCAATCGGGATTACAGGCCTTCGCAGCTCATCAGGCAGACGCCCAGCTCGCCGGCGCAATTGTCGCTCAGGCCTTTCCACTCGCAGTAATTGTAGATGTTATTGCAGTTCTGCTCGCAGCGCTCGAAAGCGCTGCCGCCGCTGGCCAGTGCGGAGAAGGAGCAGGCGGCTGCGAACAGGAAGATACCCAGTTTTTTCATGATCTTTTTTCCATCCGGGACATAGTTATGGCCGCAACGCCGCTGTCCCTTGCGCGGCGTACAGCAAATATTGAGCTGCTTAAGATAAATACGGCGGGACTGTCGCTTGCAGCATCCGCCTTAACGGCAATTGCGGCGGCATGCGATGGTCGCCTCATCGCACACTTGTTCCTGGGTGCCGCCATGCTCCAGACAGGCAGAATAAGCATCCATGCAGGCCCGCAGACAAGCAGGGCGGTCCTGCGCCCCGGCAAACGAGGCGGACAGCGCAGCGGCGGCGGAAAATACGAAGAGCAGAGCTTGCTTACGCATGTTTTCTCCCCTTAATCGATCGGACAAGCTTTCTCACAGACACGCAGATTGTGGGCACAGATCTGCGGCGCCCACATGCTTGACTGGCAATCGTAGTACTCCTCCAGGCACTGTTGGCGGCATTCCGCAAAGCCGGCAAATGCGGACGAACAAGCCAGACCAAAGGCGAAAATAAAGCAGGTGGATTTTTTAAACATGGCATTCCCTCGTTCCTGGATTTTCAAACCACAGACTTCCGGCTATGCATGGCTGAGTCCATGAAAAAGTTCCCGGCGGCTTAACGGCAGCTGCGGCGGCACATGGTGTACGCGAAGTCGCACATATACGCTTCGTAAACGCCGTCCTCAAGACAGCTCGTGTGGGTATCGCTGCAGCGCTGCATGCAGGTTTCACGATCGGCGGCGCCGGCGAACGATGCGGACAGCGCGGCGGCGGCGGCAAATACGAAGAGCAGAACTTTCTTGTGCATGATTTTTCCTTTTCAGTTTTCAGCAATCAGATTGCAAGAAATGGCCTGATACAGCTCAGGCCATCGACGACGCATTGATACCCATCGACAGCGAGGCAGGGAGGGGGAATAAAGTTATCGCCCCGCCCTTTTTTGTATTACGGAATGCAGGTGGCGCGGCACTCGCGATAGAGGCGGCTGCAGTAGGTCCGGATCGGCGAATCCATGCACTGCTCCAAGCGTGTATCGCACTCGTCGCAGTAAACGGGGTTAGCCGCGCCGGCCAGCGAAGCGGACAAGGCGGTGGCAGCGGCAAACACGAAGAAGGCAATTTTTTTCATCATGATTCAAATCCCTTTCCTGATAGATGCAATAATCAATCGACAATGGATGGCCTGATACAGCCCCGGGTGGCCCGCCCGTGCAGCAAAATTTCAGGCAGCAAAATCCCCTCGGAAGCGGATCGTTCAAATCCGGCTCCGCTGCGTGCGGCAAATACGGTGAATTCTTAGTTGACGAACTTTTTCAGTGCGTCGTCGAGAGCGGCTTGATTGAAGCCTTCGATGCGGCGATTACCGACCAGAATCATGGGCACGCCACCGCCGCCCAATTGGCCGAATTCTTTCTTGGCCTTTTCCGAATTGTCCACATACAAATCGGCGAAGGCGATATTGCGCTCTTTCAAATAGGCGCGGGTTTTAATGCAGAAGGGGCAGGTCTCCGTGCCATATACCACTACCTTGGTGCTGGTATCGGGGAAGTAGGCAGCGTAATTGCCTTCGACATAAGGCTTCTTGAACATGGCCGGCAGCTTGGCCAGGCCCAGGCCGACACCCAGGCCAGCCGCCAGGATGAGAATATAGACAGCCACGACTTTAATCTTCTTTCCGATCATCTCCAGCGCCTTTATTTTGTAATGTTTTATTTACTTTGGCCATTTTGCAAGAATGACTCCACGGCAACAATAGTGCAGCCCAAAACCCATGTCAAGAATATTCATGAGCATAGAAAAATTCTGCATTAAAAATACGACGCTATTAATTTAGTAGTAACTGTGTGCCGTGGAGCGGTTTTCCGCGGAGAGTTTTACCAGCGCTCGCATTCACCCCAGAGGCAGTTTGCATACTCGATGTAGCAGGCGTGCTCGGCGTGGCCGCTCTTCACGCAAAGGTCATAATTGACCAGGCACTTCTGCGGGCAGGCATTGGGATCGTCGTCATAGGCCCAGGCAGAAAATGAGCAGGCCGCCGCAAACAGGAACAGTGCAACTTTCTTGAACATGCTGTCTCCTTTCCTCATAAAAGTAATAAGTGAACCAGCTTTGAAACATCGGAAAGTTAGGGCGCGGCCGCATATCTTGTCAAGAAATAAAAAAAGCGGCGCACATGGCGCCGCTTTTTGTTGGGCTGAAACAATCAGCCGTTGTTCACCACCAGGCGCGGCTCCTCGCCGCCGAAACGCTGGCGGATCGACGCGGCGATGCCGGCGGCGTCCAGGCCCACGCTGGCGAGCAGCTTGGCCGGGTCGCCGTGGTCGATGAACTGGTCGGGCAGGCCCAGCATCAGCAGCGGTTTGACGATGCCTGCTTCAGCCAGGGCCTCGGCCACGGCGGCGCCGGCGCCGCCCATGATGCAGCCCTCTTCCACCGTCACCAGGTACTCGTGCTCGGCGGCCAGCTGCTTGACCAATTCCACGTCCAGCGGCTTGACGAAGCGCATATCGGCCACGCTCGCATCCAGCTGTTCGGCCGCGCCCAGGCTCGGCGCCACCATCGAGCCGAAGGCCAGGATGGCGATCTTCTGGCCCTTGCGGCGCACTTCGCCCTTGCCGATTTCCAGCGAGGTCAGGGCCGGTTCGATGGCCGCGCCGACGCCCGCGCCGCGCGGATAGCGCACGGCGGCCGGGCCGGGATAGTGGTAGGCCGTGGTCAGCATCTTGCGGCATTCGTTCTCGTCGGACGGCGCCATCACCACCATATTCGGGATGCAGCGCAGATAGGCCAGATCGTAATTGCCGGCGTGGGTCGCGCCGTCCGCGCCCACCAGGCCGGCGCGGTCGAGGGCGAAGGTCACGTCCAGATTCTGCAGGGCGACGTCGTGGATCAGCTGATCGTAGGCGCGCTGCAGGAAGGTCGAATAAATCGCCACCACCGGCTTCAGGCCTTCGCAGGCCAGGCCGGCGCCGAAGGTCACGGCATGCTGCTCGGCGATGCCGACGTCGAAGTAGCGGTCCGGATATTGCTGGTCGAAGCGCACCATGCCCGAACCTTCGCGCATGGCGGGCGTGATGCCGACCAGGGCCTTGTCGTGGGCCGCCATATCGCACAGCCAGTTGCCGAACACTTCGGTGTAAGTGATCTTGGACGGCGGCGCCGGCTTGATGCCTTCGGCCGGGTTGAACTTGCCGGTGCCGTGGTACAGGATAGGCTCGGCCTCGGCCAGCTTGTAGCCCTGGCCTTTTTTCGTCACCACGTGCAGGAACTGCGGCCCCTTGAGCTGGCGGATGTTCTGCAGCGTCGGGATCAGCGATTCCAGGTCATGGCCGTCGATCGGGCCGATGTAGTTGAAGCCGAATTCCTCGAACATGGTGGCAGGCACCACCATGCCTTTCGCGTGTTCCTCCAGGCGCTTGGCCAGTTCCAGCACAGGACCGGGCAGCACCGACTTGCCGACGTTCTTGGCGGCGGCGTAGAACTGGCCCGACATCAGGCGCGCCAGGTAGCGGTTCAAGGCGCCCACCGGCGGCGAGATCGACATATCGTTGTCGTTCAGGATCACCAGCAGGTTCAGGTCTTCCTGCACGCCGGCGTTGTTGAGCGCCTCGAAGGCCATGCCGGCCGTCATCGAGCCGTCGCCGATCACGGCGATGGCGTGGCGGTGCTCGCCCTTGATCTTGGCCGCCTGCGCCATGCCCAGCGCGGCCGAAATCGAGGTCGAGGAGTGGGCGGTACCGAAGGTGTCGTACTCGCTTTCCACGCGGCGCGGGAAGCCGGAAATGCCATCGCGCTGGCGCAGGGTGTGGAACTGTTCGCGGCGGCCGGTCAGGATCTTGTGCGAGTAGGTCTGGTGGCCCACATCCCACACGATGCGGTCCTGCGGGGTGTTGAAGACATAATGCAGGGCGATGGTCAGCTCCACCGTGCCCAGGTTGGACGACAGGTGGCCGCCCGTTTTCGAGACCGAGTCGAGCAGGAAGCTGCGCAGCTCATGCGCCAGCGGCGTCAGTTGGTGGCGCTGCAGCTTGCGCAGGTCCGCCGGGATGTTGATATTTTCAAGCAGTTTCATTTATGCCTTCCGCTGCACGATCAGATCCGCGAGTTCGCGTAAGCGCTGTGCATTGTCTCCGAATGGCGCGAGCGCAGCGTGCGCGTCGAGCCGCAGTTTTTCCGCCAGGGCTTGGGACGGTTCCAGGCCCAGGATGGAAACATAGGTAGGTTTGTTGTCGGCCGCATCCTTGCCGGCCGTCTTGCCCAGGGTGGCCGAATCGGCCGTGGCGTCGAGGATGTCATCCACCACCTGGAAAGCCAGGCCGATGGCGCGCGAGTAATCGTTCAGGGCTTGCAGCTCGGCCGCGTCGAGATCCTTGCCGGCCAGGGCGCCCAGCACCACCGAGGCGCGCAGCAGCGCGCCGGTCTTCAGCTGGTGCATCTGCTCCAGCTGCTGCAGCGTCAGGCTCAGGCCGACGCTGGCCAGGTCGATGGCCTGGCCGCCGCACATGCCGGCCGAACCGGCCGCCTGCGCCAAGAGGCGCAGCATGGCCACCTGGCGCGCCGGCGGCAGCGTGTCCGCCTCGGCCAGCACGGCAAAGGCCTGCGCCTGCAGGGCGTCGCCCACCAGCAGCGCGGTGGCCTCGTCGTAAGCGATATGCACGGTCGGTTTGCCGCGGCGCAGCGCATCGTCGTCCATGCAGGGCATGTCGTCGTGCACCAGCGAGTAGGCGTGGATCATTTCCAGCGCCGCCGCCGCCCGGCTCAGGGCTGCCGCATCGGCGCCGAACAGATTGCCGGCGGCGTACACCAGCAGCGGACGCACGCGCTTGCCGCCGCCCAGCAGGGCATAGCGCATGGCTTCGTGCAGTTTCTGCGGCAGCGCGGAGGCGGCCGGCAGGTAGGCCGACATATCGTGCTCCATGCCGGCCTGGATGGTCTTCATCCAATCCTGGAAGGCGGCGCTCATGGCTGGCCCTCCTCATTCTCGGCGAAGGGCTTGAGCAGGTCGCCCTCCAGCACCTTGACCTGGGATTCCACCTTGTCCAACTGGCCGGCACAGAATTTCACCAGCTCGGAACCGCGCGCATAAGCGGCGACGGACGCTTCCAGCGGCAGCTGGCCCGACTCCATCTGCGTCACCAGCTGCGCCAGTTCGGCCATGGCTTCCTCGAAGGAGGCCGGCGCCGCGGCAGCGGTGTCGTCATTCATTTTCTTAGGCATATGCATTCAATCGTTGTGGCTAGTCGGCACGATAAACCGGCTGGCTCAGTGTAGCCCGTTATTTTAGAACAAACTATCTGAATAGGTCGGAAAATGCGGAGCCCGCTGTGGGGAATTGCCGGGGCCGGCCGCAATTCGCACTGGAATCCGGCGGCGGCGCCCCCATCTTGGGGCGGACAGCGGCATTTTACCCCGATTTTGGCCCAACTTCCCCGAAAACGCGGGGATTCGGGGTATAATCGCCGGTTCTGTCCGAAATACCGTTTCTAATTTCTGAATTCAGGTCTTTACGGATTCTGTCTCTTCTTGGTTTGCAGTAATTTAATTAAGGGGGGTTGGGATGTCCGATCTGGGTACCCACGCCAAGCTGGCGCGTTCAAACGCGCAACTTCCGGTCACCGTCTATTTTGACGAAACGCTTCTGCAGCGTGAAATGCAGCAATTATTCAAGCAAGGCCCGCGTTATATCGGCCATGAGCTGATGATTCCGAACGCGGGCGATTTCATGACCGTGGCGTCGGAAAACGAAGGCCGCATGCTGGTGCGCAGCCCGGCCGGCATCGAGCTGATGTCCAACGTCTGCCGCCACCGCCAGGCGCTGATGTTCAATGGCCGCGGCAACAGCAATAACATCGTCTGCCCGCTGCACCGCTGGACCTACGATCTGAAGGGGGAGCTGATCGGCGCGCCGCACTTCCCCGACACGCCT
Organism: Massilia sp. NR 4-1; assembly: GCF_001191005.1. Classification (NCBI taxonomy): domain Bacteria; kingdom Pseudomonadati; phylum Pseudomonadota; class Betaproteobacteria; order Burkholderiales; family Oxalobacteraceae; genus Massilia; species Massilia sp. NR 4-1. The sequence goes on from NZ_CP012201.1 coordinate 3,543,757, forward strand.
TGCCTGAACCTGGCCAAGACCCAGTTGCAAAGCTGGAACGGCCTGCTGTTCGAGCAGAATGGCTACAACGTGATGGAAAAGCTGGGCAAGCTGTCCGTCACCAAGGATCTCGATTTCAGCGGCTATATGTTCGACCACGTCGAAATCCACGACTGCGACTACAACTGGAAGACTTTCATCGAAGTCTATCTGGAGGACTACCACGTCGAGCCTTTCCACCCGGGCCTGGGCAGCTTCGTCAGCTGCGACGACCTGCGCTGGGAATTCGGCGAGGATTACAGCGTGCAGACCGTGGGCGTGCATCGCGGCCTGCAGAAATCCGGCTCGCCGGTCTACCAGCGCTGGCAGGAGCAGGTGCTCAAGTTCCGCAACGGCGAACCGCCGCCCTACGGCGCGATCTGGCTGACGCTGTATCCGAACATCATGGTGGAATGGTATCCGCACGTGCTGATCGTCTCCACCCTGTGGCCGGACGGCCCGCAGCGCACCAAGAACGTGGTCGAGTTCTACTATCCGGAAGAAATCATGCTGTTCGAGCGCGAATTCATCGAAGCCGAGCGGGCCGCCTATATGGAAACCTGCATCGAGGACGACGAAATCGGCCAGCGTATGGATGCCGGACGGCGCATCCTGATGCAGCGCGGCGAGAACGACGCCGGGCCGTACCAGTCGCCGATGGAAGACGGCATGCAGCACTTCCACGAGTGGTACCGCAGCAAACTGGACGTATAAGAGTGGTCAGGTAGGACGGCCGCCCGGCGGCAGTAGAACAGGAATACGATGCAATCGCTTTGGATGTTATTTGCCAGTTTCATGTTTGCCGCCATGGGCGTCTGCGTCAAACTCGCTTCCGAAACCTTCTCCACCTCGGAGATCGTGATGTACCGGGGACTGGTCGGCATGACAGTCCTGTTCTGCATGATGCGCATGCAAGGCACCAGCTTCCGCACCACCATGCCCTTTGCCCACTTGTGGCGCGGCGTGGTGGGCGTGGTTTCGCTCTGGCTGTGGTTCTATGCCATCGCCCGCCTGCCGCTCGCCACCGCCATGACCCTCAACTACATGGCGCCGATCTGGATTGCCGTCTGGCTCTTCCTGCACGGCTGGTGGCACGCCAAGAACCACATCGAATGGCCGCTGATCGGCGCCGTCTTCATGAGCTTTATCGGCGTCACCCTGCTGCTGCAGCCGGCCTTCCACTCCAATCAATTGTTCGAAGCGATGCTCGCGCTGTCTTCCAGCGTGCTGTCGGCCATGGCCTATATGCAGGTGCGCAAACTGGGCCTGGCGGGCGAGCCGGAATCGCGCGTGGTCTTCTTCTTCTCCATCACCAATTTCGTGGCCGGCATGGCGGGCCATATCGTGGAAGCAGGCGGCAGCCCCGTGGTCTGGCATATGCCGGACAATACCCGCAGCGCCCTGCTCCTGCTGGGCATCGGCCTGTGCGCCACCGCCGCGCAAGTGGCGATGACGCGCGCCTACCGCCTCGGCAACACCCTGGTGGTCGCCAATCTGCAATACAGCGGCATCGTGTTCTCCAGCTTCTGGGGCATCCTGGTCTTCAGCGACGTGTTCAACTGGCATAGCTGGGCGGGCATCGGCATCATCCTGCTCTCGGGGATGGCCGCAACGTTCTACAATACGCGCAACACAGAACGCGGCAAGGCCATCGCCAAAACCGACCCTATCGCAAGTGAAGTCTGAATCCAAGGATAAGCTGCCATGCACACGACCCTGATTGACGCTTCCACCCTGTCCCGGCATCTGACCGACCCGCACTGGGTCATCCTCGACTGCCGGCACGATCTGATGAATCCCGCCTACGGCAGCGAAACCTTCGCCGCCGGCCATATCCAGAACGCGCAATTCGCCGGCATCGACGACGACCTGTCCGGCGCCAAGCAAGGCGCCGACGGCCGCTTCCGCGGCCGCCATCCGCTGCCGGAACGCGCCAAGCTGATTGCAACGCTGCGCGCCTGGGGCATCAACGACGATACCCAGGTCGTCGCCTACGACGCCCACGGCGGCATGTACGCGGCCCGCCTGTGGTGGCTGCTGCGCTGGGTAGGCCACCCGGCCGTCGCGGTGCTCGATGGCGGCCTCGCCGCCTGGCAGGCGCAAGACTTGCCGCTGGTGACGCCGGCCCCATCCCGCCCGCCAGGCCATATCGCCGAACGTCCGACGCTGACGCGCACTGTATCGGTGGATGAGGTGTTGGCGAATCTCGAAAGCCGCCAGCAGACCGTGGTCGACGCCCGCGCCAACGACCGCTTCCGCGGCGAGAACGAAACCATCGATCCGGTGGGCGGCCACATTCCCGGCGCGCGCAACCGCTTCTTCAAGGACAATCTGCAAGCCGACGGCCGCTTCAAGGACGCCGCACAGCTCAAGCAGGACTTCGCCGCGCTGTTCGCATCGCCGGAAACGGCCATCATGCAATGCGGCTCCGGCGTCACCGCCTGCCACAACCTGCTGGCCCTGGAAGTGGCCGGCCTGCACGGCGCCGCGCTGTATCCCGGCTCCTGGTCGGAATGGTGCGCCGCCCCCACCCGCCCGGTCGCCACCGGCGCCTGAGCGCCCCCTCCCCACACCAAAGCCGAGCCCACCGGATGGCCATCCGGCGGGCTCAACTACAGGATGCCGGCTTAAGTGTCGAGGCCAAGCTGGCGGTTTAGCTGGTCAAGCTCGGTGCGCCATTGCTGCTGGCTGGCGGGCTTCTGGTGACGGGGCTTGCGGGCCAGGTCGGCGGCCAAGAGCTGTTCCAGTTCATACAGGCGGGCCAGCAGCTGCTCTTCGCCATCGGGCATGGCTTGCGGCGCGCTGCTGCCCTGTCCTGCCGTCACGCTGGCGGGCGATGCGGCACCAGACAGGCCGCCGCCGCCAAGGCGGCGATAGGCCGATTCGGCATCCTGCCATTGCTCCAGGCGGCCCTCATGCACCACCCAGTAGCGGTTGCAGGCTTGCTCGATCAGGTCGCGGTCGTGCGAGACCAGCAGGCAGCCGCCGGCGAAACCTTGCAGCGCCGCCGCCAATTGCTGCTTGCCTTCCATGTCGAGGTGGTTAGTCGGCTCGTCGAGCAGCAGCAGGTGGTAGCTGGCCAGCGACAGGCCGAGAAACAGCAAGCGCGCGCGTTCGCCACCGCTCAGGGTATCCACCTTCTGGCCGTGGCGGCTGTAGGGGAAGCCCGCTGCGATCAGCGACTGGCGCCGCGCCGCATCGCTGCGCGCCGCCACTTCCTCCGCTTGCGCGGCGAAGGGATATAGCGCATCGGACAGGCTGGCATTGCCGGCCAGCTGCTGCAGATTCTGGTCGTAATAGCCGATGCTGGCCGTGGGATGGCAGCGCATGCCGTCCAATTCGCTCTGCGTTCGTAGCGCAGCCCAGCACTGGCGCAGCAGCGAGGATTTGCCGCTGCCGTTGGCGCCCAGCAGCGCCACACGGTCGCCGGGACGGATCACCAGGTGCTCGACTTCGTACAGCACCGGCGCGGCAGGCGCCGGCCGCACCGGCAAGCCCTCCAGCGCCAGCAGCTGGTCCGCCGCCATCGCCTTGCCGCGCAGGCTCAGCGTCCATGGCGCGCCTGCGCTGACGAAGGTCTGTTCCTCCTTCAGCCGCTCTGCGCGCCGCTGCATGGTCTTGGCCTTGCGCGCCAAGTCCTCGTTATCGTAAGTACGGCCCCAGATGGCGAGGCGGTGGCTACTGGCCTCGATGCGGTCGATCTCCTTCTGCTCGGCGCTGCGCCGCGCCGTGTTGGCCGCGTCCTGCTCTGCCAGCGCCGCCAACGCCGGTCCGCAAGCCAGGTCGAAGCTGTACAGACGGCGGTCGCGCAGCACCCAGGTCTTGCGCGTGGCATTGTCCAGCAGGCGCTGGTCGTGCGAAACGAGGATGAAGGCGCCGCGCCAGCGCGCCAGGAATTGCTCCAGCCACAGCAGCGACGGCAGGTCGAGGTGGTTGCTCGGCTCATCGAGCAGCAGCACGTTCGGCTCGTGCAGCAGGGCGCGCGCCAGCAGCAGGCGGGTATGCTGGCCGCCAGACAGGGATTTGACCGGCAATTGCGCCGTGGCGCCGCTGATGCCCAGCTCCTCCAGCAGGCTGTCGATGCGCCACTGCTGCTCCGGTGCATCGGCCAGCGCGGCTTGCAGGGCTTGGTACAGGCTCAGTTCCGCCATGTCCGGCGGCAGGTGCTGTTCGACGTGCTGCAGGCGGCAGGCGCGCGCCATGTGGATCAGTCCCGCGCTGGCCTCGCGCGTGCCGGCCAAGAGGCCAAGCAAGGTGCTTTTGCCGCAGCCGTTATGGCCCACGAGGCCGATGCGGTCGCCCTGGCTGAGGGTAAAGGAAAGGTCTTGGAACAGCAAACCATGGTTCGCGTCCAGTTGCAGTGCATTGGTAGAGATAAGGGTTGTCATTGCTCTTGTCTTTCGTCGGGATGCAAGCATCCGCGTTAACAGGAGCGCTAACGAAACGAGCCGTGAACTGACTCTATGGAAGGGAGTAAAAGCTCTTGGCCTGTTATCGCAGCGCGATGGAACGAGGGCAAGAGCGGCTCAGTGTGGAAAACTGGCGCGCGCTGAACAGAGCAGCAAGCGGGTTATGACTCATTTTTTACCTCCTTTCTTTCTGTGCAAACCGATACAGCTTGCGGGTTAATGGCGATGCGCCGTCAGGAACAGCACGATGCACACGCCCAGGGCGATCAGCAGCACCTGGGGAATCGTTTCGCGCAGGGTGGCGCGGCGCTGCATCTGCGGCATCAGGTCGCTGACGGCGATATAGATAAAGCCGGACGATGCGAACACCAGCACATACGGTATCAGATTGCTGGCGCGGTCCAGGGTGTAATAGCCCAGCAGGCCGCCAGCCACGGCCAGCAGGCTGCATAAAAGGTTGTACACATAGGCGCGCGCGCGCGAGAAGCCCGCGTTCAGCAGCACGATGAAATCGCCGATCTCCTGCGGGATCTCGTGGGCGATGATGGCCAGGCCGGTGACGATGCCCAGGCCCGGATCGGCCAGGAAGGCGGCGGCGATCAGGATGCCATCGGTGAAATTGTGCATGCCGTCGCCGACCAGGATCATCCAGCCGGCCTTGCCGGCTTCGCGCTTGTCGTGGCCATGGGCGTGGTGGTGGCCGTCGTGCTCATGGTGGTGCGAGTGGCGCAGGATGGCCAGCTTTTCCAGCATGAAGAAGGCCAGCAGGCCGCCCAGCAGGGTGGCGAACAGGGTGTGCGTATCGGCGCCGGATTCAAAGGCTTCAGGCAGGGCGTGCAGCAGGGACGTGGACAGCATGATGCCAACCGACAGGCTGACCATGCGCTCGACGACCTTGGACAGCAGCGTAAACGAAAAGATCGCCGCTGCCGAAATGCTGACTACGCCGGCGATGGTGGTCGCCAGCAGAATGGAAATAAGAGTTGGATCGATTTTGGAACCTCTTTGCCTTGCCCGCCGCCTTGAACCCTAAAAAGCGGCGTAAACCGGACATTGTAACTCGCTGCCCGGTTTCCTGCTCATTCAGCCCATACTTCAGGCCACGCCGTTGGCCTTGAACCAGGCCAGCGTGCGCTTCCAGCCATCCTTCGCATCGGCCGCCACATAGCTGGGCCGGTAGTCGGCATGGAAGGCGTGGCCGGCGTCCGGATACACCACAAACACCGACTTGCTGCTGCCCTTAGCCAGCGCCGCCTTCATCTGCTCGATGGTTTCCAGCGGAATGCCCTGGTCCTTGGCGCCATACAGGCCAAGGATATTCGCTTTTATGCTCGCGGCCACGTCGACCGGATGCCTGGGATAGACGGCGTGGGTTTCCCCAGTCAGCCGCCCATACCAGGCCACGCCGGCCTTGATCTTCGGATTGTGCGCCGCATACATCCAGGTGATGCGTCCGCCCCAGCAAAAGCCGGTGATGGCCAGGCGATTGGTGTCGCCGCCATGCGTCCCGGCCCACTCCACCACCGCATCCAGGTCGGCGAAGACTTCGCTGTCCGGCGTCTTGGCGATGATGTTCTTGATCAGATCGGCCACATTCGGCGCGTTCTTCACGTCCCCATGGCGCACGAAGAGCTCGGGCGCCAGCGCCAGGTAGCCTTCCTTGGCCAAGCGGCGCGCCACGTCGGCGATATGCTCATGCACGCCGAAGATTTCGGAAATCACCAGCACCACCGGCAGGCCGGTTTTGCCCGCAGGCTGGGCGCGGTACACCGGCACGTCGGTCCCCGCCACCTTGACGGTAATGACGCCGGTTTCCAGCCCCGCGCTGTCGGTCTTGATCACGTTCTGCGCCACCACCGGCAGCGCGGCCGCGGCGAAGCCCGTGCCGACCGCCGCCTTGATGAAATCGCGCCGGTCCATGCCTTCGGCCTCGCCGATCAGGCTTTGCGCATCTCTATGAAAATCGTTCATTCCCACTTCCCTCCTCATGAGCGAAACAGAATAGCAAAAAATCAGTGCGCCTCGTCCCAGTTGCGGCCCACGCCCACTTCGGCCAGCAGCGGCACCTTCAGCTCGGCCACGCCGGCCATCAGCTGCGGCAGCTTTTCCTTGACCAGGGCCAGCTCCGCGTCCGGCACTTCCAGCACCAGTTCATCGTGCACCTGCATGATCATGCGCGTCTTCAAGCCTTCTTTTTCCAGCCAGCCCTGCACCGCGATCATGGCCAGCTTGATCAGGTCCGCCGCCGTGCCCTGCATCGGCGCATTGATCGCCGCGCGCTCGGCCGCCTGGCGGCGCGGGCCGTTCGGCGAATTGATCTCGGGCAGCCACAGGCGGCGGCCAAAGACGGTTTCCACATAGCCCTTGGCCTTGGCTTGCAGGCGGGTGTCGTCCATATACTGCTTCACGCCGGAGAAGCGGGCGAAGTAGCGGTCGATATAGTTCTGCGCGGCGGCACGGTCGATGCCCAGGTTCGAGGCCAGGCCGAAGGCGCTCATGCCGTAGATCAGGCCAAAGTTGATCACCTTGGCGTAGCGGCGCTGTTCGGCCTGCACATCGGCCGGCGCGATGCCGAAGATTTCGGCGGCCGTGGCGCGGTGGATGTCCACCCCTTCCGCGAAGGCGCGCAGCATCGCTTCGTCGCCCGAGATATGGGCCATGATGCGCAGCTCGATCTGCGAATAGTCGGCCGAGACGATATGGCTGCCGGCCGGCGCCACGAAGGCTTCACGGATGCGGCGGCCCTCGGCGGTGCGGATCGGGATGTTCTGCAGGTTCGGATCGTTGGAAGCCAGGCGGCCCGTCACCGCCACCGCCTGCGCATAGTTGGTATGCACGCGGCCCGTTTCGGCATTGATCATCTTTGGCAGCTTGTCGGTATAGGTCGACTTGAGCTTGGCCATGCCGCGGTATTCCAGCAGGACTTTCGGCAGCGGATAATCCTCGGCCAGCTTTTGCAGCACTTCCTCGTCGGTGGATGGCGCGCCGCTCGGGGTCTTTTTCACCACCGGCAGTTTCAGCTTCTGGAAGAAGATTTCGCCGATCTGCTTGGGCGAACCCAGATTGAAAGGCTGTTCGGCCAGTTCATAGGCTTTCTGCTCCAGCTCATGGATGCGCTTGCCCAGCTCCAGCGACTGCGTATCGAGCAGGGCGGCGTCGATCAGCACGCCGTTGCGCTCGATCTTTTGCAGCACCACGGCGGTCGGCAGCTCGATGCTGTTGTAGACGCGGGTCAGGCCTTCATCCACCGTGACCTGGCCGTGCATGGCCTGGTGCAGGCGCAGCGTGATGTCGGCGTCTTCGGCCGCGTATTCGGTGGCGCGCACGATCTCGACCTGGTCGAAGCCGATCTGGCTGGCGCCCTTGCCGCACACCTCCTCGAAAGCGATGGTCTTGTGGTTCAGGTGGCGCATGGCCAGGCTGTCCATATCGTGCGTGCGGTGCGATTCGAAGACGTAGGATTGCAGCAGGGTGTCGTGCACGATGCCGCGCAACTGCACGCCGTGGTTGGCGAAGATGTGCGCGTCGTATTTCAGATTCTGGCCCAGCTTGGCCTTGGCGCTGTCTTCCAGCCATGGCTTCAGTTTGGCCAGCACCAGCTCGCGCGACAGCTGCTCCGGCACGCCGGCATAGGCATGCGCCATCGGGATATAGCAGGCGTGGCCCGGTTCGGTGCACAGGGAGATGCCCACCATCCGCGCCGTCATCGGCTCCAGCGAGGTGGTTTCGGTATCGACGGCGGTCAGCTCCGCCTGGTCGATGCGCGCAATCCACTCGTCGAGCTGGGCTTCGGTCAGCACGGTTTCATAGTTGATGCTGGCCGGCGCCACGGCGGCGGCGAACATATCGCCGGTGGCGCCTTCGGGCGCGGCGGCGGCCGGCGAAGCGACGGCGCCCGGCGCGGCCGGCGTCATGGCGCCCAGTTCGCGCAGCAGGGTCTTGAAGCCGTATTTGCCGAAGAAGGCCAGCAGCAGTTCGCGGTCCTCGCTCTTGGCGATCAGCGATTCCGAGATCGACATCATATGCTGGCTCAGATCGCAGTCGGTCTTCACCGTGATCAGCTCGCGGCCGCGCGGCAGCCATTCCAGCGCCTCGCGCAGATTGCCGCCGACGGCGCCGGTGATCTTGTCGGCATTCGCCATCACGCCATCCAGGCTGTCGTACAGGCCAAGCCACTTGAGCGCCGTTTTCGGGCCGCACTTGTTCACGCCGGGCACGTTGTCGACGGTGTCGCCGATCAGGGTCAGGTAGTCGATGATGCGGTTGGGCGGCACGCCGAATTTGGCCAGCACGCCCGCTTCGTCCAGCTTCTCGTTGGTCATGGTGTTGATCAGCGTGACCTTGGGCGTGACCAGCTGGGCCAGATCCTTGTCGCCGGTGGAGATGATGACGTCCATGCCGGCCTTTTCCGCTGCCACCGACAGCGTGCCGATCACGTCGTCGGCCTCCACGCCTTCCACCATCAGGATCGGCCAGCCCATGGCGCGCACCGCCTCGTGGATCGGCTCGATCTGCAAAGCCAGGTCGGGCGGCATCGAGGCGCGCGTCGCCTTGTACTCGGGGTACATATCATCGCGGAAGGTCTTGCCCTTGGCGTCGAAGACGCAAGCGATATAGGCGGCGGGGAAGTCGGCGCGCAGGCGGCGCAGCATATTGACCATGCCGTGCATGGCGCCGGTCGGATAGCCGTCGGCGCTGCGCAGGTCGGGCAGCGCATGGAAAGCGCGGTAAAGATAGCTGGAACCGTCAACCAGCAACAGGGTCTTTTGCATAAATGGCTATGAAATAGGGCTGGCCGCGCGAGCGCGCGTCCGGCACGGAATGGGGTGAGTGCTGCATTATCGCAGAGTTTTGCCCCGGACCTGGGCGCCAGGACAAGCTTCCCGAAAAGACAACAATGGCGGATCGGCATAGGCAGACGGCCCACGCCCGGCGGCGTTTTTGCGCTTTTAAAACAGCTAAGCGTGTCTGTTTGTTACAATGGCCCATATATAAGAATCCATGCGTTTCCCTTGAGGACTTGTCATCATGCGTACTTCGAATATCTGCTCCCTCCTGTTCATTGCCCTGCTGGGCCATGCCGCCATTGCTTCCGCCCAGACCACGCCGAGCCAGGCGCCGCCGAAGCTGGAAAAAATCGAAGAGGTGGATAATCCGGTCACGGTGACGGCCAATCCGGGCAACGAAAAGAAAATCACGGAAAAACGTGAAGGCGGCCGCGTGACCGAAGCCAAGGTCAAAAGCGGCAAGAGCAGCTATACCCTGAAACCGAATACCCCGGTGGGCACGGCTCTGCCAGGTGATCTTGCGGGACGCGAATCACGCGGCGCGCAATGGACCGTCATGGAGTTCGATGTGGCCAAGAAGAAGAAACAACGCAGCGAGGACCGCGCCAATGCCCCGGACGAGGCGCCGGCGCCGCCCCCGCCGCCTCCGGCCACCCGCTGAGCAAGGCCCGGCCACGCCGGGCTTTGCCTAACCCTTGCACACTAATCTGGTTTCCCATGGCAGTTTTTACCCCGGTCAGTCTGGATGATGTCGGCCAGTGGATCACGCAATTCCCCCTCGGCAAAGCAACTGCGCTGAAAGGCATTGCCTCCGGCATCGAAAATAGCAACTTCTTCCTGAGTACCGAAGCGGGCGAGTATGTACTCACCATCTTCGAGAATCTGAGTTTCGAACAACTGCCCTTTTACCTGCAGCTGATGCGCCACCTGGCGCAGCATGGCGTGCTGGTGCCCGCCCCGGTCGCCAACGACCAGGGCGAATTGTGCGTGGCCCTGCACGGCAAGCCCGCCAGCATCGTCAGCAAGCTGGAAGGCAGCTCCCAGATGGCCCCGCAGCCGGTGCATTGCGCCGCCGTCGGCGCCATGCTGGCCAAAATGCATCTGGCCGGACGCGACTTCCCGCTGCAGCAGCCGAACCTGCGCGGCCTGCCCTGGTGGCGCGCGACCGCGCCCCAGCTGCTGCCCGTGGTCAGCGCGGCCGAAGCCAGCCTGCTGCGCGAGGAAATGCAGTTCCAGGAAACGTTTGCCGCCGGCGCCACCTACGCGCAGCTGCAAGCCGGCCCGGTGCATGCCGACCTGTTCCGCAACAATGTGATGTTCGACGGCGAACGCCTGACCGGCTTCTTCGACTTTTATTTTGCCGGCTGCGACACCTGGCTGTTCGACGTCGCCGTCACCGTCAACGACTGGTGCATAGACCTCGATAGCGGCGTGCTCGATGCGGCGCGCGTGCGCGCCATGCTCGACGCCTACCACGCCGTGCGTCCGTTCACGGCCGACGAGCAAGCCGCCTGGCAGCCCATGCTGCGCGCCGCCGCACTGCGCTTCTGGGTGTCGCGCCTGTATGATCTGCACCAGCCGCGCGAGGCCGAAATCCTGACCCCGCACGATCCGACCCATTTTGAACGCATTCTGCGCGAGCGGATTGCCACTCCCGCACCACAACTTTATTAAGATGACTAATCTGCCCGCACTCACCGGATGGCATTGGGTTAAGGACGGCTTCGCGCTGTTCCGCCAACAACCCGGCGGCATGTTCATACCCTTCCTCGGCTATCTGCTGTGCCAGGTGGCCGTGCTGATCCTGCCCCAGCCTCTGGGATTGCTGGTGGCCCTGCTGCTGCCGGCCGTGTCGATCGGCTTCATGCAAGCCTGCGCCGACATCGAACAGGGCAAGCGCGTGCTGCCGGCCGTGATCCAGAGCGGCTTCCGCAAGCCGGCCTTCCCCAAGCTGGTGGTGCTGGGCGTGCTGCACCTGGTGGCCATCCTGATCGCCGTCATCGTGGTCTTCATCACCAACGGCGAGCTGGTGGACCAGCTGCGCAATGCCGATCCGGCCGCGCCGCAGCTCCAGATGACGAACGGCATGGCCGCCTCCATCCTGCTCGGCTTCGTGGTGTACATCCCGGCCGCCATGGGCCTGTTCTTCAGCGGCCCGCTGATTTACTGGAAGCAGATGTCGGTCGGGAAGGCCGTCTTCTTCAGCTTCTTCGCCGTGCTGCGCGCCTGGCGTCCCTGCATCGTCTTCCTGCTCAGCTGGGCCGGCATCGCCATGCTGGTCAGCCTGGTGCGCATCGCCCTGCTCGGCATGGGCACCTTCGGCGCCCTCTTGATGCAGATTCCCGTGATGATCGTGGCCCTGGTGCTGCAATGCTCGCTCTACGTCAGCTACCGCCAGATCTTCGGCAGCCCGGCGGCGCCAGCGGAAGAAACGAGGCTCCCGGTATAATCACGGGATGCAAAATCTCCTCCACAACCTCAATCCCGAACAACTTGCCGCCGTCACCCTGCCGCCCCAGAACGCCCTGATTCTGGCGGGCGCGGGGTCCGGCAAAACGCGCGTGCTGACCACCCGCATCGCGTGGCTGATCCAGACCGGCCAGGTATCGCCGGCTGGCGTGCTGGCCGTGACCTTTACCAATAAGGCGGCCAAGGAAATGCTGGCCCGCCTGTCGGCCATGTTGCCCATCAATACACGCGGCATGTGGGTCGGCACCTTCCACGGCCTGTGCAACCGCCTGCTGCGTACGCACTACCGCGACGCCGCCCTGCCCCAGACTTTCCAGATCCTCGATTCCCAGGACCAGTTGTCGGTCATCAAGCGCCTGCTGAAGGCCAACAATGTCGACGATGAAAAGTACCCGGCCAAAAACCTGATGTACTTCATCAACAACAACAAGGACCAGGGGCTGCGCGCCAAGGATGTCGATGCCTACGACGCCACCGAGCGCAAGATGGTCGAGCTGTACGACCTGTACGACGAGCAGTGCCAGCGCGAGGGCGTGGTCGATTTTGCCGAACTGCTGCTGCGCACCTATGAGCTGCTGAGCCGCAACCAGCCGCTGCGCGAGCACTACCAGCAGCGCTTCCGCCACATCCTGGTGGACGAATTCCAGGATACCAATGACCTGCAGTACAAGTGGCTCAAGCTGATGTCCGGCCATGGCAGCGCCACCGGTGGCGCGCTGTTCGCCGTGGGCGACGACGACCAGAGCATCTACGCCTTCCGCGGCGCCAATGTCGGCAATATGAGCGCCTTCGAGCAGGAGTTCCAGGTCCGGAACCTGATCAAGCTGGAACAGAACTACCGCTCGCACGGCCATATCCTGGATGCGGCGAATATGCTGATCTCGAATAACAGCCGGCGCCTGGGCAAGAACCTGCGCACCGACGCCGGCCATGGCGAGCAGGTACGCGTCTACGAAGCCAGCTCCGACCTGCAGGAAGCGCAGTGGATCATCGAGGAATCGAAATCGCTGATCAACGAAGGCACCTCGCGCAGCGAGATCGCGGTGCTGTACCGCTCCAATGCGCAGTCGCGCGTGATCGAGCATGCGCTGTTCTCGGCCGGCATTCCCTATCATGTGTACGGCGGCCTGCGCTACTTCCAGCGCGCCGAGGTCAAACACGCCATCGCCTATCTGCAGCTGATGGACAATCCGCACAACGATTCGGCCTTCCTGCGCGTGGTGAACTTCCCGGCACGCGGCATCGGCGCGCGCACCATCGAGCAGCTGCAGGGCGCGGCCGAACAGTACGGCATCTCGCTGTACGCGGCGGTGCCGTACATGGTGGGCAAGGCCGGCACCTCGCTGGGCGGCTTCGTCAAGCTGGTCGAGGGCATGCGCTTTGAAACGCAGCAGATGGCGCTGCCGGAACTGGTGCGCATCGTCCTTGACGGCAGCGGCCTGCTGCAGCACTACCAGGGCGAAAAAGAAGGCGCCGACCGCATCGAAAACTTGGAGCAGATGGTCAATGCGGCCACCCAGTTCGTCTCCGAGGAAGGTTATGGCCAGGGCGCGCCCGCCCACCTCGGTCCGCAGGCCCAGGCGCAAGCGGGCAACGCCATCGTCAGCGCCGACGGCGTCGAGATCATCGACGCCGATGCGCCGCTGGCCACCGTGATGTCGCCGCTGTCGGCCTTCCTCTCGCACGCCTCGCTGGAAGCGGGCGACAACCAGGCGCAGGCCGGCCAGGAAGCGCTGCAGCTGATGACGGTGCACTCGGCCAAGGGCCTGGAATTCGACAACGTCTTCATCACCGGCCTGGAAGAAGGCCTGTTCCCGCATGAAAGCAGCGCGAAGGAAGACGGCGGCGTGGAAGAAGAGCGGCGCCTGATGTATGTAGCGATCACGCGCGCGCGCAAGCGACTGTACATGTGCTTCTCGCAGACGCGCATGCTGCACGGCCAGACGCGCTACAACATGAAGTCGCGCTTCTTCGACGAGCTGCCCGAAGAATCCCTGAAATGGCTGTCGCCGAAAGTGCAGTCGCACTGGTTCGCCAACAAGAAGTCCGCCTGGGACGAGGCACCGCTGGCCGGCAGCGACAACGCCATCGCGCGCCAGATCGCCCAGAAATCAGGCGGCGGCAGCGGCTGGCGCATCGGCGAATCCGTGGCCCACGCCAAGTTCGGCGAAGGCGTCATCGTCAACCTGGAAGGCAGCGGCAGCAACTGCCGCGCCCAGATCAACTTCGGCAACGTCGGCATGAAAGTGCTCGACCTCAGCGTCGCCAAGCTCGACCGCCTTTCCCGCTAAGGGTTGGACGCCCGCCGGCATCGCCGGGCAGAAGAAAAATGGGCCCAGGAGCTAAACGCTCCTGGGCCCATTTTTTGGCTTGGTGGCGATGGATCAGGCGCTGCCGCCGGGGCTTGGGGTGGCGCGGCCTTGCTGGACGGCGTCCTCGATCAGGCGGCGGGTGGTTTTGTCGGCTTCTCGGTGGAGGCGGCCTTGTTCGCGGCCCAGTTCGCCCATCTTGCGGCCCAGCTCGGCCATCGGTTTGCCGGCTTCGCGCATTTGGCGGTTCAAGTCGTCGATGGCGGGCTGCTCGCGGACGAGGCGGGCGTGCTGCTTGCCCATTTCGGCGGATAAGGCACCGATCTGGCTTTGCAAGGGTACCATGCGGGTGCTGAGCTGGGACAGCTCGCGCACCAAGCCGGCGCGCACCTGCTCATCGCTTTCCCTTTCGATTTTCCGGCCCAGGGCGTCCATGCGGGCGCCGATGGCTTCCTGCTGGCTGGCCAGGGCTTTCATCCTGCTGTCGGTCCTGTGCTCCAGCGCGCGCTGGGCGGCACTGTCGGCAATCTGGGCATAATGAGCGCCGATTTTTTCGCCGATCTGCCCCATGATCTTGCCCTGCGCTTCCATTGCCTTGTTCTGCTCCTCCATGCGCGATTCGATCTGCTTGAGCGGCGCCCAGGCGGCACTGGCTTGGGCCACGATGGCGGCATCCTGGATCAGATAGTTTTTGCCGTCCTTGCGGAACCAGATGAAGTCACCTTTGACGCTTTGTTTCAAGCGCTGCAGCTCCTCAGGGTCGCCATTGCGGATGGTGATTTTGCTGCCGCCTTCGCGCACCAGGGCATAGGATTCGCCGCCCTGCTCGAAATAATAGTGGGATCCGGAACTACCGCGCGGCGCCTTCAATGCGGGGCTGGCTGGCGCCGCGGCAGGTGCCGGCGCGGCAGCGGGAGCCGGCGCCGCAGCAAGCGCCATCGGGGCCGCCGGTGCAGCGGGAGCAGCGGCAATGGTCATGGGCGCGGCTGGCGCCGCCGCCAGCGCCATCGGAGCTGCCGCAGCGGCGCGGGCTGGCGGCGCGGGCGGCATCACGGGCTTGGCTGGCCGGGCGGGCAGCGCGGGGGCATCGGGCGCGGCGGGCGCTTCCGGCGCCTCGGGTGCGGCTGCGGCACGCGGCTCTTCCGGTGCCTCCGGCACGGGCGGCAGCGGCGGCACGGGCTGGGTGTTGCCGTCGGCGTTCAAGGCAGCGCCGGCTTTCACGGCAGCCGGTTCGCTGGCAGTGGGCGGCATGGCATGGGCATACAGCACGGCGCAGGCCGTGCACAGGCCGAGCAGCGGCGCGGCGATTTTCCAGCCCAGTGGTTCGGCTTGGGGCCGGATCAGGCGTTTAATTCGGGACATCAGGTCTCCTCCTTGTGCCGCAGGGGCAAAGTGGTTGGTTGAGAACTGGAACTTGTCCAGTTCGGACAGCGCAAGCGCGAGACGCCGCGGTTCGCCCAGCGCGCTTGCTGCAATATCGTCGGCAATCTGTTCCCGTTCGGCGCGGATGCGGCGCGACAGCATCCACACGACCGGGTGGTAGAACAGCAGAATCTCGATGGCGCTCTGCACCAGATTGACCAGGTAATCGTGGCGCCGGATATGCGCCAATTCATGCGCCAGCAAAGCTTCCAGCAGCGCGGGCGGCATGCCGCTCAGCAGCGAGGCCGGGATCAGCACCAGCGGACGCAGACAGCCCGCCGTCATCGGCCCCTCCAGCTCGTCGTCGCTCACGCCAAGCCGCACCGGCACGCGCACGCCGAGCCGGCGCGCCAGCTTGTCCAGCACTTGCTGCCAATGCGGATCGTCGCGGTAGTGGCTGGGCAGGGTGCGCTCCTTCACCCATTGCAGGCCGAGCGAAAGGCGCAAAGTCATCAACGCCGCGCCGGCAGCCCACATGAGCACCAGCCATGGCAGCAGGCGTGGCAGAGATGCCAGCCGGCCGTTCACGCCCGCCTCGTTCAACAGCGGCAGCATGGACTGGGCCGGCAGCAGCTGGACGGCAGCGAGTCCGGTCGGCACAGCGGCATCGGCGGCATTCACGGCGCCGCCGGCCACCATGGCGCTGGCCGCGTCCAGCGCGGCGCTATGCACGCTGGCCAGATGCAGGACGATGCCTGCCAGCGGCAGCAAGGCGCACAGCAGCAGCGCGCCGCAGGCAAACAGATAGCGGGTCTGCGGCCGCGCATTGCGCAGCAGCTGCAGGCCGAGCGAGGCGAGGCAGCCGACCAGCACTCCCTGCCACAGGAAATGCAGCAAGGCCCAGCCGATGGCTGGCACCAGGGCGTCGATCACCCTAAACATGGACTGGCTCCCGGTATGCAGTGGCAAAGCGCATTGCTGTCTCCTCGTTCGATGGAAGTAGATTAATTTATCTAGATTATTATGTCTAGAACTTTTTTTCTACTTGATGGCGAGTCTTGGACAACTACTCTAATCCAGAAGCGCCGGCGCACTGGCGGCCATGCGATGGAATGAAAAAAGGGAGGGCCAGGCCGCAAGGCCTGCCCTCCCTTCATGGCGCCGAAGCGCGGCTTAGTAAATGACCACCGAGCGGATCGACTCGCCGCTCTTCATCAGATCGAAGCCTTCATTGATGCGTTCCAGCGGCAGGCGGTGCGTGATCAGGTCGTCGATATTGAGTTTGCCGTCCATATACCAGTCGACGATTTTCGGCACGTCGGTGCGGCCGCGCGCGCCGCCGAACGCCGAGCCTTTCCACTCGCGGCCCGTGACCAGCTGGAAGGGACGGGTCGAGATTTCCTGGCCCGCCGCCGCCACGCCGATGATGATGGATTTACCCCAGCCCTTGTGGCAGCACTCCAGCGCCTGGCGCATCAGCGTGGTGTTGCCGACGCACTCGAAGCTGTAGTCGGCGCCGCCGTCGGTCAGCTGGATGATGGCGTCGACCACGTTCTCCACATCGTTCGGATTGATGAAGTGGGTCATGCCGAATTGGCGCGCCATCGCTTCGCGGCCTGGATTGATGTCGATGCCGATGATCTTGTCGGCGCCCACCATCTTGGCCGCCTGGATCACGTTCAGGCCGATGCCGCCCAGGCCGAACACCACCACATTGGCGCCCGCTTCCACCTTGGCGGTGAACAGCACGGCGCCCACGCCGGTGGTGACGCCACAGCCGATGTAGCAGACCTTGTCGAACGGCGCGTCCTCGCGGATTTTCGCCAGCGCGATTTCCGGCACCACGATGTAGTTGGAGAAAGTGGAGGTGCCCATGTAGTGGTAAATGGGCTTACCGTCCAGCGAGAAACGGCTGGTGGCGTCCGGCATCAGGCCGCGGCCTTGGGTGGAGCGGATGGCCTGACACAGATTGGTCTTCTGCGACAGGCAGAATTTGCACTGGCGGCATTCCGGGGTGTAGAGCGGGATGACGTGGTCGTCCTTTTTCAGGCTCTTCACGCCGGGGCCGACATCGACCACCACGCCCGCGCCTTCATGGCCCAGAATGGCCGGGAAGATGCCTTCCGGGTCCGCGCCGGACAGGGTGTAGTAGTCGGTGTGGCAGATGCCGGTGGCCTTGATTTCCACCAGCACCTCGCCCTCGCGCGGGCCGCCCAGTTCCACTTCTTCGATGGTCAGCGGTGCGCCCGCCTTCCATGCGATTGCTGCTTTGGTTTTCATCTCTGCATATCCTGTAAGTTGGAGATGGCGACATCATATCAACTCAGGACAAAACCCGCCTCTATGCCGGCGCGCCCAGCCAGTCGCCCGAGGGCAGTCCAAGCAGGTGGGAAATGGTCTGCCACAGCAGGCGCGGCGACGTCCAGGGCTTGGGCAGGAAGGCATGCGATGGGTGGCGCAGGTCCGGATGGCGCGCCGAATACAGCAGCACCGGCGTGTTGCCGCCCTGCTTCTGCATGGCTTGCACCAGGGTGTGGCCGTCGCCATCGGGCAGGTCGGGGTCGAGCACGATCAGGGCGAAGCGGTGCTGGCGGATCGCCTCCAGCGCATCGGCCAGCGAGGCGGCGTGGCTGACGCGCGTTTCCGGCACCAGCAGAGCGGCCAGCACCAGGGCCGTGTCGTGGTCGCCGTCCACGTGCAGCACGCGCGGCGCGCTGTTTTCGCCCACGGCGAGCGAAAGATCGGGGCTGTCTTGCAGTTTCATCATGGGTCTCCGCTATGTAAAGCCGGAAGCGCAGCGTGGCGCGAACACAACGCGCGGCAAAGCTGATGGATGCGACTTCCGGGAATAAAGCTGCTCGGCGGAGTGGGGCCGAAGGTTGATGCGCGGCGCGGGGGACGGGCTGCCGCTGGACACGGCAGGGCGAGGTGCGGCCCTGCTGCGGGTGATTTCAGTGTACCCGGTTTACGAACGGACGCACACTTATTTTTTCAGACGGATATTGAAGGCGGCATGCAAACTATTCAAGGTTTCTTCCGCGCTCAGCAACTGGTCGGCGATTTCGTTGACCTTGCGCCGGTTCGAGCGCGCATGGTCGCGCAGCACCTCGAAAGCGGTGTTGCGGTCGGTCTGGAACTTGCACATCAGGAGGCCCACGGCCAGGCTGGTTTCGCGGCCGGCCGCCAGCGCCGCGTTCAGGTTCATTTCGGTGCGGCGCAGCTGGCGGATTTCGTCGGCGCGCGCCAGGCCGGCTTCGAAGGCAGGCATCAGATGCTGCTCGTCCACCGGTTTCACCACGAAACCGACGGCGCCGTAAGCGGCGGCCTGCTTGCCGGCGTCGGCGTCGCCGCGGCCGGAGAGGAACATGAAGGGCACCGAGGTATTGCGGTTGAGCTGCTTGGCCAGCTCCAGGCCCGACATGCCGGGCATGTGGATGTCGAGCAGGGCCAGATCGGGTTCGCGCTCGGCGATCAGGGCCAGGGCGCGGTCGGCGGAGGGCGCCTGCACGGTGTCATAGCCGGCATGGCGCAGCACTTCGCTCAGAAAATCGAGGATCATCTGGTCGTCGTCGACGATCAGGATCAGGCGCTTGGCGGCAGTCTGTGGTGTCATTGGGCGGCAACCTTGAGCGTATGCTAATGGATCGATTATAAAGCCCTTTGCCGCGCCGTCCAGCGAATCAACTCAGGCGGAACAGCTCCCTGAATTGCTGTACCGCCGCCGCCACATCGGGCGCCAGGTAGACGCTGCTGATGGCGGCCACCATCTCCGCGCCGCGTTCCACCAGCGGCGCGGCATTGGCCGGCGTCATGCCGCCGATGACCACGCGCGGCAGGCGCACCACTGCGCGCGCGCGGCCGACAATGTCGGGCGGCGTGGTGACGGCATATTTTTTCACCAGCGAGGGATAGAAGCCGCCGAACGCCACATAGCTGGCGCCCGCCGCCTGGGCGTCGATGGCACGCTGCAGGTCGCCGTAGCAGGAAGCGCCGATGATCTTGTCCGGCCCCAGTTCGGCACGGATGGCCGCCACTTCGGCATCGGTGCCGCCCAGGTGCACG
Organism: Massilia sp. NR 4-1; assembly: GCF_001191005.1. Taxonomy (NCBI): domain Bacteria; kingdom Pseudomonadati; phylum Pseudomonadota; class Betaproteobacteria; order Burkholderiales; family Oxalobacteraceae; genus Massilia; species Massilia sp. NR 4-1. The sequence goes on from NZ_CP012201.1 coordinate 3,563,173, forward strand.
CCGTCGGCATCGAGCTGGCGGCACAGCTCCGGGTAATCATTGATGAGCAGCGGGCAGCCGTAGCGGCGGCACAGCGCCAGCAGCGCGCCGGCCTGCTCCTCGCGCAGCGCGGGCGACGCGTCCTTGTGGCGGTACTGCAGCAGCGCCAGGCCGGCGGCCAGCGCCTGTTCGCTCAGATCGAGCAGGCGGGCGGTGTCGTCCCAGTTGGGGGTAACGAGATAGAGTCCTTGCATGATGCTTCCTGATTCGTGGGTGATGCGCCTTCAGCGGCGCGGAATGAGCTGGCCGGGCGCGATGGCGAAGGCTTCGGCCAGTGCGCGATGGGTATAGCCCTGGGCGCGGGCCAGCGCCTGGGCCACGGGCCAGCCCTGGGCCAGCAAGGCGGCGACGGCCGAGGCCAGGGTGCAGCCGCTGCCGTGATAGCCGCCCGCCAGGCGCGGCCAGCTCCAGCTCTGCTGGCGTGCCGGCCCATACCAGCGGTTGATGACGTTGTCGCCGGCGCCATGGCCGCCGGTAATCAGCACATGCTGGCAGCCCTGGGCGCGCAAAGCGCGGGCATGGGCCAGCGGATCGATGTCCGCGCCGGGACCGGCGACGCCGCTCAGCGCGCCCGCCTCCGGTCCGTTGGGCGTCAGCACCGTGACCAGCGGCAGCAGCGGCGCCAGCGCGCTGACCGCATCGTCGCGCGAGAGCAGGTCGCCATGGCCGCTGGCCAGCACCGGATCGAGTACCACCGGCGGCGCGGCGAAGCCGGCGCCGGGCGGCCAGCCGTCGTCGCCCGCCAGCGGCGGCCCCGCTTCGGGCATGGCCGGTGCGGCCGCGCCGCCGCTTGCCGCACCAGCGGCGGCGACCAGCGCTTCATGCGTATCGGCACAGGCGGTGTCGCTCGCGCCGCAGTCGCCAGTGGCGATGGCCAGCGCGGAGGCGGTGAAGGCAGCATCCGGCGCGTTCAGGAACTGCGGCAGCACTTCGCTGCGGCAGGCGGCGCGGCGCGCGGCGCGCAGTTCGGTGATGATCTGGGCGATGGCGCGGGCGTTGGCGGCGCTGCCGGGAATGCCGATCTTCACCGCATCGATGCAGGACTTCTCGATCAGCACGCGCGCCTGCAGCAGCACCAGTTCCGGATCGACCGGCAGCACGGCGTGCACGCGGTCGTTGTCCTGCACCGTCAGCGTGGTGATGACGGGCAGCGCATGCGCACCCAGCGCCGCGATGGCCTGGATATCGGCCGCGATGCCGGCGCCACCCGAGGGATCGGCGCCGGCGAACACCAGCACGCAGGGCCGGCGCGGGTGCGTGGCGCGTCCCAGGCGCCCCAGCCGCAGCGGCGCTTCCACGCCGGCGCCGCCCTGCCCTGCTCCCGGGCCGGCGCCGCGGACGGCTGAATCGCTGCCGCTGTCGCCGGCCGTCATGCCAGACGTCCGGCCATCGGCGAGGATGGCGAAGCGGCGAAGCGGCGCGGGATGCGGCCGGCCAGGTAGGCCTCGCGGCCCGCCTGCACACCCAGGCGCATGGCGCGCGCCATGCGCACCGGATCTTGCGCGCCGGCGATGGCAGTGTTCATCAGCACGCCATCGCAGCCCAGTTCCATGGTGATGGCCGCATCCGACGCCGTGCCGACGCCGGCGTCGACCAGCACCGGCACCTTGGCCTGCTCGATGATCAGCGACAGGTTCCAGGGATTCAGGATGCCCATGCCGGAACCGATCAGCGACGCCAGCGGCATCACCGCCACGCAGCCGATATCTTCCAGCATGCGCGCCTGGATCGGGTCGTCGCTGCAATACACCATCACGTCGAAGCCTTCGCGCACCAGGGTTGCGGCGGCGGCCAGGGTTTCCGGCATATTCGGGAACAGGGTCTTCTCGTCGCCCAGCACTTCGAGCTTGACCAGCTTATGGCCATTGAGCAGTTCGCGCGCCATCTGCAGGGTGTAGACCGCGTCCTTGGCCGTGTAGCAGCCGGCCGTATTCGGCAGGATGGTGTACTCGGACGGCGGCAGCACGTCCAGCAGGCTGGGGGCCTTCGGGTCCTGGCCGATGTTCACGCGGCGGATCGCCACCGTGATGATGTCCGCACCCGCCGCGTCGGTCGCTTCGCGCGTCTGCTGCAAGTCCTTGTATTTGCCGCTGCCCACCAGCAGGCGCGATTGGTATTGCTTGCCCGCGATGGTCAGCAGGTCTTTGTTTGCTTCCGTCATTGCATCTCTCCTCGATTCAGCCGCCGCCGATGGCGCGTACGATATCCACCTGGTCCTGCGCCTGCAGCGTGCGCGCGGCCCACTGGCCGCGCGGCACCACGCTGCGGTTGACGGCCAGCGCCAGCGCCTGTCCCGTCAATTCCAGCGCATCGACCAGTTCCTGCAAGGTTTGCTGCGGCGGCACCGCGCGCGGCGCGCCGTTCAGTTCAATCTCGATCATGGCCGCCTCACATCTTGCTATAGAGTTCAGCGCCTTTTTTCACGAACTCGATGGCCTTTTCCTGCATGCCGCTGGCGGCGTAGTCGCGCACTTCCTGGGTGATCTTCATCGAGCAGAAGTGCGGGCCGCACATGGAACAGAAATGCGCCACCTTGGCCGAGTCCTTGGGCAGGGTCTCGTCGTGGAAGGAGCGCGCCTTGTCCGGATCGAGGCCGATATTGAACTGGTCTTCCCAGCGGAACTCGAAGCGCGCCTTGGACAGGGCGTTGTCGCGGATCTGCGCGCCCGGATGGCCTTTCGCCAGGTCGGCGGCATGGGCCGCGATCTTGTAGGTGATGATGCCCTCTTTCACATCGTCCTTGTTGGGCAGGCCCAGATGCTCTTTCGGCGTCACGTAGCACAGCATGGCCGTGCCGTACCAGCCGATCTGCGCCGCGCCGATGCCAGAGGTGATGTGGTCGTAGCCGGGCGCTATATCGGTGGTCAGCGGACCAAGCGTGTAGAACGGCGCCTCGCTGCACTGCGCCAGCTGCAAGTCCATGTTCTCCTTGATCAGCTGCATCGGCACGTGGCCCGGACCCTCGATCATCACCTGCACGTCGTGCTTCCAGGCGATCTGGGTCAGTTCGCCCAGGGTTTTCAGCTCGCCCAGCTGGGCTTCGTCGTTGGCGTCGTAGATCGAGCCGGGACGCAGGCCGTCGCCCAGGCTGAAGGAGACATCGTAGGCCTTCATGATCTCGCAGATATCTTCGAAATGCGTGTACAGGAAGTTTTCCTTGTGGTGGGCCAGGCACCACTTGGCCATGATCGAGCCGCCGCGCGACACGATGCCGGTCAGGCGCTTGGCCGTCAGCGGCACATAGCGCAGCAGCACGCCGGCGTGGATGGTGAAGTAGTCGACGCCCTGCTCGGCCTGTTCGATCAGGGTATCGCGGAAGATTTCCCAGGTCAGGTCTTCAGCCTTGCCATTGACCTTTTCCAGCGCCTGGTAAATCGGCACGGTGCCGATCGGCACCGGGCTGTTACGGATGATCCATTCGCGCGTTTCGTGGATATGCTTGCCGGTCGACAGGTCCATCACGGTGTCGCCGCCCCAGCGGATGGACCAGGTCATCTTCTCCACTTCCTCGCCGATGGACGAGGTCACGGCCGAGTTGCCGATATTGGCGTTGATCTTCACCAGGAAATTGCGGCCGATGATCATCGGCTCGATTTCCGGGTGGTTGATATTGGCCGGGATGATGGCGCGGCCGCGTGCAATCTCTTCGCGCACGAATTCCGGCGTGATCTCGGCCGGGATGGCGGCGCCGTAAGCCTGGCCCGGATGCTGGCGGCCCATCATCTCGGCCAGGCGCTCGCCCATCGGGCCGGCATCGCGCAGCCCTTGCAGATACTCCTTGCGGCGCAGGTTTTCGCGGATCGCCACGTATTCCATCTCCGGCGTGACGATGCCGCGCCGCGCATAGTGCATCTGGCTCACATTGGCGCCTGCCTTGGCGCGGCGCGGCTTGCGCTGCAGGTTGAAGCGCAGCTCGGCCAGGGCCGGGTCGTCCAGGCGCGCCTTGCCGTAGTCCGAAGTCGGGCCGGGCAGCTCTTCCGTGTCGTCGCGCTCGGCGATCCAGGGCGCGCGCGGCGTGCCGAGACCGGAGCGGATATCGATCTGCGCTTCGGGGTCGGTATAGGCGCCCGAGGTGTCGTAGACGTAGATGGGCGGATTGGTTTCATGGCCGAAGGAGGCCGAGGTATCGGACTGGCTGATTTCCCGCATCGGCACGCGGATGTCCGGGCGGCTGCCCTCGACATAGATTTTGCGGGAATTGGGAAGTGGCGCAACGGCGGCGCTGTCTACCTCGGCCGTGGTGGCGAGGAATTTTGGATTGGCGTTCATTTGGCTCCTTTGTCAGCTACAGGAGCCAGCAAAGGAGGATTTGGCGACGCGCGCGCACGGACGGAAAGAGTCCATGCGCGCTGTTCCTAAAGCTTCCCTTCGCTGGCATTATCCAGATCAGGTTCGGAGGGTATTTCTCACCCGCGCCTCGCTGTGCAGCGACTTGCAGGACCCCTAGCGTGTGCCGCCTTGCGGCAGCGGTCGGAATTATAGCGCCATTATTGCGGTTTGTACGTAACGGTCAGGTTATAACTCGAAGCTGAGTAACCATATACCAACACATGCACGTCGCCATTCGCCGCCACCGAGATCGAGCAGCTCTCGGCGGCCGTGCCGCCGTCCGACTTGCAGTCATAAGTGGAGGTGGTGGGCGGCGTCCCTTTGCGCACGAACAGGTCGGCATCGCCGGTGCCGGTGGTGCTGGCCTTGAAGGTGCCGGCGCCGGCCTTGAACGGGCCGAATTTGGCGCTCTGACCCTGGGTCAGCTTGCCGCTGAAAGTTTCGGTGCGGTCGGGGCCGGGCGGCGTGCCGGGACCGTCGCTGCCCAGTTCCACCGCATAGGCCAGGGCCAGACGGCTGAATTTGAGCGCATGGTCGGCCTGGTTGCCGGTGTTGGCGTAGGTGTCGTTGACGGTGTGGATATAGGGATTGTCCTGGTTGAAGCCCGCTTCGAACGGCAGCGAAGCCCAGAAGCCCTGCGCCGTCCACGAGGCGTGGTCGGAGCAGCCGTAGCCGCATTTATCGTAAGCGATCTTCAAGGTCGGCAGATAGGCGGTGGCCAGATTGGCGAGGAAGGTGTTTTGCTGGGCGTCGGTATAGTCGGTGTAGATATAGATATCGTTGGCCGAGCCTTTGTAGTTGGTCATGTCGAGCTGCATGACGCCGACCACATTGATGTTGTTGTTCTTGTGGTACTGGGCGATTTCCTGCGAACCGCGCAGGCCCACCTCCTCCGCCGCATAGCCGATGAACTTGATGGTGCGGCGCGGCTTGTAGCCGCTCGAGGCCAGCACGCGGAAGGCTTCGGTCAGGCTGGCGATGCCGGAAGCGTCATCGTCGGCGCCCGGTGCGCGCGTGCTCTCGCCGACGCCGCCGCCCACGATGGAATCGAGGTGGCCGCCCAGCACCACCACTTCCGAGCCGTTGTCGGTGCCGTTGATGGTGGCGATCACGGACTTCTGCGGATAGGCGCTGTGGGTGAACTGGGTGACGGTGATGTCGCTGCGGCCATTGGCCAGCGTGGTCCATTTCTGCTTGAGCCAGTTGGAAGCGGTGACGCCGATATTGGTGTTGTAGTAGCGGTTGGTGTGCGCCGACAGGTCGAGAATGGTCTGGCCCACATTACTGGCCTGCATCTGCGACAGCAGCGGCGGAATCACCGACTGCTGGTCGATGGTGTAGTTGGGGCGGGCCAGCAGGCTCGCCATCTTGGCGTCGGCCTGCGGCTTGAGCGCGGCGCGGCCGGCCTCCTCGCTGTCATGGGCCATGAAGCCGCCGCAGCGTTTCAGTTCGGTGTGGATGGCTTCCGACAGCTGCTTCATCTGCTCCTCGTCCACCTGCACCAGATGGACCTTGTCCTGGCCGTCGGCATGGCTGCTGCGCGCTATCGCCTGCGGCGCCAGCTTTTGCAGCTGGGCGTAGGCGCTGTCGCCGATGGTGATCCAGATTTTGTTGGACGCGGGGGCCGCGCCAACCGCCGCGGACGCAAGCCAAGCCGCTGCTAGCACGGCGGTGAAACGAGCTGCCATATCAGTCTCCCTGGAGTAATGGTTAAGCTGCTGTTGAGCCGTTGACCTTAGCGAAATCGGGCTGGCCGAGTCAAAAAATTTCCAGAAATGGACAAAAGCCGTATCACATGTCCAGCCTGGGACATTTGCTACATCCCCATGCAAGGCGCCAGCCTTGAACCGCTATAATCGCGGCGACGGCGAAGGGGCTTCGCCGCTGGATAAGGATGCTGCATGCTGGGTGGACAAGACGCGTTGGAATGGATGCTGAAGATGCTGGCCGCGCCGCTGCTGCTGGCGCCCGTGTTGAATGGCCTGCCTGCCGCCGCTGCCGCATCCGCCAGTGCCGCGTCCTCCGCCAAGGTCGCCACTTCCACTGCCGAAACACCGCCGCTGGAGACCCGTCCCGCCAGCGCTGCCGAAATCAAGTCCTTCGCCGCCTTCCTCCAGCAACAGCAGCAGCCCGAGGCATCCACCTTGCCTGCCAGCGTCAGCGCCACGCGCCAGCACGGCAGCCGCCAGTGGCAGCTGCAAGCCGCGCTGGACACGGCGCCGGTCCACGCGCCGGCCCTGCCGCTGTGCATCATGCAGCGCCGCGTATTCGGCCGCGAGGCGCGTGCCGCAAAGGACCAGCGCTGGAGCGAACACCTGCCAGCCCAGCAGCTGGTCTGGCTGCACCACAAGCCGCAGTGCGATGCGCCCGGCGCCAGCAGACCGCCCGTGCATCCGGTGCGCCTGCTGCTGGCCCAGCCCGATATGTCCACCCTGGCCCTGCTGGTCAACCGCAGCGAGCTGCTGGAACGCGCGCGCCTGCTCATGGCCGGCAACACGGCCTGCGCCAGGCTGCGCGCGCGCAGCTTCCAGCTTGACGCCGTGAGCCGGGAACCGGCCGGCAGCTCCGATGCCGGCATGGACCTGCTGATATTCCGCAGCGATATCGGCGCCGAAGCCCACGTCACGGTGCGCAAATCGCGCACCGAGCTGACCGCCTGGAATGTGCGCTGCCCGGCGCCATAAACCCCTGCCGCACAGCACCTCGCATTGCCGTTCAGGCAAACTTACTGACCTGGCAAGCCAATCTTTCTGCAAAGTGTTGCGAAGCCGCTCAGGCTCGATACCATAAGAACAATTCGCTGCATAATGGTCCGGACGGAGCCGTTCGCGCGCCGCCCCTTTCCCTATTCCTTTCTGCGAGGTCGATCATGAAGACAAGCCGCCTCTTCCCCCGTCTGGCCGCTGGCGCGGCCGTCAGTGCCGCCCTGGTCCTGCTGGCATCCTGCGGCGGCGGCGGGGGCGGTGGGGGCGGCGGCAATGGCGGCACGCCGCCGCCCGCGACCACCATGGGCACGGTCGCCGTTTCCTTGACCGACGCCCCGGCCTGCGGTTTCGACGCGGTCAACATCACCGTCACCAAGGTGCGCATCCACGCCAGCAATATCGCCAGCGACACCGATAGCGGCTGGACCGACATCACGCTGACGCCGGCGCGCAAGATCAATCTGCTCAACCTGAGCAACGGCGCGCTGGAAGCGCTGGGCCAGGCTTCGCTGGCCACCGGCCACTACTCGCAAATCCGCCTGGTGCTCGATCCCAACGGCGCCGGCGGTACCGCCAACACCGTGGTGCCCAGCGGCTCGCTGCTTGAGCGCTCGCTGGACACGCCCAGCGCCGTCCAGAGCGGCATCAAGCTGGTCAACGATTTCGATGTCGGCGCCAACCAGCGCGTCGATCTGGTGCTCGACTTCGACGCCTGCAAATCCGTGGTCAGCAAGGGCAATGGCAGTTACGCGCTCAAACCTGTCGTGAAGGTGGTGCCGGCCACCTTGAACGGCATCGGCGGCTTTGTCAGCAGTGCCCTGCTGGGCAGCCATGTGGCCATTACGGCGCAACAGAACGGCGCCATCATCGCCGCCACCGTACCCAATGCCAGCAGCGGCGAATTCGCCCTGACCCGGCTGCCGGCCGGGAACTACGACGTGGTCATCACCGCCGACGACCGCGCCGCCGGGGTGGTCGGCGCCGTGCCGGTGGCGGCAGGCAGCACGATTACAGCGCTCAGCACCTCCGCCGCGCCGCTCACGCTGCCGCCCAGCCTGCAGGGCAGCATCAGCGGCACCGTCACCCTGGCGCCGGCCAGCGCGACCGAGGTGGCCACGGTCACGGCGCGCCAGGTCATCAGCGGCGGACCGGCCGTGGCCCTGCGCTACCAGGCCGCCGACCTGCTCAACGGCAGTTATACGCTGGCGAAACTGCCCGTGGCGCCGATCCAGTATGTCTCCTACAGCAGCGCCCTGCCGCTGGTCTTCAGTTCCACCGCCACCACGCCCAGCAGCGGCATATACCGCCTCGACGCCACCGCCGTGGGCTATGCGGTGAAGACCAATGCCGCCGTCGATATCGGTTCCATCAACCAGACCGGCATCAATTTCAATCTGACGCCCTGAGCACAGGGGATGCGCGGCAGGCCCGCCGCGCATCCCGCCCCCCGTGGAACGGCCGCTATTCCCTTATAATGGTCGTTTTCGCCAAAATTACAGTCCCCTATCATGGAATTAGCCAAGTCTTTCGAGCCTGCCGACATTGAACAGTTCTGGCGCAGCGAGTGGGAAAAGCGCGGTTACTACGCAGCCTCCCTCGACCTGAGCAAGCCCTCCTTCAGCATCCAGCTGCCGCCGCCGAATGTGACCGGCACCCTGCATATGGGCCACGCCTTCAACCAGACCATCATGGACGGTCTGACGCGCTACCACCGCATGCTGGGCCATAACACCGCCTGGATTCCCGGCACCGACCACGCCGGCATCGCCACCCAGATCGTCGTCGAGCGCCAGCTCGATGCGCAGAAAATCTCGCGCCATGACCTGGGCCGCGAAAAATTCATCGAAAAAGTGTGGGAGTGGAAGGAAAAATCCGGCTCCACCATCACCGGCCAGATGCGCCGCATGGGCACCTCGCCCGACTGGAACCGCGAATACTTCACGATGGACGAGACGCGCTCGAAAGTCGTTTCCGAAGTCTTCGTGCGCCTGTACGAGCAAGGCCTGATCTACCGCGGCAAGCGCCTGGTGAACTGGGACCCGGTGCTGGGCACCGCCGTCTCCGACCTGGAAGTGGTGTCGGAGGAAGAAGACGGCTCCATGTGGCATATCAAGTACCCGCTGGCCGATGGCAGCGGCTTCCTGACCGTGGCCACCACCCGTCCTGAAACCATGCTGGGCGACGTCGCCGTGGCCGTCGATCCGACCGACGAGCGCTATCAGGCGCTGGTAGGCAAGCTGCTCAAGCTGCCGCTGTGCGACCGCGAAATCCCGGTCATCGCCGACTCCTATGTGGACAAGGAATTCGGCACCGGCTGCGTGAAGATCACGCCGGCCCACGACTTCAACGACTACGCCGTCGGCCAGCGCCATAACCTGGACATGCCGTCCATCCTGACCCTGGACGCCAAGATCAGCGACAATGCCCCCGCCGCCTACCGTGGCCTGGACCGCTTCGCCGCGCGCAAGCAGATCGTCGCCGACCTGGAAGCGCAAGGCCTGCTGGAAGCGGTCAAGCCGCACAAGCTGATGGTGCCGCGCGGCGACCGCACCGGCGTCGTCATCGAACCGATGCTGACAGACCAGTGGTTCGTCGCCATGAGCAAGCCGGCGCCGGAAGGCACGTTCTACCCCGGCAAATCGATCGCCGAAGTGGCGCTGGACAAGGTCGCCAGCGGCGAGATCAAGTTCGTGCCTGAAAACTGGAGCAACACCTACAACCAGTGGCTCAACAACATCCAGGACTGGTGCATCTCGCGCCAGCTGTGGTGGGGCCACCAGATCCCGGCCTGGTACGACGAGCAAGGCAATATCTTCGTCGCCCGCAGCGAGGAAGAGGCGCAGGCCAAAGCCGCCGCCGCCGGCAGCAGCGGCCCGTTGAAACGCGAAGCCGACGTGCTCGACACCTGGTTCTCCTCCGCCCTGGTGCCGTTCTCGACCCTGGGCTGGCCGGAAGAAACCCCTGACCTGAAAGCCTTCCTGCCATCGTCCGTGCTGGTGACGGGCTTCGACATCATCTTCTTCTGGGTGGCGCGCATGGTCATGATGACCTGCCACTTCACCGGCAAGGTGCCGTTCGAGACCGTGTACGTGCACGGCCTGGTGCGCGACTCGCAGGGCCAGAAGATGTCCAAGTCCAAGGGCAATACCCTGGACCCGATCGATCTGATCGACGGCATCGACGTGGACACCCTGGTGGCCAAGCGTACCGCGGGCCTGATGAATCCCAAGCAGGCCGAGAAGATCGAAAAGGCCACGCGCAAGGAATTCCCGGAAGGGATCGCCGCCTACGGCACCGACGCCGTGCGCTTCACCATGGCCAGCTACGCCTCGCTGGGCCGCAACATCAACTTCGACCTGGGCCGCTGCGAAGGCTACCGCAACTTCAGCAACAAGCTGTGGAACGCCACCCGCTTCGTGCTGATGAACACCGAAGGCAAGGACTGCTCGGCCAGCGAGGCCGACCTGTCGCAGGCCGACAAGTGGATCATCTCCCTGCTGCAAAAAGCCGAACAGGACGTGGCCAAGGGCTTTGCCGACTACCGCTTCGACAATATCGCCAGCACGATCTATAAATTCGTGTGGGACGAGTACTGCGACTGGTATCTGGAACTGGCGAAAGTCCAGGTCCAGCAAGGCACCGAAGGCCAGCAGCGCGCCACCCGCCACACCCTGCTGCGCGTGCTGGAAGTGGTGCTGCGCCTGGCGCATCCGGTGATCCCGTTCGTGACCGAGCAGCTGTGGCAGACCGTGGCCCCGCTGGCCGGCAAGGGCGACACCGCCAACGCCTCCATCATGACCCAGCCTTACCCGCTGCCGAACGCCGAGAAGATCGACGAAGTGGCCGAAGCCTGGATCGGCGAGCTGAAAGCGCTGACCGATGCCACCCGCAATCTGCGCGGCGAAATGAAGCTGTCGCCGTCGCTGCGCGTGCCGCTGATCGTGGAAGCGTCCGGCGCCGACAAGGAGCGCATGGCCGCCTTCGCGCCATACGTCCAGTTGCTGGGCAAGTTGTCCGAAGTGCAGATCGTCGACGCGCTGCCGGAATCCCCGGCCGCCGTTTCCGTGGTCGGCACCACCAAGCTGATGCTGAAAGTGGAGATCGACGTCAAGGCCGAGCGCGAACGCCTGTCCAAGGAGATCGCCCGTCTGGAAGGCGAAATCGCCAAGGCCAGCGGCAAGCTGTCGAGCGAAAGCTTCGTCGCGCGCGCCCCGGCCGCCGTGGTCGCGCAGGAGAAGGAACGCGTCGCCGCCTTCGGCGCCACCCTGGCCAAGATGCAGGAGCAGCTGGCGAAACTGCCCGCCGCGTAATGGCGTAACACCGGGCGGCCTGCGGGCCGCCTTTTTTCATTCCGGAGTCCCATGCCCCGCTTCACCTTCCGCCGCCTGCATCCCGCCGACATGCCCCTGCTGCACGACTGGCTCAACCGCCCGCATATCCGCGCCTGGTGGGACGAGCCGGGCACCCTGGTCGAAGTGTCCGACACCTTCATGGAGCTGACCGGCGAGGAGGCCGACACCCTCGGCTACATCGCCCTGCTCGACGGCGAAGCGGCCGGCTTCATTCAATCCTATGTGGTGATGGGTTCGGGCGGCGGCTGGTGGGAAGACGAAACCGATCCCGGCGCGCGCGGCATCGACCTGTTCCTGGCCGATGGCGAACGGCTCGGCCAGGGCTTGGGCAGCGCCCTGCTCGACGACTTCTGCGCCCTGCTGTTCAGCGATCCCGCCGTGAGCAAGGTGCAGGCCGACCCCACGCCCGCCAATGGGCGCGCGATCCGCAGCTACCAGCGCGCCGGCTTCCGCGATTGTGGCGAAGTCGTCACGCCGGATGGGCCGGCGCGGCTGATGGTGCGCCCGCGCATGGCATAATCGATTAACAATATTAACAACCCAGCTACAGGAGACTCCCGATGCGCCCCATGATTCAAGCCGCCCTGATTGCCGCCAGCCTGCTCGCCGCGCCCGCCATGGCCGACGACAGCTCCCCGGTCGGTCTGTGGAAAAACATCGATGACGTCAGCGGCAAGCCCAAAGCCCTGATCCGCATCACCGAGACCAATGGCGTGCTGCAGGGCCGCATCGAGAAACTGTTCCGCGCCGCCGACGAGGAGCAGAACCCCAAGTGCGAGAAGTGCAAGGACGCGCGCAAGGACCAGCCCATTGTCGGCATGGTCTTCATGAGCGGCCTGAAAAAAGACGGCAGCGAATACAACGACGGCGAAATCCTCGACCCCGACAACGGCAAAGTCTACCGCAGCAAACTGAAGCTCGCCGACGGCGGCAAGAAACTCGAAGTGCGCGGCTACATCGGCGTCCCCATGCTCGGCCGCTCGCAAACCTGGCTGCGCCAGGACTAAACCCGCCCACAGCCGAGCCCGTGTCCGATTTTGGGGCCAGACCCCAAAATCGGACACGGGCTCAGCCGTTGCGGCCTCAGGCGGGGACTTTGAGGGGGAGCTTGATGGCGAAGTGGACGCCGGCGCCGGGTGTGCTATCGAGCTTGACCTCCCCTTTGAGCACATTGCACAGCAGGCGGCGCACGATGAACAGGCCGAGGCCGGAGCCGCCCTTGCCGAACTTGGTCGAGTAGAACGCTTCGAACACTTTCTGCTGCAGTTCAGGCGCGATGCCGACGCCGTCATCGCGGTAGTCGATCCGCACAGATTCGCCTTCGACACAGGCGGCGATGGTGATCGTGCCTTCGCTGCGGCCATCGAAGCCGTGCACGATGGAGTTGACGATCAGGTTGTTGAACACCTGTTCCAGGTGGCCCGGATAGCTGTCCAGCGCAATGCCGGGCGGGATTTTCAACTCGACCTTCACATTCGCCATGCGCGTCATGCGCCCCAGCGTGGCGGCGATATCGTGCACGCAGCCGGCCAGGTCGAACTGGCGGCGTTTCTGGCTGGTCTGGTCCACCGCCACGTTCTTGAAGCTTTCGATCAGTTCCTGCGCGCGTTCGGCGCTGCGGATCAGCAGACCGCTGCCTTCCTTGCAGTCGGCCACAGCTTCGCACAGGCGCGAGCGGGTCAGATGCCCTTCCAGCGCCTCGGTGGCAAGAGCGGCAATGCGTTCGCGCAGGGCGGAGGCGAGCAGCACCAGATTGCCCACCGGCGTATTCAGGTCGTGCGCGACAGCGGCAACAATGCCGCCCAGCGCCGCCATGCGTTCGGTATCCACCAATTGATCCATGGCCTGGCGCAGTTGGGCGGTGCGCGCCGCCACGGTTGCCTGCAAGGAGGCGCTGGTGCGCTGGTGCGCTTCCTCCTGCTCACGGCGCACAGTGATATCGCGCAGCAGGCAGCCGTACAGCGGCGGCTCGCTCTCGGGAATGGGCCAGACGCTGAGTTCGAGGGCGAAATGGCTGCCGTCGCGCCGCCACATGCACAGCTCCTGCACGCGGCTGGCGGCGCCCGGCTCGCCCGGCAGCAATTGCTCCAGGTCCTGCACCGGCGCAGCGACGCCAACCTGTGCGCAGGCATCGTCGCTGGCATCCGCCGCGGCAAGCGGAGCTTGCCCTCCCTCGGCCAGCGGCGGGTTCAGGAAATCCAGCACCTGCCGGCCCAGCGCATCGGCGCGCGGCCAGCCCACCAGTTCCTCGGCGCGCTGGTTCCATTCGATGATGATGCCCACGGCGCTGAAGGCGATGAACGCTTCGCAAGCGCTGTCGATCACGGTGCGTAGCCGCGCTTCGCTGTCGCGCAAGGCCTGTTCGGACAGGCGGCGCGCCTGCACTTCCTCGCTCAGTTGCGCCGCCAGCGCGCTCAGGCTGCGCGTGCGCTCGTCCACCCGGGCTTCCAGGCTGGCCTTGTGCTCCTCCAGCTCGCGGCACTTGGCATACAGCTCGCACAGCACCGCCACCTTGCTGCGCAAGACCACCGGCTCGATTGGCTTGATCAGAAAGTCGATGGCCCCGGTTTCATAGCCCTTGAACTGGCGCAGCTCATCATGCAGGCCGGCGGTGACAAAAATAATCGGCAGGTGGCGCGTTTTCGGATTGGCGCGCAGCAGGGTGGCCGTTTCCAGGCCGTCCATATCGGGCATCTGCACGTCCAGCAGCACCACCGCAAAATCGCGTTTCAGACTGATCGCCAGCGCCTCGTTGCCGGAACCGGCGCACGTCACATCCAGCGCATAAGGCAGGCCTTGCAGCAGCGCTTCCATCGCCAGCAGATTCTCGGGGCGGTCGTCCACCAGCAGCACCGGCACCGAGAGCGGCGTCGCGGCGGCGGAAAGGGACGGCGGCGGCGAGATCAGGGACTGGCTCATCGCATATCCTCAGCGGCTGCACCAGACGCGCAGCAGCGACAGCAGCTGCTCCACATCGAGCGGCTTGGCCAGATAGTCGCTGGCGCCCGCCTCCAGGCATTTCTGGTAGTCGTCGGGCATGGCCTTGGCCGTCATGGCGATCACGGGCAAGGCCTGCCAGCGGGCGTCGGCGCGGATGGCGCGCATGGCCTCATAGCCATCCATCTGCGGCATCATGATATCCATCAGCACCACCGCCACCTCCTCATGCTGCTCCAGGCAGTCCAGCCCTTCGCGGCCATTCTCGGCTTCCAGCACCAGCATGCCTTGCTCGCTGAGCAAACCTGTCAGCGAGAACAGATTGCGCATATCGTCATCGACGATCAGCACCGTCTTGCCGCCCAGGGCGGCCTTGTCCGGCAAACGCCTGTCCTCATCGGCCGCCGCACCCTCGCGGCGCTGCTCCACCGCATGCAGGAACAGGCTTACTTCGCTCAGCAGCCTTTCCGGACTGCGCGCTCCCTTGATGATGACACTGTCGGCTATGCAGTTCAACTCCCGCTGTTGTTCGCGGGATAATTCCTGGCCCGAGTGGATGATGACCGGCAGGCTGCGCCAGCGCGCATCGGCACGTAGGCGCGACAGCAGTTCACCACCCGCCATGTCCGGCAGGCCCAGGTCCAGTACCACGCAATCGAATGTCTCCCCGCCCAGGCGCTGCAAGGCTTCGGCCCCGCTGGCCGCCTGTGCCACCTCAGCGCCACGGCCCGATAGCAGCGCCGCCAGGCTGGACGCTTCGGTGGCGTTGTCCTCCACCAGCAGCAGGCTGCGCGCCGGGCCGGACATGGCCGTTTCCAGCGTATCGAATACCTGGTCCAGCTGCTCGCGCGTGACCGGCTTGCTCATATAACCGATGGCGCCCATGCGCAAGGCTTGCTGCGCCTGCTCCACGCCGGAGATGAAATGCACCGGAATGCGGCGCGTGCGCTGTTCGGACTTCAAGCGCCGCATCACCTCCCAGCCATCGCTGCGCGCCAGCTTCACATCGAGCAGCACACCGCCTGGCAGATGCTGGCTGGCCAGCGCGCAGGCGCTCTCGCCATCGTGCGCCACCAGGGCGCTGTAGCCACGCTGGTGCACCAGGTCCATCAGCACACCGGCGAAGGCGCGGTCGTCCTCCACGATCAGGATGCTGTGCTGGCCCGGCGCCAGGTGGCCGCGGTCGTCCGGCAGCGGCGGCAGGATATCCGCAGGCGGCGCACTGCGTGGCGCATCGGCCGCCTGCGCCAGCGGCAGGAACAGGGTGAAGGTGCTGCCCTTGCCCTCTTCGCTGCGCAGCAGCAGTTCACCATCCATCTTGCGTGCCGTCTGCAAGGAGATCGACAGGCCCAGCCCCGTGCCGCCATAACTACGGCTGATGCTGCCGTCGGCCTGCTTGAAGGCTTCGAAGATCAGCGCATGCTTATCCGCCGCCACGCCGATGCCGGTATCGCTGACATCGAAAGCCAGGGCCGGTCCCGGCAAGGGATTCTCGTCGGCGCGGGCGCGGCGTATCTTCAGCCCCACGCCGCCCTTGCTGGTGAACTTGATCGCGTTCGACAGCAGGTTTTTCAGGATCTGCTGCACCCTTTGCGAATCGAGATGCAGCGCGGACGGCACCTCCGGCGCCACCGTGGCCGTCAACGCCAGCGCCTTCTGCGTGGCCGGCGCCTGGAACAGGGCCAGCATCGATTCGCACAACTGCTGCGGGGAGACCGCCGAGTATTCGAACTCCACCGCGCCCGCTTCCACCTTGGACAGGTCGAGAATATCGTTGATCAGATCGAGCAAATCCTTGCCGGCGTGGTGGATGGTCGTGATGTATTCCAGTTGGCGCGCCTCCAGATTGCCGCTCTTGTTCTCCTTCAGCATGGAAGCGAGGATCAGCATGCTGTTCAGCGGCGTGCGCAGCTCGTGCGACATATTCGCCATGAATTCCGTCTTGTAGGCGCTGACCTTCTGCAACTGTTCGGCGCGTGCGGCAAGCTCGCGGCTCGCCTCTTCCAGATCGGCGTTCTTGGCGCGGATCTGCTCGCGCTGGCGCTCCAGCAGCTCGGCGCGTTCTTCCAGCTCCTCATTGCTTTGCTGGAGTTCCTCCTGCTGCACACGCAGCTCCTCGGCCTGCTGCTCGGTATTACTCAAGAGCTGGCGCAGCCGCACACGCGCCATCGCCACTTCAAAGCCGATGGCCAACGCCTCGCGCACCATCTCCATGAACTCCAGCTCCTGTGCACTGAAAGCGCGGAAGCTGCCCAGCTCAATCGCGCCCACCAGATTCGTCCCGTGCAGCAGCGGCGCCACCAGCAGGCTGGCCGGCTGCGCCTTGCCCAGCGCCGAGGCAATCGGCAGAAAGTCCGGCGGCACATCGCTGACGCACAGCGTACGCTGTTCGCGCATGGCTTGCCCAATCAAGCCTTCGCCCGCCGCCACGCTTTGCGGATACGCGCCATCCGCAGCGAGCGCGTAGCCGGCCACGCGTTCCATGCGCGGCTTATCCTCTTCCAGCAGATACAGGATGCCAACGCTGGCCCCCAGGCGCTGCGCCAGATAGCTCAAAATACGTTCGGCCATCGCCGCCAGTTCCGGTTCGCCGCGCAGCAAGGTGCTGATGTCGTTCTGGCCCGACTTCAGCCAGTCGCGCGCCTGGCCGGCGGCGCGGCTGGCGCGCAGCGCTTCCGTCATGCTGGCGAAAGCCTGATCGAAGGAACGCTGCACGGCCGCCATATCCAGCACCGATTGCAGCACCTCGCCCGCCTCGTCATGGCTCAGGGCTTCGCGCGGGATCACCGGCAGCACGGTCGGCGTCAGCGTCGCATCCAGATCGCCGGCCGCAATCGCCTGCACCGCCGCCACCTGCTCGGAGCTGGAAGCCGTCAGCGAACGCGCCGAGTCGAGCGCCGCGTGCAGCGGACGGGCGATATTGCGCTGATAGAAAACGCGCAGGAAGATGGCGATCAGCAGCATGATCGCACCCAGCGTCGCCAAGGTCATCGTCACAACGCGGGCGGCGCTCGCCACCTCGCGGCTGGACTGCACTTCCAGCACGCCGCGCACATCGCCCAGCTTCCAATCTTTCTTCGGGCTGCTGGGCAGGCTGTTGTGGCAAGCCACGCAAGCCTGGGCGCTCATGCGGTCGGCCAGGGCCACGCGCACGGTGCGCTTGCCCTGCAGCAGATCGGTGCGCACGAAAGCCGCGTCAGGATTCGCCTTCAGAAAGTTCCACGCCTCCTGGCCGAAACTATCGAGTTCGCGCCCGGCACGGTTGGGGAAAGGATAAGGACTGTAGAGTTTCAAGCTGGTGCCGCTGTCCTGCAAAAGCAGGCTCAGGTCATGCACCATGGTGGCCGGCAGCGGGATGGTTTTATCGTCGCCGCGATGATCGAACGAGACTTTCAGATCGGACTGTGCCAGCACCTTGGCCGCCACATTCTCGGTGTAATAGCGACGCAGGATGAGGAACTGGCGCACCGTGCTCTGAGCCGCATCAACCGCATCCTGCTGCGCGTTGCGCTCGATAGCCACCGGCAGGAATAGCGCAGCCGCCAGCGCGCTCAGCAACAGAACAACGCCGATGGGCAGGAACAGCTTCCAAAACAGGTTCCGCGATGCGTGGTAAGGCATGGGTTCCCCGCAGGGGTGGCCGGCAAGATGATTGCCAGGGCTATACCCTATTTTTCTCGGGTTTATAACAGGAAGCAAGGGATATTCGCCTGGGACAAGCTGGCGTGGTATGGGCATGACAGGGTGGGTCTGGCGATACAGCCACCTTTCCTGCATTTAAGGAAATTTAATTGCTCATGATACAATAAACGAAATTACTATTACTTCCGCAATGAAAACTCTACTTGCCACTGTCCTGTGCAGCATCATGATTGCTTTGCCTGCCAAAGCAGATATCGTCACATACAATTTTACGGCGAAGATTGAAACGCTGACCGAGTACACCAATAGCCTCAGCAATCCGATGCCGGTAAGCAACGCCGTAGTAAGAGGCGAAAACCTTTCTTTGGGCAACGCCGTCAAAGGCAGTTTCACATATGACACGACAACTCGCAGGGCCAGCTCGCAACCCGAGCCGAAAAACGGGCAAGTTTCTACCATTTACAGTGATTCATTCGCAGCAAACACGCTGAACTTCACTTTTGATAAGACCAAATTAAATTTTCATTTTAACAATGACAGTTTTTTGGTGCCTGAAATTCACGTCGAAAATGGTTCCTATGACTCTCTCTCATACATTTACTCGACCTTACAGGACTCAATACATAACTTCGTTAAGCTTAGTTTCTCGGGGAGCGGTGACATTTTCTCTGACACTGCTCTGCCTGCAACCATACCTTTAGATAAAATCAATTATGATCCGTATGATTTTTACTACGTTTTTTCTGATTATTCCGGCACCTCTAGGCGGATTTTGAAGGTAAGAGGGCAGTTCTCCTCCGTTGAACTGGTCTCTATCACTCCGGTGCCTGAGCCAAGGGGTTATCTCATGTTGTTGGCAGGACTGGCTGGAGTGGGCCTAATTGCACGCCGCCGCCAAGTTCGCCGCTAAATACAAAGCCGCCTCATGGGCGGCTTTGTTGCTTCTAGAAGGTATGAAACGCTTCGCCTTCAGTTATCCCACAGATCCCCGGTCGGATTGGTGCGCGGGGGCGTCACGCCGAAATGCATATAGGCGGCGGCAGTGGCGACACGGCCGCGCGGGGTGCGCTGCAGGAAGCCTTGCTGGATCAGATAAGGCTCCAGCACATCCTCGATGGTATCAGCCGCCTCGCCGATGGCGGCGGCAAGATTGCCGATGCCGACCGGGCCGCCGCCGAATTTGTACAGCACCGCTTCGAGCAGCTTGCGGTCCATCACGTCGAAACCGACGTGGTCGACGTCAAGCATCACCAGCGCGGCATCGGCCAGCTCCTTGGTGATATCGCCATTGCTCTTCACCTCCGCGTAGTCGCGCACGCGGCGCAGCAGGCGGTTGGCGATACGCGGCGTGCCGCGCGCACGGCGGGCGATTTCAACGGCGCCGTCGGCGTCGATATTCGCTTTCAGCAGGGCCGCGCTGCGCGTGACGATCTTGGCCAGTTCGGGCACGGTGTAGAACTCCAGCCGCGCCACGATGCCGAAGCGGTCACGCAAGGGATTGGTCAGCATGCCGGCGCGCGTAGTGGCGCCCACCAGGGTGAACGGTTGCAGGTCGAGCTTGACCGAGCGCGCCGCCGGGCCTTCACCGATCATGATATCGATCTGGTAGTCTTCCAGCGCCGGGTACAGGATCTCTTCGACCACCGGCGACAGGCGGTGGATCTCGTCGATGAAGAGCACATCGTTCGCTTCCAGATTGGTCAGGATCGCGGCCAGGTCGCCGGGACGCTCCAGCACCGGCCCCGAAGTCTGGCGCAGATTCACACCCATCTCGCGCGCGATGATATTGGCCAGCGTGGTCTTGCCCAGGCCCGGAGGCCCGAACAGCAAGGTGTGGTCGAGCGCCTCGCTGCGCTTGCGCGCGGCGGTGATGAAGATTTCCAGCTGGTCGCGGATCTTGCTCTGCCCGACGTATTCATCGAGGTGCTTGGGCCGCAGCGCGCGTTCGATGGCTTCCTCGTTGGGCGAGGATGGCGCGGCATCGATGATGCGCTGGGGCGTGAAATCGTCGGTCTGGATGCTCATGATGCCTTAACCCTTGGACAGCGCTTTCAGCGCCTGCTTGATGCCGTCCGAAACGGAGGACCCGGCCGGCACCGTCTTCAGCGCCTGCAGCGCTTCCTTGTCAGAATACCCCAAAGCGAGCAGCGCGTTCAGGATGTCGCTCTGCGAATCGGGCACCGCATGCGCGCCACCCGCGCCGATGTCGGCGCCCAGCTTGCCCTTCAATTCGAGCAGCAGGCGCTCGGCGGTCTTCTTGCCGATGCCGGGCACCTTGATCAGACGGCCCGCTTCCTGCAAGGTCACGGCCTGGGCCAGGTCGGCGATCGACATGCCGGACAGGATGGACAGCGCGGTGCGCGCGCCCACGCCGCTGATCTTGATGAGTTGGCGGAACACGGCGCGCTCCTCGGCATTGCCGAAGCCGAACAGCAGGTGGGCGTCCTCGCGGATGGCCTGGTGCGTGAACAGCACCACGCGCTCGCCCACGCCAGGCAGGTTGTAGAAGGTGCTCATCGGCACATCGACTTCATAACCCACGCCCTGCACGTCAACCAGCAGTTGCGGCGGATTTTTTTCAAGCAGAACCCCGGAGAGTCGTCCGATCATTATTTGAGTACCTTGGATAAAAAAGAGAGTTTAGCCGACCAGGCGTCCGCGCCGCATGCGCAAGCCCGCCAGCACGGCCTTGGCCGGCGCGCTGCGCCCGTCCGCAGGCAGCGCGACCGCTTCCGCCTGGCCTGCCGGCGCCGCGCTTGCACCCTGCTGCGCCTTCGCGCCGCGCGCCGTTTTGCGCGCCGGCGTCTTGGCGGTCGCTTCTGCCAGGCGGGCGGCAGCCATGCTGCCCACCAGCGCCAGCGTCGCCTGGCTGTGCGCGTGGCAGATCGCTACACCTAAAGCGTCGGCCGCATCGGTACCGGGCAGGCCGGGCAGCGCCAGCAGGCGCGCTACCATATCCTGCACCTGCGGCTTGGCGGCACGGCCGGTGCCGACCACCGCCTGCTTGACCTGGGTCGGCGAATATTCGGCCACGCTGAGCGTATGGCTGACCAGGGCGCAGATGGCCGCACCGCGCGCCTGCCCCAGCAGCAGGGTCGATTGCGGATTGACGTTGACGAAGACTTGTTCGATGGCCGCGCAGTCGGGCCGGTAGGTGGCGGCCACCTGGGACACGCCGTCCAAGATGACTTTAAGACGCGTCGGCAAATCGCCCTCGCCGCTCTTGATGGTGCCGGAAGCGATGTAGCGCAGCTTGCTGCCCTGCTTTTGAATGACGCCAAAGCCGGTGGTGCGCAAGCCGGGGTCGATGCCGAGAATTATCATCGCCAGATTATATGCCACGAAAGAAAGCGCCCGCTAGCAGCGGGCGCTTTTGTTTACCGCATTGTCAGCGCAGTGTCGCGCGGATCAGTGGCGGAAGTGGCGGGTGCCGGTGTAGACCATCACCACGCCGCGCTCGTCGGCGGCGTCGATCACTTCCTGGTCGCGCATGGAGCCGCCCGGATGGATGACGCAGGTCGCGCCCGCATCGACCACCACATCGAGGCCGTCGCGGAAGGGGAAGAAGGCGTCCGATGCCACCACCGAACCGGCCAGCGACAGGCCGGCGTTCTGCGCCTTGATCGAGGCGATGCGCGCGGAGTCGATGCGGCTCATCTGGCCGGCGCCCACGCCCAGGGTCATATTGTTGGCGCAGAAGACGATGGCGTTCGACTTCACGTACTTGGCCACGCGCCAGGCGAACATCAGGTCCTGCAGCTGCTGCTGGGTAGGCTGCAGCTTGGTCACGACTTTCAGGTCGGCCAGCAACACGTTTTTCGAATCAGCCGACTGCACCAGCAGGCCGCCGCCCACGCGTTTCAGGTCGAGCGGGTTGACGCCCTCGCCCAGCGGGATTTCCAGCAGGCGCACGTTCTGCTTGGCCGACAGGATCTGCAGCGCTTCGGCCGTGAAGGACGGCGCGATCAGCACTTCCACGAACAGTTTGGCCAGCTCGGTCGCCGCCGCGCCATCGACCACGGTGTTGAAGGCGATGATGCCGCCGAAGGCCGACGTCGGGTCGGTCTGCAGCGCGCGCTTGTAAGCGTCCACCGCGTTCGCGCCCAGGGCCACGCCGCAAGGATTGGCGTGTTTGATGATGACGCAGGCCGCGGCCTGGTCGAAGCCGCCCAGGCTCTTCACGCATTCCCATGCGGCGTCGGCGTCGGCGATGTTATTGAAGGACAGTTCCTTACCCTGCAGCTGGCGGTAGTTCGCCAGCGCGCCGGCCACCGGGTTCAGATCGCGGTAGAAAGCGGCGCTCTGGTGCGGGTTTTCGCCGTAGCGCATATCCTGCACTTTTTCGAAGTGCACGTTCAGGGTCTGCGGGTAAGCGCCACGGGTGGCGTGGGAACGGTCCGGGCCCAGGCTGCTCAGGTAATTGGTGATGGCGCCGTCGTACTGGGCGGTGTGGGCGTACACCTTCTTGGCCAGCATGAAGCGGGTTTCATAGCTCACATAACCGGGGGCGTTGTCGGTAGTCTTCATCTCCGCCAGCACATGGCCGTAGTCGGCTGGATCGCAGATCACCACCACGTCCTTGTGGTTCTTGGCCGCCGAACGCAGCATGGCCGGACCGCCGATATCGATGTTCTCGATGGCTTCGTCCAGCGTGCATTCCTCCTTGGCCACCGTGGCCTGGAAGGGGTACAGGTTCACCACCACCATATCGATGGTCGGAATGCTGTGCTCTTCCAGCTTGGACACGTGCTCGGGCAAGTCGCGGCGGGCCAGGATGCCGCCATGGACTTTCGGATGCAGCGTCTTGACGCGGCCGTCCAGCATTTCCGGGAAGCCGGTGTAGTCGGCCACCTCGGTCACGGCGACGCCGTTATCGGCCAGCAGTTTGGCCGTGCCGCCGGTGGACAGGATGTTGACGCCCATCGCCGACAGGGCGCGCGCGAAATCGAGTACGCCGGTTTTGTCGGAAACGGAGATGAGAGCTTGTTTAATCATGGCTGTGGGACAGGTTGTTGAATATTCTGGTTGAACACACCCACCGGCCGCCATAGCGGCCGGTCACAGCCACTCGCGGAGCCGGACGTCGGACCTTGTTTACAGCAGGCCGTGTTCCTGTAATTTCTTTCGCAAAGTATTGCGATTAATGCCGAGCATCTGGGCGGCATGCGACTGGTTGCCGTCCGCGCGCGTCATCACCACTTCGAGGATGGGCTTCTCGACCGTCAGCACGACCATATCGTAGATATTCGAGGCCTGCTGCTCGCCCAGGTCATTGAAATAGTCTTCAAGGCTCTTCTGGACGACTTCCTGGATACTTTCTTTGCTCATATTCTTATTTCGTTTCTGCTAATGTTTTGCCACGCTGGCAGCGCTTAAGCGGCCAGCATTTCTTCGGCGAGGCGGTATTGTAACCGCTCGCCATACTTCCATTGGGATTCAAAGAACTGATCGACGGCGCGCAGCTGCTCCGTTGTCGATTCCAGCTTATTCATTTCTTGACGGAAATCTTCGCCGCCGGCCAGGTCGCGCACATACCAACCGATATGCTTGCGCGCCGTGCGCACGCCGAGGAAGTCGCCGTAGAAGGCGTAATGTGCCTGCAAGTGCTCGCTCATCAGCTGGCGCACCTCGGCCACCAGCGGCGGCGGCAGATGCGTGCCGGTGGCCAGGAAATGCGCGATCTCGCGGAAAATCCAGGGCCGGCCCTGGGCCGCGCGGCCGATCATCACGGCGTCGGCGCCGGTCTTATCCAGCACGTAACGGGCTTTTTCCGGCGTCGTGATGTCGCCATTGGCCACCACCGGAATCTTCACCGCCGTTTTGACGGCGGCGATGGTGTCATACTCGGCATCGCCCGTGTAGCCGTCGGCGCGCGTGCGGCCGTGCAGGGTCAGCATCTGGATGCCGGCCTGCTCGGCAATGCGGGCGATGTTCAGGGCATTCTTGTTTTCCCGGTTCCAGCCGGTGCGGAATTTCAGGGTGACGGGCACGTCGACCGCGCCCACCACGGCGTGCAGGATGCGTTCGACCAGGTCTTCATGCTGCAACAGGGCCGAACCGCACCAGTTATTGCACACCTTTTTCACCGGACAACCCATATTGATGTCGATGATCTGGGCGCCGCGGTCGACATTGAACTTGGCGCAGTCGGCCAGGTCCTGCGGGTCGGCGCCGGCGATCTGCACCGCCTTCGGTTCCATCTCCCCGGCGTGGTCGGTGCGGCGCGCACTCTTTTCGCTGGCCCACAGGCGCGGATTCGAGGCCGCCATCTCGGACACCGCATAGCCCGCGCCCAGCTCCTTGCACAATTGGCGGAAGGGACGGTCCGTGACGCCCGCCATGGGGGCGACAAAGACGTTGTTGCGCAGCTGATGGGGTCCGATTTGCACTTGATTCACAGAAAGATAGATTGGGAAACCGAGTATTTTACCCGATCCCCTGCTCAATTTATAAGCACTATTTTGTATGAAAACGGCAAGTGTGCAGCTTAGGCGTTATGACACAACATTTTCTTGCGGAAATAATAAGCACGTACGTTCAAATTACATCGTCGAGCGCCAGTGCAGCCAGGTGGCTGGTGTCGCCCCACTGCGCCAGGCGCAGCTGGGCGCCGTCCCAGACAAAACGGTTGACGCTGGCGTTCTTGATCTGGAAATCGCGCGGCCGGTCCAGCGCCATGCCGGTGGCGGCGCGGTAAGCGCACTCCAGCACGCCGCCATGGGCCACCACGGCGATGCGCTGGCCCGGATAACGCACCGCCCAGTGGGCGATGGCGGCCGTGCTGCGCGCGTAAAACTGGCGGAAACTCTCGGCCAGGCGCTCGCCGGCCGGCATGCAGGCATCCACCTCGCGCGCCTGCCAAGCCGCAAAGTCGGCCGGATAGGCCGCTTCGATCTCGGTATACAACATGCCCTCGAAAGCGCCGTAGCCGCGCTCGCGCAGGGCCGGGTCGGCATGCACCGGCAAGTGGTGGCTGGCGGCCACCGCCTCGGCCGTCTGCAGCGCGCGCTGCAGGTCGCTGGCGACGATGGCGGCCAGCGGCTCGCCGGCCAGGGCCTGCGCCAGCGCGCCGGCCTGGCGCAGGCCGGCTTCGTTGAGGGCAATATCGATATGGCCTTGCAGGCGGCGCACGGCGTTCCACGCCGTCTCGCCATGGCGGATCAACAGAATTTCAGTAGACATTATTTCTTGGCCAAGGCCGAATACAGGGTGTAAGTGCCGATCCATTGGGCTTCATCGAGGATATGGCCGTGCATGGCGCGCAGCGCGTCGGGGCCGGCGAAGCGTCCTTCCAGCTCCAGGCGCGGAATATCCAGGGCGTACAGGCGGAAAACATAATGGTGCACGCGCATATCGTTCCATGGCGGACAGGGGCCGTCATAGCCATAGTAGTCGCCCGCCATCGCGGCGTCGGCGGCGAACCAGGCGGTGTAGTCGTTCAAGCCCTGGCGCCAGGGCTGGCCGCCGTCGGCGATGGCCGGGCCAGGCTTGCCCTGCGCCGTCACGCCGCTGGAAAACTGGCCGGCAGCCAGCGCCGTCACGCCGGGCGGGATATCGATCAGAGTCCAGTGGAAAAAGTCGCCGCGCGGCACTTCCACCGGCAGCACCAGGTCGTCGCGATTGACGTCGCTGCCATCCTGCGGCGCGTCGCCGTCGATGCAGAACAGGGCCAGCGAGGCGGTGCCGGGCGGCACCTCGTCCCAGGCCAGGTGCGGGTTGAGGTTGCTGGACAGGCGCGCATGCTGCGCCGGGTCCGCCACCGCAAAGGCAAACTCGCCGGGGATGGGATCGCCATCCTTGAACGATTCGCTCCAGAGTTTCATGGCGCCCTCCGTTTATTTAGCACTGGTTTGCAGCCAGAACGTGACCGGGCCGTCATTGGTCAGCGACACCTGCATATCGGCGCCGAACTGCCCCGTCTCCACAATAGGATGCTTTGCGCGCGCCTGGCGCACGAAATGCTCGAACAGGCGGCGCCCGTCTTCCGGCGCGGCGGCCGGGGTGAACGAAGGCCGCGTGCCGGACTTGGTGTCGGCCGCCAGCGTGAACTGTGGCACCAGCAGCAGGCCGCCGCCGGTGTCCGTCACGCTGCGGTTCATCTTGCCCGCCTCGTCGGCGAAGACGCGGTAGCCCAGCAGCTTGTGCAGCAGGGCGTCCGCCTCCTTCTCCGTGTCGCCGCGCTCGGCGCACACCAGCACCATCAGGCCGGCGTCGATGGCGCCGATCACGGCGCCATCGACCACCACCTTGGCCTGGGTGACTCGCTGCAGCAGGGCGATCATGCCGTCAGGGTCACGCGCGCGAACTTGCGCTTGCCCACTTGCAGCACGAAGGTGCCGGCTTCGACTTTCAAGCCCTTGTCGCTGACCACGGTGCTGTCGATGCGCACCCCACCCTGCTCGATCATGCGCATGGCTTCCGAGGTCGAGGCGCACAGATTGGCTTGTTTCAGCAGCTGGGCCAGGCCGGCCGGGGCGCCGCTCAGGCTCACTTCCGGCACGTCGTCCGGGATGCCGCCTTTGGAACGGTTGACGAAGTCGGCCAGCGCATCCTCGGCCGCCTGCTGCGAGTGGAAGCGCGCCACGATTTCCTGGGCGATCGCCACCTTGGCGTCGCGCGGGTTCTTGCCGCCTTCGATTTCGGCCTTCAGCGCGGCGATGTCGGCGATCGAGCGCCAGGACAGCAGCTCGTAGTAGCGCCACATCATCACGTCGGAAATGCTCATCACCTTGGCGAACATGGTGTTGGCCGGTTCCGTGATGCCGATGTAATTGTTCTTGGACTTGGACATCTTTTCCACGCCATCCAGGCCTTCCAGCAGGGGCATGGTGAGGATGCACTGCGGCTCCTGGCCCCAGTCCTTCTGCAGCTCGCGGCCCACCAGCAGATTGAATTTCTGGTCGGTGCCGCCCAGCTCCAGGTCGGACTTCAGGGCCACCGAGTCGTAGCCCTGCATCAGCGGGTAGAGGAACTCGTGGACCGAAATCGGCGTCCCATTCTTGAAGCGCTTGCTGAAATCGTCGCGCTCCATCATGCGCGCCACGGTGTAGCGCGAGGCGAGCTGGATCATGCCGCGCGCGCCCAGCGGATCGCACCACTCGGAGTTGTAGCGGATTTCCGTTTTCGCCGGGTCGAGCACCAGCGAGGCCTGCTTGAAATAGGTCTGAGCGTTCAGTTCGATCTGTTCGCGCGTCAGCGGCGGGCGCGTGACGTTGCGGCCGGACGGGTCGCCGATCATCGAAGTGAAGTCGCCGATCAGGAAGATCACCTGGTGGCCCAGGTTTTGCAGCTGGCGCATCTTGTTGAGCACCACGGTGTGGCCCAGGTGCAAGTCCGGCGCCGTCGGGTCCAGGCCCAGCTTGATGCGCAGCGGCACGCCCGTCTGTTCGGAACGCGCCAGCTTTTGCGCGAATTCGCTTTCGATCAGCAGCTCGTCGACGCCGCGCTTGGCGATCGCCAGCGCTTCCTGCACACGCTCGCTCAGGGGCAGTTGGGGGGCGCTCGCCTTGGCGGTCGCGGAGGAGGTTATATCCATATTTCGCTAAATTCTCTCAAATTGTTGGCACGGCTCAGGACTTTGTTATAATGCCCGATCCCATCAATATTGCCCGATGAAAACGAGACAAATCAATAAGTTAGAACAAAAGAGCAAGAATCCATAAAGTTCAAGCGGCAAATTTTAACTGATTGCATGAACCCTATAAACAAGTTCACAAGCTCCGGCTTGTTCAATCTGCTAGGCTCGACGCGCAAGGCGCGTATCGTCAGCGCTTCCGCCCTGTTTCTGGCGGTGTGCGCTTTCGGTGCGGCCGGCGTGGCTCCGCTCGCCCCCGACGCGTCCGACCTGCCAGTAAAATCCATCGCCCAGGACCTCCAGCTCCCCAACCTCAGCACCCAGATCGCTGCGCTGGAACAGCAGCAGCCGAATCAGCAGTACGTCCACGAAGAAAAAATCCGCGCCGGCGACACCCTCGCCACCCTGCTGCGCCGCCTTGGCGTCGAAGACAGCGCAGCGGAAAACTTTATCAAGAAAGACAAGGTTGCCCGTGGCGTCATGCAGCTGAAAACCGGCAAGCGCGTGCAGGCGCAAACCGACGAGGAAGGCAATTTGCTGTGGCTGCGCGCCACCGTGGTCGACGGCAAGGATGTTCCGGTCAAGAATCTCTCCATCGTGCGCAAGGGCGACAGCTTCACGGCCGAGGAAGTGGCGGCCAAGCTCGAACGCCGCGTCGAAATGCATGCGCGCGAAATCACTTCCACCCTGTTCGCCGCCACCGACTCCAGCGCCGACGGCAGCAAGCTGCCCGACTCCGTGGTGCAGCAGATCGTAGAGATGTTCTCCACCAGCATCGACTTCCGCTCCGACCTGAAACGCGGCGACCGCTTCAACGTGGTCTACGAGACCTTCTGGCAGGATGGCGAATTCGTGCGCGCCGGCCGCATCCTGGCCGGTGAATTCACCAACCGCGGCGTGACCTACCAGTCGGTCTGGTTCGAGGACCCGGCCAGCAAGCAAGGCGGCGGTTACTACAGCTTCGACGGCAAGGCCTTGAAAAAAGCCTTCCTCAAATCGCCGCTGGAATTCTCGCGCATTTCGTCCGGCTTCTCGATGCGCGTGCATCCGCTGTCGGGCAACTGGAAACAGCACAAGGGCATCGATTTCGCCGCCGCGCAAGGCACGCCGATCCGCGCTTCCGGCGATGGCGTGATCGACTTCCAGGGCGTGCAGGGCGGCTACGGCAATCTGGTGGTGGTCAAGCACTGGAGCAATTACAGCACCGCCTACGCCCACATGAGCCGCTTCTCGAGCAATCTGCGCAAGGGCAGCAAGGTCAGCCAGGGCGATGTGATCGGCTATGTCGGTTCCACCGGCTGGTCCACCGGCGCCCACCTGCACTATGAGTTCCGCGTCGGCGGCCAGGCCCAGGATCCGACCAAGCTGAATATCACGGCCCAGGCGCCGCTGACGACGGCCGAGCTGGCGCGCTTCCGCACCGTCTCGTCCGACATGATGCACCGCTTCGCCCTGCTGCGCCCGAACGGCGGCGGCGGCACGAGCAGGGTGGCCGCCAAATAAGGCTGCCCCATCCCGTCCGAACGGCGCCCTCGCGGCGCCGTTTTCTTTGGCCCTCCGCTCTGCGTTTGCAGCCGCGCCCGGATCGGGCGACAATAGCCGGCACGACAATACTGCAAGAGAGCCAAGATGAGCCTGTTTATCGGATTAATGTCGGGCACCAGCCTGGACGGCGTGGACGGCGTGCTGGTCGACTTCTGGGCCGGCGCCACGCGCACCATGGCCGCCGCCCACGTCCCGTTCGCGCCCGCCCTGCGCGCCGAACTGCTGGCCCTGCAGACGCCCGGCACCAATGAAATCGAACGCGAGGCGCTGGCCGCCAACCAGCTCGCCATCCACTACGCCGACTGCGTCACCCGCCTGCTCGGCGTGGCCGACATCAAGGCAGCCGATGTGCGCGCCGTCGGCGCCCACGGCCAGACCATCCGCCACCGGCCCGAACTGGGCTATACGCGCCAGAGCAACAACCCGGCCCTGTTGGCCGAGCTGTGCGGCATCGACGTCATCGCCGATTTCCGCAGCCGCGACGTGGCCGCCGGCGGCCAGGGCGCGCCCCTGGTGCCGGCCTTCCACCACAGCGTCTTTGGCGCCCCGGGCAAGACCCGCGTCGTCGCCAATATCGGCGGCATCGCCAATATCTCGGTGCTGCACGGCGACGGCCGGGTCGGCGGCTTCGACACCGGCCCCGGCAACGTCCTGCTGGATGGCTGGATCCAGCGCCACCAGGGCCAGCCCTATGACGCCAACGGCGCCTGGGCCGCCGGCGGCCAGCTGCTGTCCGGCCTGCTCGCCGCCCTGCTGGCCGAACCCTACCTGGCCCTGCCCGCCCCCAAAAGCACGGGCCGCGACCTGTTCCACCTGGCCTGGCTCGACGCCCACCTGGCCGCCTTCCCCGGCGCCGCGCCGCAGGACGTGATGCACACCCTGACGCAGTACACGGCGCAGACCCTGGCCGACGCCATCGGCCGCGCCGCGCCGGCCGCCGAGGCCGTCTATGTCTGCGGCGGCGGCGCCCACAACGCCCAGCTGCTGGCCGCGCTGCAAGCGACCCTGGGCGCCGGCACCGCGCTCGCCACCACCGACGCGCTCGGCATCCCGCCGCAGCACGTCGAAGCGCTCGCCTTCGCCTGGCTCGCCTGGCGCTGCCAGGAACGCCAGCCCGGCAACCTGCCCGCCGTCACCGGCGCCCAGGGCGAACGCATCCTCGGCGCCCACTACCCGCGCTAAACGGCGCCGCGCAAAACAAAACGGCGGAGCAGCTTGCGCTGTCCGCCGTTGTGGGCAAGGCTGGCCGTCTTAGACGGAGAACGAGGAACCGCAGCCGCAGGTCGAGCTGGCGCCCGGATTCTTGATGACGAACTGGGCGCCTTCGAGGTCGTCCTTGTAGTCGATCTCGGCGCCCACCAGGTATTGGTAGCTCATCGAGTCGATCAGCAATTGCACGCCGTTCTTGACCATCGTGGTGTCGTCTTCATTCACGATCTCGTCGAAGGTGAAGCCGTACTGGAAGCCGGAACAGCCGCCCCCTTGCACGAATACGCGCAGTTTCAAGTCCGGATTGCCTTCTTCTTCGATCAGCTGCGCCACTTTTTCGGCGGCGGCGTCGGTGAAGATGATGGGCGACGGGATGACGTCTTGGGCTTCGGCTACTGCACTCATGGGTTACTCCTACAAAAATCGTTAGCCAATTATAGTCTGTTGCGGCCCGGCCTGCTGCGCCGGACCACATTTCCGCAACTTCCCTCAAGAATCTGCGGCCTCTAAGCCTCACTTCAAGGCATCAGGGCAATCGTCTGCAAGCCCAGACCTTCTTCCAGGCCGAACATCAGGTTCATGCACTGCACGGCCTGGCCCGATGCGCCCTTGACCAGGTTGTCCTGAACAACCAGGATGATCACGGTGTCACCGTGGCGGTGCAGCGCCAAGCGCAGCACATTGGCGCCGCGCGTGCTGCGCGTTTCCGGGTGCGCACCGAAGGGCAGCACGTCGACGAACGGCTGGCCGCGGTAGGCGTCTTCGAACAGTTGCTGCAATTCTTCATTGCTGACCTCGCGCGTCAGGCGCGCGTACAGGGTCGAGTGCATGCCGCGGATCATCGGCACCAGGTGGGGCGTGAAGATCAGGCCGACCTGTTGCTCGGTGTAGCGCTGCAACTGGGCCGCCGTTTCCGGCGTGTGGCGGTGGCCGCCCACGCCATAGGCCTTGAAGTTGTCCGAGGATTCCGAGAACAGGATGCCGATTTCGGCCTTGCGGCCGGCGCCCGAGACGCCCGATTTGCAGTCGGCGATCAGGTGGCTGGCATCGATCCAGCCGGCTTTCAGCAGGGGCACGAAGCCCAGCTGCATGGTGGTCGGGTAGCAGCCGGGATTGGCGATCAGCTGGGCGGCGGCGATGGCGTCGCGGTTCAGCTCGGGCAGGCCGTAGACCGCCTGCTCCAGCAGCGCCGGCGCGGTGTGCTCGATCTTGTAGGTGCTTTCGAACACGGCGCGGTCCTTGATGCGGAAATCGGCCGCCAGGTCGATCACCTTGACGCCGGCCGCCAGCAGGGCCGGCGCCTGGGCCATGGCCACGCCGTGCGGGGTGGCGAAGAACACCACGTCGCACTGGCTCAGGTCGGCCTTGTCCGGCGCCGAGAACGCCAGGTTGACGCGGCCGCGCAGGGAGGGATACAGATCGGCCACCGGCAAACCGTCTTCCTTGCGCGAGGTGATCGCGGTCAGTTCGACTTCGGGGTGGAGGGCCAACAATCGCAGCAGTTCCACTCCGGTGTAACCGGTGCCGCCGACGATGCCAACTTTGATCATGTTCTATCCTTGCATAGTAAAAAGGGAGGGAAATGCGATTGTATCAGGCCGTGCCAGGAGCCGTTTACCTTAGCCCAAAAGCAAAAAAGCCGCAGGCAGGGCCTGCGGCTTTTCGGGCAGCGCCCGGCGCAAGCCGGACGCGGCGGAAGCAAATTAACGCTTCGAGAATTGTTTTGCGCGACGTGCTTTGCGCAGACCAACTTTTTTACGTTCGACTTCACGCGCATCGCGGGTGACGAAGCCGGCGCGGGCCAGATCGCCCTTCAGGCCTGCATCGTAGTCGATCAGGGCGCGGGTGATGCCGTGGCGCACTGCACCTGCCTGGCCGGACTCGCCGCCGCCGTGCACGTTGACTTTGATGTCGAAACGCTCGACGTTGCCGGTCAGTTCCAGCGGCTGACGGATCACCATCAGGCCGGTTTCACGGGAGAAGTATTCCGCGGCTGGCTTGCCGTTCACGATGATCTGGCCGGTGCCGACCTTGATGAACACGCGAGCCACTGCACTCTTGCGACGGCCGGTGCCGTAGTTGTAGTTACCGATCATGTCAGTTCCTTAGAATTCGAGTGCTTTAGGTTGCTGGGCAGCGTGCGGGTGCGAACCTTCGGCGTACACTTTCAGCTTCTTGATCATTGCGTAGCCCAGTGGGCCTTTTGGCAGCATGCCTTTGACGGCTTTTTCCAGAGCACGGCCTGGGAAACGCTGTTGCATTTTCAGGAAGTTGGTCTCGTAGATGCCGCCTGGATAGCCCGAGTGACGGTAGTAGGTCTTCTCGGTGGCTTTGGTGCCGGTCACGCGCAGTTTGCCTGCGTTCACGACAACGATGAAGTCGCCGGTGTCAACGTGAGGAGTAAATTCTGGCTTATGCTTGCCGCGCAGTCGGCGTGCCACTTCGCTGGCAACACGTCCGAGGACTTTGTCCGTCGCGTCAATCACGAACCAGTCGCGCTGGACTTCATGGCCCTTAGCGGAAAAAGTTTTCATGTTTGACTTCCTAATTGAAGATTTGTATCACGCTCAAATGGTGGTTCCGCCCTCTGATGCAGCGGACGCAGCCTTCTTGTTTGCTTTTCCTGAGCGAACGGAAAGCCCACGATTCTAGCGGAAGTGGGCCTGCCAGGTCAAGCCCGCTGTGCCGATGCGACAGCGGCGCCGTCAGCTGTTGCCTTGGAGACATTGCCGGGCGTATATTGCCCTTACTCTTGCTTAAAAGGAAAGGCGCCGCCGTGCCCACTCTGTCCCTCCGCGCCATCCTGGCCGCCCTGGCGCTGGCCCTGCCGGGCGCCGCGCCGGCCGCGCCGCCAGCCGCCGCCGCCGGCCACTCCTGCCACCTGCCGGGCGCCGAGGAAGCGCTGCGCTGCCTGCGCCTCGAGGTGCCGCTCGACCACGCGCAGGCGGCCGGGTCGCGCCTGCGCCTGCACGTGACGATCGCCCCGGCGCTGCGCGAGACGGCCCTGCGCGACCCGCTGTTCATCCTGGCCGGCGGCCCCGGCGAAGCGGGCAGCGAGGTGCTGCCGATGCTGGCCAGCGCCTTCCGCAAGGTGCGCGCCACGCGCGACGTGGTGCTGATCGACCAGCGCGGCAGCGGCCTGTCCGGCAAGCTCGAATGCAAGAGCGGCCCCGAGGACGACAACCTGGGCGACGCCGCCGCGCTGGCCAGCGCGCGCGCCTGCCTGCAGCGCCTGGCCGCGCCCTATGCCCACTACGGCACCGACGCCGCGGCGCAGGACATCGAGGCCGTGCGGCGCGCCCTCGGCTATGCCCAGATCAATCTGTGGGGCGGCTCCTACGGCACGCGCCTGGCCCAGCATTATGCGCGGCGCTATCCGGCCCAGGTGCGCAGCCTGATCCTCGACGGCGTCGCCGCGCCCGGGCAGATCATCCCGGCCGGCGGGCGCGATGCCCAGGCCGCGCTCGACACCCTGTTCCGCCAGTGCGCGGCCGATGCCGGCTGCGCCAAGGCCTTCCCCGAGCTGCCGCGCCAGTTCGCCAGCCTGCGCGCACGCCTGGCCCAGGCCCCGCTGCAACTTGAATTGCCCGACCCGCGCACGGCCGAGCTGCGCGCGGTCGAGATCAGCAGCGCCCGCTTCCTCGGCACGGTGCACAATATCCTGTATTCGCAGCAGGACAGCCGGCGCCTGCCCTTCCTCATCGACAGCGCCGCGCGCGGCCGCTGGCAGCCGTTCCTGGCGCGCAGCAATGTGGCGCGCGACTTCGCCAGCGATGCCGGCCCGGCCCTCGGCCTGCACCTGGCCGTGGTCTGCGCCGAAGACTATCCGCGCCTGACGCCGGCCGTGCTGGCCGAGGACACGCGCGCCTCCTTCCTCGGCCCGGCCCAGATCGCACGCGCCGGCCAGCTCTGTCCGCTGCTCGGCGTGCCGGCCGTGGCGCCGGCCGCGCCGACGCCGATCGCCGCGCCCGTGCTCATGCTGTCGGGCGCGCTCGACCCGGTGACGCCGCCGCGCCGCGCCGAGGCGGCCGGCCGCCACCTGCAGCGCGCCCAGCACCTCATCGTGCAGAACGGCGGCCACATCGTCTCGCCGCTGGGCTGCGTGCCGCGCCTCCTGCGCGAATTCCTCGACCAGCCCGGCCAGCCGCTGCACGCGGCCTGCCTCCGCGAAATTCCGGCCCCGACCTTCCAGCTCAACAGCGCCGGCCCCCAACCCTGATGCGGAACGCCCATGATTGAAGTCCACGATGTACGCAAGCAGTTCGGCAAGGTGCAGGCCCTGGCCGGCGCCACCTTCAGCGCCGCCGACGGCCAAATCACGGCCCTGCTGGGGCCGAACGGGGCCGGCAAGACCACCTTGCTGCGCACCCTGGTCGGCCTGCTCAAGCGCGACCACGGCCGCATCGCCATCGACGGCGTCGACCCGGCCGTCGACCCGATGCGGGTGCGCCGCAATATCGGCGTGCTGACCGACCAGTTCGGCCTGTACGACCGCCTGTCCACGCGCGAATACCTGAGCTATTTCGGCGAACTGAACGGCATGGCGCGCGCCGCCATCGACCAGCGCATCGCCGAAGTCAGCGAACTGCTCGCGCTCGACGATATCCTGGAGCGCCGCGCCAAAGGCTTTTCCCAGGGCCAGCGCATCAAGGTGGCCTTGGCACGCACGCTCCTGCACCGCCCGCGCCACCTGCTGCTCGACGAACCGAGCCGCGGCCTCGACGTGATGAGCACGCGCGCCCTGCGCCGCGCCCTCGCCGCCCTCAAGGCCGATGGCTGCTGCGTGATCATGGCCACCCATGTGATGCAGGAAGTGATCCATTCCTGCGACGACGTGATCGTCATTGCCGGCGGCGCCACCGTGGCCCAGGGCACGCCGCAAGCGCTGTGCGCGCGCACCGGCCTGGACAGCCTGGAAGACGCCTTCGTCAGCCTGGTCGGCACCGAAGAGGGGATTGAATTATGAAACCGGCCTGGCTCATCGTCCTGCTCAAGGAACTCAAGGAAACCCTGCGCGACCGCCGCGCGCTCGCGCTGCTGGCCGTCTTCATGCTGATGTACCCGCTGATGGTGGGCGCCATTCTCAACCGCGAGATCGGGCGCGCCACGCGGCCCGAACGCGAAGGCATCGACCTGGTGGTGCTGGGCGCGGCCCAGGCGCCCACGCTCATGGCCCAGCTCGGCCAACGCAATATCAATGTGCAGCGGCGCGACGCCATGCACGAGGATGCCATCGTCGCCCTCTTGCGCGAGCAAAAGGTCACGGCCGTGCTGCGCCTGCACCAGCACTATGCCGAGGATTACCAGGCCATGCGTCCGGCGCGCGCCGAGCTGTGGTACGACTCGGCCTCGGAGAACTCGCGCAAGCATGAGGAGATCGAGGCCGTGCTGCGCGACTACAGCCGCACCATCGCCGGCGCCCGCCTGCTGGCCCACGGCGTCTCGCCGGCCAACCTGAATCCGGTGCTGGTGCAGAAATACGATACCGGCACCAGCGCTTCGCGCTCGGCCAGCACCATCGGCACCATGCTCGGCATCTTCTTTGTGCCGGCCTTTATGTTTTGCATGAGCACGGCCGTCGACAGCACGGCGGGCGAACGCGAACGGCGCTCGCTGGAAGTGCTGCTGGCCCAGCCGGCGCGGCCGGGCGACCTCATCGTCGGCAAATGGCTGGCGGCGGCGCTGCTGTCGATTGTCGGCATCACGCTGGAACTGGCCATCGCGCACGGCATTTTGAAGTGGCTGCCGCTGGAGGAGATCGGCATGTCCTGGCGCCTCTCGGCACTCGACCTGGCCGCCGTCTGCCTCGCCTCGGCCACGCTGTCGATGTTTGCCGCCGCCATCGAGATCGCGCTCTCGATCAATGCCAAGTCCTTCAAGGAGGCGCAGTCCCTGGTCAGCATCGCCATGCTGGTGCCCCTCGTGCCCGTTATCGTGGTGCCGATGATGAACCTGAGCACCACCCACTGGATGTACCTGGTGCCGGTGCTGTCCAACCAGACCCTGCTGCGCGAGCTGGCCAAGGGCCAGAGCATCGGCCTGCTGCCCTTCCTCTTGACCTTCTTCAGCAGCCTGGTGCTGGCCCTGCTGTGCCTGGTCTTCACCGAACGCCGCATGCGCAGCGAGCGCTATCTGATGACGGTCTGAGCGCCGCGCTGGGCCGTCTGCGCCGCATCTCATACCGCCCGCCAAGTAGGCTGCAGTTCTGCGGCCCAGTCCGGCGGCGATATCGGGTGCAGGTCTGCTATTTTTCGGCCGCATTCTAGAATGCTCTAGAACGTTCTAGAACACTCTAGATTGAACTATTCCGCTCTAGATCCCTCTAATTTTTCAGGCCGGCGAGGAAATCTAGAGTGTTTTAGAACGTTTTAGACAATCTTCTCGCCCCATTCCCTGCCAAATTAGAGCGTTCTAGAAGAATCCAGAGCGTTCTAGAGTGCTCTAGAGTGTTTTAGAACGTTCTAGAGCAAAATAGAGGAGGCAAAAAAATGAGCTACCCCATCTCCATCCCCCTGCGAGCCGACCTCTTCCACGCCATCCGCGAGCACGCCGGCGAAGGCTATTTCGGCGACAAGGCC
The DNA here is from genome assembly GCF_001191005.1 of Massilia sp. NR 4-1. Taxonomy (NCBI): domain Bacteria; kingdom Pseudomonadati; phylum Pseudomonadota; class Betaproteobacteria; order Burkholderiales; family Oxalobacteraceae; genus Massilia; species Massilia sp. NR 4-1. The sequence continues at coordinate 3,600,083 of NZ_CP012201.1, forward strand.
CAAGCGGCAGTCAATGAGGCCGTGAGCTTCTGGCTGGCAGCCCTCTCCGCCCCCGCAGCACCCAGCAGCGCGACGCCAAGCCCCCTGCGCGACGCCACCGGCACCGCAGGCACCGCCCACGCCACCGCCGACACCACCCTGCCCCACCGCGGCTACCAATGGAAACGGCTGTTCCTGCCCGACGGCACCCTGCTGCGCACCGCCTTTCGCGGCCGCACCCGCTACGCCGTGGTGGAAGGCGAGCACATCGTCTGCGACAGCCAGCCGCTCACGCCCTCCGCCTTCGCCAACCTGCACGGCTGCGGCCAGCGCAACGCCTGGCGCGCCATCTGGCTGCGCCTCCCCGGCGCAGCGGACTGGGCACTGGCACACGATTGCCGGCCGGGCCGCGCCTAAGAAAACCCGGCGCAAGCCAGCACAGGCCGCGCCCCTCCTTTACAATGCAGGCACGACCTTTTCTGGAGAATGCAATGGAAGTGAAAGTCAGCTGGAATGGCCCGTCGGGCATGAGTTTCCGCGCCGAGACCGGTTCCGGCCATTTGGTGACGATGGATGGCGCGCCCGAGGGCGGTGGCCACAATCTGGCGCCGCGCCCGATGGAGATGGTCCTGCTCGGCACCGGCGGCTGCACCGCCTACGATGTGGTGCTCATCCTCAAGCGCGGCCGCGAAGATGTGCGCGGCTGCGAGGCGACGCTGAAGGCCGAACGCGCCGACAGCGACCCGAAAGTGTTCACCAAGATCCACTTCCACTTCATCGTCAGCGGCAAGGACCTGAAACCGGCCACGGTCGAACGCGCCGTCAGCCTGTCGCACGATAAATACTGCTCGGCCTCCATCATGCTGGCCAAGACCGCCGAGATCACCCACTCTTTCGAGATCGTCGAAGCCTAAGCAGGCCATCCGACGCGGCGGCCCGGCGCGGCCGCCGTCCGCGCTTAGACGTAGTAGGTGCTGCCGGTCATCAGCTTGGACATGGCTTTCATGACCAGCCGCACCGGCGCCGGTGTCTGCGCCGCGCCCATGGCCTGGGCGGCGGCGCCATGTTCGATTTCATCGAGGCGCATCTGCTCGACGATGGCGCGCGACTTGGCGTCCTGCGGCGGCAGTTTGTCCAGATGGCTGGCCAGGTGCGCTTCCACCTGGCGCTCGGTTTCCACCACGAAGCCCAGGCTGTGCTGGTCGCCCATATACGCCGCCGCCGTGCCCAGCGCATACGCGCCCGCGTAGAACAGGGGGTTGAGCAGGCTGGTGCGCGAACCGAGTTCGCCCAGGCGCTGCGCGGTCCAGGCCAGGTGGTCTTCTTCCTCGCGGCTGGCGTGCTCGAACTGGACACGCATGGCCTCGCTCTTGGCAAAGCGCGCCTGCGAATTGTAGAGTGCCTGCGCCATCACCTCGCCCACATGGTTGACGCGCATCAGGCCGGCGCTATGGCGCTGCTCGGCGGCGCTCAGCTCGGCGTCGGCCGCATGCGCCGCCGGGTTCGGGCGCGAGGCCGCCGCAACGCCGGCAATGACGCGCAAGGCCTTGTCGGCGCTGCTGATGAAACGGTCGAGGGGGGTGTGATAGTGCTTGGCGGCCATGGTGATCTTGTCCAGCTTGGTCAGAAAACCACATTATAGCCCCGGCGCCGCGCCGTCCCCGCCGGCGGCGCGCGCCGCCGCTTCCTCGCGCGCTTCGCGTAGGAGGCGCTGGCGCTCGATCCAGTCGGCCACCGGCCCGCGCACATCGATGCCCGACAAATCCTTGGCCACGCCCAGGTTCAGGCCCAGCAGGAAGGGAATCGAATCGACCGGCACGGCCGGGCAGTGCTCGGCAAAGGCGCGCAGGAAACGCGGCGAATCGACCACACGGATGACTTTTTCCCCGCTCATGTATTGCAGGATGCTGGTGATGCTATGGCCCGGCCCGATCGCCTGGTAGATGAAGCGGTTGACGTCCTTGTCGAGCGCCTTGAAATCGATGGTTTCCTGGGTCATCAGGCTGGCCAGGTAGCACAGGCCGAGCGCGACGCGGAAAAAGCCGGTGGCCTCGGCCCGCGTCACGCCGGCGCGCGTGATGGCCAGGATGTGCTCGCGCGTGGCCGGCCCCAATTGGTCTGCGTGTTTGTTCATGGCTGGACTATAGCGGCTGACTCCCCCGTTTCCGCACTCTGGCGCGCCCAAAATGCGGCCCATCGCAGGAAAGCCCCCCGGCTGTCGCGTTTTCAATACAATGCGAGCATGGAAAAGGCCATTGTATACGAGAACCGTGTTGCACCACGGAAATGAAAGGCAGGCATGGAATTACGTATCAGCAACTTGTCCAAGACCTATGCGAATGGCGTGGTCGCCCTGGACAATCTCTCGCTCACGATCCCGGTCGGCATGTTCGGCCTGCTCGGCCCGAACGGCGCCGGCAAATCGACGCTGATGCGCACCCTGGCCACCTTGCAGGAAGCCGACGCCGGCTCGGTCTTCTTCGGCGAGTACGATGTGCTGGACGAAAAAGACGCGATCCGCCGCCTGCTCGGCTACCTGCCCCAGGATTTCGGCCTCTACCCCAAGGTCACGGCCTATGAGCTGCTCGACCATTTTGCCGTGCTCAAGGGCCTGGGCCAGCGCGCCCAGCGGCGCGAAGTGGTCGATGCGCTCTTGCAGCAGACCAATCTGTTCGAGCTGCGCCACCGCCGCCTCGGAACCTTCTCGGGCGGCATGCGCCAGCGCTTCGGCATCGCCCAGGCCCTGCTGGGCGATCCCAAGCTGATCATCGTCGACGAACCGACCGCCGGCCTCGACCCGCAGGAACGGGTGCGCTTCCACAACCTGCTGTCCGACATCGGCGCCGAGCGCACCGTGATCCTGTCCACCCACATCGTCAGCGACGTGGCCGACCTGTGCTCGACCATGGCCATCATCAACCAGGGCCACCTGCTCTTGGCCGGCCCCACCCAGCAGCTGATCGACGACATCAGCTGCAAGATCTGGGCGCGCTTTGTCGAGAAAAAGGATTTGCTCTACTTCCAGCAGCGCCACGCCGTGATTTCGACGCGCCTGCTGTCGGGCCGCACCCTGGTCCATGTCTACAGCGAGGACGATCCCGGCGACGGCTTCGAGGAAGCCATCGGCGACCTGGAGGACGTGTATTTCGCCACCATCGCCGGCCGCCACGGCGCCGCCGACCGCTGCGACTGAGCCGTCCATGTTCGCCATCGCCGTTTTCGAAGCCCGCCAGCGCCTCAAGCTGCTCTCGACCTGGGTCTATTTCGCCCTGTTCCTGGCCCTGTCCATGCTGTGGATGGCCGCCGCCGGCGGCGTCTTCAAGGAAGCCCATGTGAGCTTCGGCGGACGCGCCCTGATCGACGCGCCGCGCTCCATCCTGCTCACCGCCAGCTTCCTCGGCTGCTTCGGCGTCATCGTCATCGCCGCCATGATGGGACGGGCGCTGCAGCAGGACTTCGAATACGAGATGCAGCACTTCTTCTTCAGCGCGCCGATCCGCAAGCACCAGTATATGTTCGGCCGCTTCTTCGGCGCCTGCGCCGTGCTGGCCGTGGTCTTCGCCAGCATCCTGCTCGGCACCTGGCTCGGCACCTTCCTGCCCGGCGTCGAGCCGGAGCGCCTGGCCGGCGCCGGCGCGCTGGCCTATCTGCGCCCCTACGCCCTGACCCTGCTGCCCAATATCTTCATCTTCGGCAGCCTGTTCTTCGTGCTGGCCGCGCTGACGCGGCGCATGCTGCCGGTGTATATCAGCAGCGTGGTGATGCTGGTGGGCTACCTGGTGGCGCCCGGCCTGGCGCGCGACCTCGACTACAAGACCCTGGCCGCGCTGATCGACCCCTTCGGCACCACGGCCGTGATCCACCTGACCGAATACTGGCCGGCAGCCGAACAGAATAGCCGCCTGGTGCCGCTGGACGGGGTGTACCTGCTGAACCGCCTGCTGTGGTCCTCCTTCGCCCTGGTGGTGCTGTTGCTGGGCTACTGGCGCTTCCACTTCGTCAGCAATGTCGAACATGGCGGCGCGCGCAGCGCCGCTGCCGAGCGCGCCGCCGACAGCGCCGGCGGCGGCAGCGGCCTGGCTGGCGCCGCCGCCGTGACGGCGTCGGGCATGGCATCCGGCCTGCCGCCTGGCGTGCCGGACGGCCTGGCGGCCGCTGGCGTGCTGGCGCGCGGTGCCGCGCTGCGCCTGCCGCCCGCGGCGCCGGACTACGCGCCGGGCCGCCTGCCCGGCCTGCTGCTGCGCATGACCTGGCTGAACCTGCGCGAAACGGTGAAGAATGTGTATTTCGCCGTCATCGTGCTGGCCGGCCTGCTGACCGTGGTGGCCGGCGCGCTCGACCTGGGCGCCATCTATGGCACCAGCACCTATCCCGTCACCTACAAGGTGCTGGAGCTGGTGACGGGCGGCTTCGCCCTGTTCATGCTGGTGCTGACCACCTTCTATGCGGGCGAGCTGGTGTGGCGCGAGCGCGACCAGCGCGTGGCCCAGATGCTCGACGCGCTGCCGGTGCCGAGCTGGCTGCCGCTGCTGGCCAAGCTGGGCGCGCTGTACGGCGTGCAGATCCTGCTGCTGGCCGCGACCATGCTGTGCGGCATCGCCATCCAGCTGGCCAAGGGCTATTTCCATCTGCAGCTGGGCCTGTATTGCCAGTACCTGTTCCTGATCGAGCTGCCCACGTATATGCTGCTGGCCACGCTGGCCTTCGCCGTGCAGGTGCTGCTCAACCACAAGTACGCGGCCCATCTCGTGATGATCCTGTACTACGCGGCCAGCCTGACCTTGGGCGGCCTCGGCCTGGAACACCCGATGCTGCTGTACGCCACCACGCCCGAGCTGCTGTATTCGGACATGAACGGCTTCGGCCACTTCCTGGCGCGCCAGCGCTGGTACCAGTTGTACTGGTCGGGCGCGGCGCTGATGCTGCTGGTGCTGGCGCGCATCTTCTGGCCGCGCGGCGCCAACGACGAACGCAAGATGCGCCTGCAACTGGCGCGCCGCGCGCTGAGCGGGCCGGTGCTGGCCGGCTTCAGCGTGGGCCTGACCCTCTTCCTCTGCGCCGGCGCCGTGCTCTACTACAACCTGCACATCCTCAACGACTACAAATCCGAATACCGGCGCGATGCCGAACGCGCCGACTACGAGCGCCGCTACCGCGCGCTGGCCGACGTGCCGCAGCCGCGCATCACCGACGTCAAGCTCGACATCGACATCGAGCCGGAGCGCCGCCGCCTGCTCGCCAAGGGCCGCTACGTGCTCGAAAACAAGAGCGCCGTGCCGATCAGCCTGCTCTACCTGCAGCAAGACCCGCAAGGCCAGCTGCGCGCGCTGCGCCTGCCCCAGCCCAGCCACCAGACCTTGCGGGACGAACGCCTCGGCTTCCACGCTTACCGCCTGTCGACGCCGCTGGCGCCGGGCGCCAGCCTGGCGCTCGAATTCGAAGTCGAGTACGCGCCGCGCGGCATCTTCGGCCTGGGCCAGGACACGCCCGTGCTGGGCAACGGCACCTTCTTCGACAATCGCTATCTGCCGCATATCGGCTACCAGCGCCACGCCGAGCTGCGCGACCCGCGCGACCGCAAGAAGCATGGCTTGCCCGTGCGCGCGCGCGCCCTGCCGCGCGACGATCCCAAGGGCCTGGCCGACAACTACCTGGGCAGCGACGCCGACTGGGTCGGCTTCGAAGCGACCCTGAGCACCAGCCCCGACCAGATCGCCATCGCGCCCGGCCAGCTGCTGCAGGAGTGGAGCAAGGGCGGCCGCCGCTACTTCCACTACCGCATGGACCAGCCCATCCTCAACTTCTATTCCTTCCAGTCGGCGCGCTACGCCGTGCGCCACGACTGGTGGCAGGACGTGGGCATCGAAATCTATTACCAGCCCGGCCACGAGTTCAATCTCGACCGCATGAGCAAGGGCATCAAGGACGCGCTCGAGTACTACAGCAAGCACTTCAGCCCCTACCAGCACAAGGTGCTGCGCATCGTCGAATTCCCGCGCTACCAGGACTTCGCGCAATCCTTCCCCAACACCATTCCGTATTCGGAAGGCATCGGCTTCCTGGCGCGCGTCGACGACAAGAATCCCAAGGACATCGACTACCCGACCTATGTCACGGCGCACGAAGTGGCGCACCAGTGGTGGGCGCACCAGCTGGTGGGCGGCAATACGCGCGGCGCCACCGTGCTCAGCGAAACGCTGGCCGAGTATTCGGCGCTGATGGTGATGAAACAAGCCGTCGGCCCGGCGCGCATGCGTCGCTTCCTGGCCTACGACCTGCACAACTATCTGCATGGCCGCGCCATGGAGCGCGACCGCGAACTGCCGCTGGCCGACAATGAAGACCAGCCCTACATCCATTACCGCAAGGGCAGCCTGGCCATGTACCTGCTGCAGGATATGTTGGGCGAGGAGCAGGTCAACCGCGTGCTGGCCGGCCTGCTCAAGCAGCATGCCTTCCACGGCGCGCCCTACCCCAGCGTCAACGCCCTGGTCCAGGGCCTGCGCCGCATCGCGCCGCCCGAGCAGCAATACCTGATCGACGACCTGTTCGAGCACATCGTGCTGCACAATAACCGCGCCATCGCCGCCAGCGCGCGCAAGCTCAGCGACGGCCGCTACGAAGTGCGCATCAGCGCCCAGGCCGGCAAGGCGCGCGCCGACGACCAGGGCGCGGAAAAAGAGGTGGCGCTGCGCGACCTGATCGAGATCGGCGTCGACGACAAGGACGGCCGCAGCCTGCTGCGCGAACGCAAGCTGGTCACGGCCAAGCAGAATGAGTTCACGGTGATCGTCAACGGCCGCCCGGCGCGCGCCGGCATCGACCCGGACAACAAGCTGATCGACCGCAATCCCGACGACAATATGGTCGCGGTCGACCTGCGCGCCCAGTAAGGCTTACGCCTTGTCCATGTACACGCAATCGAGCACGATGCCGGACGGATGGGCATACTGCGCGTCGCGCCGGCGCACATAGCCAGCCGCCTGGTAGAACGCCACGGCGTTCAGCGCCGCGTACAGGAACAGCGGGCGCGCCAGCGCCAGGGCGTCCGCCAGCGCTTCCAGCTCGGCCAGCAGGCGCCGGCCCACGCCGCGCCCACCCTGCGCCGGATCGACAAAGACCGCATCGACTTCGCCGCTGGCCGTATCGAGAATGGCATAGCCCAGCAAGGCATCGCCCTCGCGCGCCAGCCGGCCGCCGCCCTGGGCCAGCAGCCGCGCATAGCTGTCCGGCGCTGGCGCGCCCGACCAGGATTCGATGACGTCCGGCGCGTAATGGCTGGCACAGGAAGTGCGCACGGCGCGCGTGCGCAGCGCCCACATGGCGGGAATGTCGGCGGCGCTGGCGGAATGCAAGGTGATCGTCATGCGCCCAGTCTGCCATAAACGCGCCGGCCGTGCAGAGGCAGCCAGCGGCGGCCGACCGGCCCCGCCATGCTGCCGCCCGGACGGCCGGCGTTGTGCGCACGGGCATGGCGCAGCCGAGCTGCGGCCGCGCCGCTACGCCGCGGCGGCGGCGGCCAGCTGCTGCACCAGGCTCTGCTGCCAGGTGGCGGCGTGCTTGTGCTTCCACACCAGGTACACGCTTTCCTCGCAATGGAAGGGGCAGTCGTTGACGCGGATGCGGCGCAAGTCCGGATCGGCCAGCGCGAACTCGGGCAGATAGGCCAGCGCCTGGCCCGACTTCACCAGGGCCAGCAATAGTTGCAGGTCGTCGGCCCAGTAGCGGATGCGGCGCGGCAGCTGGTCGTCGCGCCAGCCATCCGAGCGCGAACCGCGCCGCGCGCCGCAGAACGGCGACTGCGAGGGGCAGACGAAATCATGGGCCAGCACGCGCGCGCTGCCCGCTTCCAGCACGGCGCCGCCGCCTTGCTCGTGCGCGCCGCCGGCCGCCGCCCGCTCCGCGTCCAGTTCACGCACCAGGGTGTGGCTGCGGCCCGCCACCAGGCGCAGGGTCAGCGTGCCGAGCGGCGTCGCCTCCCACTCCTCCGACCAGTGCTCGCCGCGCCCCTGGATCACCTCGCCCGTCACCAGGGCCATGCCGATCTCGCCGCGCTGCAGCGCCGCCAGTGCCTCGTCCTCATACAGGGCGTGCATGCGCAGGCTCGCCTCGGGCCAGGCTTGCAGCGCGCCCGCCAGCGCCGCGCCATGCCGCCACAGCAGGATGGCCGGGCCGCCGACGCGGCAATCGATGCTGGCGCGCTCGCCCTGCAGATCGCAGCGCGCCTGGTCGGCCAGCGCCAGCAGGGTCTGGGCGCGCTGCACCAGCATGCGCCCGCTGCTGTTCAAGGCCAGTTGGCGCGCGCTGCGGTCGAACAGCACCGTCCCCATCTGGTCTTCCAGCCGCTTCAAGGCCTTGGACACGGCCGAAGTGGTCAGATGCATTTCCAGCGCCGCCGCCCCCAGCGAGGGCTGCTGCGCCGCGCTCAGAAAGATACGCAGGTCGGACAGGTTCATCGTTTCCCGTTTGGATACAGTGATTGAAATTAAATTGATTTACGCGACAGCAAGCGCAGCATACCATGTGCCCTATACGTAAAACCCTTAGAAGCATGATGCAAGTGATACGCCGGCGCCTGGGCGCCATCCTGATCGGCTGGCTGCTGGCCGCCACGGCATGGGCCGCCCCGTCCACCTTCGGCACCCATGGCATGGCCCTGTTCGGCAACCACGAAGGCTTGTACGCCTCGCACCTGCCGATGTTCCACGGCCCGCACGACTACCAGCTCATCATCCAGTTCCACGTCGCCGACGCCGGCCTCGACGCCACCCTGCGCAACCGCCTGGAAGGCAAGCCCATGCTGTGGACCATCGATCCCGAGAAGTTCGAGCTGGACCGCCTGGCCCCGAATTCGCCGACGCCGCTGCGCCACTTCAAGGCCGACCTCGTGCTCGGCCACTTCGAGCATGACGGCAAGGTCCAGTACAGCGACGTCACCCTGGTGGTCGACAAGGTGCTGATGTACCGCCAGCTCTCGCCGGCCGTGCGCGTCAACCCGGTGGCCAGCTATGTGCGCATCGGCGAAGGGCGGCAGCGCTTCCTGGTCAAGGAAATCGACAGCCGCCCCGACTTCGACCACATCGTGGCCTACCGCAGCGACAGCGAAGCGCGCCCCGTGCGCGTCAACATCGCCAAGCCCCATCTGGGCGAACCCAGCCCCGCCGCCCTCGCCACCGCCCTCGGCCTGCCGCGCAAAGCCATCCTCGGCACCGTCTACTACTACACCGACGACCTGCGCTAAAGCCTTCCCGCCCGGCCCAGATCAACACCTGCCGGCGCGGCCAGCAAAGGCACGCTGGCGCACGACGAAGTCGAGCGGCGTGGGCAGACATGGCTGGAAAAACTGTAGTCAGATTTCTTGAGGAATTTGACGCACGTCTTGGTTCGGACGTTACTCGCTTTTCCAACCCGCTGGGGGAGCGAATCTGATAAGGCGCTGGCCAGCACAATTGAACCGATACCTGAATATCATCCTGCCTCGATTGTTTTGGCTGGATCAACGTTTTAAGTAGCCGCCGGAAAGAAGCCAACTCTTATGCTCCAACCATCTACCCTCTTCGATAATCCAAGTGAATGGACAGTGATCCGCTATTGCGTTGATATCTCGCCAGAAACCTCTCTGGCGATTTCGATAGCGATCACGCTTCAACATCAGACAGGAGAAGAGCGTACGCTGGTTTTTGATGAGCCTAGATTCTCCGACTTCGGCCCTTTCCAAGTGCCGCAAATTCAGCACATTCAAATTAGGGATACTTCGGATAAAGGCTGGGAGCAATCGGTGAAGCTGGAGATCTGCGAACTTTTCGAGGATGAAGCTACTTTGTTTTGGGCGTCGTCCGTCCAAGTCAATACCCGCCAGTAGAAAATTCGAGACCGCTATGGAGCACGCTGTTCAAATCCGGCAAAATACTTCCGAACACCATCGACATGTTCGATGCGTATGCCACTTCCGTTAGCAGCCATTGTCACAACGCGGCATGAGCGGCGGTCGCCAGCATTGATGCTGTAGTCAAAGGCAATGCTCCATCCAGCCATCTCACCCTTGCGTTCATATTTTGCGCCGATAGCAGTTGGCAACAGCATCTTATGTCGCTGCGCCAAGCGCTCTTTGCGTGAACTGGTCCACTCGAGGCTTTCGTTGTCGAGCACCGGTTTGATCCGCGATTCGGGCAAGTCGGTATAACCGTTTTCCGCGACAAACTTCTCGGCAAGCTTTACTGCAGCTTCCATATTCAATTTCTCAGCAGCGGCAGCGGATAGGGATATCGCTGCGATGAACAAACCTATAATCAGATTCCGCATTGATGAAGCTCCTGATCTAGATAAACAAACGGGACCGCGAAGGTCCCGTTTTGCTTGCTGCCGCAATGCTATTAGCTGGCGGCGGCGGTCTTTTTGGCGGCGGCTTTCTTGGCCGGCGCCTTTTTCGCGGCCGGCTTGGCGGCTGCGGTTTTTGCAGCCGTGGTTTTGGCGGCCGTCGTTTTCGCGGCGGCGGCCTTCTTCACGGCGGGCTTCTTGGCCGGCGCGGCGTCGGCGGCGCCTTCCGCGCCCTCGTCGGCTGCGGCAGCCTTGCCCTTGGCGGGCGCTTTGGCCTTGCGCTCTTCAAACTCGAAGCTGATCTTGCCGTCCTTGCCCCGCACCAGGAAGGCCTTGAACGGACGGCGCGTGCGCTGCGAGATGAAGCCGGGCAGCAGATCGGTCTTGCCGTCGTTGAGCAGCTTGGCCATCTGCTCGGGCAGGATTTCCTGCTGCAGGATGATGCGGCCGCTGCGGAAGTCGCAGGTCTTGGGCTTGGCTACCGTGTGCTCGCACACATAGGCCAGGCCCATTTCATACACCTTGCCTTCGCACTTGGGACAAGGGCCGAGCGGGGTCTGCTCGCTGAAATCGACGCCCTCGCCATCCTCGCCTTCCTCATCGTTCTGGCCGAAGTCGAACTCCAGCTTGAAGTTCTTGATGTCTTCGTCGCGCACGATGCGCAGGATGGCGGCGAACGGCCGGCCCATCTTCGAGCGGAAGCCTTGCAGCGGGCCGATGGTGCGCTCTTTCAGCAGCTCTTCCACCTCGGCGATCTCGAACTGGCGGCTGCCCGGCGTTTTGCTCATCGAGAATTCGCACTTGGTGCAACCGAAGCGGCGGTAGTTTTCCTTGACCACGCCGCCGCAGTTCGGGCAAGGCGTGTGCAGGGTCGCGTAGTCGCCGGGGATCGTGTCGTTATCGTATTCCTTGGCGCGCTTGACGATGATCTGGGTCATCTGGGCGATTTCGCGCATGAATTCTTCGCGCGAGATGCGGCCCTTCTCCATCTGCGACAGCTTGTATTCCCATTCGCCGGTCAGCTCGGGCGCGGTCAGCTCGTTCACGCCCAGGCCGCGCAGCAGCGTCATCAGCTGGAAAGCCTTGGCGGTCGGCATCAGCTCGCGGCCTTCGCGCAGCAGGTATTTCTCGGTCAGCAACCCCTCGATGATGGCCGCGCGCGTCGCCGGCGTGCCCAGGCCCTTGCCGGCCATCGCATCGCGCAGCTCGTCGGAGTCGACCAGCTTGCCCGCGCCTTCCATGGCCGACAGCAGGGTCGCTTCCGAATAGCGCGCCGGCGGCTTGGTCACCAGGCCATTGGCCGTGACTTTCTCGGTCAGCACCTTCTCGTCCTTGGCCACCGGCACCAGGTTGCCGCCGCCTTCCTTGTCGTTCTCGCTGGCGGCATCCTTGCCGTACACGGCCAGCCAGCCCGGATTGGTCATGACCTTGCCTTCGGTCTTGAACTTGTGGCCCGACACCTCGGTAAAGCGGGTCGTCACCTGGAATTCGGCGGCCGGGAAGAACACCGCCATGAAGCGGCGCGTCACCAGGTCGTACAGCTTCTGTTCCGGCTCGGACAAGCCCTTCGGCGCGATGCCGGTCGGGATGATCGCAAAGTGGTCGGAAATCTTGGTGTTGTCGAAGATGCGCTTGTTCGGCTTGACCCAGCCCTTGTCCAGGATCTGCTTGGCGAACTGGTGGTAGTTATTGTTCTGCATTACCGTTTCCAGCGTCTGCTTGACGGTCGGCAGATAGTCTTCCGGCAGATGGCGCGAATCGGTACGCGGATAAGTCAGCACCTTGTGCTTCTCGTACAGCGCCTGGGCCAGGCCCAGCGTGTTCTTGGCCGAGAAGCCGAAGCGGCCGTTGGCCTCGCGCTGCAGGCTGGTCAGGTCGAACAGGGCCGGCGCCATCGAGGTGGTCGGCTTCGATTCTTCGCTGACGATGCCGGGCTTGCCGCGGCAGGCGGTGGCGATGGAGTCGGCGGCCGCCTTGCTCCACAGGCGCTCGGCACGCTTCTCGGGATCGTTCTCGTCCTTCTTGAATTTGTCGTCCAGCCAGCGGCCTTCATAGATGCCGGCGGCGCAGACGAATTCGGCGCGCACTTCCCAGTAGTCGCGCGAGACGAATTTCTTGATCTTCTCTTCGCGCTCGACCACGATGGACAGGGTCGGCGTCTGCACCCGGCCCACGGTGGTCAGGTAAAAACCGCCCTCTTTCGAGTTGAAGGCGGTCATGGCGCGCGTGCCGTTGATGCCGATCAGCCAGTCCGCCTCCGAGCGGCAGCGCGCGGCATCGGCCAGCGGCAGCATTTCCTCGTCGGAGCGCAGGTGGGCGAAACCGTCGCGGATGGCGGTCGGCGTCATCGATTGCAGCCACAGGCGCTGCACCGGCTGCTTGGCCTTGGCGTTTTGCGCGATCAGGCGGAAAATCAGCTCGCCCTCGCGGCCCGCGTCGCATGCGTTGATCAGGCCGGTGACATCCTTGCGTTTGATCAGCTTGTTCAGTACCTTGAGCCGGCTTTCCGTCTTGGCGATCGGGTTCAGCGCGAAGTACGGCGGGATCATCGGCAGATGGGTAAAGCTCCATTTGCCGCGCTTGACGTCGTGCTCTTCCGGCACGGCGATTTCCAGCAAATGGCCAACCGCCGAGGACAGCACATACTCGTCGGATTCGAAGTACTCATCGTGCTTGGTAAAGCCGCCAAGCGACTTCGCGATGTCGTTCGCGACAGAAGGCTTCTCGGCGATGATGAGGGTTTTACTCATGTTTTTTTGTTCTCGTAAGGGCTGGGTTTGGATTTACGGCACGCGCATGATACATGGCATTGCCGCTTTGCCGAAATTTTCTGCGGCGCTATCAGGCTTGCACTATTATCAAGGCGACCATGATAAGCGCGCCGGCGCGCCCTCTGCAAGCACCGCCGGCCTGGCGGTGCCGGCCCGGGATGGCGGCTGGCGGCGCCGTGTTTTAAATGTTACGGAATTGGCGGACGCCAGGCCAATCCTGTGGCGCCGGCGGTGCTTTTAGTGCAGCTGGCGCGGCGCCTGGTCTTCGTCCGAACCGAACAGGTCGTCGAACATCAGCGCGTCCGGCTCCTTGCCCTGGCTCCACAGCAGCATCAGCACGATGATCTTCAGCTTGCCCAGCGACACCGGCGATTCGTCCAGCGCCAGCGCGCGTTCGATCACGATTTCGCGTTGCAAGGGAGTCAAGACCTTGGCACTTTCCAGGAACTGGATAAAGCCGATGGCCGTCGCGCCCAGCGCATCCTGTTCCTGCGCCACATAGAAGCGGGTGCCGGTCGAAGCCGCCGTCAGGGAATGCTCGATGCCCGCCATCGCGGTCAGGTCGGTGAGCCAGACCAGGGCCTCGGAAATCTCCACATCGTCGAAACCGACGGCCGACAGCTTGCGCGCCAAGGCGGCCGGTTCCGGACAGGCCTCGGGGCGGTAATAAGTCTCGTAGAGATAAACAAGGATGTCGAACATGACGCTACTCTATCAGCATCAAATGGCGGCGCACAAGCCCCGCGCGTTTCGTGCTCAGCCAGCAAGCCGGCGGAAGGCGCCGCCCGGCAGACGCTCGACCGCGCCGGCCAGTTCCAGCGCCAGCAGGTGCGCTTGCACCATGCTAGTTGCAAGCTGCAAACGTGCCGCCAGCGCCCCGGCCGGCAGCGGATCATGGCCCAGCGCGGCCAGCAAACGGTCGGCGCCGGCGCCCCACTGGCACGCCGCCGCCACAGCCAGCACCGCCCCGGCATCGGCGGCTGTATCAGCGCTGGCGTCAGCGGCGGCCGCGTTGTCCGCAATCGGCGCGGCTGGATATTCCGGCAAGCTTGCCTCCCAGCCCAGTTCCTCCAGCACATGCTCGACCGTATCGACCAGCTTGGCCCCCTCTCTAATTAGTATATGGCAGCCCTTGCTCAGCGGCGAGTGGATGGAGCCGGGAATGGCGAACACTTCGCGGTTCTGGGCCGTGGCCTGGCGCGCCGTGATCAGCGAACCGGAACGCTCGGCCGCCTCCACCACCAGCACGCCGCGCGCCAGGCCGCTGATGATGCGGTTGCGGCGCGGGAAGTGGTGGTCGCGCGGCGGCGTACCGAGCGCGAACTCGCTGACCAGGCAGCCCTGCTCGGCGATCTGGCGCGCCAGCGCGGCATTGCGGCGCGGGTAGATGCGGTCCGCCCCGGTGGCGATCACGGCGATGGTCGAGGCGCCACCCGCCAGGCCACCGCGGTGGGCGGCGGCATCGATGCCCAGCGCCAGCCCCGAGACGATGGCCAGGCCGGCCGCCGACAGCGCCTGCGCGAAGCGCTGGGCATTGGCCTCGCCCTGCAGCGAGGCATTGCGGCTGCCGACGATGGCCACGGCCGGCGCCTGCAGCAGCTCGGCGCGCCCTTTCACATACAGCAACAATGGTGGATCGGCAATCTGCAGCAGCAAGGGCGGATAGGCGGGATCGTGCAAGCTCAGCACGCGGTTGCCCGGCTCCTGCAGCCAGGCCCAGGTCGCCTCGCAGAGCCGCGCCAATTCAGCCGAGGCCGGCGCGGCCAGCGCTTGCGCCTGGCGCGCCGTCAAGCGCGCCGGCGCCAGCGCCGGCACCCGGCTCTCGCGGCTGGGCGGAAACACTGCCGCATCCGCCGCGTCATCTGCGGCGGCGGCCATGGCGCCGGCCTCTGCACCGTCGGCCAGGAGCGCTGCCGCCGATGGCGGCGGGGTGAGGCCGGGGGCGGGCATCGTGCCATCGGGTCTATCGGCGCCGCCTGCCGCGCCAAAGACCTCGGCGGCAGCGAACAGGGCTTGCGGGCTGCCATAACTGTCGAGCAGGGCGCGCGCGCCGACGCGCCCCAGGCCCGGCGTCTGCTCCAGGCGCAGCCACGCCGCCAGGGACGCGTAGTCCAGGCTGGCGGCAATAGGGGAATCCGTGACTTGCACGGCGAACCTCACTCAGCTGTCTTGGCGACGTCGCCCACCACGATGGGTTCCGTCACCTGCATGATCAGGCCATAGGAAATATGCTTGAACACGCGGAAGATAAACAGGCTGCCCACGGCCTCATCCGGCAGCCTGACCTGCGGCCGCTTCAGGTTCAGCCAGCCGCGGCTGGCATCCGGATCGTCGACCGACTGTCCCCTATGGTATAGCTGCAAAACGGAGCCGAGTTCGAGTCCGTCAAGCTTTCCGCGATTAATGCTGACAATCTGGTTTTGCCCGGCATGGGTGACGCCGCCATACACCGCCAGCACCATGGCGTCGACCGCCACGGCCGGCGCATGCGGCACATAATTGCGCATGGGCGCCGGCGGCGTCTGCATCAGCAAATCGCCCTTGCCCATCTCCTCCTTGGCGCTGGAGACGGTAAAGGTATGCACCTCGCTGCCGGCCTCGGCCGCCCGCACCAGTTTCAGCGTGCCCAGGTAAAACGCTTCCTGCCCCACCACCTGCTTGCTCAGCGGGTCTTTCAGCGGTTTGCCGGGCCGGAACACCTGGAAGGCCGTGCCGCCCTGCAAATCGCCTTTGACATAGGCTTTATCGCCCTTGCCGATAAAGACCCGGCCCTCCTGCGCGCCGATGATGCGCGGCGCGCCTTTGAGCTCCTCCGCTTCGATGATCAGGGGCTGGCTCAGGAACGGTTCGATGGCGCCGGACGGAATCGAAGGCACGGCGTCGCGTCCCAGGCCTTCGGTGCGCAGCTGGGGCGCGAGGCGGAAGTCGGACGCGCCGCTGCTCTCGCCATCCTGCGGCTTGCCCAGTCGCAGCCGGCCGGCGGCACGGTCGAGGTAGATGATCTGGCCCGGATAAATCCAGTGCGGATTGGCGATTTCCTCGCGGTTCATGCCCCACACCTGGGGCCAGCACCATGGCTTGTCGAGGAATTTGCCGGAAATATCCCACAGCGTGTCGCCGCGCACCACGGTGTGCTGCTCGGGAGCGTTGGCTTTGAATTCGCACGTCAGCGCCAGGGCCGGCAGCGCAACGGCACCGGAGATGAGGAGGGCGCCGAACAGGCGCGCGCCGACTGTGCTAAAATTTTTCATGAAAAGATTCCGTGAAGTGCAGCACTGACGGAAGGCCGGCCTCGCATGCACATGCTTGCCGAACTGAATCAAATTCTGCCCATAAAACCCTGAACTAGCAAGCGAAACCAGACAGCACCCGCCTTGGCGCTGCTGGCCTTTCCGCGATTGTTGCGCCGTACGCGGCACTTTATTATCAAGCCATTAAGCCCTGTCGAATGTCGAAACTGAATATCCTCCGCTATCCCGATCCGCGCCTGCACAAGGTCGCCAAGCCCGTCACCGTCTTTGATGCCCGCCTGGCCAAGCTGGTCGAGGACATGGCCGAAACCATGTACGACGCGCCCGGCATCGGCCTGGCCGCCACCCAGGTGGACGTACACGAACGCGTGGTCATCATCGACATCTCCGAGACCAAGGACCAGCTGACCGCCTTCATCAACCCGGAAGTGGTCTGGGCCAGCGAAGAAAGGCATGTGTACGAAGAGGGTTGCCTGTCCGTGCCCGGCATTTACGACGGCGTCGAGCGTCCGGCCCGCGTCAAGGTGCGCGCCCAGGACGTCAAAGGCGAATTCTTCGAGATCGATGCCGACGATCTGCTGGCCGTCTGCATCCAGCACGAGATGGACCACCTGCAGGGCAAGGTCTTCGTCGAATACCTGTCGCCCTTGAAACGCAACCGCATCAAGACCAAACTGCAAAAAGAAGAACGCGCCATGGGCAAGGAATACGGCCCGCGCGCCATGGGCGGCCGCCGCTAAGCCGTCCGCAGCAAGCCTGAGCAGAGCAGGGACACCGGCCGGCGCCCCTGCCAACAACAAGAAGAGGAAGTCCGATGAAAGTGATCTTTGCCGGCACGCCCGAATTCGCGGCCGTAGCCCTCCAGTCCCTGCACGAAGCAGGCTACGACATTCCCCTGGTCCTGACCCAGCCCGACCGCCCCGCCGGCCGCGGCCTGCAGTTGCAGCCTTCCGCCGTCAAGCAGTACGCCGTCAAGCACGGCATCGAGGTGCTGCAGCCGCTGTCGCTGCGCATGGACAGCAAGGACCCGCAGCGCGCCGCCGAAGCGCAAGCCGCGCACGAGCGCCTGCGCGGCACCGATTACGATGTGATGGTGGTGGCCGCCTATGGCCTGATCCTGCCGCGCTCCACGCTCGACATCAAGCCCTGCCTGAACATCCACGGTTCCGTGCTGCCGCGCTGGCGCGGTGCCGCGCCGATCCACCGCGCCATCGAAACGGGCGACGCCGAAACCGGCATCACCATCATGCAGATGGAAGAAGGCCTGGACACCGGCCCCATGCTGCTGATCGAACGCACCCCGATCGGTCCGCAGGACACCACCGCCACCCTGCACGACAAGCTGGCCGCCATGGGCGGCCACATGATCGTCAAGGTGCTGCGCAAGATGGAGCAAGGCGTGATGGAAGCCGTGCCGCAGCCGGAGGAAGGCGTGACCTACGCCGCCAAGATCGCCAAGGAAGAAGCGGCGCTCGACTTCAGCCAGTCCGCGCGCGACATCAGCCGCAAGATCCGCGCCTTCAATCCCTTCCCCGGCGCGCATGCGGCGGTGAACGGCACCACCATCAAGCTGTGGGGCGCCGAGCTGCTCGACCAGAACAGCAGCGCCGCACCCGGCCAGGTGCTGGCGGCCGACGCCAGCCACGGCATCATCGTCGCCTGCGGCAGCGGCACCCTGCGCCTGACCGAGCTGCAAAAACCCGGCGGCAAGCGCCTGCCCGCCGCCGAGTTCATCAAAGGCTTTCCGCTCGACGGCCAGCGCTTCGCCTAATCCCCGCGGGCCGCGCCGCCCATGGCGCGGCCCGCCGGCGATTCGGACTGCAACGCAGTCCCTCCCCTCCTCCGGTGGCAATCCAGCCGCGCTCCGCGGCTGGTTTTGTGCATTTTCTTCACGCATACCCGGCTTGCGGGAAACAATCTTGTGCGATGCCGTATAATTTTAGGCCCGGCGACATCCGCCGCGCCGCCGTCCGCCCTATCCCTGGAAAATAGCAAATGACTAAAAACGTAAGCCATGCCGCCGTGTCCAAAACCGAAGCCCAGCTACGCGAGATCCTGTCCCAGCGCATCATGTTCCTCGACGGCGCGATGGGGACCATCATCCAGCAGTACAAGCTGGACGAACAGGCTTACCGCGGCGGTCCGGCCGGGCGCTTCGCCGATTTCGCCGCCCCCGCCAACAGCGGCGCGCGCGAGCTTTTCGTCAAGGGCAACAACGAGCTGCTGACGCTGACCCAGCCCCACATCATCCAGGAAATCCATGAGCGCTATCTGGCGGCCGGCGCCGACCTGATCGAAACCAATACCTTCGGCGCCACCGGCATCGCCCAGGACGACTATCACATGGCTCACCTGGCCTATGAGATGAACGTGGAAGCGGCGCGCCTGGCGCGCGCGGCGACGGCCAAGTACAGCACGCCGGACAAGCCGCGCTTCGTCTGCGGCGCCTTCGGCCCGACGCCGAAAACCGCCTCGATTTCACCCGACGTGAACGACCCGGCGGCGCGCAACGTCACCTTCGACCAGCTGGTGGCGTCCTATCATGAGCAGATGCGCGGCCTGGTCGACGGCGGCGTCGACGTGCTGCTGGTGGAAACCATCTTCGACACCCTGAACTGCAAGGCGGCGCTGTTCGCCATCGACCTGTATTACGAAGAACACCCGCAGCAGGAACGCCTGCCGCTGATGATCTCCGGCACCGTGACCGACGCCTCCGGCCGCATCCTGTCCGGCCAGACCGTGCCGGCCTTCTGGAACTCGGTGCGCCATGCCCGTCCGCTGACCATCGGCCTGAATTGCGCGCTGGGCGCGGCCCTGATGCGTCCTTACGCCGAAGAACTGTCGCAGATCGCCGATACCTTCGTCTGCATCTACCCGAACGCCGGCCTGCCCAACCCGATGAGCGATACCGGCTTCGACGAGCTGCCGGCCGATACCTCCTCCCTGCTGCGCGAGTTCGCCGACGCCGGCTTCATCAACGTGGCCGGCGGCTGCTGCGGCACCACGCCCGACCACATCCAGGCCATCGCCGAGCTGCTGAAGACGGCCAAGCCGCGCGCCGTGCCGCGCGTGCCGGTGGCGCAGCGCCTGTCCGGCCTGGAACCCTTCACCATCGACGACGATTCGCTGTTCGTCAACGTCGGCGAACGCACCAACGTCACCGGTTCCAAGGCGTTTGCGCGCATGATCCTCAACGAGCAGTACGACGAGGCCTTGTCGGTGGCACGCCAGCAGGTGGAAAACGGCGCCCAGGTCATCGACATCAATATGGACGAGGCCATGCTCGATTCGCTGGCCGCCATGACGCGCTTCCTGAACCTGATTGCCTCCGAGCCGGACATCTCGCGCGTGCCGATCATGATCGACTCGTCCAAATGGTCGGTGATCGAGGCGGGCCTGAAATGCGTGCAGGGCAAGTCCATCGTCAACTCCATCTCGATGAAGGAAGGCGAGGAGGAATTCATCCGCCAGGCGCGCCTGTGCCGCCGCTACGGCGCCGCCGTGATCGTGATGGCCTTCGACGAAACCGGCCAGGCCGACACCTACCAGCGCAAGATCGAAATCTGCGGCCGCGCCTACAAGGTGCTGACCGAGCAGGTCGGCTTCCCGCCGGAAGACATCATCTTCGACCCCAACATCTTCGCGGTCGCCACCGGCATCGAGGAACACAATAACTACGCGGTGGACTTCATCGAAGCCACGCGCTGGATCAAGAACAATCTGCCGCACGCGAAAATTTCGGGCGGCGTCTCGAACGTGTCCTTCAGCTTCCGCGGCAACGACCCGGCGCGCGAAGCCATCCACACCGTCTTCCTCTACCACGCGATCAAGGCCGGCATGACCATGGGCATCGTCAACGCCGGCATGGTCGGCGTGTACGACGATCTGGACCCGGAACTGCGCGAACGCGTGGAAGACGTGGTGCTGAACCGCCGCGACGACGCCACCGAGCGCATGATCGAATTCGCCGGCACGCTGAAGGCCGGCGGCAAGCAGGAAACCCAGAATCTGGAATGGCGCAAGGGCACGGTACAGCAGCGTCTGTCGCACGCGCTGGTGCACGGCATCACGCAGTGGATCACCGAAGACACCGAGGAAGCGCGCCAGGAACTGCTGCACAACGGCGGCCGCCCGATCAATGTGATCGAAGGCCCGCTGATGGACGGCATGAACGTGGTGGGCGACCTGTTCGGGCAGGGCAAGATGTTCCTGCCCCAGGTGGTGAAATCGGCGCGCGTGATGAAGCAGGCCGTGGCCCACCTGATTCCCTTCATCGAGGAAGAGAAAAAGGCCGAGGAAGCGCGCACCGGCATCGTCGCCAAACCGAAGGGCAAGATCGTCATCGCCACCGTGAAGGGCGACGTGCACGATATCGGCAAGAACATCGTCTCCGTGGTCCTGCAATGCAATAACTTCGAAGTGGTGAATATGGGTGTGATGGTGCCCGCCTCCGAAATCCTGGCACGCGCCAAGGTGGAGAACGCCGACATCATCGGCCTGTCCGGCCTGATCACGCCCTCGCTGGAAGAGATGGCCCACGTCGCCAAGGAAATGCAGCGCGACGAACACTTCCGCATGCTCAAGATTCCGCTGCTGATCGGCGGCGCCACCACCAGCCGCGCCCACACGGCGGTGAAGATCGCCCACAACTACGAAGGTCCGGTGGTGTATGTGCCGGACGCCTCGCGCTCGGTGTCCGTGGCGCAGTCCCTGCTGACGCCCGAACAGCGCGACAAATACATCGAGGAAGTCGAGCAGGACTACGCCCGCCTGCGCGAACAGCACGCCAACAAGAAAGCCCTGCCGACCGTCTCGCTGGCGGCGGCGCGCGCCAACAAGATGAAGCTGGACTTCGCGCCGGTGAAGCCGAAGTTCGTCGGCCGCCGCGTGTTCCGCAACGTCGACCTGGCGGCCATCGCCCAGTACATCGACTGGGGGCCCTTCTTCCAGACCTGGGATCTGGCCGGCCCCTATCCCGCCATCCTCACCGACGAGGTGGTGGGCGAAGCGGCCACCAAGGTCTTCGCAGAAGGCCAAGCCCTGCTCAAGAAAGTCATCGACGGCCGCTGGCTCACCGCCAACGGCGTGATCGCCCTGCTGCCGGCCAACAGCGTCAACGACGACGACATCGAAATCTACACCGACGACACGCGCAAGGAAGTGGACTTCACCTACTACGGCCTGCGCCAGCAAGGCCTGAAGCCGGTGATCGAAGGCGTGCAACGCCCCAACCAGTGCCTGGCCGACTTCATCGCACCGAAAGGCTCGGGCCACAAGGACTATATCGGCATGTTCGCCGTGACGGCCGGCCTGGGCATCGAAAAATACGAAAAGCGCTTCGAGGACGCGCATGACGACTACTCGTCCATCATGCTCAAATCGCTGGCCGACCGCCTGGCCGAAGCCTTCGCCGAATACCTGCACGAACGCGTGCGCAAAGACCTGTGGGGCTATGCCGCCGACGAACAGCTGGCGAACGAAGCGCTGATCAAGGAGGAATACAAAGGCATCCGCCCGGCGCCCGGCTACCCGGCCTGTCCCGAGCACACGGTCAAAGCCGACATGTTCAAGACCCTGAACGCCGAAGAAATCGGCATGGAGCTGACCGAATCGTTCGCCATGTTCCCCGGCGCCGCCGTCTCCGGCTTCTACTTCGCCCACCCCGACTCGAAATACTTCACCGTCGGCAAAATCAGCGAAGACCAGGTGCTCGATATGGCCGCCCGCCGCCAGGTCGACAAAGCCGAACTCGAACGCTGGCTCGCCCCCAACCTCTGACAAGCGCGCACAGCGCTTGCAGCAAAAAGGCCCACCCTGCAACCAGGGTGGGCCTTTTTTTCGAGCCGGACCAGGCGCAGCTAGGCTTGCTGGCGGCGGAAGCGCCAGATGGCAAGGCCGGCAAACACGGCGGCGAAGCCGAGCTGGACGGCGGCGCTGCGCAGCGCGACGTCCATCCCGAGGCCGCGCCAGGTGACGGCGTCCAGGCCATCGACCGCCCAGCGCGTGGGAATGACCACCGTCGCTGCCTGCATCCATTCCGGGAAGACGAAGGACGGCACCCAGGCGCCGCCCAGCATGACCATGATCAGCGTGGCGAAGACGGCCATGCCGCGCGCGGCTTCGGGGGTGCGGCCAAAGGCGGCGATCAGCAGGCCGAAGCTGGCGGTCATCAGCGCGAACGCGGCACCGACCAGCACGAAGCCGGGCAGATTGCTGATCTCGACCTTGAAGATCAGCACCCCGCACAGGAAGATGGCGGCCAGCAGTCCCAGCGAGATCAGGGCGCCCGAAATGGCGCGCGACAGCAGGATCTGCGATTGGCTCAGCGGCGCGGCCAGCAGGCGGCTCCAGATACCCATGCGGCGCGCCAGCAGGATGCTGATACCGATATCGATGCCCATCATCAGGATGAACTGCACGCTCATGCCGGCGAAGGAGTGGGCATAGCCATTGTATTTGGGGCCGGAGCTGAGCGCTTCGTCCTTGGTCGAGAAAGGCATGCTCAGGCCAGCCTGCCCCTTGCCGCTGCCGCCGGCCAGCTTGTCTTCATGGGCCTGGAATTTCTGCAGGCTGCCGAGCAGGTCGTGCAGCGCGGCCGCGTCCGGATCGCTGGAACGCTCGCCCTCCAGCGCTTTCAGGCTGGTGTCGGTGAACTGGCGCCCCGTCGCGCCGCCGAACATTTCGGCGCTCACGGTCTGCATCACCTGCTGCGTCAGCAAGCCCTTGACCATGGCCAGCACGGTGGATTGGGACGGATCGTAGAACATCGGGATTTCCGGCTTGCTGCCGGCGCTGAACAGGGCCGTGCCGGCCGTGTCACCGAAGCCGGACGGGATCACCACGGCCACCGCCAGCTTGCCTTCGCGCACGCGGGCCTGGGCTTGCTCCAGGCTCAGTTCCGCCACGCGCAGCGAGCTTTCGGCTTTCAGGCCTTCGGCGATCTTCTGGCCGATGGCGCCCTGGTCTTGCAGCACCAGGCCGATATCGATCTTGCCGGTATTGGCGCCGCCGCCGGCGCCGCCGAACAGGGAGCCGAAGAAGGCCGCCAGCACCACCGGCATCAGGAGGTGCAGCAGCAAGGCGCGCTTGTCGTTGAGGTAGAGGATCAGGTCTTTGCGGACCAGGGCTTGCAATGCAGTCATGGTGGCTCCTTAGTCGCGCAGGCTGCGCCCGGTCAGGTTGAGGAAGATGTCTTCCAGATTGGCGCGTGCGGTGGCGAAGTGCAGGAAGCGGCAACCCTGTTCTTCCAGCCAGCGCAGCACGGCGCTGGCCTGGTCCTGCGCAGCCAGGCCGACATTCAGCGTGGCGCCTTGCTGCTGCACCGTGGTCACGCCCGGCTGGCGCGCCAGCGCGGCGGTCAGCTCCGCCGATGGCGCGTCCGCCAATTCGGCCTGCAGCGCGGCCTGCGCCGGCAGGCGGCGGTACAGCTCCGCCGGGCTTTCGTCGGCCAGCACCTTGCCGTGGTCGATGATGACGATGTGGTCGGCCAGGCGCTCCACTTCCTCCATATAGTGGCTGGTGTAGATCAGCGAACGGCCCTGGGCCTTGAGCGCTTCCAGCGTGTCGAAGATGGCGTTGCGGCTTTGCGGATCGACGCCGACGGTCGGCTCGTCCAGGATCAGCAATTGGGGATCGTGCAGCAGCGCGGCGGCGATATTCAGGCGCCGCTTCATGCCGCCGGAGAAGGTGGCCGGCTTGTCCTGCGCGCGGTCGGCCAGGCGCACCAGCTCCAGCACGGCCAGGCAGCGCTCCTTGAGCGGCGCGCCTTTCAGGCCATACAGGGCGCCGAACAGCTTGAGGTTTTCCAGCGCCGACAGCTCCTCGTACAAGGCCAGGTCTTGCGGCACGAAGCCGATCTTGCGCTTGGCCGCATTCTGGCCCAGGCCGACCGCTTCGCCGTCGAGCAGCACTGTGCCGCCATCGCTGGCCAGCAGGCCGCAGATCATGCCCACCGTGGTCGATTTGCCGGCGCCGTTCGGTCCCAGCAAACCGACAGTTTGTCCACGCAATACCTGGAAGGACACGCCATCGACGGCACACCGGTCGCCGTATGACTTGGATAGCTTACTTACACTCAGTAATACAGACGTCATCAACGATCCTCAATAAAAAACGGCGCCGAAAAACGGCGCCGCTACTACGAAAAATCCGGGTCAGATGGCGTAACGGACGACGTTGTCGCTCCATTCGAAAGCGGCCATTTCGAGTTCCACCAGCTCGTCGGTGGAGACGGCCAGGTCGCGCAAGGTGGGAATGATGTAGCCATCCATGTCCTCGATGCGCTCGATGCATTCGGCCAGCTTGAGCAGGTCGCCGAAGAAGCTGCCGCGGTACATCAGGGCGTCGGCCACCTCGTCGCTGACGGGGATCTGGGCCAGGATTTCGGCCATGGGAATGCCGAACAGGGTGTCCATCAGCGACATGATGCCGACCGTGAAGGCGGTGTCGGCCACGTGGCGCTGGCTCGGGCGCAGCTTGTTGGCCAGCAGTTCCAGCAGGCGGCCGCGGGTGGTGGCCAGCATGAGCAGCGGGCTCATATTCTGGCCGCGCTTGCTCGGCTCGGCGTACAGCATGATCTGCAGCCAGCGCTGCAGTTGGCGGCGGCCGAGGATGGTGACGGCCTGGCTCAGGGAATCGATACGCTGGCGCGCGCCCACGGCCGGCGTGTTCACCAGGCGCAGCAGGTTCAGGGCCAGCGAAACGTCGCGCTTGATGGCGCGCTCGATCTCGGCATTGTCGGCATCCGAGGTGACCAGGGTCATCAGCTCCAGCACGGCCATCTGCGAGGGCGACAGTTTCTTGCCGCTCATGATGACGGGCTTGGCGAAGTAATAGCCCTGGAAGTAATCGAAGCCGAGGTCGAGGCAGGTCTTGAATTCGTCGCGGTTTTCGACTTTTTCGGCGATCAGCTTCTTGCTTTCCTGCTTGAAGCGCGGCGCCAGCTTCAGCAGCGCGTCGAGCGAGGCGTCGCGCATGCTCATCTTCACGTATTCGGCCAGCGGCAGCAGCTCGGCCAGCGAACCGGCGTCGCCGCGCACATCGTCGAGCGCGAAGCGGAAGCCATGGCCGGCCAGTTCCTGCATGCGCGCCAGCAGGGCCGGCGTGGTCTTCAGCGAGGCGGTCACTTCCAGCACCACTTTCTCGCGCGGCAGGAAGCCGAAGATATCGCTCAGAATGGCGTCGCCGTCGACATTGACGAAGCCGAGCGCGTCGCCGATGGTTTTTTCCATGCCCAGTTGGGAAGCGTGGGCGATGACGGCGGCGGTGGCACTGAGTTCGGTCTCAATGATGGCAGGCCCGACTGGAGCGTTGCGAAAAAGCAACTCGTAGCCGAATAAAGCCTGGTTCCGATCCAAGATCGGCTGCCGGCCCAGGTAAAACTCGCGCACGCGCAAGGTTTTGGAGGCCGGATCGTGGCTGGAGAGATCGATCATGTCCTGAATCATTCTGGTCGGGTGAGCGCCTTGTGAGCGCGAAAACCGTATTTTGTCTTATTTTTCTATTATTTTGACATTAATCAGCAGTAATGTCTCCCTTTATCGCACACTCGTGCCCCTGGACGGGTTCGCCATCGACAAAACATTTCAACTCGCCGGCGCCAAACGCGGTCCAGTTTTCGTTGCTGGTCAGGGGCTGGGTGACGATGATGGCGACCCGGTCCTGCGGCGTCGTGACCTGGGCAAAATCGACGCTCAAGTCCTCGTCCGACAGTTCGGCGGTGAGGAAGGGATGCTGGCGCACCAGATAATGCAGGCTGGTCGAGCAGTGCGCGAACAGGGCCGTGCCGTCGGACAGCAGCATATTGAAGGTGCCGTGGGCGGCGATGCCGGCCACCAGCGGCGCCAGCGCCGCCTGCAGTTCGGAACGCGGCGGACAGGCATCGCCGAAGCGGCGCCGCAGTTCCTGCAGCAGATGGCAGAAGGCGCGCTCGCTGTCGGTCGTGCCCACCGGGCGGAACGGCCCGTCCAGCACGGGATGGAAGTCCTTCAGATCGCCGTTATGCGCGAACACCCAGTAGCGGCCCCACAGCTCGCGCACGAAGGGGTGGCAGTTCTCCAGCGCCACCTGGCCCTGGGTCGCCTTGCGGATATGCGCGATCACGTGCTTGGACTTGATCGGATAGTGCTTGATCAACTCCGCCACCGGCGAAGCGATGGCGGCCTGGTGGTCGACGAAATGGCGCACGCCGGCACCCTCGAAGAATGCGATGCCCCAGCCGTCATGGTGGGTGTCGGTGCGGCCGCCGCGCAGGGCGAAGCCGGTGAAGCTGAAGACGATATCGGTCGGGACGTTACAGTTCATCCCCAGCAGTTGGCACATGGTGGTCGTGGCGTCGGTCAGGCAAAGCCAACCATACCATGCCGCCCGCCGCGGCGGGGACGCGGCGTTGGCGGCACGCTCAGTGCAGCAGCACCGGCTGGCTCATGAGCAGATCGTAGCTGCCGAGGAATTCGTCGATTTCCTCCATGGTCGGCTCGTTGGCGATGAGCTTGTTGACATCGCGCCGGAAGGATTGCGCCAGTGTGCCGGCGATGAAGATTTCGCGCTTGCCGCCCTTGTCGACGATTTCATAGCCGCCGAAACGCAAGGCTTCCAGCTCGCGGTCGGGGCCGAATTCGACGACGCTGTATTGCTCGCTGTTATAGATGAGGTTCATCATGCTTCCTTCACTCCGGGGCAGCGCCAGGAATGGGGCGCCGCGTTCCATAACGAGGTGGGGCTGGCAAAACTGATTTCAAGGCCGTGCCTGATGCACGGGCTGCCGTCCTACAGCACGGCAAGGTCGGGGCTGAGATGCAGCAAGGCATCGTACGGCGCCGAAGACAGCGAAGCGCGTAGCCGTTCCAGATGGCTGGCGTCGGCCAGGCTGATAAAGAGCTGCGCCGGGGGACGACGCAAGATGCGGTGCAATGTTACCCGTAAGACCAGATGGCCGGCGCAGCACAGGCAGCCTGGGGCAATCCTGATGACTTGCGGCCTGCCATCTGCTGAGGCATCGCTTTCATCATACACCAAGGGAGAATTGGCGTCGGCCAATCCTTCCAAAATAATAGCCGTGTATCTTCCTGGCACCAGCGCGGCCGCGATCGCGCGTTCGCGGTCGGCGGCGCGCGCGCCAGTCACCAGGGTGAGACGGGTCACGCCTGGCTTTTCTTGGCCAGCTTGCCCGGTTCCACGCCCAGCTGCTTGAGCTTGCGGTAAAGATGGGTGCGTTCCAGGCCGGTCTTCTCGGCCACGCGCGTCATGCTGCCGCCTTCGCGGCCCAGGTGGTGCTCGAAATACATGCGCTCGAAAGCATCGCGCGCTTCACGCAGCGGCAGGTCGAAGGACAGGTTGAACATCAAGCCTTCGCCGTTCGGACGCGGCGCCATGATGCCTTGCGGCGGCAGCGTGGCGGCCTGCACGCCAAAGCCCACCGGCGCGGCCAGGCTGCCCTCCTCGGCCACCGGCGGCGCGGCCGGACGCGGCGCCACCAGCGGCGCGCGCACCGCTTCCTGCGCGCGGCTCAGGCCCGCTTGCACGGCCTTCAGCAGCTTCTGCATTGCAATCGGCTTTTCCAGGAAGTTGAGCGCGCCGATGCGCGTCGCTTCCACCGCCGTATCGATGGTGGCGTGGCCCGACATCATGATCACCGGCATGGTCAACAGGCCGTCGCGCTGCCATTCCTTGAGCAGGGTCACGCCATCCGTGTCCGGCATCCAGATATCCAGCAGCACCAGATCGGGCGCGCCGGCGGCACGTGCGGCGCGCGCCTGCTGGGCGTTTTCCGCCAACTGCACCGCATGTCCTTCGTCGCCCAGAATTTCCGAGAGCAACTCGCGGATCCCCATTTCATCATCAACTACGAGAATGTTTGCCATCTATCCCTGCCCCTCTCTCTCATTTTTCGCTGATCCCAGGCACTGCTATTGTGCCTGAATTCTTTGCAATGATTTTATTGGTCATTCAATATTACGCCAACTGCACCGGTGCCAACTTTAACAGCAAAATCAGGACCGAAGCGCCACTTCTATCGACATGGTTCTGGATATCGATCCGCCCCCCATGTTCATCGATAATCTTCTTCACCATCGCCAGGCCGAGGCCGGTGCCGCGCGCCTTCGAGGTGACATACGGTTCAAACGCCCGCGCCAGGATTTTCGGCGCAAAGCCGGGGCCATTGTCGCTGATGACCAGGCGCACCGCGACACGCGAACCGCCGTCGGCGCTCTGGTAATGGATCGCCTCGGTGGTCACGTCGATGCGCGGCGCCGGATTGCCGCCCGGCTGCTCGACCAGCGCATCCTGTGCGTTCTGCAGCAGATTATGGATCACCTGGCGCAATTGCGTCGGATCGCCCATCACCAGCGGCAGCACCGGCGCCAGGTTCAAGCGGATAATATCGTGTCCTTCGCCGCCCGTGTACATATGCAGGATTTCTTCCAGCAGATCGTTCAGGTCCAGCTCTTCCAGCACGGCCGGCGGCGCTTTCGCATAGTCGCGGAAATCGTCGACCATGCGCTTCATGGCCGCCACCTGGTTGACGATGGTGGTGGCGCTCTTGTTGAGCAGGGCCACGTCGGCCGCGTCGAGCTTCGGCTCGAGCTTCATCTGCAGGCGCTCGGCCGACAGCTGGATCGGCGTCAGCGGGTTCTTGATCTCGTGCGCCAGGCGGCGCGCCACCTCGCCCCAGGCCATCGAGCGCTGCGCCGAGATGACGTCGGTGATATCGTCGAACACCACCAAGTAGCCGCTGCCGTGCTGCTCCAGCGGCAGGCGCGAGCCGCGCGCCAGCAGGATCAGGTCATGCTCTTCCTCGCTGCCGGCCGGGCGCGGGATCTCGATCTGGCGCTGCCAGTGCAGCTGCACGCTGCGGCCGGCCGCCGTGTGCGCGCTCTGCGCCGAGAAGGCCGCGATCACGGCGGCGGCAAATTCCTGCATGCCGGCCACGGCGGCCAGCGGCTGGCCCACCAGCGTCACGCCGGCCTGCTGCAGGATGCGCTCGACCGAGTCGTTGCAGGTGACGACGTGGAATTCGCTGTCCAGCACCATCACCCCGGCCGACATATTCGCCAGCACCGATTCCAGGTGGGCCTTGGCGTTCTGCAGCGCGATGCGGTTCTGCTCCACCGTCGTGCGCGCATCCGACAGCTGGCGCGTCATGGTGTTGAACGATTGGGTCAGCGTG
The DNA here is from genome assembly GCF_001191005.1 of Massilia sp. NR 4-1. Classification (NCBI taxonomy): domain Bacteria; kingdom Pseudomonadati; phylum Pseudomonadota; class Betaproteobacteria; order Burkholderiales; family Oxalobacteraceae; genus Massilia; species Massilia sp. NR 4-1. The sequence continues at coordinate 3,629,569 of NZ_CP012201.1, forward strand.
CCCAGCTCGTCGCTGCTGGCGACGATGGGGCGCGGCGACAGGTCGCCCTCGGCCACGGCGCGCGTGCCTTCGGCCAGCAGCAGCAGCGGCTGGGCCAGGTCGTTGGCGATCAGGAAGGCGGCCGCGATGGCGCCGAACACGGCCAGCAGCAGGGTCAGGGTCAGCGTTTCCACATACATCTTGCGCAGGCCGTCGCGCGCCACGTAGCGCTGCTTGTATTCGCTGAGTGCGATGCGCAGCAGGTCGCCGTCCTTGGCCAGGCGCTGCGGCGCGGCCTGGATCACCTGCAGATAGCGCGGCGCCAGGCGCGAACCGTTCGGCTGCACCGTGTCCGGCACCTCGATCAGCACGCGCAGGCGCAGCACATTATTGGCGTCCGGCTGGGCCGGGATGCCGCCGCCGAAGCGCTCGTCGCCCAGCTCATTGCCGCCTTCCGGCGCGGCATACGGCGTGCCCGACTGGGCCTGGGCCAGCATCACGGTATTCGGCAGGTCGGCGCTCAGATTGACGCGGCGCTCGCCCATGGCGCTGACGATCAGGCCGCCCTCGGCATCGACAATGATGGCGCTCTGGGTGCCGGGATGGCGCTTGACGAAGCGCGACAGCACGGCCGGCGCCACATAAAACGGTTCCTGCGCCAGCACATTCACGGTCTGGCGCGCGCTCGCTTCCAGTTCGGTGAGCTGGGCTTCCAGCGCGGCGCGGCCCAGGTCGACGCCGGCGTCGAGCGCCTCCTCCACCCGCACATTGAACCAGGACTCGATCGAATGCGACACGAACTGCACCGACACCAGGAACACCACCAGGCCGGGCAGCACGCCGATGCAGGCAAACAGCAGCACCAGCCGCGTCATCAGGCGCGAGCCGAATTTGCCGCTCTTGTAGCGCGCGTAAAGACGGAACAGGGAGACCCCGACCAGCAGCAGCAGGGCCACCGCCACGGCCGCGTTCAGGCCGAGCAGCCAGGAATAGTAGCGGTCGAAGAAGCCGGAATTGTCGGAGGCCGAGGCGAGCAGGAACAGCAGGATGCTGCAGGCAGCGCCGGCGACGACAAACAGATACCGCAAAGCCGACGACACGCTTATTCCGCCCTGTACTGGAAGGTTTTCTTGTTTTCCAGACGCCACTCGCTGTTATTGAAGGCATTGACCTGGATCGGCTTGGGCAGATAGTCGCGGTCCATGCCCATGCGCAGCGTGACGTTGTAGATCTCGCCCACTTTCAGCGTGCCGCGCGGCGCCACCACCCAGCGGTTGGGGCGGCGGATGAAGAACAGGGCGTCGTCCAGCGAGGGAAAGCTTTGCTGCACGCTGCCGATCACATTCACATGGTACTGGCGGGTCAGCACATTGTAGGCGATGCGCGTGGTGCGCTTGGCCACCACGGCCTTTTCGTCGAACCAGTACCAGCGCCGCCGCGTGAACTCGATGGCGGTGGTGAAATACAGCTGGATGCCGCTTTGCAGCGCCTCTTCCAGCCCGTGGTTCAGATCGAAGGAATAGGCGGCCGACAGGCGGTAGCCCTCTTCCGCCGCCTCGATGTAGGCGCGGGTGATTTCCACGGTTTCATCGGCAGCGCGTACAGCCTGCGGCAGCAGGCAGGCAAGCAGAAGCAGCAACTGGCAAAGCAGATGTCGAAGAAAGCGTTGGGTCACGTGCGGGGTGCTCTTTAAATCCGTCAGTAAACTCGCCAGAAAACAGGGAAAAAGACTACGCATTTTTCTCGAATAATGCGTAGAACAAGCCATCGTGATCCTGTCCGGCGCCGCCTGCGGGCAGCAACTGACCGGGCGCATCGAGCCGCGTGGCGCCATGGCGCACCGCGAAAGCGGCCGCCTGCGCCTCGGACTCCTGCGGCCACAACGAGCATGTCACGAACAGCAATTTACCATTGGGCCTTAACATCTGCCAAAGATTGTCTAAAATTTTGGCGGAAAGTGTTGCAAGTTGGAGGGTGTCGGACTTGCGGCGCAGCCAGCGGATATCCGGGTGGCGACGCACGATGCCGGAGGCCGTGCACGGCACGTCGGCCAGGATGCGGTCGAACTGCTGGCCATCCCACCAGCCGCGGTCCTGCGCTTCGGCGGCCTGCAAAGTGGCTTGCAATTGCAGGCGGTCGAGATTTTCCTGCACGCGCTGCAGGCGTTTCGGATCGGCGTCCAGCGCTGTCAATTTGACATCGGCCAGCTCCAGGATATGGCAAGTCTTGCCGCCGGGCGCGGCGCAGGCGTCCAGCACGCGCATGCCGTCCTGCACGTCGAGCAGGGTGGCGGCCAGCTGGGCGCCGGAATCCTGCACCGACACCAGGCCCTCGGCGAAGCCCGGGATCAGCTGCACGCCGACCGGCTTGGCCAGGCGCACGGCGTGCGGCCCGATCTGGCTGGCGGCCAGGCCGGCCTGCTCCAGCAGTTGCAAATAGGCGTCGACCGTACCCTTGCGCGCGTTGACGCGCAGGGTCAGCGGCGGCGGCGCGTTGCCCGCCTCCAGCACACCCTGCCAATTCTCGGGATAGGCGCTGCGCACCGCATCCATCCACCACTGCGGATAATTCCACTTGGCGGTGGGCTGCAGCAGGGCCGTTTTCAGCAGGTCCTGGCGCTCGCGCAGGAAGCGGCGCAGCACGGCATTCATCATGCCCTTGGCGCGCGCGGTGTCGGGATGGGCGGCGGCGGCCGTCACGGCCTGGTCGACCACGGTGAATTCCTCGTATGGCGCGGCGTCCCCTTCGGCCGCCGCCATCAGCGGCAGGGCGCAGGCCAGCAGGGCGCCGACCAGCGGCTCCGGCGCCTTGGGCGTCATCAGGGCCGTCAGGGCCTCGCTGCGGCCCAGCTGGCGCATGGCGCGGTAAGCGATGTCCTGGATCGCGCCGCGCTGCTGGGGCGAGGCGCCGCTGCTGGCGAACACCGCGGCCAGCGCCTGCGGCAGCGCCGTGCCGCCGCGCACCTGGACCACCGCGTTGGCCGCGCCCAGCAGGGCGAAAGCCAGCGAATCGGGCTTGAGGTCGGCCTTGAACTGCGTCTGCAAGGCGGGTTTCAGGTCGCGGTGGTGGCTGGCCCGCAGCTTGGGACGGTCGGCCGCGGCCGGCTTGGCCTTCAGGGTCAGCGTTGAACGCTTGTTCATATATTAATCCGTGGGTGGCGCGCGCCCGCCCGCCATCGGGGCCGGACGGTCCCTCGTGAGGCCGTGTTGAGCGCGGAATTCTGCAAAGGGTGGATTGTAGCGGTTCGCGGCCGAATATTGCGGATTTCCCTCATTTACGCGCGAAATTCGGCAATCGGCGCGCTTCGCGGCGGCGCCGCCGCCGCCGCGCAGCGGCACATCCCCGGCGCGTGTCCATGCCTGTGGCAAACCAGTATAATGTCCCCTCTTTCAGTCGTTAGATAGCGCGGCCCGGCCGCCACCACAGATTATGCTCGCCCAACAAAAACAAGAGATTATTGCCCTGTTCCAGGCCGCCCTCGCGCCGATCCTGGCCGGCACCGAAGTGACCGCCAACGTGGTGCTGGAGCGTCCGCGCGATGCCGCCCACGGCGATGTCGCCTGCAATATCGCCATGCAGCTGGCCAAACAGCTCAAAATGAACCCGCGCGAACTGGCGCAGAAAATCGTCGCCGCCGTGCTGGAAAACCCGGCCGGCAAGGCCCTCGTCGCCAGCGCCGACATCGCCGGCCCGGGCTTCATCAATCTGCGCGTGACCGAGGCGTCGAAACAGGCCGTGGTCAACGCCATCCTGGCGCAAGGCGCCGGCTTCGGCCACAGCAAGGCCGGCAGCGGCAAGCATGTGATCCTGGAATTCGTCTCGGCCAACCCGACCGGCCCGCTGCACGTGGGCCACGGCCGCCAGGCGGCGCTGGGCGACGCCCTGGCCTCGCTGTTCCTGGCACAGGGCTTCGGCGTGACCCGCGAGTTCTATTACAACGACGCCGGCGTGCAGATCCAGACCCTGGCCTCCTCGGTGCAGGCGCGCGCGCGCGGCTTCAAGCCGGGCGACGCGGAATGGCCTGAATCGGCCTACAACGGCGACTATATCGCCGACATCGCCGCCGACTTCCTGGCCAGGAAAACCGTGTCGGCGTCCGACAGCGAGCCGGTCACCGCTTCCGGCGATGTGAACGATATCGATTCCATCCGCGCTTTCGCCGTGATCTACCTGCGCAACGAGCAGGACATCGACCTGCAAGCCTTCGGCGTGAAATTCGACAATTACTACCTGGAGTCCTCGCTGTACGCCGACGGCAAGGTGGAAGAGGCGGTGGGCGATATGATCGCCAGCGGCCACACCTACGAGGACGGCGGCGCGCTGTGGCTGCGCACCACCGACTTCGGCGACGACAAGGACCGCGTGATGCGCAAGTCCGAAGGCGGCTACACCTACTTCGTGCCGGACGTGGCCTACCACCTGGTGAAATTCCAGCGCGGCTTCACCCAGGCCATCAATATCCAGGGTTCCGACCACCACGGCACCATCGCGCGCGTGCGCGCCGGCCTGCAATCGCTGAACAAGGGCATCCCGCAGGGCTACCCCGACTACGTGCTGCACAAGATGGTGACGGTGATGAAAGATGGCGCCGAGGTGAAAATCTCCAAGCGCGCCGGCTCCTACGTGACCGTGCGCGACCTGATCGAATGGTCGGGCGGCGGCGACATCACCAAGGGCCGCGACGCGGTGCGCTTCTTCCTCATCTCGCGCAAGGCCGATACCGAATTCGTGTTCGACGTCGACGTCGCGCTCAAGACGTCGGACGAGAATCCGGTGTATTACGTGCAGTACGCCCACGCCCGCATCTGCCGCATGCTGGAACAATGGGGCGGGGACGAGTCCACGCTGGACCAGGCCGACCTGTCGCCGCTGACCGCGCCGACCGAGCAAGCCATGCTGGCCACCCTGGCCCAGTATCCGGAAATGCTGGCGCGCGCCCAGGCTGAACTGGGCCCGCACCAGGTGGCCTTCTACCTGCGCGACCTGGCCGCCAACCTGCACAGCTTCTACTTCGCCGAGCGCGTGCTGGTGGACGACGAAGCGCTGAAACTGGCGCGCCTGGCCCTGGTGGTGGCAACCCGCCAGGTGCTGCGCAATGGCCTGAGCCTGATCGGCGTCTCCGCGCCGAACCAAATGTAATTGCGAAGGACTTCCCGCACAATGACTTTCCGCCCTACTTCCGTGCAACGCCAGCAAGGCAACACCCTGGTTGGCATCATCATCGGTCTGGTCATCGGTCTTGGCATCGCCGTCGTGGTGGCGCTGATGATCACCAAGGGCCAGTCGCCGTTCACCGACCGCGCCAGCAAGTCCGGCAAGGCCAGCGAACCGGCCGCAGGCCAGATCTCCGATCCGAACAAACCGATGTACGGCAATAAGGACGCCGCGCGCGACGCGGCCAAGGACTTCGCGCGGGAAGAACCGAAAGCACCGGTGGTGCGCGAGACCCCGGCCGCAACGCCGGCCCCGGCGCCGGCCGTCGCCAAGGAAGCGCCGAAAGCGCCGCCGCAGCCGGATGCGCTGCAGCAGGTGGTGGACCGCATCGAAGCGCAGAACACGCCGAAGACGGCCGCCAAGGCCCCCGCGGCCGGCGCGGCGGCAGCTCCCGCCGCGGCGCCTGCCGCCGCCGGCGACGAGAAATGGGTCTATTATCTGCAGGCCGGCGCCTTCCGCGAAGCGGCCGACGCCGAGAACACGCGCGCCAAGCTGGCCCTGATGGGCTTCGAAGCCACGGTATCCGACCGTACCACCGATACCGGCGTGCTGCACCGCGTGCGCATGGGTCCATTCACCCAGGTGGAAGCCATGAACAAGGTGCGTTCCAAGCTGTCCGAAAACGGCGTCGATGTCGCCGTCGTCCGCAACCAGCGCTGAACCGGCGCATATTCCTGAACGGAGCCACGATGCAATTGCTGAAGAAGATACTCGCTGTCCTCGCCCTGTGCAGCGTGGCGCTGGGCGCCTCCGCCTCGCCCGCCGACCCGAAAAACGGCGTCGAATACACGACGCTGCCGACGCCGCAGAATACCGACACCGGCAAGAAGATCGAGGTGATCGAGTTCTTCGCCTATTACTGCCCGCACTGCAATGCCTTCGAGCCTTCGCTGGCCGAATGGGTGCGCAAGCAGGGCGACAATATCGTCTTCAAGCGCGTGCACGTCCCGTACGACAACAACACCCTGCCGCAGCAGCGCCTGTTCTACACGCTGGAAGCGCTCGGCCTGCTGGAGCAGTACCACGCCAAGGTCTTCGCCGCCATGCACAAGGAGCGCAACCGCCTGCGCAGCGACGATGCCGTGTTCGAATGGGCCGCCAAGAACGGTATCGAGCGCAACAAATTCGCCGATGCCTACAACTCCTTCGGCGTGGCCGCCAAGGTGCGCCGTTCGGGCGCGCTGATGGAAGCCTACAAGATCGATTCCTGGCCCGCCATCGTCATCGACGGCCGCTTCCAGACCGCGCCGCATATGGCGCATTCGGCTGCCGGTGGCGCGCAGGACGAAGCGGCCTACCACCAGTCCGCCCTGACGGTGATGGACTACCTGGTGGCCAAGGCCAAGTCTGAAAAGAAGTAATGTCCACCCCGGCGCGGCTGGGGATCTGAGCGCATCATGGCACTGAACCGCGTTTTCATCACCGGCGCATCGAGCGGCATCGGCGCCGCTCTCGCCATGCAATATGCAAGACAGGGCGCCACGCTCGGCCTGCTGGCGCGGCGCGGCGACGTCCTGCAGGCGCTGATCGCCACCCTCCCCAACGCCGAACGCCACCGCGCCTATGCGGCCGATGTGCGCGACAGCGCCGCCCTGCGCGCCGCCGCCGCGGACTTCCTGGCCCATGCTGGCGGCGTCGATGTGGTCATCGCCAATGCCGGCATTTCGCACGGCACGCTGACCGAACTGGAGCAAGACCTGCCGGTATTCGAGGCGGTGTTCGCCACCAATGTCATGGCCACCGTCGCCACCTTCTCGCCCTTTATCGCCGCCATGCGCGCGCAGGGAACGCCGGCGCGCCTGGTCGGCATCGCCAGCGTGGCCGGCGTGCGCGGGCTGCCGGGCGGCGGCGCCTACAGCGCCTCCAAAGCCGCAGTGGCCACTTACTGCGAATCGCTGCGTCTGGAAATGCGGCCGTATGGCATCCAGGTCGTTACCATCGCCCCCGGCTATATCGACACGCCGATGACGCAGAAGAATGCCTACGCCATGCCCTTCCTGATGGCGCCCGATCAATTCGCCGCCGCCGCCGTGCAGACCATTGCGCGCGGCAGCCGCTATCGCGTGATCCCATGGCAGATGGGCGTGGTTGCCAGAGTGCTGCGCCTGCTGCCCAATTTTATTTACGACCTGGCTTTTACAAGGGCGCCGCGCAAAGCGCGCAAGACCGCGATATGAACAACGATACCAACACCACGCTGAACGCAGCGGCCATCGCGGCCGGCTGCGCCGCCAGCGCCTCCCACGTCGCCATCGAAGTGGTGGCGGAAACCGGCTCCACCAATGCCGACCTGCTGGCGCGCCTGCCCGGCGCAGCGAAGGCCGCCGCCGTGCCTGGCCAGGACGGCCAGGATGCGCTGGGCGATACCGGCCTGCTCGACGGCCCCACCCTGCGCATCGCCCATGAGCAGACGGCGGGCCGCGGCCGCGCTGGCCGCCCCTGGCTGTCCGCGCCGGGCGCCTCGCTGACCTTCTCGCTGGCCTGGCCCTTCAAAGGTCCGCTGCAGCAGCTGGCCGGCCTGCCGCTGGCGGTGGGCGTGGCCATCGCCGAAACGGTCGCCTCGCTCGGCGTGCCGGTGCAACTGAAATGGCCGAACGATGTGCTGCGCGACAACGCCAAGCTGGCCGGCATCCTGGTCGAAACCCAGAGCGCGCCCGATGGCCGCATCTGGGCCGTGATCGGCTGCGGCATGAATCTGCTGATGCCCGACGAGCTGGAAGCGGGCATCGGCCGCAGCGACGTGGCGTCGGCGCCCTGGCTGGCGCAGATGGAACGCAACGCGCTGGTGGCGGCCCTGCTCAGCCGCCTGGCCGGCACGCTGGCCGAATTCGACGATACCGGCTTTGCCGCCTTCGCCGAACGCTGGAACGCGCTGCAAGCCTGGCGCGGCGAGCCGGTCAGCATTCTCGACCAGGGCCGGGTCGTGCAGCAAGGCCTGGCGGCCGGCGTGGATGATATCGGCCGCCTGCTGCTCGACACGCCGTCCGGCCGCATCGCCGTGCTGTCGGGCGACGTTTCGCTGAGGCGCAGTGCATGAAGCTGTTGATCGACGCTGGCAATACCCGCATCAAATGGGCCCTGGTGGACGAGGTGGACGCCGCGCTCGGCGCCTGGCTCGCTTCCGGCGCCGTCATGCACGCCGACGCCGCGCGCCTTAGCGGCGACTGGCAAGCCGCGCTGGCCGGGCGCAGCGTGCGCGGCGTGCTGGCCGCAAATGTGGCCGGCGCCGGCGTGCGTGAAAATCTCGAACGCATGCTGGCCGCCGTGCCGGGCCTGTCCACGCTGGCGATCGAATGGTTCGCCTCCGTGCCCGAACGGGCCGGCCTGCGCAACGGCTACCGCAATCCCGGCCAACTGGGCTGCGACCGTTTCGCCGCCGCCATCGGCGCCCATGCGCTGGCGCCGGGCCGTCCCATCATCGTCGCCAACTGCGGCACCGCCACCACCATCGACGCGCTGACGGCCGACGGCACCTTCCTCGGCGGGATGATCCTGCCCGGCCTGGGCCTGATGGCCACCTCGCTGGCGCGCAACACCGCCCAGCTGCCGCAGATTGCCCAGGACGCCGTCCTGCCGGCAGGCTTCGCCGACAACACCGACGACGCCATCCTGAGCGGCTGCCTGGCCGCGCAGGCCGGCGCCATCGAACGCGCATTTACCCTGCACGGCGCCAGCGAATGTATCATCTCGGGCGGAGCGGCGCCGTACATCGCCCGCACCCTCGCCCTGCCGCACCGGCATATCGAGAACATCGTCATGATTGGATTGCACGCTGCCGCGCGCAGCGCCTGAAGGATCGACCGTGCTGAAACTGCTCTTCTTCCTGCTGCTCGCCGCCAATGCCGCGCTGTTTGCGTTTGGCGAAGGCTACCTCGGCCACTTCAGCGGCAGCGAGCGCGAACCGGCGCGCCTGCAAAACCAGCAGAACGCCGACAAGCTGGCCCTGATCAGCGCCGCCAAAGCCAGTGCCAACGTGGCGGCCGCCGCGCCTGCGCCGCCGCCGGTGGCGAAGGACGAACCGGAAACCATCGCCTGCCTGGAAATCGGCAACTTCCTGCTGCCCGACGCGCGCCGCTTCGAAGCGCAGATCGCCGCACTCGATCTGGGTGACCGCCAGGCGCGCCGCAACCTGCCCGGCCAGGAAATCACCGGCTACATCGTCTACATCCCGCCGCAAGGCAGCAAAGAAGGCGCCGACAAGAAAGCCGGCGAGCTGCGCGCGCTCGGCGTCACCAATTACTTCGTGATTTCCGACAGCAGCCCGCTGCGCTGGGCCATCTCCCTGGGCGTCTTCAAGACCGAGACCGCCGCCCAGAACCTGCTGGCCGCCCTCAACAAACAAGGCGTCCATAGCGCCCGCAGCGCCCCGCGCATGGGCGCCAGCAAGCAGATGGCCTTCCAATTCCGCGGCATCAGCCGCGAAACCAAAGGCAGCCTGCTGCAAATCGCCGAAAAATTCCCCGCCCAGGAAAGCCGCGCCTGCAAATAAGTCCGGCCCGGCGTTCGCAAAAAATGAAAAAAAATGTCCACCATGGTGCCTGACACCAGGGTGGACATTTTTTGTGCCGGATCAAACTTGGGGACGGGCTTAGCGCTGGATGATGAGGGGCTTGAGCTTGAGGGTCGCTGGCAGGCGCTGGGCGGCTTGGGCGGCGTCTTGGCGGCTGGCGAAGGGGCCACCGTACAGGCGATAGATGCTGCCTACCTGGACGATCTCGTAGTCGGGGCCACTGCCGGCGGACATCAGCTGGCTGCGCGCGCTTTCGGCGTTTTCCTGGCGCGAGTAGGCGCCAAGCTGCAGGTAGAAGTTGCCTTGGCCTGCGGCTGCGGGTGCAGCGGCACTGACCAGGGCTGTTTCCCCTGCCGCCTGCACGCCATCGCTGGCGGGTTGAATGCTGCCGGTGTCGGCGCCGGCTGCGCCGAGGGTGCCCGCCTGCGCTGCCGGCGCGGCTTCCGGAACGCTGCGGCTGACGGCCAGCATCGGCGCGGCTTTCGGCATCGCGCGCGGGGTCTGGCCGCCTTGCTGCCAGGCTGGCTGCTGCGCAGCAGCTTGCACCGGCGCGGCCTGCACCGGGGCTGTCTGCACAGAGGCGCTCTGCTCGGATGGCAGCGCCACTTGGCGCGCGCCGGTATCGCCGCTTTTCTTGCGCGCTTCCGCCATGGCCGCCATATCGGACGGCAGCAGGCGCACCACTTCCAGCTGGTGGCTGCCTTTGCCCAGCAGGCCAAGTTTCAGCGCGGCCGTGTAAGAGACGTCGATGATGCGGGTCGAGTGGAATGGTCCGCGGTCGTTGATGCGCACCACCACCACATTGCCGTTATCCAGGTTCGTGACCTTGGCATAGGACGGAATAGGCAGCGTCGGGTGGGCCGCCGTCATCTTGTACATATCGTACAACTCGCCGGACGAGGTGCGCTGGCCGTGGAATTTCTTGCCATACCAGGTGCCCAGGCCGCGCTGCACGAAAGGCTTGTCACCGGAGATCGGCGTATAGGTTTTGCCCAGCACGACGTAGGGGCGGTTGGCGCGCGGCAGCGGCGGCTCTTCGCGCGGTTCGGCGTCCGGGGTTTGCATCAGGTTGGGCGGCGGATTCTCGCCCGGACCATCGTCCTTGTAGTAGCCGCCGCGTCCCGAATTCGCCGGCGGCAGCACCGGCACACCCGGTTCCTGGGCGCGCGGCTTGGCGGCGGGCGGCGTGGGCGCCGGCTTGGATGGGGGATTCAGCGGCACGCTGGTACATCCAGCCAGCGCCAGCAGGGCCAGTGCGAGCGCACCGGCCGCGCAGCGTTGAAGGGTGTTTTGCATCATGTCTGTACCAGCTTTCTGTGACGTTGAATACTCATCAGGATGCCCGAGGCCAGACCCAGCGTCAGCAGCGCGGTGCCGCCGTAACTCATGAATGGAAGCGGCACCCCGACGACCGGCAGAATGCCGCTGACCATGCCCATATTGACGAAGGCATAGGTGAAGAAAATCATGGTGATGGCGCCTGCCAGCAGGCGCGTGAAGAAGTTGGGGGCGCCGCCGGCGATCATCAGCCCGCGCCCGATCAGCAGCAGGTAGAGGAACATCAGGAACAGATTGCCCGCCAGGCCGAATTCTTCCGAATACACGGCGAAGATAAAGTCGGTGGTGCGCTCGGGGATGAATTCAAGGTGGGCCTGGGTGCCCTCTTTCCAGCCCTTGCCGAACATGCCGCCCGAACCCACGGCGATGGTGGACTGGATGATGTGGAAGCCTTTGCCCAGCGGGTCGGAGGTGGGGTCGATCAGGGTCAGCACGCGCTCGCGCTGGTAGTCGTGCAGCATGGACCAGGCCACCGGCATGCTGGCCGCACCCATCAGCACCAGCGCCGCCAGCGCCTTCCACGACAGGCCGCCCAGGAAGATCACGCAAAAGCCGGCGGCGATCACCAGCATGGCCGTGCCCAGGTCGGGCTGGCGCATGATGAGCACCGTCGGCACCAGCAGCAGCACGGCGGCAATGGCGTAGGCGTGCCAGCGCAGCTGGCCCTGGTGCTGCTGGAAGAACCAGGCCAGCATCAGCGGCACGGCGATCTTGGCGAATTCGGAAGGCTGGATGTCGATGACGCCGATGTGCAGCCAGCGCCGCGCGCCCAGCTTGATCACGCCGAACAGCGCCACCGCCACCAGCAGCATCACCGTGACGACATAGGCGGGCAAGGCGATGCGCATCATGGTCTGCGGCGAGACATTCGCCACCACCCACATGACGAAGAAGGACATGCAGATATTGCGGATCTGGTCCTCGATCTTGCCGGGGATGCCCATGCTGGCCGACATCAGCGTGAACAGGCTGGTGGTCAGCAGCATGATAAGGATGATCATCAGCGGTATGTCGAAGACCGCGAAATAGGGACGCAGACGGCGCGCCAGGGAACGTCGTTCATTGATGGACATGATTACCTCACTCTTTCTGGCGCGGCGGCACCGTGGCCGGCTGCTGCTGCACCGGCTGCGGTGCTGGCCGCGGTCCTGGCGCTGCTTGCGCGGGTGCGGCGGGCGCCGTTTGCGCCGGACGGCCTGCGGGCGCTGTCGTCACCGGTTTGGGCGCCGCACCACCAGTTGCGGGCGCAGCCTGCGCCGGCACGTTCCGAGACGCTTGCCCGGCTGCTGGCGGCGCGCCTGTCCCGGCCACGGTGGCCGCCGGTCTTGGTGCTTGGCCGGCGACAGGCGCGGTGGCAGCAGCGGGGACCGCGGGCCGTGCTGGCGCCGGCGGTGCGGCGACAGGCTTGCCGTTCGGTGCGGCCGGCGCCGCAGGATGGGCCGGCACAGTCCCCGGTTTGACGCCGTGGCTGTGGGAATGCCCGTGGCCGGCGGCGGCGGGCGGTGTGACCGGCGACATCAGCGGCGGCTCGGTCTGGGCCTGTTCGGCGCGGCGCTGTTCCATGATGGCGGCAATTTCCTCTTCCTCGCTCAGCTCTTCGATCGGCTGCAGCGACTCCGCATCTTCCTTCGGCACCTTGGTCGTGTCTTTTTCGGTCGGACGTTTGCCCAGCAGGTAGAAGTCCAGCACCTTGCGCGCGATCGGCGCCGCGACCTGGCCGCCGAAACCGGCATTCTCGACGATCATGGCCAGCACGATGCGCGGCTTGTCGGCCGGCGCGAAGGCCGTGAACCAGGCGTTGTCGCGCAGGCGTTCCGGCATGGTGGCCGCGTTGTATTTCTCGTTGGCCTTGATCGCCACCACCTGCGCCGTGCCGGTCTTGCCGCCCACGGTGTAGCCGGCGCCGCCGAAGGAGCGGAAGGCCGTGCCGCCAGGTTCGCTGGTCACGCCCACCATGGCCTCCTTGATGAAGTCGATATTTTCCTGCTTGAGCGGAATGCGGTAGCTTTCCTTCGGCACGGTCAGCTTGCGCGCCTTGGTGGCGCCGTCCTCGATGATCTTCACCAGGTGGGGCTTCATCACCACGCCGTTATTCGCCAGGATAGACACCGCATGCGCCACTTGCAAGGGCGTATAGGAGTTGTAGCCCGATCCGTTGCTGACCGAGATCGTGTCGCCGCCCACCCATTTGCCGGCACGCGGATTTTTCTTGAAGCGGTTCTGCTTCCACTCCTGCGAAGGCAGCACGCCCGATTTCTCGTTTTCGAGGTCGATACCGGTCGGCTGGCCAAAGCCGAAGGGCTTCATGAAGTCGTGGATATTGTCGATGCCCATATCGCGGCCCAGGGCATAATAGTAGGTATTGCAGGACACGACGATGGACTTGCGCATATCGACGGTGCCGTGGCCATACACCACGTCGTCGCGGAATTTGTGGTTGCCCAGGTAGTAGTAGCCCGGATCGTGAATCGCCTGGCTCGTGGTGCGCTTGCCCAGTTCCAGCGCGGCCAGCGCCATGAAGGGCTTGAAGGTGGAACCGGGTGCATAGGTGCCGGACAGCGGGCGGTTCACCATCGGCTTGTCGAGCGAGGTATTCAGCTCGTTCCAGCTTTGCTGGTCGATGCCGTCCACGAACAGATTGGGGTCGTAGCCGGGACGCGAGACATAGGCCAGCACGTCGCCGGTCGATGGTTCGATCGCCACCAGCGCGCCGCGCCACTCGCCGAAAGCCTCTTCCACCACTTTCTGCAGTTCGATATCGATCGAGAGAATCAGATTGCTGCCTGGCGTGGGCGCCTTGCGCGACAGGGTTTGCACGGCGCGGCCGCCGGCGGACACTTCCACCTCTTCGTAGCCGGTCACGCCATGCAGATAGCGCTCGTAGCTCTTTTCCAGGCCTTCCTTGCCGATGTAGTCGGTGCCGTTGTAGTTGGAGGCGTCGTCGGACGCTTCCAGCGTTTTCTTTTCGTTCTGGTTGATACGGCCGATATAGCCGATGACGTGGGAGGCCACCTCGCCCAGCGGATACTGGCGGAACAGGCGCGCCTGGATTTCCACGCCGGGGAAACGGAAGCGCTGCGCCGAGAAGCGCGCCACCTCATCGTCCGTCAAGCGGGTGCGCAGCGGCACGCTCTCGAAATTCTTGGAGTCGTCCAGCAGCTTCTTGAAACGGCGCCGGTCCTTGGGCGTGACCTCCACCAGGGTCGCCAGTTCATCGATGGTGGCGTCCAGCGGAATGCGCAGCTTGGACGGGGTGATCTCCAGCGTGTAGGCCGAGTAGTTGCGGGCCAGGACCACGCCGTTGCGGTCCATGATCAGGCCGCGGTTGGGCACCACCGGCACCAGGGCAATGCGGTTGTCCTCGGCCTTGGCGGCGTAGTGGCTGTGCTGGATGACTTGCAGCCAGATGAAGCGCGCCAGCAGCAGGCCAAAGCAGACAAAGACCAGCAAGCCGATCACCGCCAGGCGGCGGCGGAACAGCTGGAGTTCGCGTTCGTTATTCTTCAGTTCTGTCATTGCAGCGCTACTCAGATCGGACGCGTATGGTCTTTATCGACCGCGCGCCGCTGCGGCGCCAGCAGCAAGGCGCTGACCACCGGCCAGAGCATGACAGCCACAAAGCTCTCGATGAAGTAATACCAGCTGGGGAATTTGCCGGAGACGATGAAGCGCACCGTCAGCTGCACGGTCTGCGCCAGCAACAGCAGCGGCAGCACATGCAAGGCCTGGGTCGAGACGCGGAACCACAGCACGCGGCGGTGGATCATGATCGCCAGATAGGACAGCAGGGTGTAGGCCAGCGCATTCTCGCCCAGCAGGGTGGCGTCATGCACATCCATCAGCAGGCCAAGCAGGAAGGCGGTGCCGATGCCGACCTTGCGCGGCTGATGCACGCCCCAGAACACCAGGGTCAGCGCCACGAAGTCCGGCACGCCGACGAAACGGCCCCAGGGCAGGAGGTTCAGCAGGAAGGCGCAGAACAGGCTGAAGGCAATGAACAGGGGGCTGACCGGCAGCAGGATATATTGGGGGCGATTCATCGCGCGGTCTCCCTGGCGTCATGCGGTTTAACGGCTTGCGGCGCCGCGGCAGCTGCGGCGGCGGCGGCTCCCGCCGGACGCGGATTCGTACCAGGAGCCGCGCCGGACGGCGCAGCGGCGGCGGGACGCAGATTGCCCACCGGCGCGGCAGCGGCAGGTGCGGCAGCGGCATTGCCGGCAGGACGCAGCACAGTCGCAGGAGTGGCCGGCGCGGCACCAGCGGGAGCGGCGGCGGGCGCAGCACCAGCAGGGCTGGCGCCGGCCGGTGCGGCGGCAGCGCCAGTTGCGGCGGCCGCGCTGGCAGCCGGGCCTCGCTTCTTGCCCGGCTTGACGACTTCTTCCGCCGGCGGACGTGGCAGCATTTCGGGCGGCGACATCAGGATCAGCAGCTGGCGGTTGCGTTCGATGCCGGCCAGCGGCTGGCACACCACGCGGCCAAACGCGCCGTTGGCATTGTTCTCGACCTGGATCACGCGCGCCACGGCCAGGCCGGCCGGATACACGCCATCGATGCCGGAGGTGATCAGGATATCGCCGACCTGCACATCGGCATTCGGCGCCATGAAGCGCAGGTCCAGATTGCCGGACTGGCCACGGCCATACGCCACGCTGCGCAAGCCATTGCGCAGCAGCTGCACCGGAATGGCCTGCTCCTTATCGGTCAGCAGCGTCACCTCGGAGGTGAAAGGGAAAACACGCGTCACCTGGCCGACCACGCCCTGGTTGTCGATCACGGGCAGCCCCAGGGCCACGCCCTGCTGGGTGCCGCGGTCCAGCACCACCTTGCGGGCGGCGGCGTCGCGCGCATCGTACAGAATTTCGGCCAGCATGGATTTGCCCGGCACATGCTCGCGCGCGTCCAGGAGGCGGCGCAGCTGGTTATTTTCGGCCTGCAGGAGCTGGGCTTGCTGCAAGGTCTGGGAAGTGGCGATTTGCTGCTGGCGCAGTTCGCGTACCTGCTTTTCCATGGCCGACAGGGTGGAGAAATAACTGCCCACCCCATTCATCGCGTCGCGCGGCAGCAGGGCCACCATCTGCAGCGGATACAGCACCGTGCCTACTGCCTGGCGTACCACGCTCAGGGCGCCCAGGCGGGCGTCGGCCAGCAGCAGTCCGATCGAAATGAAGGCGAATAGCATCACCTTGGCGCGGGCGGATGCGCCTTGCTTGAAAAGCGGCGGAGGACTGTATTCCATGACTTCCAATAAGGAAGGGCGGCTCGCGCCGCCCTCTTAAACAACTTACTCGTAGGAGAAGATGGACCCCAGTTGGTCCATGCGCTCCAGCGCCATGCCCGAGCCGCGCACCACGCAGGTCAGCGGATCTTCCGCCACCAGCACCGGCAGGCCGGTTTCTTCCATCAGCAGGCGGTCCAGGTCGCGCAGCAGTGCGCCGCCGCCGGTCAGCATCATGCCTTTCTCGGCAATGTCGGCGCCCAGTT
This sequence comes from Massilia sp. NR 4-1, assembly GCF_001191005.1. Classification (NCBI taxonomy): domain Bacteria; kingdom Pseudomonadati; phylum Pseudomonadota; class Betaproteobacteria; order Burkholderiales; family Oxalobacteraceae; genus Massilia; species Massilia sp. NR 4-1. The sequence continues at coordinate 3,646,091 of NZ_CP012201.1, forward strand.
CCGGCGGGGTCTGTTCCAGCGCGTTCTTCACGGCCGACACGATATTGTTGAGCGGATCGGTCAGCGCTTCCAGGATCTCGTTGGAGGAGATGGTGAAGGAGCGCGGGATGCCTTCCGACAGGTTGCGGCCCTTGACTTCCATTTCCTTGACTTCCGAGCCAGGGAAGGCGGAGCCGATGGCCTTCTTGATCGCCTCGGCGGTCTGTTCGCCGATCAGCATGCCGTAGTTGCGGCGGATGTAGTTGACGATGGCTTCATCGAATTTGTCGCCGCCCACACGCACCGAGCCTTTGTACACCATGCCGCCCAGCGAGATGATGCCCACTTCGGTGGTGCCGCCGCCGATGTCGACCACCATCGAGCCGGTCGCGTCGGATACCGGCAGGCCGGCGCCGATCGCCGCCGCCATCGGCTCTTCGATCAGATAGACCTGGGAAGCGCCGGCGCCCAGCGCCGATTCACGGATCGCACGGCGCTCCACCTGGGTCGAACCGCAGGGAACGCAGATGATGATGCGTGGCGAAGGACGGAAGAATTTGGAGTCGTGCACCATGCGGATGAACTGCTTGAGCATCTGCTCGGTGACGGTGAAGTCGGCGATCACGCCGTCTTTCATCGGGCGGATCGCCTCGATATTGCCAGGCACTTTGCCCAGCATCTGTTTTGCTTCCTTGCCGACCGCCTGGATCGTTTTCTTGCCATTCGGGCCGCCTTCCTGGCGGATTGCTACGACCGATGGTTCATCGAGCACGATGCCCGAGCCGCGGACGTAGATAAGGGTGTTGGCCGTGCCCAGATCGATGGCCAGATCGGAAGAGATATACCTGCGTAAAAAACCAAACATGAGTGTCCTGTAGCGCTGTGCCCGCGCGGTGGGCAGTTATCGGGAGTCCTGTGCAGATGCCGCAGCGCGGGAATTCAGCGCCAGCAACGCATCAACCCGCCATTCTACCTTATAATCTGCCTGCTATTTGTCAAAAATCCACAGGAAAATGCGGCTTCGTAAGCCATATTTTGCGGGATATTCGCCGGGGTTTATACGTCAGATAGCAGAAATTATAAGTAAATTATCAACACTACAATTTAACGCGCGGTTCAGCCGCGCTGCACGCCATGTCCCTGACACCATCCGACGTAAAACGCATCGCCCATCTGGCCCAATTGGAAATGGGCGACGAGCAGTCCGCCACCATGCTGGAAAAGCTGAACGGCATCTTTGCGCTGGCCGAACAGATGCAGGCGGTGAATACCGACGGCGTCGCGCCGCTGAGCCATCCGCTGGCCGCCCACATGGACAATATCGCCCTGCGCCTGCGTGAGGACGCGCCGACCGAACCGAATCGCCGCGAGGCTTACCAGCAGGTCGCGCCGAAGACCGAAGACGGCCTGTATCTGGTGCCGAAAGTGATCGAATAAGCAGGCCTGCCCGCGCCGCGTTGCCCGTTTGCCGCGCCGCGCGCCCTGCCCGTCCCGCACCGCCGAACCGAATTGACGAAACCCATGCATACCAAAACGATTAAAGAGCTGTCCACGCTCCTGCAAAACAAAGAGATCAGCGCCACCGCCCTGGCCACGCATTTCCTCGACCGCATCGAGGCGAGCGACCTGAATGCCTTCCTGCACGTGGACCGCGCCCTGACCCTGGCCCAGGCGGCCGAAGCCGACCAGCGCCTGGCCGCCGGCAATGCCGGCCCGCTGACCGGCGTCCCCATCGCCCACAAGGACATCTTCGTCACCAAGGACTGGCGCTCCACCGCCGGCTCGAAGATGCTGGCCAACTATGTCAGCCCCTTCAACGCCACCGTGGTCGAGAAGTTCAACGCGGCCGGCATGGTCACGCTGGGCAAGCTCAATTGCGACGAATTCGCCATGGGTTCGGGCAATGAGAACTCGGCTTTCGGCCCGGTGCTGAATCCCTGGGACAAAAAAGCCGTGCCGGGTGGTTCCTCGGGCGGTTCCGCCGCCGCCGTCGCCGCGCGCCTGGCGCCCGGCGTGACCGGCACCGACACCGGCGGTTCGATCCGCCAGCCGGCCGCCTTCTGCGGCATCACCGGCATCAAGCCGACCTACGGCCGCGTGTCGCGCTTCGGCATGATCGCCTTCGCCTCCTCGCTCGACCAGGGCGGCCCGATGGCGCAGACGGCGGAAGACTGCGCCCTGCTGCTGTCGGCCATGGCCGGCTTCGACGAGCGCGATTCCACCAGCCTGTCGCCGGAACAGGGCGGCGTGCATGAGGACTTCAGCCGCGACCTGGAACAGCCGCTGACCGGCCTGCGCATCGGCGTGCCGCGCGAATACTTCGGCGAAGGCTTGGCGGCCGACGTGGAAAAGGCCGTGCGCGCCGCGCTGCAGAAATACGTGGAACTGGGCGCCACCCTGGTCGACATCTCGCTGCCGAACACCAAGCTGTCGATTCCGGCCTACTACATGATCGCCCCGGCGGAAGCCTCGTCCAACCTGTCCCGCTTCGACGGCGTGCGCTTCGGCCATCGCGCCGCCGAGTACAAGGATCTGCAGGACATGTACAAGAAAACCCGCGCCGAAGGCTTCGGCCCCGAGGTGCAGCGCCGCATCATGGTCGGCACCTATGTGCTGTGCCACGGCTATTACGACGCCTACTACCTGAAGGCGCAGAAGATCCGCCGCCTGATCGCGCAGGACTTCGAAGCGGTGCTGAACGGCCCGAACGCCGTCTGCGACGTGATCATGGGTCCGGTGGCGCCGAGCGTGGCCTGGGACATCGGCGACAAGGCCGACGATCCGGTGGCCAACTACCTGGCCGACATCTTCACCCTGTCCACCAGCCTGGCGGGCCTGCCCGGCATGTCGATCCCTTGCGGCTTCGGCGAAGGCGAGAAGAACGGCCATCGTCCGGTCGGCCTGCAAATCATCGGCAACTACTTCAGCGAAGCGAAGCTGCTGAATGTCGCCCACCAGTACCAGCTGGCGACCGACTGGCACAAGCGCGCGCCCCAGGGCATCTAAAAGAACACAGGAATAGCGAGAACAATATGGAATGGGAAGTCGTTATCGGTCTTGAGAACCACGTGCAGCTCACGACCGGCTCCAAAATTTTCAGCGGTTCGCCAACCACTTTCGGCGCCGCCCCCAACACCCAGGCCAGTCCGGTGGATCTGGCCCTGCCCGGCGTGCTGCCGGTGATGAACAAGGCGGCCGTGGAGCGCGCCATCCGCTTCGGCCTGGCCGTGGGCGCCAAGGTCGCGCCACGCTCCATCTTCGCGCGCAAGAACTACTTCTACCCCGACCTGCCGAAGGGCTACCAGATCAGCCAGTTCGAAGACCCGGTGGTGCAAGGCGGCCAGCTGACCTTCGGCTACGAGAAGGATGGCGAATTCGTCACCAAGACCGTGAACCTGACGCGCGCCCACCTGGAAGAAGACGCCGGCAAGTCGCTGCACGAGGACTACCACGGCATGTCGGGCATCGACTTGAACCGCGCCGGCACGCCGCTGCTGGAAATCGTGTCCGAGCCTGAAATCCGCAGCGCCGCCGAAGCCGTGGCCTACGCCAAAGCCCTGCACGGCCTGGTGGTCTGGCTCGGCGTCTGCGACGGCAATATGCAGGAAGGTTCCTTCCGCTGCGACGTCAACGTGTCCGTGCGTCCGAAAGGCCAGAAGGAATTCGGCACCCGCTGCGAGATCAAGAATCTGAACTCCTTCCGCTTTATCGAAGAAGCCGTGCACGTCGAAGTGCGCCGCCAGATCGAGCTGATCGAAGATGGCGGCAAGGTGGTGCAGGCGACCCGCCTGTACGACCCGGACAAGAAGGAAACCCGCGCCATGCGCAGCAAGGAAGACGCGCAGGACTACCGCTACTTCCCCGACCCGGACCTGCCGCCGCTGACCATCTCGCAAGAGTGGATCGAACAGGTGAAGGCCGATATGCCGGAGCTGCCGGCATCCATGCGCGCCCGCTTCATCGAGCAGTACAAGCTGTCCGACTACGATGCGCTGATCCTGACCTCGTCCAAAGCCATGGCCGGCTATTATGAAGCCGTGGTGGCGCAAGCCGGCATGGACAACGCCAAGGTCGCGGCCAACTGGCTGATGGGCGACGTCTCCTCGACGCTGAACCGCGCCGACGTCGGCATCGAAGCAGCGCCGGTGGCGCCGGCGCAGCTGGGCAATATGCTCAAGCGCATCGCCGACGGTACCATCTCCAACAAGATCGCCAAGGAAGTCTTCGGCGCCATGTGGGAAGCCAAATCGGCCGATGAGAACCTGGTCGACGCCATCATCGAGGCCAAGGGCCTGAAGCAGATTTCCGACGTCGGCGCGCTGGAAGCCATCGTCAACGAAGTCATCGCCAACAACGAGAAGTCCGTTGAACAATACCGCGCCGGCAAGGAAGCGGCCATCAACGCCCTGATCGGCCAAGCCATGAAAGCCTCGAAAGGCAAGGCCAACCCTGGCCAGCTGACCGAGCTGCTGAAGCAAAAACTGGCGGGTTGATAAGCGCGCCAATAAAAAAAACCGGGGCTGGCCCCGGTTTTTTTTCGCCCTGATTTTCGTTCAAGCCGCGATGGCGAGGCGCTCGCCCATCCAGCGCAGGATGTCGGCAAAGATGGCGTCGCGGTTGGTTTCGTTGAAGTTCTCGTGGTAGTTGGCGGGATGGCGGTGGTAATCGAGCAGCTTGCCGTCGATGGTCTTCAGCATGGCTTCGCTGGCGTCGGCATTGGCCAGCTTGTCGTCGCCGGCCACCACGGCGTAGACCGGGAAGCGCCAGGTCGGCATCTGCTCCACCAGGCCTTTTTGCGCCTGCTGCAGGGCGTAGCCGAAGCGCGCCGTGATTTCGGTGGCGCGGATATTGTCGCGCTCATCGGCGTAGTGGCGCTCGGTGATGGTCTTGTCGTGGGTCAGCTTGTCGGTCAGCAATTCCAGCGGCACCTTCATGGTCGGCATCACGGCCGCGATCAGGCCGGACAAGGCGACCAGGATGCCCGGCACCTTGATCGCATTCACGTAGTAAGGCGAGGACAGGATGAAGCCTTTCACCGTCTCGTCGCGCTGCAGGCGCTCCAGTCCCAGCCGGGTGGCGATCAGCGCGCCCATCGAATGGCCCATGATGAAGACCGGCAGGCCGTGGTAGTGCAGGCGCACCCAGTGCAGGAAGAGTTCCGCCTCGTCGAGGAAGATGTCGAAATCGGGAATGTCGACGCGGCGCGCGTTTTCGTGGCCGCACATATCGAAGCTGACGGTGGCAAAGCCGTACTGGCGGAAGTAGCGCGCCGGGGTCACATAGTCGCCCGCATGGGCCATGCCGCCATGCAGGGCCAGGATCACCGCATGCGGCTGCGCCGGCTCCCACACATGCACCTTGCGCTCCACGCCGCCACGTCCCTTGAACTGCGCGATCCGGTCTTCCGAAAATCTCATCCCTGCTCCTCATTGGAATTATTTGCCGCGGCCATGCCGGCAAGCGCTCACTACGCCGGTCCAGTATAGCCAGAATTACAATGAATGGGCAAGCCGGCCCAAGGCTAGCGCGCGGCAAGCCGCGCGCCGGGGGAACATCAGGAAGTGATGCTGAGGGTGATGCCCATCTCCGTCAGCAGGCTCAGATCGGCCAGGGTGAAATCCAGGCTGTAGGCGCCCTGTTCGGGCTCGGCGACGGTGAAGGCGATGCGCAGCTCGGCCGCGATCGACGCCACGTCGAAGGTGATGCCGCGCGCCTCGCATTCATGCAGGTAGGCGCGGATCTGGCGCATCAAGGTGTCGGGATTGCTTTCCTCGCCCAGATTGACATAGAAGCCGTCGTCGATGCGCACCCGGCCATCCGGCCGCACATCGCCCTTCTTCCAGTCGCTTTCCGGTTCGCTGGGCAGGCCGTCCCGCACGTCGGCCACGGTGGTCTCGTCACCGTAGACTTTCAAGCTAGCGATATTCATTCTTGCTCCGTTCTAATGTTGTAGCAAAGCAAGTACAGTCTAGCATAGGACGCGCCGCTGTCCAGCGGCGCACCGCAGAAGGCCTGCGCCAGATCAGGCCACGCCGTAACGGCTGCGGTAAGCGGCCACCGCGTCTTTGTATTGTTGCAACTGCGGATCGGCGGCGGCGCCCGACAGGTAACCGAACAAATCTTCCAGGTTGCCGATCGAGATGACGGGAATGCCATAGTTCTGGCTCACTTCCTGCACCGCCGACAGCGCCGACATCTGGCCGTCCTTGCCGGCGCGCTCCATGCGGTCCAGCGCGATCAGCACGGCGCATGGCTCGGCGCCGGCGGCGCGGATCATCTCCACCGATTCGCGCACCGAGGTGCCGGCCGAAATCACGTCGTCGATGATCACGACCTTGCCTTGCAGCTTGGCGCCCACCAGGGTGCCGCCTTCGCCGTGGTCCTTGGCTTCCTTGCGGTTGTAGGCGAAGGAGGTGTTGCGGCCCTTGCCGGCCAGCGCCATCGACGTGGCCGAGGCCAGCGTGATGCCTTTATAGGCGGGGCCGAACAGCATATCGAATTCCACGCCCGAATCGAGCAGGGTCTGGGCGTAGAAATCGGCCAGGCGCGCCAGGGTGGCGCCGTCGTGGAACAGGCCCGCGTTGAAGAAATAGGGCGATTGGCGCCCTGCTTTGGTCGTAAACTCGCCGAAGCGCAGCACACCCGCCGCGACGGAAAACGCGATAAACTCTTGCCTCAAATTGCTCATAATGCCTTATCCAGTAGTGAACTGCCTGTATTTTAATCTCCCAGCCCACCTATGCCAAAAATCATTTCCGCAAACCTGAACGGTATCCGCTCCGCCGCCAAGAAAGGCTTCTTCAACTGGATGGGCACGCAGTCGGCCGATTTCATCTGCGTGCAAGAGCTGAAAGCCCAGGCACCCGACATGACCGAGGAATTCCTCAACCCGCACGGCTACCATGGCCACTTCCATTACGCCGAGAAGAAAGGCTATTCCGGCACTGGCATTTATAGCAAGATTGCGCCGGATTCGGTGCAGATCGGCTTCGGCAGCCCGGAGTTCGATGCCGAGGGCCGCTATGTGCGCGCCGATTTCGGCGACCTGACCGTGATCTCGGTCTACTGCCCGTCCGGCTCCTCCTCGCCCGAACGCCAGGAAGCCAAGTTCCGCTTCATGGACCTGTTCCTGCCGCACCTGCTGCAGCTGCGCGCCGAAGGCCGCGAGGTGGTGATCTGCGGCGACTGGAATATCGCGCATAAAGAGATCGACCTGAAAAACTGGAAAGGCAATCTGAAAAACTCCGGCTTCCTGCCCGAGGAACGCGCCTGGATGACCAGGATTTTCGACGAAGTCGGTTTTGTCGACGTCCACCGCAGCATCGATCCGCGCGAAGAGCAGTACACCTGGTGGAGCAACCGCGGCCAGGCGTATGCGAAGAACGTGGGCTGGCGCATCGATTACCACGTCGCCACCGCCGGCATCGCGGGCAAGGCCAAGACCGTCAGCGTTTACAAGGATGAGAAGTTCTCGGATCATGCGCCGCTGATCATCGAGTACCATTGAGGGTATGAATACCGTACTTGTACTTTTCTTCCTCACCATCCAGAGCAGCTACCAGCGCAACGAGGAGTCGGAGGCCACGGAAGAGGCTTTCGACACCATCCAGTTCATCGTGACGGACAAAGGCGCCTGGCGCGTGAAGACCTTCGCCAGCGACCAGGACGTGCATGCCTGGGCGATCCAGGACGTGCCGGAAGATATCATCGATCTGGCGGTGGACAGCACCAATGAGGAATACGGCGACGTGATCGCGCAGGCCTTCATCCTCGAAACCGACAAAGGCATCGCCGGCCTGCAGCGCGAGCTGCGCCAGCGCGGCCTGTCCGAACACCTGGAAATCGCCCGCACCGGCATGCCCTACTGGACGCCGGAAGGCGCCAGCTACAGCGCCAAGTCCTCGCCCAACAAGCCGCTGGCCCACTGAGCGTCCAGCTTACAGGCTGCGCCGGCTTTCGAAGTAGCGCCATTCCCCGCTCAAGGGATCGGGGAAGCCGATGGCGCGCGCCAGCAGCTTGAGCGGCTGCGACACATCGTCCTCCTTGCAGGGCAGGGCCACCGGATAGAACGCATCGTTGACGATGGGGATGCCCAGCGCGGCCAGATGCACGCGCAGCTGGTGCTTGCGCCCCGTGTGCGGCCATAGCCGGTACAGCACCTGGCCGTCGGCGCGCCGCTCGGCCACGTCGATCATGGTTTCCGAATTCGGCTCGCCCGCCTCTTCTTTCATGATGAAGAACTTGTCGCCGTCCACCATGCGGCTGCGGTAGAGGAAGGGGAAGTCGCGCCCGTCCAGCGGGCCAGCCAGCGCCTCATACTCCTTTTGCACCAGGCGTTTCTGGAACAGCGACTGGTAGGCGCCGCGGCTGTTCAGATTCGACGAAAACACCACCACGCCCGCCGTTTCCCGGTCCAGGCGGTGGATCGGCACCAGATCCTCGATGCCCAGCTTGCGGCGCAGGCGCACCAGCAGGGTTTCCTGCAAAAAGCGGCCGGTCGGAATCGTCGGCAGGAAGTGCGGCTTGTCGGCCACCACCAGGTGCTCGTCCTGGTAGATGATCTCTTCCTCAAAGGGGATGGGCGTTTCCGCCTCCAGCTCGCGGTAGTAGAAAACGCGCAGATTGCGGCGGTAAGGGCTGTCCGGCCCCAGCGCCCTGCCCTCGCCATCCACCACGTCGCCGCGCGCCATGCGTTCGCGCCACTGCGCTTCCGTCACAGCCGGATAGTTATGCGCCATGAAGCTGATCAGGTCGGGCCAGTCGCCCTCGGGCAGCCACAAATAGCTGGGCGTGACGCCGTCGCGCATGGGCAACGGCGCCTTGCCGTGAAACTTGACGGTGGAGGACATCTCAGCGCTTGTTCGGCAGCGGCGCGGTACGGTAAGGCGGCAGCGCGGCCACCGTGGTGCCTTTCGTGCGCGCATATACCGGCAGCACCAGCGGCATGCTCTTGTTCATGTCGGCGATGCGCGAATCGCCGCTCGGGTGGGTCGAGAGGAACTCCAGCGGCTGGCGCGCATTGATGGCGCCCATCTTCTGCCACAGCGCCACGCCGGCGCGCGGATCGTAGCCGGCGCGCGCCGCCAGATCGATGCCCACCAGATCGGACTCGGTCTCGTCGCCGCGCGAATACTTCATCACCAGCACCTGGGTCACGGCGCCCGCGCCGGCATCGGTCAGGCGCGGGTCGATGCCCAGCCAGGCCGACAGCGCCGCCCCGCCCACCTTGGTGGCGATGGAAGTCAGCTGCGATGCGCCGGCCCGCTTGCGCGAGTGCTCGCGCAGGGCGTGGGCGATTTCGTGGCCCATGACCATCGCCACTTCGTCGTCGGTCAGGTTCAATTTGGTCAGGATGCCGCTGAAGAAGGCGATGCGCCCGCCCGGCATGCAGAAAGCGTTGACCTGGTCGGAATTGAGCAGGTTGACTTCCCACTTCCAGTCGGCGGCGGCCGGATTCCAGCGCGTCGCATGCGGAATGATGCGCTGGGCGATGGCGCGCAGGCGCTGCACCTGGGGATGGCTGGCGGGCACCAGCGCATCCTTTTGCTGCGCCTCTTTCAGCAGCTGGCTGTATTGCAGCTTCGACTGCTCCTCGAACTGGTGGTCGTCGGTGAAAGCGCGCAGGCGCGACAGGCGGGTGACGGGGATGCCGTCCGCCTGCTCGTTCTGCGGCAAGGGTTGCTGGGCCTGGGCCAGGCCGGCGCTGAGGGCCAGCGCCAGCACCGCCAGGCGGTGTTTATACGTCTTCATGTCTGCGTTTCCCGTTTGCCGCCTGTGTTTTCCGCGGCTTAGTTGCCTTTCCTTTTGCGCAGGCGGAAGACGGCCAGGTCGCCGCGTAAATTCGGCAGCACGCTGACGATATTGCCCTCCGCCAACGCCACGCATTCAATGACTTCCAGACCGCACTCCTCGGCCAGCTCCTGGAAGTCCTTGATCGTGGCGCAGCGCACGTTGGGCGTATCGTACCACTGGTAGGGCAAGGATTTCGATACGGGCATGCGGCCGCGCAGCAGCGCCACGCGGTGCGGCCAGTAGGCGAAGTTGGGGAAGGAGATGATGGCCTCGGCGCCGACGCGCACGATATCGCGCAGCAGGGCTTCCACATGCTGCATCATCTGCAGCGACGAGAGACACAGCACGGTGTCGAAGGAATTGTCGCCGAAGATGCCCAGGCCGTTTTCCATATCCTGCTGGATCACGCGCACGCCGCGCCTGGTGCTCTCCAACACCTTGTCGTCGGCCAGCTCCAGGCCGTAGCCGGTGCAGCGCCTGCCGCTTTGCAGATATTCCAGCATCACGCCGTCGCCGCAGCCCACGTCCAGCACATGGGCGTTTTCCGGCACCCAGTGGGCGATGAAAGCCAGATCGGGACGGGCTTGTTTCAGATCGTCGAAAGTCATGCCTGCAGCTCCTTCCACACCTGCTCGTAGTAGGCGCGCACCATATTCATATAACGGGGGTCTTCCAGCAGGAAGGCGTCGTGGCCGTGCGGCGCGTCGATTTCGGCGTACGTGACTTCGCGCCGGTTCGACAACAGGGCCTGCACGATCTCGCGGCTGCGCTCCGGGGAAAAGCGCCAGTCGGTGGTGAAGGAAGCCAGGAAGAACTTGGCCTTGGTCGCGGCCAGGGTTTTCGCCAGGTCGCCGCCATGGGCGCGCGCCGGGTCGAAATAGTCGAGCGCCTTGGTGATCAGCAGATAGGTGTTGGCGTCGAAGTATTCGGAGAACTTGTCGCCCTGGTAGCGCAGATAGGATTCGATCTCGAAATCGATGCCGAAGCCGAATTTATAGTCGCTGCTTTCGGCGATATCGCGCAGCTTGCGGCCGAACTTCTCGGCCATGTCGTCGTCCGACAGATAGGTGATGTGGCCGACCATGCGCGCCACTTTCAGGCCGTTTTTCGGCACCACGCCGTGTTCGTAGAAATCGCCGCCGCGGTAATCGGGGTCGCTCAGGATGGCCTGGCGCGCCACGTCGTTGAAGGCGATATTCTGCGCCGACAGCTTGGGCGTGGAGGCGATCACCATGCAGTGGCGCAGGCGCTCGGGATACATGATGCTCCAGGCCAGCGCCTGCATGCCGCCCAGCGAGCCGCCCATGACGGCGGCGAACCGGGTGATGCCCAGTTCATCGGCCAGGCGCGCCTGGGCCGCCACCCAGTCTTCCACCGTGACCACGGGGAAGGATGCGCCATACGGCTTGCCGGTGGCGGGATTGGTGTGCATCGGCCCGGTCGAGCCGAAGCAGGAGCCCAGGTTGTTGACGCCGATGACGAAGAATTTATTGGTGTCGAGCGGCTTGCCGGGACCGATCATATTGTCCCACCAGCCCACGTTCTTGGGATTGTCGGCATACACGCCGGCCACGTGGTGGGAGGCGTTCAGTGCGTGGCAGACCAGCACCGCGTTCGACTTGTCGGCATTCAGGGTGCCGTAGGTTTCATACATGAGCATATAGTCGCGCAGCGAGGCTCCGCTTTGCAGCTGGAGCGGCGCGTCAAAATGCATGGTTTGCGGCGATACGGTTCCTATGGAAGACATGTGTTAATCAGGTAGCTGTGAAGGTACAGCGCGGCCCCACGGGCCATCTATCGATGCGGCCTCCCGTGATGATGGGCGCCGCAGACTAGCCGCGCGCGCCGCCACAATGGCTGGCGCCGCGCGCGGGCGGAATTACATCGTTTGCAAGGCCTGGACCGCTTCGGCGATCGCGGCCGGCTCCATGGCGCGCAGGATCTTGCGCGTCTGCGGCACGACCGTTTCCAGATCGCTGTTCAGGATTTCCTGCTTGACCGACAGGAGCTGCGCCGGGTGCATCGAAAACTCGCGCAAGCCCATGCCCAGCAGCAGGCGGGTCAGCTTGGTATCGCCCGCCATTTCGCCGCACACGCCGACGTCGATGCCGGCCTTGTGGCCAGCGGCGATGGTCATGGCGATCAGTTGCAGTACAGCGGGATGCAGGGGATTGTAAAGGTGCGCCACCTCATAATCAACCCGGTCGATGGCCAGGGTGTACTGGATCAGGTCATTGGTGCCGATCGAGAGGAAGTCCATGCGCTTGACGAACATGGGCAGGGCCAGGGCCGCCGCCGGAATCTCGATCATGGCGCCGACCTGCACTTCCGGGTCGTATTTGATGTCCAGCTCGCGCAGCTGGGCCTTGGCCTGCTCGATCATGGCCAGCGACTGGTCGATCTCGAAGGCGTGCGCCAGCATCGGGATCAGGATGCGCACCTTGCCGAAGGCCGAGGCGCGCAGGATGGCGCGCAGCTGGGTCAGGAAGATCTGCGGCTCGGACAGGCAGTAACGGATGGCGCGCAGGCCCAGGGCCGGATTCAGGGCCGTGTGCTCGCTCTGGTCGAGCGGCTTGTCGGCGCCGATGTCCAGGGTGCGGATGGTGACGATGCGGCCTTTCATGGCGACGACAGCGCGCTTGTACTGCTCGAACTGCTCGTCCTCGGACGGGATATCGCTGGCGCGGCCCATGAACAGGAATTCGGAGCGGAACAGGCCGACGCCGCTGGCGCCCGCCTCCAGCGCGGCCGGACAGTCGTCGGGCAGCTCGATATTGGCCAGCAGGGTAATCGCCGTGCCATCCCTGGTGACGGCCGGGGTTTTCTTCAGCTTGCTGAGCTTCTTGCGCGCGCGCAGGGCGGCCTGCTGGCGCTCGCGATACTGCTCCAGCACCAGGGCGCTGGGCGTGACGATGACCACGCCGGCATCGCCGTCGATGATGACCCAGTCGTCCTGCTTGATCAGCTGGGAGGCCTGGGACATGCCGACGGCGGCCGGAATATCCAGGCTGCGCGCCACGATGGCGGTGTGCGAGTTCTGCCCGCCCACGTCGGTGACGAAGCCGATGAAGGAACGGTCGCGGAATTTGAGCATGTCGGCCGGCGAGATATCGTGGGCCACCACGATCATCTGGGCCTGGAATTCGTCGCCGGCGGCCGGCGTGATGGCGGTGGGCAGCGGCTCGCTGCCCATCAGCACCTTCAGCACGCGCTCGGCCACCTGCTGGATATCGGCCTTGCGTTCGCGCAGATAGGGGTCTTCGATTTCGTCGAACTGCGCGGAAAGCTCGTCGATCTGGGTCAGCAAGGCCCATTCGGCGTTGTAGTGGCGGCTGCGGATGATATCCAGCGGCGCCTCGGAAATCATGGGATCGGACAGGATCAGGGCGTGGACGTCGATGAAGGCGCCCAGCTCGGTCGGCGCGTCCTTGGGCAGTTCATTCCACAGCGTTTGCAGTTCGCGGTGCACGGCGGCCAGGGCCTGCTGCAGGCGCTGCACCTCCGCTTCCACATTTTCTTCGGCAATCAGGTAATGCCGGACATCGAGGGCCGCTGGCGTCAGCAGGTGGGCGCGGCCGATGGCGATGCCGCGCGATACCGGAATGCCGTGGAGCGTGAACGATGCCATGGGCGGATAGGTATGGGTTCGTGGATGGCTGCGGTCCCTCGGCATTACTCGCCTTCGCCGAATTTATCGTTCACCAGGGCGGCCAGGGCATTGATGCAATCCTGTTCGTCGGCGCCGTCGGCTTCCAGCGTCACCTTGGCGCCCTTGCCGGCGGCCAGCATCATCACGCCCATGATGGACTTGGCGTTGATGCGGCGCGCATTGCGGGTCAGCCAGACGTCGCTCTGGTATTTGGCGGCCAGTTGGGTAAATTTGGCGGAAGCACGCGCATGCAGTCCAAGCTTGTTGATAATCTCAAGTTCTTGCTGAATCATATAGTCTGTCTTCTCAATCAGGGATGCGCTGCAAAAACCGCCGCTGCCAGCCGGAGCTAACGGCGGCTACTGTGGGCCTGCATCAGACCCTTATCCTGTTATCGACCCTCACCGCGCCGCTTTGGGCGCCGGCCAGGGCCATTTCCACCACCACATCGAGCGTGTCGCGCCGGTAGGTGATCGCGCGCAGCAGCATCGGCAGGCTGATGCCGGCGATGACTTCCACGCGGCCCGCGTCGGCCAGCTTGTTGCAGCAGTTGGCGGGCGTGCCGCCTTTAATATCCGTGATCACCAGCACGCCGGAACCGTCGTCCAGGCGCAGGATCGCCTCGCTCGCCATTTTCTGCACTTCGCTCAGATCCTGGTCCGCCACCACGTCGATGGCTTCCAGCCGCTCCGTCTGGCCGCGGAACACATGGGCCACCGCGGCCAGGAAAGCCTGGCCCAGCGGTGCGTGCGTCAACAACAATATGCCAACCATATCCTCTTTATCCTTGCTGGCCCGTTGCCGCTTCCAGCGCGTCGATGAACATCGCGGCCACCTGGAAGCCGCTCTGCTGGGTGATCTCCTGGAAGCAGGTCGGGCTGGTGACGTTGACCTCGGTAAGGCAATCGCCGATCACATCTAATCCTACCAGCAAGAGGCCACGCGCTGCCAGTACGGGGCCGAGGGTTTCGGCAATTTCGCGGTCCCGTGCCGACAGGGGCTGGGCCACGCCAGTGCCGCCGGCGGCCAGATTGCCGCGCACCTCGCCGGCTTGCGGAATGCGCGCCAGCGAATACGGCACCGGCTTGCCGCCGATGACGAGGATACGCTTGTCGCCCTTGACGATTTCAGGGATGTATCGCTGCGCCATGATGGTGCGGCTGCCGTTGGCCGTCAGGGTCTCGATGATGGAACCCAGGTTCAGGCCGTCGGCCTTGACGCGGAACACGCCGGCGCCGCCCATGCCGTCCAGCGGCTTGAGGATCACGTCGCCATGCTCGGCGTGGAAGGCGCGCAGGCGGGTCTCGTCGGACGTCACCAGGGTCGGCGCGGTGAACTGGGAAAACTGCGCGATCGACAGCTTCTCGTTATGGTCGCGGATGGCGGACGGCTTGTTGAACACGCGCGCGCCCTGGTTTTCCGCCAGCTGCAGCAGATAGGTGCCATACACGTATTCCATATCGAAAGGCGGGTCCTTGCGCTGGAGAATGGCGTCGAACTCCGTCAGGCGCAGTTCCTGCGACTCCTCGGCGCGATACCACTCGTCGGCGGCGCCGGTCAGGATGATGCGGGCAGCGTAGGCCGTCACCACGCCGTTGCTCAGCGCCATATGGTGCTGCTGGAAGGCGTACACCTCGTGGCCGCGGGCGGCCGCTTCGGCCATCATGGCGTAGGTGGAATCCTTGTAGATCTTGAAGCTGTCCAGCGGGTCGGCGAGAAAAGCGATTTTCATGGGCGCGTCCATTCGAAGTAATGGCTGATTTTAGCCGAGATTCTCAAGCGGCATCGGCGGGCGCCCGCAGTGGCGCGCCCCCGGCCTGCGCCTTAATACACTTCGGGATTCGGGTCGGTGCGTTCCATTTCCAGCGAAGCGGCCAGCAGCGCCAGGCGCGCCACCACGCCATACACGTAGAAGCGGTTGGGCGCGGCGGTGCCCGGCTTGGCCTTCAGGTCCGGCACGGCGTGCTGCTGGGCGAAGGCCAGCGGCACATACTCGGAACCGGGCGCGTTCAGGTTCTGGTCCACGCCACGCTCGGCGTGCACGCGGTAGAAGCCGCCCACCACATAGCGGTCGATCATGTACACCACCGGTTCGGCCACCGCATCCTTGATGCTCTCGAAGGTCGGCACGCCTTCCTGGATATTCAGGTCGGTGACGGCCTTGCCGTCCTTGATGACGAACATCTTCTCGCGCTGCGCCTGGCTCAGCTCTTTCAGCTCGGCCGCGTCGCGGATGCTGATGATGCCCTTGCCATAGGTGCCGGCGTCCGGCTTGATGATGACGAAGGGCTTTTCCTTGATGCCGTATTCCTTGTGCTTCTTGCGGATCTTGGCCAGCAGGGTGTCCACATTGGCGGCCAGGGCTTCCTGCCCTTCCCCGCTCTGGTAATCGACCTGCTCGCATTTGGCGTGGAAGGGATTGAGCATCCACGGATCGACGCCAATCAGCTTGCCGAACTTCTTCACCACCTCGTCGTAGGCGGTGAAGTGGTTGCTCTTGCGGCGCAGCGCCCAGCCGGCGTGCAGCGGCGGCAGCAGGCTTTGTTCGTGGATATTTTCCAGGATCGCGGGAATGCCGGCCGACAGGTCGTTGTTCAGCAGGATGGTGCAGGGATCGAAGTCCTTCAGCCCCAGGCGGCGGCCATTCGGTGAGCGCAGCAGCGGCTCGACCACCAGCATATTCCCGTCCGGCAGCGCCAGCGGCGTGGGCTGGGTCACTTGCGGATCGAGGGAGCCGAGGCGCACGTGCAGGCCGGTCTGACGGAAGATCTGCATCAGGCGCGCCACGTTCTGCCAGTAGGTCGGATGGCGCTGATGGATCTCCGGGATCATCAGCAGATTGCGCGCGTCGGGACAGTATTTGTCGATGGCGGCCATGGCGGCCTGCACCGACAGCGGCAGCATCTCGGTGGCCAAGTGGTTGAAGCCGCCGGGGAAAAGATTGGTGTCCACCGGCGCCAGCTTGTAGCCGGCGTTGCGCAAGTCCACCGAGCAGTAGAACGGCGGCGTATGCTCCTGCCACTCCAGACGGAACCAGCGCTCAATGGCCGGCGTCGCGGCCAGGATTTTTTCTTCGAGATCGAGCAGCGGTCCTGTCAGGGCCGTGACGAGGTGGGGAACCATGCTTACATCCTTGTCAATAAACGGGCGTTACTTGCGAACTCACCAGATTGGGGCAAAACATGCAATTAAAAGCCTTCAAAAGCAAAAAAGGCGCCCTGGTGCGGGGCGCCTTGAACGAACCACGCAAGCGCGGTCCGGCTGTGCTCAGGAATGGTAGGCCGATTCGCCGTGGCTGGTAATATCCAGGCCCTCGCGCTCCTCTTCTTCCGGCACGCGCAGGCCGATCACCATGTCCACCAGCTTGTATGCAATAAAGGCAACAACGGCGGACCAGACGATGGTGATGCCCACCGCCGTGGCCTGGGTCGTTACCTGGCCGGCGATCGAATAGTCAGCCGATGCCTTGTTGGCAACATAATCCCATACGCCCTGGCCACCGAGCGACGGCGCGGCAAACACGCCGGTCAGGATGGCGCCGAGAATACCACCTACCCCATGCACGCCGAACACATCGAGCGAATCGTCAGCGCCAATCAGGCGTTTCAGTCCATTCACGCCCCACAGGCAGATAATACCAGCCAGCAAGCCGATGACCAAGGCGCCCATGGGACCGACATAGCCGCAGGCCGGGGTGATGGCCACCAGGCCGGCCACCGCGCCCGACGCCGCGCCCAGCATGGATGGCTTGCCCTTCAAAATCCATTCGCCGAACAGCCAGGAGGTGGCGGCGGCCGCCGTCGCCAGCAGGGTGTTGATGAAGGCCAGGGCGGCGATATCGCCCGCTTCCAGCGCCGAACCGGCGTTGAAGCCGAACCAGCCCACCCACAGCAGCGAAGCGCCGACCATGGTCAGGGTCAGGGAATGCGGCGCCATGGATTCGCGGCCGTAGCCGATGCGCTTGCCGATCATGATGGCGCCGATGATGCCTGCCACGGCGGCATTGATGTGCACCACGGTGCCGCCCGCGAAATCGAGCGCGCCCTTCTGCCAGATGAAGCCTGCCTTGGCCGTTTCCGCTACCAGGGCGTTGGCGTCGGTGATGGCGTCCGGGCCGGTCCAGAACCAGACCATATGCGCCACCGGCAGATAGGAGAAGGTGAACCACAGCACCACGAAGGCCAGCACCGCGCTGAATTTGGCGCGTTCGGCGAAGGCGCCGACGATCAGGCCGCAAGTGATGGCGGCGAAGGTGCCCTGGAAGGCGACGTAGATGAACTCGGGGATCACCACGCCCTTGCTGAAGGTGGCGGCGGTGGTGAAGACGCCCTTGGCCGGATCGTAGATGCCCGCCAGCAGGGCGCGGCTGCCGCTGCCGAAGAAGGCATTGCCTTCGGTGAAGGCGAGCGAGTAGCCGTACAAGCACCACAGCACGATGACCAGCGAGAAGATCATGAAGACCTGCAGCAGCACCGACAGCATATTCTTGGTGCGTACCAGGCCGCCGTAGAACAGGGCCAGGCCGGGGATGGTCATCAGGATCACCAGCAGGGTGGCGACGAACATCCAGGCGGTATCGCCCTTGTTCGGCGTGGGCGCCGGCGCGGCGGCGGGTGTGGGAGCCGGAGTCGCCGCCGCTGGACTGGCTGCAGCAGGTGCCGGGGCAGCCGTCGCCGGTGCGGCGTCCGCGGAAGGCGCGGCTGGCGCAGCGGCCATGGCCTCAGCCTGGGCTGCGGCGGCGGCCGGTTTGGCGTCCTGCGCCGGTGCGGACTGGAAGCAGCCCAGCGCCAGCACCACCGCCATCCCCGCGAAAACTGTTTTTATAGTTTTTTTCATTCAGATTCCCCTTAGAGCGCATCGTTGCCGGTTTCGCCGGTACGGATGCGGATAACTTGTTCCAGGTTGTAGACGAAGATCTTGCCGTCGCCGATCTTGCCGGTGCGCGCGGCGCGCTCGATGGCCTCGATGGCCTGGTCGACGATGGCATCGTCCACCGCCGCCTCGATCTTGGTCTTGGGCAGGAAGTCGACCACGTATTCCGCGCCGCGATACAGCTCGGTATGGCCCTTCTGGCGGCCGAAGCCTTTCACCTCGGTCACGGTAATGCCTTGCACATTGATGTTGGAGAGCGCCTCGCGCACCTCGTCCAATTTGAAGGGCTTGATAATGGCGGTGATCATTTTCATATGGGCCTCGCTTAGAAGATTTTCGAAATCGTGAAGACTGCGCCGCCCTTGCCCAGGTTCTTGCCGTCGCGGCCCACATAGGCTTCGGTGTTGGTGCGTACATAGGCCAGGGCCAGCGTGGCCACGCCGAAGTCCTTGCTCACGCCGACCTTCCAGTCGGTATAGCTGGCGGCGCTATTGTTTTTCACGCGCTGGCGGCCCGCATGCAGGTTGAGGGTGTAGCCATCGTAGACGTCGTAGTTGATGGAGCCGTCCAGGTAGCCGCTGTTCTTGCTGTCGGCAAAGCCGAACAGATTGGTCAGTGAATGCGAGTACTTGAGCGTGGCCGGACCGAAGCCGATCTGGCCATACAGCTCAAAGGTGTTCGCACTCGGATGCAGCTTATTGGAGGGATAGATATAGCCCAGGCCGCCGATGTCGTAGCTGACGTCCTTGGCGATTTCGCCGCGCTTGCCGGCGTACACATCGGCCTCGATGCTGCCGTCGCCATTGGCGTCCTTGATCCACTTGATGGTGGAGAGCCAGGCGCCGGCATACAGGCCGCTGGGATTATTCACCCAGTCCGCACCGCCTTGCAGCGCGGGTTTCAGGCGCGTTTGCGAAATACCGCGGTAACGGTAATCGCTGGTCACGGCCAGATTGTAGGAGAACTCGTTGTCCGGTTTCGCCTCGGGTGCAGCTTGCTGCGCATGGGCCAGGCCTGCTCCAAAAGTTGCCAGAGCAAGCAATGCGGAGGCGAGAGTCAGGTTCATGGTCTTGTATTTCATGGCGATTTCCTTTGGATGAACTTTTAATGCGGTTTAAAATTCAGGGGATCGACAAGCTTCACCACGACTCATTAGCAGAATGCGTGCCAGCAAGTGTTGACACGCAGACAGCTGATTACATAGCAATTTTGCATTGTTTCGCACCAAATGGATGCTGGAATCGCACTGGCGTGGTGCAAATCCAACCAAAGCACGGAATGACCATGGACATGAACAACTTCTTCAACGACTTGCAAAGCAAGATCAATCAGGCAATCGAAAACTCGCCCGCCAAAGACATCGAAAAAAATGTGAAGGCAATGATGACCCAGGGCTTCGCCAAGCTCGATCTGGTCACGCGCGAGGAATTCGAGATTCAGGCGCAGGTGCTGGCCAAGACCCGCGCCCGCCTGGAACTGGTGGAAGCCCGCCTGGCCGAAATCGAAGCCAAACTGGCGGATGAGAAGTAATTAGAGAGAATTGCCCCGCGATGGCGCAGGCGCGCCATCCATTTCAGTGCAGGCTCAAGGCAGGGGACAATCGGCGCTGAGCTGCTCATGCAGCAGGCCGTCGATGCTGTCGTCGCCCGCAATCACCAGGCGCCCCGCGCCGACCGGCTGCTCGCCATCGGCACGCCAGACCACATTGGCAAAGGCCGAGCGCCCTTCCCCGATCACATACACCTGATGCAGCGTGCAGCTGACGCCAGCGCTTTTCTCTATGCTTTTATGACGCAGGGGAACAATGCGCTGAACGCCGCCAAAGAGATGCTCCGAGCGCCGGATCAAGGCGGCGGCTTGCGCGTATTCGTCGCAGAAAAGGATTTCCCAGCACATGCCGCCAAGCACGGCGAACACTAGACCGCTGAGAACGATAAGACTTTTTTTCATGCTAGGTCTTCCAGCCGATTTACAAACATTTCTGGAATGAAATAGCAGTGTAGCCGTTTGGCGCAACTTTGTCAAAGTTGCAATGATTGCAGGAGTGAAGCGTATTAAACAAATTGACTCATGCGGGAGTGGCTCTTGCAGGCCCCGTTAAAGACGCGCACGGAATTGGAGCAGTGGCTGGCCGCGCCGCATACGGCCAATGAGCTGCCTGCCAGCATGACGCCCGGTCAGATTCAGTACCTGAACTGGGCCAGAGACAATCGTGTCGCCAATCCCTTCATTGATACCGTCCTGCTGCCCGCAGCACCGATGAAAGCCGACGCTGCCGTCGCGGGAAAGCCGGCCTAGATTCTGCAACCCCGGCAGACATCACGCGTTCCACCGCGCCGCCCGCCGCGCGGGCTCCTCCCTGCTGCCGGCCGAAGCAATGATGGCGATAAACGCCAGGAGTTCGTCGAGCGTTCTTTTCATATTTGATTTGAGGTCAAATATTTTTGACCTTTAACGGCATTTATCTCATCCGTATTCAGCGCCAGAATACTGGCAGATCAAATCGATCCATTCAATTCAAGGAATACATGATGAGCAAGATCCCCGCCTTCGGCCTCGGCACCTTCCGTCTGCAAGACCAGGTTGTCATTGACTCGGTCCGCAACGGCCTGGAATTGGGCTACCGCACCATCGACACCGCCCAGATCTACGGCAATGAAGCCGAGGTCGGCGCGGCGATCGCCGCTGCCGGCGTGCGCCGCGAAGACCTGTTCCTGACGACCAAGATCTGGGTCGACAACTACAGCCCGGAAAAGCTGGTGCCGAGCCTGAAGGAAAGCCTGGCCAAGCTGCGCACCGACTACGTCGACCTGACCCTGATCCACTGGCCTGCCCCCGGCAACGGCGTGGACGTCGAGACCTTCATGAAGGCGCTGGCCGACGCCAAGGCACAAGGCCTGACGCGCCAGATCGGCATCTCGAACTTCAATATCGAGCTGACCAGGCAAGCCATCGCCGCCGTCGGCAAGGAAGCCATCGCCACCAACCAGATCGAACTGAGTCCCTACCTGCAGAATCGCACCCTGGCCGCATTCCTGCAGAGCGAAGGCATCCACGTCACTTCCTACATGACGCTCGCTTACGGCAAGGTGCTGAACGATCCGGTGATCGGCGCGATCGCCCAACGCCGGAACGCAAGCCCGGCCCAGGTGGTACTGGCATGGGCGCTGCAACTGGGTTACTCGGTGATTCCGTCATCCACCAAGCGCGAGAACCTCGCCGGCAACCTCCTGGCGCAGACGCTGCACCTGAGCGCCGAAGACATGGCGCACATCGCCGCACTAGAGCGCAACGGCCGCGAAGTCGATCCAGCCGGCCTGGCGCCGATGTGGGATTGATTGCAGGGCCGCTCTTCCGCAACCATCCACGGCCTAAAAATCGGCAATCGCCGCAAGCGTGACAAACTTGCAATGATCGCCAACAAACCGAGTCCATATTTGCATATGGGTTCCGTTCTGCTTTTGCGGCAGCGCAAAGCCGGCACCGGATGCCCTTTTTACGATAGCCGGATAGAATTCCCGTCCGGAGGTAAAAACGATGAGCCTCGCCGTTCTCCGCAGCCGCGCACTGGCCGGGATGGAGGCGCCGGAAGTCGGCGTCGAAGTGCATCTGGCGAATGGCCTGCCGGCCTTTCATATCGTCGGCCTGGCCGAGACCGAAGTGAAGGAAGCACGCGACCGGGTGCGCGCTGCGATCCAGAACGCGGGCTACGAGATGCCGGCCCAGCGCATTACCGTCAGCCTGGCGCCCGCCGATCTGCCCAAAGAGTCGGGCCGTTTCGACCTGCCCATTGCCATCGGCATTCTGGCCGCATCGGGCCAGATTCCCACGCGCGGTCTGGAACAATATGAATTTGCCGGCGAATTGTCGCTGACGGGCGCGCTGCGTCCGATACGCGGCGCGCTGGCGATGACCTTCGCCATGCAGCGCAGCCGCGCCAAGGCGCGCGCCTTCATTCTGCCCATGGAAAACGCCGACGAGGCGGCGCTGGTGCGCGAAGCGCTGATCCATCCAGCCCGCTCGCTGTCGCAGGTATGCAGCCATCTGTGCGCCGTGAGCGAAGAGGGGCGCTTGCCGCGCCATATTGCGGCTGCCCTGCCGCTGGCGCCTTGCTACCCCGATTTCGCCGAAGTCAAAGGCCAGCAGTTGGCCAAACGCGCGCTGGAGATAGCTGCGGCGGGCGCTCACAGCATCCTGCTGGTTGGTCCGCCCGGCAGCGGCAAGACCATGCTGGCCAGCCGCTTCGCCGGCCTGCTGCCACGCATGACGGATGAGGAAGCGCTGGAAGCGGCGGCGGTGCAGTCCCTGAGCGGCAAATTCCATGCGGAGAGCTGGAAGGTTAGGCCCTATCGTTCGCCTCACCATACATCGTCGGGCGTCGCCCTGGTCGGCGGCGGCAGTGTGCCGCGTCCCGGCGAGATTTCGCTGGCCCATTGCGGCGTCCTCTTTCTCGACGAACTGACCGAGTTTGACCGGCGCGTGCTGGAGGTGCTGCGCGAACCGATGGAATCGGGCAAGGTCACCATTTCGCGCGCAGCGCGCCAGGCGGACTTTCCCGCGCGCTTTCAGTTGATCGCGGCGATGAATCCTTGTCCTTGCGGCTATCTCGGCCATGCATCCCAAGCCTGCCGCTGCCCACCCGATGTGATCCTGCGCTACCAGGGACGCCTCTCCGGCCCGCTGCTGGACCGTATCGATATGCAGATCGAAGTCGGCGCCGTGGCACCCGAATACCTGGTGGAGGAAGCGAGCGGCGAAGCATCCAGCATCATCGCGGCGCGCGTGGAAGCGGCCTTTCAGCGCCAACTGGCGCGTCAGAAGAAGAGCAACCAGCGCCTCAACACCGCTGAAATCGACCGCTGGTGCCGCCTCGAACGCAAAGCCGAATCGACGCTGCGCCGTTCGATGAACAAGTTCCACTGGTCGGCGCGCGCCTATCACCGCGTCCTGCGCGTGGCGCGCACGATCGCCGACCTGGATGACGCCAGCGTTATCGCCGACCGCCATGTCAGCGAAGCGATCCAGTACCGGCGTGCCCTGCGCGAGCGCTAAGCACATCGCAATTGCCCGCACAGGCCCCTGCCCTTTGCCGCTTAATCCGATGGGTCGAGCGCGATGTGGATATGGTGATGATGGTTGGCCCAGGCGTGGTATTTGGCATTGGCCCAGTTGCCCACATTCAGATCGTATTCCACGCCATCGACCGTCACCAGGCCCGTTGTCAGCAGGCGGTGCCCCCAGTCCACGCCAGCAATGCCGGCCGAACCAGGACCGCCTCGGATATAGCCGATCTGCTGCACATCGGCGTTCGCGGCCAGCGCATCCAGGCCGCTACGCGATGCCAGGATCCAGGCCGTTACCTCTGCCAATGCAGCCAGTCCCTGCGCGCGCTGCAGTGGATTGCTACTCTTTTGCTTCGGCAGATCCTTCACCCGCGCCACCAGCTGCATATAGTTCGAAGTGCCGCTGCCCGCATTCGCACCTTGGAAGGTGTAGAAGTGATACATATCGATATCGCTGCCGCGCGCATGGCTGGCATGGCCCAGATCCTTACCATGCTCGCCCGAGATATCGTTGATGGCGCGCAGCAGGCCAAGATTGTTCTCGATCCAGTTATAGGTGCGCTGCGACGTCCAGTCATCGCCGCCCGGCTCGCGCAGGCTGTAGCGGGTCAGGCCGGAAGGCAGGCGCCACAAGGGACGCTTGCCGCTATCCGTTTTTTCCGCGGACAGCAGACTACCATCGGCCGCTTTCGCGCGCAGCGTATAGCGGTACTGAATGGCGTTCGTCGGCGGCGGCACGCTGCTCACCGAGGAGGACTGCGAATCGAAAGTGACCGTGCTGCGCAAGGTCTTCTCATCCACCACGCTGACATTGGCGCCGGGCGCTTCATCCAGCACGACGGAGCTGGCGCCAGCGGCCAGCAGCTCGACTTTCAGACCGGTGATGGTAGAACCTTCAGGCTTGGTCACGTCAAAGGTATTGCGGCGCTGGAAGGCATTTCTGCGGCCGCTTTCCGGCACGCTGTAGTAGCTCTTGTCGTTGTACGCCATCCAGGAATCGTCCAGCGGGGAGGCCGAGTTGATGCTCAGGCTGCCGCCGGCCTCAATGCGCGCGTTGACGGAAGTCGGCAGCTGGCTGTCGCCGATATTGGTGGCGAATGCGGTCAGCGTGAGTTCGATATCGCTATCACGCGCCATGCTTCGTACATCGAAAGTTTTTTCGATGATACCGGTGGTCCCGTCCGAGAGCCAGACCGGCGCCTGGCTCAGCTGGGTATTGATCTGGCGCGTCAGGTCGAACAGCAATGTGCCTTGAATTCCGCCGAATACCTTGATGCCCCACACGTCGTTGTACACACTTTGCTGCGTGATGTAGTAAGGGTATTCCGCGCTCGCCACGCTATAGCTGAGCGTCACCTTGGCCGTTCCCTTGGGCACGGCCAGCTTCACTGTTTGCGTACTGGGCACATTACGCAGACCGGCAATGACGCTGACCGTCGCCGGAACCAGCGTCCCTGTCTGGCGCACGCGGCGATCCGGCGCAGGCAAGACTGGCTCCTGGCCGGACTTCATGTCTTCGGGGCGGCGTGCGTTATAGCCAACGATGCGCTCCTCTTCTGTTACCGGAGCTTCCAGCTTGTTCGAAGCTGGCACAGTGAGAGCATCGTCGAGCGAGGAAAGCAAAGGAATATTCAGATTGGCGGCGCCGGTCAGGGAGAACACGCCCGTGCCATAGTAGTAACGCTGATTCTGGAACGTCTCGGCAGAGATGCTCAGATTCCCGTTCGGCAGATTGGGGAAATCAAAGCTGCCATCCGCTTCGGACAGGGTGTATGCCAGCACGTCGGTATTCAGTATCTTGCCGACGATGCGGATGCCGCCCAGTTGCAGGCCCGGGAAGGACGGCGGTGCAGCCAGGCTGCCACGCACCGCATTGCGCGTCAGATGGAAGGAAGCCGTGGCGCGATAGACATTTTCCTGCGCATCGAGCCCCGTCACGGCAAGCGTCAGCCGCCCACTCTTGCCAACAATGCGCGAGCGTAGCGCCGCCATGTCCGGCGCCATGATCGAACCATCGGCATTCAGCGCAAACAGCGACGTCAGGTCGCCCAGGCTCTGGTCAATGGAATTGAACAGCTCCACCGTCGCCAGGTCGACGATCTTGATCGTGCTTTCGTTCGGGCCGATCAGGCGCAGCGTCAGATTGCTGAAGCTGTTCGGCAGCAGCAGATGCTGCACCTGGTCGATGCGCAGCGCGGCGTCGGCATATACTTCGCCGTCGTCGCTCAGAATGATGTCGACGCTATTTCCCGCACCACGGCGCAGGTCCAGTTCCGCCGTTCCGACAAACGATGGCGCACGTCGCGCTGACAACGACTGCACATCCAGTGGCAGCAGGAAGCTGGCCTGGCCGCTGGCGTCGGTCACGGCGCGCAGCACGCCATTCACCGACAGCTTCACGCCCGCGCCGGCTGCTGCGCCGCGCGGATTGCCGGGATTGCCGGAATAGTGAAAAGCGCGCACCGCCAGCTGAGTGCTGCTGGCGCTGTTGAGAATCGTGCCGCTGGCCGCCAGCGCGAAATTGAAGGCGCGCTGCTTGCGGTTGACGAATTTGACCGGCACCACCACCTTGGCGCCAGGCTGCAGCACGCCCATGTCCAGGGTGGCTGCGACTGTGGGGTTGTCCTGGGTATCAACCCCATTGCTGTTATAGACCGTCACCCCGGCCGCGGAAATCGCGCTGACGGTCAATTGAAAAGGGGCGCTGATGGGTGTGGACGAGGTGTTCGTTACCGTGATCACGCTATCGTAGGTGTTGGTCAGACGGTTCAGTACCAAGCCGCTTTTACCGATGCTCACCAGTCCATTCAGGCTGTCGGCGTGCGCCAGATGGGGCATGCCAGCCAAGGCCAGCACGCACAAGACCAGTACCGCACCGCCCGCGCGGCGGCGCAACGCGAACAGCGGCACGAAAGGCAGCACCAGCAGCCAACTCGATGGCGCAGGTACGCTTTGCACGCCGGGACGGGCGCTGACCGTTACGTCGCCTGCATCGAAAATCGTCAACTCACCCATATCGCTGCCATCCAGGTCGAGACGGAACAGCGCACCGGCGCCACTGGGATCGCTGCTCGGGAATTGCGGCAAGCCGCTGAACGGATCCAGAAAATACAGGGACAAAGCATCGGGCGCATTCCCTCCCGGCGGCCCAAGATGCGTCAAATCGAGAGTAAAAGTGATCTGTGCGGCCAGTGCCGGCAAGCTCAATGAAGCCTCGTTGAAAAAACTGCCGGAAGTGCCAAGCGCTACCGTATCCGGAAACAAGCCGTTCACATTCCCGGTCGATGCCTGCGGAAAGGCCAAACCTTGCGCATCGAAATTGCGTATCCAGACCGTATTGCCGGACGAACCGATAAAGTCAAAAGCCAGCACGCTGCTGCTGCCGGCAAGACGGGAGGTATCAATGGAAAACAGCCATGGTGCGGCACGCGCTGCCGGCATGGCCAGGGCCAGCAGCAAACTCACTATACAACACAGGAAAACAGGTAAAGACTTGCGCATAAACAAAGCTCCTGATTGACGGTGCGCAAAGAGCGCGGAGCTAAGTAAGCAACATTAGTACCAAGCTAATAATACATATAAAAATCAGTGATTTAAGGAATTTACTTGCATATCGCTTGTTACTTTCGGTAGTGACGATGTAAAGTTAACCGACATCGCCATGCCAGCCTGCTACCATCATGGGATGAAAAAACTATCCCTTCTGGCAGCGCTGCTGGCCGCCACCACTATCAGCGCCTGCAGCCCCAAATTCGACTGGCGCGATTTCCGCAGCAGCGACGCGCCCTATGCCGTGCTCTTCCCCGGCAAACCCGCCACCCACACCCGCAGCGTCAACCTTGATGGTCTGGATGTGAAGATGACAATGGCCGCCGCCGAAATCGACGGCACGCTGTTCGCCGTCGGCAGCGCCGAAGTAGCCGAGGCGAGCCAGGCGCCGCAAGCGGCAGCCGCCATGAAAACCGCCATGGTCCGGAATATCGGCGCGACCGTCACCAAGGAAAGCGCCAACGGCAACGCCAAGGACGTCGAGGCCAGGGGCATGAGCAAGGGCATGCCCATGCTGCTGATCGGCCGCTTCCTGTTTAAGGACAAGCGGGTCTATCAGGTAGTGGTGATCGGCGCAGAAAAGCACATCGAGAGAGAAGCCGTGGAAACTTTCATGAGCTCGTTTAAACTGAATTGATCGCTTGAAAGAGCGCGGCCGGCAGGTGCAAACCAGCAAGTCGTGTTATCTTTAGAGTAGGTCAACAAAAATATGGGGAAGGCGCCATGTTGATAACATTCAAATCCAAATCATCACCCACGGTCATGATGTACCTTGAGCATGCTCAGCGCATCATGGATCTGTGGAAGAAGAGTCCTACACGTGGCGTCATCACCGCGGCCGAAGCGCCCCAAGCCTTGGCCCTGCTGGAACAGGAAGTCGCGCTGAGCAAGCTGCATCCCGAGGTCGATGCCGAGCATGCGGCCCATAGCCATCCCCATGATCTGCCGGACGACGGCGAAGACGTGGCCCTGGCCGACAAGCAGAAAGTCGCTTTCGCCCAGCGTGCCTTTCCCCTGCTGGAAATGCTGCGCGCCGCAAAAACCGAAGGCGAGGATATTATCTGGGGCGTTTAAGCCCCTTTTTTAAACGGAAACAGATAACAAAAAAGCCCCGACTGCATTGGCAGCCGGGGCTTTTTCTTTATAACTAGCCTGACGATAACCTACTTTCACACTGGTTGCAGCACTATCATCGGCGCAAAGTCGTTTCACGGTCCTGTTCGGGATGGGAAGGGGTGGGACCGACTTGCTATGGTCATCAGGCATAACTGGTACGAGCGCCGCGTATGATCGCGTCGCTCTGAATCTGGAAGAAGTTTAGTTTTGGGTACTCATCTCGAGTAAATGATAACCGTCAAGGTTATAGGGACAAGCCGTACGGGCAATTAGTATCGGTTAGCTTAATGCATTACTGCACTTCCACACCCGACCTATCAACGTCCTGGTCTCGAACGACCCTTCAAGGAGCTCAAGGCTCCGGGAAATCTCATCTTAAGGCAAGTTTCCCGCTTAGATGCTTTCAGCGGTTATCTCTTCCGAACTTAGCTACCCGGCAATGCCACTGGCGTGACAACCGGTACACCAGAGGTTCGTCCACTCCGGTCCTCTCGTACTAGGAGCAGCCCCCTTCAAATTTCCAACGCCCACGGCAGATAGGGACCAAACTGTCTCACGACGTTTTAAACCCAGCTCACGTACCACTTTAAATGGCGAACAGCCATACCCTTGGGACCGGCTACAGCCCCAGGATGTGATGAGCCGACATCGAGGTGCCAAACTCCCCCGTCGATATGAACTCTTGGGAGGAATCAGCCTGTTATCCCCAGAGTACCTTTTATCCGTTGAGCGATGGCCCTTCCATACAGAACCACCGGATCACTATGTCCTACTTTCGTACCTGCTCGACTTGTCGGTCTCGCAGTTAAGCACGCTTATGCCATTGCACTATTAGCACGATGTCCGACCGTACCTAGCGTACCTTCGAACTCCTCCGTTACACTTTAGGAGGAGACCGCCCCAGTCAAACTGCCTACCATGCACTGTCCCCGATCCGGATCACGGACCAAGGTTAGAACCTCAAACAAACCAGGGTGGTATTTCAAGGATGGCTCCACGAGAACTGGCGTCCCCGCTTCAAAGCCTCCCACCTATCCTACACAGATTGGTTCAAAGTCCAATGCAAAGCTACAGTAAAGGTTCATGGGGTCTTTCCGTCTAGCCGCGGGTAGATTGCATCATCACAAACACTTCAACTTCGCTGAGTCTCGGGAGGAGACAGTGTGGCCATCGTTACGCCATTCGTGCAGGTCGGAACTTACCCGACAAGGAATTTCGCTACCTTAGGACCGTTATAGTTACGGCCGCCGTTTACTGGGACTTCAATCAAGAGCTTGCACCCCATCATTTAATCTTCCAGCACCGGGCAGGCGTCACACCCTATACGTCCACTTTCGTGTTTGCAGAGTGCTGTGTTTTTATTAAACAGTCGCAGCCACCAGTTTATTGCAACCTTTTCGCCCTTCCACAGTAAAGTGGTCAAGCTACCGAGGCGTACCTTTTCCCGAAGTTACGGTACCAATTTGCCGAGTTCCTTCTCCCGAGTTCTCTCAAGCGCCTTAGAATACTCATCTCGCCCACCTGTGTCGGTTTGCGGTACGGTCTCGTATGACTGAAGCTTAGAGGCTTTTCTTGGAACCACTTCCGATTGCTTCGTGAACAAGTTCACTCGTCCCAGTCCCTTGAATTACGCGCCCGGATTTGCCTAAGCGCCTTCTATGAACCAGAAACTGACTATTCCAACAGTCAGACAACCTTCCGCGATCCGTCCCCCCATCGCATCATACGACGGTGCAGGAATATTAACCTGCTTCCCATCAGCTACGCATCTCTGCCTCGCCTTAGGGGCCGACTCACCCTGCTCCGATGAACGTTGAACAGGAAACCTTGGGCTTACGGCGTGGAGGCTTTTCACCCCCATTATCGCTACTCATGTCAGCATTCGCACTTCTGATACCTCCAGCAGCCTTTACAAGCCACCTTCGCAGGCTTACAGAACGCTCTCCTACCATATCCTTACGGATATCCGCAGCTTCGGTGACTGGCTTAGCCCCGTTACATCTTCCGCGCAGGACGACTCGATCAGTGAGCTATTACGCTTTCTTTAAATGATGGCTGCTTCTAAGCCAACATCCTGACTGTTTTAGCCTTCCCACTTCGTTTTCCACTTAGCCAATCTTTGGGACCTTAGCTGGCGGTCTGGGTTGTTTCCCTCTTGACACCGGACGTTAGCACCCGATGTCTGTCTCCCAAGCTCGCACTCACCGGTATTCGGAGTTTGCAATGGTTTGGTAAGTCGCGATGACCCCCTAGCCATAACAGTGCTCTACCCCCGGTGGTGATACTTGAGGCACTACCTAAATAGTTTTCGGAGAGAACCAGCTATTTCCAAGTTTGTTTAGCCTTTCACCCCTACCCACAGCTCATCCCCTAATTTTTCAACATTAGTGGGTTCGGTCCTCCAGTGCGTGTTACCGCACCTTCAACCTGGCCATGGGTAGATCACTTGGTTTCGGGTCTACACCCAGCGACTGGCGCCCTATTCGGACTCGATTTCTCTACGGCTCCCCTATTTGGTTAACCTCGCCACTGAATGTAAGTCGCTGACCCATTATACAAAAGGTACGCAGTCACCCCACAAGGAGGCTCCTACTGTTTGTATGCACACGGTTTCAGGATCTATTTCACTCCCCTCCCGGGGTTCTTTTCGCCTTTCCCTCACGGTACTGGTTCACTATCGGTCGATTACGAGTATTTAGCCTTGGAGGATGGTCCCCCCATCTTCAGACAGGATTTCTCGTGTCCCGCCCTACTTGTCGCACGCTTAGTACCACCGGTCTGATTTCGTGTACGGGACTATCACCCGCTATGGTTGCCATTTCCAGAGCATTCCACTATCAGTCCGACTATCACGTGCAGGCTCTTCCCATTTCGCTCGCCACTACTTTGGGAATCTCGGTTGATTTCTTTTCCTGCAGCTACTTAGATGTTTCAGTTCGCCGCGTTCGCTTCGTACACCTATGTATTCAGTGTACGATGACCTAAAAGGCCGGGTTTCCCCATTCGGAAATCTTCGGATCAACGCTTGTTTGTCAGCTCCCCGAAGCTTATCGCAGACTTCTACGTCCTTCATCGCCTGTAATCGCCAAGGCATCCGCCATGTGCACTTATTCACTTGTCCCTATAACGTTGACGGCTATAGGTTAAGCATTTACTACTGTGTTTGATGAGTTTTTGTATGCGTTCCTTTCGGAACACTACCCTAAGTGTATATCTTGCGATATACGCTTAATAAAACTTTACTTCTTCCAGATTGTTAAAGAACGAAACTCACTTAGTCTCTAAAAGACCAAACCTAAACTGCTTAGCTTACGTTTGGGCTTTTGGTGGAGGATGACGGGATCGAACCGACGACCCCCTGCTTGCAAAGCAGGTGCTCTCCCAGCTGAGCTAATCCCCCGTGGTGTGCGCCAATTACTTGGTGGGTCTGGTTGGGCTCGAACCAACGACCCCCGCGTTATCAACACGGTGCTCTAACCAGCTGAGCTACAGACCCGCGCTCGTTTCTTTACTTCATAACAGTCGATAAGTGTGAGCGTTTGGCTTTGCGCCATACTCTAGAAAGGAGGTGATCCAGCCGCACCTTCCGATACGGCTACCTTGTTACGACTTCACCCCAGTCACGAATCCTACCGTGGTAAGCGCCCTCCTTACGGTTAAGCTACCTACTTCTGGTAAAACCCGCTCCCATGGTGTGACGGGCGGTGTGTACAAGACCCGGGAACGTATTCACCGCGACATGCTGATCCGCGATTACTAGCGATTCCAACTTCATGCAGTCGAGTTGCAGACTACAATCCGGACTACGATACACTTTCTGGGATTAGCTCCCCCTCGCGGGTTGGCGGCCCTCTGTATGTACCATTGTATGACGTGTGAAGCCCTACCCATAAGGGCCATGAGGACTTGACGTCATCCCCACCTTCCTCCGGTTTGTCACCGGCAGTCTCATTAGAGTGCTCTTTCGTAGCAACTAATGACAAGGGTTGCGCTCGTTGCGGGACTTAACCCAACATCTCACGACACGAGCTGACGACAGCCATGCAGCACCTGTGTGCAGATTCTCTTTCGAGCACCCTCCAATCTCTCGGAGGTTTCTGCCATGTCAAGGGTAGGTAAGGTTTTTCGCGTTGCATCGAATTAATCCACATCATCCACCGCTTGTGCGGGTCCCCGTCAATTCCTTTGAGTTTTAATCTTGCGACCGTACTCCCCAGGCGGTCTACTTCACGCGTTAGCTGCGTTACCAAGTCAATTAAGACCCGACAACTAGTAGACATCGTTTAGGGCGTGGACTACCAGGGTATCTAATCCTGTTTGCTCCCCACGCTTTCGTGCATGAGCGTCAGTTTTGACCCAGGGGGCTGCCTTCGCCATCGGTGTTCCTCCACATCTCTACGCATTTCACTGCTACACGTGGAATTCTACCCCCCTCTGCCAAACTCTAGCCTTACAGTCTCCATCGCCATTCCCAGGTTAAGCCCGGGGATTTCACGACAGACTTATAAAACCGCCTGCGCACGCTTTACGCCCAGTAATTCCGATTAACGCTTGCACCCTACGTATTACCGCGGCTGCTGGCACGTAGTTAGCCGGTGCTTATTCTTCAGGTACCGTCATTAGCTCCGGATATTAGCCGAAACCGTTTCTTCCCTGACAAAAGAGCTTTACAACCCGAAGGCCTTCTTCACTCACGCGGCATTGCTGGATCAGGGTTGCCCCCATTGTCCAAAATTCCCCACTGCTGCCTCCCGTAGGAGTCTGGGCCGTGTCTCAGTCCCAGTGTGGCTGGTCGTCCTCTCAGACCAGCTACTGATCGTTGCCTTGGTGAGCCTTTACCTCACCAACTAGCTAATCAGATATCGGCCGCTCCAGGAGCATGAGGTCTTGCGAGCCCCCACTTTCATCCTTAGATCGTATGCGGTATTAGCGTAACTTTCGCTACGTTATCCCCCACTCTTGGGTACGTTCCGATATATTACTCACCCGTTCGCCACTCGTCAGCGGAGCAAGCTCCCTGTTACCGTTCGACTTGCATGTGTAAAGCATGCCGCCAGCGTTCAATCTGAGCCAGGATCAAACTCTTCAGTTTAATCTCTGTTGTCCGGCACTGCTGCCGGGGTCACTCACTCAAAATACTGACGATCCCTTCTTACGAAGGTCACGTTTAATATATTTGCATGAGCGTTTGAATCTATTATTTGAGCTTCAGGACCGAAGTCCCGGGCACATCATCAAACGCCCACACTTATCGACTGTTAATTTTTAAAGAACCGCTGCATCAAGACAAAGCGTTGTGTTTGTCAGCAGCAGAGAAGCGAGATTATCTAGTATTTCCGATGAACCGTCAAGCTTCTTATCTTTCGTTTCGCAGCGCTTGGCGCCTTGAAACTTCGCTTCGCTGCTTACGCTGCGTTGCGAGGGACGGAACTATAGCAAACGCTCCAGGCCTTGGCAAGGCTTTAGAATGCGAAATCGCCGCATTAAGGATCGCCATGCCCCATAAACTTCGCCGGATTGCCTTTGTCAGCGCTTGCACTACCCTCCCCTGGGCTGTGGCGGCCCAGGAGACCGCATCGGCGTTGGCAGATGTCGTGGTGGTCAGCGGCAGCCGCACCGAACATATGAGTTTCAGCCTGCCGGCAGCTATCGACGTTATTGACGCGGAGCGTATTAAAGAGGGACAGCTGCGGGTGAATGCCTCCGAGTCCCTGATAGCCGTGCCGGGCCTGACGGCACTCAACCGGCAAAATTATGCGCAGGATCTGCAACTCTCCTCGCGCGGTTTTGGCGCGCGCTCGGCTTTTGGCGTGCGTGGCGTGCGCTTGATTGCGGATGGAATTCCTGCCTCGATGCCGGATGGGCAAGGCCAGGCCGCCAGCTTTAATCTGGACCGGGCGCAGCGTATCGAGGTACTACGCGGTCCCTACTCCGCTCTATATGGCAACCATGCCGGCGGCGTCATCCAACTTTTCACCTCGGATGGCAAAGGCGCCCCCTCCATCGAGTTCGCCCTTATGGGCGGCAGCGACGGCATGCGCAAAGCCGACGTTGGCGCCCAGGGCGAAAGTGCCGGCCTTGGCTATGTGCTCGACGCGTCCCGCTTCGACACCAACGGCTACCGTGCCCATAGCGCGGCGCGGCGCGAACAGCAATACGCCAAGCTCACCATGGCTCCGGCCAAGGATGGCAAGCTGACTATCGTGGCAAATGGCTTGCAGCAGCATGCCACGCAAGATCCGCTGGGCGTGCAATGGACCAGCTTTGTACGCGACCAACGGGCGGGGGAGACTGATCCATCCGACAGCGCCCTGCCCCAGCGCAGCTACGCGGAGCGCTATAACACCCGCAAAAGCCTGGACCACTATCAGCTTGGCGCGCAGTATGAACAGCGCATCGGCGAGGACAGGCTGCTTGCCTCTATCTATGGAGGCAACCGGCGCGTCGTCCAGTTCCAGGCCTTCTCGCGCGCTTTTCAGGCGCCGGCCAGCCATTCAGGCGGCATTGTCGACTTCAAGCGCGATTTTTACGGCGCGGCCCTGAGCTGGCAGCATGTACAGACGCTGGCCGATGGTCGCTTGCGCACGGTGCTGGGCGTGGAACTGGACCGTTCAAGCGATGCGCGAACGGGATATGAGAATTTCGCCGGCCCCCAGACTGGCGTGCGGGGTGCCCTGCGGCGCGACGAAACCGATACCGTTTCCAGCCTCGATCCTTATATACAGATGGAATGGCAGCGTGGCCGCTGGCTATGGAGTACGGGACTGCGCCATAGCCGTGTCAGGATCGGCGTGGACGACCACTTCCTCAGCAACGGTAACGACGGCGGGCAACTGACCTACCGCCGCAGCACGCCGACACTCGGGCTTCTCTATAGGCTGACGCCTGCGCTCAATCTCTATGCCAGCGCGGCGCGCGGCTTCGAAACGCCAACGCTGAATGAACTCTTCTACTCCGGCACGGGTGGCGGCTTCAATTACCGTCTACGAGCCGCGCGCAGCACGCATGCGGAACTGGGCATGAAGGCCTTGCTGGGCAAGGAGGCGCGCATCGATGCCGCTCTGTTCCAGGTCCGGGCGGACGATGAGCTGGCGGTCAATGCCGCCAATGGCGGGCGCACCAGTTACCGCAATGCCAGCCAGACCTTGCGCCGAGGCGCGGAGATTTCCTTGTCGGCGGCGTGGACGCATGGTTTCAAGGGCAGGCTGGCCTTGAGCGCCCTGCATGCCGTCTACACCCAGGCTTTTGGCAATGTTCCGCAAGGTAGCCGCCTGCCGGGCGTGGCCAGTGGCCAGGCATATGCCGAACTGGCGTGGCAGGCCGATGCCGGCCACTTCGGCGCGGCGCTGGAAGCCTACTCCAGCACAAAGCTCTACGTGGAAGACAGTAACAGCGAACGCCCGGCGCCGGGCTATGCGCTGGCAAACCTGCGGCTGACGGCCGGGCAGAGTATGGGCGGCTGGCGCCTGAAGCAGTTCGTCCGTCTGAACAATCTATTCGACCGGCGCTACGTTGGCTCGGTCATCGTTGCCGACGCCAACAAGCGCTATTACGAGGCCGCGCCGCAGCGGAACTGGGCTGCGGGCGCCAGCGTCCAGCGGCAGTTCTAGCGCCATAAATGAAAACCGGCGCCACTGTGGGCGCCGGTTGCCGCGCAGGGCGAGAACAGCTTAGTAGGTGTTCAGCGCCTTGGAGAACTTGATCAGCCACAGACGCGCCGGACGCTCGCGGTCATCGCCGCGCGCCACGCGGATGGTGTTGGCGGCGTTGCAGCCGGCCGCGCTGCTGGTGATAATGGTGCCGTTGGCGTCGATATTGCACTTGGTGACATCGGCATCGGCCACGATTTCGCCGGCTGGCGTGAAGATTTTGGTTTTCATGCCGAAGTCGTTATCGTTGGCCAGCGCCAGCGTGGAGCCGTCAACAATGGTCAGGCCTTCCGCCTTCTCGGCCAGCCAGCCGATCGCGTTCAGATCCAGCAGCTGGGTTTTCTTCAAAGGCACAACCTTGCTCCAGTCGGCACCATTCACCGGCGCACCGCCCATGCTGCTCTTTTCCAGATCGGAGCTGTCAGCGTTGAAGGGTTTACCGCTGATATCGGTCGCATCGGCGATTTCCACCAGCATCAGCTTATTGAATACCTTGCCGTTTGGCGCCGCCCCCTGTTCGATCACGATGAATTTGCCATTACCCAGGGCAACCATATCACCCAGTTTGGCGTTGCCGGTGCGGCCATCCTGATACTCGGCGCCGTTCAGCGGGTAGGCATACATCTTGGTCGCGGTGCCGCTGACTGGATCGAACTCGATCCAGCGCGTGAAGCGTGCGAAACGCTCCACCTGCTCGCTCTTGCCGGTGACGCTGTATGGCGCACTGCCATCGGTCAGTGGGCTTTGCAGGAAGGCGTGCAGCTTGTCGGTGACGGTATCCAGCGCCATGCCTTCGACACCGCGATTGGCGCGGCGCTTGCCGAAGATGGCTGGCAGGCCGCTACCCGGAGCGTATTTGTTCAGAATGACGCCGGTGGCAGCGTCGATCTTCACGATAAAGGGGCCATATTCGTCGGAGACCCACAGCGCATTGCGCTTCTTATCCAGCGCCACGGCTTCGCTGTCGATGCCGTTGGCATTGAAGATGGCTTTGCCGTTGGCGTCGAACTTCATCGCATCCATTACAGGGATTTCGGCCGAGTTGCCCAGCGAGCCGGCAGGAATCGGCAAACCGCTGCTATTAACGGTCGCTGAAGCTTTGATCGGCATATTCGAAGTCAGCACGGCGCCATTCTTACCGACGGTGATGATGCCGATGGAAGGCGTAAAGCTCGGCGATGGGAAGATTTTGCTGCCCATGGTGCCGCTGCCGGTCAAAGCCGGCACGTTCGGGCCGTCGCCGTTCGGGCCGCGGTCGGTCAGGCCGTAGAATTCCAGATCGCCATTGGCGTTGGTGCCCTTGAAGGCCAGGGCGGAACCGTAGGACGGCAGGAAGCCTAGCGGGAACTCTTCCTTCACTTTGGCATTGCTGCCTTCGTAGGGAACGTAGAAGCTGTTCGCAGCTTGAATCTGGTAGCGGGTAACGCTGACGCTCACATTATTCTGGGTGAAGCTTTCATTTACCGGCGCGCCGGTCTTGGATGCGAGCGTGTCCTCAAAATGCTCGCGCACCAGGGCGCGGCGCTCATCGTCCACGCTGCGTCCCGCATACTTGGAGCCGGCAGCGGCCAGGTTCGCGGCGAGGGCGCTGTGGAAGGCGGCATTGGCTGCGCCAAAGTCCAGGCTCTTGCCGGCCAGCGCCGTTTTCACATCGGCGGTGATCTTGATGCCGTTGGAAGGATCATTGTCCTCGTCCAGCAGTTGCAGTGCCAGCAGGCGGTTGACCACCTTGGCATCCTTCACGTCGGTGCTGGCTGCCAATTGCAACGGCGTGATGGTGGCGGCGCAAGGCGCACTGCCAAGGGCGATGCCGCCGATGCTGAAGCTGACGGTGTCACCTTGGGCGCAGGTGAACTCTCCTTTGGCGCCGGTGCTGGCGCGGGCGGCAGTGCCGGCCACATACTCCAACCCTTCCACCGCGCCGTCGAGGAAGACGCCGCTCAGTTGCGGTTTGACCGGCGCAACAACAGGCGCATCGTCGCTGCTGCTGCCGCAGGCGGCCAATAAGGTCGCGGCGATCGCGAATACGGTGAGCTGGGGGAGTTTCATGCGGACCTCGTCAGATTGTTAAACTGAAAGGACCGCAGTGTATAGATCGCCTGTGACAGGACGATGACAGCGGGCGCCATGGCGCCCGCCGCAAGCTTACTGATTCAGCTTTTTCAGCACCACGTTGGCAACCGAACGGCCCAGCAGCAAGCCGTCCTCATTGTCGTGCCGGTAATGGATGCCGCCATACATGCGCGAGGTTGCCGCTTCCACCGCCATGGCGTCGACACTGCCGGCTTCCTGCGGGAAGACGGCGCCCAGGATGCGCGCGCCGGCGCCGCTGAAGGCGGCATGGCCCGATACATAGGATGGGAAAGGCGGGGTCAGGATGGCTGGCTTCAACTCCACGCCCAGCACGGTTTTCGCCATTGTCACGGGACGCGCAGTCCAGAAGTGGTATTTGGCTTCCCATACCGCGATGAAGGTGTCGGCCAAGGCGACGTTCAGCATGGCGAACAGGCGTGCCGTCTTTTCCTCGCCAAGCTTATACTTGCGCACCAGATCCTGGCCGATCTGGTTCCAGTGGCCGGGCGGCGTGACGCTGCCGCTGCCATCCACCCAGAATTTGGCGATACGCAGCTGTTCGGGCGTCAGGTTCTTCTGGACCTCCACCACTTCCTGCAAATCCTTGAGGAAGCGCTCGGAACCAAAGGCCGGCGGTGTCGGGCGCAGCTGGCCTGGGTTTTCCAGCACCCAGGTTTTCCAGCCGGGGGCGAAAGGCTCGTCCGGCGGATAGTAGAAATAGGGCGGGGTCGGCACCCAGGCGCCCGGGCCATAGTAGCGGCCTTCGCCATACCATTGCAGACGCACGCCGTTCCAGCCCCGCGCCGCGCCGTCCGACTCGCCGCGCGCAATCACCCGCTGCGCCACTTCACTGCCGATGTCCAGCCCTTTGGCCGCCTGCTGCGGCGTGATGGCGGACTGTTTCAGCACCGCCGCGAGGATGCGATCGAAGCCATGTTCTTCCGCCGTGAACCAGTAGGCCAGCACCTTGCTGGCGGCGGTGGAGACAGCCACCTTGCGGCTATTCTCGTCCGGCGCCAACTGCCAGGCATCGTGCATGGCCACATGGGTCAGGGCCAGGCCGCGCGCCGAACGGGTGGGCGAGCCTTTGTGCTTGACGATCATGTCCAGCGTCAGCGTGGTCCAGGGCAGGGTCAATGGCTCGCTCTGCCAGGCCTTGACCATACGCGCAGCCTCCTTCTCGGCCACTTCCGAAGTGCCGAAAACGGCGGGATCGTACGCCGCCGCAGCAGCGCCGCCCGCTTCAGCCGGCAGGATGGTGGCGGCGGGGGCTGCCAGTGCCGGCTTCATGCCGCCGCAGACCAATACCAGGACAGCGGCGCACAGGCCTGCCTGCATCCGTTTTACGCTCGCACTCATTTCGCGCCTCCTGCGTTCTTTTGCAGGGCGGCGGCCATGGCGCTGCGGCCGGAGCGCCGGGCGATGTCCAGCGGCGACACGCCTTCGGCCGGCAGTGCGGGCGAGGCGCCTTGCGCCAGCAGCAAGTCGACCAACGCCTCCTTGCCGCTATAAACGGCGGCGGTCAGCGCGGTTTCCCCTTGCTTCGAGACGGTGTTGATGGCGGCGCCGCTCTGCAGCAGCAGGCGCACCGCATCGGTCTGGCCATAATAGGAGGCGGCGATCAGGGGTGTGGTGCCATACCAGTCGGCGGCGTTCACATTGGCGCCCTGCTCCAGCAGTTTCTTCATCAGGGAGACATGACCCTGGGCGGCGGCATTGTGCAAGGCCGTTACCTGGCGCAGCGGGTCGGTGGCGTTGACGCCGACGCCCGCCTGCAGCAGCAGGCCGACAACATTGGCGTCGCCTTGCGCGGCAAACTGCACCAGGCGGGCCGGTGTCGCGTCCAGCCCCATGGCCGCCAAACGCTGCGATGGGCTGGGATTATCCGCTGCCTGTACGGGTAGGATTGGGAGGGAGGCCGCCAATACGGTCAAGGCCGAGGGCAGCAAGGTTTTCAGGCATTTAAGGGTCTGCATATTTCTCGCTTCTTCACTGGGATAAAAAGGTGCTGCCTACTGCTGTCTGGCTTGCTGCATACGCTCGATGGCTGGGGTCAGTCGCTGTTGGGTGTCGCGCAGCTTGTCCTGCAAGGACTGCGCCCTGCTGGCCGGACCGGGCGCCAGCATGTGATCGATCACGGTGCGCAGAACGGAAACGGATTGCGCACCCTCGAATTTGTAGCCGCCGATATAGAAGGTGGGCGTGGCCTGCACCTTAAGCGCATTGGCTTCCGCCACGTCGCTGCGGATGCGGGCGGCGCCGGCATGGCTTGCCAGCGCCGTATCGAAGCGCGCCATGTCCAGGCCCAGTTCACGGGCGACGGAGTCTGCCATCCCCAGCTCGCCCAGGCGGCTCTGGCGGGCGAACAGGGCGTCGTGCATTTCCCAGAATTTACCCTGCTCTCCCGCCGCCAGCGCCGCTTCATGCGGCAGCCAGGCGGCGCTGTCCGCGCCCAGCGGGTAATGCTTGAACACGATATTGACCTTGCCAGGATAGGCAGAAAGAATCTGCTCCAGGGTATTGCGCGTTTCAGCGCAATACGGGCAGGCAAAGGCGGAAAAAACCAGGATGGTGACCGGTGCATCCGGATCGCCGCGCAGATTGGAAGGCTGTTCGGCGCGCGCCGGCGCCATGCAGCCCAGGGCCAGCAGGATCACGCCCAGCCAGCGCTGCCACTTCGCCGCCCTCATCGCTTGTTCCCATTCAGCCAGGTGGAGAGCAGGCTTTGCGCCTTGCCGCCGCTGGCTGGCAGACCGAGGCTTTGCCATTCGATCGCGCCCTCGCCATCGATGCCCAGCGCCACCGGCAGGCCGGGCAGGCGCAGCGCCTTCATCGCCCCGCCGCCATCGCGGAACCATTGCACGCCGCGCAGCTTGGCATGGCGCTGCACCAGGGCTTGAAAAGCCGTTTCGCTGCCGATGGCGACGATGCTCACCCCATCGCCCCAGCCTTCTTCCTGCGCCAGGCGCGCCAGCGTGCCCTGGGTCTGCGGCCGGTTGGCGTCGACCACCAGCAGCACCCAGTGCGCGGGACGGCGCAGCGAAGCGGTGCCGGCCAAGCGGCCGTTGCGGTCTTCCAGCGCCAGCTCGGGCAATACGCGTTTTGCGGGCGCGGCGGCAGGCGCCGGGACGGCCGCTTTCGCCGGCGGCGCGGCCGGTGCCGCGATTACGCCAGCCGCACTGCACAGCAGCGCGGCGCCCAGTAAATAAGTCATGCGTTCATTCATTCTGCGGCCCATCCATCAAGGAACCTGGAAATTGATAATCGTCGCCTTCTCGGCAGCGCCGATCTTGTCGAACATGGACGGCGCGCTATTGTTCGACAGCGCCTCGGCCATGGCGTTGGCCGCCGCAGCATCGGCCGCCAGCACCGTGTAATGCATCAGGCTCACGCTGGCGCCGGCCGGCACCGTCAGCGTGCGGCGGTAAGCCACGCCCAGGTCGGTGAAGTTCGGCCCGCCCCTCGGCGTCAGCACGATGTAGGACGGCTGGTTCTCCGGCGCACCCACGCCGCCGAAGGCCACGGCGAAGGGTGGGTTATCCAGCACCGCATAGCGGTAGGACGTGGAAACCGGGTTCACGCGCAGAACCAAGCCGCTATTGAATTCCGGCGTACCGATATTGATCTTGATCGTGACCGCGCTGGCGCCCGTGTTGCTGAAGGTATCGATAGTGCGCAGATAGCCTCCCGTCTCCGGCGAGAAGACGCGGCGCTTGACCTGTACCGCATTCATCCCGATAGGGCCATAGCTCAGCTCACGCTTGTCGGCCGAAGCGCTGACGCCGGCCAGGCAGGGGAAGTTGATGCCATCCACGTCCAGCAGGAACAGGTTGGGGAACCAGTTGCTGCCCTCATTGCCGACGACACGCCCCGAACTCAGTTGCGCCGCGCAGCCAAGACCGTAGAAGCTGTAATCCGGGCCGGCCAGTTGGCTCTCGCCGGCGACGGCCGTACCGAGGCGGATTGCCGTTTGCGCCGCCTGGCCTGGCAGGGCATTGCCCACGCTCATGCCCACCAGTTCAGGGTTGACGGGATCGGCGGCCACCACCTGGTAGGGCCCCACCGGCAGCGCCGGCAGCGCGAATTTGCCTGCGCTGTCGGTCTTGCCTTGCACCCACAGCGAATCGGCCAGCGCAAAACTGCGGCTGGTGGCGAAAATCACGGCGGCGTCGGGCACCGGCGAGCTGCCATCGGCCGCCACCACCGTGCCTTCGAGCGCCGCCATTTCGGACGGCAATGCCATATCCAGCGTGGCCTGCTGCTGGTCGCTGGACAGGGTCAGCGCACCGGTCGCCAGCAGGGAGCTGCCCATGTCCTGCACCACCACCGCCACCTGGCCCAGCGCCAGCTGCTCCAGGCGGTACTTGCCCTCCGCATCGGTCTCGGTATAGCGGTCGAAGCTGGACATACCGCTGCTGCGTGCATAGACGCTGGCCTTGGCCAGGGGACGGCCACTGTTGTCGAGCACTTTGCCGCTGATGCTGGCCGAAGGCGGCAGCACCACGTCCAGCCTGACCGTGCCGCTCGCCGCACCGACGCCATAGACGGTCGTCATCAGCCCACTTTCGCCCTCCTGGGCGAACAGCTCGAAGGGGCCGGCCTGCACGCCACCGACACCGTAATTGCCGTCGGGCGCGGCCCAATAGTGATACATGGCGCCGTTCTGGAAGATGCGCACGATTGGATTTTTCAGCGTTGCACCGGTGCTGTGCTTCAGCGAGCCGGTGACGTGGGAACCCGTTGTCAGCGGCGGCATGTCCAGGTCGAGGGTCAGCACCGGCTGCGCGCCTGCCACGCCGCTGGCTGTCGCCCCCATGCCGTTGCGGCTTGCCGTCAGCACGAAGGGGCCGGCCTTCACGCGTGGGAAGTCATAGAAACCCTCCATATCGCTCTGCACATACATGCGTTCGCCGTTACCGCGTTCCAGGGTCAGCAAGGCGCCTCCCACCCCCTCCTGCTGCGAGGTCACGCGACCGCGCACATTCGAGGCGCTGCCGTTGAAGGGCTCACTGGTAATAGCCAAATTGAGCGTGATGGTACGCGCCGTGCCGGCATTGCCAACGGCGCTGGCGCTATCCCAGGAGGAGATGGCCTTGACCACGAAGGAGCCGGCCGGGATGGTCTTGAATTCATACGCCCCTTGCGCGTCGGTGACCGCCGAATAGACCTTGTTCGACTGGCTGGACTGGGCCGGCTGGCCGGCCTTGGCCAGCGTGGGAATCGGGTCCGACACTTCCAGCACCAGCGTCACCGGCAAGCCAGCCCTGGGCGCGCCGTCCACCGTCACCACGCCTTTCACATCCGATGCCGAGCCATCATACGGCGCCTCTTGCATGGCCAGGTCGAGCTTGATGACGGGCGCGGTTCCACTGCTGCCATTGGCTTCAGCAAGGTAGAAATAATGACGCGCCATGACCTTGAAGCGGCCGGCCGGCACTTCGGCAAACTGATAGACACCCTCCTCGTTTGCGGTAACAAACCACAAGTTGCCGTTCTCCGCTTCCAGCACTACCTGGGCGCCAGGCAGGGGTTTGCCGTCCGCCGTGATCAGGCCCACCACATCGGAGTCCTGGCCATCATACGGCTTAGCCGGCAGCAGCAGGTCGAGCTTCACATTGGCCGGCTTCGGCAGATTGCCATTCACGGTCACGCTTTGTCCGCTGTAGTTATCCGACGTCACCGTGTAATCGCCCAGATCCAGGCCCACCAGGTCGAAGGCGCCTATGCGGGAGTGTTCGCGGCTGTGATAGTTGTCGGTCACGCTGTACAGGTTCTTCTCCAGACCGTCGGGGCGCTGCTGGGTCAAGCGCACTTGCGGGTAGCGCACCAGGCGGCCGTCGGCATACTTGACAGTGCCGCTCAGGATGGGCACAACCAGCGTCGCCGTATATTCCGGCTGGCGGCCGATTTCAAGCTGGATGCTGGCCAGCGGCGCCTTCTCCTCATTGATGCAGGCATCGAACAGATGCACCGTCACCGTGCCAGGCGTCACCCCGGTCAGCGGCCGCAGCTCCGACGCGTTCAGATCCGTGGTGCCGGCGCTCGTAATGACGCGCACCTTGTTCGAACCGCACTCGTTAATCTGCGGCATGAGCAGCAGCGGATTGGGTTTGCCCTCGCCATCGAGCAGGCGGATATTCAGCGTGCTGCCCTCCTGGTACACGAAGTCCTGCAACTCCAGCACCTGGTTGGGCGTAGCCGTGGCGTCCTGCGTCTGCACGATGCCGAACGGACCGGCCGCCACCGATACCTGCAGCGGCACATTGGCCGGCACGCCGTCGATCAGGAAGCGGCCATTCAGATCGGTCTGTCCATTGGCAGAGAAAGGCTTGCCGTCCACGCTGGCCCTGACGCTGACCTGGGCGCCGGCGATAGGCTCGCCAGCGCTGTAGCGCACCAGCGCCTTGACCGAGGCACTGGCCATCAGGCGAATATCCGGCAGGGCGATATCCTGGCCATTCGCGGCCGGTACCGGCACCTGCACATACGCGTCAAAGCGGTGGTCGATCGCGCGCACCACGGTATCAATGCCGACCGGCAGCGCCAGCACATAGGCGCCTTGGGCATCGGTATAGGCGGCCGAGAATTCCATCTCGACCGGCGTGGACGTGACACGGCCCACACGCGCCGC
Organism: Massilia sp. NR 4-1; assembly: GCF_001191005.1. NCBI lineage: Bacteria > Pseudomonadati > Pseudomonadota > Betaproteobacteria > Burkholderiales > Oxalobacteraceae > Massilia > Massilia sp. NR 4-1. The sequence goes on from NZ_CP012201.1 coordinate 3,690,464, forward strand.
CTTGCCGGCGCCATCGGCGCGCAGCGCGCTGACACGGAAGCCCGCAGCGGGGGCGCCGTTCGACAGCAGCACGCGGCCGCTGGCCTTGGAGGCGCGCAACACCAGCGCCACCGGCAGCGTCTGGCCATGGGCTCCCGCCACCGTCTGCGTGACATTAAAGGATGGATGGCGCGGATGCTCGGCCTTGAGCGTGATGCTGTCGCCCAGCACCGGCACTTCCAGCATATTGCTGACCGGGCCAGCACTAAAGCTGAACGGCCCCTCGCTGCGCGTTCCGCGCAGATCGCTCACCTCGACATACATGACGCCAGGGCTGTCCATGCCCGGCGAGATGGCCAGCGTGAGCTGCAGGCGGGTTTCTTTCGGCAGCACCAGGTTCTGCATCACGGTCTGGCCTGCGCTGTCCAGGCGCAGCTGGGCGCTCGCCATCACCTGCTCATCCACCAGGACGGACAAGGCCACATCGCCAGCCGGCACCTGTCCGAAGCTGAAGCCGCCGTCGGCCGCGGTGGTGGCGCGCAGATGGACGCCGGGTTTATCCTGCACCCGCAGCAGCACCGTCCGATTCGCGGCCGGCGTCACGCCATCGCCGCCATACACCACGCCGTTCACCGTGCCGCCATCCAGATAGGACTGGATCTCCACCGGCAGGCCGTTGCGCAGTACGCTGAGGAAGTAGCCACCAGTCGAGTAGGTATCGGCCGCTTGCAGCGCAATCGTATAGTTGCCGTCGGCCGCCACAGGAACCGCCATCAGATCGCCCACCTCGTTGTTCTGCTGGTAGCTGGACGGATAACCGTAGCCGTAGCCGCTGGCTTGCAACGTCTTGTCGGGGCCATACACATCCTGCCTCACGCTCCACAGCGCGCTGGTATTGTCATGGCTGCTGCCGTGGGCGCGCACCGAAAGCACGTCGCCAGCCTTGGCCGGAATCGAGTACAGCTCGCGCGCCTCGCGGAAGGCGAGGTTGCCGCGTTTCGCCAGCAGACGGTCGAACACAAAGTTCGCGTTCAGCGACAGGCCTTCCGCCAGCACCGGCACATCCAGCACGGCTTGCTGGGTATCGCCATCGGCGGCAACCGCCGTCACTATATTCCGGCCCTGTCCCACACGCATGCTCACCAGGCTGCCGCTGCCGGCGATCGTGCCCACGTCATAACCGTTGATGCGGATGCGGCTTACTTCGCCGGCCGCGGTGTTCGTCAGGTTCACCTTGATCTGCGCCGGACGGAAGACCAGTTCGGCGTTCACGACCTTGCCGAAATCGGCTGGCGTCACCGTGACCTTCACCTCCTTGCTCAGGCCATCGGTAGTGTTGCCTCTCACCGTATGCTCGCCGGCCCCCACAAGATAAGACTGCTCCACATTGCCGCTGCCGCGGACCGGACCGATATAGCTGCCGTCCACGTAGACATAGGTGGTGCTGGCGGGCTGCGAATGCTCCACATGCACGTTCAGCAGCGCGAGGTTGAAGACGAAGTGCACATTAAAGCGGCGGCCGGCGTCGTTCTCGCCCACGGTGACCTGCTTCACCTGTACCTGTCCGTCCGGACGGCTGGCGCGGATCTCGTTCACGCCCTGTTTCAGGCCGACGAATTCGCTGACCTGGCCATTGTAGAACTGGCCCAGGTCCTTGCCGTTGAACTCAATCCTGGTCTGGTAATCCGGCGCATTCACCTGCACAGAGAGCACGGGCGGATTGAAGGCGAAAGTACGGGCAATCAGCTTGCCGCTGTCGGCTGGCGTGATGTCGATGGTTTCCTTCATCTGGTCGCCATAATCCGTGCTGACGACGATTTCATGACGGCCCACCGGCAGCGGGATATTCCCGACCACCCCATTGTTCCAGACACTGCCCACATTCGCCCCATTCAGCGTTACGGTCGTGGTGTGGCCATACACGGTGTTGCTGATGGTCGCGTTCAGGCGTGCCGGATTGAAGGTGAAGGCGAGGTTAAACACCCGGCCCTCGTCGCCATTCGCCACGCTGATGCGCTGCACCGACGAATCGCCGTAGTCGCTGCGCGCTTCGATCTGGTGCTCGCCGGCCGCCAGGGCAAAGTAGCCGGACAGGCCGGAACCGCTGATCTGGGCAAGCTCGGTTCCGTCGATCAACAGTTTCGTGATGCGGCCGGTCAACGCATGCGCCACGGCCATGCGCACATAGGCTGGCGCGGCGCTCAGCGTGAAGTCGGCAGCCACGGTCGATTGCGCGCCTTCCAGGCTACGCGCCAGGCTGGCGCGCTGGACGCCGTTCAGGGTGGATGCCGTCACCGTCCAGTTGCCCAGCGGCGCCGCCACCACATAACTGCCATCGGCATCGGTCTGCACGGTGAAGTCGCCTGCAGAGAAAATGCGGTCGTCAAAGCCCGCCAAGCCCACAAAGGCGGACAGCGGATTGCCTTTGGCGCCACGCACCGAACCGGAAACAAATCCCGCCTCGTACAGCACGATATCCTGGGTCACGCTCTCCTGATTGCCAGGCGTGCTGAGAATGACGCGGCCGCGCAGCTGGCCATCGATCAGCGCGTCGAGCTTGAGACGTCCACGGCCATCGTCATTCAGGGAGACATTGGCGAATTCAAAGCTGCCCGCGGCATCGGTCAGCACCAGATACTCATCCCACTGCGGATTGGGAATTGGTACCGTGCCGCCAAGCGGCATGTCGCGCGTGCTCAGACGCACCCACTGGTTTGCCAGAGGGTGGGCCTGGGCGTCGAACAGCGTTCCTTTCACGCTGTAGTTGGCCAGATAGTTGTTCCCCATCTCGACCACGGCCGATTCATTGGCCTGGGCCAGCACGCCTTCGTAGCGGCCATGACCTCCCCCTGTGCCCGGCTGCTCATACGCGCTCAGGCTGAAGGTGGAGCGCGGCACGGCGGAAAACTCGACGATACCCGCCGCATCGGTGGTGCCCACCGTACCGTATGGCAGACCGCCTTGCAGCGCCAACGCCACACGGGCATTGGCTTTCGGTGCACCATCCTGCAGCACCAGGACGCGCAGCTTGCTCACACCCGCCAGTACGATATTGTGGCGGCGCGATGTGCCTGCCGCAGCCAGCGCCCCCTGCACCAGAGCGCGCTCACCGCTGGCCGCATGCGTCACATCCAGCACGTAGCTGCCCAGCGCCACATCCGCGAAGCGGAACTGGCCATTGGCATCGGCCGTCGCCTGGCGCTTGCCTGCTGCTGCGTGGCGCAACTCGACCAAGGCGCCCGCCGCCGGCTGGCCGCCGGACAGCAGCACCTTGCCCTCCACCTGGGCACTGGCCAGCAGTTGCAGATTAACAGTGAGCTGCTCGCCATTGGTTTTGATTTCACCGGCGGCACTGGCGCTGGCGCCCTCGGCGCTGGCGCTGACAGTAAAGCCGCCCAGCGGCACGCCGCCAATCAGATAGGCGCCCTGCGTATCGGTGCTGGCGGCGAATTGCTGGCCCTTGGCCGTGACCAATCGCACCTCCACGCCCGGTGCGATCTGGCCGCGCGCATCAGTGACCTTGCCGCCCACGCTGCCGCCGGAGGCATAGCTGCCCAGGGAAACATCCTGGCGCAGCTCCTGACCCGCGCTGGCCAGCACCAGATTGCCGACACTGCCCTGCACACTGCCATCCCTCACGGCCTGCAGGGTGTAGGGACCATCGCCAAGCACCAGGGAGTCGAAGCGGAACTCGCCGCCCGCATCGCTCAAGGCCTGGCTGACCAGTCCCTTGACGGCCGACAGCAGGCGCACCTGCAGCCCCGGTTGGCCGGTTCCGCCATCCAGCACCCGGCCGGAAATCGCACCGGCCGCCTGCAGGCTGATATTCAGCTTGAGCGCCGCACCGGCGGCCAGATCGCCGCGCGCCACGGCCACCGCGCCGCTGGCGGCATCGCGCACGGTCAGATTGAAGCCGCCAGCCGTGAAGCGATCCACACTGGCCACGCCATCGGCGCCGGTTTGCACCGCGCGCACCTCGCCCTGGTACTGGCTATGCGCCAGCAGAACCTGGGCGTTCGGCACCGGTTGCTGGTTGGCGCCGAGCACACTGATATCGACGCGGCCCTGTCCATTCAGACGGATATTGAAATTGCCCGGCGTGCCGTTGGCCGGCAGGGTGGCATTCAGGCTGCCGCGCGCGCCGCTGGCCGGCGCCAGCACCGACAGGGTGTAATCACCGGCCGGCGCATCGGCCAGGCGGAAATTGCCGCCGGCGTCCGTCGTCAACTGGGGGAAGCGGGTCAGCGGCGCCTGTAGCTGGATCGTCACCAGGGCGCCGGCAACCGCCGTGCTGCCATCGGCCAGCGTGACCTTGCCGGCCACCGCACCGCGCGGCCCGATATTGATCAGGCGCGACACTGCCGTGCCCTCATTGGTCGCGCTGATGACCACCTGGCGGCCATAGCCCGCCCCTTGCGCCGAAGCCACCGTCAACAGGCCGTCGGCGCTGACGCTGGCCAGGGCGGGGTTACTGCTGCTGTAGTTGGTGCCCGAAGTGGCGCGCGTGATATCGAAGCTGCTGCCGTCCATGGCCTTGCCGGTGACGGTCAGCTGCACGCTTTGTCCGTAGCTGATATTGCCCGGTCCTTCGATCGCCAGCGAACGCGGGATCGGCGACACGCTGCCCCACTGGATAGGTCCCGCCACAAAGGCATTGCCGCCGGCCGGCTGGACGATGGGCGTCTGCCCCACCGTGCCGTCGCTGCACACGGCGCGCACACGGTACTGCCCCAGCTGCGACGGCACGCCGGGAATCAGGTAATACGCCCCTTCCAGCGTGGCATTGCGGTTCAAGGCGCTCACCACGCAATTGGCGTCCGGCGCCGGGCCGGTCTGCTGTGCCTGGGCCGCGTGGCAGAACAATAACAAGCCCGTCAACAGGCCGAGCAATCCGCTTCCCAGTCGTCGTTTTATCATGGCGCTTGTACTCAAGGTATCCCCTAGATGGCTTTGTCATCCGCCGTCCTGCGCTGCGGCGGCAGCGATGTTTCTTATTTGTTCGGTGGGGCCAGACGGGCCGCCAGGGCTTGCTGGAAGGCGCCCGACACCGCCAGGTCCCAGACCGGGTAGCGCGACGGTTCCGTCACATACGTCCAGCCGCCGCGGGCCTGCACCAGCAACTGCGGCAACAGGGCACGGGTTTTCTCCGACTGCAGCACGGCCAGCTTCATGTTCTCGTCCACCTCATAAACGGCGGCCACCCGCCACGGCAGCTGGCGTTCATACCAGCCCGCATAGGCGGCAAAGTCATACATCACCATCGGCGCATCGCTGCGGTAGATCTGCACCTGCGACGGCGTGCCCGCGCTGTAGAAAGGCTTGAGCTGCTCCTCCAGCTTCTTCCTGTCCGGCTGCGGGAACTGCGCGCCGACCTTGACCGTCAACGCCGCGACCTGCGTGCTGACGGCGGCGCTGGCGGGCAGCAGCTGCACAGTCATGGGATACGGCAGTTTCTCCTTGGCCGCTGCGCCCTCCACCGGCTCCGCCGCCAGCACGATTTCCGTGCCCTCCTTGGCCTGCACCACTGTTTTACCGTCGGCGATGAAGGAGGAGAGCACACTGCTGCCGGCCTGCATCAGGCGCTGGTTCTCGACGAAGCGGCACTGGCGCTGCTGGCAACGCATCAGGTAGGCGACATCGAAGGGTTTTTCCTTGCCGTCCACCTTGGCCCAGTGGCTCAGCACCGCCAGCCGGTATTCGTTCCAAAACAGGATAGCCTCCAGCTCCACCCGGGATACGCTGGCAAATTCCTCGCGGATGGCGGCATCGTCGGCATAGCGCCGTTGCACTGCGGGCAGTATCTTCTCGTCGAAGCTGGCCACGATGCGATTCCGGTCGCCCTTGCGCGCAGCCTCGTAATACGCCTGCAGGAAGGTGGCGGCATCGCTGCCGCCGTCCGGCTGGGAAGCAGCGCGCAACAGCTCGCGCGGCGAGCCCTTGTACGATTCGATGACCGCGCCGACCACCAGCCGCGCCGGATGGCCGGGATGATGCATGGCAAAGCGCTGATTCACCGGCTCGGCGGCGTTAGCTTGCAGGCCGAGCAGCATTGCGCCCGCAGCAAAGGCGCGCATGGCGCGGCTCAGGATCAGGGTTGTCGCATCCATCAGATATCCTGCGCCTCCATCAACACATACTTGAATTCGTATTCGAGTGCGCCGGCAGGCCAGATCAGGCCTGGAATCTTGCCCGTCACCTTGATCTTGCCCTCGGCAGCCACCTCTTCCCAGCTCGCCTTCATCGAATTCTCCTTGCCGCATTCCGGGCCGCCGGAGTTGTGCGTGAACTGGCCCTTGATGCCGCCAGCCTTCAGCGCGCCGCTTGCCTCGGCGCCAACGCCGATGATGACATTCCACTTGTCCCAGCTTGGACGGCCCACCACCTCTTCCAGATCCAGGCTGCCGGACACTTTCACGTCGGCGAAGCTGATATTGATGCTGGCGGTGCCACCGATGCTGGTGCAGTCAGTGTTATTGCACTTCGAATTCTTGGCCTTGACGGCGGCATTGCCTTTCAGCGTCACCTTGGCGGCCGCCACCTGCAGCTTGAACTTCAGGTGCCAGCGCTCCTTGCCCCAGGACAGATACTTGTCGTCGCTGCGCTCCTTCAAAATGGGCGGCCCCAGTCCCAGCTCCCCCTTGACTTCACCCTCGCCCGACACTTCTTCAAACGGCTTGGGCCCTTCGCAGGACAGGATCACGCTGGCGCAGCATTCGCCTCCCAGCTTGCGCACGCCCTTGCCTTTCACATTGACCTCGGCCACCGTCACGATGGGAATCGCCTTGAGCAGCAGTTTCATCTTCGAGGTGAACAGGTCAGCCTTGGGCAGCTCGGCCATCTGGTTCTCTGTCACCGGGTCGGCGCGGCAAGGCGGCTTCGGTTTGCACGACTGTTTCGGGCATTTGCCGCCGGTCGACTCCGGCGTTGCGCAAGGGCCGCAGGACGGCGCACCACCGCTGCCCGGGCAATCGTCCGGCGGCGGCGGATTGGGAATCGGGTGCCAGCCCGCCTTGCTGATGCCGGTGCCGGCGTCGGTGATCAGGAAGGCACCATCTTCGGTCACGGTGGCCTGGCCCATCTGCACAAAGGTGGCCAGATCATGGTCCCATTGGTACACCGGCTTCTTCTCGCCCGGCTTCAGGCCGGCCGTATTGGGAATCTTCAGCTGCACCGGCGGATCGAAACGCGTGCCGGAAGGCTGGATCGTGGCGGCGGGCGCCATGAAACCGGCGTAGCCGCCCGGTGGCGTCATCGGCAGCTTGTCGAAACTGATCGGACTCACCACGACCGGGCCGGTCTTGCTGCCGTCCGGGAAAGTCACGCTATTGGCGAAGACCGTCATTTCATAACCTTCGAAACCCGGCATCTTCAGGACCACGTCCTTGTCGCCGCCGACCACGCGCGCTTCCGCCATCTCCAGCGCAGGCAGATAAACCGGATGCGGCAGCTGGTTCTGCGCCCCCTTGATGGCGGTCGCCTCAAAGTGCAGGGCCGGATACTGCTGGCCGGGCAGCGTCACCGTGCGGCCGTCGACAAACAAGTCGATCTTGCCGGGCGGGACATCCTCGAAGGCGAAGCGGCCCTTCTCGTCGACCGTGGTGCTGAGCGCCGTGCGGCCTATCGACATGCGGGCGCCGGGCAGGGGCTGGCCCTTGTCGTTCATCACCACCCCGCTGAAGCGGGTCGGCCCCTCCTTCGCTTCCAGGCCCTGCAGGGTAAAGGTCGCCTCGAAGAAGTCATTGCCATTTTCCGCCGGCACGGCCTTCACGATCGTCAAGCCGGCGCGGGCGCCCAGCGTGGGCCGCACGGCCGCATAGCCGTTCTTGTCGGTCTTGACGGTGATGCTGGAGGCGCCGTTCTCAAAGAGCGCCTCGCCCGCAGCCACGCTGAACGTCACGGCCGCATTGGTGATACGGTTTTCCTGATCGTCGCTGACCACGGCAGTCAAAGGTTCTAGCGGCTGCGTGCCGGTGGCCACGTACTGGTTGATGCCCAGATCGGCGCGGATATGCTTGGGTGGGCCTTTTTCGCCGCTGGCCACGAAGCTCAGGTCTTCGGCAATGCCGGCCGCGCTCACATGCACGGCATTGCTGCCAGGGCCGCTCTGCTTGCCCATCACCAGCCAGACACTGGCCAGGCCATTGGCATCGGTGCCGACTTGCAGATTGCGCGCGGCTTCGCCTTGCTGGCCACGTTTCAGACTGCCCGTGCCGCGCGAAACATCGAAAGTCACAGCGGTATTCGGCACGGCGCGTCCATCCTGGTCCAGCACCGCCACCGTCAGTGGCTGGGGCAGCACGGCGCCGGCAGCACCGGTCTGGCCATTGCCGCCGTAGATGGTCAGGCGCGTGGAACCGGCTGCCACCCGCATCACGTTGATCTGCGCACTGCGTACATTGCCCACTTCGTCGGTGGCGCGCACGCTGATCTGGTTCAATCCCAGCTCCAGCGGCACACCGGCCGCCAGGAACTGCTTGTCGCCCACCTTGGCGCTGATGCTGCGCTTGCCATTGACGATGCTGACCACCGGTTCGGGCGCGGCGTAATAGCCCTCCACTGCGTCGTTAACGGTGCCGCGGATATCGATGCTGTTGGCGCTGGTGACGCTATTGTTCAGCGGCGCTTCGATCGCCAGGAAAGGCGCGGTCTGGTCCACCGACACGGTAACGGAGGCGCTACCGGTACGGCCATGCGCATCGGTCGCCACTACGGTCAGCAGATTGGTGCCTTCATGCAGGAAGAATTTGTCGAAGCGGAACTCGCTGCCATTCAGCGTCGCCTGCTGCTGGTTGATGGTCACGCTCTGCATCGGGCGGTTCGTAAGGCCTGTAATCGTAAGCGGGCGCTCCACATTTCCGGTCAGATCGCGCGGGCTGCTATCGACCGCGGGGCCAAGCGTCGCGCGGTCTTGCGGCGAAGTGATGCTTACCGTCGGCGGCGTTTCATACACCACCTCCACCGTTTTGCTGATCGACTTGCCATCGGCGAAGCGGGCTTCCAGGAGGAGCTGATTCAGGCCTGGCTTCAGATCCAGCATGGCGCTGTACTGCGGTCCCAGGCCGGCGCCGCTCAGGCTCATCGCAATGCCATTCACGCTCAGGCCCACCGGCGAAGTGCCGCTGGCATCGGCCGTGGCCACGATCTCGCCGCGCGGCAGCAGGAAGACCTCACCGGCGGCAGGTTTGATCAAGGTGACGTCATAACTGGGTTCCGCATCCACTTCGAACTGCCAGCTCGCCTGCGCCATCGACTGCGCCTTGCCCTGCACTTCCAGTATCACCAGATGCTGGCCGGGCCGCAGCGGAGAGGCCGGGGTATAGCTGATGCCGTCGGGGCGGACCTGGGCTTGCGCCGTCACGTCCACCTTGTCGAGGAAGAGGCGCACACCGCCCAGTTCAATGCCGCCGGACGCCTGGTATTTGGCCGCGATGGCCGGCTTGCTGCCAGGCGGCAGAGTCACGTCCTTGGGCGACAAGGCCGTGATCTGCGGCGGCGACAGCAGGCTGAAAGTCCATAGCGATTCCGTCACGTTGCCGGCGCGATCGGGCACCAGCAGCTTCACTTCATGATCGCCATCGGCCAACGGAGCAGGTACCTGGTAGCTAAAGCCGCTGGCGCCAATACTCGCCTGCGCACTCAGATCGGCGCCATCCAGCAGGAAGCGGATCTTGCCGGCATCGATGCCCGCGCCCACATCGCTATAGCTTGCACTGATCAAGGGCGCGCTGCCGCCAGCCAGGAAGGTGAAAGCCGGCTGGCGTTGATCCACCAGCGGCAGGCTGCGGGTAATGAAACCCCAGCCGGCTTCATATAGCTTGCCGGCTTTATCGGTCAGCACAAGTTTGACCTTGTGCTCTCCTTCGTTCAGGGCGGCGGACGGTTTCAGGCTGATGCCGCTGCTACTCAGGCTGGCCTGGGCGGTGACGTTCGTCCCATCGAGCAGCAGCATGGTTTTCGCCAGATCCAACTCATTCAAGGCCCCCTGGAAGGCCGCGCCGATTTGCGGCAGCGCGTCGGCGGCAAGCAAGCTGCCATCCGCTGGCGCCAGCTGGACGATGGTGACGCCCGAAGGACCGCTTGCCACGCCAAAGCTCCAGGTATCGGAGGCGGTATTGCCAGCGGCATCGGTCACACTTAGCTTGACGGTGTGCGGCCCCGCAGCCAAGGGGGCTGAAGGCTGGTATTTGATCGTGCTGGCCGTCTTCACGGCGGCGGCGCTGACATCCACATCGTCAAGCTGCATGCGCACATTGGCCGGATTGATTGGACCGCCCTTATCGGTATAACTGGCGCTGATGGCCGTGCGCGGATTCGCATTGTCCACGCCTTTTGGCTCCTGGGCGGAGATCACAGGTTCGTGGACATCGATCACAAAAGACCAGTTGGCCGTTCCGAAGTTGCCGCTCTTGTCGCCCACGAGCAGCGAGACGCTGTGACGCCCTTCCACCAGCGGCTTGGGCGGTTTGTAGCTGATGCCGGAGGTGCTGACCGTCGCCTGCTCCACCACGTCCACACCATCCAGCACGAGGCTGACGCGGCGCGTATCGATCTCGCCACCGCCCGCCGCCGGCGTAAAGCTGGCGGCGATAATCGGCGTGGTGGTGTTCTGCGCTTGCAGCGGTGACTGCTTGCTGATTTGAGGATTGGCCGCGTGCGCCGCCGGCCAGACCAGGGCGGCGATGGCACAGACCAATATCATGCGAAGCAAATCGACCAAATGAATGCGCTGCGCACTCAGCCGCGTAAACAAGAGCATCTACACCCCCCGGTTATTTTTTCACTGTGCCCGATAATTATCAAAAAGACACAAGTGCGACAGAATATCAGGGGATTGCTACAGTTTCATTGCATGCATAAAAATATATGTTTTTACGCAACGCTCATGATTTTAGATGGGATGTTCTAGTGGAATATGTTAGAAAAACAACTTTCCACTTGATGCGGAAAACAAAAAAGCCCCGACTGCATTGGCAGCCGGGGCTTTTTCTTTATAACTAGCCTGACGATAACCTACTTTCACACTGGTTGCAGCACTATCATCGGCGCAAAGTCGTTTCACGGTCCTGTTCGGGATGGGAAGGGGTGGTACCGACTTGCTATGGTCATCAGGCATAACTGGTACGAGCGCCGCGTCTTATCGCGTCACTCTGAATCTGGAAGAAGTCTAGTTTTGGGTACTCATCTCGAGTAAATGATAACCGTCAAGGTTATAGGGACAAGCCGTACGGGCAATTAGTATCGGTTAGCTTAATGCATTACTGCACTTCCACACCCGACCTATCAACGTCCTGGTCTCGAACGACCCTTCAAGGAGCTCAAGGCTCCGGGAAATCTCATCTTAAGGCAAGTTTCCCGCTTAGATGCTTTCAGCGGTTATCTCTTCCGAACTTAGCTACCCGGCAATGCCACTGGCGTGACAACCGGTACACCAGAGGTTCGTCCACTCCGGTCCTCTCGTACTAGGAGCAGCCCCCTTCAAATTTCCAACGCCCACGGCAGATAGGGACCAAACTGTCTCACGACGTTTTAAACCCAGCTCACGTACCACTTTAAATGGCGAACAGCCATACCCTTGGGACCGGCTACAGCCCCAGGATGTGATGAGCCGACATCGAGGTGCCAAACTCCCCCGTCGATATGAACTCTTGGGAGGAATCAGCCTGTTATCCCCAGAGTACCTTTTATCCGTTGAGCGATGGCCCTTCCATACAGAACCACCGGATCACTATGTCCTACTTTCGTACCTGCTCGACTTGTCGGTCTCGCAGTTAAGCACGCTTATGCCATTGCACTATTAGCACGATGTCCGACCGTACCTAGCGTACCTTCGAACTCCTCCGTTACACTTTAGGAGGAGACCGCCCCAGTCAAACTGCCTACCATGCACTGTCCCCGATCCGGATCACGGACCAAGGTTAGAACCTCAAACAAACCAGGGTGGTATTTCAAGGATGGCTCCACGAGAACTGGCGTCCCCGCTTCAAAGCCTCCCACCTATCCTACACAGATTGGTTCAAAGTCCAATGCAAAGCTACAGTAAAGGTTCATGGGGTCTTTCCGTCTAGCCGCGGGTAGATTGCATCATCACAAACACTTCAACTTCGCTGAGTCTCGGGAGGAGACAGTGTGGCCATCGTTACGCCATTCGTGCAGGTCGGAACTTACCCGACAAGGAATTTCGCTACCTTAGGACCGTTATAGTTACGGCCGCCGTTTACTGGGACTTCAATCAAGAGCTTGCACCCCATCATTTAATCTTCCAGCACCGGGCAGGCGTCACACCCTATACGTCCACTTTCGTGTTTGCAGAGTGCTGTGTTTTTATTAAACAGTCGCAGCCACCAGTTTATTGCAACCTTTTCGCCCTTCCACAGTAAAGTGGTCAAGCTACCGAGGCGTACCTTTTCCCGAAGTTACGGTACCAATTTGCCGAGTTCCTTCTCCCGAGTTCTCTCAAGCGCCTTAGAATACTCATCTCGCCCACCTGTGTCGGTTTGCGGTACGGTCTCGTATGACTGAAGCTTAGAGGCTTTTCTTGGAACCACTTCCGATTGCTTCGTGAACAAGTTCACTCGTCCCAGTCCCTTGAATTACGCGCCCGGATTTGCCTAAGCGCCTTCTATGAACCAGAAACTGACTATTCCAACAGTCAGACAACCTTCCGCGATCCGTCCCCCCATCGCATCATACGACGGTGCAGGAATATTAACCTGCTTCCCATCAGCTACGCATCTCTGCCTCGCCTTAGGGGCCGACTCACCCTGCTCCGATGAACGTTGAACAGGAAACCTTGGGCTTACGGCGTGGAGGCTTTTCACCCCCATTATCGCTACTCATGTCAGCATTCGCACTTCTGATACCTCCAGCAGCCTTTACAAGCCACCTTCGCAGGCTTACAGAACGCTCTCCTACCATATCCTTACGGATATCCGCAGCTTCGGTGACTGGCTTAGCCCCGTTACATCTTCCGCGCAGGACGACTCGATCAGTGAGCTATTACGCTTTCTTTAAATGATGGCTGCTTCTAAGCCAACATCCTGACTGTTTTAGCCTTCCCACTTCGTTTTCCACTTAGCCAATCTTTGGGACCTTAGCTGGCGGTCTGGGTTGTTTCCCTCTTGACACCGGACGTTAGCACCCGATGTCTGTCTCCCAAGCTCGCACTCACCGGTATTCGGAGTTTGCAATGGTTTGGTAAGTCGCGATGACCCCCTAGCCATAACAGTGCTCTACCCCCGGTGGTGATACTTGAGGCACTACCTAAATAGTTTTCGGAGAGAACCAGCTATTTCCAAGTTTGTTTAGCCTTTCACCCCTACCCACAGCTCATCCCCTAATTTTTCAACATTAGTGGGTTCGGTCCTCCAGTGCGTGTTACCGCACCTTCAACCTGGCCATGGGTAGATCACTTGGTTTCGGGTCTACACCCAGCGACTGGCGCCCTGTTCGGACTCGATTTCTCTACGGCTCCCCTATTTGGTTAACCTCGCCACTGAATGTAAGTCGCTGACCCATTATACAAAAGGTACGCAGTCACCCCACAAGGAGGCTCCTACTGTTTGTATGCACACGGTTTCAGGATCTATTTCACTCCCCTCCCGGGGTTCTTTTCGCCTTTCCCTCACGGTACTGGTTCACTATCGGTCGATTACTAGTATTTAGCCTTGGAGGATGGTCCCCCCATCTTCAGACAGGATTTCTCGTGTCCCGCCCTACTTGTCGCACGCTTAGTACCACCGGTCTGATTTCGTGTACGGGACTATCACCCGCTATGGTTCCTATTTCCAGAGGATTCCACTATCAGTCCGACTATCACGTGCAGGCTCTTCCCATTTCGCTCGCCACTACTTTGGGAATCTCGGTTGATTTCTTTTCCTGCAGCTACTTAGATGTTTCAGTTCGCCGCGTTCGCTTCGTACACCTATGTATTCAGTGTACGATGACCTAAAAGGCCGGGTTTCCCCATTCGGAAATCTTCGGATCAAAGCTTGTTTGTCAGCTCCCCGAAGCTTATCGCAGACTTCTACGTCCTTCATCGCCTGTAATCGCCAAGGCATCCGCCATGTGCACTTATTCACTTGTCCCTATAACGTTGACGGCTATAGGTTAAGCATTTACTACTGTGTTTGATGAGTTTTTGTATGCGTTCCTTTCGGAACACTACCCTAAGTGTATATCTTGCGATATACGCTTAATAAAACTTTACTTCTTCCAGATTGTTAAAGAACGAAACTCACTTAGTCTCTAAAAGACCAAACCTAAACATCTCGCCATGATGGCTACGCTTACGTTTGAGCTTTTGGTGGAGGATGACGGGATCGAACCGACGACCCCCTGCTTGCAAAGCAGGTGCTCTCCCAGCTGAGCTAATCCCCCGTGGTGTGCGCCAATTACTTGGTGGGTCTGGTTGGGCTCGAACCAACGACCCCCGCGTTATCAACACGGTGCTCTAACCAGCTGAGCTACAGACCCGCGCTCGTTTCTTTACTTCATAACAGTCGATAAGTGTGAGCGTTTGGCTTTGCGCCATACTCTAGAAAGGAGGTGATCCAGCCGCACCTTCCGATACGGCTACCTTGTTACGACTTCACCCCAGTCACGAATCCTACCGTGGTAAGCGCCCTCCTTACGGTTAAGCTACCTACTTCTGGTAAAACCCGCTCCCATGGTGTGACGGGCGGTGTGTACAAGACCCGGGAACGTATTCACCGCGACATGCTGATCCGCGATTACTAGCGATTCCAACTTCATGCAGTCGAGTTGCAGACTACAATCCGGACTACGATACACTTTCTGGGATTAGCTCCCCCTCGCGGGTTGGCGGCCCTCTGTATGTACCATTGTATGACGTGTGAAGCCCTACCCATAAGGGCCATGAGGACTTGACGTCATCCCCACCTTCCTCCGGTTTGTCACCGGCAGTCTCATTAGAGTGCTCTTTCGTAGCAACTAATGACAAGGGTTGCGCTCGTTGCGGGACTTAACCCAACATCTCACGACACGAGCTGACGACAGCCATGCAGCACCTGTGTGCAGGTTCTCTTTCGAGCACTCCCCGATCTCTCGAGGATTCCTGCCATGTCAAGGGTAGGTAAGGTTTTTCGCGTTGCATCGAATTAATCCACATCATCCACCGCTTGTGCGGGTCCCCGTCAATTCCTTTGAGTTTTAATCTTGCGACCGTACTCCCCAGGCGGTCTACTTCACGCGTTAGCTGCGTTACCAAGTCAATTAAGACCCGACAACTAGTAGACATCGTTTAGGGCGTGGACTACCAGGGTATCTAATCCTGTTTGCTCCCCACGCTTTCGTGCATGAGCGTCAGTTTTGACCCAGGGGGCTGCCTTCGCCATCGGTGTTCCTCCACATCTCTACGCATTTCACTGCTACACGTGGAATTCTACCCCCCTCTGCCAAACTCTAGCCTTACAGTCTCCATCGCCATTCCCAGGTTAAGCCCGGGGATTTCACGACAGACTTATAAAACCGCCTGCGCACGCTTTACGCCCAGTAATTCCGATTAACGCTTGCACCCTACGTATTACCGCGGCTGCTGGCACGTAGTTAGCCGGTGCTTATTCTTCAGGTACCGTCATTAGCTCCGGATATTAGCCGAAACCGTTTCTTCCCTGACAAAAGAGCTTTACAACCCGAAGGCCTTCTTCACTCACGCGGCATTGCTGGATCAGGGTTGCCCCCATTGTCCAAAATTCCCCACTGCTGCCTCCCGTAGGAGTCTGGGCCGTGTCTCAGTCCCAGTGTGGCTGGTCGTCCTCTCAGACCAGCTACTGATCGTTGCCTTGGTGAGCCTTTACCTCACCAACTAGCTAATCAGATATCGGCCGCTCCAGGAGCATGAGGTCTTGCGAGCCCCCACTTTCATCCTTAGATCGTATGCGGTATTAGCGTAACTTTCGCTACGTTATCCCCCACTCTTGGGTACGTTCCGATATATTACTCACCCGTTCGCCACTCGTCAGCGGAGCAAGCTCCCTGTTACCGTTCGACTTGCATGTGTAAAGCATGCCGCCAGCGTTCAATCTGAGCCAGGATCAAACTCTTCAGTTTAATCTCTGTTGTCCGGCATTGCTGCCGGGGTCACTCACTCAAAATACTGACGATCCCTTCTTACGAAGGTCACGTTTAATATATTTGCATGAGCGTTTGAATCTATTATTTGAGCTTCAGGACCAAAGTCCCGGGCACATCATCAAACGCCCACACTTATCGACTGTTAATTTTTAAAGAACCGCTGCATCGAGACAAAGCGTTGTGTTTGTCAGCAACAGAGAAGCGAGATTATCTAGTGTTTCGTGCGATCCGTCAAGCTTCTTTCTTTTCCTACCGTTTCGCGATTTGCATCTGCGTTGCGGCGGGGACAGAACTATAGCTAAAGGGCATGGGGTTTGCAAGCCCTTTCACAAATTTATATGTGAGATAGACGATGGCGCAGGCGATCCAGGCCGACCATAAGGTATGCGTGAGGAAGTGGGCGCCGCGCAGCTGCTGCATCCAACCCACCATGCCACCGAACAGCAGCATGGCGCCGGCTACCGCCGCCGCCATGCGTGGGCGCTGCGGCCACCAGAACGCAGACAGCGCTACCAGCCACAGGGCGCTTGAAGCATGGCCGGCCGGCATGCAGTGGCCTGCGCTCAGCCCTGCCGGGAAGACTTCCAGCAGTCTTATATAAGGTTCGGTGCCGCCATAGCGCTGCAAATCCCATGGACAGTGCGACTGGCTGAAGTGTTTGAGCACGCTCATGGCCGTCGGCACCAGCACGGCCGACAAAGCAACCACGCGCAAGGCGACGCGGCGCGAGCCGTCCCAACGCGGACTTGGACGGAACCAGTCCCAGATACAGAGGGCGACAAAGGCGCCGCCCAATATGGAGAGCGCGGCCTTCAGGATCACATGGTTGAACTTCTCGGCAATCCAGGCGTGCTGCATGGGGAAGCTGCGGCTGGCGGCGTCGAAAGCAGCATCGGCCAGCCACAAGTCGATATCGGTGTAATTGCCGAGCCAAAGAATGAGCAGGGCCGTGTTCAGCAACACGGCGGCGGCAAGGCGGCCGGAATGGGGGCAAATTGCCGGCTCAAGTACCGCTGCTGCACGCATGGAACAGGTCCAGTTTAGGGTTGTAGACCGCCGTGCTCACATTCAGCATGCCCAGCGTGGAGTGGAAGACGTTATCGTGCGAGAATTCCTGCCGGCCACGCGCGGCCAGGCAGGCGCCGTCGATATGGAAGCGGGAGCGGAAGCTGTCCGACAGCCAGAGCATCATCGGCACGTGGCGCTGCTCGATGGGTGAGATGATGTAAGGCGCGCCATGCAGATACATATTCTTTTCGCCCAGCGATTCGCCGTGGTCCGAGAAGTACAGCAGCGAGGTATCGACAGCGCTAGCGGCGCTGGCGGCCTTCAGCACCTCAATTGCCTTGTTCAGCACATGGTCGGTATACAGGATGGTGTTGTCGTACGCCGCCATGATGGATTCGCGCGAACACTGCTCCAGCTCATTGGTCTGGCAGATGGGCGTGAATTGGGCGAACTCCTTGGGATAGCGCTTCCAGTACGCTGGGCCATGGCTACCCTTCTGGTGCAGGACGATGACCAGGTCTTTCTTCGCATCGCGGATGATCTGGGGCAGATTTTGCAGCAGACGCTCGTCGTAGCACTCCTCGTCATTGCAGAATGGATCTCCCGCCACAGGCTGGGACAGGTCTTCATAGCGCACTCGGTCGCACACCCCCTTACAGCCGGAGTTATTGTCGCGCCACAGCACATCGAAGCCGGCGTGCTTCAGCACATCGAGCAGGCCTTCCTGATTCCTGGCCTTGTCGGCCGAATAATCCTCGCGGCCAAAGGCGGAGAAGACGCAGGGAACCGAAATGGCCGTGGCCGTGCCGCAGGAGCTGACGTCCTGGAAATTCACCAGGCCAGTCTGGCGCGCCAGCTGCGGGTTGGTTTCACGCGCATAGCCATTCAGCGAGAAGTTCATGGCGCGCGCAGTTTCGCCCACCACGATCACCGTTACCGTGCGCCGGGCATTGACGCCGGCCGCGCTCCACAGCGTGCCCTTCTTCGCATCCCTGCCCAAAGGCGCGACCACTGTCGGCGCGGCCAGCTTGCGCTTCAGATAACCATGGGTAGCCTGGAACATATTGGTGGGCGTGAGCAGGAAGCGCAGTTCGCGGTGTTCGCGCACGGCAGGCGCCAGCGTCTTGAACAGCAGGAGCAGCAAGGCGCCGGCAGCCAACAGGGACAGGCAGAAAATGCCGCACTTGATCAATAAGCCCTTACCGATCGAAGCAAAGCGCAAGTCGGTACGCCATACCAGCAGCGAAGGCAGGATGCCCAGCAGCGAGATGGTCAGCAGCATCTTCCAGCTGAACAGTTCACCGGCTTCACGGACATCGGTTTCGACCACGTTCTGCACCATGGAAGCATCGATGCCGATGCCGTACTGGCTCATGAAGTAGCTGAGGGCCGAAGTGGCCAGAAAGAGGAAGATCAGGACTGGCTTGATCAGCGGCCGGAAACTGACGATGGTCAGGAAGGCATTGAAGACGCAGACCAGCACCAGAAAGGAGCCGGCGTAGACGGGCAGATTACTGAGCTTGATCCCGCCGGTCGCCTGGACGAAGGCGCGCCAGAAATTGACGTTATACGCAAGAACAAGAAATGCCGAAGCCAAAAGGGTAAACAATGGCGCATTGATGCGCGGCTGGGCTTTCAGGTTCACTACCGGGACTCCGTCTGGACAATCCCGTGATCTTAATGAAGGATAGGTAAGTATCCTGTGAAGGGCAGATTAAGATTTCGTTAAGAGCTCTCGGAAACGCAACTCGAAACGCGTGCCGCCATCAGCCCCCTCGCTCACTTGCAAGTCGGCTCCCAAGTAAGCGCTGATGCGCTGCACCAGCGCCAGCCCCAGGCCCGTGCCGGAAGAGCCGCGCGCTTCGGCCGGCATCGGCTCGTTGCGTAGCGCGGCCATGGCGGCGGGCGGCAGGCCCGGCCCGGTGTCTTCGACGATGATGGACTGCGCCCCCAAGCTGACGCTGACGGCGCCCCGTTCCGTGTATTGGCAGGCATTGCGTATCAAATTGCCAATGGCGGCGACCAGCAGTTCGCGCGGCGCGTGCACGGCGAAATCCTCGCCGCCAAGATAAGCCAGGGTCAGCGGGCGCTCGGTCACCAGATGCTGGTAGCGCGCCACCTCGTCCTGCGCCATTGCGGCGGCCGACAGCGAAGCCCACTCCAGCACCTCGGGCGAACGGGCAAGACGCAGCAGCACGGACACCGATTCCGCCGCCTCGCGCGCGGCGCGGTAAATGCGTTCGGCCGGCGCATGCAATTGCGGCTGGTCCTGGGTTTGCGCCATCAGCACCTCGGCCGCACCGCTGATCACGGTCAGCGGGGTGCGCAGCTCGTGGCTGACGTCACCGGTGAAGAAGCGTTCACGGTCGAGGAAACGGGTCAACTCCCCAGTGTGGCCGGCGAAAGAACGCGCCAGCAGGCCCAGTTCATCCTTGCGCTCCTGCAGCGGCAGATCGGGTTTGCGCTGCTCCACCGCGCCAGCCAGCTGCATGATCGGCACAATGATGCGGTTGGCGACAAAAGTCCCCAATACCGCCGAACAGCCGAGGAAGCCAAGGAAGCCCAGCGCGAACAGGGAATACACCACCAGCTCGATCTTTTCGTATTCGCTGTCGTGGTCCACCACCACATAGTCGCCGTTTTCGTCCTGCCCCACCAGCAGATGCAGGTCCACGCCGTCCACGGTTTTTTCCTGCACGCCGGGCGGCAGATTGCGCAGGGAGAGGGGAATGTCGGCGCCGTGGTGGAAGCTCATCCCGGCCGGCATTTCGACCGGCAGCTTGCCGGCATAGCGCGGCGAAGCCCACATGGCGACATCTTCCAGGCGCTCGTCAACCAGCCGGGTTTCAATACCTTCCACGGCGATGCCGGCGATGATGGCGAAGAAGGCCGATGAAATCAGCGCGAACAGCAGGTAGGCGACGACAATCGGCCGGCGCAGGGAATTAGACCTCTTCATGCGAGGCCACCAATTTGTAGCCGATGCCGGAGATGGTGCGCAGCATGGCAAAGGGGTAGGGCTTGTCCAGCACCTGGCGCACGGCGTGGATATGGGTGCGCAGCGCATCGCTGTCGGGCCGGTTGTCGCCCCAGACTTCGTTTTCGATCTGCTCGCGCGTGACTACCCGCGGCGACTGCTTCATCAGGCAGCCCAGGATGGTGTAGCCTGTCTTGGTCAGCACCAGCGGACGGCCGGCGCGGCGGGCATCGAAGGTGGCGGTGTCGAAAACCAGCTCGCCCACCGTCATGGTGCTGCTGCGGCCATGGGCGCCGTGGGCGCGCCGCACCAGGGCTTTCAGGCGCACTTCCAGCTCGATCAGGGAAAAAGGTTTGACCAGATAGTCGTCGGCCCCGCTTTCGAAGCCGGCCACCTTGTCCTGCAGGGTGTCGCGCGCGGTCAGCATCAGCACCGGCGTATCCATTCCCAGTTCGCCGCGCAGCTTCTGGCACAGTTCCAGGCCATTCAGGCCAGGCAGCATCACGTCCAGCACGACGGCGTCGTACTGGTTCTGGGCGGCCAGCGCCAGCCCTCCATAGCCATTCACCGCCGAATCAAGAATATAGCCCTTGGGTTCGAGGAAGCCGTAGAGATTGGCGATAATGTCCGGATTGTCTTCAATAATGAGCAGGCGCATGCTGGAATTATAATTCCGTGATTGCCAATCCGCTGAAACCTATGTCCATTCCAACTATCGCCCCTATACAGAACGCGGCACTTGCCCTCCAACTCGGCAAGGCCATCGACAATAAAACCAAGCCGCTCGGCAGCCTTGGCACGCTGGAAACGCTGGCGCGCCAGCTTGGCCTGATCCAGCAAAGCACCAAGCTTACCTTGGACGCGCCGGCCATTCTGGTCTTTGCCGGCGACCACGGGGTGGTGGCGGAAGGGATTTCGGCCTACCCGCAGGACGTGACCTGGCAGATGGTGGAGAATTTCCTGGCCGGCGGCGCCGCCATCAATGTGTTCGCACGCCAGAACGGCTGCGCCCTGCAGGTGGTGGATGCGGGCGTCAACCATGACTTTGGCCCGCGTACGGGACTGGTGGATTGCAAGGTGGGGCATGGCACCCGCAACTTCGCCCAGGACGCGGCCATGACGGCCGCAGAGTGCGACCGGGCGCTGCAGCACGGTATGGCGCTGGCCGCCGAACTGCCCGGCAATGTGCTGGGATTTGGCGAAATGGGCATCGGCAACACCACGGCCGCCGCCGCCCTGATGCACAAGCTGACCGGCATTCCGGTCGGCGATTGCGTAGGCGCCGGCACCGGGCTGTCGGCCGCAGGCATCCTGCGCAAGCAGCAAGTGATCGAAGCGGCCGCCGTCAAACACGCTGGCGTCAGCGCGCCGCTCGACGTGCTGGCCACTTTCGGCGGCTTCGAGATCGCCATGATGGTGGGCGCCATGCTGAAAGCGGCCGAGCGCCGCATGGTATTGCTGATCGATGGCTTTATCGTCACCAGCGCCCTGCTGGTGGCGGCGCGCATGCAGCCGGCGATTATCGATTACTGCGTGTTCGCCCATTGCTCGGACGAAAACGGCCATCAGCAGATGCTGGAGCAGCTGGGCGCCCGTCCCCTGCTGCATCTGGGCCTGCGTCTAGGCGAAGGCACCGGCGCCGCCCTCGCCCTGCCGCTTCTGAACGCCGCCGTCAATTTCATGAACGAGATGGCGACCTTCGAATCGGCCCAGGTCAGCGAAAAGTCCGAATAAGCCATGCAGCAGTTGCGCCTCTTCTTCATCGCCCTGCAATTCTTCACGCGCCTGCCGATTCCACGCTGGGTAGGCTTTGAGCCGGGCTGGCTGCAGCATTCGTCGCGCTATTTCCCGCTGGTTGGACTGGTGGTGGCTGCCATAGGCTGCGCTGCGTATGCCCTGGCGGCCCTGGTGCTACCCGCGCCGCTGGCAGCCCTGCTCTCGACCGTTGCCACTATATATATCACCGGCGCCTTCCACGAAGATGGTTTCGCCGATGTCTGCGACGGTTTCGGCGGCGGGCTGACGCGCGAGCGGGTGCTTGAAATTATGAAGGATTCGCGCGTCGGGGCATATGGCGCGATCGGCATCGTCTTGTTGCTGGCGGTGAAAATCGTGGCGCTGGCTTGCATGCCCGTCCTTACCGCACTGGCGGAGCTGCTGGTGGCGCATCCCGTATCGCGCCTGATGGCAGCCGCGCTGATCTGGCGCATGGAGTATGCGCGGGCTGAAGGCAAGGCCAAGCCACTGGCGCAGGAAATGAGCAGTGGCGAATTCGCCATCGCCGCCCTGTGCGCCACCCTGCCGCTGCTGCTGGCCGGGACCATGGGCTGGCTGTCCTGGCGCGCCCTGGCCTGCGGCTTGCTGGCATCCGCGCTGGCGGCCTCCTGGCTGGCGCGCAAATTCCAGCGCCGTATTGGCGGCTATACCGGCGATTGCCTGGGCGCGGTGCAGCAGCTCACGGAGGCCGTCTTCTATCTATGCGTGCTGGCCAGCGCCAGCAGCCTGCATCCGGCATGGAACTGATCCTGGTGCGCCATCCGCTGCCGCTGGCTGCGCCGGGCGTCTGCTATGGCAGCAGCGATCTCGCGGTGGATGACGAGGAAATGCGGCGCGCCCACGCTGCCTTGTGCGCGGAGCTGGCCGCCATGCCGGAACTGGTGCCCTTGCGCATCTATTCCAGTCCGCTGCAGCGCTGCGCCGAACTGGCCAGGCTGATGGGCGAGGAGGTCCGCTTCGACGCCCGCCTGGCCGAAATGAATTTCGGCGCATGGGAGCTGCGCCAGTGGGACGAGGTCGCACGCGCCGAGATCGATGCCTGGACCGCCGACCTGCTGCACTACCGCCCCGGCGGCGGTGAATCCGTGCTGATGATGGCACAGCGTATCGCTCAGTTCCTGAACGACCTGCAGGAGGCCGTGGCCAAGCTGCCCCCCTGTCAGCCCTTGCTTGTCTGCCATGCCGGCAGCATCCGTCTTATCAGCGCCCTTGCCTCCGGCCTGCCCCTGCGGGAGGCGGCGCTGACCGCCGCCAGCAGCCCGCACAAGATCGCCTATGGCGCCGTGCTGCGGTTGCCCTTGGCATGCAAGTCCGTATAATGTGGGGGTTTTGGTGCCCGCGCTTGAGTCCTTGAGCGCAGTTAAACGGGAAACACGGAACCGCCCCGGCGGCCAACGTGTGCTGCCCCCGCAACGGTAAGCAAGTGCCGCACCGCGGCAGCCGTCTTTTGCAACCACTGTGCTTCGCATGGGAAGGTGAGACGGTCAAACCTGCCAGCCCGGATACCGGCCAAATCAGGTGGAGACGGCGCCGTCTGCGGTTGGCGTCTCTGTTCAACCCGGCCCACGGGGACATAGGCCGGTTGCTCACTTACGAAGATTGTCATGACCTTTCCTGTATCACGGCAGACGGCGCTTGCGTCGCTCGCATTGGCTATTGCCGCGCCCTCCGCATTCGCACAAAACGCTGCGCATAGCACTGTTCTCATTACCGCCAGCCGCGCGCCGCAGCCAGCCAGCGAAGTGCTGCGCGACACCCTGACCATTGGCGCCGACGAAATCCTCCGTTCCGGTGCAGGTTCCATCAGCGATCTGCTGCAGCGCCAGCGCGGCATTGAAATCACCCGCAATGGCGGCCCAGGCACCAGCGGCAATGTGTTCATCCGCGGCGCCAACGGCAACCAGAGCCTGGTGCTGGTGGATGGTGTGCGCATTGGCTCAGCCACCACCGGCACGGCCAGCTGGAACGCGATTCCGCTCAGCGCCATCGACCATATCGAGATTGTGTACGGCCCACTGAGCACCCTGTACGGCGCGGACGCCATCGGCGGCGTGATCCAGATCTTCACCAAAAAGGGCAAGGGCGATGTGGACGTGACGGCTTTCGTTGGTGCGGGCAGCGATGCCACGCGCGCCGCCGATGCCGCCATCTCGGGCAGCTCGGGTCCGGCCAGCTACTCGCTGAGCGTCGGCCGCGAACGTTCCGACGGCTTCTCCGCCAGCCTGCCCGGCGCTTCGGGCTACAACCCGGACGATGACGGTTATGACCGCCGCAGCGCCGCCGGCCAAGTGTCGCTGCAACTGGCGCAAGGCCATGAGCTGGGCGCGAATTTCTTGTACAGTAAAGTGGACGCCCAGTTCGATAACGGCAAATCGGACTACGATGCGCGCAGCAAAACCCGCATCAGCAATACCTCGGCCTATCTGCGCAACCGCATCCTGCCAAATTGGACCAGCCTGGTGCAAGCGTCGGAAAGCAACGATAAATCGGGCAGCTTCACCGGCGTTGCATCCTCCACCAGCCAGATCGACACCAAGCAGACCGGCTTCTCCTGGCAGAACGATGTGCAACTGGGCCGCGACACCCTGCAACTGCTGTACGAATTCCGCAAGGAAGAAGTGACGTCCACCTCGGCCGGCATCGCCGAGCGCAAACGCCATACCCATTCGCTGGCCGCCACCTATGGCATGCAGCGCGGCGACCATCTGTTCAGCGCCGGCGCGCGCCACGATGACAACTCGCAGTTCGGCCGCAAGGCCACCGGCTCGCTGGGCTATGGCTACCGCATCTCGCCAGCGCTGCGCGCGAACGCCAGCGTCGGCACCAGCTTCCGCGCGCCGACCTTCAATGAACTGTACTACACCGGCTACGGCAACGAGAACAATAAGCCGGAAAAAGGCCGCAACGGCGAGATCGGCCTGCACTACGACGACGGTAAGACGCAGCTGGGCGCCGTGTACTACCACAATAAGCTCGACGATCTGCTGGTCAGCACCACGCCCTGCCCCTACTCAGGCTACAAATACGGCTGCGCCTACAACGTCAACAAGGCCGTGCTGAAAGGCCTGAGCCTGTCGGCCGAGCGCCAGTTCGGCAATCTGAAACTGGGCGCCAACGCCGACTTCCAGGAGCCGCGCGACGATACCACCGGCAAACTGCTGCAGCGCCGCGCCAAGCGTCACGCCAACCTGAATGCGGAATATGCGCTGGGGGCGCTGCATGCTGGCGCCGAGCTGCAACTGTCCGGCCGCCGCTTTGACGATCAAGCCAACCGCGTGGAACTGGGCGGCTACAGCCTGCTCAACCTGCACGCCACCTGGCAGTTCTCGCGCGACTGGTCGGCCCTGGTGCGCTGGAATAACGTGGCGGACAAGAAGTATGAAGTGGCGCGCTTCTATGGCAGCGCCGGTTCCACCTTCTTCGCCGGCCTGCGCTACGGCATGAAGTAAATGGTGTAACCTGCCGGGCGTAGCGAATGCGCCCGGCAGCGCAGTATCCCAACGCAGTACCCCGAATCCTGAAGGCAGTACATGCAAGCAAATCCCGTCCGGCTGCGCCAGCGCGCCGCCGTCCTCAATCTGGCGCTGATCGCCGCCACCCTCGCCAGCCTGGTCCTGGCGGGCATGGTTGGCTCGGTCACCGTTTCCCTGTCCGAGATTCCCGCCGCGCTGCTGGAACTGCTGCGCGGCGAAGCCAGCTCGCTGGCAGCCACCCTGCTCGACCTGCGCCTGAGCCGCGCGCTGGTGGCGTTCGTGACCGGCGCTTCCCTGTCACTGGCGGGCGTGATGATGCAGGCCTTGCTGCGCAATCCCCTGGCCGATCCCTATGTGCTCGGCATTTCCGCCGGTGCCTCGGTCGGCGCCCTGGCCGCCCTCTTTTTCGCCTGCGCCGCCTGGGTGGTGGACAGCGCGGCTTTCGCCAGCGCCGTCGTGGTCTCGATCCTGTTGTACACGCTGGCGCGGCGCGACCTGCGCGGCGGCGCGGCGGCCGATGGCGGCACCGCCCTGCTGCTGCTGACAGGCCAGATCTTCTCTTCCGTCTGCATCGCCCTGGTAACGCTGATGCTGTCGATCGCGCCGGAAAGCCGTCTGCGCAGCATGGTGTTCTGGCTGATCGGCGAACTGGCCGGCGCGCCGCTGCGCCTTCTGCCATGGCTGGTGCTGGCGGCAGTGCTGGTCTTCACCCTGCGCAATGCGCGCGCCCTGAACGTGATGGCCCTGCATGCGGAAGCCTCGGCCACGCTGGGCATTCGCGTCGGCACGCTGCGCAAAAGCCTGTTCTTCTGCTCCGCCCTGCTGACCGCCACTTCCGTCACCAGCGCCGGCAGCATCGGCTTTGTCGGCCTGATTATTCCGCACGCCTGCCGCTTCGCCTTCGGCCCCGACCACCGCCTGCTGGTGCCGGCGGCTACACTGGCCGGCGGCGCCTATCTGGTGCTGACCGATATCGTGGCGCGCACCATCATCGCGCCACAGCAATTGCCGGTCGGTGTCATCACGGCCCTGATCGGCGCGCCGGTCTTCCTGTATCAATTGCACCGGCTGAGGAAATAAGATGCTCTCGACCCAGAAACTCAAGCTGTGCATAGGCCAGCGCACGCTGGTGGACAACCTCGACTGGCGGGTGGGCGATGGCGAATGCTGGAGCGTAATCGGCCGCAATGGCGCCGGCAAAAGCACTTTGCTGCGCACCCTGGCCGGCCTGCGCCAGCCGGATGGCGGCCAGGTAGCGGTCGAAAATCGTCCGCTGAAGGACTGGCCGCTGGAAGAGCTGGCGCGCAGCCGCGCCTTCCTGGCGCAGGCGCGCAACGATGCCTTCTCCTACAGCGCACTGGAAACCGTGCTGTCGGCGCGCCATCCCTATCACAGCCAGCGCTATTGGGAGGACAGCGACGACCACCAGATCGCCATGCGCTCCCTGGCCGCCATGGAGGTCGACGATCTGGCCACACGCGATGTGCGCACCCTGTCCGGCGGCGAGCGCCAGCGGGTCGCCATTGCCGCCATGCTGGCCCAGGACACGCCGCTGCTGCTGCTGGACGAACCGGCCAATGCCCTGGACCTGGCGCACCAGGTCAGCGTTATGAGCCTGCTCGCGCGCCTGTGCCGCGAGCAGAAGAAAACCGTGGTCATGGTTGGACATGACCTGAATCTGGCGCACAGCGTATCGAGCCACGCCCTGCTGCTGATGGGCGACGGCCGCTGGCAGGCCGGCAGCGTGGACGAGACCATGCAGCCGGCCATCCTGAGCGACTACCTGGGCCATCCGATCGACATCATCCGCCACGGCAACCGCAGCATCTTCATTCCACTTGAGGTAAGCGCATGAACCCAATGACTTCCGACGATACCGCCGCATTGAACGAGCGCCATCGCGCCCGCATGGAGCGCAAGAAAGCCATCATCGACGCCAAGATCGCCGCCGCCGACAAGCAGATCGGCATCATTATCGTCAACACTGGCAATGGCAAGGGCAAAAGTTCCAGCGGTTTCGGCATGGCGATCCGCGCCATGGGCCACGGCATGAAGGTGGGCGTGGTGCAGTTCATCAAGGGCGCGATGGCGACCGGCGAAGAACTCTTCCTGCGCCGCTTCCCGGAAGAAGTCGGCTTCCACGCCATGGGCGAAGGTTATACCTGGGAAACCCAGAACCGCGAGCGCGATATCGAAAAAGCGCAGGCGGCCTGGGAGCAGGCCAAACGCTTTCTCGCCGATCCAGCCATCGGCATGGTGGTGCTGGACGAATTGAATATCGCCCTCAAATACCACTATCTGGACGCGGAGACCGTCATCGCCGACCTGCTGGAGCGTCCAGCCATGCAGCACGTCGTCATCACCGGCCGCGGCGCGCCGCCGGAACTGATTGAAATCGCCGACACCGTGACCGAGATGAATGTGGTCAAACACGCCTTCAAGTCAGGCATTGCGGCGCAAGCCGGGACGGAGTGGTAATGAGCGAAAAGATCGCCGTGCGCGCCATGCTGCTGGCGGCCGTATCCTCCGGACAGGGCAAGACCACAGTCACAGCGGCACTGGCGCGCAAGCTGGTGCAGCAGGGGCAGCGCGTGCGCGTGTTCAAATGCGGTCCCGATTTCATCGACCCCATGCTGCTGGAGCGCGCCAGCGGCGCGCCGGTCAAATCGCTCGACCTGTGGATGGTGGGCGAGGATGCTTGCCGCCAGCAGCTGGCGCAAGCCGCGCGCGAGGCCGATGTGATCCTGATCGAAGGCGTGATGGGCTTATATGACGGCACGCCCTCCTCGGCTGACTTGTCGCGCACCTTCGGCGTGCCGGTCATGGCGGTGATCGATGCCGGCGCGATGGCGCAAACGGCCGGTGCGCTGGTGCATGGCTTGCGCGACTATGGTCCGGTGCACATGGCTGGCGTGATCGCCAACCGCATCGCCAGTCCCGGCCACGCGAAAATGGTAGCCACCTCGCTGCGCGATATTCCGCTGTTCGCCACCCTGCCCAAGCAGGCACGCTCCCTGCCAGAGCGCCATCTCGGTCTGGTGCTGCCCGGCGAAGTCGCCGATCTCGATACGCTGCTGGACGAGCTGGCAGCGCAGCTGGATTTCAACCAGCAGGCATGGGACAGCCAGCCGCTGGTCGAGCTGGACCTGCCCCCCACGCCGGAGCCCCAGCGCCAGCATCTGCAAGGCAAAACCATCGCCATTGCGCGCGATGCGGCCTTCATGTTCCTCTATCCCGCCAACCTGGAGACGCTGCAGGCACTGGGCGCGCACCTGGAATTCTTCTCGCCGCTGGCCGACGAGGCGCTGCCGCCGCATGCCGACGCCGTCTACCTGCCAGGTGGCTATCCCGAGCTGCATGCCGGCGCGCTGGCCGCCGCCGGCAAGTGGACAGCCTCCATCCGCGCCGCCCATGCGGCTGGCCTGCCCATCGTCGCCGAATGTGGCGGCATGATGGCGCTGGCCGATACGCTGTGTGACAGCGAAGGCAGGGAGTGGCCCATGGCCGGCCTGCTGCCGGGTCGCGTCGAAATGCAGAAGCGCCTGGCCGGCCTGGGCGCGCAGGCACTGCCGACGGAGCATGGCCCCTTGCGCGGCCATACCTTCCACTACTCGCGGCTGACGACCGAAACAGCACCTGTCGCGCATACGGTGAAAAACCCTTCCGGCATTGAAGGCGAGGCTGTGTACAAGCTCGGCGCCCTGCACGCTTCCTATTTCCACGCCTACTTCCCCTCCAATCCGGAGGCGGTGGCGGCATTGTTCGCGCGGAGCGAGCCATGAGCAACACCCTGGTGCTGGGCGGCGCGCGCTCCGGCAAAAGTCTGTATGCCGAAAGACTGGCCGCCGCCTCCGGCAAGGAAATCATCTATATCGCCACCGCGGCCGCAGGCGATGGCGAAATGGCAGCCCGCATCGAACATCACCGGCAACAGCGCCCGGCGCATTGGATCACGGTGGAAGAGCCGCTTGCGCTGGCCCAGACGCTGCAGCAATGGCGCGCGCCGCAGCGCGTGGTGCTGGTCGATTGCCTGACCCTATGGCTGACCAACCTGCTGTTCGCCGATGGCAGCGACTATCCCGATGTGGGGCAGCTTACCCTGCCTGCCCGCTTCCATCAGGAGCGCGCTGCCCTGCTGGCGGTGCTGGGCGAGACGCAGCAAACCGGCGACATCATTCTGGTATCGAACGAGGTGGGCATGGGGATCGTGCCTTACGGCGCCATTTCGCGCGCCTTCACCGACGAAGCTGGCCGCTTGAACCAGGCCGTTGCCGCCGTGTGCGAGCGGGCCATCTTCGTGGCAGCGGGCCTGCCGCTGGTGCTGAAAGGCGCTCCATGCTGACGGGACTGGGCTGGCCGCTGCTCGCGCTGCTGATGGCGGCCGGCATCGCGCTCGATCTGCTGCTGGGCGAGGCACGGCGCTGGCATCCCCTGATCGGTTTCGGCAATCTGGCAATGCGCATCGAAAAGACCCTGAATCGCGGCGCGGTCCGGCGCTTGCGCGGCATGCTTGCCTGGCTGCTGGCGGTCGCCCCCCTTGTCGCACTCTCCTTCTTCCTGCTCGATGCCGCTGACGGCGTGCTGGCCATCGCGCTGCATGCCATCCTGCTCTATTTCTGCATCGGCCTGCGCAGCCTGCGCGACCATAATCTGCCGATTGCCGACGCCCTGCAGCAGCAAGACCTGCCGGCGGCACGCATGCTGACGGCACGCATCGTCAGCCGCGACACGGAGCAGGCCAGCGAAGCCGATCTGGCCAAGGCCAGCGCCGAGTCCCTGCTGGAAAACGGCAACGACGCCGTTTTCGGCACACTGTTCTGGTTCGCCGTGGCGGGTGGCCCCGGCGCCGTAATGTTCCGGCTGGCGAACACGCTGGACGCCATGTGGGGCTACCGCAGCCAGCGCTTCCTGCATTTCGGCTGGGCCGCCGCGCGCATCGACGATGCGCTCAACTATCTGCCGGCCCGGTTGACGGCCCTGTCCTATATCGTGCTGGCGCCCACCCTGCAGGATAAGCGCCGCGCACTGCACTGTTGGCTGACGCAGGCTCCGGCCTGGAGCAGCCCGAATGCGGGTCCGGTCATGTCCAGCGGCGCCGGCGCGCTCGGCCTGGCATTGGGCGGCGCCGCCACATATGACGGCGAAGTGGAACAGCGTCCGCCGCTGGGCAGCGGGCAGCCTGCAACGGCTGCCGATATCCGGCGCGCCTGGCGTCTGGTACTGAATACCACCCTGCTATGGCTTGGCATGGCCATCGCCACCGCTGCGCTGATCCATCTCGCCATCCCTGCGGTGGCGCACATCATCGTCAAGGAGGCGCCACATGCTTGAACATGGCGGCAATCTGCGCGATGCCGCATTGCGCTTCGGCCGCAGTGATTGGCTCGACCTCTCGACCGGCATCAACCCCGCTTGGTATCCCGTGCCGCCGCTGGCGGACCAAGCCTGGCACCGTCTGCCCGAAAACGATCCCGCGCTGGCGGCGGCAGCATGCGCCTTCTATGGCGCGCCAAGCATGCTGCCGGTAGCAGGGACGCAGGCGGCGATCCAAAGTTTGCCGCGCCTGCGCGCACCCTCTCGCGTGATCGTAGCCGCGCCCTCCTATGCCGAACACGCCCACCATTGGGCGCAGCACGGCCACGCAATGAGACAGGTTCCTTATGCGGAGCTGGATGGCGCGGTGGCGCAGGCCGATGTTCTAGTCATCTGCAATCCCAACAATCCGACCGGCGCCACCGTGCCTGCATCCGACCTGCTGCGCTGGCACGCCCAGTTGGCGGCTCGCGGCGGCTGGCTGGTGGTGGACGAAGCCTTTGGCGACACCGACGGCGGCAACAGCATCGCCGCCCACACCCATCTGCCAGGCTTGATCGCGCTGCGTTCCATCGGAAAATTCTTCGGCCTGGCTGGTCTGCGCCTGGGTTTCGTCGCAGCCCATGGGGAGATACTAAAACCACTGGCCGACATGCTCGGTCCATGGAGCATCAGCGGTCCGGCCCAGCAGATCGCCATTGCCGCGCTGCGCGATCATGCATGGCAGGAGCTGACCCGTCGCCAGCTACGCGACTCCGGCCAGCACCTGCGCGGCCTGCTGGCGGCGCAGGGCATCGCCTCGCAAGGCACGGACCTGTTCCAGTGGTGGCCGGAAGCGCACCCCGAACAGTTCCACGAATTCATGGCGCAACATGGCATCTGGGTGCGCCTCTTTACGCAAGCGGCGCGCGGCATCCGCCTCGGCCTGCCGCCGGACGAAATGGGTTGGCAGCGCCTGCAAACCGCACTTGAAGATTGGAGCAAGGAGAAACGATGAAAAAATATCTGCCAACGCTGGCCTGTCTGGCGGCGCTCCAGGCGCAAGCCGCCATCACCGTCAACGACGACGACGGCAAAGCCGTCACGGTGCAAAAACCAGCGCAGCGCGTAGTCTCGCTGGCGCCGCATGTGACCGAACTGCTGTTCGCGGCCGGCGGCGGCGAAAAGATCGTGGGCGCCGTCACCTATAGCGATTATCCGGAAGCGGCCAAAAAAATCCCGCGCGTCGGCGATAACCGCCAGGTCGATATGGAACGCCTGATCGCACTCAAGCCCGACCTGCTGGTGGTCTGGCGCCACGGCAGCTCCGAACGCCAGATCGACATGCTGCGCCAGTTGAACATCCCCATCTTCCATAGCGAACCGCAAACGCTGGATGCCATCCCCGAAGGCCTGATCCGTCTCGGCCAGCTGATGGGTACCGAAAGCGCGGCCCAGCCGGCCGCCGCCGAAATGAAACGCAAGCTGGCCGCGCTGCGCGCCCAGTATGCGGGCCGTCCGCCGGTGCGCACCTTCTACCAGGTCTGGGACAAGCCGCTGTACACGCTGAACGGCAGCCATATCGTCAGCGATGCCCTGCGCGTCTGTGGCGGCGAAAATATCTTCGCCGGCATGAAAATCACGGCGCCCGTGGTCAGCGTCGAAGGCGTGCTGCAGGAAGATCCGGAAGCCATCTTCGGCACGGCCGAGAAGGACTACGGCGGCGTCAATCTATGGCGCCAGTACGGCACATTGAAAGCCACGCGCCAGGGCAATCTGTTCACGGTGGAAGGCGACCTGCTCAACCGCGCCGGCCCACGCATGATCCAGGGTACGGCCCTTCTGTGCGAAAAACTCGAACTGGCGCGCCAGCACCGCAAGCACTGAAATGGACTTCCCCTACACCACCCTGATGGTGCAAGGCACCACATCCGACGCGGGCAAAAGCACCGTGGTAGCGGCCCTGTGCCGCCTGTTGAAGCGCAACAGCGTCAGCGTGGCGCCTTTCAAGCCGCAGAATATGGCGCTCAACAGCGCCGTCACCGTGAACGGCGGCGAGATCGGCCGCGCCCAGGCCTTGCAGGCGATTGCCGCCGGCCTGGAACCGCACACCGATATGAACCCGGTACTGCTCAAGCCCTCCAGCGATATCGGCGCCCAGGTCATCATCAACGGCAAGGCGCTGTCGAATATGAACGCGCGCGACTATCACAACTACAAGCTGGTGGCGATGGAGGCCGTGCTCTCCTCGCATGAACGCCTGCTGCAAAAATACGGCAAGGTGATGGTGGAAGGTGCGGGCAGCCCGGCCGAGATCAATCTGCGTAACCGCGACATCGCCAATATGGGCTTCGCCGAAGCGGTGGATTGCCCGGTTATCCTGGTGGCCGACATCGACCGCGGCGGCGTCTTCGCCCACCTTGTGGGCACCCTGTCCTGCTTATCCGAAAGCGAACGCAATCGCGTGATCGGTTTTGTCATTAACCGCTTCCGCGGCGATATCTCGCTGCTGGAGCCGGGGCTGGAATGGCTGGAACAGCAGACCGGCAAGCCCGTACTGGCCGTACTGCCTTATCTGCATGGTCTTTTCCTCGATGCCGAGGATGCGGTGCAAGCGGTGCAGGCCGCACAAGGCGCCTTCCGCGTGGTCGTCCCCAGCGGGCCGCGCATGAGCAACCATACCGACTTCGATGCACTACGCGCCCACCCCGAAGTCGACCTGCGCTTCGTGCGCCAAGGCGAGCCGATTCCCGCCGCCGATCTGATCATCCTCCCCGGCAGCAAAAACACGCGCGGCGACCTGGCCTGGCTCAAGTCGCAGGGCTGGCCGGAAAAGATCGCCCGCCACCTGCGTTATGGCGGCAAGGTGATCGGCATCTGCGGCGGCTTCCAGATGCTGGGCCAAAGCGTCCTCGATCCGCACGGCGTGGAAGGGGAACCCGGGGAATCGGCCGGTCTCGGCCTGCTCAATATCCGCACCGAGCTGACACAGGACAAACGCCTGGAACAGGTCAGCGGCCGCTGCGCCTTTGCCGAAGCCAGCGTGACCGGTTATGAAATCCATATGGGCGTCTCGTCCGGCAGCAGCATGGAGCGCCCCGTCTTCCATATCGGCGGGCGTCCGGAAGGCGCCATCTCGGAAGATAACCAGGTGCTGGGAACTTATCTGCATGGGCTGTTCGACACGCCGCAAGCGGGCAATGCCCTGCTGCGCTGGGCCGGCCTGCATTCGGATACCACGGTGGATACATCCGCCCTGCGCGAAGCCAGTCTTGAACGCCTAGCCGATGCCACTCAACCCTTGCTGGATGCCTTGATACAGCTGAAAAAATGAGTCACGCCTATCCTCCCGAACAAATCGAAGGCGTCTACCGCGCCATCCGCGAACGGCGAGACGTGCGCCACTTTGTTCCTGGACCGCTGCTGGAAGGCCAGCTGGATCGCTTTATCACCGCTGCCCACAATGGTCCCAGCGTCGGCTTCATGCAGCCCTGGCGTTTCATCCGCATCAACAGCATGGAGCTGCGGCGCGCCATCCACCGGCTGGTGGACGAGGAGCGCGAGCTGACGGCGCAGGCGCTGAACCAGCGTTCGGAAGAATTCATGCGTCTGAAGGTGGAGGGCATCCTTCAATGCGCCGAGGTCCTGGTGGTGGGCCTGATCGACAAGCGCGAAGACTTCGTCTTTGGCCGCCGTACCATGCCGGAGATGGATCTGGCCTCCGCCTCCTGCGCCATCCAGAACTTCTGGCTTGCTGCGCGCGCAGAGGGCATAGGCGTAGGCTGGGTCTCGCTGTTCGACCCGCAGCGCTTGCGCCAGCTATGCGGCATGCCCGAAGGCAGTCAGCCCATCGCCGTGCTGTGCGTGGGCCAGGTCGACGAATTCTACAAAGCGCCGATGCTGGAATTGGAAGGCTGGGACAAGCGCCGCCCCATTGAGCAAATCGTCTACGAAAACAGCTGGGGGAAGAGCGGCGGATAAGTCAGGGAAAAACAGAGCTTCGGCTTTTATGTGACAATCATTGGACACCAGCTCTGTGTCCTCCCATGACCGCCCCCGATTCCAGCAAACGCTATCTGCCTTGGGTTGTCGCTACAACCCTCTTCATGGAGCAGCTCGACTCCACCATCGTCAACACCGCCGTT
This sequence comes from Massilia sp. NR 4-1, assembly GCF_001191005.1. NCBI lineage: Bacteria > Pseudomonadati > Pseudomonadota > Betaproteobacteria > Burkholderiales > Oxalobacteraceae > Massilia > Massilia sp. NR 4-1. Next base: position 3,725,206 of record NZ_CP012201.1, read on the forward strand.
CCCGCCATCGCGGCAAGCCTGCAGGTCACGCCGCTTAGCCTGAAAGCCGTCGTCACCAGCTATATCCTCAGCCTGGCGGTGGCAATTCCCGTCAGCGGATGGATGGCCGACCGCTACGGCACGCGGCGCGTCTTCATGAGCGCCATCGCGATCTTCACAGTTGCCTCCATGCTGTGCGGTTTATCGGTGAACTCGCCCATGCTGGTGGCGGCACGCCTGCTGCAAGGTTTTGGCGCCGCCATGATGATGCCGGTTGGACGTATCACCATCATCCGCACCTTCCCCAAATCGGAACTCTTGCGCGCCATGAACTTCGTCATCATTCCGGCGCTGATAGGGCCGTTGCTGGGGCCAACCGTGGGCGGCTTGATCGTCCATTGGCTGTCGTGGCGCGAGATCTTCTTCATCAATGTGCCGGTCGGGCTGGTGGCCATCTATCTGGCGCGGCGTTATATGCCGGACTATCGCGGCGAGAAGACACGTCCGCTGGACATGATAGGCCTGGTCTTGTTCGGCACCGGCATCGCCCTGCTCTCATGGCTGCTGGAGGTCTTCGGCGAACACAAGATCGATCCCACTTCAGGCGCTGTGCTGCTGCTGATTTCCTGCAGCCTGCTGGCAGCTTATGCCTGGCATGCGCGCAGCGAAGCGCATCCCTTGCTGCGGCTCGATCTGTTCCGCATCCGCACCTTCCGCGTATCGGTATTTGGCGGCTTCGCGACACGGCTCGGCGTCAGCGGCCTGCCCTTCCTGCTGCCGCTGCTATATCAATTGGGGCTAGGCTTGCCGGCCTGGCAATCAGGTTTATTGATGATGCCTTCCGCCGCTGCCGCCATGGGCATGAAATTCATTTCGACACGGTTGCTGGGACGCTTCGGCTATCGCCAGGTGCTGGTGGTGAATACGGTACTGATCGGGATCACCATCAGCATGTACTCGTTCGTCAAAGCAGGAACGCCCTTGCCGCTGATCGTCGCGATCAGCCTCTGTCTAGGCTTTTTCAATTCGCTGCAATTCTCCAGCATGAACAGCATCGCTTATGCCGATGTGGATGCGCAGGATTCCAGCATGGCCAGCACGATCGCCAGCTCGATGCAGCAGCTGTCGGTGAGTTTCGGTCTGGCCTGCGGCTCGCTGGTGACAGGGTTCTTTTTGGGCGATGCTCCTCAATCAGACCGGGCGATGCTCAGCAGTGCCCTGCACTACGCTTTTCTGACCCTGGCCGTGCTGACGATACTTTCCTCGCTCACCTTCTGGACCTTGCGTCCAGCCGATGGAGAGGCAATCAGCAAGGGAAGCTGAGTTATTTATTCTTCCGCGCCTTTACCCAAGCCCAAAATGACGACAAGAAGCGGTCGCTAATCACAAACCAAACGGCGACAAAGGCAAAGTAATAGACTGCATTCAGGACCGGGAAGGAGTTCAGCGCTTCACCGCTGATCAGGCGCTGAACCAAATGAAGGCCGGCGAAAATTACAGTAGCAATAACTGCTTTACCAATACTGAACAGCATGTGGAAACCTGGTGTTAAACGCAAATAGAAAACAAAAAAGCCCCGACTGCATTGGCAGCCGGGGCTTTTTCTTTATAACTAGCCTGACGATAACCTACTTTCACACTGGTTGCAGCACTATCATCGGCGCAAAGTCGTTTCACGGTCCTGTTCGGGATGGGAAGGGGTGGGACCGACTTGCTATGGTCATCAGGCATAACTGGTACGAGCGCCGCGTATGATCGCGTCGCTCTGAATCTGGAAGAAGTTTAGTTTTGGGTACTCATCTCGAGTAAATGATAACCGTCAAGGTTATAGGGACAAGCCGTACGGGCAATTAGTATCGGTTAGCTTAATGCATTACTGCACTTCCACACCCGACCTATCAACGTCCTGGTCTCGAACGACCCTTCAAGGAGCTCAAGGCTCCGGGAAATCTCATCTTAAGGCAAGTTTCCCGCTTAGATGCTTTCAGCGGTTATCTCTTCCGAACTTAGCTACCCGGCAATGCCACTGGCGTGACAACCGGTACACCAGAGGTTCGTCCACTCCGGTCCTCTCGTACTAGGAGCAGCCCCCTTCAAATTTCCAACGCCCACGGCAGATAGGGACCAAACTGTCTCACGACGTTTTAAACCCAGCTCACGTACCACTTTAAATGGCGAACAGCCATACCCTTGGGACCGGCTACAGCCCCAGGATGTGATGAGCCGACATCGAGGTGCCAAACTCCCCCGTCGATATGAACTCTTGGGAGGAATCAGCCTGTTATCCCCAGAGTACCTTTTATCCGTTGAGCGATGGCCCTTCCATACAGAACCACCGGATCACTATGTCCTACTTTCGTACCTGCTCGACTTGTCGGTCTCGCAGTTAAGCACGCTTATGCCATTGCACTATTAGCACGATGTCCGACCGTACCTAGCGTACCTTCGAACTCCTCCGTTACACTTTAGGAGGAGACCGCCCCAGTCAAACTGCCTACCATGCACTGTCCCCGATCCGGATCACGGACCAAGGTTAGAACCTCAAACAAACCAGGGTGGTATTTCAAGGATGGCTCCACGAGAACTGGCGTCCCCGCTTCAAAGCCTCCCACCTATCCTACACAGATTGGTTCAAAGTCCAATGCAAAGCTACAGTAAAGGTTCATGGGGTCTTTCCGTCTAGCCGCGGGTAGATTGCATCATCACAAACACTTCAACTTCGCTGAGTCTCGGGAGGAGACAGTGTGGCCATCGTTACGCCATTCGTGCAGGTCGGAACTTACCCGACAAGGAATTTCGCTACCTTAGGACCGTTATAGTTACGGCCGCCGTTTACTGGGACTTCAATCAAGAGCTTGCACCCCATCATTTAATCTTCCAGCACCGGGCAGGCGTCACACCCTATACGTCCACTTTCGTGTTTGCAGAGTGCTGTGTTTTTATTAAACAGTCGCAGCCACCAGTTTATTGCAACCTTTTCGCCCTTCCACAGTAAAGTGGTCAAGCTACCGAGGCGTACCTTTTCCCGAAGTTACGGTACCAATTTGCCGAGTTCCTTCTCCCGAGTTCTCTCAAGCGCCTTAGAATACTCATCTCGCCCACCTGTGTCGGTTTGCGGTACGGTCTCGTATGACTGAAGCTTAGAGGCTTTTCTTGGAACCACTTCCGATTGCTTCGTGAACAAGTTCACTCGTCCCAGTCCCTTGAATTACGTGCCCGGATTTGCCTAAGCACCTTCTATGAACCAGAAACTGACTATTCCAACAGTCAGACAACCTTCCGCGATCCGTCCCCCCATCGCATCATACGACGGTGCAGGAATATTAACCTGCTTCCCATCAGCTACGCATCTCTGCCTCGCCTTAGGGGCCGACTCACCCTGCTCCGATGAACGTTGAACAGGAAACCTTGGGCTTACGGCGTGGAGGCTTTTCACCCCCATTATCGCTACTCATGTCAGCATTCGCACTTCTGATACCTCCAGCAGCCTTTACAAGCCACCTTCGCAGGCTTACAGAACGCTCTCCTACCATATCCTTACGGATATCCGCAGCTTCGGTGACTGGCTTAGCCCCGTTACATCTTCCGCGCAGGACGACTCGATCAGTGAGCTATTACGCTTTCTTTAAATGATGGCTGCTTCTAAGCCAACATCCTGACTGTTTTAGCCTTCCCACTTCGTTTTCCACTTAGCCAATCTTTGGGACCTTAGCTGGCGGTCTGGGTTGTTTCCCTCTTGACACCGGACGTTAGCACCCGATGTCTGTCTCCCAAGCTCGCACTCACCGGTATTCGGAGTTTGCAATGGTTTGGTAAGTCGCGATGACCCCCTAGCCATAACAGTGCTCTACCCCCGGTGGTGATACTTGAGGCACTACCTAAATAGTTTTCGGAGAGAACCAGCTATTTCCAAGTTTGTTTAGCCTTTCACCCCTACCCACAGCTCATCCCCTAATTTTTCAACATTAGTGGGTTCGGTCCTCCAGTGCGTGTTACCGCACCTTCAACCTGGCCATGGGTAGATCACTTGGTTTCGGGTCTACACCCAGCGACTGGCGCCCTATTCGGACTCGATTTCTCTACGGCTCCCCTATTTGGTTAACCTCGCCACTGAATGTAAGTCGCTGACCCATTATACAAAAGGTACGCAGTCACCCCACAAGGAGGCTCCTACTGTTTGTATGCACACGGTTTCAGGATCTATTTCACTCCCCTCCCGGGGTTCTTTTCGCCTTTCCCTCACGGTACTGGTTCACTATCGGTCGATTACGAGTATTTAGCCTTGGAGGATGGTCCCCCCATCTTCAGACAGGATTTCTCGTGTCCCGCCCTACTTGTCGCACGCTTAGTACCACCGGTCTGATTTCGTGTACGGGACTATCACCCGCTATGGTTGCCATTTCCAGAGCATTCCACTATCAGTCCGACTATCACGTGCAGGCTCTTCCCATTTCGCTCGCCACTACTTTGGGAATCTCGGTTGATTTCTTTTCCTGCAGCTACTTAGATGTTTCAGTTCGCCGCGTTCGCTTCGTACACCTATGTATTCAGTGTACGATGACCTAAAAGGCCGGGTTTCCCCATTCGGAAATCTTCGGATCAATGCTTGTTTGTCAGCTCCCCGAAGCTTATCGCAGACTTCTACGTCCTTCATCGCCTGTAATCGCCAAGGCATCCGCCATGTGCACTTATTCACTTGTCCCTATAACGTTGACGGCTATAGGTTAAGCATTTACTACTGTGTTTGATGAGTTTTTGTATGCGTTCCTTTCGGAACACTACCCTAAGTGTATATCTTGCGATATACGCTTAATAAAACTTTACTTCTTCCAGATTGTTAAAGAACGAAACTCACTTAGTCTCTAAAAGACCAAACCTAAACTGCTTAGCTTACGTTTGGGCTTTTGGTGGAGGATGACGGGATCGAACCGACGACCCCCTGCTTGCAAAGCAGGTGCTCTCCCAGCTGAGCTAATCCCCCGTGGTGTGCGCCAATTACTTGGTGGGTCTGGTTGGGCTCGAACCAACGACCCCCGCGTTATCAACACGGTGCTCTAACCAGCTGAGCTACAGACCCGCGCTCGTTTCTTTACTTCATAACAGTCGATAAGTGTGAGCGTTTGGCTTTGCGCCATACTCTAGAAAGGAGGTGATCCAGCCGCACCTTCCGATACGGCTACCTTGTTACGACTTCACCCCAGTCACGAATCCTACCGTGGTAAGCGCCCTCCTTGCGGTTAAGCTACCTACTTCTGGTAAAACCCGCTCCCATGGTGTGACGGGCGGTGTGTACAAGACCCGGGAACGTATTCACCGCGACATGCTGATCCGCGATTACTAGCGATTCCAACTTCATGCAGTCGAGTTGCAGACTACAATCCGGACTACGATACACTTTCTGGGATTAGCTCCCCCTCGCGGGTTGGCGGCCCTCTGTATGTACCATTGTATGACGTGTGAAGCCCTACCCATAAGGGCCATGAGGACTTGACGTCATCCCCACCTTCCTCCGGTTTGTCACCGGCAGTCTCATTAGAGTGCTCTTTCGTAGCAACTAATGACAAGGGTTGCGCTCGTTGCGGGACTTAACCCAACATCTCACGACACGAGCTGACGACAGCCATGCAGCACCTGTGTGCAGATTCTCTTTCGAGCACCCTCCAATCTCTCGGAGGTTTCTGCCATGTCAAGGGTAGGTAAGGTTTTTCGCGTTGCATCGAATTAATCCACATCATCCACCGCTTGTGCGGGTCCCCGTCAATTCCTTTGAGTTTTAATCTTGCGACCGTACTCCCCAGGCGGTCTACTTCACGCGTTAGCTGCGTTACCAAGTCAATTAAGACCCGACAACTAGTAGACATCGTTTAGGGCGTGGACTACCAGGGTATCTAATCCTGTTTGCTCCCCACGCTTTCGTGCATGAGCGTCAGTTTTGACCCAGGGGGCTGCCTTCGCCATCGGTGTTCCTCCACATCTCTACGCATTTCACTGCTACACGTGGAATTCTACCCCCCTCTGCCAAACTCTAGCCTTACAGTCTCCATCGCCATTCCCAGGTTAAGCCCGGGGATTTCACGACAGACTTATAAAACCGCCTGCGCACGCTTTACGCCCAGTAATTCCGATTAACGCTTGCACCCTACGTATTACCGCGGCTGCTGGCACGTAGTTAGCCGGTGCTTATTCTTCAGGTACCGTCATTAGCTCCGGATATTAGCCGAAACCGTTTCTTCCCTGACAAAAGAGCTTTACAACCCGAAGGCCTTCTTCACTCACGCGGCATTGCTGGATCAGGGTTGCCCCCATTGTCCAAAATTCCCCACTGCTGCCTCCCGTAGGAGTCTGGGCCGTGTCTCAGTCCCAGTGTGGCTGGTCGTCCTCTCAGACCAGCTACTGATCGTTGCCTTGGTGAGCCTTTACCTCACCAACTAGCTAATCAGATATCGGCCGCTCCAGGAGCATGAGGTCTTGCGAGCCCCCACTTTCATCCTTAGATCGTATGCGGTATTAGCGTAACTTTCGCTACGTTATCCCCCACTCTTGGGTACGTTCCGATATATTACTCACCCGTTCGCCACTCGTCAGCGGAGCAAGCTCCCTGTTACCGTTCGACTTGCATGTGTAAAGCATGCCGCCAGCGTTCAATCTGAGCCAGGATCAAACTCTTCAGTTTAATCTCTGTTGTCCGGCACTGCTGCCGGGGTCACTCACTCAAAATACTGACGATCCCTTCTTACGAAGGTCACGTTTAATATATTTGCATGAGCGTTTGAATCTATTATTTGAGCTTCAGGACCGAAGTCCCGGGCACATCATCAAACGCCCACACTTATCGACTGTTAATTTTTAAAGAACCGCTGCATCGAGACAAAGCGTTGTGTTTGTCAGCAGCAGAGAAGCGAGATTATCTAGTATTTCCGATGAACCGTCAAGCTTCTTATCTTTCGTTTCGCAGCGCCCTGCGCTTCGAAACTCCCTCGCCGCTGCTTGCGCTGCGTTGCGAGGGACAGAACTATATCAAAGACCGTCGAACTTTGGCAAGCGCTTTTCGAGGAATGCATGCATGCCTTCGCGCTGGGCCGGCGTGCCGAAGGCGGCGTGGAACAGGCGGCGCTCGTAATTCACGCCTTCGGTCAGCGTGGTTTCGAAGGCCCGGTTCACGGCGTCCTTGATCATCATGGCAACCGACAAGGGCATGGCGGCGATGGTATTGGCCGCGGCCAGCGTCTCTTCGATCAGCTTGTCGGCGGGGACGATGCGCGAAACCAGGCCGATGCGCTCAGCTTCGGCGGCATCGATGGTGCGGGCGGTCAGCAGCATATCCATGGCCTTGGCCTTGCCGATGGTGCGCGGCAGGCGCTGGGTGCCGCCTGCGCCCGGCGTGACGCCGACCTTGATTTCGGGCTGGCCGAATTTGGCGCTGTCGGCCGCGATCAGGAAGTCGCACATCATGGCCAGCTCGCAGCCGCCACCTAATACATAACCGGCCACCGCGCCCACCACGGGCTTGCGCACTTTGAGGATGTGCTCCCAGTTGCGGGTGATGTAGTTGTCGCGGTAGGTGTCCTGGTAGGTGTAATCAGCCATGGCGGCGATGTCGGCGCCGGCGGCAAAGGCCTTTTCACTGCCGGTCAGGACGATGCAGCCGATATTCGGGTCGGCATCGAACTTGGCGAAGGCGTCGCCCAGCTCATTCATCATGCGGTCGTTCAGCGCATTCAACGCCTTGGGACGGTTCAGGCGGATCAGGGCCACTTTGTCGTGCACTTCAACGATCAGGTCTTCGTATTGCATCGATGTATCTCCTCCATAGGAAAGGTGTGCGGCGATTGTAGCCTTTTCATCCGCCGCGCTGGTATATTCAAGCTTCAATGTTTACGGTCTTTCGCTCCTACCTCGCCGAACAGCTTAGCAAGGACGCCCTGCTGCGCAGCGCCGATTTCCGCCGCTACTGGGTCAGCAGCATCCTGAATGGCTTCGGCGGCCAGATCAGCGCCCTCGCCCTGCCCCTGTGTTCCGTGCTGCTGTTGCACGCGTCGCCGGCCCAGATGGGCATGATGACGGCGGCACAAGCCATTCCCTTCGCCCTGTTCGCCTTGCCCGCCGGCGTCTGGCTGGACCGGCGCGCCAAGCTGCCCATTCTTTTGGCAAGCAAGATCGTGCAAGCACTCACGCTGGCCAGCGTGCCGCTGGGCTGGTGGCTGGGCATGCTGTCGATGCCCTGGATGTATGCGGTGGCCTTCATCATGGGCATGTGCTCGGTGGTCGGCGGTGGCGCGGAGCAGATCTTTCTGACCTTCATGGTGGGCCGCGATGGGCTGATCGACGCGCAGTCCAAGTTTGCCGCCACCGATTCCGCTTCGCGCTTGATCGCGCCGGGACTGGCCGGGGTGCTGATCCAGTGGCTGAGCGCACCGTTCGCTATTCTGGTCAATGCCTTCACCTTTCTGATGTCGGTGCAGCTGATGCGCAAGGTCAGCGTGCGCGATCCGGTGCCGCCGCCGTCCGACAAGCATCCGCTGCGCGATATCCGCGATGGCCTGGCATATATATGGGGACAACCGCTGTTGCGCGCCCTGGCCTGGTCGGCCGGCGCCTGGCATTTGCTGTTCTATGGCTATTCGGCGCTGGTGCTGCTGTTTGCCACGCGCGAACTGGGCATGTCGCCCGGCGTGCTGGGGACGGCGCAGATGCTGGGCGGGATCGGCGTCTTTGTCAGCTCGCTGCTGCTGAAGCCTCTCAACAAACGCCACGGCCAGGGCACCACCATTCTGCTGGGAGTGGGCGCGACTGCGCTGGGTTTCGTGCTGATGCCGACGATTCCCGCCGCCCTGTTTGGCAGCGCGACAGCCAGCGCCGTGGCGTATGCGGCTCTGGTCTTCTTCTTCGATTGCGGCGTGATGCTCTACTTCGTGCCCTACATGGCGCTGCGCCAGAAGGTGACGCCGGACGAATTCCTGGGCCGCATGATCTCGACCATGCGCTTCCTGACGGTGGCGACGGCGCCGCTGGGCGCGCTGGCGGCGGGCTATGTGGCCGACCACTTCAGCATCCGCACTGGCCTGGCCTGCGTGGCGGCGGGCGGCGTGGCGCTGACGGTCGCGATGCTGCTGTCGCGCCCCATCCGAAGCGTGCGCCCCTGAGCCAACAAGGGTTCTACACTGGCCTCTATATAGGAGGTTGCCATGTACAAGAGTATTTTGCTGCCGACCGACGGCTCCGAGCTGTCGCACAAAGCGACTGAAACCGCCATCCAGTTCGCCAAATTAAACGGGGCGCGGCTGGTGACGATTTCGGTAGCCCAGCCCTTCCCCTTCGTGCCGATGGGCGATGGCGTGATTGTCCCCGACGCCACTGTATTCGAACGCCAGATGGACGCGGCGGCCCGCGCCAGCGTGGAGCGGGTTGCCCTAGCCGCCAAGGAGGCGGGCGTGCCCTGCGAAGGCGTGGTGGCGGTATCGCCCACACCCTACGATGAAATCGTGACCGCCGCCGAGAAGTTCGGCTGCGACATCATCCTGATGGCCTCGCACGGGCGGCGCGGCCTGAACAAGTTATTCCTCGGCAGCGAGACGCAGAAGGTGCTGGCCCACACCACGCTGCCGGTGCTGGTATTACGCTGACCCGGCGCCAGTTCAGCGCTGCAGCCGTGGCAGCAGCACCCAGACATTGCCCGACTGCTTCATGCGGCCGGCGTTTTCCGCCGCTTCCGGGCCGAAGCCGAAGAAGTAGTCGACGCGGATGGCGCCTTTGATGGCGCCGCCCGTGTCCTGTGCCATCACCAGTCTTTGCAGCGGCACTTCGCTGTTCGGCTGGGTGGTGGCGATGAACAGCGGCGCGCCCAGCGGCAGTTGGGCGGCGTCGACGGCGACGGAGCGCTGCGGCGTCAGCGGCACGCCAAGCGAGCCTTTCGGCCCCACTTTCGGGTCAGGCAGCTTTTCTTCTCGGAAGAAGATATAGCTCGGATTGGCGTTGAACAGCTCCTGCTGGCGTGTCGGATGGCCGGCGATCCAGGCCTTGATGCCCTGGGCCGAGGCTTGGTCGGCCGTCAGCTCACCCTTCTCCACCAGGTATTTGCCGATGGACTTGTAAGGATGGCCATTCTGGTCGGCATACGCCACGCGCACGGTTTCCTGCGTATCGCCCAGCTGGACGCGGCCCGAACCCTGCACCTGTAGGAAGAAAGCTTCCACCGAATCGTCCACCCACATCAGTTCCTTGCCCTTGAAGTCGGCCTTCTCGATTTCAGCGCGGGTCGAATACGGCACCACTTTCTTGCCTTGCAGACGGCCGCGCAGACGCATGCCTTTCAGCTGCGGATAGACGCTGGCCAGCTCCACCGTCACCAGATCGTCCGGCGCTTTATAGAGAGGGGTCTGGAATGGCCCGCCGCGTTTGCGCGAACCTTGCAGCAACGGTTCGTAATAACCCGTGACCAGGCCACTATTGGCGCCATCGGCTGCCACCACCTGGTGCGGCTGCAGGAAGGATTCGAAGAACAGGCGGATCGCCTTCTCGTCATTGCCGTTCACGCCGCGCGCGATGGTGCACGGCTCTTTCCAGTCGGCCTGCTTGGCCAGCACGCCGCAGGAAGACATGAAGGCGGGCCAGGCGGCGCGCACATCGTCGCGCGTCCATCCCGGCAGGGAGGAGAAGCGCACCGGCACGAATTCGGTTTTGGCCGGACGCGCTGGCGCGGCGGGCGCGGGCTGCACCGGCGCCGGCTGGGCGGGCGGCGTGGCCGGCTGCACTGGCACCGGCTTGACCGGCTGGGCTGGCGGCGGCGTGGTACCGCAAGCGCTCAGGAACAAGGCCAGGGCGGTGGCGGCGACGGGGGCGGGAGAAACGAGTAGACTACGGCGTGCGAATAACATGAGGATTATCTATGTGGTATCTAATGATTGAAGCGCTGGTGGCCCTGTTCCTGCTGGTCTTTATCGTCTGGTGGACGCTGCCGAGCAAGAAGAAAACTCCGCCGGTCAAGGCTCTGCCGGAAAAGAAGGACGACCAAGGCGTCGAGTAAAACAGGCAGCCCGCAGGCTGCGGCACGCCCACCACCGGGCGCGCCCTGGATGCCGCTCCTGCCCGATCAGTGCAGGGTGCGCGGCAGGGACAGAACGAATTCCGGAATCTTCGCTTCGAACTGGTGGCCGTCTTCGGCCACGCAGAAGTATTCGCCCACCATCGAGCCTTGCGGCGTGGCGAGCTGGGTGCCGCTGGTGTATTCAAAGGTTTCGCCCGGCTGCAGCAGCGGCTGATGGCCGACCACGCCCAGGCCGCGCACTTCTTCCTTGCGGTTGTTGGCGTCGGTGATGACCCAATGGCGCGAGATCAGTTGCGCGGCCACGGTGCCCGTGTTCTGGATCGTAATCGAATAGGTGAATACGAAGTTGGTGCGTTCAGGATCGGACTGTTCCGGCAGATACTGGGTTCTGACCGCAACGGTGAATTCATACTGGGGCATCGAGTTTCCTTGATTGGGCGGCAAACATGCCTCGAACGTAATTATGGCGTTTTGGTATCGCGCGTCCCACATTGCACCGCAAATCCGGCGCGGGCGCAAGGTGTGTCCCCCTTAAATGTCTCGCCGCGGCTGCGGGATGTGTCACGGCAGCGTAAAATAGCGCATCTTTTTAAGGCAAGCCCCACCATGACTACTTTCCGCATCGCTCCCAGCATTCTGTCCGCCGACTTCGCCCGCCTGGGCGAGGAAGTGCGCAATGTCGTCGCCGCCGGCGCCGACATCATCCACTTCGACGTGATGGACAACCACTATGTGCCCAACCTGACGGTCGGCCCACTGGTGTGCCAGGCCATCCGTCCGCACGTGCAGGTGCCGATCGATGTGCATCTGATGGTCAAGCCGGTCGACCGCATCATTCCCGACTTCGCCAAGGCAGGCGCCAACATCATCACCTTCCACCCGGAAGCTTCGGACCATATCGACCGCACCCTGCAGCTGATCCGCGACAACGGCTGCAAGGCTGGCCTGGTGTTCAACCCGGCCACGCCGCTGCACCATCTGGAGCATGTGATGGACAAGATCGACATGATCCTGATCATGTCGGTCAATCCCGGCTTCGGCGGCCAGTCCTTCATCCCGCAGGCACTGAAGAAGATCGCCCAGGCGCGCCAGATGATCAATGAGTCCGGCCGCGACATCCTGCTGGAAGTGGACGGCGGCATCAAGGTCGACAACATCGCCGCCGCCGCGGCAGCGGGCGCCGACACCTTCGTCGCCGGTTCCGCCATCTTCGGCCAGCCGGACTACAAGGCCGTGATCGACGCCATGCGCGCCCAGCTGGCGACGGTGTAAGCATGACGGCGGCGTCTGTTCTTCGCGGCGTGCGCGCCGCCATCATCGATCTGGATGGCACGATGCTCGACACCGTGCCGGACTTCCACGTCGCCATCAACCGCATGCGCGCCGATCTGGACCTGGCGCCCATCAGCGCCGAGCGCATTCAAATCATGGTCGGCAAGGGTTCGGAAAATCTGATCCGCAGCGTGCTCGCGCTGGACCACGCGGCCGATGGCGTGGAGCGCCATTTCCCCGCCGCGATGGACGCCTATCAGCGCCACTACCTCGACATCAACGGCAATCACAGCACCTTGTATCCGGATGTGATGGCCGGCCTGCAGGCATTCAAGGATGCGGGATTGCGCCTGGCCTGCGTCACCAACAAGCCGATCGCCTTTGCGCGCCCGCTGCTGGCGCAAAAAGGATTGGATGGCTATTTCGAGATTGTGTATGGCGGCGACTCGCTGCCGAAGAAGAAACCGGACCCGCTGCCGCTGCTGCAGGTATGCCGCGATTTCGGGCTGGAACCGGCGCAGGTGGTGGCCATCGGCGACTCCTCCAACGACGCCGAAGCCGCGCGCGCGGCCGGCTGTCCAGTGCTCACCGTGCCATATGGATATAACCACGGAGAGTGTATACACAAAATCAATTCTGATGGTATAGTTGCCTCGCTGCTCCAAGCGGCCCAATTAATTAGCTTGCAAAACCCAATCGCAAACTGACCTTTCTAAAGACGATGTTTCTCAACAAAAGACACAATGTCACCCACCGCGGCTCGATTGAGGCCTGGCTGTGGCGACGCTGGCAATCGTTGGCTAACTAAGCCGTATTGATTGCTGCCGTTGCGTTCCTACGCGTTCGCTCCTGGCAGGTTTTTTGAACCTCACCGCCACCACCACATCCAAAGCTGGCGGAATGGAGAGAAACATGACCGAACTCGAATTCAAATCGCTGGCCAAGGAAGGCTATAACCGTATTCCCCTGATCGCGGAAGCTTTCGCCGATCTCGAAACGCCCCTGACGCTGTACCTCAAGCTGGCCCAGATCCAGAACAACGGCAAGAACACCTTCCTACTAGAATCGGTAGTGGGCGGCGAACGCTTCGGCCGTTACTCCTTCATCGGCCTGCCTGCCAGCACGCTGCTGCGCACCACCGGCAGCCGCACCGAAGTCGTCAAACACGGCGAAGTGATCGAGACGCATGAGGGCAATCCGCTCGAATTCATCGAGTCCTTCCAGGCCCGCTTCAAGGTCGCCCTGCGTCCCGGCATGCCGCGCTTCTGCGGCGGCCTGGCCGGCTACTTCGGCTACGACACCGTGCGCCATATCGAGAAGAAGCTGGCGCATACGCAGCCGAAGGACGATCTGGGCCTGCCCGACATCCAGCTGATGGTGACGGAAGAGCTGGCGGTGATCGACAACCTGTCCGGCAAACTGTATCTGATCGTGTATGCCGACACGACGCAGCCGGAGTCCTTCTCCAAAGCGCGCCAGCGCCTGAAAGACTTGCGCGCCCTGCTGCGGCGCGGCGTCGATACGCCGCTCACCTCGGCCTCGGTGCGCACGGAAATCATCCGCGACTTCAAGAAGGAAGACTATCTGGCCGCTGTCGCCAAGGCCCACGAATATGTGATGGCCGGCGACCTGATGCAGGTGCAGATCGGCCAGCGCATCCGCAAGCCTTATGTCGATTCGCCACTGAGCCTGTACCGCGCATTGCGCTCGCTGAATCCTTCGCCGTATATGTACTTCTACAATTTCGGCGATATGCAGATCGTGGGCGCATCGCCGGAGATCCTGGTGCGCAACGAGACCCTGCCGGACGGCGAGAAGAAAGTCACGCTGCGCCCGATCGCCGGCACCCGCCCGCGCGGCGCCACGCCAGAGCGCGATGCCGAGCTGGCCGAAGAGCTGCTGGCCGATCCGAAGGAAATCGCCGAACACGTGATGCTGATCGACCTGGCGCGCAATGACCTGGGCCGCATCTCCGACATCGGCACGGTGAAGGTCACCGACCGCCTGGTGATCGAAAAATATTCGCATGTACAGCACATCGTCTCGAATGTGGAAGGCAAGCTGAAAGCGGGCATGTCCAACCTGGACGTGCTGCGTGCCACCTTCCCGGCCGGCACCCTGACCGGCGCGCCGAAAGTGCGCGCCATGGAAGTGATCGACGAGCTGGAAATTTCCAAACGCGGCATCTACGGCGGCGCCTGCGGCTATCTCTCCTTTGGCGGCGAGATGGACGTGGCCATCGCCATCCGCACCGGCGTGATCAAGAACGGCATGCTGCATGTGCAGGCCGCCGCCGGCATCGTGGCCGACTCAATACCGGAGATGGAATGGCAGGAAACCGAAAATAAGGCGCGCGCAGTGCTGCGCGCCGCCGAACAAGTGCAAGATGGCCTGGATGGGGGGTTCTAACATGCTGCTGATGATCGACAACTACGACTCCTTCACCTATAACATCGTGCAGTATTTCGGCGAACTGGGCGAAGACGTGCGCACCTTCCGCAACGATGAAATCACCATCGCGGAAATCGAAGCGCTCAATCCCGACCGCATCTGCATTTCGCCCGGCCCGAAAGCGCCGGCGCAGGCGGGCATTTCCATCGAGGTGCTCAAGCACTTCGCGGGCAAGAAACCTATCCTCGGCGTTTGCCTGGGCCACCAAGCCATCGGCGAAGCCTTTGGCGGAAACGTCATCCGCGCCAAGCAGGTCATGCATGGCAAAACTTCCTTCATCGCGCATACGGGCGTTGGCGTATTCAAAAACCTGCCAAGCCCCTTCACAGTCATCCGCTACCACTCGCTGGCTATCGAACGTGCCTCGCTGCCGTCCTGCCTGGAAGTGACGGCATGGACCGACGACGGCGAAATCATGGGCGTGCGCCATAAGGAATTCGACATCGAGGGCGTGCAGTTCCACCCCGAGTCGATCCTGTCGGAACACGGCCACGCGCTGCTGAAGAACTTCCTCGAACGCTGATAGCTGCCGGACGCCTCGCGTCCCGCACCACCGCTTTGCGCTATTCATTCTATTGAAGGAATTGTCATGCCAATTACCCATCAAGAAGCCCTGCTGCGCTGTATCGAACACCGCGAAATCTTCCACGACGAGATGCTGCATCTGTTCCGCCAGATCATGTCCGGCGAAATGTCGCCCGCGATGATCGCCGCCCTGACCATGGGCCTGCGCGTGAAGAAGGAAACCATCGGTGAAATCACCGCCGCCGCGCAAGTCATGCGCGAGTTCTCGACCAAGGTACCGATGGCCGACGCCACCAACCTGCTCGACATCGTCGGCACGGGCGGCGACGGCGCGCACACTTTCAATATCTCGACCGCCGCCATGTTCGTGGCCGCCTCCGCCGGCGCGCGCGTGGCCAAGCACGGTGGCCGCAGCGTCTCCTCCGCCTCCGGCAGCGCCGACCTGATCGAATCGCTGGGCGCGAATATCGATCTCAAGCCGGAACAGATCGCGCAGTCGATTGCCCAGAGCGGCATCGGCTTCATGTTCGCGCCGAACCACCACGCGGCCATGAAACACGCCGCGCCGGTGCGGCGCGAGCTGGGCGTGCGCACCATCTTCAATATCCTTGGACCACTGACCAATCCGGCCGGCGCGCCGAATATCCTGATGGGCGTGTTCCACCAGGATCTGGTCGGCATCCAGGTGCGCGTGCTGCAGCGCCTGGGCGCGCAGCACGCCATCGTGGTGTATGGCCGCGACAATATGGATGAAGTATCGCTGGGCGCGGGCACCCTGGTGGGCGAGCTGGTGAACGGCGAAATCCGCGAATATGAAATCCATCCGGAGGACTTCGGCCTGCAGATGACGGCCAGCCGCAACCTGAAGGTGGCCAATGCGTCGGAATCGAAAACCAAGGTGCTGGAAGCGCTGCAAGGCGTGCCGGGACCGGCCAGCGATATCGTGGCGCTCAACGCCGGCACGGCCCTGTATGCGGCCGGCGTTGCCAGCTCGATCGAAGACGGCTTGCAGCGCGCGCGCCACGCCGTGTCCTCCGGCGCGGCGATGGCGAAGCTGAAGCAGTTTGTGGAAGTGACGCAGGCGCTGGGCGCCGGCAGTTAAGGAAGCGCCATGTTCGGCATCCACGACCTGACGCTGTTCATCATTTCCGGCCTGCTGCTGAATATCATGCCGGGGCCGGATTCGCTGCTCATCATGGCGCGCAGCGCGACCCAGGGCTGGCGCGCGGGCTGCGCGGCGGCCTTGGGCATCGGCACGGGCACCATGGTGCATGTACTGGCTGCGGCGGTGGGCCTGTCCGCACTGCTGGCAACATCGGCCGCCGCTTTCAATGCGGTGAAATGGGTGGGTGCCGCTTACATCGTGTACTGCGGCATCGGCATGCTGCGCGCGCGGCTGAAGAACGACTCGGACGCGGCGCAACAGCAGGCGCAGGCGGCAGCCAACACCGCGCGTCCCCTGCCCTATGGCCGCATCTTCGCCCAGGGCTTTCTGACCAATGTGCTGAATCCGAAAGTGGCGCTGTTTTTCCTCGCCTTCGTGCCGCAGTTTATCGATGCCGGTGCGCCCAACAAGGCGCTGGCTTTTGTGATCCTGGGCTGCATCTTCAACTTCAACGGCATGTTGTGGTGTAACGGCCTGGCCGTGTTCACCGCCTTTGCCAGCGCCCGTCTGAAAGTCAAACCTCTGGTGGCCTTGTGGCTGAACCGCGTGACCGGCGGCCTTTTCCTCGCACTGGGTGCGCGCCTGGCCCTGTCCGAACAACATTGAGAGCAAAAGCATGTCCGACATCCTGAACAAAATCCTGGCCGTGAAGGCCGACGAGGTGGCTGCGGCCAAAAAGCAGCGCAGCCTGGAAAGCCTGCGCCGCGAAGTGGAAACCGACAAGGAGGCGCGCGCCGCCATCCGCGGTTTTGAAGCAAGCCTGCGCAAGCGGATCGATGCCGGCGCGGCCGGCGTGATCGCCGAAGTGAAGAAGGCCTCGCCCTCGAAAGGCGTGCTGCGCGCCGACTTCCGTCCGGCCGACATCGCGGCCAGCTATGCGGGCAATGGGGCGGCCTGCCTGTCGGTGCTGACCGACGAGCAGTTCTTCCAAGGCGCCACCGAGTATCTGCAACAGGCGCGCGCCGCCTGCGCCATTCCCGTGCTGCGCAAGGACTTCATGGTCGATATGTACCAGATCTATGAGGCACGGGCCATGGGCGCGGACTGCATCCTGCTGATCGTGGCGGCGCTGGACCATGGCCTGATGGCCGAAATGGAAGCCTGCTCGCATGAACTGGGCATGGACGTGCTGATCGAATCGCACGACGGCGATGAACTGGCTGCCGCGCTCAAGCTGAACAGCCGCCTGATCGGCATCAACAACCGCAATCTGCGCACGTTCGAAACCTCGCTCGACACCACGCTCGGCCTGCTGCCGCGCATCCCAAAAGAGCGCCTGGTGATTACCGAGTCGGGCATCCTGAATGGCGACGATGTGAAGCGCATGCGCGACGCCGACGTGCACTCTTTCCTGGTGGGCGAAGCCTTCATGCGCGCCGCCGATCCGGGCGCGGAACTGAGCCGCCTGTTTGCCTGATCCCGCGTGGCCTGCTCAGGCCACGCTGCACCATTCCATCGAGCGGGGATCGTCGTCCAGTTCGACGCGGTTCCTGCCGTTCGCCTTGGCGCGATAGAGGGCCGCATCGGCCCGCGCCAGCAGATTGTCCAGCGACTCATGCGATGAATATTGGCAAGCGATGCCGATGCTGGCCGTATATGCCGGCAGATGCACGCCGCGCAGTTCGCGCAACATGTTCTGGATACGCTCGGCGACCCCGGCCGCCGCCTTCAGCGTCGAATCAGGCAGCAGCACCACGAATTCCTCGCCACCGAAGCGCGCCACATAATCGCATTCGCGCACCGCGTAGCGGATGGCGCCCGCCGCGTGCACCAGCACCTGGTCGCCGGTCGAGTGGCCATGACGGTCGTTGATTTTCTTGAAGTGATCGAGATCGATGTGCATCAGCGCCAGCGGACGGCCTTCGCGCCGCAGCAGGGCCAGTTGCGCATCGTAACAAGCGCCGAAGCCGCGCCGGTTCAGCACATTGGTCAGCGGATCATGGGTGGAGCGGCGCTCCAGCACCGTCTGCAAGCGCCGCATCGCCATCATCAGAAAACCCACCGCCAGCAGCAGCGACATCATATTCGCCACGGCCAGATATACGGTGGCCAGGGCGCTGCCTTTTTGCAGATCCACCGTGGACAGGTCGGCGGTCAGCGCCATCACGCCGCGCGCCAGCACCGGCAGGGCTTGCAGCAGCAGCAGGCCGGTGAAAAAATAACTGGAGAAATGGCGCGCGCCGTGGCGCAGCACGGCCCCGATCTGCACCGCGTAGAAGGCAAAGGCGACGGCCGAGAACACGGCGATGCGCAACGGGAAGCTGGAAATGGCGGCGAACCAGCAGAGCAGCGATGCGCCGCCCGCCCAGCCGGCATGGAACAGCAGCCAGGAAGGACGGCGGCCCAGCAGCATCTGCGTGCCGAGCATGGCACGACCCAGTCCCCATAGCACCACGCCGTTGGCGATCGGCACGATCACCGGATCGGGCAGGATGCCATACAACTTATACAGCCAGATGCTGGGCGCCAGCGCCAGCAGGCCGGCCGCCCACTGGTCCAGGCCCTGCACCTCGCGGCCTGCGCTGCGATGCACGGAATACAGCACCACGCTCATGACCGCGCACATCAGCGTGGTCATGATCATGATGGTTCTTACGTCGAGCGAGGCAAACATGCGTGGGCGGAATTACACTGCCGTCGGACGCTTCGGTCCCGTGCCTTTCTTTTTGGTTTCGTCCACCGCAATGCTCACGCCGGGCGCGCGGTCGCCTTCGAGCTGCACGCTGAACGCCATCAGCTCGTCGCGCCGGAAGGCATGGACCTCCACCGTCTCGCCGACCTTGTAGCGCGCCAGCAGGCCTTCCAGATTGGCTGGGCTACCGGTTACACGCAGGCCATCGACCGCCACCAGCAAGTCGCCCGCCGACAGGCCGGCGCGGTGCGCCGCGCCGCCTTCATGCACGCTGGCCAGCTTGCAATCGGCGCCGTCGCGGCCGATGTTCACGTCCAGGCTAGGCTTGCTGCGCTTGCGTTCATCGCTGTATTTGACGCCGAACGGTGCCAGCAGCTTGGCCAGCGGCAGGTCTTCGGTGCCACGGATATAGCGCTCGAAGAAGGGCTTCAGCTTCATGCCGCTGATTTCGTCGAACAGGGCTTCCACTTCGGCCGGGGTCACGCCGCGCGCGCCGCCCTGGTAGAAGTCGCGGCCATAGCGCTGCCACAGGGCCAGCATGATATCGTCCAGCGAGCGCTTGCCGGCGCTCTTGGCGCGGATGGTCAGGTCCAGGGCCAGGCCGATCAGCGAACCCTTGGTGTAGTAGCTGACGATGGCGTTCGGCGCGTTCTCGTCCTGGCGATAGTATTTGCCCCAGGCGTCGAAGCTGGAATCGGCCACGCTCTGCTTGGTGCGGCCGGCGCCGCGCAACACGCCGTTGACGGTTTTGCCGAGCAGCTTGTAATAGGCGGCTTCGCTCATCAGGCCAGCGCGCACCAGCAGCAGGTCGTCGTAATAGCTGGTGAAGCCTTCGAAGAGCCACAGCAGCGGAGTGTAGTTCTCGACCTGCAGATCGTAAGGCGCGAACACGGCGGGCTTGATGCGCTTGACGTTCCAGGTGTGGAAGTACTCATGGCTGCACAGGCCGAGGAACTTCATATAGCCCTCGCTCGGTTCCTTGTTCTGCTGGGCAGTGGTGGGCAGGTCGGCGCGGGCGCAGACCAGGGCGGTGGAGGCGCGGTGTTCCAGGCCGCCGTAGCCGTCGCCCAAGACCATGGTCATGAAGACGTAACGGTCCATCGGTGCTTTCTTCGCTTTCGGCTCGAAGAAGGCGATCTGGGTTTCGCAGATGGCTTTCAGGTCGGCGCACAGGCGGGCCAGGTCGAGATTCGGCACGCGGCCGGTGAACACGATATCGTGCGGGATACCGTGGGCCTTGAAGCTGGCCAGGGCGAAGTCGCCCATTTCAACCGGGCTGTCGATCAGCTCATCGTAATTGACGGCGGTATAGGTGCCGAAGCCGTAGCGCTTGGCCTTCAGTTCTTTCAGTGCGGTCGCCACGCGCCAGCTGCGCGCCGCTTCGTCGGCGGGACGCTGGATATCGACCACATGCTCCGCCTCTTCCTGGCCCAGCACGCGCAGGAAGACGCTGGTGCCGTTGAAGAAGCCGTGGCTGCGATCGAGGTGGGCGGCGCGCACCGAGAGGTCCCAGGCATAGACTTCGTAATGCACCACCAGCTTGCCCTTGACCGGGGCGGCTTGCCAGGAATGCTTATCCAGCTTGGCCAGTGCCACGGCCTCGCCATTCGATTCGGCGCGGATCTGCACGATATTGCGCGAGAATTCGCGGATCATGTAGCTGCCGGGAATCCAGGCTGGCAGGGACAGGATCTGGCCTTCGGCGGCCGGCGCATCGACGGTCAGCGTAACCTGGAACAGATGGGCAGGCAGATCCTTGCCAACGATGGTGTAGGCGATGCCTGACTTTTTCTGGATGGTCTTCTTTTGCGTGTTCTTGATCATAGTAGGTCGGATGGGGTGTCGATATCCAGCAGTATGCCGGAATCTTCCACCACCACTTCATTGACAGGAAAATTCTTGACGATGGCGCGCGCGCCCTGATCGCCTTCCAGCGCCAGCAGCAGCGGCAGATGGCGGCGGCCGAAAGCGATGGGATTGCCGCGCCGGCCTTGATAGATGGGGGCGGCGATATCGGCGCCCCGCTCCACCGTGTGCGCCAGCGCGGCGATGGTGGCAGGCTTCACATAAGGCATATCGCCCAGCGCCAGCACCCAGCCGTCGGCCTGCGGCGCCTGGCGCAAGCCATGCACCAGCGAGGCGGCCATGCCCAGGGCGGCTTGCGGGCAAAGGCTTACTTCGCAGCCCAGGCCATGCAGCAGGGCGGCGCTTTCTTCATCTTCGGGACGCACCACCGCGACCACGCGCGGCAGTGCGGCAAGCATGTTTCGCGCGCTGGCTTCCAGCACGCTGGCATGGCGGGAAGCCTCGCCGGGCGCGGCAGCGTCGGGAGGCAAGGCTTGCAGCAGCTTGTTGCGCGCACCGGCCGGATCGAAGCGGCAGCCCCGCCCGGCCGCCAGCAGAATGCCGACGATGCTCACGCTGCTGCCGCCATCATCATGCCGTCGCCAGGTCGAAAGGCAGTTTGCGCAGGCGCTTGCCGGTCAGCTTGAACACCGCATTGGCGAAAGCCGGCGCCAGCGGCGGCAGGCCCGGTTCGCCCATGCCGGTAGGCGGTTCGGTGGACGGCACGATATGCACCTCCACCTTGGGCATGTCCGGCATGCGCGCAATCGCATAGTCGGCCAGCTGCGACTGCTCCACCACGCCGTCTTTGAGCGTGATGGCGGCGCCGGGCAAGGTGGTGCCGACCGCCATCAGGATCGCGCCCTGGATCTGTGCTTCGATGGTCAGTGGATTGACCGGCTGGTTGCAGTGCACGGCAGCCGTGACCTTGTGCAGCTTGGGTACGCCGTCCTTGACCGAAGCGACAACCACATAGGCCGCCACGGTATTGAAGGACTCGTGCAGCGCCACGCCCCAGGCCTGGCCCTTGGGCAGCGTCTTCTTGCCATAGCCGGACTTGGCGACCGCCAGGTCCAGCGCGGCATGGTGGCGCTTGTGCTTGGGATCGATCAGCTTCTTGCGGTAGGCCACCGGATCGGCGCCAGCCGCGTGTGCCGCTTCGTCGATCAGAGTCTCCATCACGAAGGCGGTGTGGGTGGAGCCGACCGAGCGCCACCACAGCACAGGCACATTGGCCTTCACGTTATGCACGCTCAGGTTCAGCGGCACATCGTAAGGATCGCCCATGCCTTCGACCATGGTGGCGTCGATGCCATCCTTGACCATGAACTGCTCGAAAGGCGTCCCCGTCAAAATCGATTGGCCGACGATTACATGGTTCCAGCCCACGATCTGGCCTTTGGCATCCAGTCCCAGTTCGGCGCGGTGCACATGGGAGGGACGGTAGTAGCCGCCCTTGATGTCGTCCTCGCGGCTCCAGATCACCTTCACCGGGCCGGATTTGCCGCTGGCCTTGTAGGCCTTGGCGACATTCACCGCCTCCACGATATAGTCCGAAGTCGGCACGGCGCGGCGGCCAAAACCGCCGCCCGCCATCATGGTATGCAGCGTGACCTGCTCCGGCTTCAGGCCGGCGGTGCGCGCGGCGGCCGCCTGGTCCATGGTCTGGAACTGGCTGCCGGCCCACACGGTGCAGGAATCGGCTTTCAGGTCGACCACGCAGTTGAGCGGCTCCATCGGCGCATGCGCCAGATAGGGGAACTCATACACGGCGCTGATCTTTTTCGCCGCCGAAGCAAGCTTGGAGGTATCGGCCTTCTTCGCCGGCAGGCCGGCCTTGGTGGACAGCTCCTTGTACTCTGCCAACTGCTTGTCGCTGCTGACCTTTTCCACGCCGCTGCTGTCCCATTCGATTTCCAGCGCCTCGCGACCCTGCTTGGCGGGCCAATAGCCGTTGGCGATCACCGCCAAGCCGCTGCCGCCACGATCGGTCGGCACTTGCAGCACCTCGACCACGCCGGGAACCGCCTTGGCCTTGCTGGCGTCGAACTTCGCCACTTTCGCGCCGAACACCGGCGGCCGCGCCACCACAGCGACCTTGCAGCCATCCGGCTTGAAGTCCATGCCGAACTGCTGCTGGCCGCTGGACTTGGCACGCGCATCGAGGCGCGGCGTGGGCTTGCCGATGATCTTGAAGTCCTTCGCTTCCTTCAGCGCGACCTTTTCCGGCATGGCCTGCTTCATGGCCGCATCGGCCATGGCGCCGTAGCTGGACTTCTGGCCGTTCGGCCCGAGCAGCATGCCTTTCGAGGTTTTAACCTGGGATGGATCGACCTTCCACTGCTCGGCCGCCGCCGCGACCAGCATCAGGCGCGCCTTGGCGCCGATCTCGCGGTACTGGTTCCAGGAATGGGCGACGGTGCCGGAGCCGCCCGTGATCTGCATGCCAAAAACCGGGTCTTTATACGCATCGCCGGCTGGCGCCAGGGCGCCGCGCATCTGGCGCCAGTCCACGTCCAGTTCTTCGGCGATCAGCATCGGCAGCGCCGTATGCACGCCCTGGCCGAATTCCAGGCGGTTGACCTGCACCGTCACCGTATTATCCGGCGCGATCTGCAGGAAGGCATTGGGCTGGTACACCGGCTTGGCCTCTTCGGCCGCGCGCGCGAAACGGTTGCCGCCGCTGATAAAGAAACCCAGCA
Organism: Massilia sp. NR 4-1; assembly: GCF_001191005.1. Lineage (NCBI taxonomy): Bacteria > Pseudomonadati > Pseudomonadota > Betaproteobacteria > Burkholderiales > Oxalobacteraceae > Massilia > Massilia sp. NR 4-1. Next base: position 3,748,821 of record NZ_CP012201.1, read on the forward strand.
CCAAGCCGCTGCCGGCCAGTGCGCCCGCCTTCATAAAGCCGCGGCGCGACACCCCGGCGCCCTCGCCCGCCGCAACCGTATTGGCCACGGCACCCAACGCTGCATCCTGCTTCATCCATTCTTTGCGCATGGTGCTCTCCTTCAGGCGAGGGATTTGGCCGCGTCCTTGATGGCGGCGCGGATACGCTGATAGGTGCCGCAGCGGCAGATATTGCCGGCCATGGCACTTTCGATGTCGGCATCGCTGGGCGATTTATTCGTTTTCAGCAGGGCCGTGGCGCTCATCACCTGGCCGCTCTGACAGTAGCCGCACTGCGGCACGTCGTGTTTGACCCAGGCGTTCTGCACCGCCTTGCCCACCTTGTCGGCCTCCATCGCCTCGATGGTGGTGATTTTCTGGCCCACGGCCGAGGAGATCGGCGTTACGCAGGAACGGATGGCCTGACCGCCCATATGCACGGTGCAGGCGCCGCACAAGGCCGCGCCGCAGCCGAACTTGGTACCCGTCATATTCAGGTTGTCGCGCAAGGCCCATAGTATCGGTGTCGATGGATCGGCATCGATCTTGGTATCGCGTCCGTTGATATTCAGCGTAATCATCTCTTACTCCTTGGCGTTGGCTGGGGCTTAGTGAAAGAGGTACAGGCACGCAAGCGATATGCGCGCCAATATGATGCTGCGGGATGGCGGGCCTGGACCCGGACATCCCTTTCGATGATGCTTACTGCTTGATTACGGACAGCTTGGATTCCAGCGTCTTGGCGTCGATCGCGCCAGGAACGCGGCTGCCGTCGGCGAAGAAGATCGCCGGCGTGCCGTTGATGCGCAGTTTCTGGCCCAGGGCCAGCACCTTGTCATTCGGCGCCACGCAGCCTGCCGGCGCGGCCGGCGCGGCCTTGTTACCGACCATCCAGTCGTCCCAGGCCTTGTTGCGGTCGGCCGAGCACCAGATGTTTTTCGACTTGGTGAAGGAATCTTCGGACAGGATGTTGTACATGAAGGTGTACACGGTCACATTGTCCATCTCGTTCAGGGTCTGCTTGCGGAAGCGCTTGCAGTAGCCGCAGTTCGGGTCTTCGAACACGGCGATCACGCGCTTGCCGTTGCCCTTCACGGTTTTCAGCGCCAATTCCAGCGGCAGATCGCTGAACTTGATCTTGTTGATGTCGTCGATGCGGGCCTGGGTCAGGTCTTCGGTGGTCTTCAAATTGAAGATATGGCCCACCATCAGGTAAGTCGCGGTCTTGTCGGTATAGCGGATCTCGTCGCCGATGCGAATCTCATACAGGCCGGCGTAAGGGGTTTCCTTGACCGAGTCGACCTTCACATTGTCGCCCAGGCGCGGTTCGATCAGCTTTTTGATATTTGCTTCGGTGGGGTTTTCCGCGCCGGCGCAAGACATCAACAGGGCCGACATGAGCATCAATGCAAACTTACTCTTTTTCATACGTTCTCCGGTTTACTGCTTTCCAAGTGCTTGAGAAATCAGCCGGCGCTTCAGGCCCGGCAATTTATCCAGCAAGTTTAATCCCAAATTGCGCACGACGCGCACCGGTTCCAGATCGGCGCCGAAAAGACGTTGCAAACCATCGGTGGCGATCTGCATCAGCAGCACGTCTTCCTTGCGCGCGCGGGCATAGCGCGCCAGCACGCGCTCGTCGCCCACGGAACGCTGCTCCTCGCGTTCGGAGATCACGCGGAGCAGGTCTTCGACATCGCCAAAGCCCAGATTCATGCCGTGGCCGGCCAGCGGATGCACCACATGGGCGGCGTCGCCCACCAGGGCCACGCGCTGCGACACCAGGGAATGGGGACGCATCAGGCGCAGCGGGAAATCGCGCACCACTTCCGGCTGCAGCGGCGTCAGGGCACCCAGCTTGTCGGCCGCGAATTCGGCCAGGCGCGCGGCCAGACGGCCCGCGCCTTCGCTGCACAGGGTATCGGCCAGCGCGTCGGGCGCCGACCAGACCAGGGACACCTGGTTGCCCGGCAGCGGCAGCAGGGCCACGATACCCTGCTCGCAGGTGAACCATTGGTGGGCCGCGCCATGGTGCGGCTTTTCGCAGGCGAAGTTGGACACCACGCCGCGCTGGTGATAGGGCCGGTAATCCATGCCGATATCGCATTGGCCGCGCACCCAGGAGTTGGCGCCATCCGCACCCACCACCAGCGCGGCTTTAATCACGCTACCATCGTCCAGGCGCACGCTGGCGCCGTCATCCTCGCGCACCAGGGCGGTGGCGCGGCCGGAAACCGTATGCACGTTCTGCGCAAAGCGCAGGGCCGCGTCCAGCGCCTGGTCCAGATTGCGCTCCTCCACGATCCAGGCCAGGGTGCCGGTATGGGCGCCATAGGCGTCGAAGTGCAGGCCGCCGGCATGGGCACCGTCGCCGTTGACCAGCATGGCATCGACCGGCGCGACACGCGCCTGGTCCATCGCGCCCCAGACCTTGAGGCGGGACAGCAGATTGTAGGCGGTATGATTCAGCGCATACACGCGCACATCCCAGCTTGCCTCCTCGCCAGGCTTGGCGGCGCCGGATGGCGGCGGCCCGAGCAAAGTGACGCTATGCCCGGATTGGGCGAAGGCCAGAGCCGTGGTTTTGGCGATGGCGCCGTTGCCGACAATGCAAACCGCAGTCTGCACGTGGTGCCGCGTGGACGATGTGGACAGATTGTTCATCCGGCCATTATAGCCCTTGCCATAGGGCAGAATGCCTTGTACGAGAGGGAATTTCTGGCTTGATACAGGGCGTGCAGCCACCCCGCCCGCCCCCGAGTCGGCAATTTTCCGCAGAAAACTTTCCTGGGGCTATTGCAAATGCATTTTTGCGTGCTATAATTTTGCCTCTTGGCCTGGTAGCTCAGTTGGTAGAGCAGAGGATTGAAAATCCTTGTGTCGGTGGTTCGATTCCGCCCCGGGCCACCAAGAATAAAAAGTGAAAACGCCGACCCTAGCAGGTCGGCGTTTTTCATTTTGGCCATCCCTATGCGAGAATGCCTCTCCCCCATCCCTGGATGATGCGCCTGATGAGCAAACTCGCTGCTGCCGTACTTGGAACCACCCTGGTGCTTGCGGCTTGCAAGCCAGCCGGCTCCGCCCCCTCAAGTGATATTCCTGCGGCAATGAACCAGGCCGCGACCACCCTATTGAAGTCAAAGCTACTACACGCGACCTCGATCGCGGTAGTTTATCGTGGCAAGGAATTCATTCTGCATCGTGGTGAGCTGGAGGCCGGCAAGGTGAATACGCCGAACGATACGACGCTTTATGAAATCGGCTCGATCAGCAAGACTTTTGCCGGTCTGCTCTTGGCGCAAGCCGTACTCGATGGGCGGGCGGCGCTCGACGATCCGATACAAAAATACCTGGCGGCGCCCTACCGCAACCTGCAGTCGGATGGTGAGCCAATTCGCTTGCGCCATCTGATCACGCACACCAGCAATATGCCAGGCATGCTGCCGCTGCAAGTGAACACTGTATTAAAAGACTTCACTGCACACGACACGCCAGCCAAATTGAATGCAGCCTACGCCAACTACGGGCAGCAACAATTCTGGCAGGATTTGCACTCGGTTAGCATCAAAGGTCCGCTCGGCAAGGATTATGCGTATTCCAGCGCCGGCACCGAACTTATCGCGCACACGCTCGAAAAAATATACGGAAAATCCTATGAAGTCCTGCTCACGCAATTCGTCGCGCGCGAAGCGGGTATGCACGAGACCCAAATGGGTGTCACCGCCAAGGATACCCATCGGCTAGCGCCCGGCTACCACAGCGATAATCCGGTCATCAGCACACCGATGCCACGACTGCCTTGGGGAGCCTCCGGCAACCTGAAGTCGACGATGCCGGATATGGCGAAATACCTGCGCCTGCAATTGAGCACCAATCCAGCCGTCGTCGAATCGCACAAGCCACTCGTATATTTCAAGGATGACTTCAGCATTGGCTACTTCTGGAACATCGGCCAGAATCGCCAACTGGGCACACATTATGTACACCATGGCGGCGTGCCACGCGCACAAAGCTACGTCTTTATCGTGCCGAAATATCAACTCGGGGTTTTCATCATCACGAACCAGAGTGGCGCAATGACAGCCGACGCCATGGAAAACGCGCTGATGCACATTTTCGACACGGTGGAAGCGATGGAAGGCGTGAAGTAAGCAGCGCTCTACGAAAACGCCACGCTGTGGCGTTTTCGTTTTCCGCGACAGCATTCTCATCCCCGCCTGCAACGCGCTATACTCGCGGCATGATGAACCAGGCCGCTACTCCTGCCCGCTGCAACGCTGCCTCCCTGAACGGGAGCGCTGCGGGCATGCCTGTCATTGCTGGCCTGCTCTCCAACCGCAATCTCGCCTGGCTTTCCTAGGCTCGGTGGGGCCGGCCGGACCAATCCGGCACTCTTCGCCTCTCCGAGCCGCCTCCAGCTTCCCGCTTCTTTTCCAGCAGAACCGAAAACCAGGAGATTGACCTATGAAACCCCAACTCACCATTTCATCGCTCGACGCCGACCGGCTGGAAGCCCTGATCGGCGCCATGCGCGCCGACGACGCCACCAGCTTGGCCTTGCTCGACGAGCTCGCGCGCGCCGACATCGTGGCGCCGGAGGAAATGCCTCCCGATGTCGTCACCATGCACTCCACCGTGCGCTTTGAAATTGCCGGCACTGGCGAGGTGCGCAGCCTGACGCTCGCCTACCCCAAGGATATGGCCCAGCTGTCGGACGGCATATCCATCCTCAGCCCGATCGGCTCCGCCCTGCTCGGCCTGTCGGTGGGCGATACGATCGACTGGCCCCACCCCGACGGCCAGTTGCTGAAAGTTCGCCTGCTGGAGGTGCTTTACCAGCCCGAACGGGCCGGGGAATATTTCCGCTGACGGCAAATACCGATCTGCCCGCTTGCCAGGACAACGCTACCGGCATGAAAAGCGCAAGCTATAGGGGAGCACACCGTGGTCGCGCCGCGCATGCCAACGCGCGGTACATTTACGCGCATTGGCAAGCTCAAGGCCGACATAGCGATCCGTGCCGGCATACACGCAATCGACTTCATTTTTGAATCCGGCGCTCTTGCCGACATGCCAGACTTGGTAAATATACCCCGCCTTTTCGCGCTCCTCCCACGGTGGCGTTGCATAGTATTCACGATCCGGACCGAGTGAATCCTGGGCCGGGTAGGACATGACACGTACTGACTCCAGCGCTTTCTGCCCGATGCCCCAAGCCGCAGGCGCGAATTGCGGGCAGCTCAGTTGGCTAGCCGAGACTAATGGACTGCCCAAGGCGCTGGCCAGAACAAGGATTGCGACCTTCATTTGACGACTGAATAATGCTCGGCGCGTAAAAATGCCTGAGCTTGAGAACGGCCAAAATAGAGTACACGCCGGTGAGGCGCTTTGCCTTTCCATTGGTGAAACACCTCAATGCCGTTGCTAACCCAGCGCAGGAAAATAGCCGCATGATTACCATGCGGCCAATTCGGATAACGGCCGTCGAAAAATGTGGCGATGGCAGTTCCTGGCGCGATGGGCACATTAATTTCAAGTAGATCGACGAGCTTATCACCTTCGCGCCAAGTGGACGACGCTGGCGCGCCTGTCAGCTCGCGCACCAGCGCTACACACTGGCCATTTCCGAAAACCTGCGCCTGTTCCGTAAAATTCTTTTTTGCAATGTAAGGCATCGCAAGCTCCACGTAAGAGGACTGGAGACGTCATTCTAGAATGCCACCCAGAATCTATCTTACGCCAGAGCAACCACAGGTCACTCAGCAACGCCACCTTACGCTTCAATTCTCTCCAATGTTTTCCTTGGGTTAATTTTCTTATTGCATAGAGAAAATGTTAACGTTATTATTTAATAATTGCATATAGATAAATATTGCAACTTTTAAAATGCATGCTTATTGAATGCAATAAATACTGCGATTTTTAACAATTTCAAAAAAGGCCATAAAATGTCGTCTACGACTTTCGAGCTCGAAAAGCTGTACATTGAATTCTTTAATCGCCCCGCTGACCCTGGTGGCTTGCAATTCTATACTGACGCTATCAACAACAAAGGCCTCACTATTACCGATATTGCTCACGCCATGGAGCAATCCGCTGAATATAAGCAAAACTTCACTTCGACCCCAACATGGGGCCTGGACGCCGCGATCGACCGTGCCTTCATGAATATGTTCGATCACCATGCCACCATTGCCCAGCTGAACTACTGGGGCCAAAAGTTCGGCGACGCCCTGTTCTTCAACGGTCATAGTTCCGACGTCATCATGCAAATCGCGGATTCCGCCACCGGCGCCGATCTGCAGCACTTTATGCAAAAAGTGACCAATGCCCTGCCGGCCCAGCTGATAGGTGTGCACGCCGTCGATACGGCCGAGATCATCATCGCCTGATCATCCACGCAGTCGCAGCCCATCGCTCGCCCAGGCAGGACGTAATTGATGGGCTGCACTTGAATGTCGAAGCAACAATCCGCTGTCACTCTCACCCACTTGCTGCGCCGCATCATGCTAGAATTCTTGCATTCTTAGCCATTTCATGGGCCAGCGTATGAAACGGGTGATCTTCAACCAGAAGGGCGGGGTCGGGAAGTCGACGATTGCGGTGAATCTGGCGGCTATTGCGGCGCACCAGGGCAAGCGGACACTCTTGATCGATATCGATCCGCAGTGTAATTCCAGCCGCTATGTGCTGGGCGCGGCGACCGCCGACGTGGCGCCGACATTGGGTGCCTATTTCGAGCAGATGCTGAGCTTTTCCATGTTCGCCAAGGAAGCCAGCCACTACGTCCACGCGACGCCGTTCGAGAACCTGTCCATCATGGTGGCCCACCCCGAACTGGGCGACCTGCAGTCCAAACTCGAATCGCGCCACAAGATCTACAAGCTGCGCGATACGCTCAAGGAATTGAGCCAGCAATACGACGAAATCTTCGTCGATACGCCACCCGCCTACAACTTCTTCACGCAGTCCGCCCTGATCGCGGCCGACACCTGCCTGATCCCCTTCGACTGCGACGACTTCTCGCGCCAAGCCCTGTACACCCTGATCAATAACGTGAAAGAGATCAAGGCCGACCACAACGCCAACCTGACCATCGAAGGCATCGTGGTCAACCAGTTCCAGCCGCGCGCCCTGCTACCGCAGCGCCTGGTCGACGAGCTGAAGGAGGAAGGCTTGCCGGTGATGGAGAACAAGCTGTCGAGTTCGATCCGCATCCGCGAATCGCATGAGCGCAACCTGCCCATGATCCACCTCGACCGCAGCCACAAGCTGAGCCAGGAATTTCTGGCGCTGTACGGCGAGCTGCAAGCGGCATAAAGCATGCGGCGCCAGCGCCAGCCACCTTCGGGTGGCATTTTTTTTGGCCTGAAGTTTCAATGCAGCAACATGATATGATTGCCATCTTTTTCAGCATTGCAGACAGAGGAAAGATTTAATGAAGAACATGGCGCTTGTCATCACCGCCGCCCTGGCCTTGAGTGCCTGCGCGACCAGCAAGGAGCAGTCGCGCATCACCGAAATCGCAGGCACGCCGCTGCGCGATCTCAATATCTCCAAGCCCGAGATCCCCACCGCGCTGCGCGAGGCGCTGGACCAGCCTTACGCCATGCCCGCCAAGCAGGATTGCCCCAGCCTGAACGCCCAGCTGGATGCTCTCGACGATTTGCTCGGCCCCGACATCGACGTCCCCGAAGAAAAACAGGACCGTACAGAAATGGCCCGCGACATGGCCGGCAAAGCGGCCACCGGCGCCCTGCAAAACACGGTCGAGGGCGCCATCCCCTTCCGTGGCTGGCTGCGCAAGCTGAGCGGGGCCGAGCGCCGTTCAAACGAAGTCCAGCACGCCCTGTTGGCCGGCAAGATCCGCCGCGGCTTCCTCAAAGGCCTGATGCACGCACGCGCTTGCAGCGTGGTCTGAAGCAGTCCCACCTTTTCGCAGACTCGCGATGAACAAGTTCGCTGAAATGCATTTTTTTGTGGCGGTGGTCGATGCCGGCAGCATGTCGGAGGCCGCCAAGCGCCTCGGCACCACCAAGTCCATGGTCAGCCAGCGCATGCAGCAGCTGGAGCAGCGCCTGGGCGTGAGCCTGCTGGCGCGCGGGCGGCAGATGATGGTGACAGAACCGGGCCAGATCTTTTACGCCCACAGCGCGCGCATCCTGGCCGAGGTGAGCGAGGCGGAAAACGCGGTCCTGGCGGGACAGGCCTGCATGCGGGGCAGCTTGCGCATTGCCGCGCCGATGGCTTTCAGCATCGGCCACCTTGCGCCCATGCTGGCGCGCTTCGCCGGCCTGCATCCCGAACTGCGTATCGACGTGGAGGCCGACGACCGCCGCGTGAATCTGAACGACGAGAATTACGACCTCGCCATCCGCCTCGGCAATCTGCAGGATTCCAGCCTGGTCGCCAAGCGCATGGCGGTCAACCGCCATGTGATCTGCGCCAGTCCCGAGTATCTGGCCGAACGCGGCACGCCGCTGCGGCCCGAGGAGCTGCAGGACCACGAGGGCCTGCTCTACGTGCACCGCGAGCCGCAGGGCATGTGGCAGTTGCCGGTTAACGGCGAGACCAAATCCTTCCGCATCCGCAACCGCATGCGCACCGACAGCGGCCATCAGCTGCTGGAGGGGGCCAGGCAGGGCCTGGGCCTGGCCATCCTGCCCACCTTCCTGTGCGCCGACGCCGTCGCCAGCGGCGCGCTGCGGATCGTGCTGCCCGAGTTTTCCCCTTCCGGCGGCATGGTGTCGGCCGTGTACCGCCAGTCGCACCGTTCCTCGCTCAAGATCCAGACCCTGGTGAACTTCCTGATCGAGGAAATCGGCTATCCGCCCGTATGGGAACTGCCGATCCAGGGGCAGTTGCAAGCCGTTTCCAGCGATCGTTCGGAAAAAACGAACTTCTGATTCGTGATTCATCGGCTTATGCAAAATCGCTAATCCCCGTAGTCTTCGTTTCGCGGATTTCCCGCGGCTTTGGAGACTAAGAGATGAACGACGCAGTGCATGGCAAGCAGACCGAGAATACTGTTTTCGACGTGATCGTAGTGGGTGGCGGCTCGGCCGGCGCCGTGATGGCAAACCGCCTGAGCGCGGACGGCAAGCGCAACGTCCTGCTGCTGGAAGCGGGACAGAGCTACGAGCCGAATGCCTATCCCGCCATCATCGCCCAAAGCGACATCCTGGGCGCCAACGGCGATCCGCAGCATGAGTGGGGCTACAAGTCGGAAGCGGGCTATGTGGGCCACCCGATCGCGGCGATCCGCGGCAAGGTGCTGGGCGGCAGCTCGGGCGTGAATGGCGCGGTGGCACTACGCGCCCGTCCCGAAGACTTCCAGCGCTGGAATCTGCCTGGCTGGAGCTATGAGGACATGCTCCCGCATTTCAAAAATCTGGAAAACCGTTCCGGTGGCAGCGACGAGCTGCATGGCCGTTCCGGCCCGCTGCCGGTGCGCCAGCTGGAACGCGCCGATATCACGCCGATGCAGCGCGCCTTCCTCGACGCCACGCTGGCCAACGGCCACCGCGAGATCGCCGACTTCGACGCTGCCGATGCCAACGGCGCCGGCCCTTATCCCATGAACATCGTCGACGGCGTGCGCGTCAACACCGGCATGGCCTACCTGACGGACGCCGTGCGGGCGCGGGAAAACCTCTTCATCCACGGCGACAGCACCGTCGATAAAGTCCTGTTCGACGGCAAGCGCGCCATTGGCGTGCAGATGGCGAACGGCACCCGCCTGTACGCCGGCGAAGTGGTGCTGTCGGCCGGCAGCTATGGCAGTGCGGCCATCCTGCTGCGCTCCGGCGTCGGTCCGCAGGCGCATCTGCGCGAGCTGGAGATTCCACTGGTGGCCGACCTGCCGGTGGGCCTGAACCTGATCGACCATCCTTTCTATTACAACGCCTACGCCGCCAAACCGGAAGCCATCGGCGCGCAAACCCCGGTGATCGGCGCCAAGCTGTGGACCCACAGCAGCAGCGCGGCCCAGGGTGAATTGGATGTGCATATCACCGCCACCCATCTGTTCCCGCATGAGCAAAGCCCGACCAAGGTCGGCTTCGTGCTGGCCGTGGCGCTGACCCGCCCCCTGTCGCGCGGCCGCCTGTCGCTGAACAGCCGCGATCCGCTGGCCGCACCGAAGATCGATCTGAACTTCCTGGCCGAGCCGGAAGACCGCGCACGCCTGCTGGAAGCAGTCAAGCTGTCGCGCCGCATCGGCCAGACGGCGGCGCTGGCGGCCATGGTGTCCAGCGAACTCAATCCCGGCCCCGACGCACAGTCCGACGAAGCCATCCTGGCCTCGATCAAGGCCACACTGGATACCTATCACCACCCAACCTCCACCGCGCCCATGGGCCATGCCGGCGCGCCGCAAGCCGTGGTCGATTTCGAAGGCAAGGTGCACGGCCTGACCGGCCTGCGCGTGGTGGATGCCTCGATCTTCCCCGACGTGCCATCGGTCGCCACCAATGTAACGACCATCGCAGCAGCAGAACGCATCGCCAGCCGTTTCGCCTGAACCCACAACATACATATATATAAAGGAGCACCAGCATGAACAAGAATATCGCTTTGAACTGGATCGGCGGCGAGTGGACTGACTCCGGCGCCCATAAGGATTCGATCAATCCCGCCAACTATGAAGTGATCGGCCAATACGCCGACGGCGGCCTGCGCGAAGCGGCCGACGCAATCGCAGCCGCCAAGCGTGCCTTCGCCGAAACGGAGTGGAAGGAAGACCGCGCCCTGCGCGCCAAGGCGCTCAACGAGCTGGCCGATGCTTTCGAGCGACATAGCGCGCAGTTGGTCGATCTTCTCGCCACGGAAAACGGCAAGGTAAAGGGCGAGGCGGAGTTTGAAGTCAGCATGGTGCCTTCCAAGCTGCGCTACTACGCCTCGCTGGCACGCACCGAATATGGCCGCGCGGCCGATCCCAAGCCGGGCAGCCTGTCCCTGGTGCTGCGCGAAGCGATCGGCGTGGCCGGCATCATCGCGCCATGGAATTCTCCCGTGGTGCTGATGATCCGTTCGCTGGCCCCGGCCCTGGCCGCCGGCTGCACCACCGTCATCAAGATGCCGGGCCAGACCGCGCAGACCAATGCCCTGGTTTCCCGCATCATGTCGGAAGTGACTTCGCTGCCGACCGGCGTGGTCAATCTGTTCAGCGAGTCGGGCGCAGAGGGTTCCAAGTGGATGATCGAATCGCCCGATGTACCGGCCATCAGCTTCACCGGCAGCACCGCCACCGGGCGCGCCATTTCCGCCGTCGGCGCGCAGCGTCTGAAGCGCTTCGGCCTGGAGCTGGGCGGAAAAACGCCGATGATCGTGTTTGACGACGCCGACATCGAAGCCGCCCTGCCCAAGCTGGAAAAAGCCCTGACCGTGTTCGCCGGCCAGTTCTGCATGACCGGCTCGCGCCTGCTGGTGCAGTCCAGCATTGCGGGGAAACTGCGCCAGCGCCTGGCCGAACGCCTGGAGGCCGTCAAGGTCGGTCCGGCTTCCGATCCGGCCAGCGAGATGGGGCCGCTGATCGACCGTCCGAATGTCGAGCGCGTGAACCGCGTGGTCAACGAGGCCATCGAAGCGGGCGCCAAGGTGATCGTGCGCGGCGGCCCGGTGACGCAAGGCCCGCTGGCCCAGGGCGCCTTCTATCGCCCCACGCTGCTGGAAGTGAGCAACCCGGATATGGACATCGTGCAGAAGGAAACCTTCGGCCCGGTGCTGACCATGCAGGTCTTCGACAGTGAACAGGAAGCCATCGCCCTGGCCAACAACAGCGAATACGGCCTGGCCGCCAGCGTGTGGACGCGCGACATCGACCGTCCGCTGCGCGTGGCGCGCGCGCTGGAAGCCGGCACGGTCTGGGTCAACGACTGGGCCGTGGTGTACGACGAATTCGAGGAGGGCGGCTTCAAGCAGTCCGGCCTGGGCCGCCTGAACGGCATGGCGGCGATGGACGACTTCATCCAGTTCAAGCACATCACCATGACGCACGGCCTGGCCCAGCGCTAAGCCAGCACCGCTCCTGCCGTGGCCCGCCGCCACGGCAGCTTCCCTACCCTCTTCTGAAAGACCCAGCTTGTGAACAAGGAAAAGCTCTACGACGATATGCTCGACGCGCTGACGGCCAGCTTTGGCAGCCATGAAGGCTTCCGCGTCAGCCATGCCAAGGGCATCGTCGCCCTCGGCACCTTTGTCGCCGCACCCGGCGCCGCAGCCATCACACGCGCGCCGCATTTCCAGGCCAGCCCCATTCCGCTGCAACTGCGCTTCTCCAATTTCAGCGGCGTGCCCACCACGCCCGATGGCGACAGCATGGCCAATCCGCGTGGCCTGGCCCTGCGCTTCCAGCTGGAAGACGGCAGCAGCCATGACATCGTCGCCCATTCCCATGACGGCTTTCCGGCCGGCTCACCCGAGGAATTTCTCGGCTTCCTGCAGGCGATAGCCGCCAGCGCCGCGCCGCAGCCCGATGCGGAACGCCTGAACCGCTTCCTGGAACAGCATCCACGCGCCAAGGCCTATCTGGAAGCGCCCAAGCCCGCTCCGAAAAGCTATCTGTCCGAGCACTACTTCGGCCTGAACGCTTTCCGCTTCATCAACGCGGCGGGCGAATTGCGCCATGGCCGCTACCGCATCGACCCGCTGGCACCGGCCCCGCACCTGAGCGATGCCGAAGCGCTGGCCATGCCGCCCGATTTCCTCAGCGCGGAACTGGCGCAGCGCCTGGATGCCGGCGCCGGCCTGATGCGCCTGATGCTGCAGTTGGCCGCGCCGGGCGACGTGCTGGACGACTGCTCGCTGGTCTGGCCGCGCAGCGGACCCGAAGCGCGCCAGGAGATCATGCTCGGCACCATCCGCGTGGAGACGCTGGCGGCCGATGCGGCGGCGCAGCCGGCCTTGCAGCGCAGCCTGGGCTTCAGTCCGGGTGGTGCGATCGACGGCATCGAGGCATCGGACGATCCGCTGATTCCGCTGCGGCGCGAACTCTACGCGCGCGCCATGCAGCGCCGCCAGCGCGCAGCGGCATGAGCGCCCCGCCCCCGTCCGACCTGAGCACCAGCGTCATCGTGCACGATGTCCATCCCGGTCATCGCGCCGATTACGAACGCTGGATGGAGCGTGCCACGCAGGCGCACCAGCGCTTTCCCGGCTATGTCGCCACCGACATCCTGATGCCGGCCGGCGCGGGCCTGCGCTATGTGGTGATTCTGCGCTTTTGCTCGTCGGCCAGCGCCAGCGAATGGCTGCTCTCGCCGCTGCGCCGCGCGCTGCTGGAAGAGGCGCGGCCCTGGCTGCTGGGGCGCGACCGTTTCCGCGTGCATGACGACGCCGAATTCTGGTTCGCGCCGTCGCAGAACGGCCCGGCGCCGGCGCGCTGGAAACAGTGGCTGCTCTCCACCTCGGCCGTGTTTCCGCTGACGGCCAGCGTGCCGCCCCTGGTCAAAATGCCGGGACAAAGCTTTGCGCCCGGCATTCCTCCGGCCGCCGAGATGTTCGCCTCGGCCGCAATCATCTCGGCGCTGATGGTGTACTGGATCATGCCGCGCCTGACGCGCGCCGCGTCGGCCTGGCTTGCCCGCTAGGCGCGCCGGAATATGACAACTTCATGACGAGACTTGACTTCCCGTCATGAACCCGTCACACACCGTTGGTATGGTGCTGGCTTTTCGACACCCCGGACTATCCGCCATGCCAAAGTTCCCACTGCGCGCCGCGATCGGCGTATGCGTTGCTCTTGCCCTTGCCGCCTGCAGCAGCAGCGACAATAATTCGAGCGACACCACCGCTCCAGTCACGCCCACCACGCCGCCGAAGAACGTCATCTTCTTCCTGGGCGACGGCATGGGCCTGACCACCATGACCGCCGCGCGCATCTACTCGGTGGGCGAAGATGGCGACCTGACCATGGACACCCTGCCGGAAACGGCCTTCGTCAAAACCTTCTCCAACGATTCGCAGGTGACCGACAGCGCGCCGTCGATGGCCGCTTATATGACCGGCGTGAAGATGAATAACGAAGTCATCTCCATGTCCAGCGACACCACCGCCATCGATCCGGTCGCCGACTCCGCCGGCAACAAGCTGGGCAACAACTGCGGCAGCAAGAACGGCACCCCGGCCACCACGCTGCTGGAACTGGCCAAGGCCAAAGGCCTGTCCGCCGGCGTCGTCACCACCACCCGCGTCACCCACGCCACGCCGGCCGCCACCTATTCCCACATCTGCCACCGCGATCTGGAAAACGACATCGCCGCAGCCGTGGTGCCAGGCGGCGCAGGCTATAACAGCGCCCTGGGCGCGAATGGCCTGGACGTGCTCCTGGGCGGCGGCAGCCAGTTCTTCACGCCGGTCAAAGGCGGCGGCAAGCGCGCCGACGGCCGCGACCTGGTCGCCGAGCTGAAAGCCAAGAACTACGCCTTCGCCAGCAACGCCGCCGAATTCAACGCCATCGACGCCAGCAAGACCGAGCGCCTGGCCGGCCTGTTCACCTCCAGCCACATGAGCTACGACCTGGACCGCGATCCGGCCAAGGAGCCCAGCCTGGCCGAGATGACGACCAAGGCCATGGACGTTCTGGCCAAGAACAGCAAGGGTTACTTCCTGATGGTGGAAGGCGGCCGCATCGACCACGCCCTGCACGAAACCACCGCCAAGAAAGCCCTGCACGACACCGTGGCCTTCGACAACGCGATCAAGGCTGCCATCGCCAAGGCCAAGCAGACCGACCCCGAGCTGAAAAACACCCTGATCGTGGTCACCGCCGACCATGACCACACCCTGGTGCTGAACGGCTACGCCAAGCGCACCGGCAAGACCGCCGCCGGCAACGCGGGCGTGCTGGGCGTGGTGAAGAACTACGTCACCGGCGCCGTGGAAAAAGACGCCGATGGCGCGCCTTACTCCATCATCGGCTTCGGCAACGGCGAGAACCGTACCCAGGGCAGCCGCTCCGCGCTGGCCAGCCTGGACGACAGCGTCACCAGTGCCAACACCTACCACCAGGAAGGCGTGATCCGCGTCACCGCCGGCAACGAGACCCACGGCGGCACCGATGTCTTCCTCGGCGCGATCGGCATGGGTTCCGAGACCTTCCTCGGCACCATCGACAACACCAAGGTGTTTGGCCTGATCAAGGCCGCCGGCGGCCTGTAACAAGCCATGTGAGGGCCGCGGCGCGCGCCGCGCCCTCCTGCAATCAATTCTTTCTGGACTGGATCCAAATATGAAACGCAATCTGCACCGCTCCCTGCTGGCCCTCGCTGTCGGCACGGCATTCTCCCAGGCCGCCGTGGCAGCCGACGCCAAGAACATCATCTTCTTCCTCGGCGACGGCATGGGCCCGGCGACCGTGACCGCCTCGCGCATCTACAAATACGGCGAAGACGGCAGCCTGACCATGGACAAGCTGGAACGCACCGCCCGCATCAAGACCTTCTCCAACGATGCGCAAACCACCGACAGCGCACCGTCGATGGCCGCCTACATGACCGGCGTGAAGATGAATAACGAAGTCATCTCCATGTCGGCCGAAACCGTGGCCACCGAGCCGGGCAAGGACGCCAACGGCAACCTGGGCGTGAACAACTGCGCCGCCACCAATGGCAAGCCGGCCGTCACCATCCTGGAACTGGCCAAGGCCAAGGGCAAGGCCGTGGGTTCCATCACCACCACCGAACTGACCCACGCCACCCCGGCAGCGACCTTCTCCCACATCTGCAACCGCAACGCGCAATACGCGATCGCGGCGCAGGTCGTGCCAGGCGGCGCCGGCTACAACAGCGCCCTGGGCGACGGCGTGGACGTGCTGATGGGCGGTGGCCGCAATCACTTCACCCCGTTCGACGCCACCAACAAGGGCGGCCGCGCCGACGGCCGCGACCTGCTGGCCGAGCTGAAAGCCAAGGGCTACACCGTGGCCGCCAACAAGACCGAGATGGCAGCCGCACCGCTGGACAAGAAATTCATCGGCCTGTACAGCGCCAAGAGCCACCTGCAGTATGAGCTGGACCGCGCCAGCGCCGCCGCCGGCAGCGAAGGCGCCAGCCAGCCCACCCTGGCCGAGATGACCACCAAGGCCATGGATCTGCTGTCGAAAAATCCGAACGGCTACTTCCTGATGGTCGAAGGCGGCCGTATCGACCACGCCCTGCACGGCACCAACGCCAAGCGCGCCCTGGTCGACACCATCGCCTTCGACGACGCCATCAAGGCGGCGCTGGACAAGGCCAAGGTCCTCGATCCGGAGCTGAAAAACACCCTGATCGTGGTCACCGCCGACCATGACCACACCCTGACCATCAACGGCTATTCCAAGCGCGGCAATCCGATCCTGGACATCAACCGCGGCTACCGCGACAACAAGCCAGGCACGGACGCCGACGGCAATACCTACTCGACCCTGGTCTTCGGCAATGGTCCTAACCGTCCCAACGTGCGCACCAACCTGGATAGCGCCACCGTGCAGGGCAACGACTATCTGCAGGAAGCCGGCGTGCGCCTGAGCAGCGAAACCCACGGCGGCGGCGACGTCAAGCTGTTCGCCACCGGTTCCGGCGCCAAAGCCTTCAAGGGCACGCTGGACAACACCAAGGTGTTCACCCTGCTGAAATCGGCCTTCGGCTTCTAAGCAATACGGAGCAGCATGAAATCCCTGAAGTCTTTTCTGCTGTTCGCGGCCAGCCTGTGCACCTTCGTGGCACAGGCTGCGCCTGCGGCCCCCGATCTCGATCTGGGCATCAGCTTCTACAGCAAGGTCATCACCGAAGAAGGCGTGACGCGCGAAAGCCGTTACGAGGAACGCTGGCTGCGCCGCACCGGCCATGTGTGGGTCGAACGCGTGCTGCCGCAGCGCGCCAAGGACACGCATGAGCACAAGGGCAGCGGCCACCGCCATTTCAATCCAACGCTACTGGCGCGCCATGTGACGCTGGAAGACGGCAAGCTGAAACTGGAATACGTGGACGCCCACGCGCGCGAACGCATCGCCGTGCCGCCAGGCGAGTATGGCAATGTCAGTTTCAACGGTTCCTGGGACAGCCAGTTCTATCTGGTGTCGCCGAAGATGATCGCCGAACTGCCGCTGTCCACGCGCGTCTCGAACGTGCCTGGCGCACGCTGGCGCGAACGCGAGAAGAACGGCCAGTTCCAGCGCGTGCTGTGGGACGATGAGCGCCAGATCGCCCTGGTGATCGAAAGCGGCGACCGCGCCGGCCAGGAATTCCAGCGCATCGAAGCGCGTCCTTCCAAAGCCAGCGCCGCCGCGCCCTGGAACAAGCTTGCCGGCTACAGCCTGCGCGAGTACGCCGACTTCCTCGACTGAGAGACAGCCGGCAAAGCGGCCAGCTTACAGAATGTGGCCGAAATACTCCTGCACGCGAGCGTGGTTCACGCCATGCTCGCGCCGCCACCAGCAGGCCGGATAGGGCATGTCCACGTAATGCCGCATCGGCAAGCTCCTATTCTCCAGCGCGACAAAACTATCCGAAAAACCGGGATGTTCAGGCACGGCCAGGATGCCGCAATAGCCAAGAATGGCGATCAGGGTATCGCGTTCGCTCTTATTCGACTTGAGGGCGGCGGCAAACTCCTTGTGCAAGGCGGCACTGGTCGTCTTTACCGGCGCCTCCGCAATGCTGGCGAGGATCGATCGGAAGATCCCCTTGTCTTCTTCCGTGGGCACGCCGACATCCGATTGCAGGAGCAGCTCCAAGTCCAGCGCGGCATACACGACCTGGTTGTGCCGCACACCGCCCCATTTCAGGCGCTCGAAATTGAGCACATTCAAATCCACCGACTGCTCGCGCATGGCCGTATAGCAGATTGAGCATGAGTGCGTGGTGCCGGCAGCCGCATGCGGCGTCAGGTGCTGGAAGGTCGCATAGCTGCCCAGCGCGGAACGCCAGTCCAGGCGCCGCGTCGAGAGGCTAGCCAGGAAGGCATCCGCGACCACGCGCCGGTTCAGGCGTGCAATCAAGCCAAGCAGGCGCGCCACCGCCTCGTCATGGCTGGATCGTATGGGGTCGAACATCAGCCCCTGCGACTTGGCAAACGCAAAATCCGCGTCGGAAATCCGGCGTTCCTTGTCGTCCCGCCATCCCGCCGGGGACCAGAACATATCGAACAGTATTTTTTGCGCTTTCTTATTCAACTTAAACCATCCCTGTCAGGTAATACAAGCCGATCACGAAGAACACCGCCGCCGTCTTGATGAGGGTGATGCCGAAGATATCCTTGTAGGACTGCTTGTGCGTCAGGCCCGTCACCGCCAGCAGCGTGATTACGGCGCCGTTGTGCGGCAAGGTGTCCATCCCGCCGCTGGCCATGGCCACCACGCGGTGCAGCACTTCAAGCGGAATATGCGCGGCCTGGGCGCCGGCGATGAAGTAATCGGACATGGCGGCCAGCGCGATGCTCATGCCGCCCGAGGCCGAGCCGGTGATGCCGGACAGCGTGGTCACCGACAGCGCCGCATTCACCAGCGGATCGGGCACGCTCTTGAGCGCATCGCTGACGGCGATAAAGCCCGGCAGCGCGGCGATCACGCCGCCGAAGCCATATTCGGAGGCCGTATTCATCGAAGCCAGCAGCGCACCGCCCACGGCCGCCTTGGTGCCTTCCGCAAAGGCGGCGCGGATGCGGCCGAAAGCGGTGACGCAGACCAGCAGAATGCCCAGCAGCAGCGCGCCTTCCACGGCCCAGATGCCGACCACGGTCTTGACCATGGTGGTGACCGGCGCGTGCAGGCCAGGCAAAGTGTCGCTGGTGAGCTGGTGGCTGGTGCCGTAGGCGTCGCGGATCAGATTGGTCAGCACGAAGTTGGCCACGCCCACCAGCAGCAGCGGCGCAATCGACAGCAGCGGATGCGGCAGATCTTTTGCTTCCTTGCGCCCATCCTTGTCCTCCTGGGCGGCGACGCTGTCGGCGCCATAGCCCTCGCCTTTGGCCATGGCCGCGCGGCGCCGCCATTCAAGGTAGAACAGGCCCACCGCCACCGTCATCACGGAACCCGCCACACCGAGCCAGGGCGCGGCCCAACCGGTGGTCTGGAAGAAGGTGGTGGGAATGATGTTCTGGATCTGCGGCGTGCCAGGCAAGGTGTCCATGGTGAAGGAGAAGGCGCCCAGCGCGATCGCGCCCGGCATCAGGCGCTTGGGGATATTGCTTTGCCGGTAAAGCTCGGCGGCGAAGGGATAGACGGCGAACACCACCACGAACAGCGACACGCCGCCATAAGTGAGCGCGGCGCAGACGGTGACGATCACCGCATTGGCGCGCGAGCGGCCGATATAGCGGATGGCGGCCATCACGATCGCTTCGGAAAAACCGGACAGCTCGATCAGCTTGCCGAACACGGCGCCGAGCAGGAAAACGGGGAAGTAAAGCTTGACGAAGCCCACCATCTTTTCCATGAAGATGCCGCTGAAGGCGGGCGCCACGGCGGAAGGGTCGGTGAGCAGCACCGCGCCCAGCGCGGCGATGGGGGCAAACAGGATCACACTGTAGCCGCGGTAAGCGGCCAGCATCAAAAAGCCCAGTGCGGCCAGAACAATCAGCAAGGACATCGGCGACTCCCTCAATGAATTTCCGGCAATACTACATTATTAAAAATTACATCTGGGTATTTCCTACTGGACCGAAAGCCCTATTTTTTCGCGCGCGAAAATAGTCCGGAATTAGCTTGTCATTTTTGATTTACATCAAGGAATTGAAGGAAAATCCACCGTAAGATGCGCGGTTTTGCCTGCCTTTCCCACCATGCCCCGCGCTCCCGAACTCCTCCTTCCCGCCGGCTCGCTCGCCAAGATGCATGCCGCCTTCGACTATGGCGCCGACGCGGTCTACGCGGGCCAGCCGCGCTACAGCCTGCGCGTGCGCAATAACGATTTCTCCACCCTGCAGGCGCTGCAGGAAGGCATCGAGGGCGCGCATGCGCGCGGCAAGCTGTTCTTCGTCGCCAGCAATATCTTCGCCCACAATTCCAAGCTCAAGACCTATCTGCGCGATATGGAGCCGGTCATCGAGATGAAGCCGGACGCCCTGATCATGGCCGATCCCGGCCTGATCATGATGGTGCGCGACAAATGGCCGGACGTGCCGGTCCACCTCTCGGTGCAGGCCAATGCCGTGAACTGGGCCGACGTCAAGTTCTGGCACCGCATGGGGCTGACGCGCGTGATCCTGTCGCGCGAACTGTCGCTCGACGAGATCGAGGAAATCCGCCAGCAATGTCCGGAGATGGAACTGGAAGTCTTCGTGCACGGCGCATTGTGCATCGCCTACTCGGGCCGCTGCCTGCTGTCGGGCTATTTCAACCACCGCGACCCGAACCAGGGCACTTGCACCAATTCCTGCCGCTGGGATTACAAGGTCAAGAACGCGGAAGAAGACGCCAGCGGCGACCTGAACGAGATGAAGGTCATCCAGTTCGACTTCAACCAGGCGCTCGATGAAGCCAACAGCCGTCCGCTGTCCTCGCTGGGCCAGCAGCCGCGCCATCCGCTGGCCGACCGCCCTTACCTGATCGAGGAAGGCGGCCGTCCCGGCCAGATGATGCCGATCCTGGAAGACGAGCACGGCACCTACATCATGAATTCCAAGGACTTGCGCGCCGTCGAGCACGTGGCGCGCCTGGTCAAGATCGGCGTCGACTCGCTCAAGGTCGAAGGCCGCACCAAGTCGCTGTATTACGCGGCGCGCACCGCCCAGGTCTACCGCCGCGCCATCGACGACGCGGTGGCGGGCCGGCCTTTCGACACCGGCCTGCTGGGCCAGTTGCAAGGCTTGGCGAACCGCGGCTATACCGACGGCTTCTACCAGCGCCACCACACCCAGGCGCACCAGAACTATATGCGCGGCGCTTCCGAAACCGACCGCAGCCAGTATGTGGGCGCGGTGCTCGGCGTCGAGAACGGCTGGGCGCGCGTCGACGTGAAGAACCGCTTTGCCGTCGGCGACCGCATTGAAGTGATGCACCCGAGTGGCAACCGCGACATCACGCTGACGCGCATGCTCAACGACGAGGGCAACGAGATCCCGGTCGCGCACGGCAGCGGCCACATCGTGCGCATCGAACTCGATCCTTCGCTCGACCGCGCCCTCTTGGCACGCTACCTCTAAGCGCCAGCCCACCGCGCGCCGGCGCCGTCCGGCCCGGCGGCTACGGTCCGGCGGCTACGGTCGGCGGTCGGCGGTCGGCGGTCGGCGGTCGGCGGTCGGCGGTCGGCGGTCGGCGGTCGGCGGTCGGCAGCCAAGGGTGGCATGAACGTCCTGGCGCCGTCCCGCTTCGCCTCACAAGAAGGACAGCACAGCGTCCAGGAACTCGCCCTCGCGCTCCACATTCGACAGATGCACGGCTGGCAGCAACACCAGCTTGGCGCCGGGAATGGCGGCGGCGAGTTCCTCGCTGTGCGCGGCCGAAGTCACGGTATCGTGACAGCCGCCGATCACCAGGGTCGGCGCTTCGATCAGACTGATGGTACGGCGCAGATCGGCGTCGCGCACGGCGGCGAAAGCGCCGGCCAGGCCTTGCGGATCGGTCGCCTGCACCATGGCGCGGAAGCGTTCGATCACCGGCGCCTGCGCTTCCCGCATAACGGCCGGGAACCAGTTGGCGAGGAAGGTTTCCGCCGCCTGCCGCAAGCCGGCATCGTCGCGCAAGGCGGCGATGCGCTCGTCGAACACGGCTGCCGGACCAAGCTGCGCGGCGGTATTGCTCAGAATAAGCTTACCGATGCGCCCGGGCGCGTGAATGGCCAGCCACTGGCCGATAAAGCCGCCCAGCGAGAGACCGAGGAAATGCACGCGCTCGATGCCCAAGGCATCCATTAACTCCAGCACATCGCGCCCCAGCCGGTCCAGCGAGTAGGCGCCGGCCGGCGCGCCGGACTGGCCGTGGCCGCGCGTGTCATAGCGCAGCACGCGGAAGCGCTGCGCGAGCGCGGCAACCTGGCCGTCCCACATGGCGTGGCTGGTGGCGATGGAGTTGGACAGCATCAGCACCGGCAGGCCGGGCGCGCCATCGAAGCGGTAAGCGATGCGGACGCCGTCGCCGGCGGTGATATAGGAGAGGTTTTCCATACTGCGCTGCCTTTCGGTTCAGGGTTGGTGTAGACCCATGGTAGGGGCAGGCTCAGTAAAAAAATATTATAAACTTCCGCCATTCTCTGTAATAAATACTGACAATGAGCGCCTTCACCCTGCACGACCTGCAATGCTTCGACGCCGTGGCCCGCACCGGCGGCTTCCAGACGGCGGCCGACGCGCTGCACCGCTCGCATCCAGCCGTGCACGCGGCGGTGAGCAAGCTGGAACGCCAGCTCGGCCTGAGCCTGCTCGACCGCAGCGGCTACCGCGTCAGCCTAACGGACGCGGGCGCGTCCTTCCACCGGCGCGCCCAGGTCTTGCTGCAGGAAATGCACAGCCTGCAGGTGCATGCCCAGCAACTGGCTATGGGCGAAGAAAGCGAGCTGCGCGTGGTGATCGGCGATTTCTGCCCACGGCGCGAAGTACTGACCATGCTGGGCGCCTTCGGCAGCCTGAATCCGCATACCCGTCTGCATCTGCACGCCGAGGCCGTGGGCGGGCCGCTGGAGCGCTTGCTGGCGGACGAGGCCGATCTGATCCTGCATACGGTGAACAAGAGCGATCCGCGCCTGGAATGGCTGGACTTGTGCGCTGTGCCTTTCGTGCCGGTGGCCGCGCCCGGCTTCCTGGGCTTTGCCGAGAGCAAGTCGATCCGGCCCGAACAGCTGCGGCCATATACCCAATGCATCATCCGCGACACGGCACGGCAGGCGAACACGGCGGATTACTTCATGATCGCCGGCGCCCACCAGTGCACCGTGGCCGATCAGCTGATGAAGAAGGAAATCATTCTGCAAGGCATGGCCTGGGGCCATATGCCGCGCTTCCTGGTGGCGCAGGAATTGCGCGATGGCGCCCTGCTCTCGCTGGCCGGACGCTATCTGCCGGGCAGCGTGGAAGAATTGGTGGCGGCGCGGCGCAGCGACCGGCCGCACGGGCCGGCGGCGCAGCGCTTATGGACGCATCTGCAGCAGGCCGCTGCGCAGCTGCGTCTGCCCGAAGCGCTTTAAGTTTCCGCTAAGCCACAACGCCATCACGGCCTTATACGCCCGCCAAATAAGGCGCGCCACGAAATCGCTTCATTTGTGGCTTATTCGCCGCAAGCTGTGCAATATTGGTCGAACACACAACACTTACAAAAAAAGCATGCAATAATTGAATCACAGTTCTCAGCAATTCCCGAGGGCTGTCTCCATCGCTTCTTCCCTTACCAATACTAAACGGAGCATAAAAAGATGAGCATCGTAAAGTTCTTTAGGGTTGTACTTGCTGCGGGTATTCTGTTCGCTGGGCTGACGCAAGCAGCCCGCGCCGATATCAAAACTTTCACTGGCGATACTTCGACCGGTCCAACCTTCCACCGTCCCGTTGAATCGCTGCTGGGACTGTCGGCGGTCGGCACCAATGTGCGCTACGACTCGTTTGCTTTCACCGTATCGCAGAGCGGCACCTATACCTTCCTGACCACCGGTCTGTTCGACACCTTCCAGCTGCTGTATGAACACTCGTTCAACCCCGCCGACTCGCTGACCAACGCCATCGGCGCCAGCGACGACCTGCTGGGCCAGACCACCTCGGGCTTCTACGGCCCGCTGAGCGCCGGCGTGACCTATATCTTCGTCTCGACCGGTTTCGAGAACACGGATCATGGCCAGTACAGCCTCACCATCGGCGGCCCTGGCCTGATCACCGCCGTGCCTGAGCCTGCCACCTACCTGATGCTGGGTCTGGGCCTGGCCGGCATCGCGCTGGCCAGCCGCCGCAAAAACCGCCAGGTTTAAGACTTCAGCCCGGCAAAAAAAACGCCACCTTCGGGTGGCGTTTTTTTTCAGATGCGTTCCTGGAAGGAAGGCCAGGCACGCAAAGCCTCCAGGAATTTTTGCGTGATGCGGGCAAAGCCGCCCGGCGTCGGGTGCAGCTCATTGGCCCAGTCGCCCGCGCCCAGCGTACCCTGGGTTTTCACATGGATGAAATTGGCGTGGCGCGCTTGCAGCTCGTCCAGCAAGACGGAAAACTGGCTCAGCAGCTCGCGCACGATGGCTTGGCCGTCGGCCAGCGCTTCCCAGCCCCGGTCCAGCAAGCCCGGCTGCAGCCACGGTCCCGCGCCGCACACGCCCTTTCCGTCCGGCAGCGCGAAATCGTAGCTGTGCACGAAGATGGGAATGGAGGCGTCGATACGGTCGCGCGCCTGCGCCAGATCCTCGTACGCGGCGCGCACCACGGCCAGCACGCCATCCACGCGCGGCTGCAGCAAGCCCCGGGCCGGATCGCTGCCGGCGCTCACCGCATCGCGCACCCACAGGCGGAACTGGTCGCCGGCCAGATCGTTGCCGCCACCCGAGAACAGGATGGCATCGAAATGGCCGTTCTGCGGATCGCGCAGTTCGCGCAGCAGCTCGTGCAGCTTCTTCACGCCCAGCATGCTTTCCGCCGCCTCGCCATGGTGGGCCAGGGACAGGATTTCCGGCCCCTTCGGCACATCGCGCAGATGTGCGATCACATCGCTGGCGCCCGGAAAGGGCAAGGGATAATCGAACCAGCTGTCGCCCTGGGCAATCAGGTTCAGCGGCAGCGGCGTGCGCAAACCGGCCGGGCCGGCCATGACATGCATGCGCTGGCGGTTGGCGATGCGGATCTGGTGTTCCTGGATGCGCTGTTCCTTGTCCTTTTCAATCGCAGCCTTGGCCTGGGCGTAGTCGAGCATGGAATCTCCGCTCAACGCTTGTAGACGCCGGCGCAGACCACGCTCTCATCGAGCTTCTCGCAATACATTTCCTTGGGCAGCACGCCCTTGGTGACGGGATCGACAAACACATAGTTCTGCCAGAACTTGCCCTTGCTTTTGGCCAGCTCGACCCGCTCGCGCACATAGTAATTGCCCTCCACGTCACGGATATCGATCAGGTTCTTGCCCACCAGCTTGGGATTCTGGCCATGCGCCAGCACCTTGCCTTGCAGGTCGTAGACCACCGGATACAGTTCACCATGCACCCAGGCCGCATCCTTGGCCGTGATGGCCGACAGCGTGCCATTGGCGTCCTTGCGCATGGCGCTGGTGACTTTCCCCACCAGCTGCTCGGCCTGCTGCCGGGTTGCATAGGTTTCCGCAGCATTGGCCTGGGCAGCAATACCGATAAAAGCCACGGCAAGAATCGCATATTTCATGATCGGCTCCTGGGTTTGAGATATGGCTAAGATACGACGATTTACCTTTCCCGCGCCACATCTTTTCTCGCAAAGAGAGTGCCCAGCAACGCAAACGGTATTCTCAGCATTTATATGATGTAAAATGCAATATCTTTTATGCAATCAGTTCTTACAGAAAATCTCCGTGTCCCGCATTCAAGTTATTCAAATTCATCCCTATGATCCTACCAGTTCCTATGTAGGGGGAATCGGAACCTATATTCGCGGGATAATCAAACATACGCCCACCGAGTGCGAAGTCAGTTATGTGGGCGTCAGCACCGACCCTGCACGCTACCCTGTGGGCCGTTGGCATAATATCAAAGTGGAAGGACGCAAACTGCGGTTTTTTCCCGTGATTTCCGCGGATCTGCGCCGCCGCAAATCCATTCCCCTGTCTCTGCGGTTTACTCTTGCCCTGCTGCGTTATCGCGCCCGCATCGAGCACGATAAGGCGGTGCTGATTTTTCATCGCATTGAGCCCAGTCTGCCTTTTTTTGGCAGCAATTCCGCCCGTATTTTGTTTCTACACGGGCATAATGGTAAGGATTTTTACAATCCACAATCCGAAGTGAGATGGTCGTATTTTCCGCGCCTGTATTTTCTGCTGGAAAAGCTACTTATTGCCAAAATAGAGCAGGTCTTTATCGTGCGCAGCGACGCGATACCGGACTATCAATCGCTCTATCCCCGCTTGCATGAACGCATCCATTTCATCCCGACCTGGGTAGACGATAGCAGCGCGGCAATTCTTGCGGAAAACGAACAGGCCGGCTTGCGCCAGCAGCTTACGGCGCCGCTCCTGTTTGCGCCCGCCAGCAAACTGCTCTTGTTTGTCGGGCGCTTCGTATCCCAGAAAGATCCGCTGCTCTTGCTGCGGGCTTTTCACCGGCTAAGCCAGACACGCCAGGATCTGCATCTGGTAATGATAGGCAGTGGGGAACTGGAGGGCGAAATCCGCCAGTTCATCGCCACACAGGGCTTGGCGGACACGGTACACGTACTTGGTCCCCAGCCGCACCAGCACATTCTGCGCTGGATGAACGCGGCTGATTGCCTATGCATGTCCTCCGCCTTTGAAGGCATGCCCGTGGTGATGGTGGAAGCTCTGCATTGCGGTCTGCCGGTCGTCAGCACGAATGTCGGCGAAGCCGCCAGGCTGATCAGCAATCAGCAGGTGGGGCGCCTGGTCAAAGAGGCCTCGCCAGCGGCATTAAGCCTGGGCATCGAGCAAGTATTGGCCCAGGCCAGGGACCGTGATGCCTGCCGCCGGCAGGCATCTCCGTATCGCGCGGCCAATGTATTGCAGGCCCTGAATGCACACCTGGGCAATAGGCTCACGCCGCAACGCTGAAACGTGGATCGGGTTTGGCCGACGCTTCATAGCGCCGGCGGAACCAGCGCACCATCGGGCGCTCTACCAGCTGGTAAACCACATAGCCAATCGCAACCGTTCCGGCCAACACCACGATATAGCTGAGGCGAGCGCCCAGCACGCCATACAGGCCGCTGCGGATGACCACTTTCAGCAACAAGCCCTGGACCTGCTCATGAATCAGGTAAATCGTGTAAGAGGCATTGCCGATCCGCACCAACAAAGCTGGAGCAAAGAAAGTAGCGCTTTTCTCCAGTTTGGCCATGCCCGCCAGGAAGAACGCAAAACCGGCAATCAGAATCATATAACCGAGCTGATGCGGCAAGCCTTTGAGCGGCATGGCGATCGCCACCAGGATCAGCGCCAGCACGGTTTCCGGCACACCATTCCCGGCCTTGCGCGATAAATACCATGCGCCGATGCCAAACAAAAAATACAGATTATATGCAGCGGTATACACATTCCACGCCGTACGGTCATGAACGCCGGGATGGTGGAAGAACAGCAAGGTCAGCGCCACCGCCACCGCCGCCAGAGCCATCCCTGCCCGCTTATTCCAGATCAACACGGCGAACACGGCATAAAAAGCCAGTTCATGAAAGAGCGTCCAGGCCACAGTCAGCGGTGGCGCCGCCGGCGTAAAACGGATGAGGGTGATGGCGGTCAGCCAATCCATCCAATTCGACGGTATTTTGGCGTCGGTGCCAAAACCCATCAAAACAAAGACGGAAAATATCAGGGTATATAGCCAGTACAGCGGAATCAGGCGAGTAAACCGTTTGTACACAAAGGTTCCCAGCGCGGCAGGCTGGCCGATATCTTTCGCGTGGGCCAGGAAAATAGTGAAACCTGATAACACAAAGAAAAATCTGTTGGCGCCGAGGTATTGCGTAATTTCAGAAAAAGCCGCGTTACCGCCATAGCGCGGCAAACCCATGCTAATCGACAAGTGAAAGGCAGCCGCACATAGCGCCGCTATAGCGCGCGCCGCCTGAAAGTTCTTCAGCATGATAATGAGGGAAAAGGAAGAATGGAAAATTTAGCAAATTGTACATTAATATCAATTAATTAACAATGAGCTAAAGTTGGGGAATCGCCGCCGACGTTCCCCGCAACAGGAATTACCATGCCTTATGCCGCCATTTGCGGAGCAGCCTGGCTTCTCCTTTCATTACCGGCCGCTGCCTTGCCGAATGGGGATGAGCAGGTAATTGTGTCCAACACCCGCAATCCGGTAGACAAGTCCTACCGCAAAATGGTGCGCGGCATGGAGCGCTTCGCGCGCGAACAGCCCCGGCTGGCACCCGGCGCCAGCCTGCGCTTCCGTCTGCTGCCACGCCTGCCCTCGGCGCAGCTCGACGATGTGACGCTGCATATCGTCGGCGACACGCTGAGTCTGCCCGTGACGCTGGCATCCGACCACAGCTTCACGCTGGAGCGCAATGACGCCGCACTGCGCGAAGATGCCGCCCTGATCGCCAACCGCAAGACCAGCAGCCTGACCTGGCGCGCCGACGTCCGCAGCCCCGGCGTACCGGACGGCATGCGCCGCCTTGGCGATCTGCGGCTGGAATGCCTGGTCGGCATGGAAGCGGGACTGGTTTCGAACAATGCGCGCCTGTTCGCCTGGCTCAGCGACTGGCTCGCCAGCAGCGAGCGCGTGTGCACGGCGGCGGATGGCAATTACCTGTTCTTCAGCGAGCGCCCGCTGTTCAGCGTGACGCTGCAGGCGGGCGAACGCCGCGCCGTGCTGCCCTTCCGCCAGCAGTACGCGGGCGGCACGCAGGATGCGTCCACCCTGCCCTACTGCGATTGCCAGGTGCTGCTCGACCGCAGCTACTACGCGCCGCTGTGGGACGCCAGCTGGTCCGACGACACCTTGCTATCCTTCGAATACATGGATGACCCGGCGCCGCCGGCGGCTACAGCCGTGCTGAGCGCCCAGCCCGGCGACACGCGCGCGCAGCTGCGCGCCAGCCTTGGCGCCGCCACGGAAATCGGCTTCGACAGCGGCATGGCGGTCTGGCTCTATCCGCCGCTCGCGTCCAAGCAGGCGCGCACGGCGCAACCGCAAGCCCTGCTGCTGTTCGGCGCCGACGGCCGCCTGCTGAAAAGCCGGCAGTTGCCGGCGGCAGCCAGCTCAGCGCAATAAGGCCGCGCGCGCTTTCAGATCGTCGAGCACCGGCACGATGGCCATCAGCACCAGCAGCAGCGCCAGCGGCACCGTGGCCAGATAGCCGATGCGCGCAAAGCCCAGCGCCCCGAGCAGGCCACCGCCAAAGAAAGCCAGCGCCAGCGCGCACAGCAAGCGCAGGCGGGACCGGTTGGCGGCGACCGGCGGCACGGCAGCCTGATCCGCATTCCAGTACACCGCCTTGCCCAGTTCGATGCCGATATCGGTGACGATGCCCGTGATATGGGTGGTGCGGATTTCCGCGCTCGACAGCTTGGTGATGACGGCGTTCTGCAAGCCCATCATGAAACACAGCAGCGTCACCGTGGCGGGCAGCACCAGCACATCGATATCCGCCAGCCAAGCCCCGAGCACGCCGAAGCACAGCAGCAGCACCGCCTCCAGCAGCAGTGGAAAGGCATACTCGCCATGCATCTGCCGCCGCCGCGCGTAATTGATCATGATGGCGCAGCAAGCCGCCCCCGCGACAAACGCCGCCAGCGCCCCGCCGCCGGCCAGCACCAGGCCCAGCGCGCCGATCGCCAGATTATCGGCCATGGCCGAGACGATGCCCGTCATATGCGAGGTGTACTGCCCGACCGCGACAAAGCCGCCCGCATTGGCCGCGCCCGCCACGAAAGCCAGCACCACGCCCAGCTGCCGGTTGCTGGCCGCGGCACGCTGGCGGCCGGTCAGTCGGCGCGCGTAATTGATGGGCATGGCGGCGGTCGGCGCAGGGGTCGGGCAAGGGCTGGCATAGGGAAAATCGCTAGGGTGGAGGTCAAAATTTATACCTCCGGAAAAAATCCGTCAATCCGGACTAGGCAAGCCAGCTTTCACCCTGCTATAATTGCGCGCCTTGGCCTGGTAGCTCAGTTGGTAGAGCAGAGGATTGAAAATCCTTGTGTCGGTGGTTCGATTCCGCCCCGGGCCACCAAGAACAAAAAATAAAACGCCGACCCTCCTGGTCGGCGTTTTATTTTGTGAATCGCACTCTATTCCCTCAGCGAGAATTACCTTAATAGTGGCATCTCTCACACACCCCAATAGGGGTGCGAATTTTTTGTATTTTCAGATAATTTTTAATCTGATAGTTTTCAGGTTTTTCTTTACTCATCTATAAAATTATGAACAAGCTAATTCGCTTGGCTGTGGTCGCCGTATTTGCTTTTGCGGTAACCGGCTGTGCAACCGTCAACAAAATGGCTTTTGACAAAGCGACCGCGACCCTGGACACCAAAGAGAAATCAATTGTCCTCATGACGGTCGATGTATCGCGCTCGGATGGTAGCCGCTGGGTGCCAGAAGCGAAGGTAGCAAAGCTTGAAAAATCTGGGGCACAGAACAAAGAAGACCGCCAAAACTTCAGCATTAACAAAGATGTTGACGCTGTGCAGGTCGATGGCCAAAGCATCTACTTGGTTCGTATGGCGCTGATACCTGGCGATTACACATTCCATGAAATCTTTGGCATGGCCAGTGCATTCCCGATTCATGGCATGTTCACGGTACCAGTTGGCACCGATCTGAATGTGAAGCCAAACTCCGTCGTCTATATTGGCCGGATTACTGCAAAACTGCGTGCGCGAGTAGGCGAAGAATTCCGCGCCGGGCCATTACTGCCCCTGATCGACCAGGCAATCGCTGGCATGTCCGGCAACACGTGGGATGTCTCCATCGATGATCTGGCACAGAAGGATCTCACCCTGTTCCGCAACAACTTCCCAGTACTGAAAGACGTTGCCATCGACACTGCTCCGTTGCCGGCCTTTGACCGCGCGGCGGCACAACGCCGGTGGGACGGCGACAACAAAGAAAAAGCGCAAACTGCAACGACAGCCAACACTTCGCCGGGAAACAAACACGCGACTACGCAGACTCCGGATTGAAAATCCTTTTGTCGATGGTCCGATTTCGGGCCACCAAGAATTTAAAACGCCACCTTCAGGTGGCGTTTTTGTTTTAAGACGACCTCGTTTGAAGTAATTCAAGTGCGGCGAAGGGACGGATATCCTTATCATCAGGTGATATAGTAAGGCAATGGAACGAGACGCGGCCATCAGCACCCTGCTGGACCTGAACGATTCGATTCTCGACCAGGGTGACGGTTACTGGATCAAAATCGAGGCACAATCGATTGCAGTCTCCGAACGCCGCACGGCATCCGTTATTCGCTGACGCTGCACGAACCCTATGGCAAGCGCATCCTTGATTACGACAATGCCCATGCGGTAAAGCCACCCAAGAAATTCAAGTATGTGGGCCGTATCCTGGCCTACGACCACAAGCATCGGCACATTTCCGACCAGGGTGTTCCGTATGAATTCAAGAATGCACAACAACTACTCGAAGATTTTTTGCCGACGTTGACCGCGTTCTACAGGAGGTAAAAACGAGATGAAAGCAATTGCGATCGGCATCATGCCGCAAGAAAAAATCCGCGAACGCGTGCTTGCGATCGCCCGCGGAGAGGTCAAGCCGAAGCCCAGCGATCCCAAGATTTGGTTCACTTCGATGAAGTCCCTGGCCGAGGTATTAAGCGACGATAACCGCGCCTTGCTGCATGTGATTGCCAAAACGAAGCCGAACTCCATTTCGATGTTGGCCGAGGCAACCGGGCGCAAATCCAGTAACTTGTCCCGTACGCTGAAGACCATGGCGAACTATGGCATCGTGGAACTGAAACGGGAGCAGAATCAAGTGCGGCCGGTAGCAAAGGCGACCGAGTTTCACATCGTCGCCGCCTAAGGCATCGTTCTGGGCGGGCAAGCCGGGCTTGGCTGAGCGCGCAGGTGGCCGAAACGCTGCATCTGCCATGTTCCCGTAATTAATCCGTGGAAATCGTATAGTGCCGGTTTTTTTGGCCTACTATGGCAATAGACAATGACCAGACGCGGCCTTAGCGCCGCGTTCCAACCACCGGTATTGGAGGATGTGATGGGACTACTTGATCAACTGGCAGGCCAAGTGTTGGGTTCACTCGGTTCTCAGCAGCAAGACCCGGTGCCGCAGGGCGATTTGCTGAACAGCGTGATGGGCTTGATTAACCAGGCGGGCGGTTTGCCCGGCTTGCTGCAAAAGCTGCAGTCCAGCGGCTTGAGCGACCAGGTCGCGTCCTGGGTCGGCACGGGCGAGAACCAGCCGGTGTCCGGCGACCAGATCCGCGATGCGCTGGGTGCGGAGAATATCGCGCAGATTGCGCAGCAGGCGGGACTGCAGTCGGAGCATGCCTCGACCGGCCTGGCCCAGTTGCTGCCGCAGATTATCGACACGCTCACGCCCAATGGCCAGGTGCCGCAGAACGAGTTGCTGGCGCAGGGGCTGAGCCTGCTGCGCGGGAAACTCTTCGGCTGAACCAATCAGCCAGGCCTGCGCCTGGCAGCGCAAGCGGCAACGCCGGGCCGATTACTTAGGCACGCGCCGGACGGCGTTCGGCGTGCAGCGCGTCGAGTTCGGCGCGCAGCGCCTTGACTTCGGCCGCGAAGTTGTCACGCGCGGTGGTGGCGCCCACCAAGTCCATTTCGGCCGCCAGGCGGGCGTCGGATTCGGCGGCCAGTGCGGCCACATTGCGTTCGATCTGGGCACGCAGATCGTTCAGTTGACGGTCCTTGCCGTCGATGGCCAGCTGGTCTTTGGCTTTGCCGACCAGGGCATCGGACGCAACCTGGCGCGCATCGCGCAGCTCGGTCGTCAGGCGCCGGATTTCCTCATCGCGCGCCGTGACCACGGCCTGCGCTTCGTCGCGTTCGACTTCGCTTTGCTGGCCCGATTCCAGCAGCGCCTGCAGATCACTATCGGATTGGGCCAATGCATCGCGCGCGCTGGCGCCGGCTTCTTCCGCATATTGCAGCGCCCAATTGCCGAGGGCGGCCAGCAGCGCCGGCGGCAGTTCCGCCTTGGGCGCTTCCGGCTGGGCACGGCTGGCGCGCCAGGCGCGCAGATGCGGGTGGATGGCGATGGGCGATGCTGCGTCCAGAACTCCGCTCACGGCTTCGATCGTGACCTGCTGGCCTTCGCTCTCCAGGCCATTGGCTGCCGCTGCAACCTGCTCGAAAGTGAGTTCTTGACTTGCCATTGCTGTCTCCGATAAGGATGGGGTTATCATTGTTGCCAGTTTCGATTACGGGCAGCGAAACGCAATACGATACAGGATGACCTTGCCTGACAGCAAGTGCTTAAGAGGCCGTCTCAAAATGGCTGTGGCTAGGCGCCACGACGAAGACAGGGTGCCTGCACGGCAAGGAGTGGCAACAACGCCACGGCCATTTTGAAACGGCCTCGAAGCCTTACCACATCAGATCGTCGGGAATCTGGTAGGCGGCGTATGGATCATCCTCGTCGACTTCGGTGCTGGCTTTTTTGACCTGCACCACCAGCGTGGCGTCGCGCTCGGCAATCTTCTCGGCGATGACTTTCGGCACCAGCTCATAATTCTCGCCAAGGCAGACGATGGCCAGGCGGCCCGCGATCAGATGGGCCTGCACTTCGGCCGATACGTGGATGCGTTCGATCTTGGTGCCATAGGTGAAGTTGTAGGCGATATCGCCCTTGCCCTTGTTCTGGCGGTTCTTTTCCACCATCTGCACAATCTGCGCCATGATGGCCTTCTGGTTGGCGGCGGCGTCGCGCTGGGCGTTCATTTCGCGCGCGCGCTCGGCGTTCTTGCGCTGCATTTCCTGGGCCGCCAGGCGCGCTTCGTCCACGCTCTGGGTGCCGGTCTGGCGCTCGACCTTGCGCTGCTTGGTCTTGTCCTGGTTGATCTTCTGGGCTTTTTTCTTGTCGGCCAGGCCAGCCTTCATTAGCTGCTCTTGCAGGGAAACCATGTCTCTTACTCCGTGTGGGGAAAGCGCCAGCGATGGCGCAAAAGCGCAAGCATAGCAAACCCGGCCAGCGCGGCGAACCTTCACATCATCTAAAGATTGCCGGATTGACATTCCAAACCACGCAATTACACTGCATCGACCAAGCGGCTACAGCCTTCCCATCCTACCGGAGCACGGCAATGCATAAAGCGATCGAGCGTGGTTTGCGCACTTACTTTTATCTCGGCATGGGCCTGCTGGTGCTGGCCGTCGTGCTGCTCGGCTTCCTGCCGCGGCTGGACAAGGGGCTGCTTCACCCCGAGTTGCCGCCGCCCTTCATTCTTTACATTCACTCGGCCGTGTTCAGCGCCTGGGTCATCATCCTGATCGCCCAATCGCTGCTGGCGCGCAGCGCCAATGTGCGCCTGCACCGGCGCCTGGGCTGGAGCGGGGTGGCGGTGGGCGCGGCACTGCCCTTCCTCGGCATTGCCACCGCCCTCGTCATGCAGAAGTGGCGCGCGGCGCAGGGGCCGGAAAATCCCGCCTTCCTCGCCGTCTCCTTCAACGATATGCTCAGCTTTGGCCTCACCTTCGCGCTGGCCGTCTACTGGCGCAAGCGCATCGAATACCACCGCCGCCTGATGGTGATGGCGACCTGCTGCCTGACCGTGGCCGCCATCGCGCGTTTCCCGGCGGGCTGGGTGCCGGCCGGCTGGTGGTATGCCGGTGTCGACCTGCTCATCATCCTCGGCGTGGCGCGCGACTGGCTGGTGCAAAAGCGCGTGCACGAAGTCTACCGCTACGGCTTGCCCTGCCTGGTCGTGGGCCAGCTGGCAGCCATGTACCTATTCCTGCAAGCACCGCCAGCCTGGATGAGCTTTACCAGCAGCCTGGTGGCCTAGCCGAGTTCCATGCTGGCGATGCCGTACTGCAGCGCCAGCTCCAGCGGCGGTTCCGCGCCGGCATACATGCGCGCCGCCTCGAACACCGGCTGCAACCGGTGGCGCGCCGCCAGCGCCACGGCGGCAGGATTGGCTTCCGGCACGTCGATAAAGATCGGCATCTCCGGCGCCACCTGGCCTTGCAGCGCGAGGAAGAGCTGCTCGGCCAGCTCGGGCGTGTCGGCGAACAGCGGCGCGATCTTGTAGCCGTTGCGGCAGGGACGCAGCACCGCATAGCCGCGCAATCCCTGCGGGCCGAAACTGCCGACCGCCTTGTGCTGCGGCTGGCTCAGCCAGGCTTGCAGGAAGCGCTGGCGTTCCCCGCCAAAGCAGGCACGGTCGTAGCGGCTGACCGCTGCCAGGTCTTGTGCCGACAGGCGCACAATGTCTTCGGCCGCCAGCGCTTCGCCGCTGCCGCGTCCTTCATGGCGCACATGGCGGTAGGCGGCGCGAAAGCCCGAGCGCGCATAATTGCCCTGCTGCGCCACCACGCCATCGAGGCCGATATTGCAGCCATCGAGCCGCGCCATGGCGGCCTGCCACAGCGCCAGCCCATGGCCCAGGCCGCGATAGGCGGGCTGGACAATATACAGGCCGATAAAGCCGAAATTGCCGCCATAGCGCACGCAGGAAATGCCGGCCACGGCTTCGCCGCGCAGCTCGCCGATCAGGAAGCCGCCCGTGTCGGCCGCGTGGAAACAGGCGGCATCGTGCAGGCCGGGATTCCAGCCTTCGGCGGCGGCCCAGCCCAGCACGATGTCCAGCTCGGACGCCTCGATTTGCCGGATATTCAGGGATTTTTCCAGCATGAAGTCCTCCATTCCTCATCACAAGAAAAGTGGCTTGCAATCTGCTTGACATCGCCTGCCGCCGTATTAGGCTGAGTTGACCGGCTGGCGTCGGCTGGCCGGCCTACAGGAGGGATGCCATGAACATACAAGAAAATAAAAAACTGGTAATGGAAGGCTACCAGTTATTTCAAGCCGGCGATATCCGCGCCCTGCTCAACCGCTATCACGACGATGCGGAATGGGTCGGGCCGGAATCCGACTACCTGCCCTTTGCCGGCTGCTTCCACGGCAAGCAGGGCATTGCGCAGTTCTTCATGAAGCTCGACGCCACCGTGCAGGCACTGCGCTTCGAGCCGAAAGAAATCATCTCCGAGGGCGACACCGTGGTCGTCATGGGAGAATCGAGCTGGCTGGCCAAATCGACCGGCATCAGCTACGACAATCCCTGGGTCCATGTGTTCAAAATCCGCGACGGCAAAGTAGCCCGCTTCCAAGGCTATTGGGACACCTCGCCGGCCGAGCACGCCCTGCATCCGGCCATGACCGGGGAACAGGCCGGGGCCAAGCCGCTGCATCACTAAGCCACCAGCACAGGCCCGGCGCAACGCATCAGGCGGCGCCGGGCATTCCCCTCGGGCCGCACTGCAAGGGCGCCATAAAGCCATGCAGCAGATGGGCCATCAACTCGTCCTCCGGGAAGGCGGGCGCCACATGCCATAGCGATTGCGGGTCCAGCATATACACCTCGATGGCGCAGGCCAGTTGCAGCACGCCAAAACGCAGCGCCGCCGCCGGCGCGGGGTGGCCGATTTCCCCTTCATGGCGCAGCAGCAGCTCGACGATGCACTCGACATTCGCGCGCAGCAGACGGCGCGCCTCGGCCACGAAAACGTGGTCGCTATCGCTCTCGATAAAGCGGTTCAGCGCGCGCAGCAGTTGCGGGTGCTGGCGGTATTGCGCGAACAGCAGCGCCAGCAGCTCGCGCGCCGTGGCCGCCAGGGTGGCGCCCGGCATCAGCCGCGCCAGCTCGGCGCGGCGATTCTCATTGCTCTGGTCCAGCACGTGTAGAAAGGCAGCGCGCAGCAAGGCATTCTTGTCGGCATAGCGGCGGTAGACGCTGGCCGGGGCCACGCCCGCCAGCGCGGCGATGCGGGGGATCACGGCGCCATCGAGTCCGGCTTCGTCGAGCACGGCGATGGCCGCTTCCAGCAGGCGGGTGGCGGTGGCGCGGCTACGCTCCTGGCGGGCGGCGGGGATGGGGATTTCTTTGGGCATGGCCAAGTATAGACTTTTTTTTCATTTATATGCGAAAGTGAATTCACATTCACATACAAAGAAAGCTGCCATGAATCTTGCCGAGTTCGCGCCCGCGCTTTTGCAGTGGGCCTTCGTGATTGCCGTGCTGGTGCTGGCGGCTTGGGAACAGCCGGGCGCGCGCCGCCTGAAACGCTTCAGCAGCTCGGCGGCGCGCCTGGCCGTGGCGCGGTGCGGCATCGTCATGTGGTGGCTGCTGGCGCTGGCGGCGCTGGCCCTGGCCTGGCCGCTCGACCTGTTCCACCTGCCGCCGGTGCGCAGCGGCCTGGGCTGGTTATGGGACAGTCCCTGGGCGCGCGCACTGGCCGCCGCCGTCCTGCTGCTGTATTTCGGGCTGGCGCTGGCGCCCGCCCTGCAATGCCGCGTCCACCCGCGCCTGCGGCTGAAATATGCGTCAGCGGTGGACTATCTGCACTTCCTGCTGCCCGTCTCGCCCCAGGAACGGCGCTGGTGGCTGCTACTCAGCCTGACTGCCGGGGTGTGCGAGGAACTGATGTTCCGCGGCTTCCTGCTGCACTTTCTGACGGGGCAGATGGCAGGCGGCCTGTCCCTGAATCTGGCGGGCGCCTGGCTGTTGATCTCGCTGGCGTTCGGCCTCGGCCACTCGTACCAGGGCGTGGCGGGCGTGCTGCGCACTACGCTGGCGGGACTGATGTTCGGGTTGCTGACCCTGCTCTCTGGCAGCCTGCTGCTGCCCATGCTGCTGCACGTGCTGATCGATGCGGCCGTGCTGTGGATCTATCATCCGCAGCAGGACCATCCCCAGGCGGCGGCACGCCTGATTGCAGGCTGCGACCCACGCCAGGCCCACGCGCCCGGGGAAAAGCCGGCCGCTTAAGCGCAAGACTCGTTGCTGTTGCATTGGCAAGAAATTGGTCTATGATTGGTACACACAGTCAAAGCCATGGAGACCGCATGTTCGCTGCCCGCTCCTGCCTCGCCCTTGCGCTGATGCTGGCCCTGCACGCCAGCGCCGCCGACCTGCCTCCCAGGCTGCAACAATGGCCGGTAGCCAGCAGCGATCCCGCCCACGACGACTTCCGCGACCTGCAGCCCTTCGCCGATGCCGTCGGCAATGCGCGCATCGTCGGCCTGGGCGAACAAAACCATGGCGGACGCGGCGAATTCCAGCTGAAACTGCGCCTGCTGCGCTTTCTGCATGAGCGCCTCGGCTTCGACGTGCTGATCCTGGAGAGCGGCTTCTTCGACGTCGGCCAGATCGTGCGGCGCATGGAGCAGGGCGAGAAGCTGGACGATATGGCGCCCGGCAATATCTTCTTCATGTACGCCAACAGTGCCGAAGGGCGCGCCGTGCTGCAATATGTGCAGCAGCAAAAAACCGGCGGCAAGCCGCTTGCCCTGGCCGGCTTCGACAGCCAGCACAGCGGCCTGCTGTCGCAAACCGAACTGCTCAAGCAGCTGCAAGCCTTCCTGCAGAAAAGCCAGCCGGCGCTGGCCAGCGGTCAGGACTGGGACGCGTATGCCCAGGCCGCCCAGCCCCTGTTCGCCATGCAGCGCGCGGCGCCCCCGGCCGGCATCCAGGCCGGCTTCCAGCGCCACAATGCCGCATTGAACAGCGCCCTGTGCGCCTCCAGCGAAGCGGCCATCCACAGCGCCGGATGGTGGTGCCAGGTGGTGAAAAGCGTGCAGGCGCAAGCCACCACCTACTGGAGCGATAATATGAACTACCAGCGCGACAACCAGATGGGCGATAACGCCATCTGGCTGGCCGAGCGCCTTTTCCCCGGCAAGAAAGCGGTCGTGTGGGGCCACACCTTCCACATCGCGCGCGGCTTCGAACCGGCGCCCGGGATTCTGCAATCGGGTGAAGTCATGCACCGCCGCTGGGGCGCGCAATACAAGGCCGTGCAATTCAGCACCGCCGAAGGCAGGTTCCTCGACTACACCAATATGCAGATCGGCCGCGTGCCCCAACCCGAGCGTGGCAGCCTCGAATACCAGCTGGCGCGCAGCGCCAGCGCACCCATCGTCGGCGTGACCAGCAGCAGCGTCGTCGACCTGCCCCAGTTCACCTTCGACTATGCCACCCAGCCGCTGGGCAAGCTCGGGCAGCACTGGGACGTGCTGTTCTTCGCGCGCGACATCGGCCCCGTCAAAATGAGCCGCTGAAACGCCGCTTAGGCCACGCTGCGGAAGACCGTGCTGGCGCCGTCCTTACGCACCAGCAGCACATCATACTTATCGCGCCGGCCGCCATAGGCCGGACCATCCATGCCGGGCGAACCGACCGGCATGCCCGGCACCGCCAGGCCCAGCGCCGCCGGCTTGGTCTGCAGCAGCCGCAGCACATCGCTGGCCGGCACATGGCCCTCGACCACATAGCCGCCCACCAGCGCCGTGTGGCAGGAACCGTAGCGCGGCGCCAGGCCGAGACGGGCGCGCGCCGCCTCATTGCCCTCCTGATACACCTTCGCCTTGAAGCCGTTCTGCTCCATATGCGCGATCCAATCCTGGCAGCAGCCGCAGCGCGGATCCTTCCACACCTCGAACGCCACCGGCGCCTTCGCCGCCCGCGCCAAAGGCAAAGCCGCCAATGCCGCCAAACCGGCGCCCCGCAGCATCCAATCCCGTCGCGACCAAGCCATACCGCCTCCATTCCAAAGCAAAAAATTCATCTTACTTCAAGCCTACCGCCCCATCCTTTGATCTGCCTTAAGCAATGTCCCCCCTGGTGCCAGGCGGGGCCGCCCGACACCAGGGGGGACATTGTTTGATTTGGCGCAAACGGAAGGCTATTTGTCGCGACGGCCTAGGCATTCCTGGCGCAGCTCGTCGGGCGGCATTGCCGCAACTTGTTGCCGCATTTTATCCAGGGTTTTCAAAAACTTGGGGTCGGCTTTCAGCTTGGCATAGGCGGCTGGGTCTTCGGCCGTCAGCATGTCCAGCTGTGCCTGGATGCGTGCGGCTTGCTCCGGGTACTTTTCTGCGCAAACCTGGGTAAATGCAATGATTAGGGGATAGAAGGGATTCGGCCCGCACTTTTCGGCTCCGGGCGGACATTGGGTCGTGGCCAAGGCGCTTTGCAGCGCGAAAAGAAGGGGCAATGCCAGCAGTATTTTGGATTTCATGGATTCTTCACAACAATAAAAATAGTGTGGACCAGATTCTAGTGCAAGGCACGCAATACGCGGCGGCCTGTTGCGCGCGCCGCCTCCCTCGATCGAGGTAGGATGGTTTCACTCTTCCGGCCGATTCCAGTCGTCCTGCGCGTGGCTATTCTGAGCGCAGCTAGCGCTACTCCCTTCAACTCGTAGAAAGATAAAAATGACTGACTCGAATCAGCCAGTGGACAGCCGCCGCCGCAACGTTCTGATGGGCGCGGCGGCGGGGGCCGCCGTTGCCGTCAGCACGCCGTTCGCGGCCAGCGCCGCACCGGCCGCCAAGGCCAAGACTTCCGCCAACCTGAAAGGATCACAACATATGGGCACCATCACCACCCGCGACGGCGTTGAACTGTATTACAAGGATTGGGGGCCGCGTAATGGCCAGCCCATCGTCTTCAGCCACGGCTGGCCGCTGAATTCTGACAGCTGGGAATCGCAGATGATCTTCCTGGCGAGCCAGGGTTATCGCTGCATCGCGCACGACCGCCGTGGCCACGGCCGTTCCAGCCAGCCTTGGGATGGCAACGATATGGACCACTACGCCGACGACCTGGCCCAGGTGATCGAGCATCTGGATCTGAAAAACGCGGTGCTGTTCGGCTTCTCCACCGGCGGCGGTGAGGTGGTGCGCTATATCGGCCGCCATGGCAGCAAGCGCGTGGCGAAGGCCGGTCTGATCTCGGCCGTGCCGCCACAGATGCTGAAAACGGCGAACAATCCGGGCGGCCTGCCGATGTCGGTGTTCGACGGCATCCGCGCCGGTTCGCTGGCCGACCGCGCCCAGCTCTATCTGGATATCGCCGGCGGCCCCTTCTTCGGCTTCAACCGTCCCGGCGCGAAAGTGTCGCAGGGCCTGATCAACTCCTGGTGGGCACAAGGCATGCAAGCCGGCCATAAAAACACCTTCGACTGCATCAAGGCTTTCTCGGAAACCGACTTCACCGAAGACCTGAAAAAGATCGACGTACCGACCCTGATCGTGCATGGCGACGATGACCAGATCGTGCCGATCGACGCCGCCGGCCGCGCCGCCGCCAAGCTGGTGAAGAATGCCACCCTGCTGGTCTACCCAGGCGCGCCGCACGGCCTGACCGACACCCACAAGGACAAGCTGAACGCCGATATGCTGGCTTTTATCAAGAACTGAGCAAGGCCTAAGCAATGAACAAGCTTTTGACCACGGCAGCCGGCGCGCCGGTTGCCGATAACCAGAACGTGCAGACCGCCGGCCCGCGCGGCCCGATGCTGCTGCAGGATGTCTGGCATCTGGAAAAGCTGGCGCACTTCCACCGCGAGGTGATTCCGGAGCGCCGCATGCACGCCAAGGGTTCCGGCGCTTTCGGCACCTTTGCCGTGACGCAGGACATCACGCGCTTCAGCAAGGCGGCGCTGTTCTCGCAAGTGGGCAAGAAGACGGACGTGTTCCTGCGCTTTTCCACGGTGGCGGGCGAACGCGGCGCAGCCGATGCGGAACGCGATATCCGTGGCTTCGCCGTCAAGTTCTACACCGAGCAAGGCAACTGGGACGTGGTGGGCAATAACACGCCGGTGTTCTTCATGCGCGACCCGCTGAAGTTCCCGGACCTGAATCACGCCGTAAAGCGCGATCCGCGCACCAACCTGCGCAGCGCGGAAAGCAACTGGGACTACTGGACCCTGCTGCCGGAAGCGCTGCATCAGGTGACGATCCTGATGAGCGAACGCGGCATCCCGGCGTCCTACCGCCATATGCACGGTTTCGGCAGCCACACTTTCAGCTTCATCAACGCGGCCAACGAGCGCTTCTGGGTCAAGTTCCATTTCCAGTGCCAGCAAGGCATCCGCAACCTGAGCGACGAGGAGGCGCAGGCCGTCATCGCGCGCGACCGCGAAAGCTCGCAGCGCGATCTGTACGAGAGCATCGAGCGCGGCGACTATCCGCGCTGGAAGCTGCAGGTGCAGGTGATGCCGGAAGCCGATGCGGCCGGCTACCGCTTCAATCCCTTCGATCTGACCAAGGTCTGGCCGCACCAGGACTATCCCCTGATCGAGGTGGGCGTGCTGGAGCTGAACCGCAATCCGGACAACTACTTCGCCGACGTCGAGCAGGCCGCTTTCACGCCGGCCAATGTGGTGCCGGGCATTTCCTTTTCGCCCGACCGCATGCTGCAATCGCGCCTGTTCGCATATGGCGATGCGCAACGCTACCGCCTGGGCGTGAACCATCACCAGATTCCGGTGAACGCGCCGAAGTGCCCCTTCCACAGCTATCACCGCGACGGCGCCATGCGCAGCGACGGCAACCATGGCGGTGCCATCGGCTATGAGCCCAATTCCAAGGGCGAGTGGCAGCAGCAACCTTCGTTTGCCGAGCCGCCGCTGGCCCTGCAGGGCGATGCCGCCAACTGGAACCACCGCGCCGACGAGGACTATTACAGCCAGCCGCGCGCCCTGTTCCAGCTGATGACGCAGGCGCAGCGCCAGACCCTGTTCGACAACACCGCGCGCGCCCTGAACGGCGTGCCGGCACATCTCCAGCAAAGGCATATCGACAACTGCGCCAAGGCCGACAAAGCCTATGGCGCAGGCGTGCACGCCGCGCTGGAGAACCAGCGCACTCTCTGGTAAGCCACCATTTTTTCAACCGAAAGGATCAACACCATGACCATCAAAGCCACCCCTACTCCCGGCGCCCTGCTGCTGTCGCCGCAGGACCACACCCTGATCATGATCGACCACCAGTCGCAGATGGCTTTCGCCACCCATTCGATCGACGCCGTTTCGCTGCGCAACAACGCCGCCCTGGTGGCGCATGCCGCCGCCGGCTTCAAGGTATCGGCCATCGTCACCACCGTGGCCGAGAAGAGCTTCTCCGGCCCGGTCTTCGACGAAATCAAGGATGCGTTTCCGGGTGCTGAAATCACTGACCGCACT
Source organism: Massilia sp. NR 4-1 (assembly GCF_001191005.1). NCBI lineage: Bacteria > Pseudomonadati > Pseudomonadota > Betaproteobacteria > Burkholderiales > Oxalobacteraceae > Massilia > Massilia sp. NR 4-1. The sequence goes on from NZ_CP012201.1 coordinate 3,791,549, forward strand.
TCCATGAACACCTGGGAAGACGCGAATGTGATCGCCCGCGTCAACGCCATCGGCAAGAAACGCATCGTGCTGGCCGGCCTGTGGACTTCGGTCTGCATCGTTGGCCCGGCCCTGTCGGCCCTGGACCAGGGTTTCGAGGTGTACGTGATTTCGGATGCCTGCGGCGACGTCTCGGCCGAAGCCCACGAAAGCGCCATGCAGCGCATGATCCAGGCTGGCGCGCGTCCCATGACCTCGCTGCAGTATCTGCTGGAACTGCAGCGCGACTGGGCGCGCACCGACAGCTATGAGCTGACCACCGGCATCGCCAAGAAATTCGGCGGCGCCTACGGCCTGGGCATCATCTACGCCCAGACCATGTTCCACGCCAAGGAAGGCTGATGCAAAGGGCTGCGGCGGTGAAGGGCCGCAGCCCTTTTCACTCGGGACAACACCCATGAAAATTTATATCGCATCCCTCGCCGCCGGCCTGCTGGTGGGTTTAATCTATGGCGTACTGAATGTGCGCTCGCCCGCGCCGCCGGTGGTCGCCCTCATCGGCCTGCTCGGCATCCTGCTGGGCGAACAATTGCCGCCGCTGGCCAAGCAGTGGTTCAAGCCGCAGGACGGCCAGGTTTCCTGGTTCAGTGAACAGGTCAAACCGCATTGCTTCGGCGAGCTGCCGACGGCGGACAAGAAAGACGACAGCAAGCGCTCTGCCTGAGCCAGTGCAAGCCGCACCGGCCATCGCCCGGTGCCAGCAGATTCACCTTTTCGGAGCAGTACATGAATACTCCCAGCCATCCAGACCTCATCCTCTACCGGGGCCAATTCACCACCCTGGACCGCAGCAATCCCCAGGCCGACGCGGTGGCCATCCGCGACGGCCGCTTTACCCATGTGGGCAGCGCGCAGGAGATCCTGGCGCTGGCCGGTCCCGCCACCGCCAGGATCGACCTGCAGGGACGGCGCGTGCTGCCCGGCCTGATCGACAACCACCTGCACATCATCCGCGGCGGCCTGAATTTCAATATGGAGCTGCGCTGGGACGGCGTGCGCAGCCTGGCCGACGCCATGGCCATGCTGCGCCAGCAGGTCGCCATCACGCCGGCGCCGCAATGGGTGCGCGTGGTGGGCGGCTTCACCGAGCACCAGTTCGTGGAAAAACGCCTGCCGACCATCGAGGAATTGAACGCCGTGGCGCCCGATACGCCGGTCTTCATCCTGCACCTGTATGACCGCGCGCTGCTGAATGGCGCCGCGCTGCGCGCCGTGGGCTACGACAAAAACACGCCGGAGCCGCCGGGCGGCCGGATTCTGCGCGACAGCGCGGGCAATCCGACCGGCCTGCTGCTGGCCAAGCCGAATGCGGCCATCCTCTACGCCACGCTGGCGAAAGGGCCGAAGCTGCCGCCTGAATACCAGCTCAATTCCACGCGCCATTTCATGCGCGAGCTGAACCGCCTGGGCGTGACCGGCGCCATCGATGCGGGCGGCGGCTTCCAGAATTATCCCGAGGATTACCAGGTCATCCAGCAATTGTCCGATGCGGGACAGTTGACCGTGCGCCTGGCCTACAACCTGTTCACGCAGAAACCCAAGCAGGAGAAGGAAGACTTCCTGAACTGGACCTCCAGCGTCAAATACCAGCAGGGCGACGACTACTTCCGCCACAACGGCGCGGGCGAGATGCTGACCTTCTCCGCCGCCGACTTCGAGGACTTCCGCGAACCGCGTCCCGATATGCCGGAATCGATGGAAGACGACCTGGAAGGCGTGGTGCGCATCCTGGCGCAGAACCGCTGGCCGTGGCGCATGCACGCCACCTACGACGAGACCATCAGCCGCGCCCTCGATGTGTTCGAACGCGTCAACCAGGAGATTCCGCTGCAGGGGCTGAACTGGTTCTTCGACCACGCGGAAACCATTTCACCGGAGTCGATCGACCGCATCGCGGCCCTGGGCGGCGGCATCGCCGTGCAGCACCGCATGGCGTATCAGGGCGAGTATTTCGTCGAGCGCTACGGCGCCGCGGTGGCCGAGGCAACGCCGCCGGTGAAGAAGATTCTGGAAGCGGGCGTCAAGGTGTCGGCGGGAACGGATGCCACCCGCGTCGCTTCCTACAATCCCTGGGTGTCGCTGGCCTGGCTGGTCAGCGGCAAGACCGTGGGCGGCCTGCGCCTCTACCCGCAGCGCAATTGCCTGGACCGCGAAACGGCGCTGCGCATGTGGACCGAGAACGTGACCTGGTTCTCCAATGAGGAAGGCAAGAAGGGCCGCATCGCCGTGGGCCAGCTGGCCGACCTGGTTGTGCCCGACCGCGACTTCTTCGCCTGCGCCGAAAGCGATATCGCCGACACGTCCTCGCTGCTGACCATGGTGGGCGGCAAGGTGGTGTATGCCGCCGGCCCCTTCGCCAGCCACGACACGCCACTGCCGCCGGCCATGCCCGACTGGTCGCCGGTGCGCAACTACGGCGGCTATGGCGCCTGGGGCAGCAATGGCAGCCTGTCCTTCGCGGGACGCGGCGCGGCAGGCCATGTACACAACAAGGCCGCGCAGGCAGCGGCTTGCGGCTGCTCGCGCCAGTGCAATGTGCACGGCCACCAGCACGCCACGGCTTGGACGCGCAGCCTGCCCGTGGCCGACCTGAAAAGCTTCTGGGGCGCCCTGGGCTGCGCCTGCTGGGCTGTCTGATGGCCGGCGTGATGAAACCTGCGCCAAGCGCCCATCCCACCCGCACGCCGCCGCGCTGGCGCGTGTGGGCCACGGCGCCGGCCCTGCACTGGCTGGGACTGTTACTGTTGTGCGCCGCCTATCTGCAGGGTGGCCTGAACAAGCTGACGGATTTCGGCGGCGCCGTCGCCGAAATGCAGCATTTCGGCCTGTCGCCCGCAGCCCCGCTGGCGGCAGCCGTCATTCTGGGCGAGCTGGGCGCGGCGCTGCTGGTGCTCAGCGGCCGCCTGCGCTGGCTGGGCGCATTGGGACTGGCCCTGTTCACCGTGGCCGCCACCTGCGTCGCCAACCGCTATTGGCAGATGCAGGGCATGGAGCGCTTCATGGCGGCCAACAGCTTCTATGAGCATCTGGGCCTGGCCGGCGCTTTCCTGCTGGTGGCCTGGCATGACCTGCGCACGCCTCAGGAGGGACGCTGAGATGGCCGCCATTTCCCCACCCGGCAGCGTTGCGCCAGGCAGCTCGCCCGAAGACGGCGATGGCCAGCGAGGCAGCGCCGATATGCTTCCGCCGGCCGCACCTGCAGGAAAGAGCCCCCCTGCTTGCAACGGCCAGCCGGCCAGCGCCCGCTGGTGCGCCGGCACGCTGAGCTTCCTCGCGGGCTATGTGGACACGGCCGGCTTTATCGCGCTGTTTGGCCTGTTCACCGCCCACGTCACCGGCAACTTCGTGCTGCTGGGACGGGCGCTGGTCGAGCCGCATCACGATGTGCAGCTCAAGCTCCTGGCCTTCCCGGCCTTTATCGCCGCCGTGGCGCTGTGCCATCTGCTGGTGCTGCGCTGGCAGCGCCCGGGCGGCAATGCGCTGCGGCGCGCCCTGCTGCTGCAACTGGGGCTGCTGCTGGCGGCGGCCATCTGCGGCTGGCTGGCCGCGCCGATCCGCAGCAGCGACGCGCCGCTGGTCATGCTGAGCGGCTTGCTGTGCACGGCGGCCATGGGCGTGCAGAACGCCTACGGCAAGCTGCTGCTGCCGCAACTGGCCGCCACCACGGTCATGACCGGCAATGTGACCCAGCTGGTGATCGACGCCATCGATGCGGCGCGCAGCCCGGGCACGGCGCGTCCGGCGGACCAAATGAAGCTGCTGTGGCCCGTGCTCAGTTTCGCGGCGGGCGCTTTCGGCGGCGCGCTGGCGGTCAGCCGCCACGGCATGGCGGCGCTGCTGCTGCCCTGCCTGCTTCTGGCGGTCCTCGCCGTGACGGCGCGGCGTGGAAACTAAAGCGTGATCATGCCGCGCTTGAACGCGATGGTGACGGCATGCGTACGGTCGTTGGCGCCCAGCTTGGCGAGGATGGTGCGCATATGCGCCTTCACCGTTTCCTCGGAGATGGCGAGATGCAGCGCGATGCGCTTGTTGGAATTGCCGGCCGCCGCGCTGCACAGCACTTCGGCTTCACGCTCGCTCAGCAGGCCGCGGCCCATATGCTCGGCCAGCTCCATCGCGATTTCGGAAGGAATGCGGCGCTGGCCCGCATGCACGGCGCGGATGGTGTCGAGCAGATCCCGGCGCAAGCTGCTTTTCAGCAGAAAGCCGGCCGCGCCGCCCTGCACGGCGCGCTGAATCTGGGCATCGCCTTTGTAGGTGGTCAGCATCACGATGCGCGCCGCCGGAAAATCGCGGCGGATCGCCAGCAGGGCCGTGACCCCGCACATTTCCGGCATGGCGATGTCCATCACCGTCACGTCGGGACGGCAGAGCGGATACATGGCCAGCGCCTGCACGCCGTTTTCCGCCTCGCCCGCCACGCACATATCGGGCTGGCTGGCGATCGTTTCCGCCAACCCCGCGCGCAGCAAGGGATGGTCGTCCACGATCAGAATGCGGATCGGCGATCCGGCGGCAGGAAACTCCATACTTGTCATTCGAGGCTGGCAAAAACGCGAGGGGGGATTTATACCACGCCGCCGCCGCAAGCCACTAGAAGGCTTCCTCGGACGCTGCCCAAAAAAAATGCCAGCCGGGCTGGCTGGCTGGCATGGCAGGCGCCGCGTGGCGGCACGCGCTAGTGCGGCAGCGGGCGGCTGCTATCCTGGCCGCTCTGCGCGGCGGCACCCGGCAGCGCATGCTCGGCCGGCATGCCGTCCTTCATCATGGTACGGATTTGCTGGCGCAGCTCCGGGCTGTCCGTGTGCTGGTGCACACTCACGGCGTGCTGCACGGCGACGGCCAGCAGCTCATCTTCATCGTCGGCCGAAATGGCGACGGTGCAATGGGCATCGCTGGGAAAGTCGCGGCAATCAATGTATTTGCGTGTCATGGCATCCCCCTTGGTTGCGGACGGCGAAGCGCCGCCCTGTTTCACTATAGTTCGCCAGGGGCGATATGACTTGCATAAATTAATCTTCATAGGAAACACCGGCTTCAAGACCGGCAAGGTGGCGCGCGGCGCTGCTGACCGCAAGCACGGCGGGCGCTGAGCCGCGCCCTGGGCGCTCGTCCTTACGCCACACCCGGCGCGGCCCGCAAGCCGCGCCTTGCGGCCGGCCGCTGGCGCGGCGGCAGCACCAGCCGCGCCGGCACGCCGGCGCGCTCCTCCACCACGGTAAAGCGCGCCACCGCCGCGCGCAGGCCCTGCGCCTGCGCCGACAAGGCTTGCGCCGCCGCCGTCGCCTGCTCCACCAGCGCCGCGTTCTGCTGCGTGACCGCGTCCATCTGCACGATGGCCGTATTGATCTGCTCGATGCCCGCGCTCTGCTCGTGCGAGGCGGCGCTGACGTCGCCGATGATGTGTTGCACCTTGCCCACCGCCTGCACCACCTCAGCCATGGTGCGGCCGGCCGTCTCGACCAGCTGCGAACCGCCCGCCACATGGCTGGCCGAGGCGCCGATCAGCTCCTTGATCTCGCGCGCCGCGGTGGCGCTGCGCTGGGCCAGGGTGCGCACCTCGCCGGCCACCACGGCAAAGCCGCGTCCCTGCTCGCCGGCACGCGCCGCTTCCACGGCGGCGTTCAAGGCCAGGATATTGGTCTGGAAGGCGATGCCTTCGATCACGGCGATGATCTCCGTCACCTGGGCCGAGCTGGCGGCGATATCCTGCATGGTCGCCACCACGCGCTGCACCACCTGGCCGCCGCTGGCGGCGACGTCGGCCGCGTTCTGCACCAGCGCATTGCCGCTGCGCGCATTGTCGGCGTTCTGGCGCACGGTGGTGGTCAGCTCTTCCATGCTGGACGCGGTTTCCTCCAGCGAGGCCGCCTGTTCCTCGGTGCGCTGCGACAGGTCGGCATTGCCCTGGGCAATTTCATCGGCCGCCACGGCAATCGTATTGGCCGACTGGATGATGCCGGACACCATGGTGTTCAGTTGGCGGCGCATCGATTCAAGCGAAGCCATCAGGCTGTCGCGCGCGCCGGACAGGGGCACGGCCACGCCCAGATTGCCATCGGCGATCTGGCGCGCCACTTCCTGCGCCAGGGCCGGTTCGCCACCGAGCTGGCGCAGCAGGCTGCGCGTGACCAGCCAGCCCGTCAGCAGGCCGCAGCCGATGGCGATCCCGCCCAGCAGCATGATCAGGACGCTGGACGATTCGGCATGGGCGGTGGCGGCCACGCCGGTTTCGGCATTGAGCTTGTCCTCCATGGCCTGCAGCTCACCGGTGGCGGCCAGCCAGGCGCGCTGGCCGCGCCGCATCTCGCCCACCAGCAGGGCCGTGGCGCCGTCGCGGTCGCCCGCCATGCCCAGCGCCATGGCTTGATGGAAGGATGGCAGGCTGTCCGCCGCCACGCTCTTCAATGCGTTGTAGAGGCGCAACTCCTCGGGCAAGGTATTCGCATCCTCGTGGAACATCCTGCCCAGCTGGGCATAGGTCTCGGCATACAAGGCTTCCTGCTTGCGCACGCGCTCGACTTCGGCGCGCCGCTGCGCCTCGTCGCTCAAGAGGGCGAGGTTGCGGATGGCGATGGCGCGGTCCTGCACCGTCGTCGCCAGCGTGGCGGCCAGCCGGGCTTCGACATTATTAATATTGACGATGCTTTTCAGATTCTCGTTCAGCGTATATAAGCTGTACAGGCTCAGCGCGGAAATACTGGTCAGCAATAACATCAAGATGCCGAAGCCGGCCAGCATGCGCTGCCGGACACTGAGATGATTCATCGCTTCTCCTTTTGGGCAATAAAGAAAAACGATGGTATTGAGCTTGCCGCCATTCAACAAGAAGGCACAAGAATGTTACCTATTAATAATCATTATTACTAATTACTAATTTCGCCGGCCATGGGTAATCCCCACCGCCGGCGCGCTGGAACGCTTGCTTTTCTCGTCAAAGCGGTTGCGCGCCGTGTGTACCTGGTCCTGGTGTTCATAGGCCCACTCGACCAGGCCCACCATGGGCTTGAGCAGGCTATGCCCCAACTCGGTGAGCGCGTATTCGACGCCGGGCGGCACGGTGGGATACACCGTGCGCACCACCAGGCCGTCGCGTTCCAGGCCGCGCAAGGTCAGGGTCAGCATGCGCTGCGAAATCACGCCGATGCCGCGCCGGATCTCATTGAAGCGCAGCGGGCCTTGGCATAGGCAGCTGACTATTGTGAAGCTCCATTTATCGCCCAGCCGGTCCAGCACCGCCCGCGTGGCGCGGCATTTCCCCTCATCTTTATGGAATGCATTTCTATGAGGCATTAATACGATTCTCTTCGGGTTCGCACTTTAAATGCGATTGTTTTTATTTTTGATTAAACGATCGGGAATATAGGCGCGCTGGAAGCTGGCCCGACCGTGCCGGATTATTACAGGAAAATAAGGGCGAGACCGATGGTAGGGGGCAGCTTGCCATTGTGCAAGAGGGAACACTGATGTTACCTACTAACAACTTATATTTCCTGTTAATTAAGCACCCATTAAGGAAAACCATGCATAAAGAAGTCTTGCCAGCCGGTGTGGCGGGCATGCTAGGATGCAGATCAGGGGCTGTGAATACTTGAGACTGGCCCCGATGGCAAACCGAGCGGAGCGGCAATGCGCGCCAGACGACGCTACCTTCTAGTCCTCACCAGCCTGGCCCTGCTGGCCGGCCTGCCGGCACGCGCCGCACCGCCGCCGCTGACCTTCTGCTTCGAGGACGTGGCGCAGCGGCCGTGGACCACGCCCAAGGGCAAGGGCTTGAATTTCGAGCTGCTGCAACGTGTCGAAAAGCAGCTGGGCGAGCAATTCGTGTATGCGCCGAAACCGTGGCGGCGCTGCCTGGAAGAGATCCGCTCCGGCCGCGTGGACGGCGTGATCGCCGCCGCCGACTCGCCGGCGCGGCGCCGCCTCGGCCAGTTCCCGCTGCTGCCGGACGGCCGCTCCGATCCCGCGCGCGCCCTCAACGAAGACCATGCCTATGTCTACCTGCGCATCGGCGGCCAGGGCCGCTGGGATGGGCAGACCCTGTACAGCCCGAACGGCGAGATCGCCGTGCAGACCGGCTATATGATCGCCACGGTGCTGCGCGAACGCGGCTACAAGCCGCGCGAGCTGGTGAAGTCGGCCGACGATGCGCTGCGCCTGCTGGTCTCCGGCATGTTCGATGTGGCGGTGCTGCAGGGCAGCGAAGCCAGCCGCCTGGCGCTGCAGGATCCGCGCTTCCGCGAGCGCGTGCAGCAAGCCATGCCGCCCTATGCCACCCTGGTCTTCCACCTGATCTTCAGCCACCAGGCGTATGAACGCGACCCGGCGCGCGCCGAAGCCATCTGGCGCGAGATGGGCGCGGTGCGCCAGTCGCATGAATACCGCCAGCTGCTCAAGGAAGCCGGCGTCGGCAACTAAGGCGCGGCCGGCCGCCGCGCCTCAGCGCGGCAGCGGCGTCACGCGGCACAGCTGGTAAGGATAGCGGTCGGCACCCACCCACGCCTCATAGCCGCGGCAACTGGCCGCATCGAGCTGCAAACGGTATAGGGTAAAGCGCTGCTGCGCGACGGCGCGCGTGGCCTGGTCTTGCGCGGCCAGGTCCACCTGGTGCTTGGGCAGCAGCGCCAGCGTGCAAAACTGTCCTTCCTGGTGCGGCGCGGACAAGGCCTGGTACTGCACTTGCAGACGCAGGCGCTGGCTGAATTTTTCCAGCCGCGCGCAGCCGGCGGCACTCTCCGTCCAGCCCAGCGCGCGCGCCAAGGCGACCTTCTTCTGCAGGCCCGGTTCCTTCTCGTTGCGCGCGGCCGGCAGCATCACATAGTGCGGGCCGGGGCGGCTGGCGATCAGCGCCTCGATGCGCGCCAGATAAGCGGGCGTCTCCTGGAAGCTGGTGCCGAGCGCCACCACCGGCATCTGCGGCGGGAAGAACTGCGCCATCCAGGCCATGGGCGGATGCGGGATCACATTGAACAGCAGGGCTGTTTCCGGCTTGGCGATCGCGGGCACCTGGGCCTTGAAGGCGCGTCCGGCCCAGCCGGCATGGCCCCAGGTGACGAAGGGCAGCACCGCCAGGCTGGCGACGGCCAGCAAGCCGGCCGCCAGGCGGCGCGCGGCCTGGTCCGAAAGCAGGCGCTGCAGCAGCAGCCAGACCGCCAGCGGCGCCAGCAACTCGATCGGGATCAGATAGCGGTAGATGCCGAACAGCTTGAGCCAGAACAGATAGGACAATGCGAAGAACAGCAAGACGAAAGCGGCGCGCGAGCCGGCGGTGCGCGGCTTGTGCCGGCGCCGCAGCCACTGGTACAGCCAGACGCAGGCAAAAGCGATGAAGAGCAGATAGACGATGGGCCAGATCAGCTGCTTGAGCGGCACCTCGGCCACGCGGCTGGCATTGGCGGTGAAGATGAAAGGCCACAGCAGGGCCTCGCCCAGATTCTTCGGCACGTAGCCGGTATCGAGCACGCTGCCCTCCATGGCCAGCGGGCTGTGGAAGATATTGTTGAACTGCGGGTAGAGCGGATTGCCGAACAGCTGCCACATCTTGAACATCCACCAGCCAGCCGTCGCCGCCATGCCGGCCAGGACGCCGAGGCCGAAGACGAAGGCCAGGCGCACGCGCCGCCAGAATGCGGCCGGTATCGTGCTGAAGGCGAGGCACAGCGCCAGCGCATAGGTGGCATTGGTCAGCTTCAGGCCCGCGCCGCAGCCCATGAGCAGGCCGCTGAACAGCGCCAGGCAGACGGCGCGGCCATCGGCGGCCGCCAGCGTCTCCCAGCCGCGCAGCAGCAGATAGACCGCCGCCAGCACCGGCAGCGCCGTCATATTGTCGCCCATGGAGTTGCCCAGTTCGGACAGGAAGCCGGCGCCCAGCATGCCCGCCATTGCCAGCAGCAGCGCCAGGCGCGGACGGACCGCTTCGCGCTGCAGCAGCTGGCGCGCAATGCCCAGCACCAGCAGGAAGTTCAGGCCATGCAGCACGCCGAACACGAAACCGGCCAGCGGCGCCGGCAGCCATTGCGTCAGCAGGTAGTAGGGGATGTCCAGCGTGGGGTTGAAATAGCTCTGGAAACCGGCAGCGGAGATGTCGCTGCCGACGCGGCCATTGAGCAGGGCATAGGCGTTGTACAGGTGGTAGTTGCGCATATCCCAGCCATCGTCCTGGCCCATGGCCAGCGACAGCAAGCCGCAGAGCAGAGGAACGAGGATGGCGGCCAGCAGCGGCGCGGCAGGCCGGTTCAGGCGCGCGCTGCGGCGCTCAGCCCACGCTTCAAGCGCCAGCAAGGGACGGGAAAGGAAACGCATGCTTGTTTTCGCATCAAAAGGACAAGCCGCGTATTATAGTTCTTTCAAGCAATTCTGCGCGATCTGGCGGGCGAAGCGGCGCAGCTCGGGCACGGCGATGGCCTCCCAGTAGTCCGCCTTCAGCCAGGGACCGATGTAATGCAGCACCTTGCCGCAGCGGCCAGCCGCGTCGCGCACCGCGCAGCCCGGCCCCACTTCGATGCCCAGGCCCAGCGTGTCGGCGCGCAGCAGCCCGTCCTCCAGCAGCTGGCGCACCAGCGCATTGCCGCAGGCGGCGGGGCCGGCCGGGCCGGTGCAATTGACCACGCGCGCCACGCGCAGCGCCAGCGCGGACGCGCTCTCCTGCCGCGCCGCGTCCGCGTGGCCGGTGCGCGGCTGCAGGTGCACGCGCACGCTCTCCGCATCCTCGCTATAGCCAAGCAGGCGCGCCGCGTGCACGCGCAGGACGCCGCTGTCCAAGGCCGCCTGCAGGCGCTGCTGCACCTCGGGCGCCATGCGGTGGCGGTGGCTGTCCCAGTAAGGCTGTACATGGCGCAGGAAGCGCCGTCTTTGCGTGCTGTCCCAGGCTTGCCAGATGGCTTGCGTATGCGGCCGCAGCGCGGCCAGCGCGGCGCGCCAGTCGTGGCCGGCCGCCTGCAGCGCGCGCGCATGCTGGCGCAAGCCATGCAGCTGGTCGCGCACGGTCGCGGCCTGGCCCCAGATGGCCGGCAGCAGCGTGCCGCTGGCGGTGCTGCCGGCAGCGGCCGACGGCAGCGCCAGGCTGCGGTGGGCCTGCGGCAGCAGGCCGTGGCGCGACACCATCTCGATGCGGCGCGCCGGATTGCGCTGCAGCAGGCTGAGGGCGACGTCCACCGCCGTCAAGCCACTGCCCAGCAGCAGCGCCGGCTCTTCCGGCCGCAGGCTGTCCAGCTGCGCGCTGTTCCAGGGATCGCGCTGGTAGCGCGCGCTGGCGTAAAAACCCATCTCGGCCACGCGCGGATCGGCCGAGGGGAAATGGCCGAAGGCCAGCACCACGCGTTCGGCACGCAGCGTGGCGCCGCCGGCCAGCTGCACGGTGGCGCCGCCAGCGTCCACGCGCAGCGCTTCGGCCTGGGCGGCAATGCGCTCCAGCCGCACCGCCGGCGGCGCCGTCTCTTCGCTCTGGCGCAGCAGCCATTCGAGATAATCGCCATACAGCTTGCGCGGCACGAAGGTGGCGCCGCCGATGCGGCTGTCGCGCCCCTGGGCATAGCGCAGGAAGTGGCCGGGATCGTCGTCCAGCGCGCTCATGACGCTGGCGGGAATATTCAGCAGGTGGCCGGCGCTGCTGGTGCCGTAGGCCAGGCCGCGCGCCATGCCGAGGCTGCGGTTCAACAGCAGGATGCGCAGCGCTTCGCGCGGCGCGGCGGCCGCCTGCCGCAACAGTTGTACCGCGCACGCCACGCCGGAAAAACCGGCGCCCACGATCAGCACCGTGCGCATGCCGCCCTCCCCGACAAAGCAAACCAATCCGTGTATATTGAAAATGCAGATCCAGCCATCGAAACAAGTCCCTTCTTTCCCCGCAAAAGAAAGGTCTGAGCCATGACCCGCAGCGACATCGTTTGGCAGTACAGCAGCATCACGCGCGCCCAGCGCGAGCAACTGAACAACCACCGCAGCGCCGTGGTCTGGTTCACCGGCCTGTCCGGTTCCGGCAAATCCAGCGTGGCGCGCGCCGTCGAAACGCGCCTGTTCCAGCAAGCCTGCCGCAGCTTCGTGCTGGATGGCGACAATGTGCGCCACGGCCTGTGTTCCGACCTGGGCTTCGCGCCCGCCGAGCGCGCGGAAAACATCCGGCGCGCTGCCGAAGCGGCGCGCCTGTTCAGCGAAGCAGGCATGATTGTGCTGGCAGCCTTCATTTCTCCCTTTCGCGCCGACCGGGAACGGGCGCGCGCCCTGCTGCCGGCCGGCGATTTTCTCGAAGTCTATTGCCGCTGCCCGGTCGCGGCCTGCGAAGAGCGCGACGTCAAAGGCCTGTACCGGCGCGCCCGCGCCGGCGAAATCGCCGACTTCACCGGCATTTCCTCGCCCTACGAGGCGCCCACGCGGGCGGAGCTGGTGCTCGATACCTGCAGCATCGGCGTCGACGAGGCGGCCGGCCGGGTGCTCGACCTGCTGCGCGAATACGGCGTCATCGCCGCCCGCCACTGGCCTTTATGAAGCGGGCAGCAGCAGGTGCAGCAGCTCCAGGCAAGCCAGCGCCGTCCTGTCGTCCGCATCGCGGTCGCCATGCCAGGCCGAAACCGAGACCGCCGCAATCGGGTAGCGCGCCAGGCGGCGGAACAGCTCCGCCGTTTCGGCATAGCTGGGACCATGGCCGACGTGGTACTTGAGCGCCGCCAGTTCCGCCGCGTCCATCACATCGGTATCGAAATGCACATACAGGCTTTCCTCGGGCCGCAGGTGGCCTTCGATCTCGTTGAAGCGGCAGCACACGATGTCGGAGGCGCGCAGGGCCACGTCCTCGCCCGGATCGAGGTCGCGCGCGTCCGACAGCAGCACGCGCTGCTCCGGATAAGGCCGCACGCCAACCGCCTTGCGCAGCGCCTCGATGGCGTCGCGGCTGTTCTGGCGCCGGTCCTGCCGTCCCACCAGCATGGCCAGCGGCATGCCGCCCAGGTATTGGGTCTGGGTCGTGCCCCAGGTGTGGAAATCGCCGTGCGCGTCCAGCCACAGGATGCGCCGCGGCTCGCATCCGGCCTGCTGCAGGCCGGCCAGCATGCCCAGGGTCGAGATGCAATCGCCGGAAATGCTGACCGGCTGCTCGCCCGCCTGCACGGCGCGGCACACCTGGTCCGCCAGTCCGGCATACACCTGGCCCATGCTGGCCATCTGCGCCCCCTTGTCGGCGATTTTCGTTTCGCTGCGGCCGGGCAGCGCCAGCACCTGCCACGGCACCGTATCGAGCTGCGCCACGCGCGCCAGGCCATCGCGGCGCTGGCCCATCAGATACGGCACAAGAAAGCGCCGTCTCATTGCCAGTCCTCCGCTTCCATGCGGTAGCCCAGTTCATCCATCAGGCTGGCCACCTCCGGCCGCGCGGCCAGCTCGCGCAACTGCGGGCGGCGCTTGCGCCAGCGGCCCGCGCCGGGCGTCTCGGTCGCCATCGTCACCGGCAGCACGGGCGGCAAAGGCAGCGGCGGCAGCTCCAGCCAGCGCGTGGCGCGGCCCATGATGGCGGCCGGATCGGCCATGAAATCCTCGAACGCCAGGCGCAGCGCCGGCACGCCGCTGGCGATGATGGCGCGGTGGCTGGCCAGCCACTGCGCCAGGCACACTTCCTCCAGGCTGCAGGCGCTGAGCGCATGCCAGTCCGGCGGCAAGTCGAACTTCCACCAATGGCGGCCGAAAGGCAGCTGGTCGGAATAGCCGGCGATGTCGAGCGAGACGCCGGCGCGGCGCAGATCATGGGCGAAAAAGCCGGTGGGCGAGAGCCAGCCGTCCATCAGGCCGTTCACGCACTGGGCATAACCGCGCGTCAGATGGATGTAGCGCACCGCCGCCCGCGGAAAGAGCTGCTCGTACAGGCCGGGACGGTAAGCGTCGGACGGGGTCTTGAACAGCAGGATCTTGTCCTGCGCATCGGTGGCCGCGAAACGGCGCCGGCGCAGACGCGGCAGCACGAAGGGCGGTTCCTCGATCTTGGCCCCTTCGTTGAAATACTTGTTGGCGCCCGGTCCCAGATGACCGTCGTAATAATCGACGCGCCAAGGTTCGCGCCAGAACAGGGCCGCCAGAACCTGGCGCTGTACCTCCTGTTCATCCAGCGGTTCCGGCGCCGCCCGCGCGCGCGCGCAGGCGTGGCCCAGCACCTCATCCAATGCGCGCAGCATGCGCTGGTACTCCTCCTGCGCGCTGAACAGGGCGGGAAACTGCAGCAGCAGGCGGCGGCTCCAGCGCGCCGTCAGCTCCGGCAAAGGTGCCCAATGTGCATCGGCCACGGTCAAGCCGTCGAAGATATTATCGGCCAGCGTCTCGATGTCGTTCAGGCTGCGCAGGGCATCGCTGTCGGAGTTGAAGCCAAAGCCGTTGCCGCTCAAGGCCAGGAAGGGTTCGGCCTCGCCGTCCAGCGAAGCGATGGCGGGATGCCCGGCCAGCACGTTCTTGAACAGGCTGGAGCCGGAGCGGGAACTGGTCAGCACCACCGCCACCCGCCGCACCGCGCCGCGCCATGGCGCCGAGGGCACGGCGCGCAGCGCGGCGACCGACTGCAGCAGCGCTTTCATCGCAGCCGCCGCTCTATGGCGCGCCGGCGTGGGCGCGTTCGATCAGGAAGGCGTAGAACTGCTTGGTTTCCGCCTTGTCGGCGCTGGCGGTCGCCATCAGGCGCACGCTGAAACCGGCTTCCTGCGCCAGCTTTTTCACCTCGTCCACCGCGCCGAAATTCGAATGCGCGAAATAGATGCGGCCGCCCGGCTTCAGGTAGTTGCCGACCTGGCGGAAGAACTGGGTGTTGGTCTGGAAATCGGTGTCCCATTGCGAGCGCGCCACCACATCGTGCGCCTCCTTGTTGCGGAAAGGCAGATTGGCGGTGATGACGTCGAACTGCTCATCGCCCGCCTGCTCGAACAGATTGGACTGGAGCACTTCCATCACGTTTTCGAAGCCGTGCTGCCGCGCGTTGTGGCGCGCGCTCCTGACCGCGGCCGGGTTGATGTCCAGCGCCAGCACGCGGCCCGCGCCGCCGTAGCAGGCGAAGACGGCGATCACGCCGGAGCCGGTGCCCACATCGAGCACGCTGGCGCCGGGCGCGATATGCAGGTTCTGCACCAGCGGCTGGCTGTCGGTGAAGGGCCAGAAGGTGTCGGGGTAAACCAGGAAGCTCTTGCCCAGATAACGCACCGTCTTGCCTTCGGGCGGAATGGCTTTGAACAGTTTCTGCCGGTCCTTCTGCCAGCGGTCGATCTTCGCCGTGCCTGGTTCGGAGGAAGTCTGCATATCATCACCTTTCACAGCGGGGTAACGCGTATCGGGGAGAACGGCTCGCGGACTATCCTAGCGCATGTTGGGAAGCGGGATCAAGCACGCTACGATTGCGCCGCAGTCCGCGCTCGAACTGCGACACTATCGTCATGCAAGCATATCAGCGCAAGCCGCTCGCCAGGCGCGGCGACGACAGCAGCGCGCGGAAGGCGGCCCAGCGCTGGGCGCGCGCCTGCTGCGGATCGCTGGCCGTGGCGTGGCGCTGCACATACGCTTTCACCAGATCGGCGCCCAGGTTGTAGTTGATGACATAGCTGCGCACCGTGTCGTAGAACTGCACGCGCTGCGCCGATTTTTCCGGCGGGTAGAGCTGCACGTTCACCAACCAGTCGATGGTCTGGGCGCGCGTGAAGCTGCCATCCAGGTATTGCATGGCGGCGTCGTTATCGGCGTAACTCAGTTTCGCCAGCAGGCGGCGCAGGCGCGCATACTGCGGCGCCAGCGCCGGATCGAGGCCGGCCAGCGGGAACAGCACCTTCTGCTCGAACTCCAGGCGCTCGTCCTCGCTGAAGGCCAGCTCGATGCCGTAGTTGGCGCTGCCTTCGGCGATCAGCGACATCGGCGATTGCAGCGGATAGACGCTGTACTCGACCCAGCCCTTGCCCTTGACCAGGGTCTGTTCCAACAGCGCGTTGTAGACATGGTGGCCGGGATAGCCTTCGTGGCAGCCCAGGTCCACGGCGCGGTCGATATAGATGGGGAATTCGGTATTGATCTGAATCAGGCTGCGCGACTGGCCCTTGTACCAGTTATAGCCCGACCAGGGCTTGCCGGTGACGAATTCGAGCGTGAAGCTTTCCTGCTCGGGCAGGCCGATATGCGGCGCGGTGCGTTCGCGGCAGGCACGGATGGCGGCATCCATCACCGGGCGCAGACGGTCGGCCGGGATCACGAAATGCTGGCGGAAGGCTTTCAGGCGCTCGGTCACGGGAGCGCTGCCCGGCAGCAGTTGCGCGATTTCGCCGACCAGGCTTTCGTAGTAGGCGCGCGTATGGTGGGGCGTGACGGCGTCATACAGGCGCGCGGTCTCTTCATCGAAGCTGAACTTCTTCCCGTCCAGCATATCGATATAGGCCTGCATCGCGGCCAGCTGCTTGTTGAGGAATTCGATGCGCAGGGTTTCGTCGGCGTCGGCGCCCTTCTGCCCGGCCAGCAGCTTGAGGGTGGCGCCGGCGTCGGCGCGCAGCTCCTTCAGCGGGCGCTTCTTGCGCGCCGCCTCTTCCTGCCATTGCGGCGGACCGTAATAGGCATCGACATAATTGGCGTCATGCTGGCCGATGGCCAGCACCAGTTTGGTATAGCGTTCGGCCACGTCCTGCAGCGGCGCGGCCCAGACGCTGCCCGCCATCAGCAAGGCGGCACTGCCCAGCAGCAGTTTCTTCATCCACTCCCTCCTGTTCCGGTAAGGACGCATGCGCGTCCGGCCGGCACAGTGTAAGGGAGTGGCCTGCTTTACACAACGGCAAGGCTAGCGGTGCATGGCCACGCGCAGCAGCGGCGCCTCCAATCCGGCCATGTCCACGGGCTGGGCCAGCAGCAGTTCGCCGCCCACTTCGCCGTCGGTGCCGCGCCAGAGGCGCATATGGATGCTGCGGTCCTCGGCCACGAAAGTATCGGTGCCGGCGCCGACCAGGCGCACTTTGCGGCCATTGTCGAGAATCGCATACATGGTGGCCGTGCCCGACATCAGCGACAGCTCCTGGCCGTTGGACAGATCATAGCTGCCGCGGTAGGAAGCGAAGTTGGTAACGTTCATCCCATAGCTGGTTGCCGGCAGATCGATGCGGTCGATCTGGCCCGGAACGCGCACGGTTTCCACCGGCTGTTTGGCGTCCTGCGCTGGCGGTTCAGCCAACGCCATCCCCTGCCCGACGCCGGCCAAAACGGCGAGCAGGCATAGTGTGCTCTTTTTCATGGAAGTCCCCTTAAGAAACGGGGCAGGGCTAGGAGGCCTTGCGGCCCTGCCGCCGCTTTAACTATAGACTAGCGTGATAGGGGGACGAAATTGATTTGATGGATGGAAAAGCCTAGCTTAATGGTACTGTCAAAGCCCGGCGGATCGCCACGCAGCGCGCATCTTCCTGGTGCGCCAGCAGCAGGGCGCGGCGCGTGCCTGTGGACAGTTCTTTGTTGTCCTCCACCGCCGCCGCCAGGCGCTGCACGCTGGCCGGGGTGCAGGTGGCCGGAATCATGCTGGCGCCATAGGCGCGCATGAAGACCGGACCAGCCGCCTTGTCCAGCAGCGGCAGCTGGCGCAGGCGCTCGGCCGCGCTTTGCTCGCTCAGCGCGTGCTGCTCGGCCGGATACATGGCGCCCATGGCGGTGCGGATGCGCGAGAACGGCAGCTTGCTTTGCAGGTCGCCGATCCTGGCCAGCCACTCCTGCTTGACTTGCGGATCGGGGCTGACCACGCGCGCCGCCAGCGCGGCCGCTTGGCCGCTATCGCTATTGTCGCGCGCCTGCTCGGCCTCGATGCGGGCGGCAATGCCGGGATAACTGTGGCGGCTCAGGTGGCGCAGGATGTCCCAGCGCAGGTCCTGGCTGATGTTCAGGCCAGCGGCTTTTTCGCGGCCATCCAGCATGGCCGCCAGGCGCGCCAGCGCGGGCTGGCTGGCTGCGGCGTCCAGATGCAGATCGAACCAGCGGCGCTGGAAATTGCTATTGCCCTTGTTGGCCAGCACCTGGGTCCAGCTCAGCTTTTCCAGCGCGGCCGCGGTACGCCGGGCATAGGCCGAACCGGGCGCCATCAGGTTCAGGTAGTCCTGTGCCTTGTCCACCTTGCCGATCACATCGCCCAGCACCGAGTAATCCTTCTCGTAAGGCAGGTTGTTCTGCGCCACCTGCAGGAAATCGTTGAGCGGCAGGTCGCCATCGCGCACGCTGTCCCACAGATTATTCCAGAGCATCGCGCGCAGCAGCGGATCATCGACCTTGCGCAGCGACTGGCGCGCGGTGGCGAAGGAACGCGCATCCAGCTTCACCTTGGCAAAGCCCCAATCCTCATAGTTCGGATAGACCAGGTCCGGGCAGGCTTCGCCGGCCAGGCCCGGCACCGCGGTGCTGGCCCCCTTGTACGTCACGCCCTGCTGGCGCTCCAGCTTGAGCTGGCCGCCGCGCTTGACGAACAGGCCGACCTGCACGCGCTGCTCGCGCAGCACCGGATAGGCGGCCGGCGCGCTTTGCTGCAGGCTGAATTCCTGCAGCTTGCCGCCCTTGCAGGTATAGCTGGCGGTGATGGTGTTCACGCCCGGCTGGTACAGCCATTGCTGGGTCCATGGCCCCAGGTCGCGGCCGGCCGCTTCACCGAGGCTGCCGATGAAGTCATCCAGTTTCGCGTTCTGCCAAGAGTACTTGGCCAGGTAATTGTGCACGCCCTTGCGGAACACTTCCTGGCCCAGCAGGTGGCGCAGCTGCTTGAGCGTGGACGCGCCTTTGGCGTAGGTGATGGCGTCGATATTGTCGAAGGCATTGGCGGTGGACGGCACCGGCACCTCGATCGGGTGGGTGGTCACGCGCTGGTCGTGCTCATAGGCGCCGACCTTGCCGCGCGAGTAGAAGGACTGCCAGCCGTTCTTGAATTCGGTCGCCTCGGCCGTGGCCAGGGTACCCATGAAGGAAGCGAAGCTCTCGTTCAGCCACAGACCGTTCCACCATTTCATCGTCACCAGGTCGCCGAACCACTGGTGGGCCATCTCGTGCATGATGACCGAGGCCAGCGACTCGCGCTGAGCGGCCGTCATCTCGTCCTTGTGCACGAAGCGCGCCTCGCCGAAGGTGACGGCGCCGGCGTTTTCCATCGCGCCGTAGAGGAAGTCGGGCACCAGGATCTGGTCGTATTTGTCGAACTGGTAAGGGATGCCGAAGTATTCGTCGAAGAACTTCAGGCCTTGCGCGGTATAGCGGAACCAGATTTCAGGCTGCACCTGGGCCGCCAGCGACTGGCGCGCCAACAGGCGCATCGGGTATTTGGCGCCGGTCTTGTCTTCCCATACCTTGTAAGGACCGGCATGCAGGGAGAAGTTGTAGGCGCTGAGCTTTTTCGAGACCGGGAAAGTCCAGCGCTTGGCGCCGTCCACGTCCTGCACCGAGTTTTCGCGCGTCATCGACACCACCTGCCAGTCGGCCGGCGCGGTGACGCTGAGCTGGTAGGTCGCCTTCAGGTCGGGCTGGTCGAACAAGGCGAACATCTGGTGCGCCGCGGCCGGTTCGAAGTGGGAGTAGGTGTAGACACGGCCATCGGCCGGATCGACCATGCGGTGCAGCCCCTCGCCATTGGTGCTGTGCTTGCGCTCATAGGCCACCGTGACGGTGTTGCGGCCCTGGCGCAGGTCTTCCGCCGCCAAGGTGATAAACCATTTATTGTATTTCGGCGTCACGGCCTTGCCGTTGACGGTGAGCGCGCTGATGGTGGCCTGGTCCAGGTCCACGGTCAGCGCCTGGCTGGCGTCGCTCAGGTCGAAATTGAGCGTGGTGGTGGCGCTGAAGCTTTCGCCGCCGGTGAGTTTGAAGTCCAGTACATACGCCACATTCGAGATGCGGGCCGAACGCGCCATGGCGTCGGCTTCGCTGAGCCAGGCGTTGTCGGCGCGCGCGGTAGCGACGGTGGCAGCGGCGGGGGTGGCGGCATGGGCGCTGATGGCGCCCGCTGCGAACGCGGAACTGATAGTCAGCGCAACAGCTTGAGATACTAGCGATTTCATTATTCTCCCTTTCTCTTGTAAGCGCCCATCTGCGGTGGGCGGCGCAGGGATGATAGCATTGCCGCCTGTTCCCGCCACCTGAAAAAAAGCCGATGGATATCGTTTTTGAAACCCCGGATCAACCGGACGTGCATGCCCTGACCGCCGAACTGGATGCTTGCGCCTTGATGCACAAGGCGGCAGCATGAGCCGGCAGGACTCCCTCGACGAACTGCGCGGGCTGACCCGCGCTTTTGCCGCGGAACGCGACTGGGAGCAGTTCCACACGCCGAAGAACCTGGCGATGGCGCTGTCGGTGGAAGTGGCGGAGCTGGTCGAGCATTTCCAGTGGCTGCGCACCGGCGCGCTGGACGAACTCGATGAACGCAAGCGCGAGGGCATCCGCCACGAGCTGGCCGACGTGCTGCTGTACCTGGTGCAGCTGGCCGACAAGACCGGCGTCGACCTGCGCGCCGCCGCGCTGGAAAAGATGGCGCTGAACCGTGCCAAGTACCCGGCCGCCCAGGTCAAGGGCGACGCCCGCAAGTACGACGAATATTAAGTCAGCCTTCCAGGCCGAGCGCCTTGCAGATTTCGGCGCCGACGATGCGCCAGGCGGGCGAGCCGGCCGCCACTTCATCATAATGGCTGGCGCCGGGCAGGACGATCACTTCGGCCGTATCGCCGGCCGCGATGGCACGGCGCGCGTAGTTTTCACCCGTTTGCGGCGGCGAGATGTCATCGAGTTCGCCGTGGATCAGCACCGTGCGGATCGCGGCTGGCAGCATTTCGGCGGGCGAAGTGTCGGCGAAGACGTCGGGACGTTCGGACGTGGGTGAACCCGCCAGCTGCGCCGTGTCGCGCTCGCAGGTACGCTTGATCAGCTCCGCCTCGTTGCGCAGGTCGGCCAGGCCGCCCAGGCTGATCACGGCGGGAATCGGCAGCGGCGCGGCGGCGTAGGCCGGGCTCCATGAAGGCAGCTTGTGGCGCGAGACGGCCCACTGCGCCAGATGGCCGCCGGCCGAATGGCCCACCGCCGCCACGCGCGCCAGGTCGGCGCAAGCTTCCTGCTTGAGCAGGTCGATGGCCGTGGCGACGTCCTGGTACATGCCGGGATAGCCGCCGCCCGCCTCGTCATAACGGCGGTACTCCACATTCCACACCGCGACGCCTTGCGCCACTAGCGCGTTGGCCATGTTGCGCATCTGCACGATGCCGCCAAAGTCCACCGTCCAACAGCCGCCATGGATCAGCACCACCACCGGGAACGGGCCCTCGCCTTCCGGCTTGAACAGCTCCACGAACTGCGAAGGCGCGCTGCCATAGGCGATGCGGCGCGCAGGCGGGGCGCCGTTGAGCGCGAGGTAGTCCTGCAGATCCATCGGGGCGGTGACGACGGCATCGGCTGTGGGGAGCTTGGGCTTGCTGGCTTGCTGCGGCATGGGAATCCTTGCGGGTGGTCGGGCCAGCCCGCAGCATAGCGCGTTGCGCCGCCGCTGTCATGGCGAAAAAAAACCGGCCAGCGGCCGGTTTTCCTGCGCGGGAGCCGAAAGGTCAGCCCTGCTTCTTGCCCTTGGCGCCAGGCTTGCCCGCCGATGGCTTGCCGGCCGCCGGCTTTTTAGGCGGCGTGTGTTTTTCCGACTGCGGCGGCATCTTGTCGGCGAGGCTGATGCGCAGCTGCTGGCCGCCCACCCATACCTTGCCCAGATGCTTGAACAGATCGGGCGGCATCCCGTCCGGCATTTCGAGCACCGAGTGGTCGTCGAAGATCTCGATACGGCCGATGAACTTGGCTTCCAGGCCCGCCTCGTTGGCGATGGCGCCCACCAGATTGGAGGCCGTCGCCGCGTGCTGGCTGCCCACCTCCACGCGGTAAGCGCGCATCGGAATATTCAGCTTGCCGGGCTTTTCCTTTTTCTTCTTGGCTGGCGCCTCGTCGAACATCGGCTCTTCGTCATCCTCGCGCGGTGCGATGGACGGCGCCGGCTTGGCCTTCTTCGGCGCCGGCGCGGCGGCGGCAGGTTTGGCCGCAGTGGCGGGTTTGGCTGCAACGGCAGGCGCTTCGCCATCCCGGCTGATGCTCAGTGCCTGGCCCGCCACGCGGATGCCCGCCAGCGTCTCCAGGGTCTCGCTGTTCAAGTCCTCCGGCATATCGAGCACGGTGAAATCGTCGAAGATTTCGATGCGGCCGATGTATTTGGAATCGATGCCGCCCTCGTTGGCGATGGCGCCCACGATATTGCCCGGCTTGACGCCGTGGCGGTAGCCCACTTCAATACGGTAGGTCAGCATGCCCGGATCGGGCGCGCGCGGGGTGCGCTCCTTCTTGGCGAAGCGTTCGCCACGGTCGGGACGCTCGCCGCGATCGGCGCGCTCGGGACGGTCGCCCTGCTCGCGCGGCGGACGGCCATCGTCGTGCCAGCCGGTTTCGCGCTTCTTGTCCAGCATCAGAGGCTTGTTGCCGCGCGCCATCTTGGCCAGGGCCGCCGCGATTTCCAGCGCCGGCACATTGTGCTCGCTCTCGTAGGATTCGATCAGCGACTGGAACTCGTCCAGGCCGCCCTGCGCCAGCACCTCGGTGATCTCGTCCTTGAAGCGGGCGATGCGCACATCGTTGACCGCCTGCAGCGTCGGCAGCTCCATCATGCCGATCGGCTGGCGCGTGGCGCGCTCGATGGATTTCAGCAGATTGCGCTCGCGCGGGGTGATGAACAGGATCGCCTCGCCGCTGCGGCCGGCGCGGCCGGTACGGCCGATGCGGTGGGTATAGCTTTCCGCGTCGTACGGCACGTCATAGTTGATCACGTGGCTGATGCGCTCCACGTCCAGGCCGCGCGCGGCGACGTCGGTCGCCACCAGGATGTCGATCTTGCCGTCCTTGAGCTGGCCGATGGTGCGCTCGCGCGCAGCCTGCTGCATGTCGCCGTTGATGGCGGCGGCCGAGAAGCCGCGCGCCAGCAGGCGTTCGGCCAGTTCCTCGGTGCCCAGTTTGGTGCGCGAGAAGATGATCATGCCGTCGAACGGCTCGGCTTCCAGGATGCGGGTCAGCGCGTCCAGCTTGTGCATGCCGCTCACCAGCCAGTAGCGCTGGCGGATGTTTTCGGCGGTGCCGGTCTTGGCGGCCACGGTCACTTCGGCCGGATTGCGCAGATAGGTGGTGGCGATGCGCTTGATCTGCGACGGCATGGTGGCCGAGAACAGCGCGGTCTGGCGCGTTTCCGGCGTCTCCTGCAGGATGCGCTCGACGTCGTCGATGAAGCCCATGCGCAGCATTTCGTCGGCCTCGTCCAGCACCAGGGTTTTCAGTTCGGACAGGTCGAGCGAACCCTTGTCCAGATGGTCGATCACGCGGCCGGGCGTTCCCACCACCACGTGCACGCCGCGGCGCAGGGCCGACAGCTGCGGACCGTAGCTTTGGCCGCCGTAGATCGGCAGCACGTGGAAGCGCGGGATATGGGCGGCGTAGCGCTGGAAGGCTTCAGCCACCTGGATCGCCAGCTCGCGCGTGGGCGCCAGCACCAGCGCCTGCGGTTTGACCTGTTTGGTATCGATGCGCGACAGGACCGGCAGGGCGAAGGCCGCCGTCTTGCCGGTGCCGGTCTGGGCCTGGCCCAGCACGTCGCGGTTGTCGAGCAGATAAGGGATGGTGGCAGCCTGGATCGGCGAAGGCGACTCGTAGCCGACCTCCTTCAAGGCCTTGATCAGGGCTGGACTCAGGTTCAGGTCGGTAAACAGGGTTGGAGCGGGATTTGGAGCTGTTGCAGTCATGGCGGCACTCGCTTAAAAATTATTGTTCGAATCGCCTAATGCGACAGAAAGCCTCTAGTTTACTCTTTCCAGCGCTTCCAGTCCCGGAAATATCAGCTGTGCGGCCGCGCTTCGGCCTTGACGGCCGCCAGCGCCATGTTTTCCACCAGGCCCGGCGCGATCAGCTTCAGCCAGCGTCCCAGCTTGCCCTTGGCCGTCATCACCACCTCGCGCTTGCGTCCCGCCATGCCGGCCAGGATCAGCGCCGCGCATTTCTCCACCGGCATGGCCGCCTCCTCTTTCAGGCTGCTGGCGCCCAATTCGCCGCCGGCCGCGTTGAAGCCGCGATAACGGATACGCGTCGCCACCACGCCCGGATAGGCGGTGGTGACGCTCACCCCGTACGGTTTCAGCTCGGTGCGCAGGCTCTCGAAAAAGCCGGCCATGGCGAATTTGCTGGCGCCGTAGGCGGTGCGTCCCGGCACGCCCACCAGGCCGGCCAGCGAAGCCACCGCCACCACCTGGCCGCGCGACTGCTTGAGCCAGGGCAGGGCCGCATGGGTGCACCACACGCTGCCCCACAGGTTCACGCGCATCAAGTCCTCGTACCAGCCCAGGTCCTGCACGTCCTCGAACAGGGCGTGGCCGGAACGGCCGGCATTATTGATCAGCGCATCGATGCGGCCGAAACGCTCGGCCGCCGCCGCGATCAGGCGCCGGCACGCGTCCTGCACGCCGACGTCGGTGGCCTGCACCAGCACCTGGGCGCCGTCCGCCTGGCACTGGCGCGCCACCTCCTGCAGGGCGGCGGCGTTGCGCGCCGCCAGCACCAGCGCCAGGTCGCTGCCATGGCGCCGCGCCAGCTGGCGCGCCATTTCCGCACCGATGCCGTCGGATGCGCCGGTAATCACGATGACTTGCATGCCGCCCTCCTTGTCAAAAGATGATACTTGTATGCTAAGCCATTTTTGCCATCGCGGATCGGGTAAGATGCCGGCTGACCTTTCCATTCCCTTCACTGGAGAAGCAATGCGCAAGACCCTTCCGGCCCTGCTGGCCGCCCTGTTCCCTGTCCTGAGCCAGGCCGCTGCGCCGGCGGCCGCGCAGGCCGCGCCCACCGTGCAGGCCGCGCCATTGCGCGCCCACCTGGCCTTCCTCAGCCACGACCTGCTGGAAGGACGCGGCACCGGCCAGCGCGGCGGCGACCTGGCCGTCAGCTATCTGGAAACCCAGGCCGCCGCCATCGGCCTGCAGCCGCTGGCCGACGGCACCTACCGCCAATCGGTGAAGATCGAGGGCAGCAAGCTGCTGCCGGAAAGCTCGGTGCGTTTCGAAGTGGGCGACAAGAGCATCACGCCCATCGCCGGCAAGGACATCGTGTTCGGCACCGCCAGTGGCCGCAGCAATATCGCCTTCAGCGCGCCGCTGCTGTTCGTCGGCTACGGCGTGCACGCGCCGGAAGAGCGCTGGGACGATTACAAGGGCCGCGAAGTCAAAGGCAAGATCCTGGTCATGATGGTCAACGACCCG